>JAUQWO010000009.1 GCA_030835135.1 Bacteroidota bacterium
AAACGGAATTCCAGCGGGCTGGATGCGCGTTCTATGCCCGGAATTCCGTTTGGAGGAGCACCCCCCGGGCCCAACAGCTACACCCCAGGAACATCCCCCGGACCCAACAGCACTGCCCGGGCATCTGCAATTACCGCCGCACGATGCTCACGAGCCATGCGGCGGCCAGCACCACCGACGCCACTCCCACGATCGCCGGCGACGCGGGGAAGTCGAACATGAACGCCAGCACGAGCCCCACCACCGGCGCCAGCACCCCGATCAGTACCGACACCAGGAAGATCCCCTTCACGCTCCGCGTCAGCAGCATCGCCGCCACCGGAGGCACAACGAGGAACCCGAACACGAACAGGTCGCCCACCATGTGCGTGGCGAACGAGATGACCACACCGGCGATCAGATAGAACACCATCTCCCACCCGCGCGCCCGGTACCCCTGCGTCGCCGCTGTCTCTGCATCGAACGTGACAAAGATGAACTCCTTGAAGAACAGGAGATGTCCCGCCATCGCGAGCACGAACGCCCCGGCCATCAGCCAGAACAGCTCCGGTGTCACGAACAGGATATCCCCGCGGAGCAGATTCTCGATCTCCGCCGCTTCCACATGTGGCGTCTTCTGCATGATCAGGATGCGTGTGGCCACCGACGTGATGAACACCACTCCGAGTACCGCATCGCGCGGCGTCTTCTTCTCCGTCAGCATTCGCGAAATGATCACCACGGTGATCAGCGTGACCGCCACGGCACCCACGGTGTGCGGGACCGGCACGAACGGGAGGAACGTGAGCGCGAGTCCCAGCACCGATGCCTGCGTGAGCACCGCCCCCAGGAACACGACGCGCTTCGCGACCACATACACCCCCAGGAAGGCGCACGCAACGCCGACCAGCACACTTCCGTAGAGCGCATACGGGAACTCGCGGACCAATGTTGTGATGATCTCACCGACGTTCATCGCGCCCTCCCACCGTCACTACGGTACGCCCGGTGACATGCTCCACATGCATGGGTACCCGGTACAACGCGGAAAGATTCGCCGGCGTGAGCACGTCCGCCAGCGGTCCCACCTGGAAGAAGTCGCGTTCGACCAGCGCGATCTGCTGTGCAAGGTTCGCCACGTCGTCCAACTGGTGACTCACCATGATCACCGTCAGCCTGTCGCGCTCGTGCAAAGCATCGATCAGGTCCAGCATGGCGACACGCGACGCGAGATCCATGCCGTTCGCCGGCTCGTCCAGCACGAGCACGTCGGGCTCGGAGGCCAGTGCGCGCGCGATGAGCACCCGCTGCTTCTGTCCGCCCGACAGGTCACGGAACACGCGCCCTCCGAGTCCCTCCACCCCGACGTGCTCCATTGACCTCAGAGCCGCCGCGCGATCGTTCTTGCCCGGGAGCCGCACGGGACCGACCCTGTGGTAGCGCCCCATCATCACCACATCCAGCGCCGTGAACGGCAGGACGGAATCGATCGCGTCGCGCTGCGGCACGTAGCCCCAACGGATCGGCGAGCCGGCCGCGTTGCGCGCGCTGAGCGTGCCGGCCTGCGGCTTCAGCGTGCCGAGAATGGCGCGGAGCAGTGTCGTCTTCCCCGCGCCATTCGGCCCGACCACGCCGAAGAATTCCCCCGCCCGGATGGCGAATGTCACATCCGGAAGGACCACCTTCCTTCCATACCCCAACCGCACGTGCTCGAAACGGATGATCTCCTGTCCGGTCACCGGAGGGCTCCTGCGAGGTGCGCGATGTTGTGCTCCATGAGGGAAATGTAATCCTTCGTGCCATCGGCACCGCCGACCGACGTGGCAAGGCGGATCACCTTGCTCCCGGTCGACCGCGCGATCTGGTTCGGAGCGCTCAGGTCATAGAACGGCTCGACGATGATGGCCTTGATGCCGGACTGCCTCACGAGCGTAATGAGCTCCGCCGTATGTGCCGGACTCGGCACGATGCCGGGCTTGGGCTCCACCTGTCCGGCGACAGTCAACCCCAGCCAGGACGCGAAGTAGGTCCAGCTCTTATGGAACGTGATCACCTTCGCGCCCGCGAACGGCTTCATGGCCGCGGTCCACTGTGCGATCTTCGCGTCCAGGGTCCTGAGGTAGGCATCCGCGTTCGATCGGAAGTACTGTTCATCCCCCGGCGACACCCGCGCGAGGGCGGCCACGATCTCCCCCATCATGATCCGCACGTTCCGCGGGTCCAGCCAGTAATGCGGGTTGCCATACTTGTGGACGTCGCCTTCGCTGGCATCCAGTTTTGCAGGGACCTCCAGTTTCATGATGTGCTTCGAGAGATCGACGACTTCGACCTTCGTGTTCCGCGAGCCGTCGATGATCTGCGGTGCCCACATTTCGAGGTCCATACCGATCATGAAGAACAGGTCGGCGGACTTGAGCTTCATCATGTAGCTCGGCTTCACTTCCACGAAATGTGGGTTCTGGTCGCCGCGGACGATATTGTCCACCGTGACCCTGTCGCCGCCGACCTGCCGCACGAGGTCGGCGAGGTCCGGCAACGTGGTAACGACCTTCACGGCCGCATGTGTGAGTCCCGCGCAGAGCACGAGGAGTACTACGAGAAGATGTTTCATGATGGCAATTCCCTGACAGGATGAGACGTTCGTTAGAATGGGTGGGCTTTGTGCGGCCCGAGTGAGAAAAGGGCCTGCAGCGTGATCGCATTCACCGACTGTGATGCCCCTGGGAGATCGGTCTTCACGTGCTGGTACTCCAGCCGGAGTCCGAGGGTTTCCTCGACGGGGTAGTACCCGAAGAACACCGCAGCGCCCTGGGCACGGTCATCGGCACTGTACGGCGATTCGGTCCAATCGAACCGCGCGCCCACACTGTACAGCTTCATGAACTGATAATCCGCGAACAGATACATGCCGGACGTCCCGATGGAGCGGCGCTGCGGGTCTCCGTTCGCATCCTTGTACGGGGTGAGATCGCGGTCCTGCCACGCGTCTCGCGTATTGTGCAGATACTCTCCCTGGATCACGAGCGCGGTGTAGGCATCCGGACGGTACTTGTACTTGAAATCGAGGTTCGCGTACCAGAACCGGTCACGGTTGTACGGATCATGGATACCGGTATAGCCGCTGAGCCCGACCTCCAGGTCGCTATTGTCGCCGAGCGGGAAGAAGCCCATCAGCCGTGCCGAGGTGGCGTAGTACGGACGGTTGCCCGTCGTGTCCTCCATCCCGACGGCCTCGCCGATCGATAAGCCGCGCAGCAGGTCAACGGTCAGGTTTGAGTAGATGTCCCCCGTCGGGAGAAGCACGCTTGCGGAGATGCCGAGATCATTCAGCCCCTCCTCACCGAAGAACCGTTCCTGCGACAGTGGCTGAGAAACGAACGGCCAGGCGTGCGGGTGCATGAGGTTCAGCTTGCCATAGTCCACCCGGTATTTGCCGAACCGCAGGTTGAGGTCGAGCGGCAATCCGCGTACCACCGTGACGTACGCTTCTTCGAGGCCGAGTTTGCCGGCTTCGACGTCCGGCCCCGGCAGCGCCAGCATCACGTTCGCCTTAGCGAAAGGGTTGAGGTAGGATTGGATCGCGATCTCGAGTTCCTGGAAGCTCAGGTCGGGACGGCTGAACACGCGCTTCCCCTCGCCCAACTTTTCTCCATCGTTGGTCTGGAGAAGGAATGCGGGGATGACGCTGATATCGGGATTGATCGATTGGGAATGGCCTGCGGCGGCAATGAACACAAGCAGCACGCATGCCCGTGACAGCAATGATGCATGTCGAAGCATGGATCCTCCAATAGTGCACTTCAGGGAAAACGCGGTGAAGTAACGGCCCGTCGCTATGCGACGGATGGAGGACCACGCTTGTCGGGGAGTAGTACGAACGCAGGGTGAGGCCGCGAGGTACGGGCGTCACGAAGATCATCGACGATGGCATCGAGCCGTGCGGCGATCACCCATTCGACGGGGAGCGATTCCCGCTGGCTGGTCTGCCAGCAGATATCGCATCCGTGGAACGACTCAAGGGGGATGTGATGTTCGACATCGCCGCACGTATGCGCGGCGATCGCTTCATCGGGCGACAGCCGGACGTCCAGCGCGTGGTGATGGACCAGCGGAGCGATCCACCCGAGCGTATACGCAAGGGCAACCACCAGAATGAGCCGGCGATGTGCTTTTCTGGTCGGAAGGGGCAATATGCGGGTGGAATGGGGCATCGTGTCCGGATCGGCAACAGTGTACAATATAACAATAATAGAGGGAAAGGGTTCCGGACAACTACGAGGCATGGGTGCCCCGCCGGCAACGCGCGATCCGCGGGATTGTAG
>JAUQWO010000010.1 GCA_030835135.1 Bacteroidota bacterium
TGAGCCGCGGGGCCACGCTTTCTCTGGATGTCGCGCGTGCATCGCACGCGCACCCTAACGGATCGCGGCTCACCTGCGCCGCGAAACGACTGCTGAATTTGAAAACCTCAACCAACACTATAAATGACTAAGGTCAATACCCCGATGCCCGTGGCGCGGCGTCAGGTGCAGCCGCTGGTTAGGCAACCTCTCCACCATCTTGGTAATCTGGTACAGACGACGTAACGACTACCACTGTCTTCGCTATAAAATCGTGCAGTGCACGTTTCTTCGAATTGAACAAAAGAACCACGACTTCGCTCCAATACCAGAGCGCGAATAGTGTTTGTATGAGAACGAATATGGATGGTGTATACTGCACAAGTAATTGTAAGGCCTCAGAAGTTGTTGCTTGCTGAAGCAAGTCCCGGGGAATGGCGAAAAACGCAAACACATTCCCAATCCAACCGATCACAATGAAACCGTAATCCACTGAACTGCGCAAGACAGCCTCGTCCCAGCCAATCGCGGACAGATCCAGTTTTCTCACAGAGAGGCCGGTAACAAGTTTACCTATGGTCGCTCCCACCCGGGCATGCAGGACAGTTGTATAGGCTGCGTTTATCGCTGCTGCCAAGAGCTGCATAGGAATCATGAGCCATGGATTGACCATCACGGTCACGAAGATCACAGCGAAGCTGAGAGGAGAAAGGAGGAGAGCATCGATGAGATCAGCGCCCAGTCTCCGCCAAAAGCCACCGTATACTATCGGTCCCGACTTTGTCGGGAGATGCCCATCGTCGTCTTTTGCATCCCGCAACCGTGATTCTATCTCATTCTGAATCATGGCAAACCGATCTGGATACTTCACGCGATTGACGTGCTTCTCTACATCGCGCAACTCTGCGAGTGTGTACTTCCAGTAGTTTGGGACTCTGTCAGTGAAATCTGGCATGGCGGCCTTGAGATAGTCCTCGATAGAGGTTGCCTAACGGATCGCGGCTCACCTGCGCCGCGAAACGACTGCTGATTCTGAAAACCTCAACCAACACTATAAATGACTAAGGTCGATACCCCAAGCCCGTGGCGCGGCGTCAGGTGCAGCCGCTGGTTAGGCGGCTTCTATTTGTGGTACTTGGTAATGAGATCATCTTTGAAGGAAACAAGAGATCGCAGACCTGACGGCCACGCTATGCTACCACACCTTTTCATCCCTGGGACGGTAATCGTGTCGGCCAATCCATCGATCGTGATATAGACAATCAATTCCCTCGCACCATCACAGGAACCCGGCCCGAATGTCGGCTCGGGTCCACGGAATAGCATGCTGTCAGTGGCAAAGCGCATGAGCTGTACATGGTCCTGACCATCAAGCTCGGCCGACCACGAACTGATGACAACTCCACTCTGGGTGGATGTTCCCGATATCCTTTGCGGCTCAACAGAAACCAAAGTCTCGACCGGCTCGGGCACCACGGCTCCTTTGTCGACAAAGACAAAGTATGCATCTCCTCCTGGGGGAGGAATCCACTCGATATCCTTGCATCCAGTCAGACTCAGGACACAGAGGATCATGGCAACACAGGTCAATACACGTCCCACGATGAGTCCTCCTCCACGGCGGGAGAAGCCGCCTAACGGATCGCGGCTCACCTGCGCCGCGAAACGACTGCTGAATTGGAAACGTCAACCAACACTATAAATGACTAAGGTCAATACCCCGGGCCCGTGGCGCGGCGTCAGGTGCAGCCGCTTGTTAGGGGGCGGGTACTATCGGTTTCCGTGCCCCGCGGATACGAGAGATATTTAGAATCAGAATGCCACCCCATATTACTGCAAGAACAAGGGCGACGGGATATGTGTTATTGTTGGACAAGAAAGAGTATCCCGAGAGCATTTGCCGGAACACCTGTGCTCGAGTGGGCCGCGCTGGCTCATGGTGGCTTAAGCCCATTCCGCAAATGAAGATTCTTTCGGGCGAGCGTACCTTCTCCGATGATTTGAGGAATCTGGACACCCAAATATCCGGGCCATCAACAACATACGACCCCAGCCCCTCACAATTCAGCCAGTCAAGGACCAGGACAAGGTTCGCGTAAGATGCCTCTCTCTCAAGTGTAATCCAGATCCCCGAGGTCGTATCGTGCTTTGACGCATGCAATCGAATCGCTTGGTGGATTGAGTCGAGAACATCCGTCTGTTTCGCGCGACCCTCACTGATAACAAAGTGTCTCCAGTTTCCCTCTGGTCCAATCAGCTGCAGTCGTTTGCATTGCGCATACCTGGGAGTATCATGCGGAAACAAATTGAGTTCCATCCCCATCGGCTCTCTGAAGGCTTGATCGTATTGGAGGTGCCAACCCAAGACAATGGGGATCAACACCAGACTTACAATTCCGACCGGCCAGAAGAGAAGCCTATGATGGGAAGAATGTCTCACTGATGATCCCGCCCCCTAACGGATCGCGGCTCACCCGCGCCGCGAAGTGACTGCTGACTTGGAAACGCTGTTGGTTGCTTCTAACCACATACTTCCGCCTAACGAAGTGTCCAACCCCGAGCACCCGGCGCGGCGCCGGGTGCAGCCGCTTGTTAGGCACCACCCCGGGCATTATTCCGCGGCCATTTCAATACTCCTTCATGCATGTATGTGGCGGTCCCCCTCACGGCCGGACAAGGGTCAACGCCCAACAAGCGGGTGAACCCACGCCAAGATGAATGAAGCCATGACGACCAGTGCGGCCATTCCGTATCCGCGCACCATCCAACGACGGTAGTCCTGGTACAGGTTCATCTCAAACGGGTCTTTGGCGTTCCCGGCCTTCATTTCCTTGACCCATCGCCAGTACCCAGGTTGGGATGTGTTCAGCAAATGCAAAGTCAAAGTCATCCTCCTGATGTTCGCATAGACTAACATGCCAATACTCACGAACAAGAGTGCAGTCAGAATGACATCAATCATTTCACGCTCTCACATGAACCTGCGCGGGTTGCTCGGAGCAAGCCGGGGAACATAGCCGTGATGAAACTCTCATCGGCTCGTTGTGGTGCCTAACGGATCGCGGCTCACCTGCGCCGCGAAACGAATGCTGAATTGCAAGGAACCAACATCTATAACAGATTCCGGTCACGACCCCGATGCCCCCGACGCGGCGGCAGGTGCAGCCGCTGGTTAGGCGGTTGCGGATAATCCGGAATTCCGGTACTTTGCTCCATGCCGGAGATTAGCCGATTTCTCGGAATAGTCATTGCGATCTTCTATCGGGATCACGTCCCGCCGCACTTTCATGCGAAATA
>JAUQWO010000011.1 GCA_030835135.1 Bacteroidota bacterium
GGGGGGGCGGCTTCACACGGCGACGAGCAGCACAGGCGTCCCGCTCCGCGGGGCGAACGGGACAAGCGTGCCGTTCCATGACGTCATCACCGCGATGTTCAAGCAGAAGAAGTTCCCGCATGCGTTCGGGGTGTTCCGTGCGCCGACGACGTCGTGGGAAGAGGAGCATGGGCAGGGGCGGGCGTATTTCACCTGGGTCTATGGGTGCCAGGCGATCGAGCTGACGGTGAACCGGCGCACCGGCAAGGTCAAGCTGCTGAATGCCGTTGCTGCGCACGACGTGGGGACGGCCGTGAACAAGGGGATGCTCGAGGGGCAGTTCTTTGGCGGCATGGCGATGGGGATCGGCTACGCGCTCCACGAGGCCCTGGACGTCCGCGACGGGAAGATCATGAACAGCAACCTGAATTCCTACCGCATTCCGCGCTCGATGGACCTGCCGCGCATGAAGGCCATCATCATCGAGAACCCCGATCCGCAATCGCCCTCCGGCGCGAAAAGCATCGGCGAGCCGACGAACGAACTGATGGCGCCGGCGGTCGCCAATGCCGTGTACAACGCCAGCGGCATCCGTTCCACATCGCTGCCCATCCATCCGAAGCCAGTGGAAGGAGGTGTGCGATGACCATCATCGTGAACGGGCGGACCCATGAGATCGCGCCGGAGCAGGCGGACAAGCGGCTGGTGATGTTCCTCCGCGAGGACCTCGACCTGACCGGTGCGAAGAACGCCTGCGACATCGGTGCGTGCGGCGCGTGCACGATCCTGCTGGATGATGCACCCATGAAGATCTGCACCAAGACCGTCCGTGAAGCAGCTGGCCACCGGGTGCTGACGATCGAAGGGCTGGCGGCGCCGGACGGCACGCTGCATCCGCTGCAGCAGGCATTCGTGGACCATGGTGCCATCCAGTGCGGCTTCTGCACGCCGGGCATGGTGCTCACCGCGCATGCGTTCCTGTTGAAGAATCAGAACCCGTCCCGTGCGGAGATCGGACGGGCGATCTACGGCAATCTCTGCCGGTGCACAGGGTACCAGCAGATCGTCGATGCCATCGAGGCCGCCGTGCCGTCCTACCGGCACGGCGCCGAACGATCCTGAACACTATCCACATCCATCTGAAGAACTCCACCATGAATCCCACCCCCGATACATTGCACGGACTGAACCTCGACCTCTTCAACAAGGATCTTCTTCTCACCTGGGAACACACCGACGACGAGATCAAGGGGATCCTGCTGGTCGCCGAGCTGCTCAAGAAGCTCCACCGTGACGGTGTCTCGATCCGTTCGTTCGATACCGGTCTGGCGATCTCGATCTTCCGGGACAATTCCACGCGCACGCGCTTCAGCTTTGCGTCGGCCGTCAACGCGCTCGGTCTCGGGCTCTCCGAGCTGGACGAGGTGAAGTCCCAGATCGCCCACGGCGAGACCGTCCGTGAAACCGCCAACATGATCTCCTTCCTGGCCGAGGTGATCGGGATCCGTGACGATATGTATATCGGCGCCGGTAACACCTACATGCGCGACGTGGGTGCCGCCGTGCAGGAAGGGTTCGAGAAGGGGGTGTTGCACCGCCGTCCGTCCGTGATCAATCTGCAGTGCGACATCGACCATCCGACCCAGACCCTGGCGGACCTCGCGCACCTGAAGGCGGCGTTCGGATCGCTGGACGCTCTGCGGGGCAAGAAGATCGCCATGACCTGGGCGTATTCGCCGAGCTATGGCAAGCCGTTGTCGGTGCCGCAGGGGATCATCGGACTGATGACGCGCATGGGCATGGACGTGGCGCTTGCGTCTCCCGCAGGGTACGATCTCATCCCCGACGTCGTGGAGCGGGCGAAGAAGCAGGCCGCTGCGGCGGGCGGGATTTTCACCGTCAGCACTTCCATGGACGAGGCGTTCGCGGGGGCCGACATCGTGTACCCGAAATCCTGGGCACCGTTCCATGTGATGGAGAAGCGGACCGCGCTGCTGAAGCAGGGCGACCGTCCGGGGCTCACCGAGCTCGAAAAGCAGTGCCTCGCGGAGAACGCGAAGCACAAGGACTGGGAATGCACCGAGGCCAGGATGAAGACCACAAATGGCGGGAAGGCGCTCTACATGCACTGCCTGCCGGCCGATATCTCCGGCGTGAGTTGTGCGCAGGGCGAAGTGGCGGCGTCGGTGTTCGAGCGCTACCGCATCCAGACCTATAAGGAAGCAGGCTTCAAGCCGTTCGTTATCGCCGCGCTCGTGTTCCTGACCCGCATGCAGCATCCTGTGGCGAAGCTGGAACAGATCATGACCCGTTCCACGGAAAGGGCATGACCATGTCACGCATCGTGAAACAGCATCACCCCGAGGTCGTCGCCCGTACGGCCGCACGCTGCCGCGAACGCAACATCATCATCCCCACATTCCGCCAGATGGCGAACCCTTCGGAGATCCCCCCGTCGATCCTCGCGCGGCTCAAGGGTGTCGGACTGTGGGACATCAATCCCGTGAACCTCTTCCGCATCTCCTGGAAGAACGACATGGCGACGGGAGTGTTCGGGGAGGTGAACTACGTGGAGATCCCCCCGGCGATCTCCGGCGTTCCGGCCCGGATCATCGGACTGGTGGGCAAGTACTTCCCCACGGGTGCGCACAAGGTGGGTGCCGCGTTCGGGTGCCTGGTGCCGCGGCTGGCCAGCGGCGAGTTCGATCCCGACACGCACAAGGCCGTGTGGCCCTCCACGGGCAACTACTGCCGTGGCGGGGCGTTTGATTGCGCCCTGCTCGGCTGCACATCGGTGGCGATCCTGCCCGAAGAGATGTCGAAAGAACGCTTCGTGTGGCTGCGTGAGATCGGTGCCGAGGTCATAGCGACCCCGGGCTGCGAATCGAATGTGAAAGAGATCTATGACAAATGCTGGGAGCTCAAGGGCGATCCCATCAATGTCATCTTCAACCAGTTCGAGGAGTTCGGCAATCCGCTCTTTCATTATGCGGTCACCGGGCCGGCGATGGAAGAGGTGTTCCAGAAGGCGTGTGCCGGCGGCCGGATGGCGGCGTATATCTCCGCCACGGGTTCGGCGGGGACGATCGCGGCGGGTGATCTCCTGAAACGGCTCCATCCCGATCTGAAGATCGTGGCGGGCGAGGCATTGCAGTGCCCGACACTCCTGATGAACGGCTTCGGCGGCCATCGCATCGAGGGGATCGGCGACAAGCATGTGCCCTGGGTGCACAACGTCCGGAACACGGACGGCGTGGCCGCTATCGATGACGAGGATGCCATGCGCATCCTGCGGCTCTTCAATGAGCCGGAAGGGAAGTCTGTCCTCCGCAGCGCGGGTGTGGCCCCCGGCGTGATCGAACAGCTCCCCCTGCTGGGGATCTCGTCGATCTGCAACATGCTGGCTGCGGTCAAGACCGCACGGTACTTCGAGATGACCGCACAGGACGTCATCTTCACGGTCTTCACGGACTCCGCGGATATGTACCGCTCGCGCCTGGGCGAGCTCACTGCCGAGCGTGGTGCCTATGTCGCGGCGCAGGCGGAACGCGATCTCTCGGGCCCGTTGCATCACCAGCGCATCGATTTCTTCAAGGAGCTCGGATACTACGATCGGAAGGCGATCCATAACCTGAAATACTACACCTGGGTGGAGCAGCAGGGGAAGTCGTCGGAAGAACTGAACGCACAATGGGATCCGGCGTACTGGCGTGCATTGTTCGAGGAGGAGCCCGCCAGGGTGGATGCGCTGATCAACGGGTTGAACCGGGAGATCGGACTCGCGTGATCACCCCGCCGGCCGCCGTCATCCTCGCCGCGGGAAGCGGTGCGAGGATCGGACAGCCGAAGTACCGGCTTCCTGCCGGAGGTGGGACCTTTCTGGACCGGGTGGTGGGTCTTGCTCGCATCGCCGGATGCGAACCGGTGGTGTGCGTGGTGGCGCCACAGGAAGCGGATCGGGTGCGCATGAAGTTCGATCCGACCATCCTTGTTGTGACGAACCCGGACCCCTCCCGCGGAATGGTGTCGTCGCTGCGGGAGGCGATCGGACATGTTGCCGGTGCACCGGGGGTGTTCGTGTTTCCGGTGGATCATCCCTATATCGCACCGGCGACCATGCACCTGTTGATGGAGTGCGTGCAGGGGCAGACGGATGTCGTGGTGAAGCCTGAGTATCTCGGCCGTGGCGGCCACCCGGTGTATGTGCCGGCCGGACTGTTCGGCCTGATCCGGGAAGCCGGGCGTGATGCATCGCTGCGCACCATCATTGCCGGTAGCGGCATGCGCACCGTCCGGGTCCTGGTCAGCGACGATGGTGTGATCCATAACGTGAACACCCCCGACGATCTGCGGGGAGAACACTAACTCTCAGTATCTACTATCCGTGATCCAGGGATACTCATGGCCACAGCGTCTGCATTCTACGAAACAGTGGCGGCGTGTTCGCGTGAAGGGGAACCCGCGTGGCTTGCCACGGTCATCGCGACCACCGATTCCACGCCGGCACGCACGGGGATGAAAATGATCGCCAGGATCTCCGGTCTGGTGGCGGGGACGATCGGCGGCGGGGCGCTGGAGAAGATGACGCTGGACAAGATCCGCGCGGAGCAGCCCGGCACCCCGGTGCGGTGGTCGTTCGATCTCGGTCGCATGGATGGCAGCGGGATCGCGACGCCGATGGTGTGTGGCGGCGTCGAGGAGATCCTCGTGGAACCGCTTGCCTCCGGTGTACCGCTGATCATCTTCGGCGGCGGACACTGCGGCGTGGCTCTGTCACGGCTCGCGGCGCAAACGGGGTTCATGGTCACAGTGGTCGACCCGCGCGCAGAGTGGGCCTCCGCGGAGAAGCATCCGCTTGCGGCGCGGGTCGTGTGCGCGCCCTACGATGGGATCATCGCCCGTCTCGGTGTGACCCCGCAGTCGTTCATGGTGATCATGACCCACGGCCACCGCGATGATGCCGCGGTGCTGCATCAGGCCGTGCGGGCAGAGTGGCGGTACCTCGGGATGCTGGGGAGCGGGAACAAGGTGCAGGTGGTGCTGGACGGGCTGCGTGCCTCGGGCGTGGATGATGTCCGCATCGCACGGATCAGCACACCGATCGGCCTCCCGATCGGGTCGCACACGCCGGAAGAGATCGCGGTGAGCATCGTGGCGGAGATGATCGCCGTGCGCAACGGCATGGCGCCGGCAGCGCGGACGCCGCTCCCGCGCTGATGGATCACTGCGTGGGTGTCGTTGCCGCCATCGCACCGGGAAGGGTCACCGACGGGGTGCGACAAGCAGGCTGTCCGCGGCTGTACTGATCACCTGCAGGGAGTTGGCGACCGGCCGCTCGCCGGTCACGTCCGAAGGGGTGTTCACGATCGTGCCCTGGACCACCATTGTGGTCGATCCCCCGCCATCCAGGTTGAAGCCCTCCGAGGCCCCCAGCGAGAGCAGGAAGTTCGCCATGTCCGCGAACGTCATGCCGATGCTCGTGGACCGTCTGCCGTCGGCCGTGCAGATGTAGAGCATGGTGGTGTCGCGGTTGAAGCCCGCGAACGTCCGCGGATGCCGCACCGCAGTGAACTTTTCTGTGATGCCCTCCAGGCGCGATGTGCTGTCGGTGACATTGCGGCCGCCGGCAAGAAATCGTCCACACCCTCCGATGATCTGTCTGATCCCGTGCAACGCCGGCTGCGTGCCGAGGACGAGCCGCAGCGTGTCCCCGTCCCGGATGGACCGGGTCAGGAAAGCCGCGGCCGTGTCCATTGTCGCCGCGAGGACCGCAGTTCCCGGTGCGATGGCTGCGTCTCCGTCCGTGGCGCGTGCGGTCGCGACGGCCCGCAGTGTGTCCGGTGCCGTCCAGGTCGTGTCGGGGATTCGCAGGGTGTATGCGCTCAGACTGGAATCGGCCGCGGTGGTCCGGCCATGATAGTGTGTGTACAGGATGAGCGGGTGGGACCGGTGGGGGACGTTCACGCCGGAGAGCGTGAATGACGACCCGTCGGGACCCGTCACGCTTCCCGTGAATGCGATCCGGTCGATGAACGGTCGGCCGGCGGCATCGATCGCCATGTGTGATCGCGCCGAACTCGTCCCGAGGACCCAAGTGCCGTTCACGATCTGGTTCCCGACAGGCCACCCGGTCTGGAATGAGAAGAAATCGGCATTCACCGCGCCGAGTACCCGGTGTCCGGGCCGGTCATTCGCCGCGGCCTGTACCGTGGTCTCCGTGAGTCCATCGGGGCGATAGGTCTCGATCTGGACCAATGGCTCGCGGAGCGAGACCGACAGCACATCCACCGTGAGAGGTCCCGGGAGAATGAACTGCGCATGAATGACCCCCGGTCCGACCTGACGCGCGGAAAGGAGGCCGGGCTGTGCCAGAGCGCTGAACGGGAAGAGAACGAGGCAGAATGCTGCAAGGATGCCGCGGTGGGGCGTCGTGCGAAGGTTCAGGAGCATGGGAGGGTTCCGGGTGGATGGTGATCAGGATGCAACTGAAGGTACGCCGAAATCGGTGAAGGGTCAATGGGTCCGGGGGACTTGACTTTGGTTCACGCTTTCTGTATATTCAGACAAAGATATCTGAAAAGAAATGAGCATCCTTTTCTCACGACAATGTGAATACGCCATCCAGGCAGTGCTCTTTCTGGCCCTCAAGCCGGAAGGGGAGCGGGTGCCGACGAATGCCCTGACGCGCCGGCTGAAGATCCCGTATCATTTCCTCGGGAAGATCCTGCAGAGTCTGACGCGCAAGGGCCTGTTGCGGTCGGAGAAGGGACCGAAGGGCGGGTTCTCTCTGGCTTTGCCGCCGGAGGACATCACATTGTTCCATATCGTTGAAGCGATCGATGGCGATGCCTTCACGCGGTCCTGCGTCCTCGGCTTCCCTGAGTGCTCGGGGAAGAACCCCTGCTCCGTGCATGAGACATGGGGGAAGCAACGCGATCAGATCTATCAGATGCTGGTCAGCAGGAACATCGGCGAAATGGCGCGCGACATGAAGCGTCCGGAGTACCGGTCGAAGGCCCATTGAAGTGCATGCTTTTTTTTATGGTGTAATCAGACAAGACCATCTGATTTAACGGGAACGAAGGGAGGAGCACCATGCTGCTGCAGGAGAAGGAGAGGTTCATGGAAGAGCGCCAGGCGACGTCAGGCCCGTCACCGGTATCGACGCGTCCATTGCGCATCAAGAAGATCCCTCAGGAGTTGCGCCGCGGCAAGCCGGCGTACAAGAATGAGACGCAGTGGTTCCGCAGGCTACGCGCGCGCTGGAACGAGGATTCGCAATTCCAGCGTTCGACCGTGCAGTTCGCCTTTGTTGCTCTCTGTATCTGGATCGGGATCGAATTCGCACTGTTCATGCGCTGGGGAACGTCGGGCGGAACGGAGCCATTCTTTGACCGTCCCCCGGGCGCTGAAGGGTTCCTGCCCATCAGCGCGCTCATGAGCCTGAAGTACTGGTGGCACACGGGCATCGTCAACAACGTCCATCCCTCCGGACTCATCATCCTTCTGGCGATCCTCGCGGTGAGCGTCGTTCTCAAGAAAGCCTTCTGCAGCTGGCTGTGCCCCATCGGGACCCTGAGTGAATCCCTCTGGATGCTGGGCACGAAGCTGTTCGGCCGGACCTTCGATCCGCCCCGGTGGCTGGATTATCCGCTGCGGTCACTCAAGTACCTCCTCCTGGCGTTCTTTGTTACGTCGATCGTCACCATGGACGTTGCCGACCTGGCAGCGTTCATCTACAGTCCGTACAACAAGATGGCGGACGTGAAGATGTATCTCTTCTTCGCCGAGATCACCACGTTCGCACTCTGGACGATCATCATTCTGGCGTTGCTGTCGGTGGTCATCAAGAACTTCTGGTGCCGGTTCCTATGTCCGTACGGGGCGTTGCTGGGCATCGCCGGCTGGCTCAGTCCGCTGAAGATCACCCGGACGAAGGAGAGTTGCATCGATTGTGAACTGTGCACGAAGGCGTGTCCGTCGCGCATCACCGTACACAAGGCAACGCGCGTGTGGAGCGACGAATGCACGAGCTGCATGGCATGTGTGGCGGCATGTCCGGTGAAGAACACGCTGGAGATGCGTGCCGCGCGGCATGCACCGGCGGTCCCTACCAGGGTCTACGGGGTCCTCGTCGCCGGGGTGTTCGTGGCAGTGGTGGGCATGGCCATGGTGACCGGGTTCTGGCGCAATGGCATCACGAACGAAGAATACCTTAAGCGCTTCAACAACTTGAACGCGCCCGTGTACAATCACTTCCGGGGACAGGTGCCCGCATATGGACCAGAAGACTGAGACCGTTGATATCGCCGGGTTCTATGACCGGCTCTCCGGCGACTACGACCGGATGACGGGGTTCGAACAGCGCTTCGTCCGCGAACGCCCGTTCATCACACTGCTCGTCGACCGCCACAGGATCACGCGGGCGGTCGACGCCGGCACCGGCACCGGGTTCCACGCGATCCTGCTCGCACGTCTCGGCGTGCATGTGACAGCCATCGATCTGTCGTCTGCCATGGTCGCAGCCCTGAAGACACATGCAGCCCGGGAGAATCTGCAGATCACGGGGCTCGTTGGCGCATTTGAGGACCTTCCCACGCTGGTCCGACAGCCGCAGGACGCGGTGTTCTCGATGGGGAACACGCTCGCCCACGCTCCCTCCTTCGACCACCTGCGCGCCACGATGCACTCCTTCCGGCAGATCCTCCGACCCGGGGGGGTGGTCTTCGTGCAAATGCTCAATTACAAGCGCATCCTTGCCTCGAAGGAGAGGGTTCTGGCGGACAAGGTTGAGGACGGGATCCGATTCATCCGGTGGTACGACTACGAGGGCGACCATATCCGGTTCAATATCACCCGTGAACGTGTGGACGGGGCGGTCCCCGCGGAAACACAGACCCTGGACCTGATGCCTTTCACCGATGACGATCTCCGTCTGGCCGCACGGCAGGCGGGGTTTGCGGATATCACGACCCTCGGGAGTATTGCGCTCGAGGCGTTCGATGAAGAGCGTTCGCGCGACTGCGTCATGCTCGCGCGCGTCCCGGACCTCTGACCGCCCGGCCGCTGTTCCCGGCCGCCATCCTTCTGGCAGCCCCGATGCCTTATCAAGAGATCGGATCCAATCCTGTCTTGTTTTTCCCTGTGTGGCTTCGTAGCTTGAGGGAGTGAGGACGTGCGTCCGGCCGACGTGCGTGTTCCGGGCCTGCCGTCGTCGACCGGCCACCCGGTCTCACATCGCACGGGCAGAGAGGAAGGACGCCACATGAAGGACGCCGACCCGCGGATGCATACCGCGGAACATCTGATGAGCGGAGTGCTCGTCGCGATGTTCGGGATGGACCGGCCATTCACGACCCACATCGAGAAAAAGAAATCGAAGGCTGACTACCGCTTCGGGCGGACGCTCACCGAAGGGGAAGCCGCAGCGGTGGAGGCACGTGTGAACGAGCTCATCACGGCCGACCTGCCGGTGACGGAGGAGTTCCTGACGCCCGAAGAAGCCGCGTCACGGTTCGATCTCTCGCGGCTTCCCGAAGGGTCGGGCGACCGTGTGCGCATCGTGCACTGCGGCGACGCCGACGTCTGTCCGTGCATCGGTCCGCATGTGACGTCCACGCGTGCATGCGGGCGGTTCCGTCTGATCTCCTGGAGCCATGAGGACGGAGCGCTGCGCGTGCGGTTCAAGCTGGATGACCCGACTCCGGGCGATCCGGTATGACCCCAGCGCCCGGCCCCGGGCAAATGATCGTCCGATCGCACAGAACCACAGGATCGTTGCATGCCACCACATGTTGACGCGGGTCACATCGAAGACCCGCACGGCGAAAAAAGCAGGATCGCGCTCACCTCTGTCCTTGCGGCCATCTTCATCACCGCATTGAAGCTCGTGGTCGGTCTCGAGACGAACAGTCTCGGTCTGCTGTCCGAGGCCGCGCACTCCGGCCTGGACTTCCTTGCCGCGCTCATGACGTTCGTCGCAGTGAAGATCGCAGCACGGCCGCCGGACAAGGAACATCAGTACGGCCACGGAAAGATCGAGAACCTTTCCGCCTTCATCGAAACGCTCCTTCTGGTGATCACCTGCGGCTGGATCATCTATGAGGCCCTGAGCCGGCTGATCAGCCGGGAGTCGCATGTGGAGTCCTCTGTCTGGAGCTATGTCGTCATCGGCGTGGCGATCCTGGTGGACATCAGCCGTTCGCGGGCGCTCAAACGCGTGGCCGTGAAGTACAAGAGCCAGGCTCTGGAGGCCGATGCACTTCATTTCTCCAGCGATGTGTGGAGTTCGCTGGTCGTTCTCGCCGGCCTCGTCTTCGTGTCCTTCGGGTATGCATGGCTCGACGCCCTTGCAGCACTCATCGTCGCCTTCCTCGTCCTGTTCGTCAGCTATCGGCTCGGGCGGCGGACCATCGATGCCTTGATGGACAAGGTACCCGAGGGGCTGTATGAGCAGGTCGTCGGTGCGGTGCAGAGCGTCGACGGGGTGGAAGAGGTCCGCAACATACGCATCCGCCCGTCCGGTGCGAAGATCTTCGTTGATACGACCGTCGCCATCCGGCGCACGACACCGTTCCAGAAGGCGCACGCGATCATGGACGCCGTCGAGCATGCGGTCAACAACCGACATCCCGGGATCGATGTCGTGGTCCACGCCGAGCCCTTCGAGAGCAGTGACGAGTCGGTGGCCGACAAGGTCCGCATGATCGTTATTGGCCGGGGCCTCCGCCCGCCCCACAATCTGGTGGTCCACCACAAGGAGGGGAAGTATCACGTGGAGTTCGATGTAGAATACACGGCGGGTGTGTCGTTCGTGGATGCCCATGCCATCGCGGATGAACTGGAGGAGGCGATCTTCCGGCAGGTGCAACACGTGGCCCATGTGACCGTTCACCTCGAGGAGTATCAGCCTGGCCAGAGTGAGGTTACCCCCGCCGTTGCCGACGAGGCGCTGCGTGCCTCGCTCGGACGGTTCCTCGCTCACCAGCAGGAGATCGTTGGCGGGACCGTGACCCAGATCCTGCGGAATGAGGAACATCAGTGCACGGTGCACCTGAACTGCATCTTTCCCCATACGCTTTCCCTCGCGGAAGTTCACCGGCTCGTTTCCCAGATCGAGAGCCGGCTGTATGAGCACTTCTCCGAGATCAACAAGGTCTCCATTCACGCGGAGCCGGACAGAGCCTGACCCGGCGCTCGTCCATCGTCTCTTCTTTCCCCGCCGGGGCATGTGGCACGCATGCCCCGGTTTTGCTTCTGCGGTCCCGCTTCGAGATGTGGCACTGATGCCACACCATCCGCCGCAAACCCACTCTCACACCTGAAAATGCCAGAAATCGCAATTCTGCGTCATGGCACGCCAATTGAAATAGCCTGAGCGCTTCTCCGCCCACGATATCCCGATCAACGTCCACGTCGGACGATTCACTGGACAACCACACCGGGCCGATCGTGGTCGACCTGAACCTGGACGCGCAGATGATCCCGTCATCGCGCGAAGCCGCAACGAGCTCTTTATATAGGGACCGCGACATGAAGACGAACATGGGTTCATATGACCGGGTCGCGCGCGCTCTGCTGGCGTTGGTGTTCATCGTCCTCCTGCTCACCGAAACCGTCACGGGGCTGGCCGCGTGGATGCTGGGTGTCCTCGCGGCCGTTCTCCTGCTGACCAGTGCAGTAAGCTTTTACCCGTTGTATGCGCCGTTGAATTTCTCCACTCGCGGCGACAAATCCACGACACACTGAACGATCGAGGCGAGGGATACAATGAAGACGTGCATTTCCCTGGTGCTGGCTCTGCTCGCCACCACCGCGACCGCAAGCATCCACATGACCGCGGCCCTGACAGGGTCCGAGAACGTCCCTGTCATCGCGACGGCAGCCACCGGCACCGGCTCATTCGTCCTGAGTGATGACCGGACGGAACTGAAGTACACGATCAGCTATCAGGGTTTGAGCGGAACCATCACCGGTGGACACTTTCACATGGGACGTCCGGGAGTGAATGGCGCAGTACTCAAGGGGTATGGCGCGAGCGGAGCACCGGCGAATGGTATGGTCACCGGTGTCTGGAGGACGACCGATGCGAGCCAGCCTCTGACCAGCGCGATCGTCGAGTCGCTCCTGACAGGAAAGGTGTATGTGAATTTCCACACGGCAGCGAACCCGGGCGGGGAGATCCGTGGGCAGGTGTCGCTCGGTACCGCGTTGCATTTCACGGTGGACATGAACGGTGCCCAGGAGGTTCCTGGCAACGGAGCGACGGGAACGGGTACCGGCGTGTTCGTGCTGTCGGCCGATCGGACGGAGATGCGGTATGAGATCGCGTATCAGGGATTGTCAGGAACACTCAGTGCGGGTGGTCATGTGCATACGGGAGCAGTGGGAGTGAGCGGCGGGGTGGTGCGGGCGATCGCGAACAGTGGGGACCCTGCCGCCTCTGTTCTGCGCGACACGTGGAAGGCGACCGACAGCTCGCAGCCGCTGACCGCGGCGCTCATCGATTCAGCGGTTGCGGGAAAGTTGTACGTGAATCTCCATACAGCGGCGAATCCGGGCGGCGAGATCCGCGGACAGTTCGTGCTGGCAGGTGGGACGGGATTCTCTGCATCGCTGGAAGGGGACAAGGAAGTGCCTGCCGTGACGGCCGACGGGCGGGGGGTCGCGTACATAGTCATGAACAGTGCACGTACGGAAGCCCGGTACGCCGTGACATATTTCGGTCTGACGGGGACGTTGACCGCCGGGGGGCATTTCCACTTCGGCACCGTGGGCCGGAACGGACCTGTTGCGAAGGGGATCGCGACATCGGGCGGAGCGTCTGCTGCCACGATCGGCGGTTCGTGGAGATCGACGGATGCCTCCCAGCCGCTCACGCTGGCGATCGCCGAATCGCTTCTTGCGGGCAAGATCTATATGAACTTCCATACGGCTGCGAATCCGGGCGGCGAGATCCGCGGGCAACTGGAGATGACCACCGGGATCGGTTTCGATGTTACCCTCGATGGGTCACAGGAAAACCCATCGGTGACGACCGACGGCAAAGGCACGGGGTATGCGGTCCTCAACGGGGAACGGAATGACCTCCGATATCGGTTTACCTATTATGGGTTGAGCGGTCCACTCACGGCCGGCGGGCATTTCCATGCCGCGGGGCCGGGGCGGAATGGGGCATTGGTGAAGGCCATTGCTGTGTCTGGGGAACCCGCTGCGGGTACAGTGAACGGCAATTGGGCTGCGTCGGCACCCACGCAGGCCCTGACCGATGTGGTGAAGGATTCGCTCTTCGCAGGGAACATCTACGTGAACTTCCATACGGCTGCCAACCCCGGCGGCGAGATCCGTGGACAACTGAGCGCAACCGCGACGGGCCCGACCGACGTCAGGATCGTTGATGCGGGAACCCCGGGGGCCTTCTCTCTGGGGCAGAACTACCCGAACCCCTTCAATCCGTCCACCCGGATCCCCTTTACCGTGGCACGTGAAGAGCGGCTCGCACTCGAGGTGTACAGCATCCTCGGACAGCGGGTAGCGGTCCTTGCCGAAGGGGTGATGCAGCCTGGGGTGTACGAGGCGCAGTTCGATGCCCGGGGCCTTGCCAGCGGTGTGTATGTGTATCGCCTGGTCGGTGCGACGGGGATCTCGTTGGCCCGAACGCTGTCGATCGTAAAATGATGACGCCACGTACTCACGACATCAGGATGGAGCAGTGAGATGACTACCTACCAGACGATCGCCATCGGGCTTCTCGTTGTCGTTGCTGCAGGGTGCAAGGATATGGGAACCGAGCCGGTGCAACCTGATCCGCCGGTCCCGCCCGCGGGGTCGACGATATCGTTCTCCCAGCATGTGCTCCCCATCCTGCAGCGCCACGGGTGCACCGGCTGCCACGGCGGGAGCGGGGGCCTTACGGTCACGTCGGTCGCGTCGCTCCTGACCGGAGGCGCGCATGGGGCCGCGGTCGTGGCAGGCCAGGCGGACAATAGCAATCTCATCAAGAAATTGCTCAGTCCCCCTCCGTTCGGCGCGCGGATGCCGCAGGGCGGACCGAATCTGGCCGATAGCACGATCACGGTCCTCCGCTCGTGGATCAATCAGGGGGCCCTGAACAATTGACCTTGCCATTTGCCGTGCGTATCATCTGATGACCCCTATGAGAGAACCATGAAGACACTCCTGAAAGTGGCAGCCCTGTTCATCGGCGTCGGCGTGGTGGCCATGCAGTTCATCGCGCGGCCGGACCGGACCAATCCGCCTGAGGATGCGCGGGTGGCCCTCTCGTCGCGGCTCCGTGTCCCGGACGATGTGCAGGCGGTCCTGGACAGGTCCTGCAGTGATTGCCACTCGAATACCACCCGGTGGCCGTGGTACACCGCGGTCGCTCCTGCGTCCTGGATCGTGGCGGATCACGTGGAGGAAGGGCGTCGTCACCTGAACTTCTCCGTCTGGGGAACGTATTCGGTGAAGCGGCAGGCCGCGAAACTGGAGATGATCTCGGCCGAAGTGGACAAGGGCAGCATGCCGTTGAAGGGGTATCTGATGCTGCATGGCGATGCGGCACTCAGCGAGGCGGACAAAGACCGGTTGTGCGAATGGGCCGGCGCGCTCTCGGACAGTCTTCTCGGCAGGACGGAGTGATGTCCTTCCGTTCGGTGTCACTTTCGTGGAAGCTTCTCCTGGGTGTCGTACCGCTGATGCTTGTCTCCCTGACGATCAGCGTCATCCTGCAGAACCGCTTCCAGGAAGCGGAAATGATGGAACAGGCGCAGACCTCGGCACATACGTATGCCGACCTCATCCGCGAGAGTCTCGTCAGCCAGATGGTGTACAGCCAGGAGATCGATACGACGTATGTCGAGCGCGTCAACCGCATCCGGCACTTCGACAGTCTCGGGGTGCTCGCGAACGACCTGCATCTCCGTGAGGAACTGCTCGATGAGGACCGTCGCCAGGCACTGCGCACGAAAGTGCGCCCAACGCCACTCCAGGACTCGGTCCAGATGGATGTGTTCGGGGCCGGTCAGCCGGCGTTCCTGCGGAGTGGAGATCAGTTCCGTGCGGTGATCCCGTTCAACGCAACGAAGGTGTGTCAGAAATGCCATGCCGTGCCTCTGGACTACACGCTCGGTGCGGCGGATGTGCGGTTCTCCCTGGCCCGCTTCACGGAGGCGACACAGGGAAACTGGCGCCGGTCGGTGATCATCTTCGTCATCTTCACGGTCGTTGCGGTGAGCGTTGCGGTCCTGGTCTTCCGTCGTACCGTTGCACGGCCGGTGGAACGGCTGGTAACGGCAACGACCGCCATGCAGAAGGGGGATCTGACCGTTCACGCGTCGGGGTCCGGGCACGGCCGGGGCACCGATGAGCTCGGGGTTCTCGCGGACCACTTCGATGAGATGCGTGAATCGCTCGCGGATAAGATCGCGAGTCTGGATCAGGTGAACCGCGATCTGGTCCGGCGGAACCGGGACCTGGAAGAGGCGATGGGACGTTTGCGCCGCACGCAGGAGGAACTGGTCCGGAGTGAACGGCTCGCGGTGACCGGCAAGATGGCGGCCCAGTTGTCGCATGAGATCAATAATCCCATTCATAACACGCGCAGTCTCCTGGAATCCTCGCTGCGGCGCATGGGCCCTGATGATCGTGCGCACGAACTCATCAGCCTCGCGATCGAAGAGGTGACGCGGATGGCGACGCTGACGCGGCAGCTGCTCGACGTGTACCGCGGGTCGGTGTCAGAAACGGCGATGGCGCCCGTGGACCTTGTCGCGCTTGTACACGAGATGGAGCGGGCGCACCAGGAGGCCTTCGCATCGCGCAACATCCATCTTTCGTCCGTGGTCAGCGGGTCCGTGCTCCCGGTCTGCGGATCACGCGACAAGCTCAAGCAGGTGCTCTTGAATCTGCTGCTGAATGCCCGGGATGCGATGCCGCAGGGAGGAACGCTGGTGATGGGGGTGCGGCAGGACGGTGAGCGGGTGGAGGCGACGGTCCGTGATTCCGGGAACGGGATCGCGCCGGAACACCTCCCGAAGATCTTCGATGCGTTCTTCACCACGAAATCTGAGGTGACCGGCGTGGGCCTGGGCCTGGCCGTGACGTACGGGATCATCCAGCAGCACAATGGCACCATCGACGTGCGGAGTACCCCCGGTGTGGGGACGGAGTTCACCATTCGCCTTCCGCTCGCACGCGCGGGAGCAGGAGTCATGGCATGACCGATCCCGCGCTTGCCGCGACGACGATCCTGATCGTCGATGATGACCGGGCATTCCGCGTCGCCACCAGGACCCTGCTCGAGGATGAGGGATACAGCGTGATGCTGGCGACGAACGGGGAGGAGGCACTTGCCGTGCTCCGGGTGACGCCCGTGGACCTGGTGATCACGGACATGATGATGGAGAAGATGACGGGGCTGGTGCTGCTCTCGCGGCTGCGGGAGAAATTGCCGGAGATGCCCGTGATCATGGTGACGGGGTTCGGGTCGATCCAGACCGCCGTGGAAGCCATGCGGCTGGGAGCGGCGGATTACGTCACGAAGCCTCATAATACTGAGGAGCTCCTCATCAAGATCCGGAAGACCCTGCATGCCCGGGAACGGGACAGGGAACTCCATCAGCTCCGTCAGGAGCTGCAATCCACATACAGCTATGCCAACATCATCACGCGCAGTCCGAGGATGCGCGACGTACTGACGCAGATCCGGCAGGTGGTGGACACCGACGTGACGATCCTGGTCCAGGGTGAAAGCGGGACGGGCAAGGAACTCGTGGCGCGTGCGCTGCATTTCAACAGCATGCGCAAGGAGGCCCCGTTCATCGCGACGAGTTGTTCGGCCCTCAATGAGACGCTCCTGGAGAGCGAACTGTTCGGGTACGAGAAGGGAGCGTTCACGGGCGCCACGGCGCAACGGCGGGGCCGGTTCGAGGAAGCGCACACAGGGACATTGTTCCTGGATGAGATCGGCGACATTTCCCCGGGCGTCCAGAAGAAGCTGTTGCGCGTGCTGCAGGAGAAGACCTTCGAGCGTGTGGGCGGATCGACGCCCATCACCGTGGAGACACGGGTGGTCGTTGCCACGAACCGCAACCTGGAAGTGATGGTGCGCGAGGGGGACTTCCGCGAGGACCTGTTCTACCGTTTGAACGTCTTTCCGATCACTCTGCCGCCCCTGCGTGAGCGGCTGGAAGATGTTCCTCTGCTCGTCGAGTCCTTCCTGCAGAAGCATGGCGGACTGGCGGGTGGCCGTGTCCGGTACGTCGCCCCCGAGGCGGTGAGCGCGATGATGCAGCATCCGTGGAAGGGGAATATCCGCGAGCTGGAGAACCTCGTGAAACGGGCGATCATCACGTGTGCGGGTGACACGATCGTGACCGTGGACCTGCCGGAGGTCCAGGGGCGTGAGGAGGAGCAGAGCGGGGTGCCCGGCGTGCCGGGCGATTGGACCGCTCCCTATAAGGAATATCTGGGCGCGGTCCTGCGCAACGCGGAAGAACGCTATCTCGTCAGGATGTTGCGGCAGCACCACGGGAACATCAACCAGATCGCCCGGCTGATGGAAGTGGACCGGAAGACCGTGTACCGGAAGATGGCGGATCTGGGCATCGTGCCCGGCACGTACAGGGAGTGACAGACAAGCGATGATTCTCACAGATGAAAGGACACTTTCCATGGTTCTGTACCGGCGTATGATCGTTCTCATCGCGATGGTGGCGTGGTGCGTGTCGGCGGCCGATGCGCTCCCGCGGTTCTCGGCGCGCACGGGCATGAAATGTCAATCATGTCATGTCGATCCCTCCGGTGGTGGCATGCGCCAGGCCTTCGGCGCGAAGTACGGCCGCGAGGAGTTGCCGGTCCCCGCATGGTCGGATGGGATGAGTGCGGAGGATGTGACGAACATCATCACGAACGTGCTCGGGGTGGGCGCAGATCTCCGGACGCTGTACATGGTCCGCTCGGTCCCCGACTCGTCCGGGACCACATCGAGGACGGAGAATTCCTTCTGGCAGATGCAGGGGGATCTGTACCTGAACTTCCGCGTCTCGAGGAAGGTTGCCCTCTATTTGAAGAAGGGGTTGTACAGCGGGTTCGAGGCCTTCGGTACGTTGCAGGTGCTTCCCGCCCAGGGCCACATCAAGGTCGGCAAGTTCGTGCCCAACTACGGCATGCGGATGGATGACCACACGACGTTCGTGCGGACCTACACGGGGTTCAGTCCGGCCACCGGCCGGCCGGAGCTGACGGGGGTGGAGGCGGCGATCGCTCCCGGTGCGTTCCGGATCGCTGCGGGGGTCTTCAATGCCGCTGATGCATTCGGTGGTGGTGACAGCCGCAAGGCCTTCCTCGGGCGGGCGGAAGGGCTGTTCGATCTTGGGGAGGATGTGACGCTGGGTGTGGGGGCGAATGTGTACCGGCGGGAACTGGACGCCGGCGGGGCGCAGACCCTTGCCGGATCGTTCGGGTCGTTCAGTACGGGTGATCTGACGGTCCTGGGTGAGGTGGACTTCATCCGTTCCACGGTCGCCGCGAGAACGATCACGGCGGTGACCGGATTCGGTGAGGTCAATTACGAGGTGACGCCCGGCGTGGATCTCAAGGTCATGTACGATTTCTACGATCCGGACAGGGACCTGAAGAGCGGCTCGGTGTCCAGGTACAGTGCAGGCCTCGAATTCTTCCCGGTCTCCGGAGTCGAGATCCGTCCGTTGTACCGTTTCGTTGCCGAGGATCCGAAGGATGTGCCGAACAATGAATTCCATCTTCTGTTCCACCTCTATCTCTAAGGGGAAGCGTCTATGAACGTGCGCCGGGTTGTGCTGGTAGGTCTGGTGGTCCCATCGTTCCTCGGTCTCGTCGGTATGCAGAAGACACCGGGTGAGGGTGCGCCAACTTTCAAAGCGAATGTGATGCCGATCTTCGAGAAGTACTGTCTGCCGTGTCATGCGGAAGAGAGTTTCAATCCGAGTGCATTGTCGCTGGATGACCATGCCCTGTTGATGAAGGGAGGGGAGCATGGTGCGGCGGTGGTGCCGGGCAAGCCGGAGGAGAGTCTGTTGGTGAAGAAGGTGCGTGCGGATCCGCCGTTCGGAGAGAGGATGCCGATGCGCCCGAAGCGCCGGAAGTCGGTGGACCGGCCGGTGCAGTTGAGCGAGGAAGATGTCCGGGTGTTGCAGGAATGGATCAAGGCCGGAGCGAAGAACGACTGAGAAAGTATGGATGAGCGGAGGCGTGGCGTAAGAAATGCCGGTGGGGTAACCCTCCGGCATTTTTTTAACTTTACGCTTGACAATATCAATTCGGAGTTGTACACTGTAAACGCTTACAGAAAACGCTTACACGGCGGCTGAGGCCGCACAGTTTTTTTTTCCTCCCGAATGTAAGCGTTTACATTTTTCAGCATCCAGACTCATCCATCATCGTTCATCAGGACCGTATGCCGACGACCATCAAAGAAGTTGCGCTCAAGGCCGGGGTGTCCATCGCGACCGTCTCGCGTGCTTTGAACAACGTCGGGCCCGTCGATGAACGAACCCGGCAACACGTCCGCGAGGTCGCGCGCGAACTCCGCTATGTTCCGAACGCCACCGGCCGGAGTCTCAGCAGACGGAAGACCGAAGCGATCGGTCTTTTGCTTCCGGACCTGTTCGGGGAGTTCTTCTCTGAAGTGCTCCGCGGGAGCGATCAGACCGCCCAGCAGTCGAACTACCACCTGGTCGTCTCCAGCTCGCACAACAATCGCCGGCAGATCCGCGCGGCCCTCACGATGATGCGTGGACGGGTGGATGCCCTCGTGATCATGTCGCCGCACATCGATGCCGAGACCCTCAACGAGAATCTCCCGCAATCGCTGCCGGTCGTCCTGCTGAACTATCAACTCGAATCCGATGCCTACGACTCCATCACCGTGGACAACTTCGGTGGTGCGCAGGCGATGGTGACCCATCTCCTTGATCACGGGCACCGGCGTGTGGCGATCATCACCGGGACGCCGGGGAACACCGACTCTGACGAACGTCTGCGCGGGTATCATGCGGCGCTGGCATCCCGCGGCATTCCGGCGGATGAGCAGCTCATCGTACCCGGACATTTCTCCGAGACCTCGGGCGTGGACGCGGTGAGGACCCTGCTCGCATTGGCGCACCGCCCGACGGCGATCTTCGCGTCCAATGATGCGATGGCGGTCGGCGCGCTCAGCGCGCTGCGCGATGCGGGCGTTGCGGTCCCTGAAGAGATGGCGCTGGCCGGTTTCGACGATGTGCCGTTCGCGGCCTATACCACCCCGACGCTGTCGTCGGTCCGCGTTGGGATCCATGCCCTCGGTGTCCTGGCCATCGAAACCGCACTGCATGCGGTCCGGCATCAGAACACCCATCGCCGGCAACAGATCATCACCCCGACGACACTGAGCCTGCGGGCTTCATGTGGATGTTCGCTCGTCAGGCAGCGCGAGCCTGGTGCGCCGGAGATCGTTGCCGTCGCCGGCGCCGTGCCCGTTCCTTCGTAATGGAAGCAGTCTGCTGTCCAGCGCTACAACCGTAATCCACGTTGTACACCTGGAGATGTGGTCTTGTCTCCATCATTCAATCACCACAGGAGGTAGACGTCATGAGAGCAAAACTCTCTACCATGGCTGTTGTGGCCTTGCTCCTCGTTTCGGTGAGCGCATTCGGTCAGATGACCAAGCGCCCCGACGCCGTGTGGGCACGCACCACATCGACCGCGATCACGCTCGATGGCAAGCTGAATGAAGCTGCCTGGGCGGTTGCGGAGTCCATCCGTGTGCAGTACGGCCTGTCGTCGGGAGATCCGGGCGGCGGCTGGGTGTTCGAGAACGGCGTGAAGCCGGCGACCGATCCGACCGATGCCACCGTGAAGTTTCTTGTGTACGGTGACAGTCTGTACATTGCCGTGCTCTGCCGCGACAAATCCATCGGCGCGGGCCTGTGGGCACACAACGATGCCCTGCTGATGAATCTCCGCTACCCGCAGCCCACGGGCAACGCCGGCGTGCTTGCCCGTGACGGCAACACCCAGCAGAACTATGAGATCTACTATGGCTGGGTGGCGGAAGGCTGGGCGGACACCACGACGAAGAACATCGGCGCACTGCCGGCCTTCCTCGGCTGGGCCGGTTCCGCCTATGTGCAGCCGCGGCCGGATTCCCTGCGGCAGATCTGGGACGCAGCCACGTTCGTCCAGGGCACCACGAACAGCGACACCGTGGCCGACGCCTCCTGGACCACCGAGCTCGTGTTCAACCTGAAGTACTGGGGCTACAAGCCGAAGCAGGCCGGCGGCGACATCGCCATGTGGAACATGTCCATCTGGGACAACGATTACGAGTGGCCGATCGACACGCTGAAGCAGAGTGCGAATCGCGTGTTCCTCCAGGGCCCGTGGGGCAACGCCAGTTCCCTCAGCCATCTGAAGATCTTCATGCGTTCGGACGTGTCGACCACAGGCTCCGTGCCGGCGATCGCGGCCGACTATGAGATCCCCGGAACCACCGCATGGCCGTCACCGGTCATCGATGGCGTCATGAATGAAGGCATCTGGAAGACCGCCCCGTCCCTGTCCATGAAGTATGGCGACGGCGCGCTCCGTGCCGCCTATCCGAACACGCTGAAGTATCGCAGCGGTCAGACGCAGAACGAAGTGAACGGCGCGAAGAACCCGGTCCTCGATCCGGGTCTGATGACCGTGAAGGCTGCTGTGAAGAACGATACGCTGTTCCTGGGCTTCAATGTCAATGACAAGTTCGTGCAGTCGGTCGACAACGAGAACCGCTGGGACGGTATCAACGTGATCTTCAACCATCGCACGAACCTCGATGGCGACAACGCGATCGCGCGCTATCGGTTCGCCTTCCGTGTGGATTCCGCGGGTCAGACCAAGCGTCTCTTCGACCTCTCGCAGGACGGGTTTGACTCCCTCGGTACGATCGTCCGTGCGAAGATCGCCCTCAAGGGCGGTACCACGGTGGACACGCTCGGCACGACCGCGGATTCCGGCTATACGGCAGAAATGGCGATCCGCCTGACCGGTCTCGGTTATGCGGCAGGCCGCGGCGATGGCATCGCGTACTTCTCGCTGATCAACTACGATGGCGATTCGTTCAACGGCGGGTCGTACGGCGTGAAGACGTGGCTTGGCCGTCCGGGCGACTGGGATGACGGTCCGGCGATGCTCTGGATCAACCCGAGCGGTGTCAACGCGGTTGAGGCGGAAGGCCAGCTCCCTGAGGGCTTCCAGCTCCTCGGCAACTACCCGAACCCCTTCAACCCGTCCACCACGATCAGGTTCCAGATCGGACAGGCGAGTGATGTGGTGCTGGATGTGTATGACCTCCTCGGCCGCCTCGTCAATTCGCAGTCCCTCGGCGTGCGTCAGGCCGGCGACCACAGCGTGAGCTTCAACGCGGCGGGCCTGGCTTCCGGCTCGTATTTCTACCGCTTGAAGAACGTGACCACGGGCGCAACGCTCCTCGGCAAGATGATGCTGATGAAGTAACCGCAGTCCATCATTCACCCCCTCCACCCCGCTCTTCGCGCGGGGTGGGGGGACGTGTTTCAAAGGGACGCATCGCCATGAACCACACGAGAACCAGGACCGGCGTGAGCTGTGTCGCGTTGCTGCTCTTCCTTGCTGCGGTACCGCTGTTCGCGGGCACGACCGGTAAGATCGCAGGGCGCATTGTGGACGCCAAGAATGAGCCATTGCCCAGCGCCAACATCATCCTTGCCGGCACCAAGCTTGGCGGCGTGACCGATATCGATGGGTACTACTCCATCATCAACGTCCCCCCGGGGACCTACACCGTCCAATTCCGGCTGGTCGGCTACCGCCCGCACTCTGCGCGTGAGGTCAGGGTCTCCGTGAACACCACGACCAAGATCGATGCCGTCCTCGAAGATGCCTCCATCACCACGCAGGACGTGGTGGTGACCGCCCAGCGGCCCGTCGTTGACGTCGGTGCCACGAGCACCACGGCGACCATCTCCGACAGCGACATCCGGACCCTTCCCGTTCAGGAACTGCAGGATATCGTGAACCTCCAGGCAGGCGTCGTGGACGGACACTTCCGCGGCGGCCGTGCCGGCGAAGTGCAGTATCAGGTGAATGGCGTCTCGGTCAACAACGTGTTCGATAACACCTCCACCGTCCGCATCGACCGCTCCCTGATCCAGGAAGTGCAGGTCATCACCGGCACCTTCGATGCCGAATATGGCCAGGCGATGAGCGGCGTGGTGAATACCGTCCTCAAATCGGGCGGCGAGGACTTTACGGTGGACGCCGAGGCCTTCGCTGGCTCCTTCCTGTACGGGGACGACGGCTACAGGAATCTGGATTTCAAATTCCGTCCGGCGACCACCCAGAATTATCAGCTGAGCATCAGCGGTCCGACCGGCCTCCCGCAGACATTCTTCCTGGTGAATGCCCGGCGGTATCACTTCGACGACTATCTGTACGGCAAGCGCCTCTTCAACATCAACGACTCCTCGGATTTCGCGCGGGGCATCGCCTATCCGACGGGCGACAGCAGTGAGGTGGCCTTGGGGTACACCCGCGAATGGTCCGGCCTCGCGAAGGTCACCAACCGGTCCATCCCGGAACTCGAGATCAGCTATCAGATCCTCTTCAATCTGATCGAAGGCAAGAACCTCGGCGGCGCCTTCTCCTGGCGCATCAATCCGGACGGCCGGACGACACAGAAGAAGCGGTCCTATGTGCATGGCCTGGATATCACGCACACCCTGTCGGCCTCCACCTTCTATACGGTCAGCGTCCGGCAGAACTACTTCAGCTACACCGACTGGGCATACGAGGACTTCTTCGACCCGCGGTACGACCTCGTGCAGCAGGGGCCGTTAAGCCTGAATGCGGACTACTATTATGGTGCCATCGTCCGCGGGGTTGACCTCTCGCGGTATCTGCAGAAGACGGACACCTACCTCGCCAAGGCGTCGGTGACGAGCCAGATCTCACGCGCGCATCAGATCAAGGCCGGCGTGGAGTTCCAGAGATCGACGATGGAATTCGGCGCCCCGGGCTGGCTGCTGGCCAAACAGGTCGGCAACACCTCGGTCCTTACCCGTGTGTATGATGATCCGCCCGAATATCCCGGCGCACGGACGTACACGCCGATCTCCGGTGCGGCGTATCTGCACGACCTCATCGAGTGGAACGACCTGACCATTCGTGCCGGCGTCCGGTTCGAGTACTTCGACGGGCGCTCCACGATGCCCGCGGATCTCGCGAACCCGGCGAACGCGATCCCGGGTGCGCCGACCGGGACGAAGGCGACGAGCAAGAAGACCTCGGTCGCTCCCCGTCTGGGCATCTCGTATCCGATCACCGCGACCTCCTCCGTCTACTTCTCGTACGGCCATTTCTATCAATTGCCGAATCTCGGCGATATGTACCGCAACGCCGATTACAACCGGCTCTCCCTGTTGCAGGCGGGCGCGCTGGACTACGGCGTGCTTGGCAATCCGGATGTGAAGCCGGAACAGACCGTCCAGTATGAGGTGGGCTACAAGAACGCGCTCACCGATGCGTTCGGGATCTCGGTGAATCTCTTCTACAAGGACATCCGTGATCTGCTCGGGGTCCAGTTCGTGAACACGTACACCGGCGCGCAGTATTCCCGCCTGTCGAACATCGACTTCGGGAACGTGACCGGATTCACGGTCTCTCTCGACCAGCGCCGGATCGGGCTGTTGAGTACCTCGCTGGACTATACCTGGCAGCTGGCGCAGGGAAATTCAAGCGATCCGCAGGAGACTGCCAACCTTGCGCAGGCCGGCCTGGATGCGCGGCCGCAAACGCTGCCGTTCTCCTGGGACCAGCGTCATACGGTGAACCTGACCGTGCAAGTGTCCAACCCCGAGGACTACTCGGTCAGCGCGGTCGTCCGCTATGCCAGCGGTCAGCCGTACACGCCATCGATCGGTCTCGGGTTGACCGGTCAGATCGAACGGAATTCGGGACGGAAGCCGGAAGGGCTGCTCGTGGACCTGCGGGGCGAGAAGTTCTTCTCGCTCGGCTCCTGGAACATGAGCGTGTTCGCGCGTGTGTTCAACCTCTTCAATGCCCGGTACTTCAATGGGTCGGTGTTCGCGAACACCGGCAGCCCCGACTATTCGACGACCCCGTACACCGACCGTGGCTCGCTGGCCGATCCGACCAGGTACTATGCCCCGCGGCGGTTCGAGGTCGGTATTTCCCTGAACTCATCATTGTGAGCCGGCCATGGAGAGACAGTCATTCATGAAGACCCGTGTCGTTGTGACGTTGCTCTGTGCCGCGTTCGTCCTTCCTCTGGCGCAGGCCCAGATCTCGCTGCCCGTCCCCGCGGCCAAGCGCGGCAGTTCGCTCTATGAGCGCAAGGGCATGCACGATGCCAACAACATCCGGACCGAGTTCTGGAACTATGGGATGGTCGGCAACTACCCGAACGACCCGGGGCGCGTCGACCTGTCCACGTTCCATTCGATCGAAGTGCCCAAGGGCTCGGGTGTGAACTATTCCGATGGCACGACACCGTTCATCCTCTCGAAGATCCTCGATCGGGGCGGCAGCGAGAACTTCATCATGGAGACCGGGTACCGCGAGCGGCAGCGGTCGCGGTCTCATGGCCCGGGCGTGCAACGGTTCGAACCGCGTCCCGGGTACTTCCAGGAGAGCACCACCATCAACCGCGCGCTGTCGCCGGCCATCAGCAACGATACTCTGACGTGGCCTGCAACGTGGCCGGACAAGGACATGACCTGGAACGGGAAGTGGAACGGTTACTTTGGCAAGCGGCCGGCCGCGGACCAGGAGAGCTTCACCGTCATGGATGACGATTACTACGATGCCTTTGACTATACCGCGGACTACCGTGACAGCACCCGCAAGGGGCTCGGGATGCGCGTCGAGGTCCGCGGCTTCCAGTGGTCGAACCCGCAGTCCGGGAATGTGATCTTCTGGCATTACGACATCACCAACGAAAGCACCACCGACTACCCGAAGCTCAACACCAGAGAGAACATCATTTTCGGCATCTACATGGACTCCGGCGTGGGCGGGGAGGCGCTGTCGTGCGATGGCGTGTATGAATCGGATGATGACAACGCCCACTGGGACAACGCCACCGGTTTGAATCTGGTGTACACGTGGGATGTGTACGGCAAGGGTGTCGGACTCAGCTCGACATGTGCGCACACCGGCTACCTGGGGTACGCCTATCTCGAGACGCCTGGCAAGGAATTCGACGGCACGGACAATGACAACGACGGGATCACGGACGAGTCACGCGGTGGCGACCGCGGCACGCACCTCGTCGGGCAGGGTGCGATCGCCGACTATGTGAATGCGCACTACGCCCTGGGAAAATTCAAGACGTTCTATGGCGAACTTGCCGAGCGGCCGGCATTCAAGGCCGGCGACTGGTGGACCGGCGACGAGAATCTGAACTGGCTGGCGCTGTACGACGATCTCGGCAGCGATGGGATCGGGCCGCGGAACGAGGGGTACGTGGGTCCGGACGCCGATGGCTCTGAGGGGAACGGGCTGCCGGACGTTGGCGAACCGAATTTCGGCAAGACGGACCCGGATGAGTCTGACCAGATCGGTCTGACCGGATTCAAGATGAACCGGATCGGGCCCGGCAAGGGCAACCCCTCGACCGAAGTGGACGACATCCAGTTTGCGATGGGCCTGGGCCGCATTCAAAACTGGCCCCAGCGCCTGTATGAGATGTTCTCCTCCAGCGATCCGGCGACCCGGTTCGATGCGAGTGTCGTCATCAACTACAATATCGGATTCCTGTTCGCCTCCGGGCCATTCACGTTGAAGTCCGAACGCACGGAGCGGTTCAGCCTGGCTCTGGCGTTCGGCGACGACCTCGGTGAACTCCGCCGGACCGTGGCCGTGGTCCAGGCCATCTACAATGCCAACTACCAGTTCTCGACCCCGCCGCCGACGCCCACGGTGAAGGCGGAGGCGGGCGACCGGTACGTCCAATTGACATGGGATGATGTGGCGGAGAACGCCACGAACCCGATCGTCGGCTACAATGCCTTCGAAGGATATCGCATCTACAGGTCCACCGATCCGGAGTTCCTGGATACGAAGGTGATCCTGACCGCGCGCGGTACGACGATGGGCGGGAACGGCAAACCGATGGCCCAGTTCGACAAGAAGGATGGCCGTCAGGGATTTACCGTGACCACGGTGGAGGGTGTTGCGTACTACCTCGGCAACGATGGCGGGTTGACGCATACCTACCGTGATGAGACCGTCACGAATGGCCAGCTCTATTATTATGCGGTCTGCGCCTACGATTACGGTCCGGTGCTCATCCGTGGAAATACGCAGTTCACGTATTATCCATCGGAAAGCCCGATCACGATCTCGCGCACGCTCCGCGGGGGCACGGTGCTTCCGAAAAACGTTGCGGCGGTACGCCCCAATCCCCGCGTACTCGGCTACACCCCGGCCGGGGTGTCGAGTGCCCTCCGTATCGGCGGTTCGGGGTCAGGGACCGTGGGTGTCCAGGTCGTGGCATCGCCGTTGGTGCCGAACAATCATCTGTTCAAGATCACGTTCAACAGCGACCCCGATAGCGTTCATGCAACGACCTATAACCTGATCGACTCCACGACGGGAACGGTCCTCTACCGGACGGGGAACAACTTTGACGGATCCGCGAACGGCCAGGTTGCGCTGGGCGTCCTGCCGGTGGTGTACACGCCCGAGGTGATCGAGATCGATTCCGCCTCCGGCTTCACGGCGGCGAGCACGACCAATGCGAAGATCAGCGTCGCATACAACTATTTCGGATATCCGATCAACTACAAGCGGTTCGGTTTCCCGTGGGACATCTCGATCCGGTTCTCCGACCAGATCGCGGACACATCGGTGGAGAGTTTTCCGTACGACCCGCAGCCGGTGAAGTTCACCGTGATCGCGCACACGCCGGAAGGGGACACGAAGTTGCCATTCCTGTTCTTTGATCTGGACGGCAACCAGACCCTGGGCCATGTGCCGGGCGGGAACCGCGAGGTGATCAGAGTGCTGACCGGTCCCCCGACGGCAACGCCAACACAGCGGACCACGTGGAACATTTCGCTGGACGGCGACAATGCCTCCACGATCACTCCGACGGCGGGCGATGTCTACCGGTTGTTCCTCCGGCGACCCTTCACGACGGGCGATGAGTACACCTTCACCACGACGGGGGAGGTGGTCAAGGATGTGACGCAGGAGAACGGCGGCTCGCCCTACGTCGTACCGAATCCGTACGTGGGGGCGGCCAGTTTCGAACCGGCCAACTTCGGTGTGGTGGGCCGAGGCGAACGGCGGCTGGAATTCCGCAACCTTCCGAAGGTGTGCACGATCCGCATCTTCACCGTGCGTGGGGACCTGGTCCAGACCCTCACCCACGATGGTTCTACGGACGGGTTCGTGGCATGGAACCTTCGCACCAAGGACAACCTCGATGCAGCGCCGGGGTTGTACATCTATCACGTCGACGAAGGTACCGCGGGGTCCTACATCGGCAAATTCGCCATCATAAAGTGAGCGTGCCGCAATGAAAAAACACGTGCTTGTCGGAATGATGGTGCTGGCACTGGGTGTGCAACTGGTGCCGGCGCAGACGAAGGTCGGGACCACCATCGGGCAATTCCTGCTGATCGAGCCCAGCGCGCGCGTTGCGGGCATGGGGAATGCCGGGGTGACCACGTATGAAGAGATCCAGTCCGCGTATTTCAATCCCGCGGCCGCCGGCCATATAGAGCGGACCGGAGTCCAGTTCACGCACAGCCCCTGGCTTGCCGATATCACGTACGACTACGTCGGCGGGGTATTGACGATGGGTGATTTTGGCAATATCTTTGCCAGTGTGACCTCCCTGAATTCGGGGGACATCGATGTGCGCACGATCACCCAGCCCCTCGGGACGGGAGAGAAGTACACCGTCGGCAACCTCTCGTTCTCCGTCGGGTACGGCAAACGGGTCTCCGACCGCTTCTCGGTCGGGTTGCAGGTATCGTACCTGCAAGAGCGCGTCTGGCACAGCTCGCTCAGCGCCATGTCGTTGAGCATCGGGACACTCTATCAGATCTCCGAGGATGGGTTCCGGATCGGCGCGAGCATCTCGAACTGGGGAACGCGGGCGAAGTATGACGGGCGCGACCTGCGGGTCCTGTTCGACCAGAACACCGGCGTGAACGGCGATAACAGTCAGATCCCGGCGGAGCTGATGATGAATGACTACCCCCTGCCGATCCTCTTCCGCGTCGGGGTCGGGATGCCGTTCATCATCGATGAGAACAACCGGCTGCAGATCGCCGTGGACGCATTCCACCCCAGCGACAACAGTGAGAGTGTGAGTGTCGGGGGGGAATGGTTGTTCTTCAACACCTTCGCGGTGCGCGGGGGATATCAGAATCTGTTCCTGCAGGACTCCGAGGTTGGACTCACACTGGGGGCGGGACTGCGATACGATGCGAACGGTCTTGATCTGCTCTTCGATTATGCCTGGGCGGATTATGGCCGGTTGCAGAAGGTGCAGCGGCTCACGCTGGGCGTGATGTTCTAATCATGGAGGTCGTGTCGTCATCGCAATGAAGAATTTCAAGACGAAGTACGGTCGGTTCTCCGAGACCGGGAACGAATACATCATCACGACACCCCGCACACCACGTCCGTGGATCAATGTGATGAGCAATGGGGACTACGGGGTCACCGTGTCGCAGACCGGCAGCGGGTACAGCTGGCGCACCCATGCGCAGTTGAACCGCATCACGCGCTGGGACCAGGACCTGATCAGGGACGAATGGGGGAAGTACATCTATCTCCGCGATGAGAAGGGGAACCTGTGGTCGGCGGGATGGAAACCGGTGTGCGACGAACCGGACGCGTACGAATGCCGTCACGGCATCGGCTACACCGTCATCACCTCGCGCAACCACGGGATCGAGACCGAGCTGACGATGTTCGTCCCTGTCGACGCGCCCATGGAAGTATGGCAGCTCACCATCCGCAATACCACCCGCCGTGCACGGCAGTTGTCCCTGTCCACCTATCTGGAGTGGGGCCTGGGGCAGGCGCCGGACTGGCACCGGGAGTTCCACAAGTCGTTCATTGAGACCTCATACGATGCCGATGCGCATGCGGTGATCGCGACCAAGCGGTTGTGGGAGGTGCCGACGGAACGAGGTCACTGGAACACCAACTGGCCGTTCGTTGCCTTCCACGCGTCGAACGTGAAACCGGCCTCATTCGACACCGACAAGGAATCATTCCTCGGGAATTACGGCTCGCCGGCGCATCCAGCCGCGGCAGCGTCGAACCGCCCCCTCGCGAAGAAGGCCGGCAACTGGCTCGACCCTGTGGCGAGTCTCCGGCATAACGTGCGCCTTGCTCCGGGCAAGGAGACCACGCTGGTGTACGTGCTGGGGTGCGCGGAGACCGCGGACGAGGCACGGACGCTCGCACGCAGATTCCGTACTGCGGCCGATGTCGGGGTTGCCCTCGAAGCCGTAAGCCGCATGTGGAACGGCCTGCTGTCGACCGTCAACGTGCAGACACCCGATGACTCCATGAACCTCATGGAGAACACGTGGTTGAAGTATCAGGCGATCTCGGGACGCATCTGGGGACGGACGGCGTACTATCAGACCGGCGGTGCGTACGGCTTCCGCGATCAGCTGCAGGACAGCCAGCTCTGGCTCTCGATCGACCCTTCCCGCACCCGCGACCAGCTCCGGCTGCATGCACGCCATCAGTTCGCGGACGGCTCCGTCTATCACTGGTGGCATCCGATGTCGGAGGTCGGGCTCCGGAACCAGATCTCGGACAACCTGCTGTGGTTGCCGTTCGTGATGACCGCGTATCTGAACGAGACCGCCGACCATGGGGTCCTCGATCTCGCCGAGCCGTTCCTGGACGATCCGGCACCACAGCCGATGTACGATCACTGCGTACTCGCGATCGAAAAGTCGCTCACCCGCTTTTCGGACCGCGGCCTCCCCCTGATCGGCGGCGGCGACTGGAACGACGGTCTGAGTGCCGTGGGTCTCGACAACAAGGGCGAATCGATCTGGCTCGGGCATTTCGTGCACAGGATCCTGTTGGATTTCTCGGGCGTTGCAGCGGCGCGCGGTGACCACGAGCGGGCAGGCCGCTTCCGCACCCGGGCAACGGAGCTGTGCGAGAAGCTGAATACGCTCGGATGGGATGGGGACTATTACTACGGCGCGACAAAGGATTCCGGCGAACGTCTCGGGAGCCGGAGCAACACCGAAGGCCGTGTGTGGCTGAACCCGCAGACCTGGGCGATCATCGGCGAGGTCGCGGATGATGAGAGGGCGGCGCAGGTCTTCGATGTCGTCGAGCGTGAGCTCGAGAAGGAGATCGGGCCGCTGTTGCTGACCCCTGCGTATGCGACACCCGACACATACGTCGGGTACCTTACGCGATACAGCCCCGGCATGCGCGAGAACGGCGGCGTGTACACGCATGGCGCAACCTGGGCGGTGATCGCCGCTGCTCTTCTTGGCAGGGGTGAGGCTGCGCACCGGATCTACGCCAAACTCAACCCGGTGAACCGCTCCCGCACGCCGGATGTCTATTGTGCGGAGCCATACGTCACCCCCGGCAATATCGAGGGCCCGGAGTCCCCGTTCTTCGGGCGTGGAGGCTGGACATGGTACTCCGGGTCGGCCGCCTGGTTGTACAAGGTCGGCCTCGAATGGGTCCTCGGTGTGCGCGCGACCGTGCATGGCCTTGCCGTGGATCCCTGCATTCCTCCTTCCTGGGACCGCTACACCGTCCGTCGCGTGTTCCGCGGCGCGCAGTATTCCATCACGGTCGAGAATCCCCAGCATGTGGCATGCGGTGTGGCGAAGGTGCTCGTCGATGGCGCGGAGGCATGCGCAGTGATGGGGCCGCGGGCGAAGGTCTTACCGCTCCCGGCTCCAGGCGCGACCCATGAGGTCCGCGTCATCCTTGGGGCCGCGTGATCCATCTCTGTCGGCCCTGATCCATCCGGCGGTCCGTCACGGTACGCGGACGGACCGTCAGGCAGCTGGTCCCTGACCATCACCGGTGCTTCTCTCGGAGACCCCTATGCGTCGTACACCGTTTCTCCTCCTGTGTGCCGTCCTGTCGGTGGGCCGGCTTGATGCCCAGATCACCGAGACGGCCTTGCTCGACACCGTTCAGTACACGGCCTTCCGTTTCTTCTGGGAAGAGGCCAATCCTTCCAACGGCCTGATCCGCGACCGCGCCAGCGTCAACGGCACGTCCTACATCTCGTGGGTGCCTTCGAGTATCGCCTCCTGCGGGTTCGGGCTCAGCGCCATCTGCATCGGCGTCGATCATGGGTGGGTCTCCCGCACCGCTGCCGCAGACCGCGTGGTCACCATGCTGCGCACGTTCTGGAACGGCCCGCAGGGCGCAGGGTCGAGCTACATCGGGGCGTACGGCTTGTTCTATCATATGCTGGACATGAACACGGCGAAGCGGACGTGGGACAGTGAATTGTCCACCATCGATACGGCACTCCTGTTCGCCGGTATCGTGGACGCACGCGAGTTCTTCAACGGGACCGATGCCGTCGAAGTCGAGATCCGCACACTCGCCGATGATATCACACGCCGCGCGAACTGGGACCTGATGCGCAATTTCCATCCCGGTATTCTGATGGGGTGGATGCCCGGGAGCGGTTTCCTGAATTACGGCCAGTGGGTCGGGTACAATGAAGCCATGATCATGTATATCCTCGCGATGGGCTCGCCGACCTATCCCGTGGATTCGCTGGGATGGAAAGCATGGACGGCGGGCTACCGGTGGGAGACGCACTACAGCCAGACGTATGTGATCTTCCCGCCGCTCTTCGGCCACCAGTATTCCCACTGCTGGATCGACTTCCGGAACATCCAGGACGAGTACATGCGGGGGAAAGGGATCACGTATTTTGAGAACTCCCGCCGTGCGGCCCTGGCACAACAGGCGTATTGCGCGGCCAACCCCGGCTCGTTCGCGGGGTACAGCGATTCGCTCTGGGGGATCACGGCGAGCGATACGCCGACGGGGTACCGTGCGCATGGCGCGCCACCTGCGCAGGACGATGACGGCACGCTCGTGCCCACGGCGCCGGTCAGTTCCATTGCCTTTGCCCCTGATGCCGTGCTGCCGACGATGCGGAACATGTGGAACAACTACCGCGGCAACCTCTGGACCAAGTATGGCTTCCGCGATGCGTTCAACCTGAAGGTCAACTGGTGGGATACGGACATCATCGGCATCGATCAGGGTCCCATCATCATCATGATCGAGAACTACCGGACCGGGAAGGTCTGGGAGCGGTTCATGAAGAACGAAGACATTCAGCGCGGGCTGGCGGCGGCGGGGTTCACGACGGTGACGTCGGTCGGGGATGCACCGCCTCTGGTGCCACACACCGTTGCCCTCGGACAGAACTACCCGAACCCATTCAACCCGTCCACCACCATCACGTTCTCCCTTCCCGCCGGAGCGCCTGCGCGGGTCAGCCTGCGCGTGCATGACGTTCTCGGCAGAGAGGTTGCCGGCCTTGTGGATGGTGTGCTCGAGGGGGGGAACCATGCGATCACGTTCGATGGTACCCGCCTGAGCTCAGGCATGTACTACTACCAGCTCCGGACGGGGGCGACGACGATCACCCGTTCCATGTTGCTGGCGAAATGACGTTGCGATCCATGGTCTTTACAGGAGAGAGCTCTATGCGTTTCCGCTGGACATTGCTGGCCGTTGGAGTGATCGGGGTTGTTGCACTGTCGTGTTCCGGGGCGCACGAGTCCCCGGCGCCGGCGATGGCCCCATCGAAGGTCGTTGCCTGGGACCCGTTCCTCGACACGTTACAGGACCGCACATTGCGGTTCTTCCTCGAGACCACGCCCGAGAACGGCCTGGCGTATGACCGCTGGCCATCACATTCACCGTCCAGCATCGGGGCGGTCGGCTACGCGCTGACCTGCTATCCGATCGCCGTGGAACGCGGGCTGATCACGCGCGCGGAGGGTGCCCGGCGTGCCGCAACCACCCTCCGGTATCTGTATGGCCTTCCGCAACATCCAGGCTCGACGGCCGTGTCGGGCTACAAAGGATTCTTCTATCACTTCGTGGATGTCCGCGATGGTTCACGCTACTGGAATTGCGAACTCTCCACCATCGACACCGGCCTGATGCTGATGGGGGCGCTCACCTGTCAGTCGTACTTCGATGGTGCGTCGCCGGATGAGACCGCTCTCCGTGCGTTGACGGACTCCCTCTACCGCCGGGTGGATTGGCAGTGGGCGACGAACAACGGACCGGGGATCTCCCATGGCTGGACACCGGAGAGTGGTTTCAATACGACCAGCTGGCGGGGATATGACGAATCCGCCTTCCTCATCATGCTTGCTCTCGGTTCGCCGACCCATCCCGTGCGGGATGGGATGTGGGAGTACTGGCTGGAGCCCTGCCGCTGGGCGGACTATCGCGGCCAGAGCTTCATCAGCTTCGCCCCGCTCTTCGGTCATCAGTTCTCATACTGCTGGATCGATTTTCGCGGCTTGACCGACCGGTACATCCGCGAGAAGGGGATCGACTATTTCGAGAACTCGCGGCGCGCGACCTATGCATCGCGTGCCTACGCGATCGCCAATCCCCTCGGCATGAAGGGTTATGCGGATACCGTGTGGGGGATGACCGCCTGTGATGGCCCCGGCGATACGACGTTCGTGGTGGATGGCGTGAGCCGGCGATTCACGGGGTATGCGGCGCGGGGGGCGTCCTTCGATTGGACCCTGGATGATGGCACGATCGCCCCGGCCGCTGCCGGCGGCTCCCTGCCGTTCGCACCGGAGATCTGCATCCCTGCACTCAAGGCGATGCGCACGCTGCATGGCGACCGCCTGTTCCGGAAGTACGGATTCGCGGACGGATTCAATATGACCTACCGTACGGCGCGGTGGCCCGATGGGTGGTACGACCCGGATCACGTCGGTATCGATCAGGGACCGATCGCGATCATGATCGAGAACCTGCGCAACGGCTTTGTGTGGAAGCAGATCGCGCGGAACCCCTCCATCGTGAAGGGACTCCGCCGGGCCGGTTTCTCCGGTGGGTGGCTCACAAACGCCGCACCGTAAGATCGATGCTGTGCCCCGGCCGTTGTACATCAACCATACCCCGCCGGTCACGACCGGCGGGGCCGTATTTCTCATGACCATGTGATGGCCCCCCGATGAGACCGAACCCGCTTTCCCGCATCATTGCCGCATGTGGCACCGTTCTCATTGTCCTCCTCCCAACGCTCGCGTCCGGACAGTCGCGTCTCCTCGATGGGTGCGAAACACCCGACGGCTGGCGTGTGATCGTGTCCGAAGGCGCCGGGCTCAACCTCGCGAGTGCGCCCGGCAGGACGGGGAATGCGCTGGCGATGCAGTTCGATCTCAGCAAGGTCTCCGGCTATGTCATTGCGCGGAAGGACTTCACGGTGGACCTGCCCGCGGACTATCAGTTCACATTCGATCTGCGCGCGGACGCTCCGGTGAACAACTTCGAGTTCAAAGTGATGGATGAGCACGAGAATGTTCATTGGATCAAGAAACTGAACGTGACCTATCCGAAGACATGGACACGTCAGCGTATCAAGAAGCGCCATCTCACCTTCGCCTGGGGTCCCCGGCGGGACATGCCGCTCACCTCCGTGCGTTCGGTGGAGTTCGTGGTGTCCGTGGGCAGTGGTGGGACGGGCACGGTGCTCATCGACAATTTCCGGTTCGAGCCGATCGATGATGGCGCGGCAGCCCGGGCGAAGCCGAAGGTCACCGCCACGCCCCGGGTGGGCGGCCGGCCCGGCATCAGCACTGATGGACGAGTGGTCACGGGGTGGCAGACGGGCTCGCGCCTGCCGGCGACGCTGCTGGCGGACCTCGGGTACCAGCGGGAATTTGGCGGGCTTGTCATTCACTGGGCCGCCGGCCGGCATGCCACGCGTTACGCCATCGACCTCTCGGATGACGGCCGCGAGTGGGAATCAGTCCACTCTGCCGTGGCCGGGAACGGAGGGAGGGACTATGTGTACCTGCCCGAGGCCGAAGGCCGCTTCCTGCGTCTGCGAGCGACCGCCACCGCAGGGAAGAGGGGCGCTGCGATCGACAGCATCGTTGTTCAGCCACCGGCATTCTCCGCCTCATCCAATGATCTGTTCCATGCCGTTGCAGCGGATGCCCCGCGCGGGTGGTACCCGAGATACTTCCACAACGAACAGACCTACTGGACCATCGCCGGCGCCCCGGGTGATGACAAGGAGGCGCTCATCAACGAGATCGGGGCGGTGGAGCCGGACAAGGCCAGCTTTTCGATCGAGCCGTTCGTCTATCTGGACGGCACCCTCGTATCCTGGCAGGATGTGACGACAACGCCATCGCTCGAGAGCGGATACCTTCCCTCGCCGGCCGTCACGTGGCGGTACCGCGACGAATGGACCCTGACCATCGAAGCGGTTGCGGGAGGCGTTGCAGGGAATTCCACGCTGGGCCTCCGGTACACGCTCGCGATGTCGCGCCCCGGCAACGCGCGCGTGAAGTTGTTCCTTGCGATCAGACCGTTCCAGGTGAACCCGCCCTGGCAATTCCTGAACACCGTTGGCGGGGTCGCGCGGATCGACAGCGTGTCGATGACGCAGGGGATGGTGCGTGTGGATGGTCGTGATGTCGTGCCGATGACCGCACCGTCCGGATTCGGAGCGACATCGTTCGCCTCCGGAGAGATCATCGAGTATCTCGCGCGCGGGGTGCTTCCGGATGCGCAGCGTGCGGGTGACGGCGATGGGTTCGCCTCGGCGGCACTCATGTACGATCTCAGCCTGATGAACGGCGAGCAGAAGGATGTGTATGTGGGGATCCCCTTCCATGGCTGGCGCGGGAGCCCCCAGCCGAACATGTCCGCCGGCAGTGACCGCATGTACCATGCGCTCATGAGAGCACAAACGCTCTCGTGGTGGCAAAGGCACCTGAACACGTTCCAGGTCACGGTGCCGCCAGAGGCCGAACCGGTCATCAGGACGGTGCAGTCGAACCTGGCATACATCATGATCAATCGTGACGGTCCGGGCATCCAGCCGGGATCGCGGAGCTATGAGCGCTCGTGGATACGCGATGGTGCGCTGACCGCGACCGCACTCCTGCAGACCGGCCATCCGGAAGAGGTGCGTGAGTTCCTGGATTGGTACGCGAAGGGGCAGTTTCCGAGCGGGAAGATCCCCTGCGTGATCGATGCGCGCGGGCCGGATGCCGTGCCCGAACACGATAGCCACGGGGAGTTCATCTATGCGGTGATGCAGTACTACCGGTATACCGGAGATACCACGTGGCTCCGCGGCAAGTATGAGACTGTCGTCCGGACCGTGCGGTACATCCAGTCGCTCCGTGCCCAGCGGAAGACCGACGCGTACAGGAACGGTACGCCTGCCCAACGCGCACTCTATGGCCTGGTGCCCGCATCGATCAGTCACGAAGGGTACTGGGATATTCCCCGGCATTCCTATTGGGACGATTTCTTCATTCTGCGCGGGTTGAAGGACGCGGCGGACATGGCCGCGGTGCTGGGCGAGCGGAAGGATGCGGCGGAGTTCGCGGCGGAGCGGGACGACTTCAGGACATGTCTGTACGCCTCGATGCACCTCGCGATGCAGAATACGAACGTGGACTACATTCCGGGCTGTGCGGAGATCGGGGATTTCGATGCGACGTCGACCACCATCGGTGTCGCCCCTGGTGGGGAGCTGGGGAACATTCCGGAACCCCAACTTCGCACTACATTCGACAAATACTTTGCGTATTTTCAGGAGCGCAAGGTCCGGGAGACCAATCCGAACTACACGCCGTATGAAACGCGTGTCATCGGGACGTTTGTGTACCTGGGCCAGCGGGAGCGGGTCGAGGAGTTGCTGCAGTTCTTCATGAACGACCGCCGTCCGCCGGCGTGGAACCACTGGGCCGAAGTGGTCTGGCGCGATCCGGCGGCCGCGAAGTTCATCGGCGATATGCCGCACACCTGGGTCGGTTCCGACTTTGTCCGTTCCGTGCGGGCAATGTTCGTGTATGAGCGCGAACGCGATACTGCCCTCGTGATCGGTGCCGGGATCCCGGCATCCTGGATCTCCTCGGCGACCGGGGTCGGCATCAAGGGGTTCCCTACGTACTACGGTCCGCTTGCCTATACGATGAAGCAGTCAGGGTCCGTGCTCACGGTGGACGTGCCCGCGGGGGTCCGCCTTCCCGCCGGAGGCCTGATCGTTGCCGCGCCGACGGCAACACCGGTGAAGCGGATCAGCATCAATGGTGTACCCGCACTCTGCTCTCCGGGAGGAGAGGTCCGTGTTCAGACACTTCCAGCGACGGTGATCATTGAGTATTGATTTTCATATTCAGAAGACGAAGCCGCGCGAGGGGCGGGATGCCCGTATCATCCTCCCGTTGAATGGCACGTGGGAGGTGGAGCCTGGCGAACGCAGTGCACCGCCCGCAGTCTGGGGACGGACGGTGCCGGTGCCATCACTGGTGGACATGGCCCAGCCTGCATACGACCATCACGGATCGGACTACCACTGGTATCGCCATACCTTCACCGTGCAGCACTCGCACCGGCGGGAGGCCGCGTTCCTGGTGATCGGACAGGCGATGTATGGCACCGCGGTGTGGGTGAATGGCAGATTCGCGGGCGACGATATCGCCTGCTACACCTCCCAGGAGTACGACATTACACGCTTCCTCCAGTATGGGAGTGAGAACGTCCTGCTCATCCGTGTCGGCGCACGGTCCACACTGCCGCCCGAGAGCGCGGTGGGGCGCGATCAGGAGCGGGCAACGTTCATTCCCGGGATCTGGGGTGATGTCTCGCTCGTCCTCACCGGTTCGCTCCGATGTTCATCGGTCCAGGTGATCCCGCAGATCGACGCGGCAGGTGCCGAGATCCGTGTCGGTATCAGTGGCGTGGCAGCGGGGCCGGACGTCGCCGTCGGCACCTGCATCTTCGAGAAGGCCTCCGGCCGGCTGGTCACCGGCGATATCGCGCTTCCGGTGATCCTTCAGCCGGCGGGCGAGACCCCGATCATCTTCCGGCACGCGATCCGTGATGTGCAACTCTGGTCGCCCGACCATCCCTTCCTGTACGAGGCGGAGACCATCGTTCGTGTGGACGGGCGGGTCGTGGACCGCACCATGACGACCTTCGGCATGCGCGAATTCACGATCCGCAACGGGCACTTCCATCTCAACGGCCAGAGGATCTTCCTGCGTGGCGGGAACATCGCGTTCCATCGGTTCCTCTCCGATCCTGACCGGGGAACGCTCCCCTGGGATGAGGGCTGGATCACTCGCCTGCTCATCGATATTCCGAAGGCCCATCATTTCAATTTCTTCCGCAATCACCTCGGACAGTTGTACAACCGCTGGTATGATATCGCGGACGAGCACGGCATGCTGTTGCAGAACGAATGGCAGTTCTGGATGGCAACGGGTTCGGAGGAGCAGATCACACGCGAGTTCACACGCTGGCTGCGCGACAATTGGAACCACCCGAGCATCGTGATCTGGGATGCATTGAACGAATCCACCGATGCGACCGTCGAGCAGAAAGTGATCCCGAAGATGAAGGAGCTGGATCCGACGCGCCCCTGGGAACCGGTGGACTTCGGCGATGACCACCCGTACATCTATTCGCTGGGTCCGGTCCTCAATGACCGCGCATTCGGCTACACGCGGTCCATCCAGGACCTGGCCGCCTCGCCAACGCCCGTCGTGGTCAATGAGTTCCTCTGGTGGTGGCTCGACCGTGATGGCGTTCCCACCGTGCTGACGCGCGATGTGATCGCGCGCTGGACGGGGCCACATGCCACACGGGAGGAGATCGAAGAGCACCAGTGTTTTCTCGCCGGCGAACTCGTTGAACTCTTCCGGCGGATGCGCGTCGATGCCGTTCAGCCGTTCGTGTACCTCAGCAACAACCAGGGTCCGACCGCGAACTGGTTCCTCGGCGCCATCACAGACCTGCAGCCCAGACCAATTCTGCAGACATTGAAGAATGCCTTTGCACCTACCGGTGTGAGTCTGGAACTCTGGGACCGGCACTTCATGCCGGGGGAGCAGAGGGTGGTTCCGCTCCACATCATGAATGACCGCTCCGTACCATTCACCGGCACTGTCCGGTGTGGTATCGTCGGACCGGGCGGGGAGTGGGTCGTGCAGCAGGAAGTGGCCGTGACCGCCGGGGCGCTCGGCCACGCGGTGCAGGGGGTGAGCATTCCGTTTCCGGAATCGCCGGGCAGCTACACGGTCGCAGCGGTGCTGCGGGATGATGAGGATGGCGGGACGGATGTGTACTCGCGCAAACCAGCGTACGTCATTGCCTCGCCGGAGGTCCCACCGGCGCTGCATCGCGTGCGGATCGCCGCCATCGATCCGCGGGGGGAACTGCGGTCGTACCTTCAACAACGCGAGATCTCCCTGATCTCGTCCGACCAGATCGAAGAACCCCAGCCGGGGATCCTGCTTGTGGTGGAGCGGGCTTCACGCGACGTGGCGTTCTCCGGACACCTTGCCGCCGTCACGCAGTTCGTTCATCGCGGTGGCACGCTGGTGCTGGTCGAGCCCGAAGAAGGCGTGACATCGGCGGTGACCATCCCGGTCCTGGAGGGAATGGACCTCCGGATCGTCCGGCGTGTGGACGCTGACCGGGGTGGGTACGATTCCTATGTCTTCCCGGATGATGCCGGTCATCCGTTGTGGGAGGGCCTGGACCCTGCCCACCTGCGTATGTTCAATGGAGCGTTCGGCGGCGAAGTCGTTTCGCAACACGATATCAGTGCTTCCGCATCGCCGCGCATTCACGCGCGGTGCGGGCTGCGCCTCGAAGTGCCGGTGGTGATGGAATGGCGTGTCGGGGACGGACGTGTCGTGGTCTCTCGTCTGCAGATCCGTGGAAGGCTCACCGGCGTCTCTGCCCCCGACGGGCCCTATGCGCGCAGACGGGACCCCGTTGCCGAGCGGTATCTTCTCAACCTGCTGCAATGGTCCATGTTGCCGCGGAGGGCGAACCCATGAGAGCCGTGCGCCGGAATCCTGTGGCGTATCTTGCGGTCCTCTGCGTCTGTCTGTTGCCCGCGTGTTCCGGTGGACCGGCGCAGGACACGGAGATCCAGTTCTGGGCGTTCGGTTCGGAGGGAGAGAACGTCAAGGCGCTCCTGCCTGCGTTCGAGCGCCAGCATCCCGGGGTCCGTGTCAAGTTGCAGGTGATCCCGTGGACCGCAGCGCACGAGAAATTGCTCACGGCGTATGCCGGTGAATCCACGCCGGATGTCTGTCAGCTTGGCAATACCTGGATCCCGGAGTTCGTCACGCTGAAGGCGATCGAACCTCTGGAGCCGTGGCTCCGGAGGGCCGGCCTGGACAGCACGTCATATTTCTCCGGTATCTGGCGCACGAACTTCATCGAGGACGTACAGTACGGGTTGCCGTGGTATGTCGATACACGTGTGCTCTTCTATCGGAAGGATATGTGCGCGCGGGCCGGGTTCCCGACGGGACCCCGCACGTGGGCGGAATGGGATACGTTGTGCAGGCGCATCGTGACGGCGAAGGGCGGGCATGAACGGTATGCCGTGCTCCTGCCGACCACGGAATGGGCACCGCCGGTGATCTTCGGGATGCAGAAGGGGTCGCTGATGCTCCGCGACCGGAACACCTACGGCGATTTTTCAGGCGCAGCATTCCATGCTGCCTTCCGGTTCTACATCGACTTCTTCAAGCGCGGATATGCGCCGGCGGCGCTGACCGACGTCATGAATATCTATCAGAGCTTTGGCGAAGGGTATTTCGCCATGTATATCACCGGACCGTGGAACATCGGCGAGTTCTCCCGTCGTTTGCCCCCGGCATTGCAGGATGTGTGGATGACGGCACCGCTGCCCGGACCGGACCCGGGGAGACCCGGTGTGTCGCTGGCCGGTGGGTCGAGTCTCGTCCTCTTCTCCCGTTCACCGCGGAAGGAACTTGCCTGGGAGCTGATCCGCTATCTGTCGGCGCCCGAGCAGCAGATCATGTTCTACCGGATCACCGGGGACCTTCCGGCGCGTGTGGAGGCCTGGCAGGACAGTGCGCTGGCGACGAACATCTATGCGCGTGCGTTCTTCGAGCAGTTGAAGCATGTCGCGCCCACTCCCACGATCCCGCAATGGGAACAGATCGCGATGAAGGTGCAGGACTTTGCCGAGCTCGCAGCCCGGAACAAGATGACGGTGGAGGAGAGTCTGTCCGCCCTCGACCGCGATGTGGACCGCATTCTCGAAAAACGACGGTGGATGCTCAATGTTCGGTAGCTCTCGCGCACGGGCGTTGCTGATCTTTCTGGGGCCGGCATTGCTGGCGATCAGTGTGTTCTTTTTCTTGCCGGTGCTGGCGGCGCTGGTGATGAGCTTCACGGATTTCGACATCTATTCGCTGGGCGACATCCGGTACGCCCGGTTCGTCGGGTTCCGCAATTATCTCCAGCTCTTCAACGATCCCCTGTTCTGGAAGGCCCTCGGCAATACGCTGTACTTTCTCGTGGTCGGCGGGCCGCTGTCCGTGGCGGTCTCGCTCGGGGCCGCCTTGCTGTTGCATTCCCGGCTCGTCCGCTTCAAACCGATGTTCCGCTTCATCTATTTCATGCCGGTCGTCACCACACTGGTGGCGATAGCGGTGGTCTGGCGGTACGTCTATCACCCGCGCTTCGGACTGCTGAATGCCGCCATGGGAGCGCTGGGGTTCTCGCCGATCGACTGGCTGGGCGATCCGGACTGGGCCATGCCCGCACTCATCATCATGGCCGTGTGGAAGAATTTCGGCTACAACATGATCATCTTCATCGCCGGACTGCAGAACATCCCGGCGTCATTGTATGAAGCGGCCAGCATCGATGGTGCGGGTCCCGTGCAGCAATTCTTCAAGATCACGCTGCCAATGCTCGCTCCGACCACGTTGTTCATTAGCATCATCACGATGATCGGGTATTTCCAGTTCTTTGCCGAGCCGTACGTCATGACGCTCGGGGGGCCGATGAACAGCACCCTCAGCATCGTGCTCCTCATGTATCAGCAGGGGTTCCGGTGGTGGAACATGGGATATTCCGCCGCGCTCGCGTTCGTGCTCTTTGCGATGATCCTGGTGGTGTCCGTGATCCAGACCCGGGTGCAGAAGCAGAAGGGAGACCTGCTGTGAAGACACTGAGGCAGTCGGCGCTCATGGTCCTGCTCGTGGTGATCGCCGTGACCACCCTGCTCCCGCTGGTCTGGATGGTCATGGCGTCGTTCATGCCCTCCGGGGATGCGAGCAGCGTGCCCCCGCCGTTCTTCCCGCGGACGGTGACCCTGGAACAGTACATCGGACTCTTCACCCGTCTGCACCTGGGACGGTCGCTGTTCAACAGCGTTCTCCTGTCCGTGGCGGTCACCCTGATCTCCCTCGTCGTGAACTCCATGGCCGGGTATGCATTCGCGAAATACCGGTTCCGTGGCCGCGCCCCCCTGTTCAAATTGCTCATCGCATCGATGGTGATCCCCGCGCAGGTGACGATGCTGCCCCTGTTCCTGCTGCTGAACAAGATGGGGCTGATCAATACGTATTTCGGCGTGATCATTCCCGGGATGGCGAGTATCTTCGGCATCTTTCTGATCCGACAGTTTGCGATGACGATCCCGGACAGTCTGCTCGAGGCCGCGCGCATGGATGGCGCGAGCGACCTCCGGATCTACTGGTCGGTGATCCTGCCGCTCTGCAAACCCATCCTGGTGACGCTGGCGATCTTCACGTTCATGGGGACGTGGAACGACTTCCTCTGGCCCCTGATCGTGATGACGGATGATGCGATGTACACTCTCCCCGTGGCGCTGGCGAACCTTGCGGGTGAGCATGTGCAGGACACGGAGTTGATGATGGCGGGGTCGGTGATGACGGTACTGCCGGTGCTGGTGGTGTTTGCGGCGGTGCAGAAGTACTATCTGGCCGGGATCATGGCAGGATCCGTCAAGGAGTAGTTGAGGATCGCCCATTGCCCTTTGTCAACGAATGCACACCGGGCGATCGGCGATCCTCGATCGGCAATTGTGGTTGCTCCTATTCGAAGTGCTTCAGTGTTCCCCACGCTTCCGCCAGGGGCACCCGCAGCCCCCTGCACAGATACACCGGCACGTCGTTCTCATAGGGCATGCTCCAGGGTGAGGATGCCGTGCCCGCGAGCTCGACACTCGCAAACACCTTCTCCTTCTCCTTGCGTGCTCCTCCGAGAACGATCACAACCTCGCCGGTATAACTCCGTGGCCCCCAGACCCAGTAGCTGTTGTGGCTGCCGATCGCGCGGGGTAATCCGTAGTGCCTGCCGAACAGATCGATCGCGGCGGACCGTCCGTAGTTATCGCTGAAGATCGCGCAGCGGGCTTTTTCTTCCGGCGTCAGACGGTTGTACACCGCGGCAACGGCCGCGGCTTTTTCCGGCCATCCGAACATGTCGGCATAGAATTGCGGCAGGGCGCCGAGCTCCTTCTTCTCCGAAGTGCCGGGTGCAATGCCGAAGGCATGGGCATAGGTCACGAAGGTGTGCACGGGCAGTACGGGGATCGCCAGGGGGACAAGCGCGGCGGCGGTCGCCGCGAGCACGATCCCGTACGCCGGTACGACGAAACGACGGAACCACCCCGCGGTCCAGGCTTCCATGCACACACCACCCGCAGCAAAGAGGAGGGGAAATCCAGCGGCAAGATATTCGGCCTTGCTGTGGCCATTGATCACCAGGAGCGCCGTCACGAAGAGGAATGCTGTGCCGAGGAACCGGAAGCGTGCAAGCGGCCGCGCGAAGAACAGTCCCGCGAGTCCGGCACCCCACAACGGCAGCGCGAACGGGTTATGGAGCAGCAGCTGGTCCGCGAGGAAGCGCAGGGGTGTCAGGTCGGAGTACTTGCCGTTCGTCGCATTCCGTATGAATTCGAGATGCGCATAATTGTGGAGGACATTCCAGACGACGAACGGTGCGAAGAGCACCACTGCGACCGCGGCCCCGCGCAGGGCGTGTTTGGTCCAGAGCAGAGACCGGTATGGGGAGAACAGAAGCCCGGCCACGATCCCTGCGGCCAGCCAGAGTACCCCGATCTTGTTCAGTGCTCCGAGACCGACGACGATACCGAGCGGAAGGAACATCCGGGGGTCTTTGGCCTGGACCAGTCCCACTGCCAGCAGCACCGCCGCGGTCCAGAACAGAACGTCCAGAGAGTTCATGGAGTAGATCCCGGAGAATGCCACCAGGACGGGTGAAAAGCCGGCCCCGATGGCGGCCAGCGATTGCGCCATACGGCCGCCCCCGAAGGTTGCGGCGATGCGACCGGTCAGCACGACCGTTGCCGCGCCGGCAAGGGCAGGGACGAGACGCACGGCGAACGCGGAGTCGCCGAAGACCGACCGGACCATGGCCAGGACGAAGATCGAAAGCGGGGGGTGGTCCACATAGCCGAGATCCAGGTGATCCGCACAGGCGAGATAGTACAGCTCGTCGCGGAAGTACCCGTAGCCGCCGAACGTGTTGGTCCAGAGATGAAGGCCGAGACGCACCAGGGCGATCATCATCACGATGGCCGGCCCGGATGTGAGCGTTTCGCGGAAAGTCTGTGGCTTGTGCATCATATCCTCAGCGACGTGGTGCACGGTAGAAGCCCCCCCAGCGGTGGGTGGTGATGCCGGAGGGGGAGTGTGTGAGAACTCGTCAGGGACAGGAGTCGGTCCGGGAATCCTCGGCGGGTCCGTCCTGCATGAGGACGGACCCGCCATCTCATTCTATACGGAGGCACTCGGGCCGATGTTGCGCGGCTTACCTTGCCGGGACGGGGAGCGACCTGATCTGGTTCAGCGCCGCTTTGACCTCGTCGATATGCAGCTCATGGTTCTCGAGCTTTCCGGCCAGATAGGAATCGTACGCCGTCATGTCGAAGTGGCCATGGCCGCTCAGATTGAAGAGAATGATCTTCTTTGTCCCTTCCTTCTTTGCCTGCAGCGCCTCATCGATCGCACCGCGGATGGCGTGCGAGGATTCCGGCGCTGGAATGATGCCTTCCGAACGGGCGAACATCACCGCCGCTTCGAACACCTCATTCTGCATGTAGGCACGCGCTTCGATGAGGTCACTAAGGAGCATCCGGCTGACGATCGGTGACATACCGTGGTAGCGCAACCCGCCGGCATGGATCGATTCGGGGATGAACGTGTGCCCCAGCGTGTGCATCGGGAGGAGGGGCGTCATCATGGCCACGTCGCCGAAATCGTACCGGAACTCGCCCTTCGTGAGCGTCGGGCAGGATGCCGGTTCAATAGCGATGGACCGCACCTTCTTCCCTTTGATCCGTTCCCGCACGAAGGGGATCGCGATGCCGCCGAAATTCGACCCCCCGCCCGCGCACCCGATGACAATGTCCGGGAAGCGGTCGATCTTCTCGAGCTGCTTCATCGCCTCGAGTCCGATCACGGTCTGGTGTAGGAGCACATGGTTCAACACGCTGCCGAGCGAGTAGTTGGTATCTTCGCGCTGGGCGGCGTCTTCCACTGCCTCGCTGATCGCCAGGCCGAGACTCCCCGGGTGGTTCGGATTGGCGGCGAGCGCATCGCGCCCGGCCTTGGTGTCCTGGCTCGGGCTCGCCACGACGTCGGCGCCCCAGGTCCGGATCATGGACCGGCGGTACGGCTTCTGGTCGTAACTGACGCGCACCATGTACACCTTGCATTCGAGGCCGAAGATCTGGCACGCCAGACTCAGCGAGCTTCCCCACTGTCCGGCTCCCGTTTCGGTCGCAAGGCGTTTGATGCCGGCCTTCTTATTATAGTAGGCCTGGGGAATGGCCGTATTGGGTTTATGGCTTCCCGCCGGGCTCATTCCTTCATACTTGAAGTAGATCTCCGCCGGCGTGTCGAGCTGCTTTTCGAGGTTCACCGCGCGGATGACCGGGGTCGGGCGGAACATCTTGTACACATCCTGCACCTCTTCCGGGATCTCGATGAACCGTTCGCCGCTCATTTCCTGCTTGATGAGTTCCATCGGGAAGATCGCGGACAGGTCATCCGGGCCGATCGGCTTGCCCGTGCCGGGGTGGAGGGGAGGGGCCAGGGGAGTCGGGAGATCGGGGAGAATGTTGTAATACGCTGTCGGCATCTCCTTCTCGTCAAGGTAGATCTTGCGTGGTGCCATGGATGTGTCTCCGGGTTGTATGGTTGATGGAAAGGTCACAAAAAAAACCGTGGGTGGAGGCACCCACGGTTGTCGTCATTCCGGATCGCGTGGGAACACTCCGCGTGGTGTTCCCAGCTCAGACCATCACATGTGCGTCGTCAGGCAGGCAGGGACACCGAAGGGCGGCGCCACCACCAATACTGCATCGTCGACAGGTATGGTTGGAGAGTATTCATTCGCGTGATAGAGTATACTAAAGGAGCCCGAGTTTGTCAAGCGCAAAGTACGAACCAGGAACTCCTGATCCTCGATTCTCCCTTGGTGCTTGCCTTATCCATACGGGTTCGGCGCCGGCCCCGGCGCGGCGACGGGAGTGCCGTACCGGTGCTCATTGGCGGTCGTCACGTAGATCCCGGCCGCTCCTGGCAGCGGACAGCGAGTCTCGCATATCCCGCAGCCGATGCACAGCTCCTTGATGACGTAGGGGTACTGTACCATCTTCTTCTCGCCTCCACGGGTCACCACTTCCTTCACGTCGAACTTGATGGCCTTGTCGGGCGTCGGACAGTGTTCCTCGCACACGATGCAGTCTGAATTGCGCGCGAACGGGATGCAGAGGTTCTTGTCGAAGTGGGCGAGTCCGATGGGGGTATGCTGCTTCTCCTCCAGGCTCAGCGGCATGATGGCATCGGTCGGGCAAACCTGGCCACAGAGGTTGCAGTTGTATTCGCAGTAGCCCTCGCGCATGACAGCCACGGGGAGCCAGAGCTCTTCCAGCGAGGAGTGGATCGCATCCGGCTGGAGGCAGCCGCCGTTCGACCGGCAGATACGGACGCATTCCAGGCAGCGGATGCACTTGTCTGCGAACGCCGCTTCCGGCAACGCCCCCGGAGGGCGGACCTGCCGGTTGCGCGATTCCCGGCCCGGGAACCCGATGTTCAACAGTCCGATCGCGGCGACGCTCGCCAGCGAGGTTCGGACCACCTGACGCCGCGAAATGTCGACCGGCGTATGATACGGCTTCCACCGCCACCGGTAGGTGATGGCCTTGATCTTGGGTGGGCAGACCGCGCCGCAGTTGAAGCAGTCGATGCACTCCACCTTGCTGGTCTGATGCACGTTCCCGCCGGGGATCGCATTCATCTTGCACTCGACCTGACACTTGTTGCAGACCGGGCATGCCTCACCGACGATACGTTCGAACATCCGGAACTGTCCGAGGAAGCCGAGCCACGCACCGGCGGGGCAGATGTTCCTGCACCAGAAACGGCGCGAGAGTTTCTCGGCGCCAAAGATGCCGAGGATCAGCAGCAGGATCCAGAAGAGTTCCTGATGATGTGCCTGCGGCTCCGGCATGATGTACGTTTTGAAGGGATCCAGGAGGGCATACGCGGCGCCTTCCATGCCCGGGATGCGCGCGACACCCTGCAACGCGCCGTCCACGAGGAGCGTGCCGAACGGATACAGGACGACCGTCATGGCGCGGTTGAAGATCGAGAGCGGATCGAGATACCCCCAGACGTGGATGTCCACGAGTGCGAGGATCACGCACCCGAGAAGGAGCGCGAACTTGAGGAACCGCAACTTTTCCCACTTCCCGCCGACGCGGTTGCTGGGCGACCGGACGACCTTGCTGGCGACATCGATGGAGGTGCCCAGGGGGCAGAGCCAGCCACAGAAGAACCGTCCGAGGAACGGGGTGAGCGCCAGGATGATCAATGCCGGGAGAAAGATCAGGGACAGCCGGTGGTCGGACAGCAGTTCGAACAGGGGGATGAGCGGACTCATCCTGAGGAGGACATCCGCCGGGAATCCTGACGTGTACGGATACCGGGCCGCAATGAAGAGCCCGATGAACAGGAGCAGGAACAGGACCTGAACGGCCCGACGTATCTTCGCCGTCATGCCAGCCGCACCTTCTTCAGCTGGAGCGCGTTCGTGTCGAACTTCGCGACGCCGCTCTTCACCGCATGGGCCACGAGCGGAACGTCGTCAAGCTTCAGCCCGAACAGTTCGATCGCTGTGCGGTCCGCGCTCACGGTGCAGGGGCTCATGATGAGTGTGCGGGGCTGTTTGACATGCGCCAGGTTGCCGCCCACGGGTCCGTTGGCCGTGAGGATCCGGTACGCATCGATGATCGTCAGGGTCGGCAGGATCGTGCGGTCGATGTCGACGAGCTTCCGGGCGAAATCATTGTGCAGATCGCCGCGGTTGCCGCCCATCACGCCCATCAGGTTCTTGAGTCCGAGGGTGATGCGGCTGAGGCTGTGGTGCTTGGCGATGGGAACGTTGATCACTTTGTCCGCTTCGAGGTAGTCGCGGTAGATCTCCCATTCCTTCACGACATCGCCGTTGATCCCTTTCTTCACGAACCGGGAATCGCGGATCTGGGAGACATCGGCGCCTGCCCCCGTTGCGCTCGCTTCGATGCCGGAGGAGGTGTAGCAACGGAGAGGGTTGTTGCACGTGCGGTCGAACACCTTCACGGTCTTCGCACCGGCTGCAAAACACTCGCTGACGATCGCCGCGACAAGATCGGGGTTGGTGTTGGCTGCATACTGCGGGGCGCGGTCCCACCCCATATTGGGCTTCACCACCACCACATCCCCGCGGGAGATGAAGTGCCGCATGCCGCCGAATTCTTTCAAGGCGGCGGTCAGCAGTGCCGCGGGTTCTCCGTTCTCCACCCAGACCACCTGTGGGACGGCAGAAGCGGCGAAGAGGGAATCGAAGGCGGTGGATGTGAGGGTGGCGCCGACGAGGCCCGCGCCGGTCCGTGCGAGGAATTGTCTGCGATGCATGCCGCTCTCCTCAGATTGTTCCAACAAGCCCCTTTCGTGATTGAGTATAGGGATTTTATTCGTTAAAATACACCATTCACTCACGGATCACCGTTCTCACCTTCCGGGAGTACCTATGAAACACGCAACGCGTCCCGACCGCATCAGCCGTCGGGCATTCTGCCGTACGGCCGCTGTCGCCGGCACGGCACTCACCGTTCTCGGCGGTCGCGGGATCGCGCAGGTGCAGTCCCCACCCCAGAAACCATCCACGAACAAGGCGGATGCCCTCAAGCATCCCCGGACCCCGCTGTCGATGCCGGGCGCGTATCCCGGTGCCGTGCACCAGGTGAGCCATGCCGGCGTCCTTCGCGATGGCGTCCCCGATCCCGCCATCCTCGATGCGATGGTCGCGCGGGCACTGCTCGGACTGACCGGAGCTGCGGCCATCGATGATGCGTGGCACCGGTTCGTCGGACCGAAGGACATCATCGGACTCAAGGTGAATCCGGTCGCCGGGAAACTGCTCTCGACGAGTCCGGAGATCGTCGAGGTCGTCATCAAACAGCTCGAGCACGCGGGCATCCCCCGGGAGCATCTGGTGATCTGGGACCGCAGGGAGTTCGAGCTTGCGGAGGCGGGCTTCACCGCAGAACGGTTCCCGGGTATACGGATCGTGGGCACCGAGCGGAAGGACGCCGCCGGCTCCTTCACCAATGCGGAAGGTGTCCTGCACAGCGAAGCGATGATCGACAGGGAGTGGTTCTACTGGGCGGACTGTGAAGAGAAGTACGATGCGGAAACGCTTCCGTACATGGTGAACGAAGGGAAATACTCGTATTTCACCCGCCTGGTCACGCAGGAATTCACCAGGATCATCAACATCCCCATCCTGAAGAATGCCGGAGCATCCGTCACGCTCTGTCTGAAAAACCTTGCGTACGGCGCGATCACCAACACCGGACGTCTCCACAAACAACTCTGGGCCGAGACGTGTGCCGAGGTACCGGCCTTTCCGCCGCTGCGCGACAAGGTCGTGCTGAACATCGTGGACGGCATCAAAGGTTGTTACAACGGAGGTCCGGGGGCGAACCCGCAGTTCTTCACCGACTACAAGACCATCCTCGTCGGCACCGATCCCGTGGCGGTGGACCGCATCGGCTACGACATCGTGATCAAGAAACGGATCGACGAGAAGGTGCAGAAGGAAGACACACCGCGTGGCCGGGCGTTCCTCACGCTCGCCGAGCAGATGGGACTGGGCACGGCCGAGAGGGAGAAGATCACATTGGAGCATACCACCCTTTCATGAAATGGCCGTTGTTCGTGTTGATGATCCCGGTGCTGGCGTCTGCTCAGCCGGCTCCGTCGCTGCAGCCCGGCGAGGGCGGGGCACGTATCCTCCGGACGGAATCCTACCAGGGGCGATCACTGTCGGGCTATATGAACGGCGGGGCGGAGCTCTTCCATGAATACGGGTTTGTGGCGCTCTCGATGCAGGAGGTGAGCGTCGCCGGCGCCGGCGAGATCACGGTGGAGATCTTCCGTATGTCCTCTCCCCGCGCGGCATACGGCATCTACTCGGTCTCCCGGCATGGGTGCGCGGGTGCAGACACCGCAACGGGTGCCGTCTGCGAAGGGGCGTATCAGATACAGGGGACGGCGCGCGAGCACTACATCCGTATCCAGAGCGGCACGGACACGCCCGCGGCACGGAGCGCACGGCGCGGTCTGTTCTCTGCTCTTGCATTCCGCCTCGGACAGGAGCGCGTGGTTGTGTCTTCCTTCTTCCGGCAGATGCGCCATGTGATGCTGATGGCCGGTCCGCTGGGTGTCCAGAACGGCATGCCCGACCTCGAAGAAGTGCTGGACGGGATCGACGGCTATGCAGTCCAGGCCGTCTGGCCGGATACGGCAACGGCGGGGTATGACCTCGTTGCGGAGATCACATTCACCTCCGAGGATCGCACGACGATCTTCGCGGGCCGAGCGGGTGATGGTGTGGAGTGCACCGGCGTGGCGGAGTTCTCTGTGCATCCGGGATGGTGGATGCTCCGCTGTCCCGGGAATGTTGTCCGCATCATGAAGGGGGCGCGGACCAGGGAAGAGGCGGCCAGTATCCTGGTGGACGGACCGCGGCCCCGCTGACACGGATCCGGTCCTTCCCCTTCGGTGGTGGTGGGGCGGGTCCTTCCATTGCGAAACGACGGGCTGGCCGGCCGTGAACGCTGTGATGACAGAAGGGTACCTATGCAGGAATTCTTATCAGGGATCGAACTGTTCCGTGATCTGCGCCCCGAAGAACTCGGGCAGGTCGCTGCAACATGCACCGCACGCTCTCTCGAGGCCGGCCACGTGCTGTTCGAGGAGAATGCCGCCCGCACGGGTCTGTTCCTGATCCGTGATGGCGAAGTGGAACTGTTCAAGCGGACGCCCTTCGGCGAGGAGAAACGGCTGGCCCATTTCCGGGCCGGTGATTTCCTTGGCGAGGGCGTGCTGATGAATGAGGACCCGCACTCGACCTCCGCCCGCGCATTGATCCGTGCCGAGGTCCTCGTCCTCGATGCCGCCCGGTTGGGAGCGCTCCTGAGGACGCAACCTGCCATCGGCGTGAAGGTGCTGTCCCGCACCGCACGCGTGATCGTGCGCCGCATGCGTTCGACGACGGCCCGGGTGATCGATGAGACGGCACAGTACGTCTCCGGCCGCACGCGGCGCGAGCACGACCTCCTCGGTGAACGGGATGTGCCGCATGAATACTATTACGGGGTCCAGACGCTCCGTGCCCTCGAGAATTTTCCGATCTCCGGGGTGACGCTTGACCTGTATCCGGCATTGATCGAGGCGCTCGCATGGGTGAAGATGGCATCGGCCCGTGCCAACCAGGAACTGGGCCTGATCCCCACCCCGATCGCCGATGCCATCGTCCGGGCGTGCGAGGAGATCATCGACGGGAAATTGCACAACCAGTTCGTTGTGGATATGATCCAGGGTGGCGCGGGGACGTCGACCAATATGAACGCGAATGAGGTCATCGCCAACCGTGCACTCGAACTACTGGGTCACGAGAAGGGCGCGTACGACCACTGTCATCCGAACAATCATGTGAACTGCTCCCAGTCGACAAACGATGCGTATCCCACGTCGCTCAAGCTGGCGATCATCAGGAGTAATGAGAAGCTGATCGCCGTGCTCCAGCAACTCATCGCTTCGTTCCGGGCCAAAGCGGGGGAGTTCAGCGGGGTCATCAAGATGGGGCGGACCCAACTTCAGGATGCCGTGCCGATGACCCTGGGGCAGGAGTTCGAGGCATACGCCGCGACACTGGCGGAGGAAGTGGAACGGCTCGAGCAGAATGCCCGGTTGTTCCTCGAGATCAATCTCGGCGGTACGGCGATCGGCACAGGCATCAATGCGGCACCGGGCTATGCCCAGAAGGCCGTGGAATATCTGCGCGAGGCGACCGGACTGCCGTTCGTGCTGGCGCCCAATCTGGTGGAGGCGACCCAGGACACCGGCGCCTTCGTGATCTATTCTTCGGCGGTCAAGCGGCTTGCGGTGAAGCTGTCCAAGATCTGCAATGACCTCCGGCTGCTGTCCTCCGGACCGCGTGCGGGCATCAATGAGATCAATCTGCCCAGGATGCAGCCCGGGTCGTCGATCATGCCGGGGAAGGTGAACCCGGTGATCCCGGAAGTGGTGAACCAGATCGCGTTCAAGGTCATCGGGAACGATCTCACGGTGACGATGGCGGCGGAGGCGGGACAGCTGGAGCTGAACGTCATGGAGCCGGTGATCGCCGAGTGTATCTTCGAATCGATCGAGATGCTGAAGAACGGCATGGCAACGCTGAAGCACCGGTGCGTGGACGGGATCACCGCCAACGTCCGCCACTGCCGGACCATGGTGGAACGGAGCATCGGCCTCGTCACCGCCCTCAACCCGGTGCTTGGCTACGAGACCTGCACCACGCTGGCCCGCATCGCGCTCGAGGAGGACCGGAGCGTGTATGACCTCGTCCTCGAACGCGGACTGTTGTCGAAGGAGGAACTGGATCGACTGCTCGATCCCGAGACCATGCTTGCCCCCACCGTACGAAAGGGAGTGGACCGATGATGCGGACCATGCGGATCGCCATCCTGTTGCTTGCGGTTGCTTCCCTCCCCGGTACCGGCGGGCTCCATGCCGGCGATGTGCCGCGGGCCCCGATCGTGCAGCACGGGTACCAGCGGGTGACGACGCATGAGGAATTGCTGACGTACCTCGGTCAGCTCGAGGGGAAGGGCCCCATTACCCGTGTCGAGACGATCGGGACGACCACGCAGAGACGCACGATCCCCATGGTGGTGATCTCGAACGGACCGTCGGCCACGAAGCTCCGGGTGATGGTCTTCTGTTCCCAACATGGGAATGAGCCTTCCGGCAAGGAGGCGGCGTTGATCCTCCTCGAGCGGATCGCACGTGGTGAACTGGATCCACTGCTTGCGACGATCGACCTCTGGCTTGTGCCTTCGGCCAACCCGGATGGCAATGAACTCCAGCAACGCTGGAACGGGGCGGGGAAGGATCTCAACCGTGACCATCTGATCCTCATGCAGCCGGAGACGCGCGCCCTGCACGACGTCTATGACCGGATCCTGCCGGAGGCGACGCTGGACGTCCATGAATTCCAGACGTCGGGGAAGGCCTGGGAGGAGGCGGGATATTACCGGACGATGGATGAACAATGGGGAGCGCCCACCAACCCCAACGTGGGTATCTGGCTCCGCCGCTACGGTGTGGAAACGATGTTCCCTGCGATGAAGGCAGGATTGGAGGCCGACGGGTTCCGGTTCTACAATTATACCATCGTCGGGTCGCCCGCCGACACGATGCGGCACAGCACCACGAACGTCAATGATGGCCGGCAGAGTCTCGCCGGCCAGGGATCGTATTCGTTCATTCTGGAAGGGCGCAATGGAGCGACGTTCCATGACGAGATCGGGCGGAGGACGAAGGGGCAGCTCTCTGCGCTGACGCACTACCTGGCGTTCGTGAGTGCTCACGCCGGCACGATCCGTGCGGCGGTCTCGGCAGCACGCGCTGCGATCCCGGCGGGTCGCGACTCGGTCGTCCTGCTGGCGGAATATCTCTTCTCCGGCGAGGCGATGCCGATGCCTGTGCGGACGATCGCCGGTGGGAAGGACTCGGTCATTCGCGTGTTGCACCGGAGCATGCCGACGCCGCTGGTGCGCACGGCGCGGCCCGCGGCGTATGTGATCCCCGCGGCGCAGCATCTCCTCATCGACCTGATGCGCCGCCACCACGTTGCCATGCGCACCCTCACAGCGCCCACGGCGATGCGTGTGGAGGTGCAGACGGTGCAACGGTGGAAGACACGGATCTTCGAAGAGGATCCCACGCTGTTCCCGGACATCGTGCGACATGAGACCGAAAGGACATTCGCCGCGGGTGATGTGCTGGTCCCGCTGGATCAGCTCAAAGCAATGCTCATCATGCTTGCCCTCGAACCGGCCTCGGTGTGGGGCGTCGTGCAGTACGACCCCTTCGCTCCGCTCCGTGTGGTGGGTGCCGAATACCCGGTCTACCGGGTCCTGAACCAGTAGCACAATGACCGTCGGAGTGCCAATGCGTGTTCGTCTTGCTTTCTTGTGCGCGGCGATGATCTGCGCCACCATCGCCACTGCGTGTACGTCCGCGATCGTGTCGGGGCGGGTGACCCGCGATGGGCGTCCCCTCCTTTGGAAACAGCGCGACACCGGCGTCATGGAGAACAAGCTGGTGTATGATACCGGCGGCACATACCGGTATCTCGGTGTCCACGATCTGACCGATGTGAACAATGAAGAGTGCTTCATGGGGAGCAATGAGGCGGGCTTCAGCATCATCAACACGGCTTCCTACAATCTCCGCTACGCGGCGTATAGCGGACCGATGGATGAGGAAGGAAAGGTGATGCGTGAGGCGCTGGCGACGTGCAGGACGCTTGCGGATTTCGAGCGGCTCCTTCAGCGGACGGCAGGCAAGCGCGGCGTGGAAGCGAATTTTGGCGTGATCGATGCATCCGGAGGCGCGGCATACTATGAAACGGACCCCTGGGCGTATGTGAAGTACGATGTGAATGACCCCGGCGTCGCTCCCCAGGGGTATCTCCTCCGCACCAATTTCTCGATGTCCGGCCCGGTGGAGAAAGGTCAGGGGTACATCCGGTACGAGGCGGCCTCCGCGTTGTTCTCCTGGGCGCGGCTGGGCAGCGGGATCGGGGTGGAGATGATCCTGCTGGACGGCACGTGCGATCTGAAGCATGCACTCGTCGGGACCGATCTCACCCGTGATCCGCTTCCGGCGAATGAAGAGACGCGCTCGATCGTGAACTTCACCGACTTCATTCCGCGCTATACCTCGGTAGGATCGATGATCATCCAGGGGGTGCGTCAGGGCGAGGATGCCGCTGCCACGACGCTTTGGACCGTGCTGGGATCGCCGCTCACGACGCCGGTGATCCCGCTCTGGGTGGCGCATGCGGAACGTATTCCCGCGATGATGTTCTCGCGCGCTTCCATGCCCGCGGCGCTGAACGCGCGATCGCTGGCGCTGAAGGACCGTCTCTTTCCGATGAAGACCACCGAAGGGCGTGGGTACCTCGATCTGGCCCGCGTGATGAACCGTGCCGGCACCGGTACCGTGCAGCGCCTGCGCCCGGTGGACCGCGAGATCATGCGGCGGACGGCGGAGATCCCGGTCACCGCCACCGGACTTCGGACCGCGGGCGATGTGGAAGCGCTCTACAGGTCCGTCGGTCAGGTGATCCAGGAGTACTATGCTTCGTATGGATTATGACGTGAAACGACCTTTCTCCGTACTTCTTGTGACGATACTTATGGTCCATGCCGCTCATGCAGGGATGCCTGCAGCCGATACGGTCGACGCGCGCATTGCGCACGTGGTGCAGCGCGATTCCATTACGGTGCTGGTGACGGACTCCGGGCTCGGGGGACTTGCCGTTGCGGCAGACCTCGATGCGCGCGTCCGGACCTCCGGTGTGTACCGGAAGGTCCGCATCATTTTCGCGAACGCCCTGCCCGAGTCGAACCGGGGCTACAACAGGATGAAGACCACGCAGCAGAAGGTGCGGGTCTTCAACGACGCGCTCGCCGGCATGGCACACGCCTATGCCCCTGATGTCATTCTCGTGGCATGCAACACGCTCTCCGTTCTCATTCCGCAGACCGCGTTCGCTGCCGCGTCGCCGATCCCCGTCCTGGGGATCGTGGGGACCGGCGTGGACATGCTCTACGACAAGCTGGCTGCCGCGCCCGGTTCCGCGGCGATCATCTTCGGGACGGAGACCACCATCGGTGCCGGGACGCACCGGCGCATGCTGATGGAGCGGGGCATCGATCCCGCCCGCATCGTGACGCGGACATGTCCGAACCTTGCCGGCGCGATCGAGACCGATGCGTCGGGGAGCGCCGTCGCCGCCGCGGTCGATGGATTTGCTGCCCTGGCGGCAGCGGAGCTTCACGCCGGCCCCGGGAAGGTCTTTGCAGGTCTGTGCTGCACCCACTATGGGTATGCGGCCGCGCGATTCCGTGAGGCCCTTGCGGCGCACGGTGTCGCGAGCGTCGAGATCGTCGATCCGAATACACGGATGAATGAAGTCCTGTTTCCTCCCGAACACCCGCGTGTGACCGACCGGCCGGTGTGCACGGTCGAAGTCGTTTCACGGGCGGTCATCTCCCCGGAAGAGCAGGCGTCCATCGGCGGACTGGTGGAGGGCGTGTCGCCGGCCACCGCGATCGCTCTGCGTACCTATCTTCTGCAGCGGGACCTGTTCCCGTTCAACCCGGACGCCACGGAGTAGACCTGATGCGCTGGAAATTCTGTCTTCCTTCCGCCGCGTCCAGCGGCTCTGATCGATTGGCGATGGAAGATCTGTACCTGGTGCCTGAAGACGGCAGCAGTGCCGGACGTTCGTATTGGGTCACGGTCGAGGCGTTGCAGTCGTTCACCGGCGGCACCCGCGAGGAAAAGCTCGCACGGCTTGCCGGGAAGGAGTTCGACATCTCCGATACGATGGACATGCTCGTGCACCAGGAGGACTTCAACAGGGTCGAGTTGCTCGCGTGGACACGGATCTTCATCCAGCACCGGCTTGGCGACCCGCATCCGGAACTGATCGAGGCAGAGGGGGATGAAGTGGCGCGGTGCACGCCGGTGATCCGCGAGAACGACCCCGGCATGCACGCGGGCCGGCCTGCCCGGCTCCTCTTCATCCATCATCGCCCCGGGCCCCCGATACCGTTTCCCGAAACGACGCTGGCCGGCATGGCCGGTTTCGAGATCGGTACGCTCTGTCTGGAGGACCTCCAGACATCGGATCTTCCCGCCGACCGTATCATCCAGGCCGATCTGATCTTCGTGATGGACAAGAAGACGCGTCATGTGTTGCAGCGTCGTTGCCGGGCGCTCGGGATGCAACGCCGGATCGTCTGTCTGTATCTGCCCGAACGCCATGATATCCGGGACCCCTCGTACCAGGCCCTGTTCCACGAGCGGGTGCGCGTGTATCTCGAACGATTCGGGTGGGCCGGGAGCGGCCGTGAGTGACATGCCATTCCTGGGAGAGATCGCCGGCCTGCTGACGGCCGTGTGCTGGTCGGGAAGCTCGCTCGTGTTCTCCGCGGCGACCCGCCGGCTGGGCACGGTGCTTGTCAATATCGCGCGCCTCGTGTTCGCGCTCGTCTTCCTTACGGTCATCATCCTTGCCGCCGGCCTCTCCATGCGGGTCTCCTCCACGCAGCTGATGTACTTTGCCATCAGCGGCGTCATCGGACTGGCGCTCGGCGATTCGTTCCTCTTCAGCTCGTATCTGCACATCGGCCCGCGCCTGAGCATGCTGGTGATGTCCACGGCGCCCGCGATCTCGGCGCTCTGTGCATGGTTCATCCTGGGCGAGCATCTGTCCCTGCTGGGTATCACAGGGATCATCATCACGCTGAGTGGGGTTGGTCTGGTAGTGTACGCACCTGGCGCGGGTGGCAGGTTGGGGGGAGGTGAGCTGGCTCTGGGACTCGTGTCTGCCGGCGTTGCCGCAGTCAGCCAGGGCGTGGGGCTGACGTTCGCCAAGCTTGCATTCATGGAGGGGGCGGTGGATGGTTTTGTGGCCGCCGCGCTGCGGGTCGCTTCGTCGCTTGTCGTCATGCTCCCCGTCGTTCTTCTGTTCCGCCGCATGCCGGATCCTGTGAAGGCATTCCGCGGCGATGCCAGAGGATTCAGGCTGACCGTGCTCGGTTCCGTGTTCGGCCCCTTCCTCGGGATCACGCTGAGTCTGATCGCCGTGCAACACACGAAGGTCGGCATCGCTGCAACACTGATCGCAACGGTCCCGATCATCATGCTGCCGATGGTGCATTTCATCTACCGGGAACACCTGACCACACGGTCGATCCTGGGGGCCTGCATCGCGGTCGCGGGTGTTGCTGTGCTCTTTCTCCATTGACCGGAAGGGAACCTGTGTATGCGGTGGCCAGTCACACTCGTGTGCCGTGATACCGGCGAGGCGTATGATGCTGCGGAGCCACGGTGGCGATCCGAGAGCGGTGGCCTGCTCGAGGTCGAGGCCACGGGGTCCCTCGATGTCCACGCGATCGCCGAGCGCCCCCCGACCCTCTGGCGGTACCGCGAAGCTCTCCCGCTTGCGGACGGGGTGACCCCGGTGAGTCTTGGCGAAAGTGTGACGCCTCTCGTCCGGATCTCCATCGGCGGCATCCCTGTCCTCGTGAAGCAGGACCATCTGTTCCCCAGCGGATCGTTCAAGGACCGGGGCGCGGCGGTGATGATCAGCCGGTTGCGCCATCTGGGGATCGGCCACGTCGTTGAAGACTCGTCGGGCAATGCAGGATGCGCGGTCGCGGCCTATTGCGCACGCGCAGGCATCGGGTGTGATATCTATGTCCCGCGGTCAACATCCCCCGCCAAACTCACACAGCTCGAATACTATGGCGCCCACATCCATCGGGTGGAGGGAACACGTGAGGACGTGGCGCATGCGGCCCGGGAAGCAGCGCGGTCATCGTACTACGCAAGCCATGTGTGGGATCCATTCTTCGTTCACGGCACGAAGACCTTTGCGTACGAAGTTGCGGAGCAACTTGGCTGGCGGGCGCCGGACGCCGTTGTGGTCCCCGTCGGCAATGGGACCCTGCTCCTCGGTGCGTTCATCGGATTCGCGGAACTCAAGGCCATGCGGATCATTGACCGGATGCCACAATTGATCGGGGTTCAGGCATCGGCGTGCGCGCCGCTGGAGGGTGCATGGCGGGCGGGAGGGAGTGACCTGCCATCGGTTGCATCGGTGCCGTCTCTTGCAGATGGTATCGCGGTCAGGGAACCCGCACGCTGGCGCTCTATTATAGAGGCGGTGCGCTGGTCAGGCGGAGGGATCCTGCAGGTGTCCGAGGGGGCGATCCGGTCTGCATTGCTCGAGTTGGGCAGGATGGGATTCTTCGTCGAACCGACCGCTGCCGTGGCGATCGCCGGCGCCCGGGAACTTTTGCGCCGCCCGGGGGAGAGGGAAACGGTAGTCAGTGTCTTCACCGGGACCGGACTCAAGGCGGGGCATGTGCTGGATGAGGTTCTTCATTCCTGAGCCGATCCGGAGCGCTTGTCAGTACAGACTTCGTGTGCGCTGGCTCACATCCTTTTACCGGAAAGCCCGTATATTGGGGACAAACGTGGGTAGGATGTCCGTTACTCATATGGCACGCCATTGGTCTCCTTGACTGGCAGGGGTGTTCTTTGTATCTTGACATGCAGTTTCCGCAATTTTCCGCTGTATATCTGTTTGCGCCCAATCAAAGGCCGACGATGGAACGTCCGTGCCCGGGGGGGACTCAGCTCATAGACCAGGTCATGAGGAACTACTCCTCGGGCTTCGCTTTTTTCAGTGCCTTCGAAGGATCCTGATGCACACGCCGTGCCGTATGTGCAGTGACGATAGCTGTCGTGTTTCATCCGAGAGTGAGATATGAGAACGCACCACCACACCATCGCCCTGGTCGTGAGCTGCCTGATGTTGGGAACCGGCGCGATGTACGGTCAGGCGACGAAATTCGTCATTACCGGCTCCACATCTCAAGTTGCGGGCACGACACAAAGCCTGACGATCCGCGCCGACAGCGCTGGGTCTCCGGCGGCCTCGTATACAGGCGTCAAGGTGCTGACATTCTCCGGGGCAAATTCCTCGCCGAGCCCCGTCACTGCTCCTACGGTCTCAGACACAGGCGGTACGCCCGTGGCCTTCGGCAGCGCCACGCCCATTACCTTTGTGGATGGACTCGCGACCGTGAGTGGCATCACCAACGGTGTCCTGACGCTCTATGATGTGGAAACCGCGGTCATCTCGGTCACGGATGGTTCGATCCAGTCCACCGGTACCGACCGCCTGACCGTTGGGGTCACCAACGGCACCCTCGAGAAATTTGCCTTCGCCCTTGCTTCCCCGCAGACCAACAATGCCGGCTTCACCGGCAGTAGTACCCTGACAGCGCAGGATTCCTGGGGGAACACCGTCACGAACTTCAATGCGGCCGCGAACCATGTCACGATCAGCGTGAACTCGTTGACCGGCTCGGTCGTCGGGCTCGGCAATTCCGACGCCAACATCCTGAACAAGAACGGCGATTTCGTCTCAGGCGTCGCAGATCTTGCCGCGCTGGGGATGCGCTATGTCGGCACCACGGGGACCGGTTCATTCACGGCAACGTCGACGACACTGCCGGCAAAAAGTGGTAGTTCGGGGAGCGTGACGATCACCGCGGGCATTGCCATGAAACTGGTGCTGACCGGTTCGGCAACGCAGGTGGCCGGGACATCGCAGGCACCGACGATCACTGCGAAGGACACGTCGGGAAATACCGCAACGGGATACACGGGTGCAAAGAACCTGACGTATTCCGGTGCGTCGTCCTCCGGCGCTCCTGTGACGCCGCCGACCGCTTCGACGAGCGGGGGGGTGGATGTTGCGTTCGGGTCCACGACCTCGGTCACCTTCACGAATGGCGTGGCTGCCGCATCGGGCGCGGCCAACGGCGCGCTGAAGTTGTACAAAACGGAGAGCGCGGTCATCGCGGTCACCGACGGCACGATCTCCGCATCAGGGTCGGACCGGCTCTCGGTTACGGTCACCCCGGGAACGGTCGGAAAGTTCGTGGTAACGATCGCTACGCCGCAGACAAGCGGCGTGGCATTCAGCGGTACCAATACCGCCACGGCCCAGGATCCCTGGGGAAATACGGTCACATCCTTCGATGCCTCGGTCGTTCCGGTGACCATGACAGCCTCGCTGGTCGGAGGCATCACCGGTCTCGGCACCGGCAACAACGGGATCCTGAATCGCGTCTCGGATTTCTCCGGTGGCATAGCGAATCTGACCACGCTCGGGATGACGTATACCGGTGCGACCGGGACGGGGACGTTCACGGCCACCAGCACATCACCGGCAGCGACAGGGACCTCGGGGAGCGTCGTGATCAGTGCCGGCGCTGCCACCCGCCTGGTGATCACGGGCACAGCCACGCAGACGGCAGGTACGTCGCAGAACCTCACCATCACCGCGAAGGATGCGAGCAACAACACGGTTGCATCGTACACCGGATCGAAGAACCTGACGTTCTCCGGCGCGAACGCCTCGACGGACCCCGTCACGACACCCAAGGTGAGCAATGCCACGGGGACCGACGTCGCGTTCGGGACCGTTACACCGATCACCTTCAGCAATGGTGTGGCAACCGTGAGTGGGGGCAGCAATGGTGTCCTGAAACTCTATAAAGCAGAATCCGCGACCATCGCCGTCACGGACGGCGCCATCAGTGCAGCCGGGAGTGACCGGCTCAGCGTCATCGTGTCGCCGGGCGCCGTGGGGAAGTTCTCCTTCGTCCTGGCGGGCAGTCAGCAGAACGATGTGCCGTTCACCGGCACCAATACGCTGACGGCCGAAGATGATTGGGGCAATACTGTCACCACGTTCAACGCAGCGGCCAACCCGGTGACCATCGCCGCGAGTGGCCTGACGGGATCGGTGCTGGGGCTTGGCACCGGATCGAACGGCGTCCTGAATCAGGCGGGCGACTTCGGCAGCGGCGTCGCAAATCTGACCCTCCTTGGCATGAAGTATCTTGGCGCTTCGGGGAGCGGAACGTTCACCGCCACGTCGACCGCTCCTGCAAAGTCCGGGACCTCGGCCACCGTGGCCGTGAGTCCGGGTGTGGCCAAGAAGTTCGCGTTGAGCGGCTCCGCGAATGTGGCGGCGGGCGTGGCGAATGCGCTCACCATCACCGCGCTGGATACGTCGGGCAATACGGCGACCGGCTATACGGGATTGAAGACGCTCGCCTTCTCCGGTGCGAACGCGTCCCCCGACGGCAACCAGCCGACGGTCAGCAACAACACGACCAATGAGCGCAACTTCTCCGGGACGCCGAACACCGAGATCAATTTCACGAATGGTGTCGCGACCGCCTCCAGCAACGCCAATGGCATGATGCGGCTGCGCAAGGTGGAGACCGCGTCGATCAGCGTAACCGACGGGACGATCAGTACCCCTGTCGGCGGGTCATTGTCAGTGACGGTCACCCCCGCAGGGCTCGGACGGTTTGCCGTGGTCATGACCTCGCCGCAGACGAATGGTGTCGCCTTCGCCGGCGTGAATACGATCACGGCGATCGATAGCTTCGGCAATACGGCGACCGGGTTCAGTGCGGCAGCCAACAACGTGACCGTTACCACCCCATCGCTGGGGGGGACGATCACCGGTCTTGGCTCCGGGTCGACGAATGTGTTGAATCAGGCGGGTGATTTCGCCTCCGGCGTTGCGAACGTGAGTACCAAGCTGAAGTACACCGGCGTGACCGGATCCAGCACGATCAGGGCCGCATCGGCAAGCGGGAAAGAAGGGACGTCGCCATCACCGGTCACGATCAATGTCGGCTCTGCCACGCGGCTCGTCATCACCGGCAATGCGACGCAGGTCGCCGGTGTGCCGCAGTCATTGACCATCACCGCGAAGGATAGTTCCGGCAACACGGTGACTGGCTATACGGGAGGGAAGTCCCTCGTGTTCAGCGGGTCCGGCCCTTCACCGAATCCGGCCACATCGCCCACGGTCAGCGCATCCAGCGGCACTGCCGTGCCGTTCGGGATCTCGACCTCCATCACGTTCACCAATGGTATTGCAACGGTCAGCGGCGCGAGCAACGGGGTGATGCGTCTGTACCGGGCGGGGAAGGATACGATCGCGGTCACCGATGGGTCGATCGGTTCCGGAGGTGCGGACCGGCTGATCGTCACGGTGAGCGCGGATGCACTGGCGAAGTTCACGTTCGACCTGGCATCGCCCCAGCAGAGTGGTTTGGTGTTCACGGGCACGAACACCCTGACGGCGCAGGACACGTACGGCAATACCAAGACCGATTTCAATGCGTCGACCGACAATGTGACGGTGAATCCGTCCGGGTTGACCGGGATCGTGACCGGTCTCGGCTCCGGCCTCAATGTGCTGAATCAGGCATCGGATTTCAGTACGGGTGTCGCGAATCTCACGGGCAAGATGAAGTTCACCGGACAGATCGGTACCGGTCTGTTCACAGCGGCGTCCGCGTCCAGCAAGACCGGCACGTCGGGCAGCGTCCAGATCGTTGCCGGTGGAGCCACGCGTCTTGTGATCCGGGCGAATACCAACGATTCGGTGACGACCCTGACCGCGGGAGGCACGACCAGCCTGACGATCAAGGCGCTGGACGCCTCTGGCAATCCGGTCACGACGTACACCGGAACGAAAACCCTTACATTCTCGGGAGCGGACTCGGCCTTGAGTCCGGCCACGTCCCCGACGGTCACCAATAATTCGGGTTCCGCGACCCCATTCAACACGGCCACCCTGATCAATTTCACCAACGGGATCGCGACCGTGAGCGGCAGTGCCAACGGTGTCCTCCGACTGGTGCGTGCCCAGACGGCGCTGGTCGCCGCGACCGATGGAACGATCAGTTCGAGCGGCACGGACCGGCTTTCGGTAACGGTCTCCCCTGGCGCCCTGGGGAAGTTCGCACTCACGGTGGCCTCACCGCAGACCAGCGGTGTTGCGTTCACGGGGACGAATACCCTCGCGGCTCTGGACGACTGGGGTAATACGGTCACGACATTCAGCGCGGCCACGACACCGGTGACGTTGACGTCAACCCTCAGCGGGACGATCTCGGGGCTCGGCTCGGGTGTGAATAATGTCCTGAACCGTGCCGGCGATTTCTCCTCCGGCATCGCGAATCTGACCGCGCTCGGCATGAAGTTCACGGGGACGGTGGGCAGTGGGACCTTCACGGCGACTGGTGGCACCAAGAGCGGGACGTCTGCGCTGGTCTCGATCGTGGCCGGCGGGGCAACACGGCTCGTCCTGCGCACGTCGACAGGCGATTCGGTGACCACGATGACGGCCGGGACGACGCGCAATCTCGTGATCACCGCGAAGGATGGTTCAGGTAACACCGTGACCACGTATACCGGATCCAAGACCCTGTCGTTCTCCGGTGCCGATTCGTCGACCGCGCCGGCAGTCCCTGCGAGCGTGTCGAACAGTGGCGGCACGGTCGTGCCGTTCGGCGCGATCACCACGATCACCTTCACGAACGGTGTGGCCCAGGTCAGCGGGAGCAGCAACGGCGTGCTCCGCCTGTACCGGGCGCAGACCGCGACGGTCACGGTGAGCGATGGTGCGATCCAATCCACGGGCAACGATGTGCTGTCGATCACGGTCGGACCCGCGGCGCTCGGGAAGTTCAAGTGGGCGCTTGCGTCTCCGCAGGTGAGCGGAACGGCCTTCACCGGGATCAACACGCTGACGGCCCAGGATGATTGGGGCAACACGGTGACGACCTTCGATGCCTCGATATCCAATGTTGCGCTGAGCACGTCCCTGGGCGGCCTTATCTCCGGCCTCGGTTCGGGTACCAATGAAGTGCTGAACCGGAACACCGACTTCGCGAGCGGCCAGGCGAACCTGACCGCCCTGGGCATGAAGTATACCGGTCCGGTCGGCACCGGTGTGTTCACGGCCACTTCGAGCAGTAAGTCCGGGATCTCCGACAGCGTGGTGATCACTGCCGGGACCGCAACCCGTCTGGTGCTCACCGGAACAGCGACGCAGGTGGCGGGCACCGCACAGAATCTCACCGTCACAGCGCGCGATGAATCAAACAACATCGTCATCGGGTATTCCGGGGTGAAAACGCTGACGTTTTCCGGTGCGTCCTCCGCAACGAATCCGGTGACGGCGCCGACGGTCTCCAACAATGCCGGGCTCGCGGTGGCATTCGGATCGCCGACCGCGTTGACCTTCACCAATGGCGTCGCAACCGTGACCGGCAGTGCCAATGGGGCGATGCGTCTGTACCGTGTCGAGAATGCGATCATCGCAGTTACGGATGGGACGATCTCATCGCTTGCCTCAGACCGTCTGACGGTCGCGGTGACGCCGGGTGCGCTCGGACAATTCGCGTGGACACTGGCGCCGTCGCAAGTGAACGGCGTGGCGTTCACGGGTACGAATACCCTGGTGGCGCAGGACGATTGGGGGAACACGGTCCCCACGTTCAGCGCAGCCACCAACAACGTAACGATCACGACGTCGCTGCCGGGTTCGCCACAGGCCATTACCGGACTGGGATCCCTCGGGAACAACGTGTTGAATCAGGTCGGCAATTTCACGATGGGGATCGCGAACCTGACGGCGCTCGGCATGAAATATTCCGGTTCCTCGGGAACGGGGACGTTCACTGCCACGTCGGCCGTCGGTTCCAAGACCGGGACCTCGGTGGTGATCACCATGAACAACCCGGTACCCACGCTTGCCACGGTCACCCCCGGGGAAGCGAGCAGATCGCAGAAACTGACCATCGGACTGACCGGGACGAATTTCATTCCGACCGTGACGAGGGTGGATCTCGGCGGTGATACGGTCGTGGATTCCACACTGGTGGATTCCCCCACGCACATCACCGCTCAGGTCACGATCGGGGCGAACGCGGCCCTGGGCCTGCGGAATGTGACCGTGACGAATCCGACCCCGGGTGGCGGGACGGGGACGTTGCCGAACGCATTCCGGGTGAAGAACCTGCCGAGCATCGTCAGCCTCAATCCCGCCTCGGGCATTCGCGGGACGACATTCGACGTGACCATCACCGGTACGAACTTCGCCGAGGGTGTGAGTACGGTCGGGATCCAGGGCGCCAACATCACGCTCAACTCACAGACCGTGCAGAGTGCCACGGTGATCAAGGCCAATATCAGCATCGGCCTGGGGGCGACCGACGGCATCCGGTACTTCACGATCACCAACTCCGGGGCCGAAGGCGGGGTCTCGAATCAGGTCGGCTTCACGGTCGGGAATAATCCGGCCCCGACCCTCGTGTCCGTGCAGCCGGATACGATCGCCCGTCAGCAGACCGTCACCCTGGTATTGCGCGGCACGGAATTCTACAGCGGGATCACGACGGTGAATCTGGGGAGCGGCATCACCATCAACGGATCGCCCGTGATCGACAGCTCCTCGCAGATCCATATGAACGTGACGGTCACCGACACGGCCGTGACCGGGTTGCGGAACATCGCGGTCACGAACGCGGCCCCGGGGGGCGGTACGGCGACCCTGACCAACAAGCTTCTCGTGGCGAACCCGGTCCCGACCTTCACCGGCCTCTCGGTACAGAACGGATCGCGGCTTCAATCGCTGACCATGACGTTGCAGGGAACGAAGTTCGTTCGCGATGTCACCACGGCGTCGTTCGGCAGTGGTATCACGGTGACGTCGACCAACGTGGAATCGCCGACCTCGATGAGCGTCAGCATCGCGATCGATTCCAGCGCGGCGCTGGGTGCGCGGAGCCTGTCCGTGAGCAATCCGGCTCCGGGCGGAGGGACGGCGCAGCTCTCCAATGCGTTCACGGTCAACAATCCCCGGCCGACGATCGTCACGATCGCCCCCGAAAGCACTCTCGTCGGCTCGGGAGTCCTGGCCATGGCGATCACCGGCACGAATTTCGTCCCGGGCTCCCAGGTGTATCTGGGAGAGACACCGGTGACCTCGGCGCTGGTGAACAGGACCCGGCTGAACGCGAGCATCCCCGCGACGGAGATGGACACTGCGAAGACCTTTGCCGTGACCGTGGTGAACAGTGTTCCGGGTGGAGACACGTCCAATAGCAGGAACTTTGCCGTGCAGAATCCCGCGCCCACGCTGGCATCGCTTGCACCCGCAAGCGGCAGCCGGCTGCAGACGCTGGATGTGGTGTTCGATGGGACGAACTTCATCCCCGGCATCACGCAGGTCAATTTTGGCGCGACGGATATCACGGTGAACAGCGTCACGGCCACGTCGGCGACCGAACTGACCGCGAACATCACGATCAGCGCGTCCGCCACCATCGGTCCACGGGATGTCAATGTTTCGAACCCCGCCCCGGGCGGTGGTGCATCCCAGAATCGCACATTCACTGTGGCCGATAACCCTGTGCCCACGATCCTCACGGTCACTCCGTCCCTGGGTGCCCGCTTGAGCAGGGACACGATCGTCATCACCGGGGCGAACTTCATTGCGGGTGTGACCTCGGTGGATTTCGGCACCGGGATCACGGTGATCGGATCGCCTGTCGTGAACAGTTCTTCGCAGCTCACCACCATTATCAGCATCGGTGCGACAGCGGCGACCGGAGCGCGGTCCGTTAAGGTCACGAACGCCGCTCCGGGTGGAGGGACTGCAACGAAGGTTTCCGGGTTCACGGTGAATAATCCGCAACCGACGCTCAAATCGGTCATTCCAGCCAGCCTCCAGCAGCTCGCGACGGAAACGATCGTCATGAACGGCAGCGGGTTCATTGACGGCGTCAGCGTTCCTCAGTTCGGCGACGGTATCACGATCAACAGCCGCGCGGTTGTGAGCGATACGCAGATGACGGCGAACATCACGGTCACCGTTGCGGCGGACACCGGTCCGCGCGATGTCTGGGTGACCAACTCGCCGCCCGGAGGGGGGACGTCGATCCTATTGAACGGGTTCAGTGTCGGCAATAACCCGAGGCCGACCGTGGCCTCGGTGGCGCCGCAGACAGGCAAGCGTCTGGAGACGGTCGACCTTGTGTTCCGTGGGACGAATTTCATGGGCAATGTGACGACCGTGGACCTCGGGTCGGACATCACGGTACAATCGCCGGTGGTCACGAGCGATACCAGCATGACAGCCCGTATCACGATCAGCGGCACCGCGGCAACGGGTGCGCGGACCGTCTACCTGAGGAACGCTCCTCCCGGCGGCGGGACGGACAGCATCGTCAGCGGGTTCACGGTCACCAATCCCACGCCGACGCTGCTTTCGGTCACTCCATCGGCCGCGACGGGGAATCAGACCATCAATGTCGTGCTCCGTGGGACGAACTTCATCAATAGTGTAACGACGGCCAATTTCGGAGCCGGCATTGTAGTGAACAGTCTCGCGGCGGACAGTGCCTCCCGGGCGACGGCGAATATCACGATCAATGCGACGGCGACCCTGGGCGCGCGCAATATCGTGGTGATCAATCCGGCTCCCGGCGGCGGGACCTCGAACCCGATCGCCTTCACCGTGAATCTTGCTCCGCCATCCTCGCCGACGCTGGTGTCGCCCTACAACACGCAGACGAACCTGCCGACGTCGCTGATGCTCCGCTGGGACTCGGTGGCGGGGGCCTCGCGGTACCGGCTCCAGCTCTCCACGAGTTCGCTCTTCTCGAACCTCGCGGTGGATGATACCACGCTCACCTCGGCGTCACGGAAGGTGGGTCCATTGCTCAACAATACCACGTACTACTGGCGGGTGCAGGCACGCAATGCCGGCGGTTCCAGCCAGTATTCATCGACGTGGAGCTTCACGCCGGCGTATCCGACCGTCTGGATCATCAACAAGACGTGGACGTTCGCTGACCTGTCGTCCCGCTCGGACTACAAGTCCACCGATTACCAGATGGTGGGCCTCCCGGGGACCAGCACGACGGCCGTGAGCACGTATCTGGGCGGAGCGCAGGGTACCGATTGGCAATTGTACTGGGATAATGGAAACGAGAAGAATTACTTCATCGAGAACTCGTCGGCAGCGCCGTTCCTCTTCTCCACGGGACGTGCATACTGGCTCGTGAAAAAGGGGACCTGGTCGCTCAACACATCGGTCGAGTCTGCACAGCTCGATACCGCAGGGAATGCCCTCATTCCTCTCCACCCGGGATACAACCTGATCACGAACCCCTTCGCCCTCGATGTGCCGTGGACCGCGGTGCAACAGGTGAATGGCAATGCGGCACGTGAGCCGATCTGGGATTATTCCTTCCCGGCCGGATTCCAGACGGCAAGCGTCCTCAAGCCGTATATCGGGTACTATTTCATCAACCGCGACAGCATTGCGGCGCTGAAGATTCCGTATGCCGGGACCTCCGGCGTCCTGAAAACCGCCGTGGACACCGTTGCGGGATGGACCGTCAGCATCGGCGTGATGGCGCAGGAGTATGCCGATCACTCCACCCAGATCGGTGTCCGGGCGGATGCGTCCGACGCGCTGGATCTCTTCGATTACCATCGTCCGCGCGGCATCGCCGATCTGCCTTCGGTCGCGGTCATGCGCCCGGATCTGGATCCCGGCATGCCGGCGTTCGCTTCCGATATCCGCGGCGGGATCCATGAGATCGCACGGTGGACCGTTGAGCTCACCGCCGCGAAGGGCAGGGAAGTGAAACTGGACGTGATGGGTGTCGGCGGCGTGCCCGCGGATCACGAGATCTATCTCGTGGACCAGACGCACCAGCGGTATGTCGACCTCCGGGCGAACGGCGTGTATGCATTCATCCCTGTCACCGGCCGGTCCCTGTTCACCGTGCTGGTCGGTGCGCACGATGCCGTGCAAGCCGAACTCGGCAGCGTGGTGCCGCGCGCGTTTGCACTCGAGCAGAATTTCCCGAACCCCTTCAATCCGAGTACCACCGTGCCGGTCTCCGTGCCGGTAACGGGGGCGGTGACCGTGAAGGTGTACAACATTCTCGGCGAAGAGATCGTAACACTCCATGATGGAGTGCTGGACCAGGGACGTCACTGGTTGACGTGGGACGGTCGGAACGATGCAGGCCGGCAGGTGGCAACGGGTGTGTATCTGACCCGCATGTCGACACCGGCAGGCGGCAGCCATGTCGTGAAAATGATGCTGATGAAATAGGTAGGAGGATCCATGTCTGCCGTTGTTGGCCGTTTGAAAATGATGCGCGTTGTGCTCGCGGTGGTGTTGCTTGCCGAGAGCATGCCCCTTGCCATGGCGTTCGGCCAGGGAGGGGCGACGAGCATTGATAATGTCCGGTTTGAGGCGAGCGCGGACCTCATCAAGATCTACTATGATCTGAATGCGCCGGTGGACGTGGTGCATGATGTCCGCATCACCCTCCGGCGTGAGAGCGATATCACCTTTACCTACCGTCCGCTGAACATCACCGGGGACGTCGGCACGATCGTGTTCCCGGGACAGAAACGACGCGTCGTGTGGGAGATCCTGAAGGAGTTCCCGGATGGATTGCAGGGCGACGATTTCTATTTCGTCATCGATGCGGAGCATGTGGAACCCGAGGGAACGACACCGTGGCTCTGGATCGGTGGCGGTGCTGCGGTCGTCGGCGGGGTGGTCCTCCTGCTTTCACTGGGCGGCAAGGATGAACCGGTGATCCCTGTGCCTCCCAACGTGTTCCCTCAGCCGCCGACGCGGCCGTAAGGGTTGGCGCTCCTGACAGACAAGGAACCTGGACTGATGAGATCGACGATCATAGCTGTCATTCTTCTATTCGCCCTGGGGTATACAGCCCACGCTCAGGTGATCTCGGGCCGGAGCCCGGCGGGATCGCTTTCAGCGCCGGCCGGCGACTCCACGCTGGCGCATGCCGGAGGCGTGAACCATGCGGTCACGTATGAGACCGAATTCAGTGAACCCTCCGGGGACAACTTCCTTGAACCACGTGAGACCGGTCGGCTTCGTCTGATCCTGACCAATTCGGGGAAATCCTCGCTGCGGAACGTCGTGGCGAAGATCGTCCCTCTTTCGCCGCCGTCGGGCGTGTCGTACAACGATTCTATTTCGGTCGGTGATATTCCGGGCAATGCAACACGGTATGCGATCTTCTATTTCACCGCGGAAGAGTCGGTGGCATCACAGATCCTGACATTTCAGGTGGACGTCCGCGACAGTCGTGGGGTGGTGGCGGATTCGCGGCTGATCACCTTCTTGACGAAAGAGAGAAAGTAGCCGGAGGCGTGGGAGGCCGGACCTGTCAGGTCTGAGGAGAAGCAGTGGAGATGCGATACACAGAGAGGTGACACTCGCTGCTGGCACGAGCGGCCTGACCGGTGATGGTAAGGCCGTTTCGCACGAAATGGGGGATCAGGCGTGGGTCGTTTCTTCGATCCATTCGCTGGTAATAGCGTGCATCATGTCATCGCGCTGGTTGGCGAAGCGGAGGAACAGGACGAACAGCCCGTTGACTGCGAGATATGCCGCGATTCCGATTGCGATTGTCACGATGCCTCCTGCAAGGCCTGATTTCGACTAAGTTACACTTTTCTGCGCTTAAAGGGAACGTTTTTTTCGCTATTTGCGGGGTGCGCGTCTCCCGCTTCTTCTGGCACAGTGTTGTTGCACAATCGCCGTGCCGTTCTGTTGACGCATCCAGTTACGCGATTTTCGATCATTTTGAGCCCCATGTGAGCAGACAGGGGTGATCGTTTGTAGAAGTATCGTGCAATTTCTACAAGATTGACATTCAGTCATTTTCTTCGCAAGTTGGTACACTGTACAGTCGAACTATGTCATTGGTGAAGGCGAGAGGTGAATGATGAAGACACATCAAACACGCAGGACTTCTTCAGGGGTCTCGCAAGAGCGGACATTTCAAGAGTACCTGGCGGTCATGCTCCGTGGAAAGTGGATCATTCTGAGCACTTTCATCGTCGTTCTGGTGGCCACGATCCTGGTCACCAAGCTGTCAGACCCCGTGTACCAGTCGACATGCAAGGTTCTTCTGAACACGTCGGAACTCAAAGGCTCCCTCTTCGCGGAAGCCTCGCGGTCGGACCGGCTCCAGAACACGGTCCAGAATGAACTCGCCATCCTGAATTCTCGTGCCCTCGCCGATACCGTCGGGGCCCGGCTGCGGAAGCAGAAGTTCCTCTCGTCCGGGAAAGAAGACATCATCCCTGTCATCGTGCCATTGAAGGATAAGGCGGACTCTTCGGGGCTTGCGCCGCTGGACCTGGTATCGGGCCGCGTGACGGGGGCCATCGATTTCGACCCGGTTCGCGACTCGGACATCATCAGCATCACGGCCAGGAGCAAGAGTCCGCGTGAGGCACAGCTCATCGCGAACACGTTCGCGGAGGCCTACCGCGACCGGAATATCTACGCCAGCCGCGCCAAGTCGCGCTCCTTCCGCGAGTTCCTGGAGAGCCAGGCCCGCGACAAGCGCCGTGCGCTCGAGGAGACGGAGAGCTCCCTCCAGGGGTACATGGAGAACCAGGGTATCGTGTCGCTGGACGATGAGTCGAAGCGCATGATCGAACAGCTGGCGAGCCTCGAGGCCCAGCGTGATGCCACCGATATCTCCCTGAAGGAGATGCAGAACACGCTCGCATCCTACCAGCAGCAATTGCCGCAGCAGGAAACGAACGTTGCGCGTATCGTCGGTGAGGCGAGCGACACGTACATCCGGCAGATGCAGGACCAGCTGGCGAAGCTGGAGGTATCGCGGGACATGACCGTCGTGCAGAACCCGACGGCCGCCGGCCGGGAGATCCTGGATTCGCGCGTGAAGGAGATCGACGCCCAGATCAACGCACTCCGCCTGAAGCTGCAGCGCCGTACGGATGACTATCTGCGCACCCTGACGCCGGAAGGCGGTGCGGGAGATGCCGCGGGGTATCTGAAGACCGTGAAGCAGAAGATCGTCGAGACCGGCATCAACGTGCAATCGTTGCAGGCAAAAAAGAATGCACTCAATGAGGCGATCCAGGAGTACGAACGCAAGTTCGACAAGATCCCTGCCAAGAGTGTCCAGCTGGCACGTCTGCAGCGCGCACGGTTGAGCAATGAAAAGCTGTATCTGATGGTCGAAGAGAAATACAACGAAGCCAATATCACCGAGCAGTCGAATACCGGGTACATCGAGATCATCGAGCCCGCACCGCTGCCGGATTCGCCCTCCAGCCCCAAGACACTGATCAATCTGATGATCGGAATGTTCATGGGGCTGTCCCTCGGGATCGTCATGGCCTTCGTCAAGGAATACTTTGACGTCCGGGTGCAGACCCCGGAGGACCTGAAGCGCCGCGGGTTTACGCCGCTCACGCCCATCATGAACATGGACCCGGAGATCGAGAAACTTGGCCGGGGCGATGGCCTGACCGCGAAGGACAAGGGGGTCGATGCGCATCTCATCACGCTGTCGTTCCCGTTCTCCTCGATCGCGGAATCGTACCGGCAGATGCGGACGAATCTCCAGTTTGCGCGGGTGGGGCAGCCCATCCGCACATTGATGGTCACCAGCCCGGCCCCGGGCGAAGGGAAATCCACTACGGCGTGTAACCTGGCGATCGCGTTCGCGCAGACCGGGAAGAGCGTGCTCCTGGTGGATGCCGACCTCCGCCGGCCCACGCTCGACACGAAGTTCACCCTGAAGAAGGAACCCGGGCTCTCGGAATACCTTGCCGGCAAGCAGCCCCTGAACGCGGTGGTCCAGCCGACCCGCGTCGAAAATCTGTCCGTTGTCTGCAGCGGTGAGATCCCGCCCAACCCGGCAGAGGCGCTCGGGTCGGATACCATGCGCAAACTGATCGCCGAGGTCGTGGAGAAGTTCGAGGTGGTCCTGTTCGATTCCTCGCCGATCCTGGCGGTCACCGATCCCGCCGTCATCTCGACGATGGTGGATGGTTCCCTGATCGTGGTCTCCTCGGGCAAGACCCGTGCGCAGGACCTCGAACAGGCATCCGAGCTGCTGGAGGGTGTCGGCGGAAAGGTGATCGGCGTTGTGATGAATAATTTCGATCCGCATCATGCGTACGGTCTGTCGCGGCGGACGGGACGTGGGCGGTATTCCTATGGCCAGACGTACTACAGCAAGAGCAAGGGAGAGGCCCCCGCGGGTGAAGAGAAGGACGAACGGCACCCCGGCTGACGTGGTTCATTTCGAGAGAGGGAACAAAGCATGATGTCGTTGCGCAGGGTGGTCATGGTTCTGGCCTGCACCGTCGTGGTGACAGGGGCCTCCGTCGCCCAGGTGGAGACGAACCTCGGTGTTTCCAAGAGCGGTGCATCGTCGGCCGCCTACTACTTCATTTCGAAGCCGGGTGAGATCACGATGTCGATCAACCTGTGGGGCTACGTGCGCAACCCCGGCCGGTATGAGGTCCCCATTTCGACCGACGTCGTCCAGCTGTTGTCGTACGCCGGCGGCCCGCTTGCGGAAGCCGACCTCGGTGCGGTCAAGATCTCGCGGGTGGTGCGCAGGGATGACGGCATCCGCACGGTGGAATTCGTGGTGAACCTCCGTCATCTGGATAAATTGGATGACAAGGCCCGGGGGTTGGAGCCCGGCGATACGATCTTCGTTGATTCGCCCAGTTTCGTCTGGCGTGACGTGTTCAATATCCTCACGACGGTGGCGATCATCCTGGCATCGATCGCGAATGCCGTGATCGCAACGCGCGGCATGTAAGCAGCGGCGGCGTTGCCTCATTCACTCGGCGCAGGTATCCAGTGCGCGCCGTGGAGATCAGAATCGACCGGGCGGCACGTCCACGACCATGAAGCGCATCCTGATCATCGATCAGCATCAGTTCGGCTACCTGACCGATACGTACTGCTACTGCCAGCATCTCGCATCGCGGCACGACATCACGTACCTGAGCTGGGACTACGGATTACCCCCGATGCACGTGGACAACGTCCGTATCGTCACGGTCTCTCGGGAGGGATCCCCCGTCCACCGGGTCGCCCGGTATCTCCGCCGCGTGCGCGAAGAGCTGCGCACCGGTTCGTACGACGTGGCGTTCGTGGTGCTTTTCACCGGCAGTTCCCTGCTGCGTCTCGTCCGGACATCCATCCCGCTGATCATCGACCTCCGTACCGGCTCCGAATTGAGTCACCCGCTCCTGCGTCGCCTGCAGAACGCACTGTTCGCGTTCGAAGCGTCCCGGTACCGTCATATCTCGGTCATCTCGGAAGGACTCCGGGAGATCCTCGGTTTCTCCCCGCAGGGCTGCCATATCCTCCCCCTCGGTGCCGACCCACAGGATGTCCCCGGGAAATCATTCCAGGAGATCCGTCTGCTCTATGTCGGCACCCTGATCCAGCGCCATATCGAGCGCACGGTCGAGGGGCTCGCCGCCTACCGGAACACGCACGGACGGGATGTCCCGATCCACTATGACATCGTCGGCGACGGTTTTCCGGAGGACAACGCGCTGCTCAAGGAGACGATCCGCCGTCTCGACTGTGGCGCGGTGGTGACCTTTCATGGCAGGATCCCGTTCGCGCAACTCAGGCCGTTCCTCGAGCGCTGCAACGTCGGTGTTGCGTTCGTCCCCATGACACCGTACTTCCATCCCCAGCCCTCGACGAAGGTGTTCGAATACATGCTCGCCGGCATGCCGGTGCTTGCGACGCGCACGGATGAGAATGCACGCGTGGTGCCCGCTCTCGCGGGGGTGTTGCACGACGATACCGCGGAGGACTTCTGCAACGGATTGACGAGGCTCGTGGCTTCGGCGCAGACGTATTCCTCGTCCCGTATCCGTGAGGCCGCGCAGGAATACACCTGGGAGAATATCGTTCATCAAAACCTCGAGCCCTTCCTCCTCCGCGTCGCCGATGGTCATGCGGCTCACGATCCGCGGGTGCCGGTATGACGCTGACACTCCGTGACACATCGAGGGCTCTGATGGCACGACTCCCCGGATGGGGGAGGTCGCTGCTTGCCCGGGCGGACTATGCGAGAGCGTGCAGAGCGCATATCCATCACGACCCGTCGGTCGACCCCCCGCCGCGGCTGCAGCGCGGAGTCCTCACACTCTCGATCGATTTCGAACTGGCGTGGGCCTGGCAGTATGCCAGAGATCAGCATGAGTCCGCCGAGGCGAAGGGATTGCGCGAACGGGCACAGATCCCGGTGCTCCTGCAACTCTTCAACGAACTGGAGATCCCGGCGACCTGGGCGACCGTAGGCCACCTGTTCCTCGATCAGTGCTCGAAGGATGCGCACGGATGCGCGCATGGGTCGCTGCCGCGGCCCGGGCACTTCGAGAACGGACTCTGGTCGTTCACATCGGGTGATTGGTATCAGTTCGATCCCTGCTCGGATGTCCGCCGGGCCCCCGCATGGTATGGTCCGGACCTCATCGAATCCGTCCTCCGCTCCGCGGTGCAGCATGAGATCGGGTGTCACGGGTTCTCGCACGCCGGGTTCGGTCCGTACTGCTCTGCTGAGGTGGCGGCCGGTGAGTTGCAGGCGTGCATCGATGCCATGAAGCCGTACGGCATCGCACCCGGCACGTTCATCTTTCCTGGAAACGATGTCGGACATCTCGACCTGTTCGCGCGCCACGGGTTTTCGGCGGTGCGTGCGTTCCCGGTCCAGCCCCCGGTGGTGGGTCTGCCCATACGCCTGAAGGAAGGGATCTGGGGGCATCATGTGACCTCGGCGATCGACCGCGGATACTTGTGGACCGTGGAGCAGCGGGCGGCGCGCCTGTGCAGGTTCATCGACATCGCGGCGGAGGAGCGGCTGGCGACCCACATCTGGTTTCACCCCTCGTTGACGGCGGTGGAGATCACGGATGTCCTGAACGTTTTCCTCCGGCATGCAGCACGATTGCGGGAGCAGGGGCGACTGGAGATCGTTACGAACGCGCGCCTGGCGGCGATGACCGGGGCTGCGATGCCGGCACAGGAACAACGGTCTGGAGGGGCGGCCCGATGAGAAAAGTGAAGATGTATCTGTTCCTCTTCACCTTCTGGTTCACAGCCTACTGCGGCATCGTTGCATCCCAGTTCCTCCCGAGCTCCGATCGTGTGATCCGAGCCACGGTGGTCGGGCTGGATGGCGTGATCGTGCTGCTGGCCCTTCTGGCAGTATTCCGGAACCGGAATTTCTATGGTGTCAAGTTGTTCGTGCTGTTCCTGCTCAGCGTTGTTGTCACGATCATATACAGTTCCGACCGCTTTGGCCTTGCCGAGCAGTTCAACGGTCTCCGCGAGACGCTCTTCTATTTCTCCTCGCTCGTGGTCGTCTATGACCTGTTCATGTCCGAGGAACGGCAGACGTTCGTCCGGTGGATGACCATTAGCCTCATTGTGTTCGCTATTGCGCAGACCCCCACCTCATTCTACCAGTTCCTGAGGTTCGGGGCAGGTGACCTGGTGGGCGGAACGTACGGGATCCGGGGTGGGAGCGGTGTCGTTTCGCAGGCATTATTCGTTATTTGCTTCTATTTGATGGTCCGATTCGCGTCCCTGGACGATGAATCGCACTTCAAGGTCATCCGCATGGTGTTCATTCTGCCCCTGCTGATCCCATGTGCCCTGAACGAAACCAAGGTCTCTTTCGTGTTTTTGGCGGCTTTTTTGATCCTTCTTGTGGCATCCCGCAGGCAGATCTACCGGGCAATTCCGCTCCTGCTGATGGGCGCGATCCTCGCCGTGTTGCTGAATTACTATTATACCCAGAACGTCGAGGATACCAGGAACATCTTTGACGAGAAGTATGTGGAACGGTATTTGTACTCGAATACGACCGAAAAGGGTGGTGACCTTCCCCGGTTCCAGCGTGTCACCCTCATGTTCAAGATGATGGGGAGCGATGTCGGATCGATCCTCTTCGGCATGGGGTATGGTGTGCTCGGTGGCGGCAACCTCATGGACGTGTCGCGGATGGGCCGGGCACTGTATTATCTGGTGAACGGTTCACGCATCCTCTTGTTCCGCGTCTGGATCCAGGGAGGGCTGATCTCCGTCCTGCTGGTCGGCGCAGCGATGTTCACGTACCTGCGGCGCACACCGGGACTGACCCATACACGGAAGCAGTTCAAGAGGTTCGTCGCGTTCAGTCTGGCGGTCGTCTGGTTGTACAATGAAGCGATCCTGGACAGGACGTTCGTGATGATGGTCTGGTTCTTCATCGTCTGGCTCTCCTTCGCCGATGATGATCTGGCCGCCGTCGACGAGAGTACCACAGAAGGATCCCTGGAGCACTAAGCACAGGACATGACGACGTTACGAAACCGCCTTGTATGAGAATCCTCTTCCTCGTGTCATGCGTGACCGCGCATGACGAGAAGTTCGTGCGCAGCATGTCCGCGGCAGGCCATGCGGTCTGTGTCTTCTCCTTCCATTGGCGGCCGTTGCCCGCGGGGCTTGCCGGTCTTCCCGGCGTGTCCATCGAGCGCGTGGATCTGCGCGTGATGCCGCGGCTGCAACGCCTCTGGCCGGTCCATCTGCTGCCGCGCCTCCGCCGCGTGATCCGGGAGTTCAGGCCCGATGTGATGCATGGCGGGAACACGTGGAATGAATCGTACCTCGCCGCCCTCTCCGGCTTTCATCCGTTGCTGGTGATGCCCTACGGGTCGGACGTCCTGCTCGATGCGGAGCGTTCGTTCATCTTTCGTCACGCGAACCGCGTGGTGTTCCGGCATGCGGACTGGGTCTCCTGCGATGCGCAGCATGTGAAGAAGAAACTGGTGGACTACTACGGCTTCCCGGCGGAGAGGATCAGTATCGCGCCGAAGGGGATCGATGTGGAAGCGGTCGCGGGGCTCCGGGAGAAACACCGGACGGCATCACGGGCGGCGCTCGGCTGGGATGATGCGTTCATCCTCGCGCTCACCCGCAACCATGAGCCGGTCTATGATATCCCCACGTTCCTCCGGGCGTTCGAACGGCTTGTTCGCGCTGATGGACGTTACCGCGCCGTCCTTGCCGGCAGCGGGAGTCTGACCGGCGAACTGAAAGCCTGGGTGCATGCGCATGACCTTGACCGGTATGTGAGCTGGCAGGGAAAGATGCCGTACACCGATCTCCTCCGTGTCCTCCAGGCGGCCGACCTCTATGTGTCGACCTCCCTCAGCGACGGGACCTCCGTGTCCCTCCTCGAGGCGATGGCAAGCGCTCTGCCCGTGGCCGTGACCGACGTCCCTTCGAACCTCGAATGGATCACGCCGGGCACGAACGGTGCGGTGGTGCGGCGCGGCGATGATGCAGCCCTCGCAGAGGCCATCGCCGGGATCGCCGCCGATCCCGCTGCGGCGCGATCGTACGGCGAGCGCAACCTGGCCCTCGCCCGTTCCCGGGGCGACTGGCAGGGGAATTTCCGGGATCTGGAAAATGTCTATCGTTCACTGATCACAGGAACCAAAGGATGAGTGCTCTCCCTACGGAGATCGGAGCGTCGATCGAACGGCTGGATGCGTGGCTTGTACGGAACGACTATAAAGCGTATGATCCGTTTGACGGCCTCTCGTCATATCTCCGCCCCCTGACCTTCAGGCTGCGGTTCCCGCAGCAGGTGCTCCAGCAGGCGGTGCGGCGGAACCCGTTCAACCTGCGCCCCATGCTCGGCATCAAACCGCACACGAGCACGAAGGGAATGGGCTTCCTGGCGGGCGGCTACCTGAACCTGTTCCTGCTCACCGGCGAGAAGCGCTGGGAAGAGAAGATGCGGTGGGCCTTCGACTGGTTGATGACGAACAACTCGAAGGGCTACTCCGGGTATTGCTGGGGCAATGCATTCGACTATATCTCCCGCGGATCGGACATCCCCGCGGGAGCACCCACGGTCGTCTGGAGCGGCCTGATCGGGCATGAGTTCATCGAAGCCTACCGTGCCACGAAGGACCCGCGGTATCTGGAGGTGTGCCGCAGCATCGCAACGCACATCCTGAAGGACCTCCCGCGGTTCAAGGTGCCGAACGGGACATGCATCAGCTATGTCACGGACATGGAACTGGCCGTCCACAATGCGAACCTCATCGGCGCCCGGATGCTTGCGGAAGTGTACCGGGAGACCGGCGAGAAAGAGTTGTACGATATCGCGACGGAGGCTGTACGGTATAGTGCCACGGCGCAACTGCCGAATGGCGCGTGGTACTACGGTGAGGATCCGATGTATCACTGGATCGACAACTGGCACAGCGCCTACAACCTCGATGCGATCCTCGGCTATGAACTGGCGACCGGCAACACGGAGTTCCATCCGTTCCTGGAGAAGGGGATGGACTTCTACGTGCAACACTTCTTCACGCCGGAGGGCGGACCAAAATACTACTGGGACCGGGCGTACAAGTTCGACATCCAGAGCGCCTCGCAGAGTATCGACACCCTGACGATGTTCGCCCGTGCCTGGGATCGCCCGGCACTGCTCGATCTGGCGGAGAAGGTGGCGCACTGGACGATCCGGCACATGCAGGATCCCGACGGCTATTTCTATCTGTGGAAGAACTCGTGGTTCACCAACCGCACTCCCACATTCCATTGGGGTGCGGCCACGATGCATCACGCACTGGCACATCACCTACGAGAGAGGATCTCCCGTGAACATTAGCATCTTCGGTCTTGGGTATGTCGGTACCGTGTCCGCGGTGTGTCTCGCAAAGCAGGGACACCGGGTCATCGGCGTCGATACCAACCCCGTGAAGGTCGAACTGATCAACAAAGGCACGACGCCGATCGTGGAGCCGGGTGTTGAAGCCCTCCTGCATCAGGCGATCGCAGAACGGCGCCTGTCCGCCACGACGAACCTCACGGAGGCCGTCCAGGGGACCGATCTGAGCCTCATCTGCGTCGGTACCCCGAGCGCACCCAATGGCAGCCTGAACCTCGACTATGTCATGCGGGTCGCGGAGCAGGCGGGTCAGGCACTCCGTCTGAAATCGACCTACCACGGGATCGTGGTCCGGAGCACGGTGCTGCCCGGTACCGTGGACAAGGTTGCCGCGCTCGTGGCGAGAGAGTCCGGCAAGCAGCCGGGGAAGGACTTCGGGGTGGCCGACAATCCTGAGTTCCTCCGGGAAGGGACCTCGGTGTTCGACTTCGAGAATCCCCCGTATACGGTCGTTGGAGGGTCCGATGACACGATCGTGCAGATGCTCCGGGAGATGTATGTCGGGGTCAATGCACCGTTCCATGCCGTCAAGATCCGTGAGGCCGAGATCCTGAAGTATGCCTGTAATGCCTTCCATGCCGTGAAGGTGACCTTCGCCAATGAGATCGGTGCCATCAGCAAGAAGCTGGGCATCGACAGTCACGTGGTGATGGACATCTTTGTCCAGGATACGAAGCTGAACATCTCACCCTACTATCTGAAGCCCGGATTCGCCTTTGGCGGGTCCTGCCTCCCCAAGGATGTCCGTGCCATCACGTACGAGTCGCGGCGCAACGATATCCTGACACCGCTGCTCAGTTCCCTCATGCCCAGCAATCAATCGCAGGTGCAGCGGGTGGTGGACTGGGTGGTGGCCACCAAGCGGAAGCGTGTCGGGATCCTCGGCCTGAGCTTCAAGAAGGACACCGACGACCTTCGGGAAAGTCCCATCGTCGAGGTCGTCGAAACCCTCATCGGCAAGGGCTACGATCTGTCCATCTACGACGCCAACGTGAACCTGGCGCGTCTGATCGGGGCCAACAAGAGCTACATCGAGCAGGAGATCCCGCATATTTCCTCCCTTATGAAGGCCTCGATGCGGGAAGTGCTGGACCATGCGGAGGTCATCCTTGTGGCCAACAAAGGGGCGGAGTTCAAGGAGATCACGCGCCTCGCAAAACCCGGACAGATGGTCTTCGACCTGGTCCGGATCACTGAAGACGGGAAATCGACGCATGGACACTACGAAGGAATTTGCTGGTAAACATATTCTGCTGGTCATCGAGAACGAAGCGGTGCCCTTTGACCGGCGCATGTGGAACATCGCGCGTGCGCTCAAGGGAGCGGGCGCGCGCGTGAGCGTGATCTGTCCGGTCTTCGGCAGGGACAGCGAGAAGTTCGTGGTGCTGGAGGGGATCGAGGTCCACCGCTACGACAATGTGTTCGCCGACGGTTCGGTGCTCGGCTATTTCCGCGAGTATGGCACGGCCTTCGTGAAGACGTTCTTCATGTTCCATGCGCTCCTCTTCCGCGGGCGTATCCACGCGATGCACGTGGCGAATCCGCCCGACATCTTCTGGCCGCTGGCGATCTACGTCCGGCTGTTCGGGATCAAATTCATCTTCGATGAGCACGATCTCGCACCCGAGGCCTATCTGAGCCGCTTCGAGAAGGACCCGGCACACCCCGACCTACTGTTCAAGATCCAGCGGATGTTCCAGTCGCTGTCGTACCGGTTCGCTCATGCCGTGCTGTCGACAAATGAGACGTATCAGGCGCATGCCCGCAAACAGATGCCCTCCATCGTCGCACGGTCATTCATCGTGCGCAACGGACCTGACCTGGGTCTGTTCACTGCACGGCCGGCGGTCCCGGCGTTGAAACGGGGGAAGTCCTTTGTGGCGGCCTTCATCGGGGTCATGGCCATCCAGGATGGTGTGGAGTACATCCTGCGTGCCGTGCACGACCTGGTGCATACGCGCAAGTTCACGGACTTCGTCGTGTATCTCATCGGCAAGGGAGATGACTGGGACCGGTTGAAGGTGATGGCGGAGGAGTTGAAGATCAGCGACTATCTGGTGTTCACGGGCCGCATCCCCGACCCCGAAGCGCTGGATATCCTGTGCACCGCCGATGTGTGTCTGTCGCCCGACCCCTACAACTCGCTCAACGACGTCTCCACGATGACCAAGGTCATGGAGTATATGGCGCTCGGCAAGCCGACCGTGTCCTACCGGCTGAAGGAGAATACGTATTCGGCGGGTGATGCGGCGCTGTACGTGGACAACAACGATCCCGTTGCGTTCGCCGGGGGCATGCTCCAGCTCTTTCAGGATGCCGATCTGCGTGCGCGCCTGGGTGCGATCGGCCGCCAGCGGATCGAAGAGCGCTTCTCGTGGCAGCGTCAGACCGTGCAACTCAAGGCAGCCTACGAGGCCGTCTGGCGCTGATGGCCGGGGCCGCGCATATCGACCCCTCCCGTGATCCGCGCTGGCTGGCGTTCGTTGAGGACCATCCCCGGGCAATGATCTTTCATCATCCCGCATGGATGGCGGCGCTGCAGGACACGTACGGCTACGAGCAGTGTTCACTGATCGTGACCGAGGTGGATGAGGTCCTTGGCATTCTCCCACTTCTCGGGATCGCGAGCAGATTGACCGGGAGGCGTGGTGTGTGTGTTCCGTTCTCGGACTACGGCTATCCCTTGTTCCGCCGTGCGTCGGGCCTCGATGCGTTGCTGGCCGGATGTGAAGAGCTGAAGGCCCGCAAGCAGTGGAAGTATGTGGAGATCCGGGGGTTGGTGCAGCACCCGGGAGCGAAGCCATCGGCGACGTACAAGGTGCACCGGTTGCAGCTCGCGCCCGGTTCGGACGCGCTGTTCAAAGGGTTCACGCGGGGCGGCACGCAGGCGGCGATCAAGCAGTGCGCGCGGTTCGGTGTGCGCATCGAACGGCGCACGGACCCGGATGCGCTTGCGGCGTTCCGCAGGCTCAATTATCAGACGAGGAAGAAGCATGGCATTCCTCCGCAGCCGGACAGGTTCTTCGATGCGATCCACAGGCATCTGATCGCCCGGGGCATGGGGTTCGTCTCGCTCGCGACCGAGCAGGGCCGTCCGATCGCCGCGAGCGTCTTCCTCACGTACCGGGGGACGCTGTATCACAAGTTCAACGCGTCCGATGAGGATGCGCTCCGGTTCCGTCCCAACCATGGGATCCTCTGGGATGCCATCCAGTGGGGATGTGAGAACGGCTATCACGCCCTCGACATGGGCCGGAGCGATCTGGACGGCGAAGGGTTGCTGAAATACAAGAGGAGCTGGGGGACGACGGAAAGCGATCTGACCTACGTCAGGTTCACGGACCAGCCGACCGAGATCCGGACCGGAGAGGGAGGAGCGCTGGCGCTGCTGGGTCCCGTGCTGCGTCATACGCCCGCTCCCCTCCTCAAAGCACTAGGGAATTTTCTGTATGAACATGTCGCCTGACACAGGTACGCCGCCGCCCGCCGGCTCCGAACGGTCAACGATCCGGGAGCTGCTGAAGGTGCCGGTGGACCTTAGCGACCCGGTGGATGTGGACGGTGTCCTGGACCACTGGCTGTACGAGGGGTACGTCGACGATTCGCAGGGATGGAAGCGCCGCCTGTACTATATGATGAAGCCGCTGATTCCCAGGCCGATCCAGATCGCATTGCGGCAGCGGTATGTGAATGTGCAGGCGGAAACTGCGTTCCCCGCATGGCCCATCGAGCCATTGCTCGTCACGAAAGTGGACGCCTATCTCCGGTCGTTGCTCGCAACGCGGCCGGAGGTCCCCCGGATCGCATACTGGCCGGGGAATGCCCGTGCGGCCTTCGTGATCACGCATGATGTGGAATGGGACACCGGTCTCCGGCGGGCTCCTGCGCTTGCGGCCCTGGAGAAGGAGCTGGGCTTCACATCGTGCTGGAACCTTGTGCCCGAGCGGTATCCGATCGACTGGGACATCGTGGACGAATTGAAGGCGGGAGGGTTTGAGATCGGGCTCCACGGACTGAAGCACGACGGCAAACTGTTCCAGTCGCGTTCGGTCTTCACCGCGAGGCTTGCGGCCATCCACGCGTATGCACGGAAATGGGGCGCCGAGGGGTTTCGCTCCCCGTCGACCCTGCGCAACGCCGCATGGATGACCGCGATGCAATTCACGTACGATAGTTCCTTTCCCGATACGGATCCGTATGAGCCGCAGACGGGAGGCTGCTGCAGCATCTGGCCGTATTTCCTGGGTTCCATGGTGGAACTTCCCCTGACGCTGCCGCAGGATCACACGTTGTTCGAGATCCTGCAGCACCGGGACATCCGTGTGTGGCAGGAAAAGATGGAGTGGATACTGCAGCACGGCGGTGTGGCAATGCTGAATATCCATCCGGACTACATGCTGGCGGATGACCGGTTGGCCCTCTACCGGGACCTGCTCCTCCACGTGAGATCCCTGCCGGGTGTGTGGCATTGCCAGCCCCGGGAGGCGGCCCGCTGGTGGCGCGACCGTCAGGCATCGGCGCTCCGGAGGGATGCCGGCGGGTGGCGGATCGAGGGACCTGCTGCCGGAAGGGGGAGCGTGCTCATGGCAAGGATGGGGAGCGATGGAGTGGTCACACACGACGCCGCGGCGGTGTGACGTGGCGCACAGATGATGAACAGGGACAACGGTAGATTCTTGTACCGGTCTCGATCTCAGCAACTCACGAACAATCAGGACATCTCATGATGCGGATACCGTTTCTCGACCTCAAGGCGCAATACGCCTCTATCAAGGACGAAGTCCTTCCCGCCATCCACAATGTGCTCGACAATACCGCCTATGTCCTCGGCAAACCCGTCGCGGAATTCGAGGCGGTGTTTGCCCGCGAGCATGGTGTGCAATTCTGCTACGGATTGAGTTCGGGAACGGACGGCAACCATATCGTGCTCTGGGCCCTCGGCCTGAAAGCCGGTGATGAAGTGATCATGCCGGCGAACACGTTCATCGCCACCGCCTGGGGTGCGACGCTCTGCGGCGCGACCCCGGTGTTCGTGGATTGTGAAGCCGACAGCTACAACATCGACCCGAAGAAGGTCGAGGCGAAGATCACCCCGAAGACGAAGGCGATCGTTGCGGTGCACCTGTATGGCCAGCCCGCGGACATGGACCCGCTCCTCGAGATCGCGAAGAAGCACAAGATCGCGCTGGTGGAAGACTGTGCCCAGTCGCACCTCGCCGAATACAAGGGCAAGCGGACCGGCGGTCTTGCGGTCGCATCGTCCTTCAGTTTCTATCCGGGCAAGAACCTCGGCGCGTACGGCGAAGGTGGTGCGGCGGCAACGAATGATGCGGCCCTGGCACGCACCTTCAAGATGATCCGCGACCATGGTGCCGAGAAGAAGTACTACCATGAGATGTACGGACACAACTACCGGATGGAAGGTATCCAGGGCGCGGTCCTCGGCGTGAAGATGCGTCACCTCGCCGCATGGACGGAGGCCCGGCGGAAGAACGCCGCGCTCTACAACCAGGCGCTGAAGGGGATCCCGGGCGTCGTCACGCCGGTGGAGATGCCGTACGCGAAGCACGTCTATCACCTGTACGTGATCCGCGCCCCGCGCCGTGATGCGCTCGCCAAGTCTCTCGAGGAGAACGGGATCGCCACCGGTCTGCATTATCCGATCCCGCTCCATATGCAGGAGGCGTTCAAGCACCTGGGCTACAAGCAGGGAGATTTCCCGGTCACCGAAAAGGCCGCGGGTGAGATCCTGTCGCTGCCGATGTTCCCGGAATTGACCGCTGAACAGATCCAGTATGTCGCGGAGAAGGTCCGGGCGTTCTACGCGTAAGTGATCCGCCGTTGTTCCTGAACACCGCACTGCCGGGGGTTCCACCCCATGGCAGTGCGGTCTGTGTTTCGGGGGGGCGGCCGGATCGTCCGGTGGATGTACCAGGTCCATACATCGGTGATGCACGGGAACATGTACGGTGAGGGGTTCCCTTGAAATACCACGCTCCCGGACGTTTCCCGATCTGGTATCCCCACGGAAAAGTGCCCCTGGAAAGGGGATTTCAGGATGCAACGGGTGGGGGGAGAGCATCTCATCGTGTACCCTGGATCCCAGAAAGCCGCCCGGGAGAGGGGCGAAGGGTGCTAATCGTATGAGCGGCTAAGTGATTGGCACCACCGGAGGACCGGCGCGCGATGCCATCTGCCCCGGGAAGGGGTCGCGAACACCGTGCTTTCCACCCGTGATACAGGACACAACTCCCGCCTTGGGATCTTTCTACATTGTACACGTCAACGACAGTCACTATCTCCGCTACACCAATTTGCTTTTGGACGCCCTTTTAATTTACTTTGCAGTGGTCACACTCGCTGGACACTTTTCTGAGGGGTGAGAGACTATGGTATCGCTTCGCAAACGAGCAGTGCACGCATTCATCCTTCCCGTGCTGGACTGGCTCACCATCGTTGCGGCTTTGATCTTTGCGATCATCTTCCGTGGCCGGGAATTCGCGGGTGAATTCACCTTCGTGGGCGCGCCGCTTGAAGGTGAGATCGTCTTTCTTGTGACCTTTGGTGCCGCCGCGACCCTTTTCTTCCGTTACCAGAGTCTGTACAAGGTCAACGTCTTCGTCACCGTGGCGGATCAGATCATCCGCATCCTGAAGGCGCTGTTGTACACGATCCTTGGCCTTGCCCTGCTGTCCTTCTTCATCCGGACCAATTGGATCCTGGACAGCCGTCTTGCGATGGCGTACTTCAGCGTGGCGGCTGCCCTTCTGCTCATCGGCGGCCGGGCCATCGTCTTCCGCAACATCTATTTGTGGCTGTCCCGCCGGAAGGTGTTCCACCGTAACGCCCTGATCGTGGGCGCCGGGGAGAACGGCAAGAATCTGGCCATCAATCTGTTCCTGAATGACCACCTCGGCCTGAACCTCGTCGGGTTCCTGGATGACGAGCTTCCGCTGGGCAAGGTCGTGTTCAACCGGGCGAAGGTCATCGGCCGCGTTGCGGAGTTGAAGGATATCGTCAAGGTCTTCGAAGTGCAGGAAGTGATCATCAGTCTGGAGAATGTGGATCACGGCAGTCTGATCAATGTGCTCGAGATCGCGACGTCCACCGATGCGGTCGTGAAGATCACCTCACCGCTGTACGATGTGGTGCCCGCGCGCCTGTTCATCGAGAAGTATGGCAACCTGCCCGTGGTCGGGGTGTCACAGTTCAGCCCGAGCCCGCTGATGGAAGTGTACAAGCGCATGTTCGATTCGCTGCTTGCCGCGTTGGGGTTGTTGCTGCTCGCGCCGCTCTTCGGAGCCATCGCGCTGGCGGTCAAGATGGGATCCGATGGTCCGGTGTTCTTCGCACAGACCCGCATCGGGAAAGGTGGCCGTCCGTTCAAATTTTACAAGTTCCGGTCCATGACGGTGGGCAGTGACAAGGACAAGGACCGGGAGAAGACTGTTGTGCAGTTCATGCAGACAAAAACCAAGAATACACCAACCGAACAGGCCTCTACCAAGATCGTTAACGAGTCGCGCGTGACGCCCATCGGGCGGTTCCTCCGCAAGACCAGCCTCGATGAGCTCCCGCAGCTGTTCAATGTGCTGAAGGGCGACATGAGTCTGGTCGGTCCGCGCCCCTGCCTCCCGTTCGAATGGGAACACTATGAGGAATGGCACAAGCGCCGCCTCAGCGTGATGCCCGGTTGCACGGGGATGTGGCAGGTCGCAGGCCGGAGCGTCGTCGGGTTCGAGGATATGGTCGTCCTGGACCTCTACTACATCCAGAATGCGTCGGTGCTGCTCGATTTCGGTCTCCTGCTCAAAACGCTTCCCGTGATGCTCTTCGGCTCCGGGGCCAAATAAGGAACATCTCTGATGAAGATCGGTGTCGTCGGTTTCGGGTACTGGGGACCGAACCTGGTCCGCAATTTCCAGGCAACGCCCTCAGTGGAGGGCGTGGTCTGTTTTGACGCCTCTGAAAAACGTCTTGCCACGGCGAAACAGAAGTTCCCCGCGCTGGAAACAGCGAAGACGTACGAGGAACTCCTCGGACGCAAGGATGTCGCCGCTGTCGCGATCGCCACACCGGTCTCCACCCATTACGCTCTCGCCATGCAGGCGCTCAAGGCGGGCAAGCACGTGCTGCTCGAGAAGCCGATGACCGAGAGCGCGGCCCACGGCAAGGAACTGCTTGCCACCGCCGAACAGAACAAACTGATCCTCATGGTGGACCACACGTTCCTCTACACGGGTGCCGTCCGCAAGATCAAGGAGCTGGTGGACGACGGGCGCCTCGGTGAGATCATGTATTTCGACTCCGTGCGCGTGAACCTCGGACTGTTCCAGCACGACACGAATGTGGTCTGGGACCTCGCGCCGCACGACCTGTCGATCATGGACTATATCGTGGGACAGGAACCGCTGGCGGTGTCGGCGATCGGCGCGAAGCACTTCAGCGACAAGGAAGACATCGCCTACATCACCGTGCGCTATGCCAACCAGCTCCTCGCCCATTTCCATGTGAATTGGATGTCCCCGGTGAAGGTACGCAAGATCCTCATCGGCGGCAGCAAGCTGATGGTCGTGTACGACGACATGGAGCCCAGCGAGAAGATCCGGGTGTATGACAAGGGTGTCGACATCAAGGAACGCGAGTCGATCTACAAGGTGCTCGTGCAGTACCGTACCGGCGACATGTGGGCCCCGAAGGTGGATGTGAATGAAGCGCTGGCGCTGATGGCGGCCGACTTCGTCGAGTCGATCAAGACCGGCCGGCGCCCGACGGCCGATGGCCGCTCCGGCCTGAAGGTCGTGAAGATCCTGGAGGCGGCACAGGAGTCGCTGAAGCAGAATAGCGCGCTCATTCAGATCGTTCCCTGATATCCGTACATACTCATCACCGGAGAGACCATCATGTCGTTGCAGAAGATCGCCCCCACGGTAAAGCTGGGCAAAGATGCCAAGGTCTATGATTTCGTGAATCTCTATGGCTGTGAGATCGGCGACCGCTCGAAGGTCGGCACGTTCGTGGAGATCCAGAAGGGCGCGAAGATCGGCGCCGACTGCAAGATCTCCTCGCACACGTTCATCTGCGAAGGCGTGACCATCGAAGATGGCGTGTTCGTCGGCCATAACGTATCATTCATCAATGACAAGTACCCGCGTTCCGTGAACGCCGACGGGTCGATGCAGACCGAGGCCGACTGGAGCGTGGTCACGACGCTGGTGAAGAAGGGCGCGTCCATCGGGACGAGCACGACGGTCCTGTGCGGCGTCACGATCGGCGAGGGTGCCATTGTCGGTGCCGGCAGCGTCGTGACGAAGGACGTGCCGGCGCACACGATCGTCGCCGGCGTACCGGCCCGCGTCATCCGTAAGGTCTGATCCAACGCTCCACACCGAAACCACAGAAGGGGATTCCCTGCATGAAGGTAGCGATCCTGGCCGGCGGTGTTGGCAGCCGCCTCTCCGAAGAAACGGAGATCAAGCCGAAACCCATGGTGGAGGTCGGCGGACGGCCGATCCTCTGGCATATCCTGAAGCATTATTCGCATTATGGTTTCAATGAGTTCGCGATCGCCCTGGGGTACAAGGGCGAGTTCATCAAGAAGTACATGGTGGACTATGCGAACCTCAACAGCAACGCGATGACCGTCCGGATGCAGACGGGGAAGGTCGACATCGATGGCGGCTCGCGGCCCGACTGGACCGTGCACCTGGTGGACACCGGGATCTCCACGCTCACCGGCGGACGCATCAAGCGGCTGCAGCCGGTGATCGGGAATGAGACGTTCATGCTCACCTGGGGCGATGGTGTGTCCGATGTGAACCTGATCGACCTCCTGAAGTTCCACAAGTCGCACGGCAAACTCGCCACGCTCACCGCGGTGCGCCCCCCGGCACGGTTCGGGCACATGGTGTTCGATGGCGATCAGATCGTGCAATTCACGGAGAAGCCGCAGACCGGCGAAGGCTGGATCAACGGTGCGTTCTTCGTGCTGGACCCGAAGATCTTCGACTACATCGAAGGCGATGCGACGCAGTGGGAGCATGAGCCCCTGACGCGGCTCGCAAAAGAAGGACAGTTGATGGCGTACCGTCACTCCGGCTTCTGGCAGTGTATGGACACGTTACGCGACAAGAAACTGCTGGAAGATCTCTGGCAGAATGGCGGTGCACCCTGGAAAGTCTGGAAGGATTGATATGCGCGTTCTCGTCACCGGTCACCTCGGCTATATCGGCACGGTCATGGTTCCCATGCTGCTGCAGGAAGGATGGGACGTCGTTGGTTTTGATACCGACCTGTTCGAACGCTCCACGTTCGGCGATGGCATCCACCAGGTGCCGAACATCAGGAAGGACATCCGCGACGTCGACGTCGCCGATGTGAAGGGCTTCGATGCGATCATCCACCTTGCGGGACTGTCCAACGACCCGCTGGGAGATCTCAACCCCAATCTCACCTACGATATCAATCATGTCGCTTCGGTGCGTCTCGCCGAGTGTGCCAAGAAAGCGGGCGTCCGCCGGTTCGTCTTCTCCTCCTCGTGCAGCAACTACGGCGCAGGCGGGGAAGACCTGCTGAACGAGCACTCGGCCTTCAACCCCGTCACCCCGTACGGGATCTCGAAGGTCCGCGTGGAACAGGACGTCACGAAGCTGGCGGACAGTTCGTTCAGCCCGACGTTCCTCCGGAACGCAACGGCGTTCGGCGTGTCGCCCCGTCTGCGGTTCGACCTCGTGCTGAACAACCTGGTCGCCTGGGCCTTCACGACGGGCAAGGTCTTCATCAAGAGCGATGGTACGCCGTGGCGGCCGATCGTGCATATCGCGGACATCTCGCGCGCATTCATCGCGGTGCTGAAGTCCCCGATCGAGCTCACGCACAACGAGGCGTTCAACGTCGCCCGCAACGAGGACAACTACCGGATCCGCGAGCTGGCGGACATCGTGAAGGACACCGTCCAAGGCACCGTGATCGAGTATGCGAAGGATGCCGGTCCGGACAAGCGGTGCTACCGGGTGGACAGCTCCAAGATCATGAAGACCCTGCCGGCATTCCAGCCGGTGTGGGATGCCCGCAAGGGCGCCGCGGAACTGCTCACGGCGTACACGAAGGTCGGCCTGAAGCTGGATGATTTCGAAGGGACGAAGTATAAGAGGATCGACCACATCAAGATGCTCATGAATTCCGGTCTGCTCGGTGCGGACCTTCGCTGGAAATAGACATCCCGGACAGGACCCTGACTCTATGAAGACGAAGTATCCCCCGTGCCGTTCATGCGGCAAGAAGAACCTGGAACTCATCGTGTCGTTCGGGCGGACCGCCCTGGCGGACCGGCTGGTGAATCATGATCAACTGAACCAGCCCGAGATCACGGCACCGCTCGATCTCGTGTTCTGTCCGACGTGTTCGCTCGTGCAGATCACGGAATCCGTCGACCCCGAGATCCTCTTCGGCCCCGAATACCCCTACTTCTCGTCGGTCTCCCCCTCGCTCCTCGCGCACTTCCGTGAGAGCGCGGAATACCTGATCGAGAAACGGAAACTCGGACCGGAGAACCTGGTGGTGGAAGCCGCCAGCAACGATGGCTACATGCTGCAGAACTTCCTGAAGCGCGGGATCCGGGTACAGGGCATCGACCCGGCCCAGGCCCCGGCACGCAAAGCCCAGGAGAACGGCGTACCGACCATCATCGATTTCTTCGGGAAGGAGCTCGCAACGAAGCTCCGGAAGGAGGAGGGGAAGGCCGCCGATGTGTTCCTGGCGAACAATGTGCTGGCACACGTGCCGGACCTCAACGGGTTCGTGGAAGGCATCAGCATCGTCCTCAAGGACACCGGCGTGGCGGTGATCGAGTGTCCGTACCTCGTGGACCTGGTGGATCACTGTGAGTTCGATACGATCTACCATCAGCACCTGTGCTACTTCTCGGTGACGGCACTGGACAAGCTGTTCAGACGTCACGGGCTGTACCTCAATGAGATCAAGCGGGTCGCCGTTCACGGCGGCACCATCCGTCTCTTCGTGGAGAAGGTCGACCGCGTCGGCAAGAGCGTCACGTCCCTGCTCGCCATGGAGAAGAAGCGGAAGGTCGACAAGATGGCGTATTACCGCGACTTCGCGAAGCGGGTGGAGTCCATCCGGACCTCGGTGCTGGAGATCCTCGAAGGGCTGAAGCGGAAGGGGAAGCGCATCGCGTCGTATGGTGCCGCGGCCAAGGCCTGCACCATGCTGGCCTATGTCGGGTTGGACAAGAAGCTGGTGGATTACGTCGTCGACCTGAACCCTTACAAGCACGGCAAGTACATGGGCGTGAATCACCTGCCCATCTATCCGCCGAGCAAACTGGTGGAGGATCAGCCGGACTACGTCGTCATCCTGGCCTGGAACTTCGCGGCCGAGATCATGAAGCAACAGGAAGAGTACCGGTCGAAGGGCGGCAAGTTCATCATTCCGATCCCCAAACCGAAGATAGTGTAAAGATGCGCGGTTGGTGATATGTGACCATCGTGATCGCTGCTTGAGAGAGCCGATCCCTTCGAAGTTGAACGGAATCGGCTCTTTTTTTGTTTTGTGAACGGGTACAGATGTTGCTTTCCTTCTCCTGTTGGGGATGACATTTCCGCTGCCCTCCGTGTGACGCATGTCACAGGTTGCAAGTCGGGGGGGTGTATATTATCTTTCATACCATATGAATTTGCGATATCACGCGAATACAGTAACACTTCTTACCATTTAGAAAGGCACAAGTCATGGATCGACTGTTCCATCGGTTACGCATGCCCCTGATCATCGTGGCCCTGTTCGCCATGGTGGTTCTCCCGATGGTGGCGCTTGCTGGTGCGTCAACCTTTCAGTCTGACGCCTTCAATTCCCGGAACTTGATGCGCCCGCGATGGACGTTCACCGATCCGAACGGCGACGCGACCCTGAAGATGGTGGGGTACAATACGGACAGTGCCCAGGTACAGATCACGGTCCCCGCCGGGAGCGAGCACGACCTCTGGTCGCTTGGCTACGGCGTTCCGCGCATCACCCAGGCGTGTGCCAATGAAGACTTCACGGTCGAAGTGAAGTTGCTCTCGTCGATGCACGGGATCTCGTACCAGACGTACTTTGCCGAAGGCATCGTGGTGGAGCAGGACTCGGCGAACCTCCTCCGGTTCGATTTCACGACCGGCCACGAGATCGACAGCGTCAAGGCCTTTGCCGCGGCCTTCGTGAACGGGTTCGCCTCGCCGACCCCCAAGATCAACAACAAGTTCTTCGCGGGCTATGATGTCGCTCCGCTCTGGCTGCGCGTGACGCGCACCGGGAACACCTGGAAGATGTATTACTCGTTGAACGGCACGGCCTATACGCTTGCCGACAGCTTCGTCCATGCGCTGAACGTGACGAAGATCGGGCTCTTCGCCGGTAACGCCGGCCCGAACCCCTCGGCCTTCACGATGAAGGCGGACTATTTCTTCAACGGCGACTCGCCGGTCGTGCCGGAAGAAGGGACCCCGGTCACGGATAACCTCAGCCCGCTCGTGTATAATGTCCGGATGGTCACGCAGCCGAACTGTGCGGTCGTCTACTGGAAGACCGATGAACCCGCGGATGGCCAGATCGACTGGGGAACCACCACGGCGTACAGCCAGACACCGATCACGCATACGGGCTATTACTACACCCACCGGCTGATCATCAGTCCTCTCGACGCCACGACCGATTACCATTTCCGCATCCGTAGCATGGATGAGGCTCTGAATACCACCGTGGGCAGCGATAACGCATTCACCTCAACGGCCTATGTCGACGACAAGACGCTGGTGTCGGATGACTTCATCGCGGCGTCGATCGACGGATCGGTCTGGTCCCAGTACAATCCGACGGGCGATGCGACCTTTGGCGTCTCCGGCAAGCAGTTGTCGATCAGCGTCCCCGCCGGCGAACACGACCTGTGGACGTCGGGGTACCGGGTACCGGCTCTGATGCAGAACATCCAGAACGATGCGAACGTCTACGAATGGATCGTGAAGTTCAACGGGCCGTTCACCGGAACCTCGACGTCGAACCAGCTCCGCGGCGTCGTGGTGCAGCAGGACACGAACAACCTCGTCCGTTTCCAGATCATCCATGATGGGACCAATTACCGGCTCTATGCCGGCGGGTTCTATGAAGGTCTGAGCTCTCCCGAGACCTTTGTCAATGATATCATCCCGGTGACCGCCCCCGTGTGGCTGCGCGTGGTGCAGAGCGGCGGGCAGTTCCGTGCGTACTACTCCACGAATGGGACAAGCTGGAGCGTCGGTTCCGTATCGAGCCGTCCGTTCTACGCAACGAAGATCGGCGTGTACGCCGGCAATGTCGGGTCGAACCCGCAGGCATTCACGCTGCTGGCGGAATACGTGGCGACCACGATCCCCGCAAAGCCGAACCTCGCGACGCCGTTGAACAACGCGCTGGATGTGCCTGCCCCGCCGACGGTGGTCTGGGACACGACGGCATCGGCCACCAGCTACCGGCTGCAGCTCGCCACGGACGCCGGGTTCGCGTCGCCTGTGTTCAATGACTCCACGATCACTCTGACCCGCAAACAGGTCGCCGGCCTCGGGTACTCGCAGAAGTACTACTGGCGTGTCCGCGGCAAGAACGCGAACGGGGTTGGTGCGTACTCCGATGTGTTCAACTTCACGACCGCGGTCGCTCCGCCTTCCGCGCCGTCACTCTCGGCACCGGCCGACAACGCCGTGGATGTGGAAGTGACCCCGATGCTCCGGTGGTCGAAACCGGCGGGAACGCTGACCTTCCGGCTGCAGGTCTCGACGGACACGTCGTTCACCTCGGGGCTCGTGTACAATGATTCGACGCTGACGGACAGCACGAAGACGCTGCCCGCGCTCGCCAACCTGACGAAGTTCTACTGGCGGGTGAACGCCAAGAACGGCGGCGGCACGAGCAGCTACTCGGTGGTCCGTGCCTTCACCACGATCTCCGCGATCCCGCCTGCTCCTGCGCTGATCACGCCGCCGAACAACGCGGTGAACCAGCAGGTGAACGTGGTGCTGCGCTGGAACCGCTCGAACGCCGCAACGTCGTACCGTCTGCAGGTGTCCACGGATGAGACGTTCGCGACCGGTGTGGTCGTGAATGACTCGACGCTGACCGACACGTCCAAAACCATGGCGGGCCTCGCGAACAGCACCAAGTACTACTGGCGCGTCAATGCGAAGAACACGGCCGGCACCGGCGTGTACTCCGCGACATGGGCGTTCACCACGATCGTTGCCAATCCGTCGATCCCCGCGCTGATCAGCCCGGCCGATGGCGCAACGAATCAGGACCTGAGCGTGAAGTACATCTGGAATAAGATCACGGGCGCTACGTCCTACCGGCTCCAGGTGTCGTCGGATTCCACGTTCGCGACCGGTCTTGTCGTGAACGATTCCACCATCACGGATTCCACGAAGACCATTGGCGGTCTGGTCTTCGGGAACAAGTATTTCTGGCGGGTGAATTCGAAGAACATCGGCGGCACGAGTCCGTACTCGTCGATCTGGAGCTTCCGTACGTATGATTCCGATCCGGCCATTCCGAAGCAGCTGGCGCCGGCGAACCTTGCGACCGGATTGTTCGCTCCCCTGACGATCACGTGGACCCGTCCGGCAGGTGCGACCTCATTCCATCTCCAGGTGGCCACCGACTCGACCTTCTCCGGCGGGCTGGTCGTGAACGACGCGACCGTGGCCGATACGTTCAAGACGATCCCCAGCCTCGCCTATGTCACCACGTACTACTGGCGGGTGAATGCGGATGCGGTCAGCGGCACCTCGCCGTACTCACCGGTGCGGCGCTTCACGACGGGGATCCCCACCGCCTCGACACCGGCGCTGGTCTTCCCGGCAGATGGCTATCGTCAGGCTACGGACAGTCTCCGCCTGGTCTGGCGTGCGAGCACCCCGGCGGTCGACCGGTATTGGGTGGACCTCTCGGTGGATTCGACGTTCACGAATTTCGTGGTCCCCGATTCGATGCTGACGGATACCACGAAGATGGTGCGGAGCCTGCTCCCCAATATCGCCTACTTCTGGCGCGTGCGTGCGCATAATGGCGGCGGGTGGGGCGCATACAGCGTGGCGCGCAAGTTCACCCGCGATATCACCGGTGTGGACGAGCGGCCGGAAGTGCCGTCGGTGGTGTCGCTGTCGCAGAACTATCCGAACCCCTTCAACCCGGCGACGCGGATCGAGTTCGCCCTGCCGAAGGAGTCGAAGGTGACGCTCGAGGTATTCAACCTCCTGGGCGAACGCGTGATCATGCTGGTGGATGAGGTGCGTTCCGCCGGGTATCACGTGACAACATTCAATGCGTCGTCCTTGCCCAGCGGCCTGTATGTGTACCGGCTGTCGGCCGACCAGATGACGTTCACGCGGAAGATGATGCTGGTGAAGTAGAGGTAGCAGGTCTGCACCGGGCCGGTGCAGGCCCAGAGCACAGTGCAGCGATGGCGGCAGTGGCGCACAGCGCCCCTCCGCCATCGCTCCTGTCGTTTTCCAGGGACATGTACCAAACACTCTCAGGACTCTTATGACCATGACCAGGCTGTCCGGAACATTCCGCGCGGCGTCCGTTCTGACACTCTTCCTCCTCCTTCTCGTCGCCGGGCAGGCGATATCCCAGATCCGATTGACCGGTCCGCAGCCGGGCGACATCTACCGGGAGTATGCGCGGGTGATGCTGCCCACGCAGGGAGAAGAGTGGCGCGTCACCGATCCGAACATCAACCTGGATACGTATCCGCAGGCCGCGGGATTCGTTCCGAATCCCCAGATCGACCTGACCGTGGACGATCTCGATGGCGCCGTGCGTGCGGAAGCCACGATGATCATCTGGGGCGGACACATCTCCACGTACGGTAAGAAGCTGCGGTTCAATGGCAATGCCTGGATCACACTTCCGGAGTTCGATACGTCCAACGGCATCCCGGCCGGCCATCTGGGCATCAACTACATCGGGCAGTCCATCCTCACCGTCCCGGTTCCTCTCGCCCATCTCCAGGCCGGAGCGAATACGTTCGAAGGGACCAATGAGGGGCAGCTCGGCGGTCCGGATGGGTATGGTTTCGGCTGGGGACAGCACGGGTGGTATGGGATGATGGTCCGCATCTATTACGGGCCGTCCAAGACCCACGTGACCGGCACCGTTACGTCACCGGCGCAGAACGGGACGATGACGGACAACCCGAGCATCACCGTCGGCGTCACGGGGTCAGCGGACCGCGTGGATGTTCTGGCGTATTACGACGGCTATGATACCGACGGCGACGGCAGGTATCAGGAATACCATCACGACTATCATATGCAGACGGGCGAAACGCAGCTGGCCATCAGGAACCATGTCGGTACGGCGACGTCCTCGCCCTTCATCGTGAACTGGGACACGAAGTGGGTGCCGGACCAGCTTGCGGGGAGCGTGAAGCTGCTTGCCCGCATCCGCGGCTCCAACGGCGTCTGGTATGTGACGCCGGAAGTGACCAACCTCAGTCTGGCGCGCACGGGCAAGTCCGTCCGTCTGTACAAGCCATTCGATACTCCCGAACGGGCATGGGCCCGTGGTGACCTGGATGTCGTGCGGATCAATGTGAATATCCCGCCATCCACGAACCTCGCGGATGCGACCGATGCGGTGTATCTCAACCGCACATGGAACGGGCTGGACAATGTGCGCGAACCGGGCGAGTCGCATTACCGGCGGTTGAACAGCTGGGAGGATCCGTCAGAGTACGGAGGCAATCACTACTTCTCGTACGACGTGCGTGCTGTCCCACTGGCGGAACTGCGGACGGGCAACAATGAATTCTCGTTCTTCTCGGAGACCGTGGCTCACCACGGCATGGAGATCATCTGGCCGGGTCCGGGTCTGCAGGTGGAGTACACCGGCGCCGCGTATGCTTCACCGGTGCCTCTTGCGGCGACCCTCGCGTCGCCTGCTCACAATGCGACCAACCAGCCGGTGAGCCTCACCCTGCGCTGGCACCCTGCTGCTGCGGCAACATCGTATGACCTGCAGGTGTCCACGGACTCGACCTTTGCCACGACGGTGGTGAATCAGACCGCCATCGCCGACACGAGTTATTCGGTCGGGCCGCTGTCAGCGATGCTCAGATATTTCTGGCGGGTGCGCGGCAGGAACTCCGCCGGTACAGGTCCCTACGCGGCGTTCAGTGCCTTCAACACGAATGTCGGTTCGCCGATACACGTGACGCCGGCGAATGCGGCGACCAACGTCGCGGTCACCGTGCCCCTGATGTGGCGTACGGTTGCCGGGGCGACGGCATATCAGTTGCAGGTGTCCACGACGGCAGGGTTCACCGTGGGCACGATCGTCAAGGACACGACGCTGGCGGACACGACGAAGACGCTCAACGGGCTCGGGTACAGCACGCAGTACTACTGGCATGTGAAGGCGCAGGTGGGTGGTGCATGGGGTGACTTCGCGACGGCGTGGAGCTTCACGACAACGATCGCGCCTGCCGGCGTGCCTTCCCAGATATTCCCCGCGAACAGTGCGGTCGATCAGACGACATCCCTGACGATCCGGTGGCATGCGGCTACGGCGGCGGCGTCCTATCATTTGCAGGCGGGGACGGATGCGACATTCGCCTCCGCATTGATCGTGAACGATACTACCCTCACGGACACCGTGAAGGCGGTGAGCGGCCTGGGCTACGATCAGAAGTACTACTGGCGTGTGCGCTCCAGGAATGGCGGCGGGTACAGTGCCTATTCACCCGTGTGGAACTTCCGCACGGTGATGAGTGTGCCGACCGCACCGGCATTACTGGCGCCGGCAGCCAACGCGGTCGAGCAGCCTACGTCCGGCCTGGTCTTCCAGTGGCGCGCGCTGGCAGGGGCAACGAACTACACCTTCCAGCTCGGGACCGACTCCACGTTCGTGACAGGTCTGGTGAAGAACGACACCACACTGACAGATACGGCGCGGACCATCACGGGTCTGGCACAGAACACGCGCTACTTCTGGCGTGTCGCGGGCCGGAATGCCGGAGGACCCGGTCCGTTCACTGCCGTCCGGTCATTCACCACACTGCAGCCGGTGCCGGGCGCCGTGACGCTGGTGAGTCCTGCACATCTCACCGTGGTCACGAAGGACAGCGCGCGGTTCGTCTGGAACGCGCCTACGCCGGTGGCGACCCGGTTCTGGTTCGAGGTCTCGATCGACTCGACGTTCACGTTGTACAATTTCATTGACTCCACCCTGACGGATACCGCGAGGACCTTCCGTCCGCTGACGAACGGTTTGGTCTACTACTGGCGCGTGCGGGGCGGGACGGCCTCGAAGTGGGGAGAGTTCTCGACCGTCCGGCGGTTCTCCGTGGTCGTGACGTCCGTGAATACCGAGCGGGGCGTGCCGACAGAGTTCACGCTGGCTCAGAATTTCCCGAACCCGTTCAACCCGTCGACCCAGATCACGTTCGGTCTGCCGAAGGAAAGCACGGTCCGGCTGGAGGTGTTCAATCTGCTCGGACAGCAGGTTGCCGAGATCGCGTCCGGCGTGCACGCGGCCGGGTTCCATACGGTGCGGTTCGATGCCAGCGGGCTGACGAGCGGCATGTATCTGTACAAACTCACCGCCGGTGAGGTGTCGATGTTCCACAAGATGATGCTTGTGAAGTAAGGTCGACCACGCACTACAGCAGCATGCAGAGCGGAGAACGGGCTCCCTGCGAAGGCCCGGTGGGATCGCCCCTCTGCATGCTGCTCGTGGCGACCGTTGTTGCTGTCCCACGTACCGCGCGTCTGTCCGCGGGCGTGCCACCCTGCTGTTTGTTTACCACAGTGTTGGAGGAAGTATGAGCCGAAGGATCATGTTCTTCACGGCCCGGACGATCGTCTGTGTCCTGGCAACCGTTGTGCTGGCCCCCTGGAGCGCCACCTCGCAGGGGATCTTCACGCAGCCCGGTCCGGGTGCTGTGTACAAGGAGTATGTGCAGTTCATCGATGTGGGCAGCGACGATTGGCGCGTGACCGATCCGAACATCGATCTCGGCACGTATCCGCAGGCCGCGCCGTTCCTGCCCAACCCGACGCTCTCGATCGAGGTGGATGACCTGAGTAGTGCCATCCGCGCCGAAGCGCTCTTCTCGCTGTGGGGCGGGCACATCGGTACGGCTGGGAAGAAGGTCTCCTTCAATGGGAATGCCTGGATCAGCATCCCCGAGCTCCAGACGACGCCGGGCGACGGGTACAACTATATCCATCAGGCGATGATCGGGGTGGATGTCCCGCTGGGCCATCTGCAGGTTGGCACGAACACGTTCACCGGGACCAACGATGGCCAGTTCGGTCCGTATGGATTCGGCTGGGGCCAGTTCGGATGGTATGCCATCATCCTGCGTGTCTATTATGATCCGGCGAGCAAGTCGCATGTGACCGCCACGGTGACCTCGCCCGCGAGTGGTGCGACGATCGGGGACAACCCGACGCTCGCAGCGAGCGTGAGCGGGACGGCGAGTCAGGTGGATTTCCTGGCGTACTACGATGGTGTGGACACGGATGGCGATGGCGTGTATCAGGAGTATCATCACGATTACCACCGGGGGAAGTGGGACCCGGTCGTGATCCGGAACCATGCTGGAAGCGACGACACGTCGCCGTTCTCCGTGACATGGGACAACTCCTGGGTGCCGGATCAATCGGGCATCAAGGTGGTGGCCCGCGTACATGGAAGTGATGGGGTGTGGTATGTGACCCCGGAGGTCACCGGGATCACGCTTGCCAGACCTTCCAGCACCGTGCGTTTGTTCAAGCCCACGGGCATCGACGAGCGCGAATGGGCCCGGGGCGATCTCGGAAGTCCGGAAGGGACGCAGCAGAGCTACGTGGATATCCCCGACCTCGGCGATGCCGCCGATGCTGTCCTGTTCGCGAGGACGTGGAACGGTGTCGATGGGTCGGGCGATCCCGATCATTATACGCGTGTGAACGGGTGGTATGCGCCGCTCTATGGCGATAACCATTATTATAGTCTCGACCCGCTGCCCGTTCCCGTCGGGAACCTGGTCGAAGGGGAGAACCTGATCGAGTTCAAGTCGAATACGGTCGAGCATCATGGCATCGAAGTGCTCTGGCCCGGTTCGGCGGTCGCTGTGCGGTACGGGATCGCGCTGCCGGTGCAGATCGCGAGCTTCACCGCAGTGCCGGTCGTGGATGAGGGGGTCCGCCTTGCGTGGACCACGCTCTCAGAAACGAACAATTATGGCTTTGAAGTGCAGAAGGCGCAGGGTTCCCCGGACGGGTTCCAGACCGTTCCCAATGGCTTTGTTGCCGGGGCCGGGACATCTACCCGCACGATGACCTATGCGTTCGTGGATCCGGTGGTGCCCTCGGGCACAACGTACTACCGGCTCAAGCAGATCGATCTGGATGGCAGCATCCGGCACTCGGAACCGGTCAGGGTTACCGGGGTGACCGGGGTCACGGAAGGTGACCGGCCAACGTCGTATACTCTCGCTCAGGCATATCCCAATCCCTTCAACCCGTCCGCGCGCATCCGCTATGCGGTGCCCGTGGCGGGGCGGGTCCGTATCGGTCTGTTCAATCAGTTGGGCCAGGAGGTCCGCATCCTCGTCAACGATTTCCGTGAGGCGGGGCTGTACGAAACCACACTGGATGCCCATGGGCTCCCCAGCGGCGTCTATGTCTACCGCATGGAAAGCGGTCCATTCGTGGACGCGAAGAAGGTTGTTCTCTTACGGTGAAATCACTCACTCTCACTCTCAGGATGACGCATATGCACAGCGCCGGTACAGATCGAAGGGATCGCAACCATTTACGCATGGCAGCGGCAGGGGTCCTGCTTCTGCTGCTCCTGCTCACTACCAGTGTCCATGCCGCAGGGCCATGGTGGGACGCTTCGTGGAACTACCGTGTCCAGTTGACGGTCGGTGCCGGCGGTTTTGCGCGCTTTGACAAGGCCGCGGAAAAGGCGGTGAATTTCACTACGCTGCTGACGGCGTTGGGGAAGAGCGGTGCGCTCGATGAGAACTCCCTGCGCGTGATCGAGACCGATGCGGCGGGGACGATCGTGAATACGTCCGTGCCGTTCCAGTTCGACAAGGATGCGGACTACGACGCATCGAACAAGGCCTCCGGTACGATGGTCATCCTGATGGGTGGGACGACGGGATCTTCGGCGACACGGTACTATGACATCTACTTCAATGAGACGGGCGGGTCGTTCTCACCGCCCTCGTTCTCTCCGCGCATCGCGATCGAAGAAAACGACTGGGATATGGGGCAGACGGCGTACCGGATCGATGGTCCGGGCGTGACGATGTTCTACCAGACAGAGGCGGGTGCCTTTTCCACCATGCTCGACAAGGAGTTCAATGATTGGTTGTCCTGGGGGTTCGATCCCGGCCCCGGGGGCATCTATCGCGGGACCCCCAACGCCATCTTTCCGGAAGGATGGTTCCACCCCGGAGCGACCAGCGCAACGAGCTCCGTGCCCTACAAGGGACCGTTGAAGATCACGATCTCCACGACCACGAACGACGGCAATTGGGAATGCCGTTGGGAGGTCTATCCGCGATATGCGACCATGACCATGGTAAAGACGGCCCATGCGTACTGGTTCCTGTACGAAGGTACGCCCGGTGGCGAACTCCGGGGCGATGATGACTTCATGGTGCGCTCCAATGGCACGAAGACGATGCTCTACGAGCCGTGGGAAGGTGACATTCAGGGTGACGAGTGGGCGTTCTTCTCGGATCCGGGCACGCGCCGATCGATCTTCGCGGTGCACCACGAAAGCGATGCCCTGTTGGATTCCTACTATAACTACAGCGACAGCATGACCGTGTTCGGATTTGGCCGGTCGAATGATCCGCTCGAAGCACTGATGACGGGCACGCCGCAGCATTTCACGATCGGATTCCTTGAGGATACATCCTACACGAAGAACAAGGATTCCATCAATTCGGCGTTCAAACCACTCACCATCGCCCTCGGGAGCCCCGAGCTGCCCGGCCCCGATGTTCCGGTGTTAGCGTCGCCCGCGGATGCGGCAACGAACGTCGGCATGCCGGCGCTGCTGCGGTGGAGGACCGCTGACAGGGCAACGGGATACCGCCTGCAGGTAGCCACATCCAATACATTCGCCTCCGGCGTGGTGCTGGATGATTCGACGATCACGGATACGACGAAAAGCGTGAACGGCCTCGCGGGCAAGACCACCTATTACTGGAGGGTCAGCGCCCGCAACGGTGCGGGCGTCAGTGCGTTCACTGCTGCACGGTCGTTCCAGACCGGTCTCGATGTACCGTCGCTCATCGCCCCCGCTGACGGCGCGACCGGGCGCGTGCAGCCGGTCCAGCTTTCCTGGTCGGCTGTGAGCGGCTCCACGGGCTATCATGTGCAGGTCAGCAGCGAGTCGGGCTTCTCTTCCGGACTGATCGTGGACGACGCATCGGTGTCATCCACATCGCGATCCGTCTCCGGCCTGCAGCCATCGACGCTGTACTACTGGCGCGTGGCGGCACGTGATGGGAGCGGGGATGGTTCGTATGCGGCGGCCCGCACGTTCACGACGGCGGTGGCGTCGCCCTCGCTGGTGAGCCCCGCGGACAATGCCACGGGCCAGCCTCTGACCGTGACCCTGCAGTGGTCCGCCCTCGGCGGCGCGACGTTCTATCATGTTCAGGTGGCCACGGACGCAGGGTTCGGGAGCGGGATCATCCTCGACGATGCTTCGGTGACAGCCACGTCGAGGGTGCTCACCGGGCTCGTGCAGAGCACGACGTACTACTGGCGGGTGAGTGCGGGCGATGCAGGAGGGGAGGGACCCTTCTCGTCCGCGCGGTCATTCTCAACGTTGTTCCCGGCACCCACGTTGTTGAGTCCTGCTGCCGGAGCGACAGGGCAGCCGGTCACCATCACACTGCAATGGAACAAGGTCAGCGGCGCGGTCCGGTATCACCTCCAGCTTGCGACGGACAGCCTGTTCACTGCATTCATCAAGAACGACACGACGATCACGGATTCCGTCCGGTTGGTCCCCGGTCTTGCCAACAGCACGTGGCACTACTGGCGTGTGGCTGCCAAGACCAATAGTGTGACGGGTCCGTTCTCAGCGGCCCGCACCTTCCGGACGATCGGTGTGATGCCGGGGGTGGTGACGCTGGTGGGTCCGGCGATGGACAGCAAGTTCAAGCCGGACAGCGTGCGTTGTACCTGGAGGCGCGCAACGAGTGCGACGCGGTACTGGCTGGAGATCGGCCTGGACTCACTGTTTGCGGTACGTTTCGTCGATTCGACGCTCACGGATACGACCAAGGTCGCCCGCGGGCTGTTGCTGAACGCAAAGGTCTGGTGGAAGGTCCGCGCTGGAACCCCCGAAGGCTGGGGTGCGTTCAGTGAAGTGCGCCGTTTCTCCATGGATGGGACCACCGCGGTACCTGCCTTTGGCGAGATCCCGGGGTCGTACGCATTGAACCAGAACTATCCGAATCCGTTCAATCCGTCCACCGTGATCGCCTACGATCTCCCGGCGGCAGGCTCTCTGCGGCTCGAGGTCTTCAACATGCTCGGTGAATCGGTGGCGCTCCTGGTGGATGAATACAGGACCGCGGGGCGTCACGAGGCACTGTTCAATGCCGAAGGGCTCTCCAGCGGTACGTATTTCTACAGAATGACGGTGAACGGTACCGTCCTGACCAAACGGATGCTCTTGCTGCGATAGATCGAGCGATCCGTCCGACATTCCGTCCCCGGGGAGGTGTGGGTCCATCCCGGGGACGGAGTATGTGTTCTATCGTCAAAATATGTATATTGTCACCTGACCCTGTGCATCACGTGTGACCGCAGACACACCGGAAGCGGTGGAGGAATGCTATCTTGATGGCATACCGGTCGATTCGTTCACACCATCTTTCACTTGGGAGGATTCCATGCGGATCCGTTCATTCTCTCGCGCCGTCGCTGTCCTGAGCATGCTCCTGCTCTCGTCAACGTTTGTCAGTGCGCAGGTCGATCACTTTACGGTCACCGCCACGGGTGGTGGGTCCATCGGGACGCAGACCGCTGGCACGGGGTTCCCGGTCCAGATCACTGCACAGAAGGCTGACAACTCCACGGAGACATCGTTCACCGGGAAGGTGTTTGTCTCTTCGACCGGTACGCTGACGGCGGGGGGCGACTCGACGGCCTCGTTCGTGAACGGTGTTCTGGCCTCCCATTCCGTAACGATCGGCAACTCCGGCAACTTCACCATCACCGCGGCGCACCTCCTGGGGAGCGGGACGAGCAGCAGTTTCCCGGTGATCGCGATGGTGTCCGACGATTTCAATCGTGCGAATCTTGACACGACCCGTTGGACCTTCACGGATCCGGTCGGGGACGCAACGCTGACCATGACAGGTGTCGGCACCGCGAACGCACGCCTTTCTCTTGCCATCCCCGCTGGTGTCCAGCACGATCTGTGGACCGGCATCAACAATGCGCCGCGCGTCCTCCAGAATGTGCAGAACAGCGACTTCATTCTGCAGACGAAATTCGATTCGGCGGTCCTCTCCGCGTTCCAGATCCAGGGCATCCTCATCCAGCAGGATGCATCCAATCTCATTCGCTTCGATCTGAGCAGCAGCGGTGCGAACACGTACGTCTTCGCCGCGAGCACAACCGACGGCTTTGCCACGGCGCCGACCATCCGCCTTGCCAGCACGCTGGCGGCGGCCGGAGGCCCGGCCCCGATCTATCTCCGTGTCACACGCACGGGGAATACCTGGGATGTTGCCACGTCGACGGATGGGACAAGCTTCACAACGCACGGTTCTTTCAGTCTTGCGATGACGGTGGCCAAGGCCGGCCTGTGGGCGGGCAATGCGGGCACGACCATCCCGGCTTTCACGATGCTGGCAGACTACTTCTTCGACAACGCTCTTCCGGTGTCGCCCGAAGACAGCGGCACTCCGACGGATGCGATGCAGCCGTACATCTACAATGTCGCTTCGCTGGCCGGCAGCGCGGCGATCCGCCTGACCTGGAAGACCGATGAACCGACGACCTCCCGGATCGAGTATGGCACGACGACCGCGTACGGGAGTGCCGTGGTGGATGGCACGCTGCGCACGACGCACACGGTGCAGATCTCGGGGCTCAGCAGCACGACGATCTATCATGCGCGGATCATTGCCACCGATGCGGCCGCCAACGCGGACACGACGGTGGACCTCCAGGATACGACCACGGTCCCGACGCCACCGGTGTTGACCGTCTGGCACGGAAATGATCAGACCTTCGGAAAGCGCGGTGTACCGCAGCGCTGGGTGAACATCCTGGGCAACATCACCGATCCGTACGGGATCGACACGCTGTACTATACGCTCAACGGCGGGGCACCGGTCACCCTTTCGCGCGGGCCGGATCTTCGCCGGCTTCAGAACACAGGTGATTTCAATATCGATCTCGGGTATGCGGAACTGCAGGCGGGTGCGAACACGGTTGCCATCCACGCGCGCAGCGTGTTCGGTGATGCGATCGATACGGTTGTGACGGTCCGTGACAGTGCCAGTGGCGTCTGGCCGCTGCCGTACAGTGTCAACTGGGGTTCGGCCACGAGCCTGAAGGATTCCGTCCAGGTGGTCGACGGCAAATGGGCTTTGAATGGCAGTGCGGCGCGTGCGACGGAGCGCGGGTACGACCGGTGCTTCGCCATCGGTGATACCACGTGGCAGGACTATGAAGCTACGATGAAGCTGACCGTGCGCGGTCTCGATTCGTCGTCAACGGCGTTCGATGCTCCGAGTTCCGGTCCGGCGGTCGGCATCCTGATGCGCTGGAAGGGTCACTCGACGAACCCGATCGCCGGTCAACCCCTGGCAGGATACCTGCCTCTCGGCGCCGTGGGCTGGGTCCATTGGACGAGCACGAGTTCAAGCCGCTGGGAGCTGCTTGGCAACAACCTGACGGAGGAGGCGGTCTCCTCGCCCTCCGGGGTTCAGTTTGATACAGCGTACTATTTCAAGATGCAGGTCCGTACGATCGCGGGACAGGGAGGATACTACCGGTTCAAGGCGTGGAAGGTATCCGAGAGCGAACCGTCCGCGTGGATGCTGAGCACACAGGAAGCCCTTTCCGACCCGCAGTATGGCTCAGTGCTGATCCTTGCCCATCACGTTACGGTGGACATTGCCGAGGTGCGTGTGACGGAGTTGCCCGCCGATGCCACCGGGCCGGTGATCTCGGCCGTGACCTCGGAAGCAGGGCCGACGTCGGCCTACTTCACCTGGACGACCGATGAGCCCGCGAATCGCCGGGTGGTGTACGGTCTGACGAGTTCCTACACAGACACCGCGACGGCGGCCGGTGCGTACGGCCTCACGCATGGCGTGGCCATCGGCGGTCTCAATCCATCGACCACGTATCATTTCAAGGTCCTGTCGACGGATGTGAATGGCAACGTTGGCGCATCGAACGACAGCACCTTCACGACCATCGCGCCGACGGCCGCGACGAATCTGGTCTCGGACGAGTTCAATAGTCCATCGCTCGGCGGCGTGTGGACGTTCACGAGTCCGGTGGGCGATGCAACGTATGCGACCCCGGGCACTTCCCTGCAGATCGATCTGCCGTCCGGGACCGACCACGACCTGTGGACGGCCGGCAACCGGACCGCGCGCATGACACAGAACGTGAACAATACCGACTTTGAGGTCGAAGTGAAGTGGAATTCCGGGATCAGCGGGACCTCGACCCAGTACCGCATTCAGGGGATCATGGTGGAGCAGGATGCCAATGACATCATCCGGTTCGACTTCACGTCGAAGCCATCGGATATCCGGGCCTATGCCGCGGTCTTCCGCAACGGCTTCACGATCGACTCCATTGGCGTGAAGGTGGATTCCACGCTCGCGGGTGCCGCCGGGGTTGCGCCGATCTGGATGCGTGTGAAGAGGGAAGGGAATGTCTGGAGCCAGTCGTATTCCCTGGACGGGACCACGTGGTATCTCGTTGTGCGGTTCCACCACGCGTTGACGGTGGCGCGGGTGGGGGTCTTTGCCGGGAACGCGGGGTCGTCGCCGCCGGCGTTCAGCTCGGTCGTGGATTATTTCCGCACCGATGGTGTGAACGTGAACCTGCGGGCATTCCTGCAGGGGCCCTACAACGCCGCGGGCGACAGCATGAAGACCAGTCTGGCAGCATATGTGCCGGTGAAGAATCCGTACTCCGGTTCGCCGTGGAATTACACCGGGGGCGACAGCGTAGCCTCGGTCCCGGCGGGCGTGGTGGACTGGGTGTTGGTGACCCTGCGGTCGGGTACGGCAGCGGCGACCGGGGTGGATACCGTGGCGGCATTCCTGAAGAAGGACGGCTCGGTGGTGGCCCTCGACGGGACGAGTGTCGTGACGTTCCCGGGAGTGAAGTACGGCAACTACTATGTGGTCCTGACGCACAGGAACCATCTGCGGATCATGACGGCGAATGCGCTCGTGTTGAACGGCGGATCGTCGCAATACGATTTCTCGACGGCGCTGACGAAGGCATATTCCGCGGGCGCCGATGGGATGAAATTGGTGGGTTCACGGTATACGCTGTTCGCGGGTGATGGCAATGGCAACGGCGTCATCAACGCAGTTGATCGGAATTCGATCTGGCGTGTACAGAATGGGAGTACAGCGGGGTACTATAGCGGCGATTTCAATCTGGACAGCAACGTGAACGCAGTGGATCGGAATACCTACTGGCGCGTAACGAACGGCGCTTCTTCACAGGTGCCGTGATGATGGATCTCGTAGCACGGACGTGTAATACAAACCAATCAACTTATCGAGGTGGACTATGAGTCGAGCGATCCTTTTTCTGCCTATCCTGCTGGTGCTCATGTGCGTTGTGCCGGCTGCCGAGGCGCAGACGTTTGACCTGCAGTTCGTTGTGGTGACGAACGACGGGACGAACTTCGATGCCAAGGTCCAGATCAAAGCGAATGGATCGACATTCGCAATGGGGTCGAGCAACTTCATTTTCACGTTCAACAACACCGACCTTTCGACCCCGACGCTTCAGACCATCCACAATTTCAGTGGCGGCTCGTACCTTACGATGACCAAGGGCGGTAGCGGAAACTCCGTTGCCATCAATGTCGAGTTGAGCGCCGCTCCGGGGACGACCGTGACCACCTCATGGATGGATGTTGCGACCATTCGCTTCACGACATTGGATCCCAGCGGGAATGCCAATCTGGTGTGGAATACGGGAGCAACGGTGGTCTTCATGGATGACGAAGCGACTCTTGTCGACCCCGGCACCCTGAACAACCTGGATACATCCCCGCTCCCCATCCAGCTCGCCTCCTTCACCGCGGCGATCCAGCAGGGTGGCGGCGCGGTGCAGCTGAAGTGGTCCACGGCCTCCGAGACCAACAATTACGGTTTCGAAGTGCAGAAGAGCTTCGACACGACCAACGTGTTTGCATCGATCGCGAACAGCTTCGTGGCGGGCCACGGGACGTCCGTGGAGACGCACGCGTATTCCTTCACGGATGCCGATGTGAAACCCGGCGTGTGGTACTACCGCCTGAAGCAGACGGATCTGGATGGCACGGTGCACTACAGCGACAGGATCCAGGCGAGCAGCGTGACCGGCGTGAACGACCGGCCCCTGCCCACGGCCTTTGCCCTCGATCAGAACTACCCGAACCCGTTCAATCCGTCCACGACCATCGATTTCGCTCTGCCGAAGGATGCGCGCGTGAGCCTCGATGTGTACAACGTGATCGGCCAGCGGGTGGCATCGATCATCAATGAGGTCCGACAGGCCGGGTACCATAGCGTTCAGTTCAATGCGGGCCAACTCGCCAGCGGCTTGTATATCTACCGCATCGTTGCCGGTGATATCACGATGGTCAAGAAGATGATGCTGACGAAGTAACGGCGCGCACGGCAGCAGGGGGCTGACGCAGCACGACGAACCGGTTGGTGATCAGTGGTGGTTCAGGACAAGCCCCGGCCGTGCAAGTGCGGCCGGGGCTTGCACATCTCTGACCGGCCCGGGTCGTTGTTCCACCGCACACTGAAAATGTTTCATCACCTTCCCGGCAGCCGGGAAGTTACGAAAGGAGAATGTGATGCCCCGCATCACTATCGGGATGCCCGTGTACAATGGCGAGCGCTTCATCGTTGAAGCCCTGGATGCCATCCTCGCCCAGACCTACAGGGACTTCGAACTGGTGATCTCGGACAACGGTTCGACCGATACGACCGAAGAGATCTGCCGCCGGTATGCGGCACGCGACCCGCGTGTGCGGTACCACCGGGAATCCGTCAACCAGGGCGCATCGTGGAACTACAACCGCGTGGTCGAACTGGCGACCGGTGAGTTTTTCAAATGGGCAGCGCACGACGATCTGATCACTCCTGACTATCTCGAGAAATGCGTCGGCGTCCTCGACCGTGACCCGGGCGTGGTGCTGTGCTGCACCGATGACCAGGATATCGATGAGGAGGGGGCACATGTGGATGCCCGGCGGCATAGCCACATCCCCGGATCACAGCGAGGCAGCTCCGAATCCGTCTCCCAGCGCTTCCGGCGCCTCATCCGCGACGACTACGACTGTGAACAGGTCTTCGGGCTGTACCGCCTGTCCGTTCTCCGCAAGACCGGTCTGATCAAGAGCTACACGGATTCGGACAGGACCTTGCTTGCCGAGATCGCCCTGTACGGCCGCCTGTTCGAGATCCCCGAGCGCCTCTTCCTGCATCGCCAGCACACCGGGTCGTCGTGCAAAGCCAACCCGATCACGTCGGGCTGGCATGAGCGCGTCAGCTGGTTCGATCCCCGGCTGTCCGGCAAGGCCCTGTTCTCCCGCTGGAGACAACTGCGGGAGTATGTCATTGCGATCGTCCGTTCTCCGGTCCCGTTCACCGACAAGGCCGGCTCACTGCTCTGGCTTGTCCTGTTCCAACGTGGCCGTCTCCGGCAACTCGCACAGGAGATCATCGTCGGACTCCGTCTGAAGCTGTTCCCGCCGCGCGCGAAGACGGCGGTCCAGGCCTCCGGCACAACAGCCCTCGGGAAATAGAACCCCGGCCACGACCCACGCTGCGTGAACACGACCCGCTCCCTATGATCCGGTTCAGCGTCGTCATCCCGACCTACAATCGCGCCCGCCTTATCGGGCGTGCGATCGACTGTGTGCTCCGTCAGTCCTTCCCCTGCCAGGAGCTCATCGTCGTGGACGACGGATCGTCAGACGAGACGGTGAATGTTGTACGCGCCGCCGGAGCCGGGGTCCGGCTGATCCAAGCGGATCATGGCGGCCCCTCGAAGGCCCGCAATCGCGGCGTGCGCGAGGCGGTCAGTGAGTGGATCGCATTCCTGGATTCCGATGATCTCTGGCATCCCGACTATCTCGAGCGCATGGCGCACGCCATCGAGGTCACGAACGGCGCAGCCGCGTACTACTTTTCGGATGTGGAGTACCGGAACGGGACCGCATCCTGGCTCCACTGGACCAATTGCGGATTCCAGGTGCAGGAGCCTGTGACCCTGATCCCCCGGGCCACGGCATTGGTCACGGGTGAACGCCACCCCATGCTCCTGCCGTTCACCGTATTCCGCAGGGAGACATATCTGGCGGATGGCGGGCTCATGGAATCCCTGTGGTCGGGCGAGGATACGCATCTGTTCATCCGCATCGGGCTGGTCGAGCCGTTGTGTGCGGTGGCGGGTGCGGGCGGAGTCGTCACCACCGATGAGACCGACCCGGGCAACCGTTTGACGATCGCCTTCAATACCAGCACGTCGCGCCGTTGGACAGGGATGGTCGAGATGTACAAGGACCTGCTGTCCCGCGGTGGGATCCTGACGCGCGAAACGCGGGCGCTGTTCCGTTACCGTCTGGCGCATAGCTACTGGCGGGTGGCGCGCCTCAGTCTTGCCGAAAAGCGATTTGGCCAGGTGTGCATGCCGTTGCTCAGGTCTTTGACCACGGACCCCACCGTTGTTCCCCGGGTCTTTGTGGATGCCTTCCGGCGGGCCTTTCCCCGGTCTGCGTGAACCTTTCGCTGTGCTGCCGCTGCATCCCGGCGGCCCCTTCGCGGTTTTCTTCTGATGCTGAAAAGCGTATATTGTCACGTGTTTCGGGGGTCACCCTGTGACGTACGGCACATGGCGTGCCGCGGCAAAATGCTATCTTGAAGGAATCCTCAAGAGGCAGTTCGATCCCATTATCAGAGCGATCGCCGTTCCATGTTCGTGATCATGATGCAATTCTACTCGAGTACCCCGGCACCCGACATGCATGAGATGGCGCGCGCATTGCGGGGCGACGGACATCGGGTATGGGTTGCGACGCCGGATGCTGCGGGCGACCTCCAGTGGGAAACGGGCGAGGCGACGGGTGTTCCTGCAGTGCGCGGCGTTCGTCCGCTCCCGGCGATCCTGTCACGGATCAAACCCTTCGCCATGCTGGGTGAGCGTTTCACGCAGCTCGCGTACCTCTTCCGGGTGCGACGCGTATTGGCCGACGCCCGACCCGACATCGTTCAGGTGAATCCGCCTGCCTATGCTCTGATCTTCCCGCTGTTCGGACCCCGCACGAGTGCGTATGTCCTCGATGTGCGACAGGCCGGTGAGGTCGCGCGCGACGGCCTGGTCGGACGGATCAAGAACTGGCGGTCGGTGATCGGACTCCGGTGGAACGCGCGCTGGTTCTATGACTGGTCGTGCTTCGCAACCGAAGCCGCGGCCGAACGGATACTGGGTCCGCGCTGGGAACGTCATGCCTCCGTCCACCGTGTCGGCCAGGACCCGTCCTTCCTTTCATGGCAATGGCCGTCTGTTGCGACAACGCCCTCCACAGAACCCGTCCGGTTCGTGTACGTCGGCACGATCAGTCGCGTCCGTGAACTGGAACTTCTGCTTGAAGCCATCCGCGCGGTGGTGCACGCAGGCGCGGACCTCCGGGTCTCGTTTGTCGGGCCTGATGATGAAGGTGGACACTATCAGCGTCTCTCCTCATCGCTCGGTCTTGACCCCATTGTGCAATTCCACCAGCCCGTGCCCTACGCCCGGGTTGCCGCGTTCGTTGCCCGGCACGACGTTGCGCTCGCGTATGTTCCGCCGCGGCCCGATTGGAACTATCAGCCTACACTCAAGGTGCTCGAGTACCGCGCACTCGGGATGCCGATCATCGCCTCGGATAACCCGCCGAACAGGGAGGTCGTGGAGGATGGCCGGAATGGCCTGCTCGTGGAACATGATGCCGTGGCCCTCAGGCGTGCCATAGCGCGCTATGCGACAGACAGGGGTTTTCTGGCAGCGAGTACTGCCGCGGCGCGGATGATGCGGCAGGGCAGGACATGGGCAGACTCGGCCCGTCTCTATCATGAGGGGGTCTATGTGCGGATCGCCTCCCGGAAGCGGGGACAGACCCCGCCGGCCATCGCCAGAACAGGAGGCCGGGCATAGGATCGATCGGAAGAAAAGCGGTCCGGGGATCGCTCTTCATGGGTGGCGCGCGGATCGGCCTCACAGTCATCACCACGGTGTCGAGCATTCTCCTCGCCAGGAAATTGACCGCCGAAGAGTTCGGCTTTGTCGATATGGCGGTGCTTGCGATCATGATGACGAGCTTGTTCTCAGGTCTGGGGCTCAGCTTTGCCGTGATCCAGAGTCAGGTGGCACGGCGGCCGCTGGCATTCCATGCATTCATCATCACCTCCACGACCGGAGGCGTTCTCGCCCTCGTCATCGGGCTCCTGGCGGAACCGATCGCGTCGCTCTTCGGCAACGCGGCTGCTGCTCCGGTGTTCCGCTGGCTTGCCCCGATGGTGCTTTTCGGAGGCCTGGGTCTCATCCCCGACGCACTCATGCAGAAGGACATGCTCTTTGGCCGCGTGAGTGCTGTGGCGATCCTGACGGAGATCGCGTATGTGGTGGTCGCCGTGACGCTCGCCTACAGCGGCTATGGCGTCTGGTCCCTGGTCTGGGCTCTCTTCGTCCGCTCGGCACTGGCGGTGACGACGAACTGGGTGCTGTCACCGGGATGGGATTGGATCCGCCCGGTCCCATGGGATTGGAACCTGGTGCGGTCGCTGTTGCGGTTCGGCCTCACTGCCGCCGGCGGCGGCCTGATCACGTTTGCGTACTCCATGACGGACGGGTTCGCCGTATCGCGCTGGCTGGGGGCCGCTGCGCTCGGTGTGTACCAGCGTTCGGTGAACCTGACCAGCAGATCGATCGATGGGATGAACAATGCCGTCAGTGCCGTCCTGCTGCCTTCGTATGTCCAGTTGCAGAACGATCCGCCCAGACTCAGTCAGGCCTATCTGAAGAGTCTCCGGCTGCTGGGCATTGTGCTCGTGCCGGTGGGGTGCGGACTGATGGTCCTTGCCCGCGATCTGGTCGTGACGCTGCTTGAAGCCCGCTGGTTGCCGATGGTGCTGCCGTTCCAGATCTTCAGCATGGTGAGCACCGTGAAACCGCTCTCCGCCACGACCTCGGTCCTGTTCACCGCCGTGGGACGGCCGGGAGTGAATTTCAAGGCGGGTGCGATCGTTCTCGCCGTGATGATCCCGATGATCGTCGTGCTCCTGCCGTTCGGCGTCGGCGGCGTCGCGTGCGCGGTGCTTGTCTCACAGATCGCGGGTTTCGTGTACAACCTCATACAGGTCCACAAGGTCCTCCCCGGAACCCCGATCGGCATGTTCCGTGCGCTCCGCCCCTCTCTCTTCGCCGGCGGCGTCATGGTGGCGGCGGTCTCCGTGGCCATACCGTTGGTCCATGGCTGGACCGGCCAGGATGCGGGCATCGTGAACCTTGTCGCATTGATCGCGATCGGCGTCATCTCTTATACCGGCGCATTGTACGCTGTGCAGCCCTCCCTCCCGGGGGAACTCTTCGAATTGATCTTGAAACGAAAATGAACAGCCACGTGTATCATTCACGAGACAAAGGAACGATGCGATGACCTCCCCACAGATCCATGAAACATGCCCGGCGTGCGGTGCGGGGCGCATGACCCCATTCTTCGAGGTGCGGGGCGTCCCGGTCAACAGCGTGCTGCTGTTGCCGACGCGCGAAGAAGCAGTGAACTTCCCCAAAGGCGATATCGTCCTCGGGTTCTGCGAGACATGCGGGTTCATTTCGAACATCGCGTTCGATCCGGCGGAACAGGAATACTCGGCCCGCTATGAGGCGACCCAGGCATACTCAGGGACGTTCACCGCGTTCCACAAGGGTCTGGCGGAACGCCTGATCCAGAAATACGGGTTGCGCGACAAGACCCTGATCGAGATCGGCTGTGACAAAGGCGATTTCCTGACGATGCTCTGCGAACTCGGCAACAACCGCGGCTTCGGCTTCGATCCGGCCTACGTCCCCGACCGTATCCCGAGTCCCGCGAAAGACCGGATGACGTTCATCGCGGACTTCTATGGCGAAGCCTACCAGAAGTATGCTGCCGATTTCGTGTGCTGCAAGATGACGCTCGAACACATACCGACGGTGGCGGATTTCATGAAGACCGTCCGGCGCTCCATCGGGAACCGCTCCGAGACCATCGTGTTCTTCCAGATCCCCGAAGTGCGGAGGATCCTGCGGGAGGTGGCGTTCTGGGATGTGTATTACGAGCATTGCTCGTACTTCAGCAAGGGATCGCTCGCCCGTCTGTTCCGCAAGACCGGATTCGATGTGATGGAACTCGGGACCGAATATGACGATCAGTACCTGATGATCGAAGCGCGCCCGGGTACGGGCTCCGGCCCCGCACCGCTCCCCGAGGAAGACGATCTGGAATCCCTGCGCCAGGATGTGGCCTACTTCACCAGCACGTTGCAGACGACGCTCGAACGCTGGCAGAAGCGGTTGCGGGAGATCACGGCCGCCGGCCGCAAGGCCGTGATCTGGGGCGGCGGGTCGAAGGGCGTGGCATTCCTGACCAAACTGAACATCGTGGATGAGATCCGCTACGCGGTGGATATCAATCCGCTCAAGACGGGGACGTTCATGGCAGGCACCGGGCAGGAGATCGTGGGTCCGGAGTTCCTGAAGACCTACAAGCCCGACCTCGTCATCGTGATGAACCCGATCTATATGCCGGAGATCGGCGCGGAGTTGCAGCGTCTGGGCGTGTCGGCAGAACTCCTTCCTATTACCGCATGAGGTCATGATGAGCGCAACCGCATCCTCCGTGCCGGCCGGGTGTACCGCCTGTGGCGCCGCCACCGTTCGGTCATTCGTGCAGATCACGGATGTTCCCATTCACTGCAATCTGTTGTGGCCGGACCATGACAGCGCGCGGCGTGCGCCGCGGGGACAGATCACGCTTTCGTTCTGCAGTACCTGCGGCCATGTGTTCAACAGCGCGTTCGATCCCTCGCTGATGGAGTACACCCAGGCATACGAGAACTCCCTGCACTTCTCTCCCCGCTTCCAGGCGTATGCCGAGGCCCTGGCGGCGCGACTCGTGGACCGCTATCAGATCCGCGGGATGGATGTGATCGATGTCGGGTGCGGGAAAGGGGATTTTCTCGCGATGGTCTGCGAACACGGGAACAACCGCGGCTACGGGTTCGATCCGTCGTTCGTGCCGGAGAACATGTCCGCCGAGAAAGCGGCACGCATGACGATCGTGCAGGATTTCTATTCGGCGAAGTACGCCGGCACGAAAGCAGACCTCATCACCTGCCGCCATGTCCTCGAACATATCCAGTTCCCGCGCGAGTTCGTCCGCAATGTGCGCCAGACGGTGGGGGACCGGATGAACACCCTCGTGTTCTTCGAGGTGCCCAACGTGATGTACACCCTGAAGGACCTGGGGATCTGGGACCTGATCTACGAACACTGTTCGTACTTTTCCGTCCCGTCGCTGCGTGAGGTGTTCCGTTCCTGTGGCTTCACGGTGAAGGAACTCCACGAACTGTATGAAGGACAGTTCCTGGGCATTGACACGGTGGCGGCACACGCGCCAGCGGCCTCGCCGGACGTGGCCACGGCGGAGGATGTCCGGCGCATCGATGGGTTCGTGACGAAGTTCGCCGAGGAATATGCGTCGAAGGTGGCGCTGTGGCGCTCACGCCTGGGAGAGTGGAAGGCCCGCCGTGCGTCCGTTGCGGTGTGGGGCGGTGGATCGAAGGGGGTGACCTTCCTGAACGTCCTGAACCCCGGCGATACGGTTTCCTGCATGGTGGACATCAACCCACGCAAGCAGGGGATGTTCGTTGCGGGGACGGGTCAGCGCGTCGTCGCGCCCGAACATCTCCGGACGGTCACGCCGGATGTCGTGATCATCATGAACCCCGTGTACCGCGACGAGATCGCGGGTCAGTTGAAGGCCCTCGGCCTCACGCCGGAGATCATGGTGGCGTAAGACCGGAAGCCGATCCGACGATGTCCGTGTAGATCGTCCGCACACGTGCAGCATAACGCTCAGGGTCGTGGTCAGCCTGGATGCGGTCCAGGCAGGCCACGGCCCTTGTGCGTATCGAGGCCGGGTCGTCGAGTATCGACCGGAGGTGTTCATACACACCGAGGTGGATCGCCCGGGAGATCTCCGCGGTTCCCCCGCTGTTAATGCCTGCTGCCTGCCCCCATTCATCCCGCGCCAACCGCACGACCCATCCCGCAGCATCCGGATTGATCTCTTCGAGGGCACAGACGTTCGTCGTGATCACGGGAGTTCCGGATGCCTGTGCCTCCAGAACGGAGAAACCATAGGTGTCGTCGTACGTGGGCAGCAACGCAACATGGGAGTCGCGCAACAGTCGCAGGACGTCCGGGTTCGCCATTTCACCATGCAGCCTCACGGCACTCCCGAGTCCGGTGATCCGCTCCACCAGTTCGGTCCGGTCACGCTCACTGCTCCGCGTAGCGTAATCGCCAACGTCCAGCGATGAGACGATATCCAGCTCGATCGACCGTCCTTCGCCGATGAGGCGGAACACGGCATCGACCACTTCACGCCCCCCCTTGCGAAAGAAATCCCGTCCGACGAAAACACACCGGAGTGTGCCGGCCGGGAGACGCTTCTCATCGAGGCTGCGGACCAGGAGCCGCTGCGGCGGATGGAGGACCTCGATCTTCGCCGCGATCGCTGCTCCGATGTCCTCCCGGGAGGAGAGGAGTTGCTCCTGAGCCCTGCGGGCGTAGTCACTGAGAGCGAGAAGCCTCCTGCACCGCGGGCTCGCGAGCAGGCGCATCCCGAACGGCGAACGGGGATCCCACCGTGGCACGTAATGCTCGAAGGACACGATCCACGGCGTTGGTGTCGTCCCGATCGTGTTCACGAAATGGTAGAGGTCCCGCAACGGGAGTCCGGGATCCCAGTGATAGTTGTTCGTGAATGTGGTGGCGTGGTGATGCCCGAGCACCTTCCTGTTCAGGAAGTTCGCCAGGGCCATCGGACCCCGCGTGGTGATGAGCTGGATCTCCGGAGAGGGGATATGCTCGAGCAAACGCTGGGAAACGTAGCCGTCTCCCTGAACGCCAACGCGAAGGACCCTGGGCATAGATGATCGACGATCGTGGGGGGAATGTCCGTGAACAACACAGACCAATATAGTCCTTCAGGTGGTTTCCCGCAACATCTTGCGAACATCGGCTCTCGTGCTACTGGAGATGGGTGACGTCGGGCGAAGAGAGGTCACTGCTTTGTAGAATCATCTCCCCCGATCTTCATGTCACCCGTGTTGCTGCGCCGAACACACATGGGAACATTGCCCTTCCTGCCGCCCAATCGCGCCTTTTCCTCTGACGTGGTGCATGGCACGTCGTGTGACCTGAGACACACGGACACACAACAGGAAGGGCAGTGGACGTGCGTATCGGCCGTGCGGTGATGATCGGGGTGCTGGTGACGGTGCTGGGCTCGGTGGGTTTCGGGGCAACGTACCATGTGGCGACGAACGGTACCGATGCTGCGGCCGGTACCCTCGCGGCTCCATGGCGGACGCTGCGCAAGGCGAACCAGACGCTGCAGGCCGGCGACACGGTGCTTGTCCACGGCGGTACATACAACGAGACCATCGTACCCGCCCGTTCCGGTGCAGCGGGAAGGCCGATCGTGTACATGCGCTACAATGCTGACCCCGTTGAAGTGACAGGAGAGAGTGCGACGCTGAAGGGCATCGTGGCTCTGGGATGGGACCTTGCATCGGGCAGCGTGGGCGCGGCCAGAAGCTACATCATCATAGACGGATTCATCCTCCGCTACCGGTTCGCCAGCCAGCTGCCGGATGTCCCCGTGTTCAGCAACCGCTTCGGCCATGTCGTCGTCGACAACAGTCAGTCCGTTCATAACGAGATCCGGAATTGCGTTATCGAGCAGCCGGGCGGCGGCCTTGCGAACTTCGAAAAGGATTTCCGCCAGGCAGGCATCCTGGTCGGCTTTGCCCAGCATACCGTGATCGAGGGGAACGACATCAGCGGGATGTGGATCGGTGTCTGGCTGTGCGGTGAAGCGCCCCGGTACAACATCGTACGCGGCAACTACATCCATGATGTCGGGTCGAGTGGCATCGACATCGCGGATCCCGAGACCGGTGAGACCGGTCTGCAGGGGAACCTGATCGAATGGAACATGATCGACGGCTCGGCGAACGAGGACGGGATCCAGTTCGAGCCGAACTATCAGAGCGACTTCTCCGTGGCATCCAACCGCGGCACGATCATCCGCGGGAACATCATCCGCGGGTGCGCGGAGAATGCGTTCGACCTCAAGGGTGCTTCCCGTATCGTGATCGAAGGGAACGTGGTCTGCGCCAATACGGGTGACGATGACGGACCGGTGGGCGGGAACGACCGATTCGGTGGTATGGGCGGGGTGATTCATGGTGGCACCGGCACCGAAGGCGTGCCCTCAGCCACAGGCGACGTGGTTATCCGCAACAATGTATTCTTCGACAATTTCGGTGCGATCCTCGTCGAGTCGGGCTACAAGGTCTACAACAACACGATCGTCGCGAACAACCGGGACTATACCGGTTCGAACAGCTCCTGGCGGGCCACCCCCGGCCCCGGCTTCACCGCGCTGCTGGCCTATGATAATACGGACTGTGCGATCCTGAACAATATCATCATGGAACATGCTCAGTGCGAGGCATCGCTGAACACTTCCGGCCTTGTCAATGCCGATATCAACCACAACATCTACGCTCATGCCGGCGGAGCGCAATTCGCCGAGGCCGGCGGTGCGGCGTTCACGAAGCTTACGTTCACGCAATGGCAGCAGCGTCTGGCGTCACGCGGGATCAGGGGCGCCGAAGCGAACAGCCTGGAGGCCAACCCGCAGTTCCGTTCCGTCACTGCACTGCCGACCGGCTATGAGACCACGCTGGATTTCAATCTCGCGAACGGTTCCCCCGCGATCGACAAGGGCGGTGCACTGACGCGGGTTCGTACGACGGGAAGTGGAACGTCCCTGCCCGTCGATGATTCCCGTTTCTTCCATGACGGGTTCGGTGTGACGACCGGCGATTCCATAGTGATCGGTACCCGGGGAACGGCCGTGATCACCGCGATCAACCCGTCGACCCACGTCCTTACCTTGAACCGCTCGATGTCCTGGTCGGCCGGTGATCCGGTGTATCGTCCGTTCCATGGCTCCGCGCCGGATATGGGTGCACTTGAATACACGGATGCGGTGCCCGGTCTGGTCGGTGCGGCGACATTGCTCACACCGGCGTCGGGAAGCTCCGGCGTCGCTGCCACCCCCGTCCTCGCATGGACCCCGGCGGAAGGGGCATCGAGTTACTGGCTGCAGGTTGCCGTCGATCCGGGCTTCTCCAACAAGACCGTGGAACGTCTGAATATCCGGGACACGACGGCCTGGGCAACGGGTCTGGAGCAGGGAACGATCTACTACTGGCGCGTGCGCGCGATCGGTACCGGGAGCGTGGGGGCATGGTCGGAGGTATCTACCTTCGCCCTGAGCGGATCGGTTGAGCCGCCGCAGAAGACCGAGACCAATCTTCTGCAGAACGGCGACTTCGAGGCAGGGAATGCAAACTGGGCGTTCTATGCCGGGAGCGCCGCCAGCTGGAGTGTGGACCCGAACGGTCAGGAGAGCAGCAATGGCGTGTCCGTTGCCGTGTCGTCCGCCGGCTCGAGCATCCAGCTGTATCAGTCAGGTATCGCACTCGACCAGAATACGATGTATGCGATCCGGTTCGCCGCGTACTCCACATCAGGCCGGCCACTGAAGGTCAGTCTGTTCCAGCATGGCGCACCGTACTACTGCTATGGCATCTATCGTCATGAGGTGGCGCTGACAACGGGATGGAACTCCTATCTGCTCTATGTCTCGTCGACACTGCCTTCAGCGTCTGTGACCGACGCACGTCTGCAGTTCTGGTTCGCGGACAATGCCCAGGCAGGGGATGTCTACAGGATCGATGATGTGTCGCTGGCCGCCGTCGGTGCTGTTGCCGGACTCTCATCACCGCGGGTGTCGTACCCCACCAATGGTGCGGAGTATGTTCCCGATCACCCGACGCTCCGCTGGGCGGCGGTCACCGGTGCAGATATGTATCAGGTTCAGGTCAGCTCCAATGCGGCGTTCACCGAGGTTGTCTTTGATACCCTGGTCGCGGATCTTAGCGTGCCGGCATACGGCCTGCTGCCCGCCTCCGTCCATTATATGCGCGTGCGATCGCTGCAGGTGAATGGGTACGGGGCCTACGGGACGACGATCGCCTTCTCGACCGGTGCCTACAAGACCGCCGTGGACGATGAAGCGGGTATCCCCGCGCGTCTGGCCCTGCATCAGAACTATCCGAATCCGTTCAACCCGACGACGCAGATCCGTTATGAGCTTCCCGCGGCGGGTGATGTTCGCCTGGCGGTCTATTCGTCCCTGGGTGAGGAAGTGGCCCGACTCGTCGACGGACGGCAGCATGCGGGAGTGCATGAAGTGTCGATGGATGCTACCGCGCTTGCCAGCGGTGTGTATTTCTACCAGCTCCGGACTGCGGGTGCGGTCGAGACCCGCCGCATGGTCCTGGTGCGCTAGAGGATGCAACGCTTGAATCTTGGGGGAAGGAGAGCTACATTGGATGCACAGTAAACCGATGCCCGGCCTGTGCAAGGAGCTGTAATGTCCCGTTTGCTCTCGTTCCTCCTCGGTGCGTGTGCTGTCACCGGCGTGACGTTCTGGTTCATCGTGGGTTTTCCATTCGAACACCACAATGAGTCCTACGTCATTGCCTCGCAACTCCACTCCATGGACTTCTGGTCGGCAACGTTCGGCCGGGTGTTTCCGGTCGCCAATCTCCGGCCGGCTGGACAGGGATTGATGTGGCTTGCGATGTCGATCCCCGCGGGGCTGGCCCTCCTCCAGATCTTCAACATCCTGTGCACCATAGCAGCATTCGTCCTCGCACTCCGGGCCGTGCGTGCTCGTGCTACCTTGAGCTATGCACTCTGTGTGACGGGAGCGGCTCTGTTCTCGGGGTACATCTTTCTCTTCCATCTCCATGGCGTATTCTACGGTCCCATGCTGATCCTGTGCTCGGCCCTGCTGGGTGCAACGCCTGCCCCGCTGGACGGCGCGACCGTGCGGCGCATGGGGGTCCTGACACTTGTGGTCCTGCTCTTCCATCCGTATGCCATCCTCCTGTTCGGTGCATGGGTCCTTGCCGGTCTGGTGGCTGGCACATTGACGCTTCGAACGGTCTTCACCCGGGATCTCCCCATGCATCTGGCAGTCGTTGCCGTTGCGGCGGTCGTCCTCCTTCTTCCACCACGTGAGGCTCCGCAGTCACCTGCTGCAATGCTCATCGGCGGACTCGTTTCCTATCAGGTGGTTGAGGTGCATCCTCTGGTGACCGCATTCATCGGGATCCTGGTCGTCGTGACCATTGCGACGATGTGGCGTGGCGCACGACCGGGAGTAAAGATCGCGCTCGTCCTCGGTTCCCTGGGACTGTACCTCCTGGCTTTGCCCGCTGTGTTGATCTGGATCGCAGTGAATTTCGTGAAGGCTCTGCGCACCCGCCGGTGGACGCCGGCCTTCCTTCTCGCGGTCGCCACCATGTTCCCGTTCCCGACCGCCACCGGATCGCCCACCTATGGCATCTTTGCGATCCTGATCGCCACCATCGTCATGGTGGACGGCCTGGAATGGCTCGAGGAGGGTGCGAGGGCCTGGCACCCCCGGATCGCCGGGACGGTGGTTGCGCTGGCACTGGTCTCCCTCATTCTTATCCGATCGGACGTGGGGATCCCCGGCGTGGAAGCACTGGCAAGGCCGTTGCATGCCGAACGGGAAAAAACGGCGCAGCTCCAGCAGATCCTTGACTGGAACACCTCACCCGGCGGGCCACGGGGAACCCTCACCCTGGGCCGGGAGTCGCTGAATCCGACCGCGGCAATGGATATCCTGGACCGGCGGTTCCGTCCCCCGACCAGCCAACCGTTCCTCGATCGCTACGTCCGTTCATACCTGACCCCCGGTACTCCGGCATCAGAGCGGATCCTGATCGTGACCTTCGGAGGCGATTCCATTCCCGGGCAGGTCCCGGTGATGTCCTTCCCCGGTCTCCACGCCGGCCCCGCACTGGTCTACAGCCGCTGATCTGACCCCACCGAGAGGTATTCTGTGCGTGGTTCCCCCTCATGCGGACCGATCAATGGACCGGCCCTGGCGCTGCGTTGCATGTCGGTGCACATTTATGTAGGTTCATATATTCATCTTTTTTCCAGGGTGCGCATTGAGTCGACTTCTGATGCTGTTGCTCCTACTTCCCGCGCTGTTCGCTCTTGCGTGCACTTCATCTGCGACGGGAAACAGGGATGGGATCAGAGGTGTGTGGGCTGTCGATGAAACGGAGAAGATCCGCCGTGAAGATGTCGAACACCCGTTGATGCACGATCGACGCAACCGGGTGTGGAATGGCAGGGAGATCTCGCTGTTCGGTGCGCGCAATGAAGTCGTGGGGTTTCAGATCATCCTTGTCGGCGGCGACAGGAACGTTGACAGCATCCATGTCCGGCTGGACAGCCTCTCGGGCGGGCAGGATGTGCTCCGCGCTCACGGCCCATCGGGCGACCCGTTCGATCATCGTGGGCGTGATGTGGAGCTGTTCCTCGAGCGGTACCTGCGCGTGGATCGGCGCAGCGAGTGGTGGTTGGCCGGAGCCCGGCCGCTGCCGGACGGGGATCATGTCGGATGGATCCCTGATGCGCTGGTCCCATACGACATTGAACTCCGCCACCTCAGGAAGCCAGGTGGCTTTGCAATTGAAGCGGGAACTACCCAGGCTGTCTGGGTGGATGTCAGTCTCCCCCGCACACTTGCTGCCACGCATCTCCGCGGCACGGTCGTGATCACCGTCGGGAAGAACGTTGCGTTCGAGATCCCCGTTCAGATGCGGGTCCTCGGGTTCACCCTGTCTGATACCACCCACCTCAGCAACCATTTTTTCTGGGGGGCAACGACGGCTGAGGCCCGGCACGGGGTGAAGGCGGGGACACGGGAATACCGGGAGATATTTCGGAACTACGCCACCACGTTCCATCGCCACCGGTTGGACCTCGTTGACGGGCGCAGGACATTCGAAGGTTTTGTGAACGACCTTGCACCGTACTACACCGGCGCAGCGTACTCGGAGGAATCCGGGTACGCAGGTCCGGGTCTGAACGTCGGGAATCAAACGTATAGCATCGGGACCTACGATCAGCCCGGCCAGGGGTGGATCTCAGGGTTCTGGCCTGATACCCCTGAGGCATGGCAGAAGGCGGCCGACCGCTGGGAGGGTTGGTTCGCATCCCATGCGCCCTCCGTTCTGCGTTTCAAGTATCTGGAGGATGAAGCACCCTACTCCCATTGGGCCGCGGTCCGGCAGAAGGCAGGATGGATCAAGGCCAGTCCCGGTCCCGGGCAGCATCTCCGGCGCGCGTTCACGACGCGGATCTCAGCGGAGATGGTGGGCGCCGTCGACCTCTGGCTGGTGGAAGGCCATGCGGGTTGGAAGGATTCTGGCGGCACCGCAGGATTCGATCTCCCTCGCGTTCGGGAGAGGCAGGCGGCGGGCGAGATGGTCGGGCTCTACAACGGCATGCGGCCTTCCTATGGGGAGCCCAATGCCATCGACAATTTTGCCGCCGACGCGCGTGTGAATCCGTGGATCTGTTGGAAGTACAAGGCCGATCACTACTATTATTGGGAAACCGCGTTCCACGCGGACAAGCAGATCAATATCTGGGAACGGCCCGTAGCGGGGAGTCTGTTGTACACGGGGGAGGATATCATCGCTCCGGCCGAGGATCGTCGGATGCGGGGTCCCATCATGTCCATCCGGCTCAAAAATCTGCGCCGCGGATTCCAGGACTATGAATATCTCGTGTGCGCACGTCGGGCCGGTATTGCGACCGACGAACAGGTGTCGAAGGTGGTCCGTGCTGCATTCAATGACTATAATGGTTCCACATTCACCAATCAGGCGGACCAGCCGCAGTGGGCCGAACGCGGCTATGTCTTCGAGGCGGCCCGGCTCGCCGTGGGGGAACAGATCGAACAGTACTGGCGCGCGGCAGCGGGACCGAAGAATGACAGGTAGGGGACAGCAATGCTGGTGAGGGAGATCGGGCATATGATGGCATGGGGTTCTGGCCGGCGTGCATGGGTGCTGATCATGGTGGCACTGCTCACGCTCATCCCCATCGCTGGTTTCGCGGCGACCTATGAAGTGTCCCCGGGCGGCAATGACAATCAGTCGGGTTTGCGGGGATCGCCGTGGCGGACGATCGCCAGAGCGAATGTCACGTTGCAGGCCGGCGATTCGGTCCTGGTCCACGCCGGTACGTACAGCGAGGTGATCCAACCCGCCCGGTCCGGCGCTGAGGGACAGCCCATCGTGTATACGGTGTACGGCGATGGGGTTGTGGAGCTGCTGGGAGAGAGCCCCGCCAAGCGGGGTGTGGTCGGGATCGGCTGGGATCTGGAGTCGGGATCACAAGGCGATCCGACGAGTTATGTGATCGTGGATGGCTTCACGATCCGGTATCAATTCGCTGAACTGCTCCGCGATGCACCCGTGTTCACCAACCGCTTCGCCTATGTACAGATCGGCCATCGGCGGTCCTTCTTCAATGTCATCCGCAACTGCACGATCCTCCAGGATGGTGATGCGCTCCAGAACTACATCGATGGGTACCGGCAGGTGAGCATCTGCGTGACCGACGCCCAGCACACGATCATCGAGGGGAACGATATCTCCGGGACGTGGCTGGGGATCTGGCTTACGGGCGCAGCCCCCCGGTTCAATGTCATTCGTGGCAACACCATCCATGATTGCGGATCCAGCCTGATCGATATCGCGGACCCCGAGGACGGTACGTCGATCGTGCAGGGGAATATCATCGAAGGGAACCTCCTGTCGAATTCCGCGAATGAAGATGCGATCCAGTTCGAGCCGAACTACAAGAGCGACTACTCGGAGGCGTCGAACAGGGGGACGATCATTCGCAACAATGTCGTGCGCAACTGCGTGGAGAACGCGTTCGACCTCAAGGGGGCGTCCGATATCCTGATCGAAGGGAATATCGTGTACGGGAATGAGGGGGATGACGATGGAAGCGTGGGCGGGCAGGACCGTGCGGGCGGGATGGGGGGTGTCATCCATGGAGGCGCAGGCATCCCCGGTGTGGCGTCGGCCACGAATGATGTGATCGTCCGGAACAATATCTTCTACGACAACTTCGGCGCGATCGAGGCGAGTGAGGGGTACAAGATCTACAACAACACCTTCATCAACAACAATCATGATTACACCGGCGCGAACAGCGCGTGGCGGTCCTATCCCGGTCCCGGGTTCACGGCGATCCTGGTGTACAGCGGCACAGGTATCGCCATCAAGAACAACGTCGTGGCCGAGCACGCACAGGGTGAGATGGCACTGAATGTCTATGGGATGACCGGTGCGGACGTCGACTACAATCTCTATGCGAACACGGACCGCGTGTACCTGTCCGATGCCGGAGGTGCCTTGTTCACCCAGTTCGACCTCGCGTCCTGGCAACAGCGGCTTGCCAACCGCGGCATCGAAGGTGCGGAAGCGCATGCAGTGGAGGCATCCCCCGAGTTCATCAACGTCCCTCTTCGGCCGGCCGGCGATCATCTGGCATATGACTTCCATCTGGCCAGCAGCTCGCGCGCGCGGGATGCGGGCGGTCCGCTGACCACCGCGGTGAGCGCGGGGAGCGGGAGCTCGATCGAAGTGGCCGATGCCGGGTACTTCTGCGACGGCTACGGCGTGGATGAGGCCGCGGATTCGATCGTGGTCGAGGGGAGTCGCCCCGTGAGGATCACGTCGATCGATCGGGTACGGAACGTCATAGGGTTGGAACTGCCGCTGACCTGGAGGGCGGGCGCCCGCGTCTTCCGGCCGTTCCAGGGGGCCGCACCCGATATCGGCGCACGCGAAGCCCAGGCCAATTCGGGTCTTGTTCCGGGCATCCCCATTCCTCTCGCTCCGGCCGAGGGCGCCGGCAACGAGGCGCTTCCGGTCGTTCTGCGTTGGGGGCGTGTCGATGCCACGGCGACGTATCACGTACAGGTCTGCCGGAACGATCGGTTCACCACCGACGTGGTATTTGAGCGCGTCGCGATCGTCGGCGACACCTCTGTCACCGTGAATGGGTTGACTTCGGGCGGGACGTACTACTGGCGGGTCCGCGCGGCGAACGGCGTCCTGTTCAGTTTCTGGTCGGACGTCCGATCGTTCACGACGTTTGCACAGGCACCGGCGAAGACCGTGCTCGTCGCTCCGGCCGACGATGCCCGGAATGAAAGCGTCAACAACGTCCTCATCTGGCGCCGCTCGGTCGTTGATGAATCCTATCAGTTGGAGGTCTCACGGAACCCGGCCTTCACCGGTACCCTCGTTCTGGACGTCCGGGGGATCACGGCCAGTCAGTATTCCATGTCCGGACTCGACAATCAGACGAGATACTACTGGCGTGTCCGGGCGCAGAACGCTGCTGGCGTCGGACCGGTCTCCGATATCTGGACATTCGTCACCGCGGATCCTCCGGTTGTGCCTGAGCTTGTCCCGGTGGACGCCGGCGTGAGTGCTCCGCTGACGGTGCTGCGCTGGCGTCCGGTGCGGTCGGCCATCTCGTACGATGTGCAGGTGGGCACCCGCCCGGTCGTCACGGGATATGTGATGTTCGAACGGTACGGGGTGTCCCGTGACACGAGCGTCACGGTGTCCGGCCTCTCTCCGGGGAGAACGTATTACTGGCGTCTCCGGGTGAATGCCGTGGGTGGTGCAAGTGAATGGACGCCTGCGGTGGGATTCACGACGGCAGCGGTCGAGCCGAACGACTTCTATCTCGATGAGAACTACCCGAATCCCTTCAATGTCACGACGCAATTGCGATTCATGATCCCGTCGCCGGTACCGGTGAGCGTTGAGGTGTACAATCTCCTTGGCCAGCGGATCATCGCAACATCGTATGGGGTCCTCCCGCGGGGCGTGTATGAGATGCCTCTGGATCTGGGCAACAGCTCGACGGGCGTCTACTTCTACACGCTGGTCGCCGGCAGTTACCGGCAGACCCGAAAGCTGATGTACGTGAGGTGAGGGGGGGCAGCATCTTCCGCCGCCGGCCATGAACGACGAAAAAAAAGGCATCCCGTGAGACACGGGATGCCTTCTGCTTGACGGGCCGGTTCTTCCCGGCCCGGGGGAACATCTTACCAGGCCGAACCGCCGTAGAGCATCTCCAGAGAATTGAACGCATCCGCCGGGATCTGCGGGATGCCGTTCGCGCTCTTGGCGACCGGTGCCGGGATGCCCGGTATGCTGTTCACATCAACGTACGGGATGTTGCTGCCCCATTTCGCGTTGATCACCCGCAGGAATTCGTTCGCGACGATCCCCGCGCCACGCGAGGACGGATGCACGCCGTCCAGACTGAAGATACCGCCCGAGACGTAGTCCGCGGTGTACTTCACGCCCTGCACCACGAGGGTGTTGGCCTTGATACCCTTGAAGAACGTATTGATGTCGACGAGTGCCGCACCTCTGGCTGCCGCAACGGTTGCGATCGTGGAGTTGAAGGCTGTGATCGCATCGCCGGCCGTGGTCTGCTCGCCGGCGTCGAGCGCCAGCGCATCGGGCCACGGGTTCTGCGGGTGGAAGCCGAACGGTTTGGTCGTATCGATCGGGGCGACCACCGGGATCCCCTTGTCGCGGTACCACTTGCCCGTGGGTTGACCCAGGAGGGAAGCGTACGCGCTGCCCGTCAGCGTGAGCAACGGAGCGCCGGGTTCTGTCAGCTTCGTTGAATCGAAGGACATGGTCGTGTTTCCGTGCTTCTGATAGCGCAGATACACGCCCTGGGGAATGAGCGGTGCCACCTTCGGTCCGATCGTGTTGAAGAACGGGATCGAACGGACGTCGGGGATGTTCGCCACGACGATCCTGGTGTTCGGGAGTGCCGTGCGCAGGGAATCGAGGGCCTGGGCATACAGCACGCTGAAGATGCCCGCCGATGTCGGCGCACTGGGTGACACGCCGCCGCTCGTCGCAAACCCGAGCACGTCATTGTTCCCCAGCCAGAACGTCACGAGGTCCGGATTGAGGGCCTTCGCCTGGTGGAAGATGGTCTTGCCGAGTGCGGCCTGGCGGAGGACCAGCATGAACAACGGGTTGCTGCGCGGCGGGCCCGCCTTTGCTGCGAACGCCGTGGTATCCAGGAAGTCGAACAGCACGGCGCCCGGGATGCCGAGGTTGTCATACGGACGGGTCAGCGCGGAATTCGTGGGTGCGCCCGCTGTAAGCCCTTTCGGACCGATCACCGGGCCGACGAGACTGATGATCTCATAACGGGATGCCTTGCCCGTGGCGTCCGGTGTACCCGGATCGGAATACCACGGCATCTCGAAGGTGCCGAGCGGGGCGCCGACGAGGGTGAGCTGCTTCGCGATCAGGTTCGGGAACGAATACACCTGTGCGCTTTGATACAGGCCGTTCGACTGATAGCCGGCGGTAAGGCTGTTCCCGATCGCCACGTATTTCTGGACGGTGAGGGGATTCAGGGTCCCCTCTTTCACGTCATCCGGCCGCGTGCTGACACCATCACAGCCGACGAAGAGGCTGGCAGCAGCGAACAGCACGATAAAGAGATTGATGATCTTCATCGAAACACTCCAGTGGTTGTGATGTTAGAAAGAATACTCGAAATTCACGCCGAGCAGGTGGACGATCGACTTGTACGTGCCATCGAAGTTGTTCTCGGGGATGGTGTTTTCAGCCTTCCGGTCCGCGAACTTGATGAACAGGTATGCGACATCGACGTTCAACTGCTTCGTGAGAGCGTAGCCGAACCCGAGATTGTAGCCGATGCGGTTCGCATCGGGCAGGAGCGGCTCGAGGTATTCCGTCTTGACCGGGGAGTGATCATAGTACAGGCCGCCACGGAGCTTCAGGCAGCCGAGGTCGTACTCGCCACCCAGCCGGATGATATAGGTGTCATCGTACTTCTTCGGGGCAACGGACGAGGTGTTGTTCTTCTTGAAGTCCACTTTGAGCTGGTCGTATGAGGACCACCCGATGTACTGGTAGTCGGCTTCGACCGTGAGCGCGTCGGTCACCTTGTATGCGATGGCCGCAAAGCCGGTCGCGGGGAGCTCCAGTGAAGCTGCCGCATCGCCGACAGGGAAGTTCAGCGCGGCATAGTTCGGGGTGAAATCCGCCGTCCCTTCAGCGTCGATCTTCACGGAGCTGCGGTAGGAGAGACCGATCGACAGCTCGTCGGTCGGCTTGTACATCAGACCTGCGTTGAACCCGATGCCCGTGCCCGAGAGGTCCAGGGCGACCATGGGCTCCGCCGGAGTTGCCACGCTGGCAACAGGTACCTTCCGCGACAGGGTCACCGATCCGGTGACGTAGTTGACGCCCGCGCCGACCGACAGGTTGTCCAGGATCCGATAGGAGAGGGTGGGGGTGAAGTAGAAGGTCTTCAGATCGACCTTCACGGTGATGAAGCGCCCGACCCAGGTGTCCGGCCACTCCGTGCCGAGACCATACGGGTTGTTCACGCCGAACCCGGCGGTAAGTCCATCGAGGACCGGAATCACGACATACCCGTTGATGGGGTTGAACAGCTGAGAGTTCATTTTGTTCTCGGCGCCCGAGTTGTTTTGCGTCGGGCCGTAGAACGAAACCTGCGGCATGATCAGGGTAACGCCGGCATACGCTGATGCAGTGTTCTGGAAGCCCAGACCTGCGGGATTCCAGAAGATCGCAGATCCATCGGTCGCACGGGCCGCAAACGCTCCCGCCTGCGCCATTCCCTTTGCACCGTGCTCGTTCAGCTGGAACCCGCCCGCGAATGCACTGGACGCAAGCAGGAAGGCCATGAACACGAAGATGCAGAGACCTCGCGCAATGGACATAAGTGTTCCTTTCGTGTAGTTGAAATGTGCTGCGTGAGAAGATTACGGCCTGAAGCGTGAAGCGGGAGCGTATCCCTTGAGTGGTCAGCCGATAGGGTAGACGTGCAAACCTACGCAACGCACCCCAGAAATGCATTAGAAAACTTCCCCCGGCAAGCCCCCACCCCCGACCG
>JAUQWO010000012.1 GCA_030835135.1 Bacteroidota bacterium
ATTGAGCCCCCTACTTCAACACGAGGGTCTACATCAGCGTCCATCTGAGCCCATGCCGACGAAACAAGCAAGTGGCACATTCCAACGAGTAGAAGAGCGCAACGCAATGTGACCCCTCCCATGTGTTTGGCCGCCTAACGGATCGCGGCTCACCTGCGCCGCGAAACAACTGCTGAATTGGAAACGTCAACCAACACTATGAATGACTAAGGTCAATACCCCGAGCCCGTGGCGCGGCGTCAGGTGCAGCCGCTGGTTAGGCAGCGTCTAGTCATCGTGCAACTGGGAAAAACTCTAAGACCTGGGACTTGCACTCGCGCTGCTTCGGCTTGGGAAAACGCTCCAACTTGAAATACCTCACCATCGCATCATCAGGCCGACTCAGGTGAATGATGAAAAACGGGCGATATATTGTCCCTCCTATGCCGCCGAACGGGTGTTTACTGCATGGTTCCCCCGAATAATACCAAGCCCCTGCTACTTCAAATCCCCTCGTGTATAAATCCTCAAGAAGCGATTGCAGATTTGCGGGGCGCCCCTCCACAACATCGCGCCTCCCAATGTAGTATGCACCAGAATCCGAGAGCGTCCCGTTGTCAGACTTCTCGATGATCCGAAAGGCAAATCGCGGCGACGGTCTATGAGGATTGTACCGTTCGTCTGATACATGCGTGTCGTGATATGTCAGTGCACACCCGAACATCACGCACATCGCCGCCAATACGATGACCGGCTTCAAAGTGTTGCACCCCCTCGGAGACGCTGCCTAACGGATCGCGGCTCACCTGCGCCGCGAAACGACTGCTGATTTGGAAATAGCTTTTGCGATCCTATAACGACCGCTTCAAGTGATTCAAAGTACCCAACCCCGTTGCCCGTGGCGCGGCGTCAGGTGCAGCCGCTGGTTAGGCAGCCACCCCTCTTACTGAATCTCAAACATGACTGTTACGTCTTGGCTAACCTCGAAGTACTTTCGCCTGAAGATCTTCTCGTAGTCAGGAAGGGGTGTCGTTCTCACGCTGTACGCTACGTCTCCTCCACGACGATCCATCTCCTTGTCTGCGTTATCATATTGGTCAAAGGGATCGTATCCCCTTTTCAGGACCTTCAGTACCTTTCCCACGGATGAACCCGATGGCGCCAACAGCATTTCGGCTTCCTTTTTTGCTTTGGCAGAAGCTTGACTGTAGACCTGACTCCTAAAATCGTCAAGATGTCGGTTCGAATAGCCAGCGATCGATACCTGGATCCGGCCTATTGCGGTCATCGCCTTCATCAACTCATCGTATCGATCGGGGTTGCGCAACGGGAAGCTTCCAGCATAAGACATGCCAGGCTGCTCAACATTATCAGTGCGTCTCGTCCTGAAGTTGGTTGCGTGTCTGTCGGTAACAAAGTCCGAATCGCTTATTCCCATTTGTTTGAGTTCAGCAAACGCTCGCAGGACGGTTGTTCGAAGCGACTGGTTCGCTTCAGCCAGGGTCTTGCCATCTGAGTCAACGCTGATGTTGACGCGTATTTCCTCGATCGGTACCCTGAGAGTGGCACTACCCTCAGTGATTACATACCTGGGAGCGTGAGACGATTGGCAAGAACTGAGCGTGAGTGCGAGTATGACCAACAGAATTCCGCGCATGGGTTTTCCCGATTGGTTGATTGTGGCTGCCTAACGGTCGCGCCTCACCTGCGCCGCGAAACGAATGTTGAATTGCAAGCAACCAAAACATATAACAGAATCGGTGACGACCCCGATGCCCCAGACGCGGCGTCAGGTGCAGGCGCTGGTTAGGCGGCACCTTCAGCTAATGATCGGACATCGGCTCAAGAAATCAACGGCTCGGCAACATGGAAGCGAACGACAACTGTTGCTCGCCCAGCGATCACACACCCTCAGATATTGCACCAGGCCTCTATGCCGCGTGTTAGCCCTCGACAACCGCGGGTCTGCAAGAGATCCTGACGGAATCCGACCTCCACCCGAATTCAGATCGACGCTTCGAATGGGCTACTCTCTCGAGTCATCGCGCTGCGCCCTGTAAGCAGCGTATCGCGAGCGGGAGGCTGCGTTAACAGGAACCTTTTCGGATTTGCACCATCCGGCAAGTTCATCAAGATCAACGTCAATCTTGCGAACATGCAGTCCCTGCCCGCGAAGTCCTGCCACTTGATTCTCTGCGTTCGTTTGCCACTCTTCATACTCAGTCTCCATCTCGTCTCTATCCGATGAAAGCTCGCGCAATCGACTCCACTGATCCCCTCTGAACCATGCAACGGCTATGATATGGCTCATGATGAATGGCTCTCTGTTTGTGTGGCGATATGCGTTTTGTGCCGCCTAACGGCTCGCGGCTCACCTGCGCCGCGAAACGACTGCTGAGTTGGAAGCCTCAACCAACACTACAAATGACTAAGGTCAATACCCCGGGCCCGTGGCGCGGCGTCAGGTGCAGCCGCTGGTTAGGCGGTTGCGGATAATCCGGAATTCCGGTACTTTGCTCCATGCCGGAGATTAGCCGATTTCTCGGAATAGTCATTGCGATCTTCTATCGGGATCACGTCCCGCCGCACTTTCATGCGAAATA
>JAUQWO010000013.1 GCA_030835135.1 Bacteroidota bacterium
GTCGAAGTAGGATGTGACAAGCGGCACGAGCAGCCCCGGCACCAGCGTCGTCCCGATCACATACCAGAGCTTGATCACCGATGGGACGGCAAGCGCAAGCCCGATCGCCAGCACCGCGCTCACCACCATCCCCCACTGCACGCGCCGCTGCTCACGCCTCCCTGCCTCCTCCCGTTCCACGGCATCTCCGTACCGCTCTCCGCCCCCCGGCCCACCGTCGATCCGGTGTGCCGGGCTGCCGCCCTTCATCAATCTCACCATGTCCCGCCCGAGCATCGTCCCCGAGACCAGCATCAGCGTATTGAGCGTGGACATCATGGTCGCGAGCAATCCAACGAAGAAGAATCCTTTCGCTACCGGAGGCAGCAGCGCTTCGGCGATGAGCGGGTACGCCATCACCGGATGCGCAAGTCCGGGCAACGCGGCGCGCGCATACAATCCGACGGTCGCGGTCATCATGTCGAATACCAGCCAGAACACCACCGACCAGAGGATCCCCTTGCGCGCGACCTCGGGAGACGAGGCCGCGGCACACCGCTGATAGAATGACGGATCGACGAGGGTCCACAGCGCAATGAAGAACCAGACGATGATGAATTGGGGCGATGCTCCCCCGTGCCACGCCAGATGCAGCGGAGGGAGATGCGTCGTAAGGAAATCCCACCCGCCGTACGCTTGCACCGCAAAGGGTATGATGAGTCCGAAGCCGGCGAACATCAGTATGAACTCGTACACATCGGTGTACACATCGGCCCGGAATCCACCGGCAAGCAGAAACACGCCGGTGACGATCGTGCCGCCGAGGATGCAGAGCGGCAGCCCCCACCCGGTGATCATCTGCAGGAGGACCCCGATCATCAGGACATACGGAGCCGGCGTCATGAGCAGAAAGGTCAGCCACGCCCCCAGGAAGGCGGTGCGACGGTCATACACCTGTTCGAGACGGTCAGGAATGGTGGTCCCCCCGGCAGCGCGGATCCTGCCAGCCAGGAGGAACGCAAAGAGAATGGCAAAGATGTAGTACGGCACACCCTGCATCACCCAGGTGGCAATGCCGACGGTGTACGTGAACTCGCCGACACCGAGGATGCCTCCGTACCAGGTGGACACCAGGGTCATCACGAACACCGGCACGGTGAGCGTGCGTCCGGCAAGCAGGAATTCCACCGCACTCCGCGCACGCTGCCGGCGGGCGGCATACCAGCCGATACCAAGCACGCCGATCACGTAGAGCAGCACCACGGCGATGTCCCACGGCGAAAACCGGATCATGCGCCGCTCCCGCTTTCATCCCGGAGCATTCAGTCCTCTCCAAACCGCGTCAGTACGAGCACCAGGAGCCGGCCGTGCCTGACACTCACGGAGAACGACCGTCCGCGAACGACATTGCTGACGGCTACATCACCGGTGCGGAAGGATCCCTCGACGAGCGGATACCGGAGTCCGCGAAGCGTGACCCCGGAACACGACCCGAAGGGGACCAGGCTGACCTTTGTACCGGACGGCGCAACAAAGCGCCGGAGGCCGGTGATCGGCACGGCATACCAATCCTCCCCCACGAAGCAGATGTCCATGTCAGGCAGGTAGTGCCAGCACACGGAGAGGTTCGCCAGTGTCATGTCCAGCCTGCGCCCCGTGGCCCCGGCGATGATCATCGCCGTATCGCCTTCGGCAGCGCAATGGTCCAGGGCCTTTTCGAGGTCGGTGTTGTCCTGGCTCGGGATATGGATCGTGGGCACGGTGCGGAAGGTCCGGCGCGTGGCAGGCGTCACCGAATCGAGGTCGCCAAGGATAAGGTCCGGCACGAGTCCGGCCGAACGGACCGCGTTGGCACCGCCATCCGCAGCCACCAACCGGTCGGCCCGTGTGAGCATGCGTCGCACAAGATCACGCGACGGCGGCTCACCATTGCACACAAGCAGGGTTGTCATGAGAAGCTCCTCCTGTCAGAGCATGATCGCGATCTGAAAGAACGCGTTGCGTTCCGCACCCACGAAGAACTGATCGCCCTCACCATACGCAGCGTACAGCGTGTCGAAGATGTTGTTCACCTGCAGCTTCGCCTCGAGGTCCACATCCTGCAGGACGCCCTGGAACAGCCAGGAACATGCCGCATCGGCGACGAAGAACGGATCTACCGTGCGTGCATCGTCCCGGAGATTATCGGTGTATTGCTTCCCAATGTACCTCCCGGAAACTGAAAATGAAAATGGCCCGTGCCGGTGCCCCACTCGGAGGTTGGCGAGGAACGACGGGAATCCCGCGATCGGGTTGCCATCGAGGGACTGGCCGGTGCCGGAGGAGAAATCCGTGTGCCGGACGAAGACATTCCGGCTCAGGGTCGCATGGGCCTCTACATCCAGTACCTCGCCGATCCGCACCCGGCCACCCGCCTCCACTCCGAGATGACGTGTCCGGGCCGCGTTCCCCGTGATCGGCTGACCGAACCTGTCCACCTGGCCACTCTTCACGATCTCATCGGTGAATTCCATCCAGTACAGGTTCGCCGAGAACCTCATGTCATCGCCTGTGTAGCCGCCTCCGAGTTCCACATCCAGCAGCCCCTCGGGCTTGACCAGCGGGGCGCTGAGATCGAATCTCCCTGCTGGATCCTGCCGGAACTGCGGCGTCACGCCACCCCATGAGGACGGAGTGCTCGCTTCAGCGGCATCATACAGGTTCTTCAGCCGGGGTTCGCGCCGGGTGTACCCGATACTCGTGTAGATGTTCCAGAACGGGTCGAGGTTCGCGTTCACACCGATGCGCGGATTCACGAAGTGGTACGGCACCGTGAAGTCGGTCCCGACGAATTTCTCATCGTACAAGCGGTACCGGTTGTACGCATACTGCAGTGAACCCATGAGCGTCATCGCCGACGGCATCTCCTGGACCATATGGACATATGCCGATACCATATCCTTGGCCCCCCGGTATTGGTAATACCGATGGTCCAACGGGACCCCCGCCGGTACCTCCTGTGCCCATTGCACGCGCCCCCAGTGTTCGGAACGATGCACCCGCACTTCCCCGCCGACGATCACCTCACCGGTCCCATGTTTCCACGTGAGGCGTGGGAGAAACCCCCACTGCCGGTTCTCCACCTTCGCGCGGATGAGGGCTCCGGACAGAAAGAGCGTGTCCGGGTCGCCGCTCACCGCAAAGCCGTTCTCCCGCGTGATGCGGAAATACGAATACGGTGCCCAGGAACCGTCATAATCAAAAAACCCCTCGCCCAGGACGAGGAAGGCCGTAGAGTTCAACGTCAGGGCCGGTGTGAGATGCCACTCATGCAGTATCTCGTAATGCGGCTGTGAGAAATTCTCGATCTCTTCCGGCCGTGCGATGGGATTGGCCCGCCGCCGGTCGCGGTCCCCCACATCCGCTTTCGGGATGCCATAGTACGCAAGACCATCGGACACGGGTCCGCCGTAGATGTGCACCTGCGTGGTCATCGTCGCATCATAGCGCGCAAACCCGAAGAAGTAGCTGTTGAAATCTGCCCAGGCCCGGTCGCGATACCCGCTGCTCATGATCTTCGACACGCGTGCGTGCAGGGCGTACGTGTTGTCCAGGAGTCCGGAGGAAAATGACGCCGCATATTTCCTGGTGTTGTAGCTCCCGATGCCCGCGAGGAGTTGCACCGATCGGTCGCGCCCGAAATGTGAGGTGACCAGGTTCACGGACCCACCGATCGCCGGCGGACCGTAGAACGAACTCCCCGCCCCCCGCTGAACCTGAATATCCTCCACGCTCGCAGCGATGTCCGGAAAGTCCAGCCAGTACACATTGTGGTCCTCCGGATCGTTCTGGGGGATGCCATTCACCATCACCGCGATACGGCGTGCGTCGAAACCCCGGATGTTGAGATAGGTGTAGCCGATCCCGTTGCCGCTCTCGGAGTAGTAGGTGGTGGAAGGCAGCTCGGCGAGGAGTGCCGGGATATCCTGGACCGTGTACCGTTCCCTGAGCGACTGTCCTTCGAGGGTCGCAAATGCGGCCGGGGTCTCCCGCTCGCGTCCGCGCGTGGCGGTAACGGTCATGGGTTGACCCGGCAGGACCGTGGGCATGAGCACCACGACCACATCGAGCGGTACATCATCGGTGACCGTGATGCCGGAGACGGAAGGGGTGTAGCCCACGAAGGTTGTGCGCAGCGTGGTGAGGCCCGCCGGAACTCCCGTGAACACGCAGGAGCCGCTGCTGTCGGTCTCTCCTGCGATCGATGCCGTCCCGATGACGCAATGCGCGCCGGCGAGCGGACGTCGATGTTCGCCATCGCGCACGGTGACGCGCACCGTGCCCGACAGTGCGTCACCGATGGCGATCGTCAGAATGGCACAGACAGTAAGAAGTGTTCGATGCATGTCTTCCTCCCTCCAAAAAGCAACAAGCCGCTTCTCCGGCTGGGGTTCCCGGGAGAAACGGCGTGCATGGCGGAAGAACGCGACTGCATCCGTTTCCCTACGCTGGTATGGCCCAGATCAGGTTCCAGGGTGTGATCTCAGTCCAACGCCGTGCGCCGGACACCCCTAACGGTAATACTGCATGGTACCGCTCTCCGCGCTCAGAAGCAAGTCTTGACTACCACGTGCATTCTCCGCACATTTGTGCGGGATAAGGACTCATCAACCATCACCGGAGGATGAATGTCATGCGCCCGTCCACAGAACGCTGTTTCCATTATAGCGCGGAGATCGTCCGCATTCTCCGATCCACCCAGCATTACGAACGTGTCCTCTCGCTCATCGTCGACCGGATCGTCCGCTCGCTCCAATGTCAGACCTGCGCCATCGCCCTGATCGACCCACAGACCGAATACCTGCGCATCGACCAGTGTCACAACCTGTCGTTGACGTTCTGCAAATCGTTCCGGCGGCGGATCACGACCACGACCATCGGCCAGCTGCTCTGGACCGGGAAACCGGTGGTCATCGCGGACGCGGCCATGCAGCCCGAGCACGCCGCTGAAGTACAGCTGGAACACCCGTTCGGGTCGTGTGTGCTCGTCCAGATCGCGATCGATCAGCGTACGCTGGGATATCTCCACGTGGATGACAGTGCGCCGGGAAAATTCGATGACGCGGATGTCGAGATGCTCCAGCTCTTCGCCGACCTCTGCAGCGTGGCGATCAACAAGACCACCCTGCAGGAAGAGAACCTCCGCCTGGAGCGGGTCGACCGTGAGACCGGTCTCGAGAAATTCGGCCCGTTCCTCGAACATGCCCGGAGCGCCGTTGAACGCGCCGATGAGTTCGGGGAACAGTTCACCGTACTCCTGCTGGACGTCGACAACTTCAAGGAGACCGTGAACACGTACGGCTATGCGGTGTCACGGCAACTGCTGCACGAACTCGGGAGCATCGTGCAGAGCCGTACCCGTCCGGTGGATGCCGCTGCCCGCTATGGGTTCGACGAATGCATCCTGCTGCTCTCCCGGACCGATCTCGACGAGGGGCTCGCTGCTGCGAATGAACTCCGGCAGAGGATCGCGGACCACGTCTTCACCGAACAGGGCATACGGAGCACGGTCAGTATCGGTGTGGGAGCGTTTCCAGGGAGCGGGAAGTCGATCGATGCCCTGCTCGTGGCAACCAAAGAGGCGCTCTTCGAAGCGCAAAGGCAGGGACGCAATATCGTCCACGCGGACAGGCCTGACCGGCACCATGCGCCGACACCGGTGCCATCGGCAACACTGAACTGACCACGAACTGAGCTGACCACGGATGCCGGAACTCCCCGATCTCCTCCATATGCAGAAATACCTCCGCGCGCATGTGATAGGACAGACCATCGTTGCCGCGGAAGTACGGCAGCCTATCGTCCTGCGCAATGCTGTGGGCGATCCGCCCGAACTCGCCCTCAAGTCCATGACGATCACCGCCGTGAACGCCGAGGGCCCGTTCATCCGTTTCACGATCGGCTCCACGCTCGAACTCATCACGAATCTCATGCTGGCCGGACGCATCCAGCACCAGCGCAAACCGGACTCAACGCTCGGACACCTGTGCATGGTGCTGCACCTGGCGGACGGCACGCGCCTGAACATCTGCGATGAGCAGAAGATGATGAAGATATATTTCGTGCATTCCGGGGTCTATACGTCGATCCCGAACTACACGAAGCTCGGGCTCCCCATCATGGACCCCGCCTTCACGGCGGATGCCTTCATGGCCGCCGCCCGGGAGCATACGCGGAAGCAGGTCCGGGTTTTCATCAACGACCATACCGTCCTCAACAGCATCGGGAATGCGTACGCCGATGAGATCCTGTTCGCCGCCGGCATCCATCCCAAGACCATCGTCGCGTCCTTGACCGGGGAGGAACTCCACACGCTGCATGCTGCCATCGGCAGCGTGATGGCCGAGGGCGTCCGCGCGGTGGACGCCGCCGGTCAACCCATCCACGTCAAGGTGCGCGACCATATGAAGGTCCGCAACCGGAAAGGTCAGCCCTGCCCCCGGTGCGGCACGATCATCCGCCGTGAAGGCGTCCGGGGCTATGATGTCTTCTTCTGCCCCACCTGCCAGCCGGTCCGCCGCAAGGTGTTCATTGATTGGAGCACGCTCCCTCCACCGGAGGCCCCGGGGAAAGATTGCGAATAAGGGAGATTCGCCGTATCTTTTCACCATAGACAGCAACGGTTCCTCCCACGGGCCTGATCATGAACCTCCACGATCTGCTGACGCATCACGCGGACGACATCCTGCGGGATGCCGGCGATGCGATACAGCGCGCACATCTGCGCAGCTATGAAAAGGCCGGCAGCGAAAACACCCACCACCGGCTGAAGGCACTCTATACGCTCACCGTGCGCGCGGCCGCAGAGAAGAACCTGGGTCCCATGATCGCTCACGCCGAGGGGATCGCCCGGGAACGATTCGAATCCGGGTTCGACCTCTGGGAAGTGCAGACCGCCTTCAATGTGCTCGAAGAAGCCATCTGGGTCCGCATCCTCAAAGAGCTTCCACCCGACGCCTACGCCGAGGCACTCGGACTCATCAGCACCGTTCTTGGCGTGGGGAAAGATACCCTTGCACGCCGGTATGTCTCGCTCGCCAGCCGATCCCGTGTGCCTACATTGAATCTGCAGTCCCTCTTCACCGGAACCGAAGGTTGACCCCACGATCGTTCACCCGTAACCACGAGGATCGCATGCGCCGTGTGCCCATGAGCTGCACCATCGTTCTTCTGACCCTGCTGTGCACCGCTTTCGCGTCCGGCCAGGATGCTATCCGGTCGCAATTGTTCGGAGAAACCGACACGTTGCTTGAAGCGGCCAAAGCAAAGAACGCCCATCTGTACGCTCCTACCCAGTACGACAAGGCCATGGAGGCGTATCAGGACGCCGAGGCAGCCCTCAAGAAGGGCAAGGACCTGGAGGGGATCCGTGAAACACTCGCCGAGGCGAACGGCTATCTCCAACGCGCACTGGAGATCTGCAAGGTCGGTCAGGTCGCATTCACGGCAGTGATGAATGCGCGAAGCGATGCGATCAGCGCTGAAGCGGCACGGTTCTCCCCCGACCAATGGACGAGGGCCGAGGAGCAACTGAAAAGGGCCGCCATGGACCTCGAAGATGGCGATATGAACGACGCCAAAGCGAAAGCCGGCGAGGCCGAGGGGATGTACCGCACAGCGGAATTGGAAGCGATCAAGACGAACTACCTCGGACCGGCACGCGCACTCGTGGAGAAGGCGGACGACATGGATGCGCGGGAGACCACCCCCGCAACCCTCGCGGCAACCGAGAAACTGATCCGCCAGGCGGAAGAACTCCTCAAGTCGAACCGCTACGACACCGACGAGGCCCGTCAACTCGCCCAGGAGGCGAAGTATGAAGGCCAGCATGCCATTACGCTCTTTCAATCGATCACGGCGTTCAAGAGATCCGAACGATCGATCGAGGACCTCATCACGACCTACGAGGGCCACCTCGCCACCGTGGGGAAAGCCCTGGACATGACGGCACGGTTCGACGGCGGCCCGGATGCCGCGGTGAACGCCCTGACCGCGGAGATCACCAAACGCGAAGCCGAGAGTGCCCGCGAACGCGAAACGATCAAACGGCAAACCGAGGAGATCGTGACGCTCAAACAACAGATCGCGTCCATGGAAAGCCGTCTCGGCTCCCTCACGGAGGCCGAACGGGAACTGAAACGCCGCATCGAGATCCAGAAACGACAGGAAGAGACATTCACCGAGGTCTCCGCCATGTTCACCAAACAGGAGGGAATGGTGCTGCGCGACGGACAGAACGGGATCATCCGCCTCTACGGCCTGACGTTCCCCCCGGGCAGGAACACCATCGAGCCACAATTCTTCGGCTTGCTGACGAAGATCCAGGAAGCCATCCGCAAGTTCGGCCGCTCCCAGGTGTCCGTGGAAGGTCACACGGATTCGCGCGGAAGCGATGAGGCGAACCAGAGACTCTCCGAAAGCCGCGCCCTCGCCGTCGCGGAATACCTCCGGGCCAATATGGGCGGCAGCGTCCCGATCGTCTCGCAGGGCTTCGGCGAAAGCAGACCGGTGGCGTCGAACGATACCGAGGACGGACGGTCGAAGAACCGCAGGATCGACATCATCATCGTGCCGGAATGGGCGGTGAAGTGAAGCGTTGACGAACGAAACGTGAAGAGAAACTCTCAACACAGAACCAACAAGAAGACCAGCGATGATCAGATCGATTGTGGATTTTGAACGCATGTGGGCGACGGAGATCGAAGCCACACAGAAGATCCTCAAACATGTCACCACGGCATCGTTGACGCAGGTGGTGCACAAGGACGTCCGCACGCTCGGACGCCTGGCCTGGCACATCACCACCTCCATCACGGAAATGGCGGAACGGACGGGGATCCATCCCGCCGGACCCGCACACGACGCACCCATCCCGGCGACCGCAAAGGAGATCTTCGACGCCTATAGCACCGCCGCCATATCACTCCTTGAACAGGTCAAGAAGAACTGGACCGATGAGACCCTGGCCGTGACGGATGACATGTATGGAGAGAAATGGACGCGCGGGCAGACCCTCACCGTGCTCATCACCCATCAGATCCACCATCGGGCACAGATGACCGTCGTGATGCGTCTCGTCGGACTGAGCATCCCCGGCATCTACGGCCCCACCCAGCAGGAATGGGCCGCCTACGGTATGCAGGCCCCCGCCGTCTGACGTTCGCGGGCGGCCCGCGCCACACAGTCTAACGAGAATGGCACGCACGTGTTCCTGAAACCACGGTGGTATCAAGTCCTCCCCGAACATATCCGCCCTCCGGAAGAAAAACTGGAGGAGCTCGAGACATTGCGCCTGACACTCAGCATGCGGGAGGACGGGTTCCTCGCGGCGATCGCTACGACACCATGGGCCATCGTCCGCTCGCAGGAAGCGATCCTCGAGACCATGCGTCAGCAATTCCCCGAGGCTGAGGACCGGCGGATCTGGACGGCGGTACTCATCGCCCGCTTCGAGATGAAGCTCGGCTCACCAGCCCCGTGGGACCCGCCCGAGGAGGAGATCCGCCGGCGCATGGAGACGATCACCGAGATCGTGAAACCCATGGGCTCGTGGCAGGAGGTCCTTGCCTATATCCTGGAAATGGACAAGGAAGGCATCAATCCGGATCCCACGGGACCGCACATGCTCATCGAGAAGATCCTCGCTTCATGAGCAGCACCTTCCTCCTCCGCACACCACCCGATTTCTCATTCTGGCGTACGGCCTACAGTCACGGCTGGTACGACCTCCTGCCCTTCCGCGCCGACCGTGAACACCAGACCCTCTCGAGGGTCCTCCGGTTGCACGATGGAACGCTCGCCGATTGCACCATGCGGACGGCACCCGGCGGTGTGCGGATCCACGCCGCGGCAACGATACCTCTGTCCGCAACCCACCGGAAGGAGATCCGCGCGGCCCTGGGCACATGCCTGCGGGTGGACGACGACCTCTCCGCCTTCTACCGCGCCATGCGCCGTCTTCCGGAGTATCGCTGGATCGCACGGCACCGCGCCGGACGGCTTCTGCGCGCGCCGACGATGTTCGAAGACGCCGTGAAGATGATCTGCACCACGAACTGCACGTGGGCACTCACCGTGCAGATGGTGCGTGGCATCGTGCGAACGTTCGGCCCCACCGACGGCACGCTGAATGCCTTCCCCGATCCCGCTTCCATCGCCGCTGCCACCGAAGCGACGCTGCGCAACAAATGTTCGACCGGCTACCGTTCTCCTGCCGTGCTCGAACTTGCAGACGCGGTCGCCTCCGGACGCCTGCCGATCGAATCGTGGCGCACGACTACCTGCAGTACGGAGGAACTCTTCGCAACGATGTGTACGGTCCGGGGCATCGGACCGTATGCAGCAGGCAACCTTCTCCGCCTGGCCGGACGCTATGAACACCTCGGCCTGGATTCCTGGGTCCGCAAGCAGTGGCGGATGTTGCATGCCCGTGGACGGGCCGTCAGCGATGCGCGGATCGAACGCTACTATGAACGGTATGGGGCGTGGCGGGGGTTGATGTTCTGGCTGGAGATGACGCGCGACTGGCACGATGAAAAGTTCCGAAAAGCGAAAGGCGGGCCGTAAGACCCGCCTTTTGCTTCTTTCACCCCATGGAGCAGGGACTCAGTCGCCGAGACACGTCCCGACCGCGCGCGCCGCGAACACCAGCTGCGAATCGGGAGCCACAAGGCGCTGACGTCCGACGGCATCCGCCAGCGGTACGGTCACCACGTCGTTCCGCTGCAGACTCGTCATGACGCCGAATTCACCGGCTGACGCCGCCTGCAGGGCGGCCGCACCGAAGCGCGTCGCCAGAATGCGGTCGAACGACGTCGGACTGCCGCCACGCTGCGTATGGCCGAGCACGGTGACGCGTGTCTCGACGCCTGTCTCATCTTCGATGCGCTTGGCAACGAGCTCACCGATCCCACCCAGGCGGACCGGATCCGTGCGCTTGCTGTCCATTTCCTTCACCGACACCTCACCGCCCTTGGGCTTGGCACCTTCCGCGACCACCACGATGCTGAACTTCGCACCCCGGCTGCGCATGAGCACGGTGTCAAATACCTTGTCCCATGAGAACGGGATCTCGGGGATGAGGATGATATCCGCCCCGCCGGCAATGCCGGCACCCAGCGCGATCCATCCCGCATAGCGTCCCATCGTCTCCAGCACGATCACGCGGTGATGTGCGGACGCCGTGGTCTGCAACCGGTCGATCGCTTCGGTCGCGACCGAACGCGCCGAGTCGTGACCGAACGTGATATCGGTTGCCTCGAGATCGTTGTCGATCGTCTTCGGGACACCGATGACGTTGAGCCCCATCTGCGAAAGCTTGTGGGCGATGATCTGCGTGCCATCCCCACCGATCGTCACCAGGACGTCAAGCTTCATGTTCCGGTAATGATCGAGTACCTGCTGGGAGGCATCCACGATGCGGATGTTGTTGCGTTCCCCCATCGGGAAGTGGAAGGGGTCGCCTTTATTGGACGTACCCAGGATCGTGCCGCCCTGGTTGATGATACCCGTGACATCGAGCGGCGTGAGCTCACGGTGAAGTCCCTCCACCATGCCTTCATAGCCATCCACGACGCCGATCACCTTGGCATTGAAATGACGCATGGCCGGTTTGGCGATACTGCGAATAACTGCATTCAATCCGGGGCAGTCACCGCCGCCGGTGAGAATTCCAATGCGATTCAATTTCATCGCGTTTTTCGTCTCCTTGCTTGCTGTATGGCTTGAATTCCAGCATCAAATATAACGTATTCAGGCAACGAAGCAACTTCCGTGGGTATCCGCTTACAGTATCGTCCAAAAACCGCCCTTCTTTAGCCATTTTCCCCATCACTCCGCAATAAACAGCTCTACCTGACCGGTTTCAAGTGTTAGGTCGTGTGTCCGTGAGGCATCCCCTCCCCCCATCCGCCGCATGGGACGCGGCAGGGTCACGGTGCGCTGACCCTCGTCGGTGGCGACCAGCATCGCCGCGTCATGTGTCGCCGTGACGATATCATGTCGTGTGCTCCACAGCGGGACCCCCGCTTTCCCGGCAAGCGCACGAAGGATCTTAACCGGGATCGGCGCCGAACCGACATAGACCGAGGTGAATCCGTCGTGGTCCTTGCGCGCGAATGCCGGACCGAGCCCATCCTGCCATTCGCCCAGGATCTCCGCCCCCCTGTCCTGGACGACGAAGCGGGGGAAGTGATGTTCCTTCACACCGAATCCGGCTTCGAGCGACCCGCCTGCACCGGGCATGGTGGTGCGGATGAGCATCGCTCCAGGATCCTCGCTCACACGGAACCGGAACCCTGTGAGCCGCTCCATCCGCTTCAGGTCCAACCGCTGCGGCGTAATGAACCCCGGCGCATAGTACCACACCACCGTCACGCCGCTCCCCCGGAGCTTCTCTTGCATCGCGCGCACCTCATCATCGGTCATGAGGAACGCATTCACCGCAAAGAACAACGCGTATCTCCGCACATCCTCACGCGTCAGATCGAATGTGAAGAGGGCATCGAGCGGTGCGCCCATCCGGCGCAACGACCGCATCTGAGTATTCACGAACCAATGATTGACATAGTCCGTGGACTTGATCCCGTAACTCTCCCAGGGCAGGTCCGCAAGCCAGTGTGCGGTAGCGCTGAAACTCTGCTGATCGAACAGGACGCACATGTCCCCTTCACTGCTGATATCCATCGCCGGTCTCCGCCCGGCCAGCGTCATCAGCGCACGGATCTCCCGGATGATGGGTTCGCCGGAATACCATCCGTCGGGGGCATGATTGAGCGGACCGAAATCGAACAACCAGCCGCCGACACCACCTGCCAGGACACCACCGATATCCCGCCGCAGGATGCGGAGGGAGCCTTCGACGGTGCCGCTTCCCAGCCCACCGTGGCCGCCGATCACATCGTGGGCCACCGTGTCGCGGTACGTGCTCGGATCCAGTTCGGCGATGAACATCTTGTTGCGTCGCTGCAACGACCCCATCGGCATCCGGTAGGCTCCATCTCCTGCAACCCCACGGGCGTGCCCGAGCACGTTCCCGGCCCCGTCGGTCATCGTCACACGCACCCCACGCGCATCCGTGGTATTCCCGGGTTGATACGAATACGGCGACGCGATGTAGTCGATGAAGGGAGAGTCGAGCACCGCGCGGGCGGCAAGGTATCCCCCCTCCTGCAGCCGTGGTTGTTCGGTGACATACCCGTAGAACACGCCACAGAGAAGCCGGTTGTGCGTGGCTTCCTTGATGGCACGGCAGATATGGATCACCGTGGCGGCAATGACCTCATGATAGGCGGTGTAGAACCGCATGACATCGCCCTCGTATTCCGGGTTCCTGAGGAGGCCGTACGATGTCGTGCGTCGGGCAAGAGGGTCGGGAATGGCACCGACAAGCTTCTTCATCGGCGCACTGTAGTCCGGCATGTTCATCTCGCCGCAGTAGTTCCACTCCGCGGTCCGCCCCGTCGTGGGATGATACCCGATCACCCTGCTCCGGAGAGGCGAGGCCTCGATGTGGTCGATGAATGCCTTCAGCATCGCCGCGGTATCCTCGCGCCACACCCGGGAAGCGAACGACGCTTCACGCACCTCCGCACCGATGCGCAGGACATAGCCACCCTCCAGCACCTGGAGGTCCCGCTTGCGGGCGATGTTGTATTCAGACTCCCTCGTCGGTAGGCCGTACACGGTCAGTTCGTCCGGATGGGCATCCTTCCACCACTCCGGCGTGTCGAGCTGGAGCCGGGGAAGGAAATATGCCTCCGGGACCAGCGTGAGCAGGCGCGCGAGGAACCGGTCGATCTCCGTCCAATCGTACGAGTCCATCCCCCGCCACGCCGATTCCAGCCCGATCACCGGATGCAGCAGCGTGATCCCCGCCTCGCGGTAGTTGGTCGCAGTCTGCATCAGATGAAGACTGGTCCCCCAGAAGGGAACGGTCTCCCTGTCATTCAGGAACAAACGGGCACCGCCCCTCTCAGTGCGGATCGCTGCCCGCACGGGCTGTTCACCCCGCAATGGGGCGAATGGATCATCATCATGGAGAGGGGCCTCATCGAGGAATGCAAGGTCTTTCATGCCGAAGGGCACAAGCGTGAATGCACCTGTTGCTCTCCCGAGCAGGCGATTGAATTCGCGTCGGTTCACAGGGAACTCCTCTGCGGTGATCGGATCCCTTAGCGGGATGAAGGGAGGGAACGAAGGATCTCGTCCTGGTCGGAGGGACGGACCTGATACCGTTCGCGGATATCCTCGAGCGCCGCCGTGTCATCACGGCTCACACGACCGGAATTCAACGCGAGACTGAGGGCATCACGGTATGCCTCGATCTGCGCCTGGCCTTCGACATTGGCACAATCGGCATCATCGAGGCCAAGGGACGACTTTGCGACGTCGAGCATGATCCGCGCATCACGGGTCGGCGGACCGTCGATCCATGCCCGCTGGAGCATGGCATGATACATCTGCACCGATTCCCGTTTGAGTTGGTCCCGCTGGTCCAGGACACTCCGCTCGCGTCGCGCCTGGTCGCGCTGATATTGCTCACTTTGCTGGATGCGGCGCTGCACCACGGATTGCACCTCCTGGCGGCTCTTTTCCAGGCTCAGGATCGCCGTCTCGAGCTCCCGCGCGGTGGCATTGCCCGGACTCATGGCGTACACGGCTTCGATCTCGCTCAGGGCCTTCGCATGGTCACCGGCCCGGTAGGCTTCGGTGGCACGCTGGATCGCGTCGGTGATGTGGCGCTCGAGCCTGCTCCGCTGCCGCTCGAGCTCCTCGTCCTCGCGCGCCTGGTCCTTCATGCGCGATTGAATGCCTTCGAGCTGACGGCGGTGATCGTCCTGCAACCGCACGAACTCCTCACGGCGCCGCTGATGTTCTGAACGCGCGGCATAGATCGTCTGCTCGAGCTCACGGGCCGCACTATTGTCCGGCTCCAGCCGGAAGACACGCGAGACTTCGCTGAGCGCCTCTTCGAACCGGGCACCCGCCAGATACTGCTTCGCCTGATCCACGTACGCCCGGATCTTCTTTGCCTGCGCCTGGCGGCGACCTTCTTCGATGGCGGCACGGACAGCTTCTTCGTACTTCCGCGCATCCTCCTCGTTCTTCCGGCGGAGGGCCTCTGCTTCGGCAAGCTGCCGCTGCTGCTCGGCTTCACGCTGTTTCGTCCGGAGTTCGGCCTCTGCACGCTCACGCTCGGCGATATGCTGACGCTCCTGTTCCTCATACAACCCGCGCAGATCCGTCTCGATGCGGACACGTTCACTCTCCAGCGACTGCACGAACTCCTGCTCCCACCGGCGGCGCTCCTCGGCGAGCCGTTCGTTGAACTGCTCGGTCATCCGCCGTTCGGTCTCTTCCTGCAGACGCTTGCGCTCCTCCGCCTCCGCCTGCTGCTCCCGGGCCAGCCGTTCCTCAAAGCGCCGGCGCTCTTCGGCGATGCGCGCATCGCTCTCCGAACGGAGATACGTTTCCAGTTCGTTCATGCGGCGGTTGGCGTCCTCCTGCAATGAGAGGAACGCCTCGGCATGTGCCGTCTGGAGGTCGCCCTCCAGCTTCTTCCGGTCCTCCTCGAACCGTGCGGTCAACCGGTCCTCGAGCTCGCGACGCGATGCCTCATCCTGCTGGATGGCATCGCGCTTGACATCATCCAGCCGGCGGAGTTCGAGTTCCAACTGTTCGCGCTCCTGCTGCAGCTGTTCGCGCTCCCGCGACACGGCCGCATCGACATCGGCTGTGACCTGGCGGAGGATCTGATCGCGGACCATTTCCCGTTCGGCACTGACCTGCTCTTCGAGCGTGCGGCGGGCTTCCTCCGCGGCGCTCGCCCGCTCCTCATGTACCTGTCGCTCCGCCGCCTCACGATGTGCCTGCATCTCCCCGGCATGGGCGCGCTCCCGTTCCTCCAGGCGCGCCGCCAGATCGTCGCGTTCGCGCCGGATGGCCTCGACCTTCGCACTTTCGGCGGTCAGCCGGGCCTGCATGTCCGTATCCATCTTCCGGAGGGCAGCCTCATGCGCGGCGGCCGTTTCTGTCTTCTGCTTATCGAACTCGAGTGTGAGCTCCTGACGGAGCCGGAGCAAGGCCTGGTCTGCAGCTGCTCCGCGCTCGGCAACGGCCTGTGCATGCGCGGCCTCCAGGCGGCGGACCTCGGCTGCCAGCCGCGTATCAAGTTCCTGCTGGAGTTGCGTGCGCGCTGATGCGGCGGTGGTCTGCACTTCCTGCAAACGTGCTGCCAGCTCTTCGTCGAACCGCCGCTCCATCTCCTCCTCACGACGCCGATGGGCTTCGGCCTCGGCATTCAGCGCGGTCCGATGCTCGGCCTCGAGCCGGAGACGCTCTTCCTCGAGACGCCGCGCCCCTTCCGCCTCGAAGCGCGCACGCAGTTCATCCACGAGTTCGAGACGCTGCCGCTCCGCATCCTCCTGCTCCTGACGGCGGATCTCCTCCAGGCGGTTGATCTCCTGCTCCACCTTCCCGCCCAACTCAGACTCCACACGCTGACGGAGGAACTGTTCCAATTGACGGCGGTCTTCGCGTGCCGCAGCCTCGGATTCCTGATGCAGCGTCTCCAGGCGGGCACGCTCTTCGGCGATGCGCCGCACCACTTCCGCCTCGAACTGCTGGCGCAGGGCCGCCTCCACACGCCGATGCTCCTCCGTGGCGCTGGAGTGCCGCTCCTGCCGGAGCTTCTCGATCTGCTGCCGCTCCTCCTCGATCCCCTTCGCCAGATCCTGCTCGAACTTCGCCGTCAATTCCTGCTCGAGCTTGAGCCGCTCGCTGGTGAGCGTTTCAAGTTGTTCACGATGCAACGCTTCAAGACGCGCCCGGTCCTCATCCATGCGCCGGGCAAACTCTTCCTCGATCTGACGGCGCTGTTCCTGCGCGGCAGCACGCTCTTCCTGCCGCAAGGCCTTCACCCGGACGATCTCTTCCTGAAGCCCGCGGATCGTCTCGGCCGACGTCTGTCGCTGCTGCTCTTCCGCCGCCTGCCAGCGCGCCGTGGCATCCTGCAGCCGGGTCTGGAGCTCATTCTTCCGCGCCAGCTCTGCATCGCGCTGCTCGCGCAGGCCTTCTTCCTGACGGCGGTGCTGCTCGGTCAACTGATCGCGCTGCTCCTGCAGGCGTTCCTGCAGCTCCGTCATCGCATGGCGGCGAAGCGCTTCCTGTTTGTGCTTCTCGTCCTCGATCTGCTCACGGAGTTCGAGCAGCGCCGCGCGCGCACTCTCCAGCTCGGCAACGAGTGCCGGGTCGGGCGCGGAAGGGACGGGCGCCTTGGGCGATGGCGCTGCCGGTGCGGGTGCGGGTGCGGCAGGGGGGGCGGGAGCGGGTTTGGCCGGGGGCACGGCTGCGGGTGGCGCATCCGCAGGCTGCGCCTTCTGCTCCTGCAGTTTGCGCTGGGCTTCCTCGAGTTTCTTCTTGATGTCCGCAAGCGCGGGCATGCCGGTGCGCGGAGGCTCGCCCGGCAACGGGGCACGGGGAACCGCACGATCGGATGGGGGTGCGTCGAGTTTCTGATGGTCACGCTGCTCGATCGCGTACTTGATGCGCTCCTGATACGCGAGCGCATAGGCATTCTTCGGGTCGGCCTCCATGGCCATGTTCACCAGACGCGCGGCCCCTTCAAAGTCACTGCCTTTGAAGAGCTTGTCCGCCATCTTCAGGAGGTCCCCCGCCCGTTTGCGGCGTTCCTGCTGTTGCGCGTCTGTGATTTCAGCCACGGAAACTGGTCCCCGGTGCGTTACGTGAGATCATCGTGTCACAGAACGAAGGAATTCCTCGTCCGTTCTGAGATTGAACAGATCCATATCCACGATCGCCTGCAGGTCATACCGGATGTCCAGTGCCTGCGTCAGATACGTCATAGATTTTTCTTTGTCGCGCTGCAGCGCATACATACGCGCCGCGGCATGCAGCACACGGCTGTCACCCGACGCCAGCGAAAGCGCCCGCTCCATTGCAACGCCCGCATCCCGGAACGCACCAAGGCGCGTCTGGGTCAGCGCCAGGAGCGCGAGCGACGGCGCGTCATCGGGGCCGGCCCGGAGTCTCTCCTCCAGCAGCGTGCGCGCACGCTCAAAGGACGCCGTCCACTCCACCTTCGGCCGGCCGGCGGTCTGGGCCATGCGCCCGAACTGGTAGTGCGCCACCGGATCCGTGCGGTCGCGCGATGTCAGGTCCGCCACCACATTCAAGGCCTCATCCGCACGCTGCAGATACACCATCACACAGGCATGCAACTCCGCAACCTCCAGGTCCTGCCGGTCCTCCTGGATCGCCCGCCGGTACGACTCTTCCGCTTCCTTGAATTCGCCCCGGAACTGATGGACCAGGCCGGCCATGGCGTGCGACGACGGGTTGAGCGGATCGATCGCCACCGCACGCAACGCGGCGTGCAATGCATCGTCCGTCTTGCCGCGCAACGTCAGGATGCGCGCAAGCTGCTTCAATGCCTCCGCATCGCTCGGCGAAACCTCTACCGCTTCCTGCATCCGCGCTTCCGCTTTGGCGTAGTCGCGGTTCATCAATTCGATCATGCCCCAGACACGGAACGTCTCCGCACGGTGCGCACCGTTCGTGACCGCATGCTGCACATAGGACAGGATGCGTGGCGTCTCGTGCGACGGCGATACGGTCAACCGGTCCAACACCAGGATGTTCGCCCAACCCAACCCCGCCCAGGCATCACCAAGCAACGAATCCTGCTGCACCGCCTGCTGGAACATGTCACGCGCGTCACCAAGCGCCGCGGGATCGCCCGTCTGGACGAGCGCCCGCCCGACCAGATACGCATGGTACCCCGCCGACGACCGCCGGCTCGACGGCCTCAGCAGATACTGCTCCTCGTCGCCGATCTCGATATCCATCGCGGTCAACAGCCCGCGGGCAAGTTCGATGCGCCGTGCCGGCAGATCTTCGATCGCACATTCGATGCGCGTCTGCCACTTCGGCTCCAACGTCACGGTGTCCATCAGCGTGAAGCTCCCCGCGCACCGCTCACCATCGAACGCCAGATCCGATTGAATGAAGAAACCCGCCGCCAGACCACGGGCAACATGCGCCGGCTTCGCGGACCGCTCGCGCAGGGTGAACGAGGTCGTCGGACCAACGACACGGATCGATGCCACACTCGCAAGATCATGGATCAGGTCCTCAACGAACCCATCCGCGATCGCACCGTCGTTGGTCTGCCCCGGCGTGATCGTCGGCGGGAAGACACACACCACCCGATCGGGCGGAACGACCGCCTGCACCAACTGACCGATGACCAGCCAGGCGGCGATCGCCACAACGGCGATGCCAACAACGGTGAGGATCGGTTTGACGGGGACCCTGACCTTCGATACGTGCGTGGCCAGACGATCGAGCGTCGGCTCCTTCGCTTTTCTGGGTGGCGCAGGAGCCGCGACGTCAGGGATACCGGCGATGGGATCAGCGCGGTCCATCGGCATTTCGGTCGGCCCCCAGAAATCGGAATCCTTCCCGCTGGCGGGCACGACCGGTTTTGGCGCGGGAGCAGGGAGCGGCTCCGCGGCACGGTGCCGTGCAGCTTCCTGCTTGATCACCTCGGCGAGTTGCCACGCATCTTCGATCTTCTGGCGCAAGGCGAGCGCTTCGGTATGTTCGGGGTCCAGAAGGAAGACCTGATTCAGGGTCTGCAGCGATTGCTCGTACTTCTCCTGCTCGTACAGCCCGTGCACTGAATCCAACAGATCGCTGATGCGCTCGTTCAGATGCGCGGAAGCAGCGGGAGCTGACGCAGGAGCCGATACCGGGGGCGGAGGAGGTGGAAGCGTTTCAGGGATGCTCTCCGGGGGTTCGGGTTCAGGGATCGCCTGCGGCGCGGCCTCTGCATCCAGCTCCCGGATGGCTGCGAACGCGAGCCTGTCGTGAAAGCCGGGCAACGAAGGATCGGCGGGATCCAGCGCCTCGAGTTCATCGAGGAGATCGCGGGCATTCTCAAGATTGCCACGGTCGATCGCGATGCCGAGACGCTCGCGAAGGATCACAACGCGCTGTCCGGTTTCGCTTTTCCCGGATACGGGTGAGGGGACCTGCCCCTGAAGTGTAGGAAATGGCGACGAAGCTTCACCATCGGCATTCTGCCCGAAACCACCGCCCGAGGAACGCTCTTCTTCCTCGATGCGCTTCAGCTCATCTGCCTCGGCCCGCCGCCGGATCTCTTCCAACAACCGCTGACGGTCGTCGTCGTGTTGGGTGTTTGGCTCATTTGTCCCCATTGCTCAAAAATATATCCAAAACACCCACGAATGTCAATTCTACCGGAAAATCGGCTTCTCAGGACCCCGCCTTGGCCAGAATGGCGAGAATATCGCCTTCCAGGGTCGTTCGGGGAATCTCAACGATCCGCCCGATCTCCTTCCCCCCCCGGAGGAAGATGAAGGTCGGCACTCGCTCAATGGCATACTTCTGTTCGAGCCCCTCCGGACTCTTCTTCTTCGTGTCCAACCCGTACAGTTCGAAATCGGCCGCGGTCATTCCACTCCCATCCGCGATGCGCAGGAACCGCGGCACATCCCGCTTGCTGTCGGAACACCACGTCCCCATGAACACGAGCACATGCACACCGGGATGCGCCTGACGGATCATCGCCAGGAACGGTTCGCCGATGGGCTCCTCCGGATAGGCGTGGAGGAACGCATCGGACAATTGCGATCGCTCCAGCGGGCCCACCGGCGGCGGAGGCGGTTCACCTGGATTCGTGGAATGGCATCCGGCAAGGAGACTTGCGAGAAGGATCGTTACGAAGACTCGGGACATGCGGGGATTCCTCCGGTTGCATTTCGGCGCGAAAACGGTATATTTTGAAATCTACGAAGCAGTGCAGGAAAAGACAAGGGTATCACCAGGTATGACCGAACCACTCGACCGCCGCTATGATGTGCAGGACATCTCCACCATCGATGTCGCTGTGCTCGAAACATTCCCCTACGAGTACAGCGGAAAGGACATTACGATGCACATCGAGACCGACGAGTTCACGTCGGTCTGCCCCTGGTCCGGGCTCCCCGATTTCGCCACGATCCGCATCGACTACATCCCGTCGAAGGTCTGCATCGAATTGCGTTCACTGAAGTACTATCTCCTGAGCTACCGGAATGTCGGCATCTATCAGGAGCACCTCGTCAATCGCCTCCTCGATGATCTCGTCGCATGCGCGAAACCCGTGTGGATGAAGGTGGTCGCTGACTACCGGATCCGCGGCGGCGTGCATACCGTGGCCAGCCGCGAATACCAGGCAAAGCAACGGCGCGGCTAGCGATGACATCGCTGCTCATCGGGGTGTACATCGCATGTGAGCTCATCGCCAATGTGACGGCGGCAAAACCTGTCGCGCTGTTCGGACTCGTCGCCCCGGGCGGCGTCTTCATCTACGCGCTCACCTTCACGCTGCTCGACCTCCTGCATGAGCGGCTCGGACACAAAGGCGTCCGCACCCTCGTCTACACGGCATTCATCGCCAATGGCCTGCTGGCAGGATATATCGCGTTCATCGCCGCCATGCCGGCACCACCATTCTACTCCAACCAGGACGCGTTCGTCGCCGTCCTCGGCTCCACCCCGCGCATCGTGGTCGCCAGCCTCACGGCCTATCTGATCAGTGCGTTGCTCGACGTGGAGGTCTATGCACGCCTCCGCGAACGGTTCGCCCATGGGACGTGGAGCCGCATCCTCCTCAGCAACACGGTCTCCACTGCGGTCGACAGTGCGGTCTTCGTGGTGATCGCCTTCGCCGGGATCATGCCGGTGATGCCGCTGATCCTCGGTCAATACGCCATCAAGATGGCCGTGACCGTTGCCAGTCTCCCCCTCGCATACGCCGCGCGGTCGGCCCGGCGGTCCGTCAGCCAGGCCTGAACCCCTCCGGCTCGGTCAGCGTCTCCCGGACCCAAACCGCGTCCATGGACCGCATCCATGGACGGCCACGCCTCAGACATGCCTCCCCATCGACGCTGCCGTGGCCTCCTGAAAAAGAAAAACCCCGGGGAAAAGCCCGGGGCTGAAGCACGAACCATAGTATCAAGAGTGTGTTAGATCTTCGTGACGCGCAGCGCCTGAAGTCCCTTCGGCCCTTTCTCGACATCAAATTCAACACGGTCCCCCTCGTTGAGGGTCTTATAGCCTTCGCCGACGATCGCCTTATAATGCACGAACACATCTTCGCCGGTTTCACGCTTGATGAAACCGAAGCCCTTGGCTCCGTTGAACCACTTGACGACTCCCTTTTCCATCGGGGAGATCTCCTTGCAGATGTTCCTGGTATGCGTACGGCAACGCCGCCCTGGAGGGGCACCTGGTTTTTTGCCTCTTAAAAGCGCTCAGGTCGGGTAGCGGGTGCCAGACCTCGACGTTCACCGCTGATACAAGCGCTTGCTGGACGACCCCAGAGAACACCACTTGCAGCAACGGAACCTTTTTAAGGGCGCAAAAAACGGTGTACTGTTGATTGCGGGGGTAAGATAGGATTTTCACATAGGAAGGTCAAGAAAAAAGAAGGAGCCCCCATCCCACCTCGGGGGCTCCTGACACCGGTCCGTCAAAACCGGTCATTGAATCCAGATCAGCGTCTCACCACCAAGCAGCGGACTCACGGTAACCGTATACCACGCTTGGATCTCCATCTCTTCCAGCAATATGGCCTCGAGTGCGGCCCTCTGTTCTCTCGTCAGCTTTTCGAATGTATACCGGATTCTCATTGTCTCCTCGCGTTTACCGATCACATATCATGATCACCTTCTCTGCTAAGGAATGCATCGAATTCCATGCCAGAAGATGGATCGCCCGAACCGTCAGAATTTCGACGATCCGGCGTTCACTAATGAAGACAGTGTGGTAAAAATTCCAGAGATGGGTGATACAGGGGGTAAAAACTACCGCCTATTCCTCGTGGAGTTCACTGCGAAGAAGCATCAGGATCGCGGATTGCGGAACGATGAGGTACTTTTCGTCCTCGTACTCGACCTCGACCCCCTGCTCCCGCAGGAAGATCGCGTAGTCACCCTCGCGGGCCTGCAAGGGGATGTATTTCATGGGCTCTTTGTTGGTCGACCATGGTTCATCTTCGGTGTAGTTCGGGTTGGGAATGGGGTATCCAGGCCCCACTTTTGTGACCCGCCCCGTCGCTACCTTGTCCTTTTCGCGCACAGAGGCAGGAAGGTACAACCCCGCCTTGGTCTTCTCAGATCCCTCATCCAGCGTCAGAAGCACCCTGTCGCCGACAACGATCAGCTCTTTTTTAACACGAATCGCCATGGTCATCCATCCGGTTCACATTCTGCATTCAAAGATACCAAATCGCACCGTGAACCTCAACCCTCCTCCTGAGTACGCTGCCAATCTGCAACCGCCGCTACGAACCACCGCCCATGAGCACGGTCGTGCATCAACGCACTCCCTCACGGCACCCCCCCACACAGGGAGACACTCACGCACGAGCGTCAGCCCCCGTCATACACAGAGTGCAAGGAGCATCTCTCTCCTTGCACTCTCGTTCCCCCCATCCCCGGTCTTCATGCTCCGGTTTTCAATCCCCGATCTTCATGCTTCGATCTTCAGCCTCTTGATCTCTTGCCCTGGATTCACGATTCTCACTCTTCGATCTTCAATTGCTCCTGTCGTGTGAGGACTAACGTCTTCCTCTCCCCTCACTCCTCCCACCCCCACTCCCCGAAGAACGCTCACCACGATTGCTGCTCCCTCCGTCCCGCATAACCGGCCGATCGGCACTCGGCCGCTCGCTCCGGTTGGCGTCCGGGGCACGGGAGACCCGACCTTCATTCCGGGGACGCTCACTGCGGTCCGCATCCTGGTTCCGCCATTCCCTGCGGTCGGGACTCGAACCGTTCCTGCGATCGACATCGGCGTTCCGGTCCACACGCCGATCGGGCTGCGTGCGATCTACGGACCTGCGATCGACATCATTCCGCGTATCATCGCGCCGTTCACGCGGCGCCACTTCAAACCACCGGCTATTCCGATCGGCCGGACGGCCATCCGGATTCACTGTGCGCGGTTCCGTGCTCCTCGGCTGCATCCGGTCGATGGACCGCCCATCAGCACGCGCCTCTTCACGGCGCCGCACATCCAGCCGGCGCGTATCCAGCGATGGCATCCGCTCGTTCTCACGGACCGAGCCAGGACGTTCGACGCGTTCGTCACCACGCCGGTCTTCAATGCGCGGACGGTAGACACCGATGCGATCATTCCCCTCGCCACGCATGCCCCGCACCCGATCCCGGTCTTCCACATCCACCAGCGTCGTGCGCGGAATGCGCACGTCCCCACGCCGCTCGATGTATTCCGGTTCCGGTCCGCGCGACAGTGCCCGCCCGTTACCCGGACGTACACTGCCGGCCGTCCGTGTCCGCCCGATGAACCTGGTGTTGTCTTCCGAACGATACACGTAGCGATGGATATCATGATGCATCATGTGACGGCAATCCACGAACGACCAATAGTGGTACGGTGTGACCCAGTGCCGCGAATAGTGGATGCCATAGTAGCCATTGTACACTGCATACGGACCGAGAGGAGCCCATCCGACATGGTCGCCTCCATACCGCCACTCCACCCAGGCCGGGGCCCAGTCATAACCGGGGATCCAGAGCCATCCATAGTAGTCGTCGAAGTACCAGCGGCCATAATGATACGTGGCCCAGCCCCAGGGCTCATCGGTGTCCCAGTACCATCCGTCGTCGGTCCATACCCACCGGCCGAATTGATATGGGCGCCAACCGGTTACCACGCGCATCGGGCGCCACGCATACAGGCCCGCATCGACCGTGACCCATTCGCCATGCGGATCCAGGGACGAGTAGAACGCACCGAACGAGATCTCGAACCCGCCGAATGAGAATGCGCGGACACTCGCCAGACCACTCAGGGCCACCAGCGCCAGAACTATCAGTATACGTTTCATGGGAACCTCTCTCCGCTGTGACTGCTTTCACAGGGATATGCTCCAACAGGCATGCCAGACGGCAGATTGCCCTTTTCAGGGCACAGGGGCGAAAATGGCAGCGGGCACTGTCCACATTCGTGGCCAATGCCCACTTTACCGGACAGCGCTCCTCTTATTGGATGGACCCGCCCAGCAAGGCGGCCATGATCCCATTCTGAACGGTTAGACGGTTGCGCGCCTGCTCCAGAGCGATGGAATTCGAGCCATCCAGGACCTCGCCGGTGATCTCCTCGCCGCGGTTCGCGGGGAGGCGATGCATGACAACGCAATCGGGTTTCGCGTGTTTCAGCAACGCCCGGTTCACCTGGTACGGCTTGAAGAGGAGCGCACGCCGTCCTTCCTCCACGCGCGGTGTGGCCTGCGGCCAGACATCCGTATACACCACATCGGCATCGGCCACGGCGGCAATGGGATCGGAGATCATGTCGACCCGGCTGATCCCCGCGGTCTGCGCCTCGTCCAGAAAACGCGGATGCGGCTCATACCCCGCGGGACACGAACACACCAGGTGGAAAGGCAGACGTGCGGCACACTCGAGCCAGGAGTTGGCCATGGTGTTACCATCACCCACATACACGATCTTCGTCGTCGGGGTGAACCGGCGCCGCTCCATCAGCGTGTACACATCACCGAGCACCTGACAGGGATGCAGCAGGTCCGTGAGTGCGTTGATCACCGGCACCGTCGCGCTCTCCGCCAGCTGCACACACGTCTGATGGCGGACAGTGCGTGCGATGATGAGATCGGTGTACTGAGAGACGATCGAGCCGATGTCGTGCACGGACTCGCGCGCCGCCATCCGTATGGTCGTGTCATCGAGGAAGACCGGATGGCCTCCCAGCTGCGCGATGCCGACCTCGAAGGAAACCCGCGTGCGGAGCGACGCACACTCGAAGATCATCGCCGCGGTCCGGTGGGCGAGCGGTTGACGCACACGGCCACTGTCGGAGGCAAGCTCACGACTGATCCGCAGAACGGTCTGGAGCTCTTCCGCCGTCCACAATGCAAAGGAAACAAGATCACGCTTCATGGAGATCCGTGTGTGTGGTCAGGATGGTCTGCAGGGGATACAGTACAGCGGATGCTGTACCGGAATACGTGGAATGAGCGATCGGGGATCAGAGCCGTGACGAGAGCGATATCCCCGTGCCGCGGGTCATGATGTGACTGTACAACACCTCACACGAACCACATAGCCGCCGCGCAGGATCCACATCCAGAAGGTTCTGATCCACCGGACTCTTGCAGGCGAGACAGGTTCCGTAGCCACCTGCCTCGAGCCGGTTGAGAGCGCTGCGCAACTCATCGATCCGGGCATCGCTCTTGAACGCCAGCAACGCATCGATCTCTCGATCCGACATCTGGTCCTGAACGAATTGCTCGGCCGTGGACTCCAGTCCGTAGGCGTCCTGCAAATGCGCATACAGACACTGCAGGATGCTCCGTCGCACCATTCGCTTGCTCTTCTTCATGACGGTAGCTCCCTCTCGCGGATATGCATCACTGCTTCCACCGCTTACCCATGAGTTCGTCGTACGGCGTCCGCGAACTATGGGACCCTCGTACCGACTGCAAACGCCGTTCGATGAAAAGAACACATTCCTGACTTCAGGATACAGACTGGGTAAATGAAAGTCAAGCAATACCGGCAAAATCGGATGCCGCCCCCCCGGAGGACGGCCGGGAACTCCCGCCGGGAGTGATTGTTTATATGATGTACGGTAATCGCTGAAATCACATGCGGTTGGAAAGGAGCCACGATGAGGAGGGTCTTGACTATGAGCCTGATGGCATACATGATGATGGTGGGTTCGCTGACGGGTACAGCGAAGGGATCGCGGACCGACGCCCCTGCGCCGGAGAGCGTCCATGAGTTCACGATGAAGAGCATCGACGGAGCCGATGTCCCGCTCGCCCGCTACAAGGGCAAGGTGCTGCTGATCGTGAACGTGGCATCGAAATGCGGCTACACTCCGCAGTACACCGGACTCGAGGAACTCTACCGGCGGTACAAGGACAAGGGACTGATGGTGCTCGGATTTCCGGCGAACAATTTCGGCTGGCAGGAACCCGGTACCGATGCGGACATCAAGACCTTCTGCTCGACGAACTACAATGTGACCTTCGCTATGTTCTCGAAGATCTCCGTCAAGGGCAGCGACCAGCATCCGCTCTACGCATACCTGACGTCCGAGGATGCGAATCCGGCGACAGCGGGTGGCGTGAAGTGGAACTTCACGAAGTACCTGGTCGGCAAGGACGGTCACGTGATCGCGAAGTTCGGGTCCGGAACGGAACCGCTGTCCGAAGAACTGGTGAAGGCGGTTGAAACCGCGTTGAAGTAAGAATGAGGCCCGGGCAGAACATGCACGGGCCCGGGTATCCCAGAACACACAGGGCACACCAGCGATGCTGGTGTGCCCTGTGCTTTTCCGTCCTGTCTGCTGCTGCTACTTCTTCTTGCTCATCACATGCGTCGCATGACCGTAGAACGCCTCGGCGCATTCCATCCACGTCTCGGAGAGCGTGGGATGGGGATGCACGGACTGCGCGAGATCATACGCGGTCGCGCCCATCTCCATGGCCACCACCGCTTCGCCGATCAGCTCCCCTGCCCCCGCACCGACGATGCCCGCACCGAGAATGCGCTCGGTGTCAGGGTCCACGATCAACTTCGTCATGCCATCGGTCCTGTCGAAACTCAGCGCACGGCCCGAAGCGGTCCACGGGAACTTCACGACCTCGACGGTACGGTTCGACGCCTTTGCTTCGGCTTCGGTCATGCCCGCCCAGGCGATCTCCGGATCGGTGAAGACCACCGCCGGGATGATGATGTTCTCGAACACCGTATCCTCCCCTACGATCGCTTCCACGGCGATCCGCGCCTCCTTCGACGCCTTGTGCGCAAGCATCACCCCGCCCACCACATCGCCGATCGCAAGGATGTTCGGATCGGCGGTCTGCTGATGCTTGTCGACCGTGATGTACCCCTTCTCGTCCCTGACGATCTTCGTATTCTCGATCCCCATGTCCGCGCAGTTGGGTGCACGCCCGACCGAGACGAGCACCCGGTCGTACATCTCCTGACGCTTCTCGCCGTTCATCTCGATGTCCACCTTGATCTGCTTGCCCGAGGTGGCCATCTTCAGGACTTTCACCGAGGTCCGGATCTCCTTGAACAACTTCGCCGCCCGGCGCAACACCGGCCGCACCAGGTCCTGATCCGCCCCCGCCAGCACTGCCGGCATGGCCTCCACTACGATGACCTCGCTCCCCAGCGTGCCATACACCGTACCGAGTTCCATGCCGATGTAGCCGCCGCCAACGACCAGCAGCTTCTCCGGGATCTCTTCGATCTCCAGCGCTTCGGTCGACGTCATGACGCGCGGATTGCCAAGGTCGAACGCCGGCGGCATGGCCGGACGTGAGCCGACCGCCACAATGGCCTTCCCGAACGTGATGAACTGCTGTCCGGACGCGGTCTCCACACGCAAGGTCTTCGAGTCCTCGAAATGCGCCTTCCCTTCAAGCACCTGCACGCCACGCTTCTGGGCCAGTGTGCGCACACCGCCCGCCAGCTTCTCGATCACGCCGTCCTTCCACGCACGCATCTGGTTCAGATCGATGCGGGGAGCATCGAAATGGATCCCCCGGAAGGAGGACTCCTTCGCTTCGTCGATGAGCTTCGCTGCGTGCAGCAGCGCTTTCGAGGGGATGCAGCCGCGGTTGAGACACACGCCCCCCAGACGGGCGTCACGCTCCACCAGCACAACACTCTTTCCTTTATCGGCCGCATAGAATGCCGCGGCATACCCGCCGGGGCCCGCGCCGATCACAACAACATCTGTGGTCATGGTATTCACGTGTCTGTCCCTGTCAGATCTTCACATCGTCTTCGGAGAATTGCTCGAACTCGCGGACAAGGTCCACGATGAACCGTGCGGCATTGGCACCATCGATGATCCGGTGGTCATACGACAACCCGAGCGGCAGGATCGTGCGTTCAACGACCTTCCCCTCACGGATGACCGGTTTTGGCGCACTCCGGCCCATGCCGAGGATCGCCACTTCCGGGGTGTTGATGATCGGGGTGAAGAACCCGCCACCGATGCCGCCCTGGTTCGAGATGCTGAACGTACCACCCTGCATCTCCTCCAGCGCCAGCTTCCGGTCACGCGCCTTGTCCGCCACGGTCGTCACATCCGCCGAGAGCTGCACCAGGTCCTTCTTGTCGACGTCCCGGATCACCGGCACGATGAGCCCGTGCTCGGTGTCCACCGCAAGTCCGATATGATAGTACTGCTTGAAGATCACCTCGCCCGTGGCTTCCTGCATGCTGGCATGGAACAGCGGATGCTTCTTCAGCGCGTTCGTCACGGCACGGAGCGCGAAGGAGGTGAGCGTCAGCCGCACACCCTTCTTCTCATACGCCGGCGCATACTTCTTGCGGAGTGCCATGATGGCGGTGACATCGGCCTCATCGAACTGCGTCACATGCGGCACGCGCGTCCACGACTCGACCATCCTGGTGCTGATGGTCTTCCGGAGCGTCGTGATCCGCTTGCTCTCCACCGGTCCCCATTTCGCGAAATCCACCACGGCCGGAACAGGCGCCGGTGCAGCACCCGCCGCCACACCACCCGCGGCAGGACGCGCACCGAGCGCGGTCTCCTGCAACCACTGGACGTACCGGCGCACATCGGCGACGCCCACACGCCCCCCGGATTCCGTCCCCCGCACGCGGCGGAGGTCAATGTCCAGTTCCCGTGCGATCCTGCGCACGGTTGGAGACGCGGGCGGCTGCGGTCCGGTCGGTGCTTCGAGCACCGCTCCGGTCGGCTGCATCACCGGCCGCGCAGCGGCAACGGGTGCCGCGGGGCGTGCTGGTTCTTCCTCCGGCTCCTCATCGCCAACGCGGGCGTCCACCATGCGTGCAGAGGGTGCCCCGGCATCCGCCCCTCCGTCGCTCACGGTCAGCAGCAAGGCGCCGACCTTGATAACGTCGCCTTCCTTGACATGTACACTTCCCACGACCCCCTCAACGGGCGAGGGGATGGATGCAACGGCCTTCTCGCTCTCCAACTCCAGGACGGGCTGATCTTTCGCGATGCGGTCGCCCTGTTTGACAAAGATCGTCGCGACGGTGCCGGAATCCGCTCCCTCACCCAGCCGCGGTAGACGTATCTCCATGAATGCTCCTTTGCTTCGCCAGTGAACTCAAACGATCGCGGGGAAATGCTTCTCCGGATCGACGCCCAGGTCCCTGATCGCCGCCGCTACCCGGGCAGGATCGTACTCTCCCCTGCGGGCGAGGGCATACAATGTTGCGATGACGATGCTCTCCGCATCGATCTCGAAGAACCGCCGCAACGCCGGACGGGTATCGCTCCGCCCGAATCCATCCGTACCCAGCGTCGTCAGGCCGCCGGGAACCCACGGTGCGATCTGGTCGGGGACGAGCTTCATGTAATCGGAGACGGCGATGAACGGTCCCTTCTCCGCGTGCAGCACCTGTTCCACATACGAGGTCTTCGGGGGCTCCGTCGGGTGCAGCATGTTCCACCGCTGCACGTTCAATGCATCATTCCGCAGGGCCTTGTAACTCGTCGCACTCCAGATGTCGGCCGCGATGTAGAACTGGTCCGCAAGGATCTCCTGCGCGCGCAGGGCCTGACGCATGATTGGGCCGCTGGCGAAGATCTGGGCGGTGTGCTGCCCCTTTCCTTCCGCCGCCCGGAACTTGTAGAGCCCCTTCAGAATGCCGTCCGTCACGCCGTCGGGCATGGGCGGCATGGGATAATTCTCATTGTACAGCGTGAGGTAATAGAACACCGCCTCGCCTTCACCGTACATCCGCCGCAAGCCGTCCTGCACGATCACAGCGGTCTCATAGGCGAACGCCGGATCATAGGCCCGCAGGTTCGGCACGGTCGTGGCAAGCAGATGGCTGTGCCCATCCTCATGCTGCAGACCCTCGCCGTTCAACGTCGTGCGCCCGGCCGTCGCACCGAGCATGAACCCCTTGGCACGCATGTCGCCCGCGGCCCAGGCAAGATCGCCGATGCGCTGGAACCCGAACATCGAATAATAAATGTAGAACGGGATCATGTTCACGCCATGGTTCGCATACGCCGTGGCTGCGGCGATGAAGGACGACATGGCACCCGCTTCGGTGATCCCTTCTTCGAGGATCTGCCCGTCCTTGGCCTCGCGATAATACAAGAGCGACTCCGAGTCCACCGGCTCGTAGAGCTGGCCCTTCGGCGAATAGATGCCGATCTCCCGGAAGAGCGGGTCCATACCGAACGTCCGGGCCTCATCAGGGATGATCGGGACGATGTTCTTGCCGATGGCCTTGTTCCGCAGGAGCATGCCGAGCATGCGCACGAACGCCATGGTGGTCGACACCTCGGTGTGCCCGGTCCCCTTGAGGAACTCCGCGAACTTCTCCAGCTCCGGGATCTCCATCGCGGGCGCATGCTCGGCCCTCCGGGGCAGACCGCCGCCAAGGGTCTTCCGGCGCTCACGCAGATACGTGATCTCCGGACTGTCGTCGGGCGGACGGTAGAACGGCGTGTCGGCGACATCCTCATCGCTGATGGGGATGCCGAACCGCGACCGGAACTCCCGCAGCTCCTTCTCGTTCAGCTTCTTCTGCTGGTGCGACACATTGCGGCCTTCGCCGGCCTCGCCCAGACCGTATCCCTTCACGGTCTTCGCCAGGATCACCGTCGGAGAGCCACGATGCTCCATCGCCGCCTTGTACGCAGCGTACACCTTGCGCGGATCATGACCGCCACGCTGAAGCTTCCGGATCTGATCGTCGGTCAGCTTGAGTGCCCGCTTCGCAAGCTCCGGATACTTCCCGAAGAAATGCTTGCGCGTATAACTGCCGGTCTCGACGGAATACTTCTGGAAGTCACCATCGACCGCCTCTTCCATGCGCTTCATCAGGAGGCCATCCGCATCCTCTGCGAGAAGCGGGTCCCAGTCCGATCCCCACACCACCTTGATGACGTTCCATCCCGCACCACGGAACGCGGATTCCAACTCCTGAATGATCTTCCCATTGCCCCGCACCGGCCCGTCGAGCCGTTGCAGATTGCAGTTCACGATCCACACGAGGTTGTCCAGCCCCTCACGCGATGCCAGCGTGAGCGCTCCCAGCGTCTCCGGTTCATCCGTTTCGCCGTCGCCGCCAAAGGACCAGACCTTCGGCTCCTCGCCGGTGATGAAGCCACGGGCCTTGAGGTAGCGGTTGAAGCGCGCCTGATAGATGGACATGATCGGGCCCAGGCCCATCGAGACCGTGGGGAACTGCCAGAAGTCCGGCATCAGGTACGGGTGCGGATACGACGACAGTCCGCCCGTCCGTGCAAGCTCCTGACGGAAATGATGGAGCTTCTGGGTATCGATGCGTCCTTCCAGGAACGCCCGGGCATAGATACCCGGCGACGCATGACCCTGGAAGAAGACCATGTCCGCAGGGCGGTCGCCATCGCCGCCACGGAAGAAATGGTTGAATGCGACCTCATAGAGCGTCGCCGACGAGGCATAGGAAGAGATATGTCCCCCGAGTCCGCCGTGCGCCCGGTTGGCGTTCACCACCATCGCCATGGCGTTCCAGCGGATGAAGCTCTTGATCCGGCGCTCGATCTCGCGGTCACCCGGATATTCAGGCTCGTCTTCCACGGGAATGGTATTGAGGTACGGGGTGCTTACCGAACGCGGGATCTGCATCCCGGCATCGCGCAATCGCGTCTTCAGTCGCTCGAAAAGCAGTGGCAGCTTCTCCGCGGGCTGGTCGCGGAGTACCGATTCCAGCACCAATTCCAGAGAATCCAGCCATCGTTCCTGTTCTGCGTGCGCCCCTTGCGGGGCGCCATCGGGTTTCGTAAGTTCTTTTTCCACTCGTTCTCACCTGTAAAAGGACTGCGTAATGTACGCGTTTCTGCCTCTGCACACAATACCTAAGTGCAGTGCATTTCACTGACGAACAGCTCCACACTCCGGGAATGCAGCTGGCGTGCGACGACGTCTTGCTGGATCTCTGCGATGCGAGCCCCGGCCGCGAAACCCTGCGCGTCTGGAGCCCGGAAACGTACTTCGTGGTCGCGGGGTACACGAACCGCATCCTGGATGAGGTCCGTGTCGATGCCTGCGTTGCCAGAGCGATCCCCCTCTATCGTAGAACAAGCGGTGGGGGTACGATAGTTCAGGCACCGGGATGTCTGAACTACTCCATCATTCTGCGCATCGATCGCGACCCGGCCCTCGAGAACATCACCTCCACCGGCACCTACGTCCTGGAACGTATCGCGGGAGCAGTCCACCACCTGACCGGCTTCCCCATCGACCGCCGGGGTCATACCGATCTCGTGCTCGGTGGCCGGAAATTCTCGGGGAATGCTCAACGCCGGAAAAGCCACGCGGTCCTGTTCCATGGCACCTTTCTCCTCGATGCGAACCTGGACATCATCGAGGAACTGTTGCCGATGCCGTCACATCAACCGGAGTACCGCAAAGGAAGGCCCCACCGGGAATTTCTGGTGAACCTCGGGCTGGATGCGGCAACACTCACGGCCGCATTGAAGGAGGAATGGGGTGCTACAACCGCGTATGGACAGCTGCCGCTCGAAGAGATCCGTGCCCTCGCCGAATCACGTTACTTGAACCACGACTGGACGTATCGATTCTAGCGCCAATCAAGAATTGAGAATTCTTAGTTCTTAATTCTTAATTGAGATCAGATCCGCTCCGCGGATCTGATCTCCACCCACCCGATCTTGCCGTCGAGGAGACGTATGCGGAGCCACTGTCCGATCGAGTCGGTGATGCGCACCTTCAGTCCGGCGTGGATGACGAACGCATCGCTGCTCTTCGCGTCCGGTGAGTTCTTCGCCGTGGCGATCACGGCCGTGATCACGGCCTCTTCGTTGCTGTTCGCATCCATGATCTTCCCCCCGAGGATGGTCGTCCCCATCAGCAATGCCAGGCCTGTGACGATCGATGCGACCAGCCCCGACTTCCGCAGCACATAGGTCCGCGCCAGCAGGATCAGCGCGATCGACCCGAGGAACAGCACCACCAGGAGCCAGGTCAACCAGGTGATCCCATTCAGCGAGAACACATCCTTGATCCCGTCCCACCAGTCCCACAGGAACAACCGCGGCGCCGGATCGATCCTGTCCACGATCTGCAGGTTCGCCAGCTGGAGATTGTGCCGGACATCATCATCGGCCGGAAGGTACCGGAGGGCACGCTCGTAGTTCAGGATCGCCTTCCCCATGTTCCCGGTCTTGTAATACGCGTTGCCAAGATTGAAGCAGATCTCGCCACCGGTATACCCCGACTGCAGGATGGTCTCGTACGCCGCGGCAGCCTCGGCGAATTTCCCCTGCTGATACAACGCGTTCCCCTGCTGGTACCGCTGCTCCACCGTCTGGGCCTGGAGTCCGTAGGCCAGACACATCGCCACGCCAAGGAAGAGGATCCGTTTCATCGCGTCCTCAACGTCCGTTCAACGTCCACGATCACCCGCCGGGCATCGTCATAGGTCTTCTGCATCGCCGTCAGCTCGAGACTCGTTGGAGCGAACCGCGCCATATCACACGTCTCCAGCACCGACCGCAACGACGTCAGCAAGTCCTCCGACGCACCGCGCTCGCGGAGAACGGTGACCGCCCCTTCAACCGAAAACTCGGCCTGCGGGATGTTCAACTTGTCGCCCAGATACTTCCAGAGTGCTTTCGAGACCTCCGCGTAAAACCGGAGCCGCTGGTTGGACGACGGCTCTCCCTTCCGCGGCGACTTTTCCTTCAACAGGTACTCCGCCTCACGCAACCCCTTCTGCGCCACCTTCATGGCCCGCCGGTTCCTGTACCCCGCCTGATCGGCCATCACCACCTGACGCTGCCGCGCATACACCCATGCACCGGCCAGTCCGGCGAAGGGCAACACCATCAGCATGATGAAAATGGGGTCCGCATACAAGCGGTCACCCGGACGCACGATCACCGGCGCCTGCATCTTGATGAACCGGATATCCTGACTCAGCAGCTTCACATCCTCACGGTTGACCCCCGACATCACCGTCGCACTTCCCGCCGCCCCCTGCTCCACATTGAGGTCGATCTGCGGTGAGCGAAGATGCACATACTCACGCTTTTTGAGATCGAAATACGACATGGTGACCGGCTTGATGACCTTCAACCCCGGATACCGGGGGATCATCAGATACTCGAACGTCTTGCTGCCGCTGACACGCCCCTGCGACCGGTTGATCGACTCGGTGACCTTCGGACTGTATTGCTCGAAGTCCGGCGGCAATTCCAGTGCCGGTGCCTCCAGCAGCTTGATGTTCCCCGTGCCCGAGACCGTCACTTTCAGACTCACCGGCTCGTTCGCCCGCGTCGTCCTTTTGTCGATGGCCGTGCTCATCGCGAACTGCCCGATGGCACCCTTGAAGTCGGACGGCGCGCCGCCGGGAAGCGGGTCCACCACAACCTTCACCGGATCGCTCGCCGCGGTGTAGCTGACGTTACGGCCGAACGGATCACGGAAGAAGGACTCGAACGGATCGTTCGACCGCGGACTCTGCAACTGCACGGTTGTTTGCACTTCCATCGGACCGACCTCGAGCGTGCCCGATTGTGTGGGGAACAACGCGACGCGCCGCAACACGCCCACACGGTACGTCTTGCCGTTGATGGTCTCGTTGGTCAGACTGATGTTCTTCGGGATCTCGACATCCTCACTCCAGAAGCCGGTCATCGCCGGATTCTTCGACACCGCGTAATTCACGACCGATACCCGGGTGTACAACTTGAAGACCAGGTTCACCTGATCGCCCTGCATCACGTGGTTGCGGTCCACCGCCGCACGCAGAAAGAGTTCTTCCGAGAGTCCTGCCGTGGGATCGCCACCCTGCTGCTGACGGTTCTGACGGGGGGCCGCCTTGACAACCTGAATGGCCACCGGCGAGCTCTTCAGCACGGCGCCACCCGCCTCGATCGACGCAGGCCCGATCGTGAACGTCCCGAGTTCCTTCGGCTGCAGCACATACGCGTAGGTGACCGACGACGACACGGACCCGTTGATGATCTGCATGCTCGTGGACTGGTTCGGTCCGGCCATGATGTGGAACTTGCTCAGGTCGGGCAGCTGGAGGTTCTTCCCGCCGCCGGCAAATTGCCCCTCCAGCGTGAGCACGTAGTTGAATTGCTCGCCCTGACCGACGGTGGTGCGGTCCACCGAGGCCTCGAATTTCGCCGACTGCCCTGCGCCCACGGCCCAGAACAGCGCCAGGGCGGCAACCAATCCGGTCCATTGCCGTCCCATCGGCCTACCAGTCCCTGTCTGTGCGCGCACGGCCAGCAGGCTTCGCCTGGCGTTTCTTCTGGATGTCTCGTTCATTGTTCTTCAGCACGTCGAGTATGCGTTCGGCGTCAGCCTTCGAGATCTGCTTCTCCCGCGGCTGCTGCTGACGCTGTTGCTGTTGATCCTGGTTCTGGTCCTGCTGCTGTTGCTGCTTCTTCTGGTCCTGTTGATCCTTGTTCTGCTGCTGTTGCTGCTGGTTCTGCTTGTCCTTGTTCTGCTGCTTGTCCTTGTTCTGCTTGTTCTGCTGATTCTGCTGCTGTTGTTGCTGCTGGAGCATGCGGAGTGCGGCCGAGAGGTTGTACTTCGCTTCCTGGTCGTCAGGATTCAGCTTGAGCCCGTCCACGTACGCCTGAATGGCCTTCTGCGGCTGCTGCGCCTTCATCCAGGCGTTGCCGATATTGTAGGATGCATTCGCGCGGGTCTGACTCTCGGTCGCCACCTGCCGCGCCGCATCATACGCACGCACGGCCTCATCGTATTTTCCCTGACGGTACAGGGAGTTGCCAAGATTGAAATGACCCTGCACCAATTGCTGGTCCTGCTCCAGCGCCTTACGGTACTTGATCTCCGCGTCCGGATACCGCTGGTCATGATAGAAGTCATTCCCGCCATTCACCAGCGAACGGACCGATTGCGCATGCACCGGCAGGGCGCACAGTGCCAGACCGACGACCGCTACCACCGTTGCCCGTTTCATGCCTTCACCTCCTCCTCGCGCCGCAGGAACCGCCCGAGCGACAGCCAGGGAGTCTTGTTCTCCGACAACAGCAGTTCCAGGATCAGCAGCAGCACCGCGAACGCAAGGAAGTACTGGAACCGGTCCTCGTAGTCCGTGAACTGCTTCACGCCGAATTCCCTCTTCTGCAGCGCATTCACATCCTTGTAGATGGCATCGAGCTCGTCCTGCGACGTCGACGACCGGAAATACTTCCCCTTCCCGATGAGCGCGATGCGCTCGAGTGAGGCTTCATCCAGCTTCGTCACAACCACCGCACCCATCCGGTCACGCTTGAAATCGCTCACCCCCGCGTTCGTCACCAGCGGGATCGGCGCACCCGTCGGCGACCCCATGCCGATGGTGTAGAGTATCACGCCCCTGGCAGCCGCGGCCTCGGCCGCCTCGAACACCTCGCCGTCCGTATTCTCCCCGTCCGTGATCACCACGATCACCTTCGTGGTCGGGTCCTTGAGATCGAACGAGGCCATCGCCTGCTCGATCGCCGTGCCGATGGCCGTGCCGGGCGTGGACACCGCATCCACATCGATCACATCCAGGAACAGATTCGCCGCGCTGTAATCCGTGGTAAGCGGGAATTGCGTGTACGCCTTTCCGGCGAACACCACGAGCCCGATCCGGTCACCGCCCAGCCGGCCGATCAGATTGCGGATCTCGAGTTTCGCCTTTTCGAGACGGTTCGGCTTGATATCCTCGGCCTTCATGCTGAGCGAGAGGTCCAGCGCCAGGAAGATCTCCACACCCTCCTGCTTCACCTCTTCCAGTCGCGTCCCTACCTGCAGGTCCGCCAACGCAAGAATGAGAACGACAACGATGAACACCTGGATCCCGAATTTCACCGGACGCTTGTACCGGCTCGCCGCCGGTGCGAGTCGCCCGATCATCGCCGGCGTCGCAAATGCCGCCGCGGCTCCCTTCCGCATACGCCACACCCACCATCCCACGGCAAGCAGCACCGGGACGATGGCCAGGAGCATCAGGTACTCTTCATGCACGAACCGGACCATCACGGCACCTTCCTGAGGATGACCCCGGAGACCAGGAGTTCGAGGAGCAGCACCGCCAGCGCCAGCCACGCCCATGGCGCGAACCGTTCGGTGTACGAACGGTACGACTTCACTTCGATGCGGGTCTTCTCGAGCTGATCGATCTCTGCATAGATCTGCTTCAACGCACGGTTGTTCTTCGCACGGAAGTACTGCGCACCGGTCATCGTGGCAATGGACGACAGGGTCTTCTCATCCACGTCCACCGGCACGTTCTGGTACCGCGTCCCGAACGGCGTCTGCACGGGATACGGTGCCTCACCCACCGTGCCCACCCCGACGGTGTAGATCCGGATGTCGAACGTCTGGGCGATCTGCGCCGCCGTGATCGGGTCGATCTCTCCCCGGTTGTTCACGCCGTCGGTCAGCAGGATCATGACCTTGCTCTTCGCCTTCCCGTCCTTCAGGCGGTTCACCCCCTGCGCGATGGCCATGCCGATCGCGGTGCCGTCCTCGACCATCCCCGGCTCCACCTGGCGCAGAAGGTCCTTCAACACCCGGTAGTCGGTGGTCATCGGACACTGCGTGAAGCTCTGCCCGGCAAATATCACGAGACCGATGCGATCGTTGCGCCGGCCGTCGATGAACTCCTGCGCCACGGCCTTCGCCGCCTTGATGCGGTTCGGCTGGAAATCCTCCGCCAGCATGCTCCCGCTGATGTCCAGCAGCATGGCGATGTCGATGCCCTCGGTATAGATGTCCTCTCCCTGCGATGTCGTCTGCGGCCGGGCCATGCCCACGATCACCGCCGCGATCACGATCATCCGGAGCACCAGCGGGGCATGGCGCAATCGCTCGCGCCAGGTCGGCGTCGCGTCCGCGAATGCCGCCAGCGTGGAGAACCGCACATCACTGAACGCCCGGCGATGGCGCCGGATGTACCAATACACCAGGACCGGGATGATCAGCAGCCCCCACAGGAACTCCGGGTTGGCGAACGTCGTGTTAGGATGCCACATCGCTCGCACCCTTCTCCGGTGCCACCGGCGTCATGTCCACGATCTTCGTCCGGTCCACGAACACATGCACCGCGTCCATCGCCTGCTCATGGTCACTCATCGAGGGCGTATGCTTCGCGAACTTCACCAGGTCCGCCAATCGCAGAACGGATTCGGTGCTGCGCAGCAGCTCGGTACCCGGACGGAGTGTGCGCAGGCCATCCATGATCTCGTCGGTGGTCTCCTCGAGCGCCGGCATGGAATACCGGTTCTCGAAATACCGCCGGAGGATCTCCGTCAACTCCGAGTAATACTCTTTCACCTGACCGGCCTGCCAGAGCTTCTTCGCCTTCAGGGTACCCAGTTCTTCAAGTGCGATGACATGGGCAGGGCGCTGCGGCGGCCCGGATTCCTCTGCGCCATGGTGGGGTGTGCGCCTCTTCCAATACCGGTATCCCAGGAACGCGAGGGCAAGAACGATAAGCATGATCCCGCCGTACAGCGCGATATCCTCCCAGGCAAGCGGGAGCGACATGATCGGACGGAGGTCCTTGATGTCCTGCGACGTGTCGGGCGGCACGGTGGTGATGGTCACCTGCAACTCGTTCGTCCGGGCATAGTGCGACGCCGTGTCCCCCGGGAGGAAGTACAGGAACGGCATCGACGGGATGGTGGCATCGCCGGAGTCGTACTTCGCGAGGACGAACTCCGCCCGCGCCGTGGAATCGGTGACCTTCTGCATCCCCGATTGGCCGAGCACCGTGAAACCGCCAAGGGAATCGGGCACGAGGGGTTGCAGCGTCAGGCCGGGCGTGTGCGCCACATCCACATGCACGATGATGCGGTCGCCGATCACGTACACCGTGGAGTCGATATGCGCACGCGCCGATGCACGTTGCGCATGCACGGGACTCAGCGGCCCCTGCACCACGAGCACGGCGGCCACCAGCACACTGAGAGCCGCCAGGCGGCGTCCACCGGTCATCATAGCCTGCTCTCCCGGCGCTTGAAGAAGTCCACGATCGGTTTGATGTACGGCCGGTCGATACGGACCGGGATGGCATCCACCTTGCTCCGGAGGAAGAGCGTCCGGCGCTGCTCGCGACGCTCCTTCCAGTACTTCACAAATGCTGCACGGACCGCACGGTCCGACGTATCCACCCAGCGTTCATTGCCGGATTCCGCATCGGTGAGCTTCATGAGGCCCGCTTCGGGCAGCGCCTCTTCCCGCGGGTCGGACAACTCCACCGCAATGACGTCGTGCTTCCTGCTGATGATCCGGAGGATCTGATCGTACCCATCATCGATGAAGTCCGAGATCACGAACGCGATCGTGCGCTTCTTGTGCACGTGGTGCAGATACTCCAGCGCGCCGCGGATGCTGGTCCCGCTCCCCTTCGCCTCGAACGAGATCAGCTCACGGATGATGCGGAGGATGTGCGCACGCCCCTTCTTCGGGGGCACGAACTTCTCGATACGGTCGGTGAACAGGATGAGACCGACCTTGTCGTTGTTCTTGATGGCGGAGAAGGCGAGCACGGCACAGATCTCTGCCGCGATCTCGTTCTTCATCGCCTGCGCCGTGCCGAACTGCCCGGACCGGCTGAAGTCCACCACCAGCATCACCGTCAGTTCGCGCTCTTCCTCGAAGATCTTCACGAACGGATGGTTGAAGCGCGCCGACACATTCCAGTCGATGCTCCGGATATCGTCGCCGTACTGGTACTCCCGTACCTCGGAGAACTCCATGCCCCGTCCTTTGAAGACGGAGTGGTATTCGCCCGAGAAGACCTGATTGACCAGACCGCGGGTCTTGATCTCGATCTGCCGGACCTTCTTTAAGAGATCGCGCGTTTCCATGAGGTCTTACGGCACTTCGATCTTGTTCAGCACTTCCTGCACCACCGCCTCGGAGGTCACTTCTTCCGCCTCGGCCTCGTACGTCACCGCCACGCGGTGCCGGAGCACATCCAGACTGACCGCACGGACATCTTCCGGGATCACATACCCACGGCGTTTGATGAAGGCATAGGCCTTCGCGCCCAGCGCAAGATTGATCGACGCGCGCGGCGAGGCCCCGTAGCTGATGAGCTGCGTCAGGTTCGTGAGGTTGTATGCTTTGGGGTTCCGCGTCGCGAACACGATATCCAGGATGTACCGCTCGATCTTCTCATCCATATAGATGTCACCCACCGCAGCACGCGCACTGATGATATCCTCCGGCTTGACCACCGGCGTCGGCGTCGCCAACAGCCCCCCGACGTTCGCACGCATGATCTGCAATTCCTCTTCCTTCGAGGGATACCCGATCCTCACCTTCAGCATGAACCGGTCGACCTGGGCTTCCGGAAGCGGATACGTCCCCTCCTGCTCGATCGGGTTCTGCGTCGCCAGCACCAGGAACGGCTCGGGAAGTTTGTACGTGTTCTCACCGATCGTCACCTGGCGCTCCTGCATGGCTTCGAGCAATGCGCTCTGCACTTTCGCGGGGGAACGGTTGATCTCGTCCGCCAGGATGAAGTTCGCGAAGATCGGACCCTTCTTCGTCTGGAAGGACGCGTCCTTCTGATTGAAGATCATCGTGCCGACAAGGTCGGCAGGCAACAGGTCCGGAGTGAACTGGATCCGCTGGAACTTCGCCTGGATCGCCGCGGCCAGGGTCTTGACGCTCAGCGTCTTCGCCAGACCGGGCACGCCTTCAAGAAGAATGTGGCCATTGGAGAGGAGCCCGACCAGGAGCCGCTCGACCATGTATTTCTGGCCGACGATCACTTTGCCAAGCTCGGTCTGCAGAATATCCACGAACGCGCTCTCGCGCTGGATCTTTTCGTTGATGGCCTTGATGTCGAATGCCATGGAGCCTCCAGGTGTCACAGGGGATCGTTGCTGAAATCGAATAGAAAATTTACGAAAATGGGGGGTGAAATGAAAGAAGCCGGGCAGAACACACCAATGCCGCACAATTCCCCGGATCGCATATTGGACACGCTCCAGGGCCGCAAGGTTGACTGATACGATCCTGGCCGGAGGATTTTGCATTCCTCACACTTTCCCCTCCCTCCGGCCCGACATCCATCAGGGCGCCCCCCCCCGGAGTTCTCGGCAGACCGGAACATGCTGCGGCAGGGATCATTCGATATCGATGTCCATTTTCCGGTGGACTCTGGCGGCGCCATACGGTATCGTTGATGCAGTATGGCGCCGTTGCCGTACGATCGGTTGGACATCATGAAGGATCATGCCCATGCACACACTTCCCTCACGCACCGTGATGGAGCGCGCCTATCTGCAGAGCGACGTCACCTACGACGGCGTGTTCTATCTCGGCGTGCGCACGACCGGAATATTCTGCAAGCCATCGTGTGGCGCCCGCAAGCCCCTTCCGAAGAACGTGGAGTTCTTTGCGACCACAAGGGAAGCGCTCTTTGCCGGATACAGACCCTGCAAGCGCTGTGCGCCGATGAGCACAGCGGGAACTCCGCCTGCATGGGTCGCCGACCTCCTGACGCTGGTCGACCGCGCACCCGATGCACGGGTGCGCGATGGGGACATCCGCACGCGGGGCATCGATCCGGCACGCGCACGACGCTACTTCCAGAAGAACTACGGCATGACGTTCCAGGCATACAGCCGGGGTCGACGGCTGGGCAAAGCATTCGAGCAGATCAGACTGGGGAAACGACTGGATGACGTGACGCTCGGGCATGGCTACGAATCGCACAGCGGATTCCGTGAGGCGTTCACGAAGACCTTCGGCAACCCACCCGGAAGGGCCCACCGGTCGGCATGCCTTCTGGTCACCTGGATCGAAAGTCCACTGGGACCGCTCATCGCCGGTGCAACGCAGGACCATCTTGTTCTGCTGGAGTTCACGGACCGGCGGATGCTGGATGCGCAGTTCATGACCCTGCGCCGCGCATTCAAGCGCCCGATCGTACCCGGCACCAACGCCATTCTCAGGCAACTTACGGATGAGCTCGCACTGTACTTCAGGGGGAAGCTGAAGAAGTTCACGGTCCCGCTCGCATATCCGGGAAGCCCGTTCCAGCAGAAGGTGTGGGATGAACTCCGCCGCATACCCTACGGCACAACGATCTCCTATGAAGAACTCGCGGACCACGCGGGAACACCACACGCGCAGCGCGCAGCCGGAAGCGCGAACGGCAAGAACCGTCTTGCCATCGTCATTCCCTGTCACCGCGTGGTGAACAAGAACGGGAAACTCGGCGGCTACGGCGGCGGACTCTGGAGAAAACAGCGGCTTCTGGAGATCGAACAGGGTCTCTAGCGCGACCGGATCGGTCGCGCCGCTGCTATCGTTCCCCGACCGGCCCCGCCGGATACCTGGTTTCCAGCTCCCCCGCCCGCACCAGAAATGCCGCCAATGCACTGTTCTTGCGCACTGCAAGCGCTTCCTGCACGGCGATCATGGGGATCCGCCGGCCCGTCACCGGCGTCGACGCGAAACGGCGTGCCCCGGCGATCATGACCTCACAATCCTGCACGTTTCCCATGAGCGTCTGATACTCGCCCATCCATCGTTTCGTTGCCTTCGGGACGCCGCCGAGCAAGGGCGCAAGAACCTCTGTTGTATAGCGGAGCTTCTTGAATGAGACCCGCAAGCGATGGATCGTGGTGGCATCGGCGGCATTCACGTTCCGGAGCGCACGCACAGCCCGGACATACACGCGTGCCATCGCACCGCGCAACACCGCCGGCATCGCTCCTGCGATCGCCGGATCTGCCGCGGCGGCGAACAACGATTGCTGTACGGTGGCAACCGAACGCTCGACGGATCGATCATCGATCGCCCGTAACGAACCGGAACATTCGCGCAGAAGGGTCACTTCGCGTCTGCGCAAGGCCCCCATGTACGCCCGCACCGTGGGGACCGACCGCTGAAGCGCACCCATCGCAAGCAGCGAAATGTGGATGTCGCGTACCGCGTTGAACCCCTTGAGCGATTTGCGGAGTCGCCGGCGCAGCGATGGCATCCCCGCATCGGGAACGATCTCACCTGCAAGATCCAGGACCGCAATGAGCCTCCGCATCGATACCCGGAGGTCATGGATCGCAGGCTCTGTTGCACGCCTCCTCGCCTGACGAAGCCGGACCATGAACACACCGAACCTGTCATCCAGCGCCTCGTTCACCACCTTCACGGCATCGCCGTGAGTCCAGCGGACCACGTCCACCCTTCCCACCCGATGCGGCACGGGCCTCGCATGTGCCCGCGTCCGTTCCCCTGCCCCCGCCCGCGACCCCATTGTCGCGCCCTTCGTGGTCGTGCCCCTGCTCCCTTGACGTTCCCGTTTCTGTGTCATTCGCCCACCACCAATTTCACGCCGTAGACCTCCTCGAACATATCGGCCTTCTTCGCGAGCGCCCATTTCTCCAGCAACAGGTCACCATCACCCCGCAATGTGAGCATGAACTTCGGCTTCTTATACTCGGTCTCGATGGTGTGCACTTTCGATGCGTGCTCATTGTCCAGCGCATCCGCCATGCGCAGCAATGCGGCAAGCTTGGAGACGATCACGCGTTCTTTCGGCGACAACGCCCGGTAGGCATCGTGCTGTTGCTTCGGCAGCGATTTCCGGTGGTACCGCGCAATGGTCGCGATCACCGCCACCTGGTCGCGTGTCAGCCCGATCATCGGCGTCGCCAGCAGCAGATACTGCGTATGCTTGTGATGGTCCGCCGCCCCGATGAACTGCCCGATGTCGTGCAGCAGTGCTGCGACCTCCAGGAACAATCGATGCTCGGGACCGAGGCGGTGCAGGTCTTTCGTCCGGTCGAACAGCTGACCGGCGATGCGGCACACCGTCAGCGCATGCGCCTCGTCGAACTGGTACTTCCTGCCCACCTGCACCGCCGACGCCACGACCTGATCGCGCCGGAGATGCTTCCGTTCGCCATACAGGTCCTCGATGATGTCGAGCAGCAACCCGTCCTTCAGCCCAACCCTCGGGACGACCAACTGACCGGCGCGACAGATCCGCAGGATCTTCTGAATGATCAGTGCCGCAGGCACGATCACATCGGCACGATCCGGACGAAGCCGCAGCTGCTGCACCCGCTCCTGGTACGTCAGGGAGGTCAGCTTCGTCACAAGCGCATCCAGTTCCTGTGCGGGGATCACGGTGTCTTTGTCGGCCCCCAGGAACTCCTTCCGCAGATCGCCGAGCGATTCCAGATTCCCTCCGGTCCCGATGCACAGATCGATCTTCCGGTCGCCGATCTCCCGGCTGATGCGCCGCTGCGTCGCGTCCACATACTCCTGGATCAATTGCTGCACCTGACGCTCGTCCACGGACCGCTCACCGAGCGTGCGGAGCAGCCGCACGGACCCCATGCGGTAACTTGCCGTCGACAGGATCTCGCCGTCTGCCGCCAGCGTGATCTCCGTGCTCCCGCCACCGATATCCACCAGCACCGCAAAGCGGTCGTGCAGGTCCACACGGTCCTTCACGGCAAGATGGATGAGCCGTGCTTCCTCCTCGGACCCGATGATGCTGATCTCCAAGCCTGTGGCCTGCTGCACCCGGTCCAGGAAGATCTCGCGGTTCACGGCATCGCGCATGGCACTGGTGGCGACGACACGGACATGCTTCGCTCCATGACCGTCGATCGCCTGCCGGAAACGCAGCAGCGCATCGCAGGCGACCTCCATGGTCCGCTCGGCGATCACACCCGTGGTGAAGACATCCTGCCCGAGGCGGACGGGCTCCCGCAACAGGTCAAGGAGAGTGATCTGCTTCCCCGCATCGACGGACGCGATGGCGAGGCGCATGGCATTGGAACCAATATCGAGAGCAGCAAGTGTGGGCATGATGGTCGATGATAGTGTGACCGAATATACATATCCACCCGATGAAAAACACGCGGCGCACGGCGTTTGCCTTCCGTGCGGAAATGGGGTATCATACGGGATGAGAACCCGCACACAGTCCCCCCGTGAGTGATTCCCCCCCGCCATCCGGCCGGCCGTACTATGGCGCACTCTTCGCGGTTGTCGTGTGGGGTGCATCGTTCATCGCCACCAAGATCGCCCTGCACGAAGTGCAAACGATGACCGTCGTCTGGCTCCGCTTTGGCATCGGGTTCCTGGTCCTGGCCATCGCCGTCCCGCTGCGCCGCGAGTTCTTCATCCCGAAGGCCGCCGACCTCCGCAGCTTCGCCCTGCTCGGCCTCCTTGGCATCACCATCCACCAGTGGTTGCAGGTAGGCGGACTCGAAACGTCGCTTGCATCGACCACCGCCTGGATCATCACAGCGATCCCGCTGGTCACGGCCATCGTGGCCCGCATCGTTCTCGACGATCCCTTGCACCGCAATCACATCCTCGGGATCCTCGTGGGAGCTCTGGGAGTCCTGCTCGTGGTTTCGCGCGGCGATTGGCACCGCCTCGCCGATGGGGCCTTCGGTGCACCCGGCGATCTGCTCGTCGGACTGAGCACGATCACCTGGTCGCTCTTCTCCGTCTATTCGCGCAAAGCTTTGCACCGACACCGCGCAGCACCGATGACGCTCTATGTCATGGGGAGCGGGTGGCTGTTCACGTCGGTCTTGTGGCTGATGAAAGACGGACCCGCCGATCTCGCCAAGCTCTCGACGGAAGGATGGATCGCGATCGGCTTCCTGGGGGTGCTGTGTTCCGGACTCGCCTACATCTACTGGTATGACGCGCTCAAAGCTCTGCCGGTCGCACAGGTCAGCAGCCTGCTGTACGTCGAGCCGATCGTGACGATGTTCGTCGCCGCTGCCCTCCTGAACGAACCGGTCACCATTGCGGCTCTGCTGGGGGGAGGGGTTATCATGGTGGGGGTGAAGATCGCTACATGGAAGAGGTAGGAGAGCAGCAGAGCGGGTCCAGGCCCACCGGGAACACCCGGATGAAAAAAGAAAAGGGCGCGACGACAGCCGGAGATTCTCCTGGCTTTCATCGCGCCCCGCTTCCCATGGCAATGCCGGACGCATCGCGTCCGGTGTCGATCACTTCGACAGCGATCCGACCAGCGCTTCGAATTCCGTCTCTGCCGATGCGATGGTCTTCTCCGGACCGGTCATTTTGAAGAACACCGACCCCTGCGGTCCCGCGACAATGGCACCCAGCAGACGGTAGCCATCCTTCTTACCCATCGACTGCATCATCGGACCGGACGGATTCAGGTATGCGCCGCCGATGCGCACGGTGGTCACATCCATGCCATTCACCTGCTTCGTCCCACGGTCCGGACCACTCGTCGCTTCGAACTGGCCGACCCAACGGTCGATGTTCGATGTCACATCCCCACCCGCACCGGGGCCGAAATAGAACACAGCGCACTCGGCACCTTCCGTGTCACCTTCCGCGGCCGGGATCGCGTACGTCGCAGCACGCATCGGCCTCTCTGCACCCGGAACCCAGCGCTTCGGCACGCCCCACGACACACCTGCGACCGATCCCTTCCCCTCTCCCATCGCCACCGAACCGGTGGTGTCTTTTTTGCATCCGGCGAGCACCAGCAATCCTGCCGCAAGCGTGAGCGCTACGAGCTGTTTCATACGCAACATCCTTTCAACGTTTGAATGAACAGATGTGACAATAGACGAATTTATAGGGCGATATGCAACTCCACGCCAACCCGTCCCTCTGTCAGCAATGGATTGATCGTCATCGATGGCTCACGACCGTAACGGGTACTGTCATCGAACACGCTCGCCGAATGCACCGCAAGTTTCCCGATCAGATGCCCCAGAATGATGCCAAGCGGAAAATCACTGTACCAGTGCATCCCCGCATTCGCAAGCCCGAATCCCACCGCCCCGATGATCGCGTACGACACCGGCCTGAGCCATGTCGCTTCCGGATAACTCTCCATGAGCACGGTCAGCGTCGTGGTCGTCGTGGCGATATGCCCCGAAGGGAACGCATCGAATGCAGGTATGTTCTTGTGATACTGCCGCTGATCCGGAAATGGCCGCCAGCTCCCACGCGGACGCGTGGCGTGACTCGGCCGCTGCCTGCCGAAGGTGCGCTTGAGCGTCTGCACAAGCAGCCCGGTTCCGAGGATCGCGCGTACCATGGCCGACCCTGTACGCAATGCCCGGCGGTCGGATGTGGCGAACCCGAAGACCGCGAACGCACCCGCCAGCCCCAGATGAGGAGCACCATCCCCCATCATCACGAATGAATCGCTCAGGTTCCGCTCTTTCGGTGAGCGTGCATACCAGCGCTCGGAACGCCGGGCCGTGTGATCGTCTGCCGTGATCAGGACCGCCGTCAGAAACCCGGCACCGATCAGCTTTTCCATCAGCGTCGGACGCAGGGACGTATGCATCATGAGATTCGGTTGCGCATGCGGCTCCACGGCGAACTGCAGGCTCTCTTCCATCCGTGACGAGAACTGCAGGTCCAGCAGCATCATCGAAGAGTCCGCCCGCGTCCGCCCGAGATCATGTCGCCGGAATGCCGGCATGTCCTGTCCACTCGCTGTGCACACCAGGGCGCAGAGCACCAGAAGACACACCGCAAGACCTGCAGAAACATTGAGCATGGTGGCCTCAGAGATCGATCCGGACAGCGATCCCCGCTCCGTACGGACCGACGAGCGGGAGGACGGAGACGGGCACATCATTGTTCGTTGGAACCAACTCAGGATGGGATGCGATCATGCCGAAGGAATAGCCGAGCGCGATCCCCAGAGGATAATCGCTGTACCAATGAATGCCGGTGTTCGCCATGGCGATGCCGATCAATGCCACGATCGGATACCCGACAGGCCGGACCCACGTCCACTCCGGATAATTCTCCGCGACAACGGTGACCGCCGCCATGGCCGTGGCAATGTGGCCGGAGGGATAGGCGTCGTAGTGCGGCACATGTTTGTGGTACTCGATCTGGTTCGGAAAGAAACGCCAGAGACCACCAGGGGCGGTCGATACCAGCGGACTCTCACGGCCGGTCGTGTGCTTGAGAACCTGGATCACCACGCCGGTGGCCAGGATCGCCTCCACCAACTGGCTCGCCGTCCGGAGAGACCGCGTGTCGTCCGCCACGAATCCCCAGACCGCAAAGGCCCCGGCCAGTCCGAACTGCGGCCGGCCATCACCCATGTACTCGAAGAAATCGCTCGTCTCCTTCACCGTGGAGGAGCTGGTATACCATCGGTCCGATGCTTTCCACGTCGCATCGTCCGTGGCAATGAGCGCCCCGGTGAGCGCAACCATCCCGAGGATCCCCGGGATGTTCTGCACGGTGAACGTCGTCCGGCCATACCGCACCCAATCCCCCGGAATGTTCGTGATCATGCTGTGCCACCGGAGAGGGGGAGGCTGCATCACCACGCTGCTGTTGCTGCCATCCTGCACCGTGTCGGATGATGACACGATGAGATCGGATTGAGCGAACATCTGGAGCGGAATGGCGAGCAGAACAACGATACACAACATGAACGGGAGGCGGATACCATTTCTCCTGTCAGGTGAAGATCATCGGACCACGTGGCGGTAATGACAGAGTCGTAGTAATGATACGACTACCCGCCATTGAAATCAAGAGTGCAACAGTCCCCTTCTCACCGTACGGCCTGACGGTGCCGGTCTATCCACGCAGCCCACAGAACGAACAACCAGCTGGCGTTCCCCGCGATCCCGATCATCCCCACGTCGGGAGGCGGCGGGCCGACAACATTGGCCACATAGATGCCCACCAGAACCACCAGAAGCCCGGCCAATCCGTACGAACCGGTCCGGTCCTTCGCCTTCGTAGCACCCACATACAGGAAGGTGCCAACGGCAAGAAGCCCGAGTTCCAGGACCAGCGTCAACGGCAGCGAATTCCACAGACCGAGTCCGACCCGCGGTTCTCCCGTGAAATGCAACGGGAGGTCCGGTCTGTGGACGATAAGGTCCAATACCCAGTGGCTAACCACAGCCAGTCCGACGACCAGGGAATTCGTCCACGATCGCCTGAGAGCAAAGTACACGCCACCAACGATCCCGCCCCACAGGAGTACCCCCACCAGACTGTGTGACACGGGATAATCGTAGAAGTCGAGCGGTGTGACCACGGTGTTCCCTGGATCGAGACGTACATGCTCGACTCCGGCCAGGAGGAGGAGCGGCCAGAGGAGATCGATGAACTGTGACGCCATCACCAGCGTACCAAGCGACGCGTTCGGCGCGACACGCTTCGCACTCAGCGCAACAGCATAATGACCGAGGAACATGGAGGAAGCCTTTCCCTCATTGAGTGATCCGATCGGCAGTGCAGGGACACTCCGATCATGCAGGAAATATCCAATCAGAACACCCGGGACGCGCAAAGAGTTGCAGGGGCGACGGCCTGAGCAGAAATCCGGGAAAATCCGTATCTTGTGCCGCACTCATACACCCACTCAGCGGACCTTGCTATGCAGATCGGTATCGTCGGACTCCCATTTTCCGGAAAATCAACGCTCTTTCAGGCCATCACGCGCACACACATCGATCCCGCCTCACTGTCGCGGGGAGAGGCGCATCAGGGGGTCGTGAAAGTACCCGATGTCCGCCTGGAGAAGCTCACCGAGTTCTTCTCACCCAAGAAAACGGTCCATGCGACGATCGAGTTCGTGGATGTGGTCGGCCTGAAGAAAGGCGAATCGGGCTCCACGCAGTTCACCACGAACTTCCTCGGGAACGTGAAGAACGTCGATGCCATGGTGCAGGTCGTCCGCCTCTTCGCGGACCCCTCTGTCCCTCACCCCGACGGCTCGGTAGATATGATGCGCGACATCGCAACCTTCGAGACGGAGTTCATCCTGGCCGACCTCGGCATGCTGGAGAATCGCATCGACAAGATCAGGAAGCAGCTCCAGAAGCTCCAGGATGAAGCACTGAAACGCGAACTCCCCCTGCTCGAACGCTGCCATGGATTCCTCGAACAGGAGAAGCCGCTGCGCGACCAGGAGTTCACAAAAGAAGAACTCGTGATGCTGCGGACCTACCAGCTGCTGACACTCAAGCCGATGCTCATCGCTCTGAATTTGGACGAGACCCAGCAGGCCACGGCCGCACAGGCCGTCGCCGACGTCGCCGCAAAGAAGGCCGGCACACAGACGAAGGTCCTCGCCTTCTTCGGCAAGATCGACATGGAGATGTCCGAACTCTCCGCGGAGGAAGCAAAAGCATTCATGGGGGAATATGGCATCACCGAATCGGCGCTCGACACACTGATCCGTGAATCCTATCTCCTCCTGGGCCTGCAGTCGTTCCTCACCGCAGGCGAGGACGAGTGCCGCGCATGGACCATCCGCAAAGGGATGACCGCACAGGAATCGGCCGGGGTGATCCACTCCGATTTCTACAACAAGTTCATCCGTGCGGAGGTCGTTCACTATGATGACCTCGTCGCCGCCGGAGGGTCGTTCGCGAAAACGAAGGAAGCCGGTGTGTGGCGGCTCGAAGGGAAGGAATACATTGTGAAGGACGGCGATATCATCTCGGTGCGGCACTCCTGACCCGGCCCACCGGACGTATCTCCTGACGCCGCCCCTCCCCGGGCGGCGTCAGCGTATCAGCGCGATCTTCCGCACCGCGGTCCCGGCATCCGTCCGGATCCGCGCAAGATACATCCCCGAGGCCAACCCCTCCGCGTTGAACCGCACACGCACGATCTCCCCTCCCCCGGCAACGCCGTCATACACCACCCCGATCTCCTGCCCGAGCAGCGTATGCACGGTCAGCGTGACGTGGCCGGTCTGCCGCACGGCAAAGGGAATGGTCGTCGTACCGTTGAAGGGGTTCGGATAATTCGCCATGAGCGTCATGGCCTCGGGCAACAGCGAAGGCGTCTCCACCGACGTCGGCCCGAGCAAGCCCGCCTGGTGCCAGGCATACTGCCAGAGCGAGGCGAGCACGACGGTCGCGTCCTGCACAAGCTGTATGGTCATCGTGTCGGTACTCGCCCAGAGACTCGCATAGTACGTCGACGAATAGCTCCCGCCACTGGCCAGCTTCGCACGCGTGTCCGCGTGCAGAATGGAATCCACGAGCACCTGCGACCGCAGGATGTACCCGAAGATATACTGATACGGATCGGTGACCTGCTGCAGTTGTCCCTTGCTCACCACAAGGGCCGACTTGTACGTGCTGATCATGCTCGATTCATACCGCGCATGGATGCCGCTGTTGCCGGTCATCGCCCCATCATAGTTCTGCGTGCAGTGCAGCGGCTGAAAGACATCACCCACATAATGCCCGATGTCCGCCGCCGACTGGTACGCTTTCGTCCAGTCCCCGCGCTTCGCCTGCGCCGTGAGCGAGTCCACCGCCCAGAGCGTCGCCCACGGCAGGATCCCATTCTCCTTCACGATCGTCCACCCATAGGTGGTGATCAAGGACGGGAGCGACGGCGTGAGCTGCGTGAAGTTGGGATACCAGTCGATGTCCAGATAGTGCTTCGGCGCCTCGGCAGTGTCAGCCGATTTCCGGCTGTCCGCATCGCTGGCGTGACTCGCCAGGTACGACTGCTGGGCGGCAAACGTGGCCATCTCCGCCGGCAAATGGATCACCGCATTCCGGTTGATGATCTGATGCACGGTGCTCCCCCATCCGAATGCAACCCCGGGAACGCCTCCGGCGAGGATGAGAGCACACAATGCGACGAAGCGAAGACGGGGAGGCATGGCGATCGGGAATGACATCATGGACAGGTACCGTCGATTGACAGTTCAGTGAGGAAGCGAAGCGAGAACCCGCTTCGCGCGGGCATGGAACGCACCGGTTCCATAGGGGAGATGCTGTTCAATGACCAGCCGGAGCTCGCGGGCGAGTTCCGGTTCTTCACGCACCACGCGTTCGAGCACGGTCATGGCACACGCCCTGACCGCTATGGGCGAAGCGGGCGACGCCAGCTCATCGAAACAGACCGTCGCTACTTCGCCGAGCAACCGGGGCGGGATGTCCACGAATTGCAGGGCCCGGACGACATTCCGCCGGGCGGCATCATGAACGCCTGGCTCGCGCATCTTCTTCATCAGCTTCGCAAGCCACGGCTTCAGGAGATACCCGCGGTCGTCCGCCAGCACCCCCACCACCCACGCCGCCCGCTGGGTCAGCAGCGGGTCCTTACCCAGAAACACCTCCATTACGGCCTTCACCCGCACCGGATCATGACCGATCCATCGCACGATCCGGTCCGTGTTCTTTCTCGAATGCTCCACCAGCAGCTGGTTTGCTACGTCCATTGTGCGACCCCGCGCATAACGCAACGCTCTGCTTCGTTGTCTTCTGTCGTTAACCTTGGTCCTCCGGCGGCCCTCAGGCCTCCGACGGCTGTTGCTGCGTCAAACAATGCAGCGTCCCCAGCCCCCACACCAGATCCACCGCATGGATCCCCACCACCGGCCGGTCCGCGAACAGTTCACCCAGCGTTCCGAGAGCGATCCGGTCATTCGGATCGTTGAACGTCGGTACGATGACCGCGGCATTGGCAATGTAGAAGTTGGCGTAGCTCGCAGGAACTCGCTGTCCGTCGAAGATCAATGGTGCGGGCATCGGCAACGATACGACATCCGGCCGCGTGCCGTCCGCCAACCGCGCACCCTGCAATCGTTCGAAGTTCTCCCGCGTGATCCGGTGGTTCGGATCCTTCGGGTCCTTTTCATCCACCAGCACCACGGTGCGCTCGTTGACGAACCGGCAGAGGTCGTCGACGTGCCCGTGCGTATCGTCCCCCGCAATGCCATCGCCGAGCCAGATCACCTGCTCCACGCCGAGATGCGCGCGGAATACCTCTTCATAGTCAGCACGGGTGAAGCCGGGGTTGCGGACCTGGAGGGTCGGATGCATCAGGCATTCTTCCGTCGTCAGCAGTGTTCCCGTGCCATTCACATCGATGCTGCCGCCTTCGAGCACCACCTCGCGGCCGTTGTGCTTCACCGTGGTCAACGGCTTCTTCAGCTTCAGTGCCGCGCGCACCGGCACGCCGTCATCCTTCTTCCAGTCGGGGTACTTCGCCCATGCGGAGAACCGGAACCGGAGAACGGCTGTGGAGCCCCGCTCATTGCGCACGAACATCGGCCCCATATCCCGCGTCCAGCCACGGTTCGTCGGGAACCGGAAGAATTCCACCTGCCGGAGATCCACGCCCGCGCGTGCCAGGACCCGGCGCGCCTTCCCTTCATGGGCAGCATCATGCACGATGATGCGAAGGATCTCGCCCGGTGTGATCTTGCGTGCCATTTCCCCGAAGACCCAGGGAATGGGCGCGAACTTCCCCGGCCAATCCGTGACGTTCGCCGGCCACCCGATCCACGTGGCCTCATGCTTTGCCCACTCGGCCGGCATGTGCGATGCTGCGCGCATGGTCTTCGTCATCCTCCGTCCGTCGTTCATGCTCAACGATAGTACCGGCGTGTGATGTCGCCATACATGTCGATCCGCCGGTCGCGCAGGAATGGCCAGTTGCGGCGGATGTTCTCCAGATGCGCCGGATCCACGTCCGCCACCAGCACTTCTTCCTTGTCCTGGGATGCTTCCGCGATCACGACGCCCTGCGGATCGCAGATGAATGACGAACCCCAGAACTCGATGCCGGGCGAATCGGCGACCTGCTTCTCCAGCCCGATGCGGTTGGCGGCGGCAACATACACGCCGTTCGCTATCGCGTGCCCGCGCTGCACGGTCTGCCACGCCTCACGCTGCGCCTTCCCATACTGCTCTTTCTCGGAAGGATGCCACCCGATGGCCGTAGGATAGAAGAGCACCGACGGATCCTGCAATGCGGAAAGGCGGGCCCCCTCCGGGAACCACTGGTCCCAGCAGATGAGCGTCGCCACACGTCCAAACTTCGTGGTGCATGCCTGGAACCCGCGGTCGCCTGGCGTGAAGTAGAATTTCTCGTAATACGCCGGATCATCAGGGATGTGCATCTTCCGGTAGAACCCCACCGTGGACCCGTCGGCATCGATCGTGGCTGCACTATTATAGTAGACGCCGGCGCCGGCGCGCTCGAAGATAGGTGCCACGATGGCAATGCCGTGCTCGCGGGCAACGGCCGCGAGTGCCTCGGAGGTCGGGCCCGGGAAGGTCTCGGCGAGGTCGAAGAGTGCCACGTCTTCCCGCTGACAGAAATACGGCGAGCGGAAGAGTTCGGGCAAACAGATGACCTGCGCACCCTTCCGGGCCGCCTGGCCGATCATGGCGATGGCTTTGGCGAGATTGGCACCGGCATGGGAGGACATCGACATCTGTACGAGGCCGATACGGAACGGCGTATGCTGCGACATGGGTTCCACCTTCACGATACTGGGCAAAGTGCTGTAACATACGCAAAAGAGATGAGAGGGGAAAGTGCGACATTGATGGACGAGCCCCTGAACGGGGTCACAAAGGACCCCAGGCTCGCAACAAGAAAGGCGGTCCCTGTGCTGTCGCCGTGGGTGGATGGGGTCTCAGGATGGCCGGTCAGTCAGAAACATGAGGAGGGCTTTGTGGAGATGCACGATTGTTGCTATATTGCACGATCTCTCACCACGCACGAGGTACCGATGGCACGCCGCACCGTGACATTCCTGCTCCTCCTGGTCTCGGCTTCACTCCTGAGCGCTCAACCTGAACGCATCGATAGCACCGCCGTAGCGCTCATCAAAGCAGAGGGCCTTCAGCACTCACAGGTGATGCCGCTCCTCTCATCGCTCTGTGATGTGTACAGCCCGCGCCTCACATGGTCGCCGGAATATACCCGCGGCGCAGAGTGGGTCAAGAAGACATTTTCCTCCTGGGGGATCACGAAGGTCACGTACGACCGCTGGGCACCACTCGGCCGGGGTTGGACATTGAAGAACTTCTCCGCGATGGTCACCGCTCCCGTCCCCTTCCCGGTCATCGCCTACCCCTCAGCCTGGTCGCCGGGCTTCAAGGAGAAGGAAGCCGACGTCGTGTACCTCAACGCCTCCACGCCGGCAGACCTTGAACAGTACAAAGGGAAGATCAAGGGAAAGTTCGTCCTCCTCTCCGATCTCGCCGACGTGCGCCCGCACTTCACACCGCAGGCGACACGCCTCGCGGACTCGGTGCTGCTCCGGATGGCGAACGCTGATATGCAGGGCGGACGCCGCGGCGCACGCCGCTTCCCACGCCTCGACCGCATGACGCCTGCGGCGATCGACTCGGCCCTCGCAGCCATCATCCAGATGTCACCCGATGCTGATACCGCCGCGATGCGCGAACGCTTCGCCGGCATGCGCATGACCCCGCGCAAACTCCTCTTCGCCCAGGAAGAAGGCGCGATCGCCGTGATCACCCCGGGCTCCGGCGACGGCGGCACAATGCTCGTCCAGTCCGCAACGGTCCCACAACCCCAGGAGACACCCAGGGAACAACGCACCCCCGCGTACGACGCGAAAGCAACATCCTTCATCCCCCAGATCGTCTTCGCTGCCGAACACTACAACCGCATCCTCCGCTCGATCAAGCTCGGCGAAAAGGTGACGCTGGAGATGGAACTGCAGGTCGAGACCACGAAGGCGGATTCCAGCTTCAATGTGATCGCGGAGATCCCCGGCACCGACCTCACGGACGAGATCGTGATGATCGGCGGACATTTCGACACGTGGCACGCGGGCACGGGAGCAACGGATAACAACTCCGGCGTCGCCGCATGCATGGAAGCAGCACGCATACTGAAGGTGCTTGCAAAGGAGCACGGACTGAAGACGCGCCGGACGATCCGGATCGGGTTCTGGGGCGGCGAAGAGCAAGGTCTGTTCGGGTCGCGCGAGTACGTCTCTGAATTCTTCGCACAACGCGAAGGCGAACAAGGGTTCGGTGGGTTTGGCGGTCCCGGCGGACCGGGTGGCCCACCCCGGATCACAACGAAGGCAGAGTTCGATAAGCTGTCCATCTACTTCAACCACGACAACGGCACCGGCCGCCTCCGCGGCATCTACCTCCAGGGCAATGAAGCTGCCCGCCCGATCTTCCGCCGCTGGCTCAGCGCGTACGGCGACCCCACGGCCCAGACCGTCACGATACAGAACACGGGCGGTACGGACCACCAGTCGTTCGACGGCGTAGGGCTTCCCGGCTTCCAGTTCATCCAGGACCAGATCGAATATGATTCCCGTACCCACCACTACAATATGGATGTGTACGAGCGGCTCATCGGCGATGACATGAAACAGGCGGCAACCATGATCGCCTTTTTCACCTGGCAGGCCGCCAACCGCGACGGAAAATTCCCCCGGAAATAGCACGTGTAGCATTTTTCAACACTTTCTCCGCCCCGTCGCAGAGATGCACGAAAAAATCTTGCATTTCTCGATGGGGCGGAATACTTTCCACCGTACTCGCCACACCCTCACCACGTACACGCTACCCCTGTTCTCTTGACATACCCTTTCTCCCGTCAGCGCTTAGCGTAACTCACTCCCACTCGCACTCCGTTCCACCAATGCTGGAGGTGTGTATGCTGGAACACCCTCTCACGATGTGGCAACAGATGGAGTCGCTCGGCTACACGCGCCGCGACTTCCTGCGTTTTGCATCATGGCTTGCGGCCGCCGCAGGTATCGAAGCATCCGGTATCGGCCAGGTCGTCCATGCCATGGAGACCAAGCCCCGCATCCCTGTCCTGTGGCTGCACTTTCAGGAGTGCACATGCTGCAGCGAATCGTTCATCCGGAGTTCCCACCCGATCGTCGCTGACGTGCTGCTCGACAAGATCTCGCTCGATTACACCGAGACGCTCATGGCGGCAGCCGGACATCAGGCGGAGAAGTCGCTGCACGACACCATGAAGAAGTACAAGGGCGAGTACCTCCTGCTTGTCGAAGGCGCCATCCCGACAAACGATGACGGCGTCTACTGCTGCATCGGCGGCAGAAGCGCACAGGATATCCTCACGGAAGTCGCCGAAGGCGCGAAGGCGATCGTCTGCTGGGGAAGCTGTGCCTCCAACGGCTGCATCCAGGCCGCCAGCCCTAACCCCACCGGCGCCACCCCGGTCCACACACTGATCTCCGGCAAACCGATCATCAACGTGCCCGGCTGTCCGCCGATCGCCGAGGTGATGGCCGGTACCATCGTGCATCTTCTCGCCTTCGACCGCATTCCGCAACTCGACGGCCTCGGCCGCCCGAAGGCATTCTTCTCCCGCCGCGTCCATGACACGTGCTACCGCCGTCCGAATTACGACGCCGGCCTCTTCGTCGAATCCTTCGACGACGAGAATGCGAAACGCGGCTACTGTCTCTACAAGATGGGGTGCCGCGGACCGGTCACCTACAATGCCTGCGGCGTGATGCGCTGGAACAACGGCGTTTCGTATCCCATCCAATCAGGCCACGGCTGCATCGGCTGCAGCGAGGAGAAATTCTGGGACTACGGCCCCTTCTATCAGCATTTGGCCTCCTTCCCGGGGTTCGGCATCGAGACCACCGCGGACAAAGTGGGTGTGGCACTCGGCATCGCGACCGCCGCCGGCATCGCGACGCACGCGATCAGCACCAACATCAGGAAACGGAAACAGATCCAGCAGGAGATCGCCGGCAGCGATACGATCGCCGATGACACGAAAGGAGGCGCCTGATGCCCAACCGTATCGTGGTTGACCCGATCACCCGCATCGAGGGACACCTCCGCATCGAGGCCGAAGTCAAAGATGGCAGGATCGTGGATGCCTACAGCGCCGGCACGATGGTGCGCGGACTGGAGATCATCCTCAAGGGCCGTGACCCGCGCGACGCATGGGCGTTCACCGAACGTACCTGCGGCGTATGCACAACGGTCCATGCACTCGCATCCGTCCGCACCGTCGAGAACGCCCTCGGCATCGTTGTCCCACCAAATGCCGAACTCGTCCGCAACCTGATGTTCTGCGCACAGTACCTGCAGGACCACGTTGTCCACTTCTATCATCTCCATGCTCTCGATTGGGTGGATGTGGTCAATGCGCTCAAAGCCGACCCGGTCAAGGCCTCCGGGATCGCCCAGTCCATCTCCAACTGGCCGAAGAGTTCGCCGAAGTATTTCGCGGACGTCCAGAAACGCATCAACACGTTCGTGGCCAGCGGCCAGCTCGGCATCTTCAACAACGGCTACTGGGGCCATGCGGCGTATGCGCTGCCCGCCGAAGTGAACCTCATCGCGGTGGCACATTACCTCGAAGCGCTCGAGTGGCAGAAGGAGATCGTGAAGGTCCATACGATCTTCGGCGGCAAGAACCCCCACCCGAATTATCTCGTCGGTGGTGCGCCCTGCGCCGTGAACATCGACGAGGCAAACGCCCTCAACGCCGAGCGTCTGGCCTACGTGGGCCGTTTGTTCGATGAAGCAGCGACATTCGTGGAGCAGGTCTATCTCCCCGATCTCCTTGCGGTGGCGGGATTCTACAAGGACTGGGGTGCCATCGGTGGCGGACTCACGAACTTCCTCGCCTATGGCGATCTGCCGGTCGCCGGCTACAACGCACCCGAAAGCTTCAAATTCCCCCGCGGTATCGTCCTCAACGGCGACCTGAGCAAAGTGCATGAGGTGGACGGCAAGGACGCTGACCAGATACAGGAATTCATCGCGCACTCCTGGTATGAATACGAGGGCGGCGATGCGGTCGGCAAACACCCCTGGGCGGGTGAGACCAAACTGAAATACTCCGGCCCCAAACCACCCTATGACCACCTGGACGTGGATCAGAAGTACAGCTGGCTGAAGACGCCGCGCTGGAAGGGCCAGCCGATGGAGGTCGGCCCCCTCGCACGCATGATCGTTGCCTATGCGGCCGGCAACAAGGAAGTGCAGGAACTCGTCAACGGGACACTGAAATCACTCGACGTGCCGGTCACGGTGCTCTTCTCGGCGCTCGGCCGCACAGCGGCACGCGGATTGGAAACGAAGCTGGTGGCAGGCTGGGCAAAAGAGTTCTTCGGCACACTCGTCGGCAACATCAAGAACGGCGATACGCGCATGGTGAACAACGAACGCTGGGACCCGGCAACATGGCCGGCACAGGCGAAGGGCGTCGGGATGACTGAAGCCCCGCGCGGCGCGCTCGCCCACTGGATCGTGATCGACAACACCAAGATCGCGAACTACCAGCTGGTCGTCCCCAGCACCTGGAATGCTTCACCACGCGATGCGCAGGGACAACGCTCGGCATATGAAGCAGCACTCATCGGCGTCCCCGTGGCGGACCCGGAGCAGCCGCTGGAACTCCTGCGCACGATCCACTCGTTCGACCCGTGCCTCGCCTGTGCGGTGCACCTGTACGATGAACGCGGATCGTACGTCCACCGCATCGAGAGCTTCTAGAACCGGAGAAGGAGACCACCCATGCAGCATGCGCAGATCAGCCGTGTCTATGTATGGCAGCTCCCGGTCCGGTTCTATCACTGGATCAACGCATTGTCGGTCCTCGTCCTGGTGATCACCGGCTACCTCATCGGCAGTCCCCCCGCAGTGCAGAGCGGGAGCGAAGCATCCTTCGGCTACTGGTTCGGCACCGTGCGCTTCGTGCACTTCCTGGCAGCGTTCCTGTTCTTCTTCAATTTCGTCTACCGCATCTACTGGGGATTCGTCGGGAACCGGTACGCACGGTGGCAGAACTTCATCCCGTATCGGAAGGAACAGCTCGAGGAAGTAAAGGAGGTCCTGAAGGTGGACATCTTCCAGCGGTCCGTGAAACCACTGGAGTCCGTGGGCCACAACGCGTTGGCAGGCATCACGTATTTCATCTCGTTCATCGCCTTCCTCTTCCAGTGCATCACCGGGTTCGGGATGTATGCCGCCATGAGCAAGGCCGCACTGCCGGCACTCTTTGCCTGGATCGTACCCCTGATGGGCGGCGATTTCGCCGTGCGCCAGTGGCACCATGCCATGATGTGGTTCTTCGTGCTGTTCAGCATGATCCACGTCTACCTGGTGTTCTACCACGACTACGTCGAAGCACGTGGCGTGACCAGCTCGATGGTGGGCGGGTGGAAGTTCGTTGAGAAACACAAACTGTGAGCGGACCGCTGCCGGCGTCGCCCCGCCCGGGGATCCTCATCCTGGGGATCGGCAATCTCCTCCTCGGCGATGAAGGGGTCGGCGTGCACGCCGCACAACACCTCGCGGCGCTCCCGTGGCCGGAGAACGTCACGGTCGTGGATGGCGGCACCGGAGGGTTCCATCTGCTGTCGCTTTTCGCGGACCACGATATCCTGGTCCTGATCGATGCGACACTGGACGACAACCCTCCAGGCACGGTCCGGGAACTGCGTCCGCGCTTCGCGAACGACTACCCACGGACGTTGAGCGCGCATGATATCGGTCTGCGCGACCTGGTGGAGACGGCCGCCCTCACGGGCGCGCACCCGGATGTCCACCTGATCATCGTTTCCATCAGGTCCGTGCAGAATATGTCCACGGAACTCAGCCCTGAAGTCGCTGCCGCCCTCCCCGACGTCGTCGCCCGCGTGCACCGCATCCTGCACACGCTCGCCCCGTAGGGGCGTCCCGCGATCGGGACGCCCCTGCGAATGAAGTCCGCACCCCTTCAGAACTTCTCATCGTACTTCGTCCACAACAGGTCCCCGAGCCTCCACCCCTCCATCACACCCCTCTCTGCCCACGTGTTCGTGTACCGCGTGAGGTATGCAACCGCGCGCGACGGCGACGCCCGCCATAGCCGCAACGCTTCCCGCTCCGTCTCGTCCTGCTGCTGGAACATCTGCTTCTGCAACGGCCCGAGCACCCTCTCGATGTCGTGACGCATGTCGCCCCACCGCTGCGATGCCAGCGTGGAAAGATGGTTGTACGCCCACCACGCACACCGCCGGTCATATCCCGTCACACGCCCATCCACCTTGAACGACGCCGGCAGAGCGGTCACACCACAGTACACCGGTGTGTACAATCCCGTGGCTGCATTGTCCCACGCCAACCACACCACACCCCCGATGGGATCAGGCAACCACCCGCGCGACTGCGTGATCGTGGCATACACCGTGAACCACCGCGCGATGGTCCGCTCTCCACGCCACCCCCACCCCCCGTTCACATGGAACAGCTTGAGCATGTCGTAGGGCATGAACGGCGACGCCATCGGCGAGATCTCGGTCTTCCCCTGCGGATTCACCCACGTGATGTTCTTCACCGGGTAGAACTCCGTCCCCTCATAGCTGTCCTGAAATATCGTCACAAGCTTCCCGGGCGTCACAGCCGAATCGGGCTTCACGGAGAACGGATAGTTCTCGGCATTCGGCGATAGCTTCAACGATGGCGCAAGCAGATCCAGCACCCGCCATTCCCTCCGCCGGCTCGCGAAGGATTGCCGTCCATCCGGATCGTAGGCATAACAGAATTCGAACGGCCCCGCCGCCGGATCCCACCACCCGTTCTCCCGCGCTACGCTCATGCAATTCGCGGACACAAGGAACATGGTGGTATCCTCCGGATGCACCTGTCGGATCCGGCTGGCATTGGCGTTCACCGCTACGTGCCCGTCCGGCACGCGCTGCGCAGCCCATACCGAGCCCACACGGCCGGTCCCGGGACCGACGATCTCGAAATGCCACACTTCCGCCGTATCAGCGATCGTCAGGCACTCCCCGACATCCCGCCACCCGTACCGGCCGGTCAGTTCCCCCGCCAGATGGATCGCTTCACGGGCGGAGGAACACCGCTCGATGAGCAACCGGACAAGCCGCCACAGATCGATGAGCCCTTTGGCGGAGACCAATTCCTCCCGTCCGCCGAAGGTGGACTCGCCAATGGCAAGCTGCTTCTCATTCATGCACGGCAGGGATGTGTTGATGTAGCCATAGGTCTGGCGGACCTCAGGGATCGTCCCCAGAGCACGCTGTGCATACGACGGCATGGCTGTCGTGTCACAGTCCGCGATCCGGTAGCAGGTGAACGTCTCACCCGCCGCGTACTTCCTCGCCGGACGGATGTCCACCGTGGTCTGCGAGCGATGGTCATCGAGCGTGTGCGATGTGATGACCGATCCATCCGCCGAGGCTGCCCTGCCGACCGTGATGGTCGTGCATGCCTCAGGTCGGATCGGAGCGGAAGGTCCCTCCTCTGCCGCAGCATGAACGAGAGCCAGCGTGCAGACGATGGAGAGCACAAACAAGCGGGAGCGGTGGATCATGGCGAGGTTCCTTCACGGTAGATTCCTGCAGCACGCTGCCCGGGAAGGTCCAGGTACTGCATGTTCGAGGGCTACAGTGATCTCCTTCTTCCCTCGTTTCTGCTTCACCATGAAGATACTCAGTCCGGCACCGGAACGCAAAAGGAATCGTGCTTACACCCGCCAGAGATACGACATCTTGAAGAAGAGCCCGCGCTGCATCTCATGGAACACCGGACTCTCGACGAATCGGTCCTGACGCCACTCCTGCTTCTCATACAGCGATCCGTACCCGAAATGGACGACCGTGCCGGGCACGTACGTGAACGACGCCAGGAGATCGGTCAGAAGCTGCCGGCGGTACCGGTTGTACTCCACGACGCCGCGGAAGAACAGGAAGCGGTTCACCTGATAGGTCAACCGCCCGCGCATGATGGGATACTCGTACACACGGCTCCCATCCCGGTCACTGATGAGGTCACTGAAGGTCATCGACGCCCGCGCCTCGATGTTGTCGGTGGGCTGATAGATCACCTGGGCCGTTACCCTCCGCCCCCGTCCACCGAAAGGATCAGCGGAGTAGTAGATCGCCTTGCCGTCCGTATAACTCATGTTCCCCGATAGCTTCCTCGTCCACTGCCCACCGACAAAGATCAGGAACCCATCCGTTCTGAACCGCCGGCCGGCGAAGACTTCATTCGCAATGGCGTACTGCACGAACGTCTGCATGGTCCCACCCCATGCCACCTGCGCCGACAACGCATTGTATGTCTCCCACAAGGACGACGCCCGGTCGTGGGTCTGCACGGAGAACAGCTGGAAATCCACCCGCTGCACGATGGTCGAATCGGGATACCAGCGTGGCCGGATCAGACCCGAGTACATCCTCACGCCCGTCCGCGTGATATACCCGATGTCCGCACTGAATCCCTCCGCGATGTCCTTGACGGCCAGCCCGAGATCCAGATCGCGCGTCCCATACGCATACCGGATCCCGAGCGCATGCCCCTTCCCGATCCCGGAACGATGAGGGTCGCGCGTATCCGACCCGAGCGCGTGCATCTCCAGCATACTCCCCTCCGTCACCCGCTGCATCGCATCCACCCCGAAGAGCCGGCTGTGCTCGGCGTTCGTCTCCCGCGCCGCATAGATGCCACCCACATAACTGTCGCCCCGTAACGCCTGCTTGAAACGCAGCACCGGCACGGATGCGTAGGTGCCATGGAGCGCTGTCTCCGCGGGATCGATCTCATCCAACGCATACAACACCGCAAGCGTGCTCTTCGCCGCCAGCTTCCCGGAGAGCTTCACGCCCGCCAGCGGATCGACGATGGTGCGTGTATGCACGACGGATTGCACAGGATCCAGATCAGAAATGGCCGTCGCCCCGAGTGTGTAGATCTCGCTCCCTTCAAGGAAGAATGGCCTCTTCTCCGGAAAGAAGAGTCCGAAGCGGAGGTTCACATCCACCTGCCCGGCATCCGCCTCGATCTGACTGAAGTCCGGATTGTATGTGGCATCGAGAATGAGGTCAGTGGTGATGCCGTACTTCCCCGTCAACGACAGGTCCCGCAACCGCTCCTGCACGCCGAGCGCGCCGCCACGGTTCTGGTACCGCTGACTGAACGTGAAGGCCGGAATGAACTCCAGCAACGTGGGCTGTTCGAGGCCCCGGTAGATCATCGGAGCGGTCTGCGTGACAAGCGCGAATCCCTTCGCAGGATCCATCGGCGGATGCGCGACCTGCTCCGACGTCCGGCTGATCCGGCGTTCGAAGTACACGGACATGGTCACGGAATCGGACCCGGCGAACCGCAGACTCTTCAGCGGCAGCGCGACCTCGATGCTGTACCCCGACGAATCGATCGTCCCTCCACTCTCCCAGAGAAGATCGACACTGAAGTCCTCCTGGTTCGCGGCATACCTGCTGTCCATCTGGATCCCATGCGGGTTCACATAGAACGCATACAATGACTGCTGATCATTGAACGAATCCAGGTTGATGCAGATCCAATCGTCCGGACGGATGTTGTCCCTCCCTGTGACCGCCGCCTTGATCAGGTCCGGCCGGTCATCATCACACCGGAAAGCGAAGTAGAGATGCTCGGCGTCATACGCCATCAACGTCCGCGTGCGTTGCGGAACCTCCCGGCCGAAATCCGGAGTATACGTGCGGAAGACATCCACCTCCGCCGCGTTCCTCCAGACCCCATCATTCAACACTCCATCGATCGCCGGGGGCGTGTCTGCAATGCGTGTCGGGTGCAAGGGCTCACGGGTGATGGCTCCGGCCAGGGAGACACATGCCAGGAGAACGAGAATGATCGGGGTCTGTCGCATAGAGCTCCGGATTGCATGGTGTGCGGTGACCCAACATAGCTGTTCCGGCACCGATCCTCAATCGCTCTGCGACAGAGACTCACGTGACAGCGATGGGTCGCCATCCGGCGGGACAGACGGGAGGAAAACCACAGGGCCGGACCGGGATGAGGTTATGAAGAAAATGCCGTATATTCCTTTACTGACCATCGCTGCACCATCGTCCCATGATCGGAGTCCACCTATGCACCACCTGTCAGCCGCCCTCTTGCTCGTCTGCCTGCTGCCACTCGTCGCCATCGCAGGAACCGACACCAACCCGTTCCTTGCGCCGTACGGGACCCCGTTCGACACGCCCCCGTTCGACAGGATCAAGCCCGGGCACTTCCTCCCCGCGATCCAGAAGGGCATGGCCGACCACAAGGCGGAGATCCGCGCGATCACGATGGTCCGTTCCACACCCACGTTCGAGAATACGATCGTGGCGTACGACCGGAGTGGCGATCTGCTGGGCCGGGTGACCGGCGTATTCGGTGCGCTGCGCGGTGCGATCACGACGGACCAGCTGGACAGCATCGCCAACATCACCACGCCGATGCTGACCACTCATCGCAACGACATCGCCCTCGATGAACAGCTCTTCCAGCGGGTCAAGTCCGTGTACGACCGCCGCGCCACATTGCAGCTGACGCCAGCGCAGGCGATGCTCCTGGACAACACGTACAAGAATTTCGTCCGCAACGGCGCGAACCTCGATCCAGAAGCAAAGAAACGCCTCCGCGCTCTGAACGACGAACTCTCCATGCTCTCTCTGAAGTTCAATCAGAACCTGCTCAGAGAGACCAACGGCTACCGGATGATCGTCGACAGGAAGGAAGACCTCGAGGGACTCCCGCCTGCCGTGATCGCTGCCGCAGCAGCCGCCGCAACAAAAGCCGGGCAACCCGGGAAGTGGGCGTTCACGCTCCAGAAGCCAAGCTGGATCCCCTTCCTGCAATATGCCACGAACCGCGCGCTCCGCGAAAAGCTGTACACGGCCTATTGCAGCCGGGGCGACAACGGGAATGCCTCAGACAACAAACTGATCCTCGCACGCATCGCGGCCCTCCGGGCAGCCCGTGCCCGGCTCCTGGGATACAAGACCCATGCAGAGTATGTCCTCGAAGAGAATATGGCGAAGACCCCGGGCACGGTCTATGACTTCCTCGAAAAGTTGTGGAAGCCCGCACTGGCCCGCGCAACGAAGGAGCGTGACGCGATGCAGGCCATGATCCGTGCAGAAGGCAAGGACTTCCCCGTGGCCTCATGGGACTGGTGGTACTATGCAGAGAAGATCAAGAAAGCAGAGTACGATCTGGATGAAGAAGCCCTCCGTCCGTACTTCAGAATGGAGAACGTGCGCCGCGGCGCCTTCGAGGTCGCTTCCCGCCTGTACGGACTGCAGTTCATCGAACGCAAGGACATCCCGCGCTACGCCGATGATGTCCAGGTCTTCGAAGTGAAGGAGGCCGATGGCTCCCACCTCGGTGTGATCTATACGGACTACTTCCTCCGCGGCGGCAAACGCCCCGGCGCATGGATGGGCTCCTTCCGCTCCTACAGCGTGGAAGGCGAAACGGTCCATACACCGGTCGTCTACAATGTCGGGAACTTCACCGGCCCGGCGGACGGCAAGCCCGCCCTGCTCAGCCTCGAAGAGGTCGAAACCCTCTTCCATGAATTCGGGCACGCCCTGTTCGGACTCCTCTCGCGGCGTCCCTATGACAACCTGAGCCTCCCGCGTGACGGTATCGAACTCCCATCGCAGGTGATGGAAAACTGGGCCATGCACCCCGATGTCCTCCGGTCGTACGCGCGCCACTATCAGACCGATGCACCCATCCCGGAAGACCTGATCACGAAGATCGAAAAGAGCGGGACGTTCAATCAGGGATTTGCAACGGTCGAGTATCTCGCCGCATCGATCCTGGACCTCGACTGGCACACGCTGACGGACACGACCGCGCGGAATGCAACGGCGTTCGAGAACGCCACCTTCACGCGCCTGGGAATGATCCCCGAGATCGTTGCACGGTACCGCAGCCCCTACTTCGCTCACATCTTCAGCGGTGGGTATAGCGCGGGGTACTATAGCTACATCTGGGCCGAAGTGCTGGACGCCGACGCGTTCGAAGCTTTCAAAGAGAAGGGACTGTTCGACAAAGCAACCGCCGATGCGTTCCGGAGGAACATCCTCGAGCAGGGCGGCACCGCGGACCCGATGACGCTGTACGAACGGTTCCGAGGGAAGAAACCGGAGATCACCCCTCTGCTGCGGAAACGCGGACTCCAGTGAGCACCGTTCGTTCCATCGGGACGCAGGCATGGGCCTGAGCACCTTCGGCATCTATCCCGGCCGTACTTGCGACCCGGTGGGCGGACTCGTACCGGTACCCTGCATCGAGCACAACGCGGTGGGGTACACATATCGTCTCTTTCGATCCGGTCATCGCAACGATGCGTCAGACCGGACCCGATATGAAGAGCACCTGCAATGAGACCTCTCTCGATCGGTAGGCGGTCAACGTCATGGAATGCTGACCGCCATCCGTCCGCTCTTCATCAGGCGCTCTTCCGGCGCGACCGCCAGCGGAAGACCAGCCAGAGGATGAGCGAGCCCACCATCCCGAAGAACAACCCCTGCCGCAGAGAGTAGGTGTCCTTCCCTTCCGTGGGATACAGCGAGTATGCGAGCTGCGGCCGGAACAGGTACCGCTCGAGATTCCCCATCAGGAATGCCCGGTCCCTGGCGAACCCGGTGTAGATCTCCCGCACATCCTCCACGTTCGGCGGACGGCGGTACTTGAAGATCGAATGCGCGGTGAATTCGCTCCGCACTTCGGCGTTGCATTGGGAGAACGGGAGAGTGACGATCGTATCGGCGTACGGCAGATTCAGACGGGCCGGCCATTCCCAATCCATGTACACGCGAGTGAAGGTGCTGTCCCACGCCCCGAGCTGGTTCAGGTGGAAGAGCTCCGCGGTGTTCAAAACCCTGCCCTGCCGGTCCGTGATGTAGATCTGCGCATGGGAGAGGTCTACGAACGCCCACCGGTTCTGCTCCTTGATCCACGACTCGGCGAACGCGTGACCGGTGTACACGATCGTGTTGTCCTGCGTACGCGCACCGAAGACGAACCGCGTGGGGATGCCGGCACGGTTGGCCCAGTACACATACAACTGCGCATGCTGCGTGCACCACCCCTTGCCGGTGCCGTACGCCATGTCATTGTACAGCACCCACGGATTCATCCAGCGCTCGTCGTCCTTCGGCACGCCCCGGGCATTCGTGAGTTTGATGCGCAGGTAACGCGTCACCTTCTCCATCCGCGTGAAGGTCGGGTCGCCGTCCCGCACGCCCACCTCGTTTGCCAGGATCGCCGCCGTCGAATCCAGCCCCTCCTTTCCAACATAGGCATAGTCATCGACCCAATCGGCAAGAGAGAACTGCTCGAACTCCCCGCATGGAACATTCGAGCGCACAATATACACATCGGTGTGCTTCATCCCGAGGGAACCATAGAACTCCTTCGAATAGAAGCGCGTGGAGATCTCGAGCGGCGGACAGACACCTTCCGGCACCGGGTCCAGACGGTAGGTGTTCAGTACACTGAACGTTGTGTCGATCTGAAATGTGGGCTCGCTCCCGAACGCGGACTGGGTCGTGGTCCCGTTCGTGGTGACCTTCCACTCCTTCACCTCACGGGCCAGCGAGAGATGCAATTGCAGCCGGTCACGGTCCACCACGGTCCACGATGTGATCGTCGGGACATCGGACGGATAGTACAATGTCGCGTAGCTCGTCGGGAAGAAGGACGACTCCCACTCCCGCTCGAGAAAGACATACACGTTCAGGATGATGAAGATGAGGGTCAGGAGACCAAAGAGCTTCGATGCGAAGGATGTCCGTTTCATGGATGCCGCCGGGAACGTGGAGGTTGAAGGGGTCTGTTGCGCGCAACGCGCGGAATGCTGCAGGCATGGTCAGGTTTTTTCCACACATAAGCAATGGAACAACGTTTCATGGGTGGAAATCGCGCTTGACATTCCACCGGCGGACCGGGATATTCGGGTACACACCGGCACCCAGCGCCGGTCCACCATCGGAGCCATCATGCCCTGGACCCAGAAGACCATCACATTGAAAAGCCGCCCGCGCGGTTTTCATCTCGTCACGGGCGAGATCCTTGCTGCTCTCCCCGAGCTGGCAGCCATTCATACCGGCCTGCTTCACCTCTTCATCCAACATACCTCGGCCTCGCTCACGGTCAACGAGAATGCCGACCCCGATGTCCGGAAGGATATGGAGGAACATCTCCGCCGTCTGATGCCGGACAGTGCACCTCACTATCTGCACGACGCCGAAGGACCCGACGACATGCCCGCCCACCTCAAATCCTCCGTCCTGGGGTGCGGCCTCACGATCCCCGTGACTGACGGACGACTGAATATGGGGATCTGGCAGGGTATCTACCTCGGCGAACACCGGAACGATGCGCGCGGCAGACACATCGTTGCCACAATAATGGGAGATTGATGGGTTTTCCTTGCAATTGGTGTGGCGAGACTGTATAATTACTCAACAGGTCCGCCGACCACCCCCCTGATCCCGGCGGTCATGTATTCCCTCATTTGTCTCCACAGGAGGACCCATGAACCGCCCATTATTGCACAGGTGTCTCTATTCCATTGTCGCCATCTCCCTTCTTCTCCCCCCGACCGCGCGTGCGCAGGACTACGTCCTGATCGGATGGAGCGAGTCGGGCATGCATTGCATCAACAAAGACTTTTCTAAAATGGCGTTGATGCCTCCGGGTAACACCCTGCGGGCTCAATTGATCTATCGTGTTCCCCAGGGTCTCCCCCAGGCGGTCACGACCGGCTTCACGATCGAGTACTCCATCCCGAATAATACCACCTCCGTCACCAAGACGAATTTCTGGACCTACGCGAAGACGTTGTTCGGTCTGGCTCAGGACCTTCCACCTGATGTCGGATTGTCCGGCAAGGGGCTCGCCGGCACCATGGACACGTCGGGCAACAGCTTCGTCGTCGCCGGGATACCGGTCATGCCCTATGCCGACTCCAACACGACAAAACTGAGCCCCTACCAGCTTGCGCATCTCGTCGCAAAGGAGACCGCCACCGGGAACGTGCTGGCAACCACGGATATCGTCATCCCCGTCAGCAACGAGGTCGGGTGCGCCCAATCGGGCTGCCACAGCTCCGAGGCCGATGTCCTCAATGACCATGAAGGCGTGACCGGATTCAACAAGTCCGGACCGGTCCTGTGCGGCAAGTGCCATGCCTCCGCCGGCGCCGGCCTCCCCGGCAACGGAAGCGCGGTGTCGCTTTCCATGGCGGTCCACAACAAGCACAAGAATCGCGTGGGCACGGCAACATCGATCACCGCCTGCTACAAGTGCCATCCCGGACCGACGACACAGTGCCTGCGTGACGTGATGTCGACCGATCCCGTCAAGCCGATGATCTGCCAGGACTGCCACGGAACTATGGCCACGCTCGTCACCTCGATGACGAATGGCCGCAGACCCTGGGTGGATGAACCAACCTGCGGCGACTCCACCTGCCACGGAAGCAATTTTGCCGAGGAGGCCGGAAAGCTGTTCAGAGAATCGCGTGGACACGGCAAACTCTACTGCTCGACCTGCCATGGAAGCCCGCACGCGATCCTTCCGTCACGCGAACCGAACGACAACCAGCAGAGCATTCGCCTGCAGGGAACCGCGGCGCCGATGCGCGATTGCCGCGTCTGCCACGCACTCGTGATCCCGGTCTTCGGCCCTCACGGGATCGGCTTCGATCCCACCACCGTCCGGGACGACGGCGTGCCGGCACAGAATGCCCTGGCACAGAATTACCCGAACCCATTCAACCCTTCCACCTCGGTCCGGTTCTCGCTTGCACACCCGGGGTTCGTCTCGCTCCAGGTCTTTGATCACCTGGGCAGAAAAGTGCGCACGATCGCACAAGATGTCCGCGATGCCGGCAACTGGACCGAAGAATGGCGCGGAGATGACGACGGCGGCCACGCAGTGGCCAGTGGCGTGTACTTCTGCAGGTTGGCGGTGACAGGGATGGATGGTGCCGCAGGTGGCTATACATCCACCATCAAGATGCTGCTTGTCCGCTGACCGTGAACCGGTCAGCCGGGGAAGCGAATGGCAATGCGGGTACCGTGGGGGACCGTCAGGCTGAAGGTCCCCCCGATCTGTTCGGTGAGTGAATGCACCAGCGTCATCCCCATCGACGTCATGGTCCTGGGATCGGACCCGGGAGGCATGCCGCGTCCGGTATCTTCAACGATCAATTCCACTTCGGCAGACGAAAGCCGCCGGGCTTTCACATACAGCTTCCCCTCCGTGCCCGCCGGAAAGGCATGCTTCAACGCGTTGGAAATGAGCTCGTTCACGATGAGTCCGCACGGGATCGCCGTGTCGACGGGCAAATGCACCTCTTCCGTTTCCATCTCAACGGTCACGTTCGTGATGCTGTACGAACGCACGAGATCACCGGTCACCGTCCGGAGATAGTCTCCGAAGTCGATGCCCGCGAGCATCTCCGACCGGTACAACTTCTCATGGATCAACGCCATCGAACGCACCCGCGTCTGGCTGGCAAAGAATGCCGCACGGATCGTCGGATCGGGGATGCGTGCCGACTGCAGATTGAGCAGACTGGAGATGACCTGGAGGTTGTTCTTCACGCGGTGGTGGACCTCTTTCAGCAGCACTTCCTTTTCGCGGAGTGACGACTTCAACCGGTCCTCGGCCCGCTTCACTTCCGCCACATCCCATGCCATGTCGGCGAACTGCACCACGGTATCGATGTCCTGCTGGGTGTACGGCGTTGCCTTGTTCCCGATCCCGAGGATGGCCACAATGAGCGTGCCCCGGAAGATCGGGACCGCCAGTTCGCGCTCCACATGCGCATGGCCGGGGGGAAGCCCTTTGCGGTGCGGCAGCGCCATGTAGTCATTGTGGATCACCGGGCGCCGCTCCCTCACACAATCGATCCACACGCCGGCTTCATCCAGTGCATAATGCGCCCCCTTCCCTTCCGCATGACAGAATTCCTTCAGCGTTCGCGTGCTCCATGCCTGCAATGTCAGCGTCTTCTGGTCCGGCTCCAGGAAGTGATAGAACCCGATCGGACTGCCAGTCAGGGTCCCGACCTCATCCAGCGTCTCACGCAACAACTCCTCCGTCGTATGGTCACGCGCAAAGTCCGTCAGCCGCAACCGTGCACTCCGGATCTCTTCCCCAAGCCGACGCTCGGTGATGTCCTCGAACATGCCAAGCAAACCCGTGACGTTGCCGTGAGGATCACGATACGGCACCTTGATCACCCGGATCCAGCGCAGCCGGTCCGGAAGCTGATACTCTTCCTGGACATCGATGAGCCGGTTCTCCGTGATGACGATGCGGTCGCCGGCATGATATTCCTCCGCAAGCTGCCGCGGGAACAGGTCCAGGTCCGTCTTCCCGATGATCGCATCCGGCGAGAGCCCCAGATCGCGGGCGAAGACAGCGTTGCATGACCGGTACCGCGACTCACAGTCCTTGATGAAGATCCGGAGCGGCATGTGGTCGACGAGATTCCTGTTCAACGATTCGCTCTCACGCAACCGTTCGATCACCGCCCGGCGGTCCGTGACATCCTCGAAGACCATGAGCGTATGACCGGGATGCACCTCTCCGCCATGAATGAGCGGGAACGCGCTCACGATCAGCCAGATCACCGGCGAGCCCTCCGCGCGTTGCACGCCCAGCGTCAGATCCATCACCGGTCTGCCGGAACGGGGGACGACGATCGATGACAGTGCGTCGGAGGCGACCGCTGTGCCGTCGTCACGGACGACCGAATGGAACAACCCGCGCAGAGTGATCTGATCGCCCTGCGGGACGGACAGGCCAAGGATGCGGTTCGCGGAGGGGTTCGCATCGAGTACGTTCCCGGCGTCGTCGACATAGATCACCCCCTGGTACATGCCGTGGTACAGCTGCCGGTACAGATCACGGCTCTCATCAAGCAGGGCGCGCGATTCCTGCTCCCGCTGCCGGCTCGCCTTCACCTCCCTGTTCCACAGGAACAGAATGGCAAAGGCACTCGCGAGCGTGAAGAGCATGATAAAGAGCCCCATCGCCTCCGCGCGAACACGCAGCGGATTCCTGATCACGCTCTCCGACAGCATCGCAATGACCGACCAGGGCATGTCGGCAACATCCACCGCGTACACATACAGATCCTCACCATGATGATCGGTCGCCCTGAAAAACCCCCGCTCGCCGCGCGCGGCCCTGACCTCGGGCAAAGTGAGATTGTCAGCCGAGAACTCCTGCCACCGCCCCTGGTGCTCATCGTCGGCTGCGGCAAAGAAGACGACCACGGTGTTCCCCTCGGTGCGCACGAATGCAAACACCGGTGTCGTCCGTGAGGAATCCACCGCCTCGAGGAACGGGAACAGGAATGCGGTGGGATCGACCCGCAACAGCAGATACAAACCGGACACATCGTGGATCCCGGTCATGTCGAGCGGCACGATGATGTCGAGATGGGTGACCGGCACCCGCGCAGAGTCACTGTGGAAGTCGGTGAGGATCGGTTTGCCGTGTGCGCGCACGCTGCTGAGAAGTGCGGGCAATCGCAACCCCACCACCGGTCGGTCACCGGTGGCATGGATCAAGACCCGGGCACGGTCATCGAGCAGCTGAACACTGTAGTACCCGTACCCCCTCTTCATGACGTCCAATGAGTGGCGGATGTTCTCCTGCTGCTCCCGGTCCCCGGGATGACGCACGAAGTCGGCCGCCGCACGTGCCAGGTTCCGTTCCGACCCGATGACCGAAGCGTCCGTCAACCGCTCCCGCCGCCAGATCGCCAATCGTGTGGCCTGGAGCCGGCTGACCGCGGAAAGCCGGTCTTCCGTCTCCCGCAACAAGGCACGCTGCTCTTGCTGATAGCTCAGGAGGGAGGCAACGATGATCCCCACCACGAGGATCACAAACGTCGCGATTGGTGTTATAGATGAGGAGCGTACGGGAGATTCGGAAGGCGCGGATGAGGATGGCTCGGCGCCCGTGCGAATGTTCGTCATGAGGCCTTGTACCCGCTGAGAGCCGCAACAAGGGCGCAAGTCCCTTGCACAATGACAGTGCTTCACCCACCCCGGTGATCGACCAGGGGAACGGAGTGATGCGGCGCCTGGCTCACCAGACCGCCGCCTGTGCCAACATAGGGAATCCTCAAGAGGAAGTCAAATTTGCAGGTTTCTGGAGGGGCATCCGGATCACAACGCAAGGGCTTGATTTGAGGGGAAAAAACATCCATCTTATGGAATACCCAACCACAACTACAAGGCTGTCCGGAACATGACTCATTACAAAGAACTCGGGCTCGTCAACTCCAAAGAGCTCTTTCAGAAGGCCGTGAAGGGTGGATATGCCATTCCGGCGTTCAATTTCAACAATCTCGAGCAGCTGCAGGCCATCATCGGCGCCTGCGTGGAGACCAAATCCCCGGTCCTCCTCCAGGTGTCCAGCGGCGCCCGCAAGTATGCTAACCAGACCCTGCTGAAGCACCTGGCCAAGGGCGCGGTGGACTATGCGAACGAACTGGGCTACGCGATCCCGATCGTCCTCCACCTGGACCACGGCGATACCCTCGAACTGTGCAAGTCCTGCGTCGAATCCGGGTTTTCGTCCGTCATGATCGACGGATCGCACCACCCGTACGAGAAGAACGTGGAAATCACCCGCCAGGTCGTGGAATACGCCCACAAGTACGATGTGTCGGTGGAAGGTGAGCTCGGTGTCCTCGCCGGTATCGAAGATGAGGTCTCGAGCGAAGTGACGCACTACACGCGTCCGGAAGAGGTCGAGGACTTCGTGAAGAAGACGGGCGTGGATTCTCTGGCCATCTCGATCGGCACCTCGCACGGCGCCACCAAATTCAAACCGGCTCAGTGCACCCGCAACGCGGACGGTGTCCTCGTACCGCCGCCCCTCCGGTTCGATATCCTCGAAGAGGTCGAGCGCCGCATCCCCGGCTTCCCGATCGTCCTCCACGGCGCATCGTCCGTGCCCCCGGACCTCGTGAAGTTGATCAATGGCAACGGCGGCAAACTGAATGATGCCGTCGGCATCCCCGAAGACCAGCTTCGCCGCGCCGCGGCTTCGGCCGTGTGCAAGGTGAATATCGACTCCGATGGCCGCCTCGCCATGACCGCCGCGATCCGGAAGGTCTTCACGGAGTCGCCGGCTGAGTTCGATCCGCGCAAGTACCTCGGACCGGCACGCGATGCGCTCAAAGCCCTGTACAAGCATAAGATCATCAACGTGCTGGGCAGCGCGAACCGCGCCTGAGCCAAGCACATGGTACACTCGATGCACGAACCGCGGCCACCGGCCGCGGTTCGTGTTTCTCTCTAGAGCCAGCGCTTCCAGAATTCCAGCATCGTCGTGTACAGATGGATCCGCGCCGGCCGGTCAGAGATCCCGTGCATCCGCATCGGATACACCATCAGCTCGAACTGCTTGTTGGCCTTCACCAGCTCATTGATGAACGCCCACGTGTTCTGAATGTGCACGTTGTCATCATAGCTCCCGTGCACCAGCAGCAGACGGCCATGCAGATCCTTCGCATACTGTAACAGCGAGTTCGCCTGGAACCCCGTCAGGTTCTCCTTCTCCGTCCGCATGTACTGTTCCGCAAACCTGCTGTCATAGAACCGGAAGTCCGTCACCCCCGCCACCGCGATCCCTGCCTTGAATTCTGTGGACCGCGTCATGCCCAGCATGGTGTTCGACCCGCCACCACTCCAACCCCAGATGCCGATGCGGCTGGAGTCCACCGCGGGCATCCGTTTGATCCACCGTACGGCGTCCATCATATCGTTCAACTCCACCGGACCGACGAGCTGCTGGAAGATCGTGGCCTCGAGCTTCTTGCTGATCCCCGTGGCCGCGCGGTTGTCCACGTGCATCACGATGTACCCCTGCTGCGCCAGGAGATTCTCCCAGAGTATCTCACGCTGCCAGCCGTTCACGACCGTCGGCGCCGACGGGCCCCCGTACACATTGATGATCACGGGATACTTCTTTCCCGGCACCAAGTCCCTCGGACGGAGGACCTGCGCTGGCAGTGCGAAGCCGTCGCGGGCCGGAATGGCAATGATCTCCGGCGCCACCAGCCGGGCCGACAGTGCGGAGATCTTTTTGCCGGCATGGATCACGCGGATGAGTGCCCCGTTCCGCTCGTACACGGCAAGGGACGGGGTCTGGTCGATCGATGACGACCGGTCAATGAAGTATCGGCCGTCAGGACTGAACGTGACGCTGTGCGAACCATCGCCCGTCGTGAGCCGCTGCAGCCCCTTCCCATCAAGACCAATACGATAGAGATGCCGCTCGACCGCGGATTTCTCCAGGGCCGTGAAATAGATGCATGCCCGCTCCTGATCCACGAAGACCATGCCACCCTGCACCCACGCTACTCCTCCCGCCTCACGCAGCGTCCATGCCCCCCGCGTGATCTGGCGGACCGCATCTCCGCTCATCGAATACAAGTACAGATGCTGGTACCCATCCCGTTCCGATGGCCAGATGAAGCCGGAACCGTCGGTCAGGAACGTGAGTCCGTCGAAGATCCCGACCCAGGACGAGTCCGTTTCCGCCATGAGCTGCTGGGCCGCACCCGTCCTGGCATCCGCCAGCAGCAACTCCCGCCTGGTCTGGAGGCGGTTCAGGGTCTGGATGCTGATCCGCTTGCTGTCAGGCAACCACCCCACACGAACGACATATTCATGCGGGAAGGGTGTGAGATCGATCCACCGTGTTGCTCCTCCATCGCGCGCGCCAACGATGCCAACGCGGACCGAGGGGTTCGGTTCGCCGACCTTCGGGTATGCCTGCCGGATCACCTTCGGTGTCCACGGCTTCACGTCCACATAGTGCTGTACGCTCACGCGCGATTCGTCGAATTGAAAGTACGCGATGCTGCGGGAATCGGGGGACCACCAGTACCCCGCGTCGTGCCGGCCGAAGATCTCTTCCCAGTACACCCACGTAAGTGTGCCATTGAGTATCGTCGCAGAACCATCCGTCGTCAATCGCCGCTCGGTACCGGTCGCGAGAGTGAGCACGTAGAGATCATTGTCCCGGACGAAGCCGATCGCGGACCCGTCGGGCGAGAGGGTGACGCATTTCTCTTCCGCCGGGGTCTGTGTCACACGCGTGAATGCGGCCCTCGGAATGTCCAGGAGGAAGATGTCCCCGCCGAACACATAGAGCGCAACACGGCCCTTCCCATCGAGCACTTCAGGAAATGGCAGCGCACCCGGCGTGCCATCGCCCAGAAGGCCCTGCAACGATGTGCGTGCGGCGGGAAGATCGACCAGGCGGATGCGGTCGCCGGTCGCAACGGTCATCGCGTACAACGTCCCGGGTGATGTCGCATCGCCACGTTCATGGATCACCAGGCGCCCATCATCGAGCCATCGACATTGTGGGGTGGTTGCCAGACGCCCCGACCCCGCCGAATTCAGCCACTCCACGGTGAGCGAATCGGGGACCTGCGACCGGACCGGAGATCCAATGCCGGCTACCACCAGAGCAAGGAGCGCAACGCGACGGATGGACATAGGGTGTACTCGGGCGAATGTTCAGGGATGTATGGTCAGAGACAAGTGTTCGGAGATGTGTGTTCAGAGATGTGTGTTCAGATACAAGTGTTCAGAGATGTTTGTTCAGATACAAGTGTTCAGAGATGGGAGTTCAGAGATGAATGTTCGGATTTGCTCTGCACCGTCTGTCGTAGGGTCGCGGTGCGGAACCTGTGGGTGGACATCATCACTTGTGTCGCGAACGCACGGGGCGGGGTTTCGCGGTCATGATGCCGGCCCCGGTCAATTGCCGTATGGCCAGGAACGCCACGCCGCCGAGCTGGATGGATCCCATGATCGTGCGGAACGTCTTGGTCTCCGCTTCCCGTGACCACTGTGCGCGCAACGGCGCAAGGAGGTCCTGCTTCACCTCGAACCCGCGCCCCGGGCCGATCCATGCGGGTCCGCCGGACACGGCTTCAGGAAAGAGTGCGGAAGAGGAGTACACGAGAGATGCAGTAAGGTGAGGTGGAATGGAGAACACCGCCCCGCCCGAATCCAGCCCCGGCTCGAGCAGTTCGATACGCAGAGCACGTGACGTGTCGGGTGCCCTCTCCTGGGCGCGCACCTCCACCGCGGCGCACAACGCCATCACGAAGAATGCCATCTTCACGATCGAGGTCATGCCCAAATATACGCCTCCCCCCTCGCGGAGTCAAGGAGCGAGGCGTTGAAAGGGAGAAGGAAAAGGAGGTGGTGGTGGTCGTGGTCATGGTGGTGCTGATCGTGGTCATGGTGGTGCTGATCGTGGTCGTTGCGGAGAACGAGAAGAAGAAGGAGAAGGATGGGGAATGGAGAGGGAAGGGGAAAGGGGAAAAGGGAGGAGCGCACAATGAGGAGAGCCCGGTGGAGGCGGACGGGGAGCTGCCCCAGCGAGGTTTCTCCACTCCGTGGACGGCTGACTGCAATCGATCGGTGTGCTGCTGATCGAAGAATTTGGAGAAACCGAGTCGGGGCACTCCCCGGACGCCATTCCGATGATCCTCACCTGAGGATCCACCACTCCCCGGACGCCATTCCGATGATCCTCACTTGAGGATCCCCCCTCCCCGGACGCCATTCCGACGGGCAGCAAAAGGGGCGGTCCCGCATGCAGAACCGCCCCCACGAAACGCATTGCAGACGCGCGTCCCCTACCCTTTCACGAACTTCGACCCCAGCGCCCCGCACACCGGACACTTCTCCGGCGCCTTCCCAAACTCGATGTACCCGCACGTCGGACACAGATAGAAGTCCGTCGTTCCCAGATCCTTCCCGGCCTTCGCCGCCTCGAGCGCCTGCGTGTAGAGCTTCGCGTGCACCGCTTCCGCATCAACCGCGTAGCCGAACATCCGCTTCGCCTTGTGCCCGTCCTTCTCGGCCTGCTGCACCATCGGCGGATACATATGCGTGAACTCGTACGTCTCCCCTTCGATCGCCGCCTTCAGATTGTCCGCCGTCGCACCCACACCGTCCATCGCCGCCAGATGCCCCGCGGCATGGATCTTCTCCGCTTCGGCGGTCAACCGGAACAACTTTGCGATGTTCGGGAATCCGTCGGCGTCCGCTTTCTTCGCGAATGCCGTGTACTTCTGAAATGCCTGGCTCTCTCCGGCAAATGCTTCCTTGAGGTTGTCGTGGGTCGTGGACATGGTGGTGCCTTTCACAGTGAATGATGACGGTTGGAGTGAATTCTGGGAAGGAACGGGAATGGATAGGATATGCGAAAAGATAGGAGGCTTTTTCCATAGACGCAAGCAGCCGGGACGGCTTGCACGAAGACCGCAGGATCACTATACTAACAGGTCCCCCATCCTGTTCCCTCTCCACGGGGATTCCGCTGATCACGTACCCGGAGACCCTATGGCCCGCATTGCGACAGCTCTTCTCACCCTCTCTCTGTACGCCACGGTTGCGGCCACCGGCGAGAACGTGACCCTGTCCGGCTCCGTCCGCCACCTCGCATCACTCTCTCCCCTCGATTCCGCCACGATCACGATCATCAATGACGCCCGGCCCGACGAACGGTTCACGGTGATGAGCAACGCCGTCGGACTCTGGAACTTCTCCCTGCAAACGACGTCCGTGGGATCGACACCGCCCCTCCCAGGCACGTTCACCCTGGATCAGAACTACCCGAACCCCTTCAACCCTTCCACCACCATCCCCTTCACCACCCCCGCACCCGGCACGGTCACGATCGCGGTCTACAACGCCATCGGCCAACGCCTCGATGAGCGTGCGTACGACCTCGATGCGGGCTCCCATGCCGTACGCTGGACGGCAAGCGGGGCCGCGGGCATGCTCTTCACTACTGTCTCGTTCGGGGAACTCCGGTTGACACGAAAGATGGTCCAGCTCGATGGTCACGGACGCGGCGGACTGGGTGATGCCCTCACCTCCGGACGAACGGCCGTGACAACCCGCCCGGCGAAAGCCGGTCCGCTGACGCTCACCGTCATCACTTCGAAATTCCTCTACATGCCCGATACGACCCACCTGACGGTGGAGGGCGATGTAATCATCGACACAAAACTGCCGACGGTCCATGAGGCAGCTTTCATTTTCGATCTGCATAACGACGTGATGGAAAAGGCAGTGCTCGGTTATCAGATCGGCATCCGCCACACCACGGAACAGTCGGACATTCCGCGCTTCAAAGAAGGCGGTATGGATGCTCAGATGTTCGCGCTGTGGACGGACTGGCGAGACTCCGTGGCGCATCCGTACTACCTGTATACGCTCGCCATGGCCGATACGTTCAGAGCCCAGGTCGCGCGCAACAGCACAGCCATGACCCAGGCCCGCTCTACGGCCGACCTCCAGGCCGCCGCAGCCGATGGCAAGCTGGCCGGGATCCTGGCGATCGAAGGCGGACACGCGATCCGGTACGACCTCGCTAAACTCCGGGAATACTATGACCTCGGCGCACGCTACATGACCATCACCTGGAACAACAGCATCGGCTGGGCCGTCTCGGCACAGGACTCCCGCTCCGCGACGGTCGGGCTGAATGCGTTCGGCCAACAGGTGATCCGCACCATGGATTCTCTCGGCATGCTGATCGATGTGGCACACACCGGTATCAGGACGATCAAGGATATCCTCGCCATCACGAAGAACCCGATCATCGACACGCACGCCGGCGCACGAGCCCTGTATAACCACTACCGGAACCTCTCGGACGAACAACTCGATAGCATCGCCGCGCGGGGCGGCGTGGTCGGCGTGGTATTCTACCCGAGCTTCCTGTCGTCCACCGGCCGCGCCACGATCGATTCGGTGATCCGCCATATCGACTACATCAAGAACCGCGTGGGTGTGGACCACGTCGCGATCGGGTCCGACTTCGATGGGATCGAGACCGTGCCGGTCGGCCTCGAAGACGTCTCGCGGCTCCCGAATCTCACGGCGGCATTGCTGCGGAAAGGGTACACGATCCCGGAGGTGCACAAGATCCTGGGCGGGAATGCACTCCGGGTATTCACACAGGTGTGCAAATAGAGGAAGGGACCTGCATCCCGGCTCGATCGTGTCCGTAGACCAGAGTATGAAACTGTGAAGGAGAGAAGATGGAAACCGGGAATTTCACGGCATTTTCGCAGGCCCTGAAACGCAGAAAGAATGCCCTGCTGCATTGGATCACGGCCGCAACCCCGGAGGAGAAGGCCACACGTCTCGGCCCGGCCCCACTGACCGCGGTCGGACATCATCTGGACATCCTCGACACCGCCATCGCACGGGCCGACGAAGGTGAGCTCGGCCGCTGTACGGTGTGCCACGAGTTCGTCGAACAACATTGGATCGAAACGGACTACACCAGCTCCGTGTGCCTCGAACACCTCACCGGCAAGGAACGCTCCCGCCTCGAAGCCGAACTCGAACTCTCACAGAAAGTGCAGAAGGCCCTGCTGCCCCACGCCGTACCGGAATTGCCGGGATGGGAAGTGGCGGCGTTCAGCCGCCCGGCCTCGATCGTGGGCGGCGACTACTTCGACTTCGCCCGGTTCGGCAACGGGCATCATGCCCTGATCATCGCCGACGTGATGGGAAAAGGTATGCCCGCAAGCATGCTCATGGCCAGCCTGCAGGCATCCCTGCGCATCCTGACACCGGAGAGCGATTCCCCCTCCGATGTCCTTGCACGGATCAACGCGGCCTTCTGCCACAACATCAACCTGACGAAATTCGTGACCCTCGTCGTCGCGGAACTGGACCCGGACACAGGGACGCTGCGCTACGCGAATGCAGGGCACAACCCCCCGTTCATCCTCCGGAAAGGGTCGCACACCTCCATCGAACCTCTGATGCCAACGGGCGCCGCGATCGGGCTCATGGAAGGCGCGACTTTCGAAACGAAGACGGTGCATCTCGGCGTCGATGATGCGATCGTGATGTATACGGACGGCATCACGGAAGCAGGCGCACATCAGGAGAGGATGTTCGGTGAAGAGCGGCTCATGGAATTTCTTGCACTCAACCGCACAACGACAGCCCAAACCCTGATCAAGGACCTGCTCGCGGCAGTGCGCACCTACACGCAGGACGCCCCACCCGCGGACGATACGACGGTCATCGTCGTCCGCCGGCGGGGCTGACCGATCCCCGGAGAACCTCTGCGTCAGTGGTGGACAACGCGTGACATCCAGCCACCAATGATCGCCGGGAGACCGGGGATAAAGGCCTTCGCCAGTGTTCCGTACTCCGCCGGCGCGCCGGTGTGAGCCTGCTGGAAGAGATGATTGGCTCCCCCGATCGTCCGCACCGTTATGGATGATCTGCCGGAAGACGCAATGATCGACTCCAGGGCAGAACGGTTCTGATCCGCCGGCACCTGCATATCCAGGGAGCCGAACAACGCCAGGACCGGACAGGTGATCGCCGCGATATCCCCGGCCGGGTCATAACTGATGAACCGCCGGAACCATGGCGACCGGACTGTCGCGAGTTGCGCCTCGACGCGTGCCGACAGCACCGAGTCGGTGATACCCGCGGACGCGCGCTGTTCGGCAGTGAGCGACGCTGCGCTTTCCTGCATGTTCGCCACCAGCATCGCCCGGAGTCCATCCCACCCGCTGTCCGCCCGTACCACCGCATAGACCTGCTTCTGCGATACGATCGCAGCGGCCACCGCTGAATCGGAGGCCCCACCCGCGCGCGCCATGCGCTCCACCTGACCCAGGATGATGTCACCGCCGGCAACAGCAGGACCGGCAAGCAGTACGGCGAACGCAACATCGTGGTGCACCGCACTCAACATGACCGCGGCCAGTGCCCCTTCACTGTGGCCGAGCACGCCGATGGCATCGCTCCGTATCTCCGCACGTGAAGCAAGGAACACCATCTGTGATCGTGCATCGGCTGCGAACGAATCCGTGGTTGCCTCCGCATATGAGCCCGTTGATCCTCCGACACCACGATCGTCGCAACGCAGGACGGCGAAACCGGCAAGCGTCAGACTATCCGCAAGGATCTTGAACGGTGCAAACCCGAAGATCTCCTCATCCCGGTTCTGCGCCCCGCTGCCGGTGAGAAGGACCACGGCTGGAAATGGACCGTTCCCCTCCGGATGCGTGAGCGTGCCCGCCAGCGAAACCCCGCCCGAACGGATCGTGACCTCCTCCGTGTGATAGGGGGGAGCAACGGCGGCGGGCGGTACAGCCCTCCGGAGGACGAACGGACACCGCATGCTCGCCTGCGTGAAGATGCCGCTGATGGAATCACCGGCAAGCGTTCCGACGAAGTTGGCGAGCCCGGGACCGGCCTTCAGAGCGAAGTGCACCATCGCACCGCTGCTTCCCACGTCCTGCAGGCGGAGTCCCCTTGCCATCTGCATCGGGATGTCGATCGTGCCACTCAAGGAATCCCCCTGACGGTCCAGGTGGACGATCACACCAAGGTCCATCCCCGGCAGTCTGATCGGCCCCTCCCACCGCCCCGCGGGACCGGTCTGGCCGCGGGTCACGGTGACGGCAACCAGCAGCACCGCCACGAGCAGAGGAAGGATGGTACACCTCCGTGCGGGTGTCGTCAGGATGGGCATCATAGGATCTCCTTTCGTGCGTGCATGTGTGCCGCGCTGAGCCATGCGATCACTTCACGTCGTCCGCATGCGCGGATCCTTCAGTATGGCCGGACCGCTGCAAACGGCGGAAGAGCAGATACGGATAGACGAATGCGGTGACGATCACGGTCGGCACGAGGATGGCCGGAAGAAGGTACTGCGTCGAGACGCCGGCAACCGACAACACCGCGATCAGGAGTCCCGCACCAACGAACCACCACCCGCCGAAGATATGACTCCTCCGCCAGACCTCGTCCGACGACATGGTCCAGGGAGAACGGATCCCAAAGAACCAGTTGCGCGGGGTCTTGGGGAGATAGTTGCCGATGAGCATGAAGAGGATCCCCAGTCCGATCCCCATGGCCGTGGTCGAGAGACGGCCGTCATGCACGGCGATGAGGTTCATGATGAACATCATCAGGAGGAAGCCCATGGTGAAATCCCGGAAGAGCAGCAGCACATGATACCGGGGCTGGATCTTCTTCCAGAGAGGGTCGATGAAGGGGATGAACGTGAGGAGCACATAGAGCCCCACCACCATCCCGGGGATCACGAGAAGGAAGATGGTCCGCGGCATCGTATCATCAGGATACCCGTTGCCATCGAAATGCGACGGCACCTGCTCGGGAAGCCCGGGCCCGTACGCGAACGCAAGGGCGATCACGGCGGTCAGGATGCCGAGGGGGACAAGTTCCCGTTTGACATTCCAGGTCATCTGGTCATCTCCTTTTCTTCATGGTGACGAAGAATTCAAGGGCCATGTCGAGGACGGACATGTTCAGGGAGTAGTGGATGAACTGTCCCTCCCGCCGCGTTGCCACGAGGTCAGCCCGCTTGAGGATGTCCAGATGGTGGGAAAGTGTCGGTTGAGCGATCCGCAGATGGTCCAGCAGTTCGCTGGGGGTCATGCTCCTGCTGCGCAATAACCGGACGATCGCGAGGCGCGTCGGATCGCCAAGGGCCTTGAAAAGGGTGGTCACGATATCATATCGATATATGTGGATATATGATACCGTCAATATACAAAAGGCCGGGGGACATGTCAAGTCCCTCCGGCCTTCTTCCGACAACCAGCCGCCGCGATGATCAGGAACGCATCGCCGGCAGGTACCGTTCGTCGAGGATCGCCAGGTGATGCCGCACATGACCGGCCATGATGAAGGCGATCGCCCGTACCGAGATCGCATGCGAGGACGCAGTCCCTACCCGCGTCCACCGGTCATCCTCGAGCCGCGACAGGAACGCCACGTTGGCCGCACGCACGGCAACGAACTCCGTAACGAGGTCATGCAGCGACACGCCTCCATACCGCCCCTCCTCCACATACGCGTTCTCATCGAACGATGGCAGCGGCGCCCGCTCCCCCCGGCTGAAGCAGAATGCCCGCAGCCCGAACACCCGCTCCGCATCGGTGAGGTGACCGGCAACCTCCCGGAATGTCCATTTGTCCGGACCATACCGGAAGGTCTCACTCCCCGCACCGACCCGCCCGAAGAGCCGCTCCACCTCTCCCGCCTGCCCCCGCAACACCGACAGCACATCATCGCCGGGCACCTGCGCGATGTACCGTTCATAGTAGGGGGCATACTCCGATACCTGCGGCCTGATGTTCTGCATTCCGGTCCTCCTCACGTCTGGTGATGATCGATCGTCTCCGCGGTGAACACCGGCGGTCAGCGCCGCGTCCGCACCCGCGTCGTGGTCCGTGTGCGCTTCACGCCGTCTTTGGTCCGGACCGTCTTCGTCCGGGTGACACGGTAGTGGTTCACCGCACCCGCATGCCGCCGCGTCACGGTCACCGATGTCGCCCGTCCCGGCGCGTACAACCCGTGGGCCCGGACCACCCGATGGTGCCGCACCACGACAAAACCTGCGTGCGGACGGAACCGGAACGGATGGAAGACCCGCCACGCAAGCGGACGCCACGGGCGCCACCATGCCGGATACACCCGCCACCGCCAGGGAGACACCCACGCACGATAGCCCGGCGCGTACACGAACCGCACGATCGGCCATGGCCACACATTCACCACGATCCGGGGCATCAGCATCGCCGCCGGCGCTATCGATGCATACGGCCCATGCCCGCGATCCTCTCCTTCCACCTCTTCCTCACCCTCATCATCACCTTCACCTTTCGGCTCCATGATCGTCTGCTCCCCGAAGATGTCTGCGTCACCCACGATCTGCACGATCGCATTGTCGGCACCATTCTTCTCCAGTTCCACCACCGCAACGTCCTGGGATTCCGATTCGGACACCGGCACCTGCAGCACGAAGGTATGTACATCGCCCTTCGTGGACGCGACCACGCGGATGTAATCCACATCGCCGTCACCGTTCAGGTCCAGGTTGTTCACATGATTGTCCGGCTCGTTGAGCAGCTTCTCAAACTCCTCCGGCGACGCTGCCTTCTGGAACATCTCCAGCGCACCCTGCAGACTGAAATGATCGCCGGGCAATCCTGTCGAATCCTTCGCCCCACCCTCCTGCGCGAACGCCGGCGCGAGCGCCAGAGCGGTCCCGGCAACGAGACCAATGAGACTGCGTGTGTGCAGCATGGTTCCTCCTGTGGACGTGTGTGTATGTGTGTGTTTGAAACGATGAACCCGTGTCTCGCCGGTCCCCCTAGCGGAGGACCACCATTGCTTTTGTCCCGCTGGACCACCCCGTGTCGATGCGGTAGAAATAGACCCCCCCGGCGAGGGCCGACGCATCAAACCGGATCACATGCTCCCCCGCATCCCGCCACCCCTCATCGATCCGGCCTATGTCCCTCCCCAGAACGTCATGGACCGTGACCACGACCTCCGCCGGACGTGGAAGGACATAGCCGATCGTTGTGGATGGGTTGAAGGGATTCGGGTAGTTCTGGTGCACCAGGAATGCACGAGGCACCGTCCCATCTCCCTCCACACCGGTCGATGTGGGCGGGATGATGCGGTTCAGATGCTTCCAGATGTCCTCATTCATCATGAACGGGACCAGTGCGTTGTCCGGCGCGTCGCCCATCCGCACGAACACGATGTTCTGCCCCGGCACGACATCGATGAACTGACCGTTCTTGCCGAGCGCTGCGAACATCGAAGCAGGCGCGGAGGGGTTCAGCGGACCCGGGAATGAGATCTGCGTCTGCGGTATCATGTACGAACTTTTCCCGTTCAACCACCAGAGATATCCGTACGAGGGGTTGATCTGCTGTGAAGACGATGACATCGCCTGCACATAGGCCGTGTCGTCGAGCACCGACGTCGTCCCCCAGACACCCCTGTTCAACACAAGGAGCCCGAACCGTGCCATACTACGTGCTGTGCTCGCAAAGACGTTGTTGTATCCCTGACGGAAGAAGAGTCCCGTCATGCCCGTTTTCACCGCAATGCGTGATGTGAAGTACGAGTTGATCGTCATGCCTGTCGCTGCCCGGAGCACCGAATCCAGGAGCGTGTACGGTCCGTTGTGGTAGGCCCACCGGGTTCCGGCGTCCGCCTTGTACACCAGACAGGGTGCTTCGGTACAATACGGGTCGCCCACGCCATCATCGAGCCCGCTCGTCATCGTCAGTTGATGACGGATCGTGATCGCCCGTTCCTTCTCCGGCGGTTCCGACGTCCACCCCGTACCCAGCCATCGTGACGACGTATCGCTCAATGAAAGGAGACCCTCCCGCTGGGCGACCCCGATCATGACCGAGGTCAGTGTCTTCCCCGCCGAAGCCCAGTACCATGCACTGTCTTTGGTGAATGTCCCGAAGTACATCTCGATCGCGATCCGTCCATCCTTGAGAAGAATGAACGCCCGCGTGTTCTGATCGCCGAGGAACGTCCTCAGCGTATCAATGGCCCCGACGTTCCATCCGAGAGACGCCGGCGACACGGTCTCCCAGGTCGAACCGACGAGCGGCGGGAAATAGAGTTGCTGGGCACGGCTCCGGAGCGGCACCAGATTGGCAATTGCGATCAGCAGCAGGAGAGCGTACCGCTGCATCGCCGGGCAGATATGGGTCATGGTCGGGGTCATCGGTCGTGGGGTCATGTTCTGCCAACCTACAATACAACGACAGTGCCAGAAATAGGTTCCCGGCTCGGCAAGGGAAAATGTCTGAAAATGGCCGGATCGGTGCCCATGAGCCCCGAAAAGAGCAGCTTCACGGCACGATCGGCTGAGATCACTGCGGGAAGTGGACAGCGAAGTGCGGGAACCGTCTCCTTTCAGACACACCGGTCATGCTCACAGACGGGCAAAATTCCGTGCATCGCTCCCCCACGCCGGCGCTTCCTCGATCGCGGGAAGAACATCCTCCGGCCCTGCCACAACACTCCACATGCTGCGGTGCCGATCGTCCATGAAGTTCTCCGTTATCGCCCGTTCGAAGAACGCGAGCAACGGATCATAGAATCCGGCTGTATTCACGAGGATGATCGGTCCGGTATACATACCCAGCCGCTTGAGCGTGATGACCTCGGCAAGCTCCTCGAGCGTACCCGAACCACCGGGGAGGGCGACCACCGCATCAGCATTCTCGAACATGAGCCGCTTCCGTTCGTGCATCGTCTCGACCACGAGGAGCTCGGAGAGTCCGGCATGCCCCCATTCGATCTCCTTCATGAAGCGCGGAATGACGCCCAGAACGGACCCGCCTTCGGCGAGCGCGCCATCGGCAACGGCTCCCATCAGCCCCGTGGATCCGCCCCCGTACACGAGTCCGATCCCATGGCGCGCAAGGATCCTGCCGAGCGTGTCTGCCGTCGCAAGAAACTGCGGCGCAGCCTTGCGGCTCGATGCGCAATACACACAGATGCGGCGGACATGGTACGGCGGGTTCGGACTATCGGTCATGGCATGGACTCCCCTGTTCGTGCAGATGAGATCCTCGAGCCGTCGCCTGCGCGGCAGTTCCAATGGTCATAGCATCGATCACCGTGCGCCGTGCAATGAACGAAGCGATACCGGCCGGTGCGGCGACCACAGGCGGGCTATGCGTGAAGGAGTATGATCGACGGAGTAGCCGGGGGTGGAGCGCTCCGGTCCATGAGAGGGATCACGGACAGGAACCCCGGAATGAAGGTGGATCGTGTCAGAACAACGGCGCGACGGAGGTGCGGATGCTGCCTCCGTCGCACGTCACACACAACGTAAGGTCCGACGAGGGAGCGGCGTCAATAGTCGTCGCCCGAAACCCATTCCAGCTCGAATTCGTCAGCGGTCTTCGCGATCGCGAAGATCGTACGATACAGGGTCTCGGCATCCGTGTCGGCCGCGATCTGGGCGTTGAACAACAACGCCTTCGTATCACCGGATTCGATCAACTGGAATGCACCCAGTTTCACCCCGGCGTTCTTCTTGAGTGCAGCGATCATGACATCCGACGAGAGATCGTCGTCGGTCTGATAGCCCTTCGAATCCACCTCGCGGATCTCCATATGATGGAGCTGGTAGGTCTTCGAACGGATCGTGACCAGCTGCGTGCGGTCATCATCGAACTTGCAGATCACCTGGTAGTTGCCGGAGTTCGAAATGGTGAACTTGAAATCCTTGGCCTTCAACAGTTTCTCGATCCGTTTGTCAGGTTCCTGTCCTGATCCGCTCTTACCACCGATCTGTGCATTACCGCTCACAAACACCATGCTCATGACGACGCAGAAGGCGGCCACCTTCAACGCTCTTGTCGCGAGTTTCATTGTACGCACTCCTCCGCTTTGTGGTCGTTTGGGATCCGGGTCCCGTTCTCACCACGGCCTTCCTCCCACCTGCCACCATAGGCAGACTCCTGCACCGCCGCTGGATACAGTGTGGAGTATATCAAACTGCTCAGCCATAATCAAGGCATCACAACCCGGACGGACAAATTTTCGCGGACAGATCTACGCAATAATACGTAGCCCGATCGGCTGCCGCTGCCCCCTGACGCGTTGTACCAGAACACTCGTCACCGCCACCGTCACCCGGACGAGGAGACCGAGCACCATCACCGCCCACTGCACAACCTTCTTCGATGTGACATTCCCCCCGCCGAGATCCTCCCCCGCACCCGGACAGACACGCACTGATCATGATCACTTGCTTTTCCGATTTCCTTGCCCGATACTTGGGTTTGCGTGTGCGCTGTTCGCTCGCTTCACCCGGAGATCGTCACCGATGCCACCATTCATCGCACCTGCGTTCCGGCGAACCACACGGTCCGCAACGGCTCTGATGCTCCTCGTCATGGCCCTTGCGTATGGCCTGAACGGACAGACGACCACGCCACCGGTCCGGCTCTCGCCGCCCCCCGGTGTGGAAGTGGACAGCACCGGGATCCCCCGCGATCACTATTTCACTCTCGCCACCGCTGCCACGAAGGTCAGGCAACAATACCCGTTCGCCACCCCCGCCCCGGCAACGGTCCCGAACGGAGTCACTCTCCATCGCGATGAGGTCTATCGGACGATCCTGAGCCGACGTCTCCACATGGATATCTGCACGCCCGCGCAACGTCCCCCGGCCGCAGCACCCGGGGTGATCCTGATCCACGGCGGTGGCTGGCGGTCGGGCGACAAGAGCATGGAACTGCCAATGGCCCTGCAGTTGGCGGCACGGGGCTACGTCGCCGCGACCGTGGAGTACCGGCTCTCACCGGAGGCACTCTACCCTGCAGCGGTGCTGGACCTCAAGGCCGCGGTGCGCTGGCTCCGCGCTCATGCGCGTGCATATGGCATGGACACGTCCCGGATCGCCGTATACGGATGCTCCTCGGGGGGACATCTTGCGTCGCTTCTGGGTGTGACGAATGGTGTGCCTGCATACGAGGAGGGTGACGACCTGCAATGGTCCAGCAGTGTCCAGGCGGTGGTGGATATTGACGGGCCGCTGGATCTGACACATCCTGAGGAGAGCGGAAAGGATTCGATCCCCTCGATGCCGTCTTCCGCGAAACGATGGCTCGGGTCGACCTACGCAGACGCGCCGGGACTCTGGCAGCAGGCGTCACCCGCATTCCATCTCCACAAAGGGATGCCCCCGATGCTGTTCGTGAACAGCTCGCTGCCGCGCTACCACGTCGGGCGCGATGCCGCGGTGGATACCATGACAGCATACGGCATCCACCACGAGATCCACACGATCCCCGACACCCCTCATCCGTTCTGGCTCTTCCTGCCGTGGCAGACGGACGTGATCAGGTATGTGGCGGGGTTCCTGGAACGCGTGTTCATGAGGTGAACAGCCGGTTCATCTGCGCCCGCCGCCGCCGACTATTTCATCAGCATCATCTTCTTCGTCGCCACGAAATCACCGGTCCTGATCCGGTAGAAATACATGCCCGATGCCAACCCCTGCGCGTCGAATGTCACGGCATACGCACCGGCCTCTTGCGATTCCTGGACCAACACCCGCACCCGTTCACCCGTGAGAGCGTACACCTCCAACGTCACAGGGGATGCGTGCGGCAACGTATACCGGATCACGGTGGATGGGTTGAAGGGATTCGGATAGTTCGCCGAGAGAGAGAACGCACGTGGCGTTTCATCCGCTTCGTCCGTCTGCATCCCGTTGGCCACGACCTTCGCCGGCAGCGCCGGTGATGCCGTATTGAAGAAGTAGTTGACCAGTCCGGTGAATGCCGGGGCAGGAGACCCGGCATTCCCCGCGAACGGCCCCACAGAAGTGACCGTCAGGCTCTGAGCAAATGTCACTCCCTGCGTCCACGTCGTTCCATTCGCTGAGTATGAACCCGTCCATTGGTTTCCCACACGCCTCACACGCAGGTAGAACGGTGCGCTTTGCGCAATGGTCACATCCGCCCTGACGGTGGGCGCGTCATTCACGAAGCTTGCCGAAAAATATCGCGTTGCCGTGGGGTCGCGCACGATGTCGAACCGCAGATAGGTCGTCGCGTCCTGCTGTACGAGGATCCCCTGGATCTGGTACCCCGCCGTCATTGCCGCATCAAAGCGCGCCTCGATCTCGAAGTCCGTATTGGGAGCCGCCTGCATCACGCGCGGGACCGTGATCCCGCCCGTCCACGCATCATGCTCCAACCCCGACGGTACCCCGATCACCAGCTGCGAACCATTCTGGCTGAAGGTGGCGTCGCTCCGGGGATCGACCACGGTCCAGAGGCCCGTGTTCAGACTGGTACCATTGAAGTTGTCGGACACGATCGCTGATGGAGGCGGGGGCGGCGCACCACCAGAGCTCTCCGGCGAACCGATGCTGATGCCCAGATCGCGGAACGATCCATCGATCGTGCTGACCGCCTCGAGCGTGTCCTCTCCGAACCCGATCGTCAGGCGCGCCGGGACCTGCGTCAGCAACCTGCCATCCGTCGCATACTGTCGCCCGAACCCGAACACGGTCATGTTGTTCTCCATGTTCCAATACTGGTCCTCGAGATTGTCATCCTCATGATGGGCCAGGTACAGGAACCGGCGCGACGCATTGTCTCCGAAGTACACCCATTCGGGCGACGCAATATCGCCCACGAACAGGGTATTGTCCGTCAGCCGCTGACCGGAAGAACGCACCCAGAAATCCGATCCCGGAACGTACGTGCCGCCCGGCGTCCCTTCGTATAACAGCCAGAAAGCACCGGCAACCTTCGTCACCGTCAACCGGGCGAAGCGCGGATATAACTCCCACTGCAATGCCCAGAGCCCATCGGTCGTCTGTGACGACACCGTCGCTTTCACCGGCCCCGCCGCTGTGAGCGAACTGGTGGAGTTCGTGTACCCCGGATGAGCGAATGAGCCAAGGTTCGGGATCCCCCGGTAATCACCGGCCGAACCGCCGCCGACATGATAGTTGATCCAGTCATTCCCGTTCAGGTCTACCAGGCTGGAGAACCCTGCGCCCTGCTTATGGTAGTAATATGTGGCGAGCTGTGTCGTAACAAGATACGATGCCTGGCCTTCATCCTGCACGTTGTCTGTTACGGTGACCCCGTTCGTGAACGACGGTGCCACGAAACTGCCGCCGGTCTCGAAATACACATGATAGTGCCGTGTCGCACCTGCCTCCGTCGTGCCGCTCATGAGCAGCACGACCATTCCCAGCGCGTTCGTCGATGCATTGTATGCTGGATCCATGTCAAACTGGAAGACCACCGCCGAGTCCAGGACGATGCCGCTTGCATTCACCTCGATCACCCGCAGCGAGTTGGTGTTCAACGCCCCGGACGTCCCGAGCGATGTGAGCATCTGGGTGAAATTCACCACCGCCTCGGCAGGCCTGTCGATGCGTGCATAGCCGGCTGCAGAGATCGTGACCGGCACCCGATATCGCCACGCGGCATTCCACCACCCCGGAGTGGGCGGCGGTGCGCTGGTGACCGTCAGTGTGGCCGCCGTGCTCGTGGCCGGACTCCCATACGCGTTCGATACCACACACCGGTACGTGCTCCCGTTGTCCGCCAGCACCGTCGCCGGCGTCGTGTAACTCGCCGATGTCGCCCCCGCGATG
>JAUQWO010000014.1 GCA_030835135.1 Bacteroidota bacterium
AATACAACTGTGGACCCCATGAGAAATGGAAAAAAGAAGGCTCCGGCCCCTGTAATCCGCAGATTGTCGACCTATCACCACATCCTGCTCGGGCTCAAACATCGCGAAATTCACAGAATTTCAAGCAGCCTCCTCGCAGAACTCCTTGAGTTCAAGCCCATCCAGGTGAGAAAGGACCTCCAGCTTGCCGGACTCGTCGGGCGTCCCAGAACGGGCTTTGAAGTGGAGGAGATGGAACGGGCCATCAGAGAATTTCTTGGATGGTCGCTCGAAAGCAAAGCCGTCCTCTTCGGCATGGGTAACCTCGGCAGCGCACTCCTCAATTATCCCTGGCGCGAGGATCACGGCCTCCGCTTCATCGGTGCATTCGAGACGCAGCAGGAACGGTCGAATATCCTCGTCAATAATGTCCCCGTCTTTCACGTGTCGTACTTTCCCGAATTCGCACGCGAGAACAAGATCGATATCGGGGTCATCGCCGTGCCCGCAGAGGACGCTCAGGACGTCGCCGACATGATCGTTGCGGCGGGGGTGATGGGCATCTGGAATTTCTCCCATACGCACTTGCGGACGCGCCTGGGAGTGAGTGTCGAGAATGCACTCTTCACGCAGAGTCTGGCGATCCTGACCCGCCGTCTGGTCGAGTCGCGCGTCGCGGAAGGGACTTCACTCGAATGACGATGGGCCGGCGCATCCTACCTCTGGCTCTTGTTCTTGCTGCCGCCGCCATGATCATGCATGCGGCGGGCGTGGAGGGTCTCCCTCTCACGGGCCGACTCACGGATGCCGAGACCGGGCTACCGGTGGCCGGCGCGCACCTCGTGATCCGGGAAACGGGACGGATGACCGCATCGGATAGCGCCGGAACATTTGTGATCGTTCTTCCGCGAAGCGGCCGCTATACTCTCACCGTGCGCCACGTCGCCTATGTGACGGTCGAGAAGAGCATCATCGCCGCTCCGGCGACACCTCCGGCCATCCATCTGTCACTCATCCGCGGCACCGTCCAGGCAGAAGAGGTCGTTGTGCGAAGCACCCGCACCTCTGGAACATATGCGGCGACACCCTTCCCGGTGGCGATACCTGCAGCGCCTGCGCTCTCCACACCCGCACTCCCGACGATCCCCGATGCGCTCGCCGCGGTCCCCGGCATCGCGCTCGCACGCGACGGCTCCTGGGAGACCTCTCTGAGCGTGCGTGGCATGGGTCGCACCGGCGTGGTCACGATGGTCGATGATGCGCGCATCGAGACCTCCACCGATCTCGCCGGACCATTGTCCCTGATCGCTGTGCACGATATCGAGCGCGTGGAGATTGTGAAGGGCCCGGCATCGAGCCTCGATGGTACCGGTGCTCTCGGCGGCAGCGTGCATTTCATCTCCAGACGTCCGGTGTTCACGGACCAACCGCGATTCGGCGGACAGTATAGTGCCGACCTCTCGTCGGTGAATGGGGCTGCCGGACAGTTCCTGTCGCTCGATGGCGCCGCGGGACCGGTCGCGGCCCGTCTCAGCGGCGGGCGCCGCATCGCGCGCAACACCCGTACGCCGGGAGGAACGTTGGAGAATTCCGGGTATACCGATTTCAGCCTGAGCGGCACCCTCGGCATCGAACTCGCCGCGGGTCATGCGCTGCTCCTGACCTATCAGCGGGTGCAGGGTGAGGATGCCGGTATCCCGGGCGGGGCGGCGATCGCCGCACCGGCACGTGCGACATATACGCTCGCGCGGAGAGAACTGGGGGCGGTGGAATACCGTGCGGCGAACCTCTCGCCGATCCTTCCGCTGCTCACCATCCGCATCGCACGCCAGCAGATCGCGCGGAACGTGGAGATCATCCAATCGCCGGCACTCACGCTCACACCCCATGCTGTCCACACGACGAACAGTGCGCAGGCGGAGGTCCGGCTCCTTCCTCTGACCACGGTCCTCCTCACCGCCGGTGCCGAGATCTGGCAACGATCGCTCGAGAGCTGGCGCGAACGCAGACAGGTGTCCGCGGGCACGATCACGGGAGAACGCCCGTTGCCCCTGTCGCGATTCCTGAGTGCCGGGATCTTCGCCCAGGGTGAATGGCAGATCGAACCCGGGCTCCTCACGGTGACATCCGGTGCCCGTCACGACTGGATCGGCGTGCACAATGACGAGGTGTGGTCGCCGGAGTATCTGATCAGTGGCGGTGTGAAACAGATACCTGCGCCGGGGAGCCGGATGCTGTGGGCAGCACGGTCTGCCCGTGATGCGTCGTGGAGCGCGAATGCAGGCGTCGTGTATAGTCCTGCGCCGGGGTTGGACCTGACGGCACTCTGTGCAACGGCGTTCCGTTCGCCATCCCTCGAAGAACGCTATGACTTCATCGATCTGGGAACGTATGTCCGGCTCGGCAACCCGGACCTGCACGCCGAGCAAAGCCTGAGCGTCAACACCGGTGTCCGTTTCCAGCACGCCGGTTCCCGGATCCAGGCGGATTGCTTTCTGAACGGACTCACGGATATGGTCGCGGAACTGCCGGGGACATTCGAAGGGCGGCGTGCATACATCCGTGCGAACATCGGGAAGGCCCGTCTCTACGGATACGAGGTGAGTCTCGAGCATGCGCCCGTGAGCTGGGGCACGGTCGCCGTGACCCTCGCCGCGGTGCGCGGGGAGGACCGCGTGAATCACACACCACTGCCACAGATCCCACCCTGGAGCGGGACGGTGATGTTCGGCGGGACGGTGACGGACGCAGGCAGTCTCACGCTGACCGCGGCCTGGGCGGCACGGCAGGGATCACCGGGCGGCGATGAATCGGCCACGCCGGGGTACGTGGTCCTGGATGCCGACCTTGTCCCGGTGCCGGTCTCGATCGCCGGGACATCGCTCGCACTGCGCGCAGGGGTGCGGAACATTTTTGACCGCGACTACCGACTACATCTGTCCACTCTGCGCGGCATCGTCCGTTCGGAACCGGGCAGGAACCTGATCGTCTCAGCAACTATCACGTTCTGAGGCCGCGCCGACAATGCCCTGGTTCCTCCTTGCCACGATCTCTGCGCTTCTGTCTGCCGCTGCCGCGGTCCTGCAGAAGAAAAGCCTTCTGCAGACCCGGGCGCTGCCGTTCGCGTTCGTGCTCTCCTTTGTCATCATGCTCCTCTCCGTGGTGTTCCTTGCCGGCGTGGACGCGCTGGACGTGCCACCGCTGGTTCTCGCGCTTCTCGTCGGGAAGAGTCTGGTCGGTGGCACTGCATTCCTCTGTGTGATGATGTCCCTGGAGGGCGGACAGATCAGCACCGTCCTCCCGCTCATGGGACTGACCCCCGCCATGACCGCGGTCCTGTCGTTCCTGCTCACCGGGGAGACGATGACATGGACCGAGTGGGTGGGTCTCGCCGTCATGATGACCGGCGTGTATCTGGTCGAGTGGAAGCCGGAAGGGCGGGGCACCTGGGCCGCACGGGTGCAGACGGTTCTGACCGAACGCCGGCTGATCATCCTGGCGCTTCTGCTCTTCGCTGTCTCCTCTGTCGCTGATAAACTGCTGGTGAGCACGCACAAGACCGATCCCCGTCTCGTGCTCGTCTATCAGCACGTGGTCTTCTGCCTGTTGTTCGGAGGGATGCTGCTTCTGCGGAAGGTCCCGGTGGGGGAGGTCGTCCGTCAGGCGAGACGCCAGCTCCCGCTGTTCCTCGTCATTGCCCTGGTGACGATCGGCTACCGGTATGCGCAGCTCGAGGCGACGCGGCTTGCGCCGGTCGCCCTCGTTCTCGCGGTGAAGCGGACCTCGATCGTCTATGCATCGTTGCTGGGAGGGAAGATCTTCGCGGATGACCGGCTGGGTCTGCGCCTCGCCGGCGCCGCGCTCATCGTTGCGGCCGGATTCATCATCCTGCGGAACGTGGGCTGACCCCTCGCTCAGGGCCTCTCGGCTGTTGCCCGCAGGATGAACTCGACGATCGGTGCCGGATCGATGAGACTGTGCGGATGATGCCCGACCCCCGGCTTGCGTATCACCGTGATGCGTCCACCCGCAGCGAGCACCCTTCGTTCAAAGGGGTCGGTATTCTCGCTGAGAGGCACCGTCATGTCAGCGTCGCCACAGACGTGAAGCATCGGGTATCCGCCTGCGGCGATCTCCGCCGCCCGATCGAGCGGATTGCCTCTCCAGGCGAGGGCTTCCTCATCCGAGTGCAGCCCGAATTCCTGCTTGAACAGCTCCCACAGCGGATGTTTTCCCTTGCCCGTGTCCTTATACCCCGGCCAACTCTTGAAATCCAGTGACGGTGCATCGGCATACACGCAACTGACGCGGTCGGGGTAGGCGAGTGCATACAGGTACACGTACAGCCCGCCCCGGCTGAACCCCATGAGGGCTGCGCGCCGTGAAAGCCCCGCCGCCACGAGCCGCCGGTAGAACCGGTCCCAGATCCCGATCGCTTCTGCGTTACCGAACAGCTCGGCCACATCGCAATACACCAGATGATATCCCTGTGCGAGCAGTGCGAGCTCGGTCTGTGGTTCATGTCCCCAGAAGCGCGCACGCCAGAGCCACGGATGGCCCGGCGCCGCATGTCCCGGCACGACGATCCGGGCGTCATGGCCTTCGAAGCTGAACGAACAGCAATCAAAGCCATGATAGTTCGTGTGTACGCCGGTGACACCGGCGCGCCGGAGGACATCGAAGGCCGTGGTATCCGGTGGCGCGGCGGCGACCGCCGTTGCGCACGCGAGCACCATCAGGAACACCCATGCGGATGCCCGGGGGGATGCGGCACGGTGGATGCTCATTCGTTCACGCCCAACAGGTGGAGCATGAAGGCATACTTGAGTGCCGTGAGCTTCTGGCGCTCGAACCGTCCGGATTCTCCCGCATGCCCTGCCCCCATGTTCACTTTGAAGAGGATCGGATCGTCGCCCGTGTTGTGCTCGCGTACCCGCGCCACCCATTTGGCGGGTGAGAAGACGGGGACCTGCGTGTCGTTCAGGCCGCCGGTAGCGAGGATCGCCGGATAGCGTGCGGACTTCACGTTGTCGTACGGCGACCAGGTGAGGAGGTACTCATAGTGTTCGCGGTTCGCGGGATTCCCCCATTCGTCGTACTCGAGCGTGGTAAGGGGGAGGGCGGGGTTCTCCATATCCGTGATCACGTCCATCCACGGGACATCCGCGATGATGCCACGGAAGAGGTCCGGCCGCATATTGATCACCGCACCCATCAGCATGCCGCCCGCGCTGCCGCCGTTGGCGAACAGGCGGTCGACCGATGTGTAGCGCTCGTTCACGAGGTACTGTGCACAGGCGACGAAGTCCTCGAACGTGTGCTTCTTCGTCAGGACCTTCCCATCATCGTACCATTGCCGGCCCATTTCCTGTCCACCCCGGACGTGTGCGATCCCGAACCCGAACCCGCGGTCCAGCAAGCTCACCACCGACGATGTGAAGTAGGGATCAGAATTGGCGCCATACGAGCCGTAGGCGTACAGCAGGAACGGATCGCTGCCGTCATGCGCGAAGCGATCGGTGCGGTAGACGATGCTCATGGGAACACGCACGCCGTTCCCGGCGTCCACCCACACCCGCTGTGTGGTATACAGCGATGGGTCGAACCCCGGGACGCGGTCGCGCTTGAGCAGCGAGGCGGTACGTGTGGGGATGTCGTAGCGGTACTCGGACCGTGGCGTTGTCAGCGACGTGTAGGTGTAGCGGATGCTGTCCTGGTCGTACCGGTCGGTCGCGAGCGAGAGCCCCGCAACATAGGCGGGTTCCGAGAACTGGACGTTCGCCTCGGTGCCCGTCGTCCGGTCGCGGATGACGATCGTGGTCAGTCCATTGACCCGGTATTGAGAAACGATGAAACGGGCAAGGACCTCGGTGCTTTCCAGCAGTGCCTCCGGCCGGTGGGGAAGGACATCCTTCCAATGGGCCATGCCGGGGGACATCACCGGGGCGTTCACCAGTTTGAAGTTCTTTGCATCCCGGTTGGTCATGATGAAGAAGGATCCTTCGGCATGCTCGGCGACCGCATACAGCATGTCGGGCTGACGCTTCTGGATCAGGACCGGCGGAACGTCGGGCCGGTCCGCCGCGATCGCCCGCCACTCGCTGGCGAGCGTACTCGTGGACGCGATGAAGATGAATGCATGGTCCCGCGAGGTGCCGAGCCGGACACTGAACGTGCTATCCGCTTCCGCGTAGACCTCCGCGTCCGAGGCCGGATCGGTGCCCACCGTGTGGCGCATCACCCTGTAGGCACGGACGGTCGGGTCGTTCAGCACATAATAGAGGGAACGGCTGTCATTGGACCATGCATAATTCCCGCTGGTGTTGACGATGACATCCGGGAGATCCGTACCGGTGCTCAGGTCCCGGATGCGCAGGACACATCGCCTGTCCCCCGTGGTGTCGGTGCCATACGCCACACGGCTGTTCCCCGGATCCACGCTGTACCCGCGGATCATGAAGATCTGATGTCCGGACGCAAGCGCCGGCACATCCAGGAAGATCTCCTCGCTCGCCGTCTGGCTCCCTTTCTTCCTGCAGAAGAAGGGATACTGCTGTCCTTTCTCGAACCGTGTATAGTACCAATAGCTATTGAGCATGACGGGCAACGATGACTGATCCGGGTCGATGCGTCCCACCAGCTCGTCGTAGATCTTCTTCTGCAGATCGTTCGTCGGCTCGAGCATCGCCGCGGTGTATGCATTTTCCCTGGTCAGGTGGTCGATGAGTCCCGGATCGGAAGCATCGTTCATCCATGCGTAGTCATCGACCCGTGTATGGCCGAATTCGGTGTAGGTCTTCGGGGCCTTCCGTGCCTCGGGTGGGACCGGCTTGCTGCAGGAGATGAACAGGATGGCAAGCAGGGAAACGACAATGGTCAGCGTGCGGCGCATGGGGGTGCCTTTCATGAAGATGGATGAACGTACGAACACCGGGCGAAAGAAGAAAGTGGAAAGCGGTGGGTGGGGAGGAGGGGAAAGAAAACATACTGTGCCCGTGGCGCGGGACGCCACACCACGGGCGCTGAGTGGAGGTCGGGTCAGTTGTTCAATGCACCCTGGGTGATCCATTCGGCGATGAGCGCGACCTCGTCCTTCGGCAGGAGACCCTGACCCGAAGTGTCGGGGGGCATCCGGTAATGTGCCTGGCTGGTCGAGCTCAGGATGAACAACCAGCTCTTCATGTAATCTCCGGGGATGACCAGCGGCTTCTTTCCCGGGAGGATGCGGGATGCCATCATCGCATCATACGATGTCAGGACGATCTTTCCTTCGACCCGGTCCCCTCCGTGACATGCGATGCAACGGGTATTCAGGATCGGTTGGATCTTTGCTGCATAACTCACCGGTTCAACCTTTTTCCCGCCGCACCCGATGAGCGCGGCAGCGATAAGAACGGCACAGAAGAGTCTCATAGGTGCCTCCCGGACGTTTGGGAACACAGCATGGGCAACGGGTGGGTCCGGAGGGTGCGGGAACTGATGGCCGTGTCGGGCCGTTCTACAAGGGCGAGTCTGCTGGGCGTGGCAACCTCCTCTCCGGACGATTCCGTGAGTGGTGCACAGCGCGACGGGTGAGGACTTCAGCCTCCATCGTCGCCCTGCTGCGGAAAAGATACACCGGCATCGCGCCAAAGTCAAGATGAACCGATCACCCCCCCAGGACGAACGGCATGGACGATCTGGCGTTTCTCACGGATGAGCAGATCATGTTCTTCCATCGCGAAGGATATCTGTCGGTCCCCCGCGTGACCACGGACGCGGACGTGACCTTCCTGCGTCGGTCCTATGACCGGATATTCGCCGGGCAAGCCGGACGTGACGTGGGCGACCAATTCGATCTCGCCGGAACGGACGAGGAGGGGAGGAAGGCGTCGCTGCCGCAGATCCTGCATCCGGCAAAATACGCTCCGGAAATGAACACGTCTGCCCTCCTGAAGAATGCAACGATCATGGCCAGGCTTTTGCTCGGACCCGATGCCGTGTGCGAGATCGCTCACGCGATCAACAAACCACCGGACGGCGGTGCCGAGACCCCATGGCACCAGGATGCCGCCTACTGGGATCCGGAGCTCCGGTATACGGCGATCAGCATCTGGGTCCCCCTGCAGGAGGCGACGGTGGAGAATGGCTGCATGGAGTTCGTGCCGGGAAGCCAGACGCTGGATGTCCTCCGTCATCGCAGCATCAACGATGATCCGCGCATTCATGGCCTGGAACTGCATCCCGACGAGATGGCGCGGACGCATCAGGCGGTCCGGTGTCCGCTCCCTGCCGGGGGCGCGACATTCCATGGGCCCTACATGTTGCACCATACCGGTCCGAACAGGTCGTCAGGACCCCGGCGCGCGCTGATCCTGAATGCCGGGATCCCGCCGGTCCGCCGCGAGCTACCCCTGCGGTTCGCGTGGATGGAAGAGAAGAAGACAGCGCGTGAGGAACGCGCCCGGAGCGCCCGTGCGCAGGGGATCGATCCCGGCGGCGCACCCACGGGTGAAGTTCGCTGAGCGTTACCGGACCAGCAGGAGTTTCCGTGTCTGGCTGAACCCGCCTGACGTCAGTCTGCACAGGTACACCCCGCTGGGCTGCGCGGTCGCATCCCATGCGTCCCGATGGACACCTTCCGACTTCTCACCGTCTGCGATCACCGCGATCTCGCGTCCGAGCAGATCCGTCACCGTGACGCGCACACTGCTGCTGTGCGGGACCACGTACTGGATCATCGTCATCCCGTTGAAGGGGTTGGGATAGTTTTGTTCGAGCGCGTATGCCGCCGGGTGGTCCACGGGGTCGATCATGGTGAGTGCAGCATCCGTCTCCAGCAGCAGCGCGAGACCGGAACGTGCGACCTCCGCGCCGTACGCCATGTTCAACGAGGTCGTGGAATCGTGTGCCGTATGGTACCAGGGTGTGAAGGTCTGTTCGATGTTGAAGAAGGCGCGGTAGCCCTGCACCGCAAATGGGTAGCTGTCACTCTGATTGCGGTAGCTCGTCGACAGGATCGGCGTCAGCGATGTGTACCGCCGGATCACGCTCGAATCCTGCACGGCAAGATCGCGCGCGTTGTCGTACCAGATGATCCGGATGGCGTTCGGCGCGCCGTGCGGACGATACGCGATCATGTCGTAGTTCTGCACCTGTACGATCGTGCGTCCCGCGGCTTTCGCGAGTGCCGCGTAATGGCTGCTCCCGACGAGCCCGAGTTCCTCCGCACCGAATGCAATGAAGCGCAGCGTCAACCGGGGTGTGTACCCATATGTTTTGAGGACACGTGCCATTTCGAGCACCGCCGCGGTGCCGGATGCATTATCGTCCGCCCCGGGGGCGACGGTGGTGGGAGATGCGTAGGAATCGTAGTGTGCGCACACGATGATCTCTCCCCCCGATGGCTGCTGGCCGGGAAGGGTGGCGATGACGTTTCTCTGAGCAGAGGACCCTGACGTGAAGTCATCGTATGCGACGTCGGTGTACCCGAACGAGCGGAAGCGTGCATCCAGCCAGGCGGTCACGCTCTGCACGTTGGCAGCATTGGCATACCGCGTGCCGAATTCCTCCAGCCCGAGCACATGAGATGCGTATGAGGAGTCCGTCAGCCGGGGAAGATACGCGGAGATCGCGGGGGAGACCTGTGCCCGCGCGGCCGGATCGGAGAGGATCGCCAGCAGCGACAGGATCGTGATGATGAGCCGCGCTCGACGGGAGTCGCCATCGTGGCGGGGAGCGACGTACTGGCTCCGGTGTGACATGGGCCTCAGTGCCTCCATAGGGACATCGGTGTGCTGCGAACTGACAGAAGGTACGGGGACTCGGCGGCAGAGTCAACCATGATGCGGTGAAGCGGCGCGTTCTGACGAGGCACATGCTCCGGGGGCACGTGGCCTTCATGCGGTCCTGTTGCCTGCCGCCCTGCCTCCGGAGTCCGCGCCTGCTGCGGTCAGCACGTGGACGAAATTGACAATCCCGCTGACCGGAGGTATATTCGATACGATCAGCAACCGTGATGACCCCTTCGATCCCGGAGAGCCGTATGGAACTCAGAGGCACACTCTCGCGCACGTCGTTTGAAGCAGCGTTAACCCCGGCGCATGTACTAAGTGCCCAGATCGTGCAAGGTGCCATGATGCTGGGGGTCGTGGCCTTTGCGACCGTGGTATCTTTCCTGTACACGCAGGCGCCGCCCGTGGAGCCAACCGGGGCAGAGATCGATCTGGTCCGTCTCATGACGTTCGGCCATCTTGGTTTGCTGGCCGTGAATGTCGGGGTGAGCCTCTTCCTTGCCCGGCGCGTGTTCTCACCGGAGGCTCTCGGGGAAGGCGTGGGCCAGATCGATGCAACGACACTGGCTGCAAAGGCCGTGCAGCAGCAGCGGGCAGCGATCATCATCCGCATGGCGCTGCTGGAAGGGTCTGCGTTCTTCGGTCTCGTCATTTGTCTGCTGGCCACGACGAATGGGGTCCTGGGGAGCGCGCCCGAATACTGGATCAACCTTCTGTCCCCGTTTCTGATCATCGGCTTCGGGATCGCCACATTTCCGACGAAAGAACGCCTTGTTTCGTGGTTTGAGGAGCGGTTCCTGGCCTCCTGATGTAGAGTTTTTCCACATCGGCCCTTGATTGCCAAAGAATCGAGCAGTATATTTCGCGTATCACCCGGTGCCCACCGGGTGCGGTCAGATCAGATCCAACCTTTCCTTCAGGGCCACAGCGGTATTACTCCGCAGCAGAAGATGTCTCGCAGGGATGCCCGCATATGCGGTTCCCCCCGCAGGCAACGAGCGCAGGTCTGACAGCGATCAGAACATAACGACAGGGTGACGAACACCTATGTACCACTCGATAGTCCTCGTGAAGCAGGTCCCCGACACCGCCAACATCACCGGCAACGTGATGCAGGATGACGGCACGGTGAACAGGTCCAAACTCCCCGCCATCTTCAATCCGGAAGACAGGGTCGCGCTGGAAATGGCCCTCCGCATCAAGGATCAGTTCGGCGGCAAGATCACCGTCATGACCATGGGTCCGCCCCGTGCCTCGGATATCCTCCGGGAGTGCCTGTACATGGGGGCCGACGAGGGGGTGCTGATCAGCGATCGGAAGTTCGCCGGCGCCGATACGCTCGCCACCTCCTATGTGCTGAGCGAGGCGATCAGGAAAGAGGGATCGTACGATTTCATCTTTGCCGGCCGGCAGGCCATCGACGGCGATACGGCGCAAGTCGGGCCGCAGACATGTGAGAAGCTGGGCATCCCCCAGATCACCTATCTCGAGGAGATCCAGAAGGTCGAAGGGAAGACGCTTACGGCGAAGCGGAAGATCGAGGGCGGGTATGAGGTCGTGCGGTGTACGCTCCCCGTCCTGGTCACGGTCATCAAGGATGCGGTCGAACCCCGTCCGTTCAGTGCGAAGCGTGTGATGGCGTTCAAGGGCGCCAAATCGCTGATGGAGATCGAAAAGATGGCGGAAGGGAACTCCTTGCTGTACGTCGATCAGCTCCGCCACGAATTCGAGGCACGGCAGCTCTTCATCCGCACGCTCACCATGGATGACCTGAAGCTGGACGCGGACCGGTGCGGCGTGCACGGCTCGCCGACGAAGGTCTATAAAGTGGAGTCGGTCGTTCTTGCGGGCGGCGACCGCGAGATGATCGAGCCGACCAAGACCGGATTGGGCAAGCTGGTCGACAAACTGATGGAAGACCATATCCTGGGATGATGCGCACATGAGCACGACAACACGTGATGTCTGGGTATTCATCGAGCAGCGGAACGGGAAACCGGCCGACGTGAGTCTCGAGCTCCTGTGCAAGGGTCGCAAGCTCGCACAGGCGATGGGTGGTGCGGTGAAAGCCGTGGTGATGGGCGACAGCGTGGACGCGCTGATCGCCGAGGCGTTCCGGTTCGGGGCGGACGAAGCGATCGTGATCGCGGACCGGGCCCTGGCACAGTACCGCACACTTCCGTATGGCAGGATCCTGTCAGACCTGGTGCGGGAACACACGCCGCGGATCGTTCTCTTCGGTGCAACGATCATCGGCCGCGATCTTGCACCGCGGGTCGCATCGGCGACGCGGAGCGGGCTGACCGCCGACTGCACCGATCTGCAGATCTCGAATGTGAATTACCTCCGCAAGGAATATGCGGACCTGCTCCTGCAGATCCGTCCGGCGTTCGGTGGCAACATCATCGCCACGATCATCACACCCGACAATCCGGTCCAGATGGCCACGGTCCGTGAAGGCGTCATGGAAATGCACCCTGCCGACCACCCGGTCGCAGGTCCCGTGACGCGCATCCCGTACGTCGCCGATGCGGTGGACGAACTGCTGGCGATCGTGGAGCAGCACCATGAAGAGAACCGTGTGAACCTGAAGGCCGCACCGGTGATCGTGGCCGGCGGGTATGGGCTGGGTACCCGGGAGAATTTCAAGCTCATCTATGACCTCGCGCATGCCCTCGGCGGGGAGGTGGCCGGCAGCCGGGCCGCGGTCGATGCGGGATTCGTGGGGCCCGACCGTCAGGTGGGGCAGACCGGCGTGACCGTCCGTCCGCGCCTGTACATCGCCGTCGGCATCTCCGGGGCCATCCAGCACCGCGCCGGCATGCAGGAATCGAACAAGATCATCGCGATCAACACGGACGCGGATGCCCCGATCTTCGGAGTGGCGCACTATGGGATCGTCGGCGACGCCACCGAGATCATCCCCCGGTTCATCGAAGTGTATCGCAATAAATTGAAATAGGCGCGACCATGGCCAACTTCTTTCTTGAAAACCCCGACCTCCAGTTCCATTTCAACAGGTTCAAGCTGGAGGAGATCGTCGGCATCGCCGAGGACGACTACGAACAATCCAGGACCTACCGCTACGCGCCGGTCAATTATGCGGACGCCATCGAGAACTACCGCAAGGTGCTCGAAGTGGTCGGCGAGCTTGCCGCCAACCGCATCGCCCCCCGGGCCGCGGATGTGGACCATGAAGGTGCGCAGTGGCACGACGGCAAGGTGAGCTATGCCGCCGGCACGCAGAAGAACCTCGAGGAGCTGTCGCAGGCCGATCTGATGGGCATGATCCTGCCGCGCAAGTACGGCGGACTCAACTTCCCGTTCACCATGTACATGATGGCCACGGAGATGATCTCGCGGGCCGATGCTTCGCTGATGAACATCTTCGGGCTTCAGGACATCGGCGACACCATTCGCAAGTTCGGCAATGAAGCGCAGCGCGAAGAATTCCTCCCCGGCTTCTGCACGGGTGAGTATACCGGCGCCATGGCATTGACCGAGCCCGATGCGGGATCCGATCTCCAGGCCGTGAAACTGCAGGCGTACCAGAACGCGGAAGGGAAGTGGTTCCTGAAGGGGATGAAGCGCTTCATCACCAACGGGAACGGCGATGTCCTCGTGGTCCTCGCCCGCTCGGAGTCCGGCACCAAGGACGGCCGCGGGCTCAGTATCTTCGCGTGCTATGGCCGCGATGGCGTGGTGGTCCGCCGCATCGAGAACAAGCTCGGGATCCACGGCTCCCCCACGTGCGAGCTGCAGTTCAATGATGTCCCCGCGCAGCTGGTCGGCAGCCGGAAGTTCGGGCTCATCAAGTACACCATCGACCTGATGTACCGCGCGCGCATGGGCGTCTCGGCGCAGGCCCTGGGCATCTCCCAGGCCGCGTACGAAGAGGCGCTGGTGTACGCGAAGGACCGTGTCCAGTTCGGGAAGTCGATCTATACCTTCCCGGCGGTCTCGAACATGCTGATCGAGATGCGCGTGACGCTCGAGATGAACCGCTCGCTCTTCTATCGGGCAGCGCAGGTCGTGGACCGGAAAGAGAAGATCGAGGAGCTGATCGAGAAGCGGAAGGAAGAAGGCAAGCCGGTGACGGAGCTGGTGCAGGACCTGCGCCAGGTGACGGCGATGGCGGGCCTCATGACCCCGCTCTCGAAGTACATCCTCACCGAGTCGGCGAACAAGATCACCTACGATGCGCTCCAGATCCATGGCGGCACGGGCTATATGAAGGAGTTCCGCGTGGAACGCCTCGCCCGCGATGCGCGCATCACGAACATCTACGAGGGCACCTCGCAGCTGCAGATCGTCGCCCTCTACGGGTCGGTCATCAACGACATCATGCGGGCCGAATTCGAGAAGAATGAAGCACGGGAATACCGTGGTGGCCTCACGCAGCTGGCGGCGAGCCTGAAGGAGATCCGCGGTCTCTTCATCGATTGCCTGCGGTACGTCAACGAGAAGAAGGACAAGACGTACCAGGAGGTTGCCGCGAAGGATCTCGTGGAACTCTATGGCTATCTGGTGATCGGCTACCTCCTGCTCGACGAAGCAGAAGAGAACGACCGGAAGGTCTTCATCGCGAACCGTTACATCCTGACCTCCCTTGCGTCCGCCCGGCGGAATGCGGAGAGCATCAAGAGCGGCGTGTTCACGGACCTTCTCCATGCGGACTCCATCCTGCAGGTCTAGCGGCACCTCATCGATCGCACCACGCCACGGGCGTTCCGGTCACGGGACGCCCGTTCGCTGTTCCTGCCCCGGGCGATGGCCGTGTGTTGAATCTCTCCTCTCTTCGCGCTACATTGAGCCATTTCCAGCACCGCGGTTGTGCATACCTGGGTCACGTGCAGTACCCCCGGAGGAACACGGATGAAAGTGGCAAAAGCGATCGTCACCGCCGCAGCGCGGGGGCAACGGAGTCTTCCGTTGCAGACACTCATCGACAGGGACGGGCAGCAGAAATCGGTCCTCGGGATCGTGATCGAGGAGATCATGCGCGCAGGGGTCCAGGAGATCTGTCTGATCGTGCATCCCGACGACGAATCCGCCTACCGGTCGGTGGCCGGCGACGCCGCACGGCATGTCACGTTCATCCCCCAGCACGACGCCCGTGGCTATGGCCATGCGCTCTGGTGCGCCCGGGATTTTGCCGGCAAGGAACCGTTCCTGCATCTCGTCGGCGATCACCTGTATGTCAGCCGTACATCGACCGGTTGTGCCCAGCGCGTGGTGGAGACAGCGGTCAAGGAATCGTGCGCGCTGTCGGGCGTGCAGGCCACCCGCGAAGCGCTCCTGCCGAACTTCGGCGCCCTCGCGGGCAAACGGATCAGCGGGAAGACCGACCTCTATACGGTCGATCATGTGATCGAGAAGCCGAGTCCCACGGAAGCCGAACAGCATCTGATCACGCCCGGACTCAGGGCCGGGCACTATCTCTGCTTCTTCGGGATCCATGTGCTCACCCCCGCGATCATGGAGATCCTCGACGCTCAGGTGGCGGCCGCCGACCGTGTGCCGACGATCTCTGCCGCACTCCGCGAGCTTGCGGGAAAGGAAAAGTACCTCGCCCTGGAGATGCACGACTACCGGTACAATGTCGGCGTCAAGTATGGTCTCCTGAATGCCCAGTTCGCGCTCGCGCTCTCCGGTAACGACCGGGAAGACGTCATCGCCATGCTGATGGAGCTCCTGCTCCAGCGCGAGCAGCATGCCCGGGAACGGGGTCCGGCATGAGCCGCCTGACAGAGATCATCACCTCCCGTGATCCGCAGGTGCGCGACCGGAGCCTGGGGGAGGTCTGCGGAAGCGCCTCCACCGCCGTACTCCTTGAAGAATGTGCGGCGCTGGAAGCATACCGCCATACGGCGTCGAACTTGTATGAACAGGTGCGCGCCCTGTTCTTCCTGTACGCCATCCACCGCTTCTACCTTCCGCACGCAGGGGGCATTGCCCGGCGCGGCGACATTCCGTTCGATGGCTATGCCGACCTCCTGAACCGCAGGTTCGAGGAGGCGATCCAGCGCTTTCTGGCGATCCAGGACCATCAGGGACCCCATGATGGCATCTCGAGCGCGCTCGCGGCAGCATACCGCAGTCTTGGATTTCAAACGCTGGCAGATCAGGTCCGGGCGAGCGTCCGCTCGGTCCGCGGCAACCAATGGATGTTCCGTACCGGGCATCCCTCCGACCATCCGCTGAGGATCAACCGGCGCCTGCTGCAGCGCACCGATGGGCTCTTCCCCGTTATGCACGAGCGCACGCCTGTGCGCATGGATCTCTCCCACAGCGGCTGGAGCGACATCTTCTTCCTCGGGATGGATTTCCCCGAAGGCGCACGCGTCCTCAATATCTCCGTCGATCTCGCCGTGCGGGAAGAGGGAACCACCGCAGCACCGACCCCACCAGTGGAAGCGTATGTGCGTGTCATCGACGCTCCGGTGATCCGGCTGGTCAGCACCGACCTGCGAACGAGCATCGACTGCACGTCCTTCGCCCAGCTGTTTGATTTTGCCGCGGACTATCTCGGACTCCTGAAGGCGGCCGTGATCGCGTCGGGGATCGTCCCTCCCGGTATGGAGGGTGCGCATCAGCCGCTGGAAGAGTTGCTCGCCCGCATGATCGGCCCCGGTCTCGGGTTGGAGATCGTGAGCCAGGTGAACGGCATTCCGAAGGGTTCACGTCTGGCGGTCTCCACGACACTCCTTGCCTCCATTATTGCCGCATGCATGCGTGCGACCGGACAGACGGCGAGTCTCGACGGCGCGCTGACCGAAGAGGAACGCCGCACGGTCGCCGCCCGGGCCATCCTTGGTGAGTGGCTCGGTGGGTCGGGCGGCGGCTGGCAGGATTCCGGTGGAGTCTGGCCGGGCATCAAACTCATCGAAGGTGTTGTCAGCGGAGAAGGGGATGCGGAGTTCGGCATCAGTCGTGGCTGCCTCCTGCCCCGACACCGGGTCTTTACGGCGGCGGAGGTCACTGCTCCGACGCGTGCGCGTCTGCAGGAAAGTCTCGTGCTCGTTCATGGTGGCATGGCGCAGGACGTCGGGCCCATCCTCGAGATGGTCACCGAACGGTACCTGCTGCGGTCGGCCGACGAGTGGAAAGGTCGGCGTGAGGCCCTGCGCCTGTTCGACGACATCATCGGTCACCTCACCCATGGCGACATCCGGGCGCTGGGCGGTGCCACGCACCGGAATTTCTTCGGACCGATCCAGACCATCATCCCGTGGGCATCCAATCTCTACACGGAATCCATCGTGACGCGCATCGCGCGGGAATTGGGGAAGGACTTCTGGGGGTTCTGGATGCTTGGCGGCATGTCGGGCGGCGGCATGGGCTTCCTGTTCGATCCCGCCGTCAAACCGCGGGCACAGACACGGCTGCACACGGTGATGCGCGAGGAGAAACGACGCTATCAGGATGGCATACCCTTCGCCATCGAGCCGGTGGTCTATGATTTCGCCGTCAACGAGAACGGGTCCTGGGGGACGCTGCATTGCGGAATCGACGCGCTGATGCCCCGTGCGTACTACACGCTCACCGTCCCCCATCTCCTCAGGCGGGATCCGCGGGAACTCTCTGCAGCCCAGCGCCGCGAACTCGAACAACTCACGGCATCGAGCCGGTCGGTGCCGTCGCTTGACGGGACCCTTCAGGGGATCGTCGACCGTATGATGCCCGACCGCGGTGCGCAGAACGCCGAAGAGCTCTCCCTGGACGATCTGTTACGCAGGTATGGGTTCGACCGGACGCACCATGAGCAGATCAAAGCAGATCTCCGCAGCGGTCGCATCGGGCTTGCACAGAACCGGTTGCCGATCAATACGGAGATCGATGATGTGGATGCCGCGGATGTCGCGGACTGCACGGCACCGTCGCCGGAAGAATACCTGGCGATCGGCGAAAAGGCCCTCGCCGCTGGTTCTGTTGCCGTGCTGACGCTCGCTGCCGGTGCGGGAAGCCGGTGGACCCGGGGTGCCGGCACGGTGAAGGCGTTGCACCCCTTCTGCCGGCTCGGCGGTGTGTACCGCTCGTTCATCGAGACCCACCTCGCGAAGAGCAGGTCGACGTCGGACCGCTATGGCGTGCAGGTCCCCCACATCATCTCGACCGGGTACCTGACACACGATGCGATCGCGCGTGCGCTGGCAGCGGAAGAGAACTACGGCTATGGCGGCGGCGTGCACCTGTCGCCGGGCTCGAGCATCGGACTCCGTCTGGTGCCGACCGTGCGCGACCTGCGGTTCGCCTGGATGGAGATGCCGCAGCAGCTGCTCGACGCCCAGGCGCAGAAAGTGCTGGACAGCCTGCACGCGTCGCTGATGGACTGGGCGGAGCGCGCGGGTGAGGCGACGGATTATACGGACAACGTCCCGATGCAGTGCCTCCACCCGGTCGGACACTGGTACGAAGTGCCGACGCTCTTCCGGAATGGCGTTCTGCAACGCATTCTGGAACAGCGTCCCGGACTGAAGCACATCCTCGTCCATAATGTGGATACGATGGGCGCCAATCTCGATCCGGCGTTGCTCGGACGTCACATCGCGAGCGGAGCAGGGATGACCGTCGAGGTGATCCATCGCCGGCTCGAGGACCGGGGGGGCGGGCTTGCGAAGACCGATGGGCGCGTGCGGTTGATCGAAGGGCTCGCATTGCCGCGTGAAGAGTACGAGTTCCGCCTGTCGTACTACAACACCGCCACGTATTGGCTCGACATAGACCGGATCCTCGCCGCGTTCGGTCTCACCCGGAACGATCTCGGCGATCGCGAGAAGGTGCACCGTGCGGTACGCGACCTCGCGATGCGCATGCCGACGTATATCACGCTGAAGAACGTGAAGAAGCGGTGGGGGAAGGGGCAGGAGGATGTGTTCCCCACGCTGCAGTTTGAGAAGCTCTGGGGCGACATGACGATCCTTCCGGGCCTGGCCTGTTCGTATATGGCCGTTCACCGCGAACGGGGTCAGCAGCTGAAGGAACCAGCCCAGATGGATGGGTGGTTACGCGATGGCTCGGCCGCGTATGTGAATGCGCTCTGCTCCTGGGGATCTGGCTGATCGGCCCCCTGCAGAATCGCCTGTTCCCTGATAGCCAACCGTTCACCAGCAGCCATGAGTATGCCGGCAGAGCGTCGCGACGTTCTGCCGGGATATCCCTTCGTGGATTTCGTCCGATTTTTTGCGTGTTTTTGGCCTTTTCTCTCCCTCCCGCCATACCCTGATGGCACACTGATTGAACCACAGTCCTCCAGAGTACTGCGTCGTCTCCAGTCCAACCTGTATCTCCGGACGGGAAACGGGCAAACGTTACCATATGCAAGGACCGCAGGGATCAGCAGTATGGCACAAGGACTCAAGTTATATGACCGGATGAAAGGCCGATTCTGGTTATTGAGTCTTGGTCTCGCCGTCATTCTGCTCATCGCCAGTGGCTGGTGGTTCGGCGACCGGGAGGCGGACCGGCGCGATCAGGAGATGCGGGAGGAGCTCCTCCGAAATGCGATCTATGTCGCAGGGACGATCAACCCGGCACTTGTCGGTCAACTCACGTTCACGCCCGGGGATCGCGATCTTCCCGCCTATCAACGTATCAGAGAACAAATGGACTGGGCAGCGGGCGAGATCACCCGTGCGGGTGTGTACAGTCTTGCCCTCAGGGGTGATCACCTTCTGTTCGGCCCCGAAACCTATCCGCTCAACGACCCGGCCTCGAGTGTTCCAGGGTCGACGTTTCGTCAAGCCGGTCCCCAGTACTATGCGATCTTCCGCAACCATGACCCGGTCGTGTTTGGTCCGCAGGAGGATGAGTTCGGGACCTGGGTGACGGCACTTGCCCCGGTGATGGATGGATCGGGGAGCAACGTCGTCCTGGCGGTCGGTGTGGATGTTCCTGCTTCGGAGTGGAACCGGTCCCTGAATACTGTCCGGATCCGCCCTCTGATCCTTACCAGCCTGCTCGCCGTCTTTCTCGTTGCCGCGAGCATGCTGGCATATCATGGCCTGCGGCGACTGAGTCCGACGAACATCCAGGTCCGGGTGTGGGTGATCACGCCATCAGCCATCGCGGTGCTCATCGCCGCGATCTTCTACGGTTTGTACGAGTACCATGTCTACACGCAGGACTCCCATCTGCGTCTGCACGCCCTGCACGATCAGGTGCAGGATCAATGGAATACCCTCTACGGGGTGCAGGTGCAATCCTTGCGGGCGGTGCATGATCGCTTCATGCTCGATGCCGGCATGGAACGGGCATGGGTCAGGGGTGAGACGGGCACAGTGCGCTCATTGGCCGCGCAACGATTCGAAGAGTTGAAGTTCGACGTAGGCATCAATCAATTGTTCTGCATCGCACCGGATGGCACCTGTCTGGCGCGCGGACACAAACCCGCGGAGTTCGGTGATCGGATCGACCGCCCGACCTTTCTCCTTTCCCGTGCAAGCGGGGAGGATTCATGGGGGACCGAGCTGGGGTCCCGGGGAGCGGTCTCCCTGCGGTATACCCGTCCCTGGACGGTGCGTGGGCGACAGATCGGCTATCTCGAGATCGGGAAGAACATCGAAGCGATCGTGCAACGCTTCGCGATCAGCATGCATCTGGACGCGATCACGGTCCTCCATAAGCGCTCTGTGGACCGTGAAGAAGTGGAACACGGGGTCCGGAACAACTACATTGCCGGCGACTGGGAGAAGTACCCGGCCGGTGTGGTGGTGCAGAGTACGCTCAACGGCATGCCCCGGGAGATCGAGGAGCTCCTCCGCGAGGGGCGGAACAATGGACCGATCGCGCGCGTGCTCCTGGCCCATCATGGTGATCATGTCTATGGTTGCGGATTCATCCCGATCACTGATCCTCACGGCAGTGAGATCCTCTCCCTGATCACGCTCACCGATGTGACGCGAGAACAGGATGCGGCAGAGAACGGGATCCTGATCAGCCTGGGTTTCGGTGTGGTCCTCCTCGGGAGTGTGATCGCGTTCCTGTGGATCGTCAGCGGCAAGATCCAGGATCAGCTGATGAGCACGTTCGCGCAGATCCGGGAAGGTGAATCGCGGATGCGGGCGATCACGGAATCGGCCCAGGACGGGATCATCATGATCGATCCCCACGGTGATGTGTCCTTCTGGAACCCTGCCGCCGAACGCATCTTCGGATACTCCGCGGCGGAGGTGATCGGCAAGGACCTGCACATGATCATCGCGGCCGACCGATATCAGAAGCTGCATCGGGCAGCCTTCATGGAATTTCAATCCTCCGGAACGGGTGCGGCGTTCGGCAAGATCCTCGAAGTGGAGGCCTCTGCAAAGGACGGCCGTGAGGTGCCGGTCCAGCTTGCGCTTTCCGCCGTGCATCTGAACGATGGATGGCATGCCATCGGGCTTGTCCGGGATATCACCGAACAGCGGAAGTATGAAGCGGAGCGTGAGGCCGCGCACCTCGAGCTCAATGAGGCCCTCATGGAAGTGCGCGAGGCGAATGAAGCCCTGAAGGAGACCACCGCACGCGCGCATACGCTCGCCGGTCAGGCGGAGGCCGCCAATGTCGCGAAGTCCCAGTTCCTTGCGAACATGAGCCATGAGATCCGCACACCGATGAACGGGATCATCGGGATGACCGGCCTGCTGATCGATTCGCCCCTGAACCCTGAACAGAAGCAATTCGTTGATGTGATCAGGACCAGCAGCGAAGCATTGCTTGCCCTCATCAATGACATCCTGGATTTTTCCAAGATCGAGGCACACAAGATCGAACTGGATGATCTGGAGTTCGATCTCCATACGATCCTTGAGGAGACCACGGAACTCCTCGCTGTCAAAGCGCACGAGAAAGACCTCCATATCGTGTGTCTCATCGACCCGGATGTTCCCCGGCTCGTACGGGGTGACCCCGGGCGTGTCCGGCAGATCCTCCTGAACCTCGGGGGGAATGCCGTGAAATTCACTCACGAAGGTGGTGTGACGCTCCATGCACGTCTGGACCGGATCGAGGAGGGGAGACCGGTCGTGCGGTTTGCCATCACCGATAGTGGCGTTGGCATTCCCGAAGAGAAGCAGCAGAGACTCTTCACCCCGTTCACCCAGGTCGATGGCTCCATCACCCGCAGGTATGGTGGTACGGGATTGGGACTTGCGATATCCATGCAACTTGCCGAGCTCATGGGAGGGGAGATCGGCATGGAGAGTCCGGCCCGCTCCCCCATCACGAAAGAGGAGCAGCGCGGTTCGATGTTCTGGTTCACGGTACGGTTCGCTCCGGTGGAGCGTGCCATCCCCGATGTCCCCGGTCCGGTCAGCATCCTGGAAGGGGTGCGTGTTCTGGTGGTGGACGACAGCGAGGCGAACAGATTCCTCGTGCGCACGCTGCTGCACAATTGGGGGTGCCGCTCCGGCGAGGCGATCAGCGGCGAACATGCGCTGGAGGTCCTGGAGGAGGCGCTGAACTCCGGTGATCCGTTCCAGTTCGCCCTCATGGACATGGCGATGCCGGGGATCGATGGCGCCGAGACAGGGAGGAGAGTCAAGGCATCGCGACAGCTCAGGGACACGCACCTGGTGATGCTGACGTCGATGGGTGAGCAGGGGGATCGGGGGCGGATGCAGGAGATCGGGTTCGCCGCCTACTTCACCAAGCCGTTCCGCCAGAATCGCCTGAAGGAGGCAATGGAGGTCATCCTGGGCGGGAAGGCATCAGATGTCACACCCGAAGATGCGCCAGCGAAGCCCGCAGCCGCGGAACCCTCGCCGGCGCGCATCCTGATCGCCGAAGACAACCCGATCAACCAGCTCGTGGCGCTGAAGATCCTCGCGAAGCTCGGCTACCGGGCCGAAACCGTCTCCAACGGCGCGGAAGCAGTGGAGGCCGTCACCTCGGGCAGCTATGATATCATCCTGATGGATTGTCAGATGCCGGAAATGGACGGGTTCGAGGCGACACGCACACTGCGCGGGCAGAACCGGGAGATCCCGATCATCGCGATGACCGCCAATGCGATGAAGGGCGACCGCGAACTCTGCATCGAAGCAGGCATGAACGACTATCTCAGCAAGCCGGTGAAGTCGACCGAACTCGCAGCCATGCTTCAGCGCTGGCTCGCTCCCCCCCGTCCATGACCCTCTCGCCGGCCGCTCACATGCCGGCGCCGGTCCCATCAGACAGATCCCGGGCGATCAGGTCATTCACGCGCCGCGCGAATCCCTGCGGGTCCACGAGCTTCGACCCTTCGGCAATGATGGCCTGCTCGTAGAGGAGCCGCACCACGCGTTCGCACCGGGGATCATCGGGCGCCTTCGCATGCAATGCCAGGACAGCCTGCACAACAGGGTGGTTCCCGTTCAGCTCGAGGATGCGCTCGGAGGCCTTGCCGGCCTGGCCGAGTTTCGCCATGATCCGTTCCATGTTCGCGCCGAGGGCACCCTCTTCACTGACGAGACAGGAAGCGCTCTCCTTGAGGCGTGATGAGAGACGCACCTCCTGGATCCCCGGAAGGGTCTGCTTCATGTATCCGAAGAGCCCTTCGAACTTCTTCTTCTCTTCTTCCGGGATCGCGTCGCTTCCTTCGAGGTCTCCCTTGTCCGCCGCTTTGAGGTGCTTGCCCCGGTATTCATGCAGGGAGGGGAGGACGAACTCGTCGATCGGGTCGGTCATGAGAATGACGTCCCACCCGCGCGACCGGAAGATCTCCAGCGTCGGTGCATGCTCGATGAGGGCGCGGTTCTCGCCCGTGAGATAGTAGATGTCCTTTTGCTCCGCCGGCATCGCGCCCACGTACTCCGGCAGGGAGGTGGTCTTGCCCGACTCCGTGTTGATTGACTCGTACAGCATCAGGTCCGCCACCTGCTCGCGGTTCGTATGGTCCGTGGCGATGCCCTCTTTGAGGACGCCGCCAAGTTCCTTGAAGAATGTGCTGTACGCCTCCGGCGACGAGGTCTTCATCTCCTCCAGCGCTTTGAGCACGCTCTTCACCAGATTACGCTGGATCCGCTCCAGGAGCGGGTTCTGCTGGAGGAGCTCACGCGAGACGTTGAGCGGGAGGTCGCTGCTGTCCACCACGCCACGCACGAACCGGAGATACGGCGGCAACAGCTGCTCACAGTGGTCCATGATCAACACGCGCCTGATGTAGAGCTTCGGACCGTACTTCGGTTCTCCGAACTGCATGTCGAACGGTTTGTGCCCCGGGATGAAGAGCAGGACCTTGAACTCCGTGGTCCCTTCGCCGGTGTAATGGATCACCTTCGCCGGTTCCGTGAAGTCGCCGGAGATCTGCTGATAGAATGCGTTGTACTCCTCGGTGGTGACATCGGCCTTCGAACGGAGCCAGAGTGCCTTCCGGGAGTTGAGCGTCTCCTCGACGATCTCTTTCTCTTTTTTGTCGTTCTCCTTTTCCACGTCCATCACCACCGGATGTTCGATGAAGTCGGAGAACTGCTTCACCAGCCTGCGGAGCGTCCACGGTTCCAGGAAATCCTTCTCGTCCTCTTTGAGGTGAAGGATGATATCCGTGCCCCGCGTGGCTTTGGGAACGGATTCAACGGTGAATGATCCCTGACCATCGGATTCCCAGCGCACGCCCATCGTCGGATCGCCGGCCATCCGGGAAAGCACCGTGACGCGGTCCGCCACCATGAAAGCGGAGTAGAACCCCACGCCGAACTGACCGATCAGCTCGGGCCTCTCGCCCGACCCGGCGGCCTTGAGCGACTCCAGGAACGCCTTGGTCCCGGAGCGGGCGATCGTCCCCAGATTCTCCACGACCGTTTCGCGCGACATCCCGATGCCATTGTCCGTGATCGTCAGGGTCCCGGCCGCCGTGTCGGGGATCAGTTTGATCTTCCACTCCCGGTTCCCCTCGAGCATCTCTTCATTACTCAGCGAGTTGAAGCGGACCGTATCGATCGCGTCGCTTGCATTGCTGATCAGTTCCCGGAGGAAGACCTCCTTATGGGAATAGAGGGAATGGGTGATGATATTCAGGACCTGGCGAAGTTCGCTCTTGAATTCCAGCGTTTCCTGGTGCGATGACATGGAAAGATCTCCGGTAATGACGAGTAGAACGGGCAAAATGCACAGAGAGAATAGCGGATTCGGCGAAAAAAATCAAGACGTGTTGCATTCCGGGCGGCAGCTTCGTAGGTTTCGTGCATTGTTGACGCCGGCCTCTTCTCTCCGTTCCTTCGCCCGGACAGTGCGCCTATGCTTCGATCCATTGAACGTTTCCTCGGCCTCCGGTCGCTGCCGTTCATCCTTGCCTCCGTCGCCGTGCTGCTCGTGCTACCGTCGGCATGGACCGGCTTGCAGCAGGACGACCTCGACCAGCGCTATTTCCTCCATGGCTATGCCGACAGCACCGGAGGGGGTGCTGCCGACCTGGATATCTTCGCATTTCTCCGTGGGGATTCCGCCGGTGCACACAGGCTCATGGATGCAGGGGTCGCGCCATGGTGGACGCTGCCCTCGCTCCGGTTGGCATTCTGGCGTCCGCTTGCAGCACTGATGCACTACCTGGATTACCTCCTCTGGCCGGATCGGCCGTTCCTGATGCACGCGCAGAGCTTCCTGTGGTTCTTCGGGTTGATCGTTGCCGGGGCATACCTGTACCGGCGATATCTGGGCGCGACCGTCACGGCAGGCATCGCCGCTGCGTTCTTCGCCCTCGATGACGTCCACGGTCTCGCGGCGGGATGGATCGCGAACCGCAACGCCATGATGGCCCTGCTCGCCGGGTGCCTGATCCTCATCGTCCACGACCGCTGGCGCCGCGATGGGTGGGTGGCCGGATCGCTCCTCGGGCCGTTGTTCCTCGCCGCCGGACTCCTGTCGGGGGAATCCGCGCTTGCCGTGTGTGGCTATCTTCTTTCCTATGCACTCTTCCTGGACAACGGTACCATCCGCATGCGGATCAGATCGCTCCTGCCCTATGCACTGGTGGCCGGGGTGTGGCTGGTGGTGCGCGCGCGACTGGGGTACGGCACGTGGGGTTCGGGGTACTACATCGATCCGCTCTCGGAACCGCTCCGCTTCCTGGAAGCGGTGGGGATGCGCTCGCCACTGCTCATTGCCGATCAGATGTTCTTCCCACCTTCATCGCTTGCACTCTTCCTCGGCGAGCATCTGCTGAGCCCGTTGCTGATCTGGGGAGTGGTGATCGTCGTGCTGTTCGCGTTCCTGCTCTGGCCACTCATCAGGGCCGACCGCGTGTCACGGTTCTGGGCAACCGGGATGTTGCTCTCGGTCCCGATCGTGTGCACGGCGCTTCCCCACAGCCGCCTGCTGATGTTCACCGGGTTGGGTGCGTTCGGACTGATCGCGATCTGGATACAGCGGGCGCGGGCATGCAATGTGCGGCCGGGTGAGCCGCGGACGCACGTGCGTGTGCGGCGGTGGGCGGTGTTCCTCCTCATTGCCGTGCATGGGCCTATGGCTGCGCTGTCGCTGATGTACAACGCCTCGAGCGCGGCGTTCGCGCAGAAGTACATCCAGGACGCGGCTCTTACCCTGGTCGATGATGGCACCATGCGGAGCACGGACCTGATGATCGTGAACCACCCGATCCCGTTCTACGCCCATCACGCCGGTACGGCGCGGCTCGTGCTCGGCAGTGTGCCGCCGCGGAGGATACGCGTCCTGGCCCCGGGGTTGGACAGCGTGCACATCGTACGGCCGGATAGTGCGACGCTTCTCGTACGGCCGTGCGGTGGGTTCATCGGATCCTCGTTCGACAATGTCTTCCGAGGGCCCGCGCATCCGATGATGCGCGGGGAGCAGGTGCGATTGACGGGGATAACGGCAGAGGTCGTGAACCTGACCGACGATGGAAGGCCATCCGAGGTACGGTTCACGGTCAATGGGCGGCTGGAGGATCCCCGGTACCGCTGGGTGCGATGGGAGGCGAACCGCTATGTGCCGTTCCAGCTCCCGCCGGTCGGTGGCTCGGCGGATCTCCCGGGATCACCGCTCGAATTCTGACCCCGTCTCACCGGACGAGGAGCATCCGGATCGCTACCGAGCGTCCGCCCGATACCGCCCTGCAGATGTATGTGCCGCTCGCCATCCCGCGCGCGTCCCACCTCAGCGCATACCTTCCCGGTTCCACTCTGTCGTGCAGCAGTATCGTCACTTCGCGGCCCATGACGTCGTAGATCCGCACATCGGCCACGCCGCGATCGGTGACTGAGAGGGTGATGGACGTTGACGGGTTGAAGGGGTTGGGATAATTCTGGCTCATGCTGAACGACGCCGGGAGAGTGCGGTCGGCGACGACCTCCGTGGGTGTGCCGCCGGCAAGCTCGTCCGCGATCCCCGCAAGGATCGCCGCCGCGGTGGTATCGAAGGCCCGTGCATTCGGTGAGTTCATATCCTCGTACGTGAGGGCGAGCACGTTCGCGCCGTGGTTCAGCCAGAACCAGCTTTCCGGATACTGTTGGGCCGGTGCACTGGTCCAGGATTGGAAGTACGTGTAGGGCTGTATGCCGCCGGGGAAATACGCGCGGACCTCGTTGATGAACCGCTGTTCGACCGCGGCGTACGCCGCCGACGTCCCCTTGTCGGTGTGATAAACAAAGTAGCGGACCTCGCCATATGCCGAGTGCATGTTCAGTGCGATGCGGATCGGATTCTCCGTCGCCATGAGCGTGGTGAACGTGTGTCGGAGCGTCTGCACCTCCGGTTCGCCCGGCACCGCTGTCCAGTTGCTTTCGATATCGATATTGTGGGCATTCTGCCGTGCCTTGGAAAGCTCCACGCCGTCCGGATTGATCATTGGGACGATGTTGAACACGCACGCCTTCCTGAGTTTCTCTCCGAGTGCTGAAGGGCTGAGGAGTTGCCGGATGATCTCGTTAGTTACCCAGGTTCCCTGAACCTCATTCGGATGGGTCCGTGCGTGGATCCACACCCGTTTGCGGGGCGAGAACGTTGGCACCGTATCCTCGATCGTCAGCATGAAGATGGGCCGGTTCTGCACCGTTGCGCCGATGGAGTCGATGCGCACGAACGGACTCAGGCCCCACCGCGCAAGGTCTGCTTTGAGTGAATCGAAGCCATAGCCCCAGTTCAAGGCCGCGGCAAGCCGGTATTCCGCTGTCGTCGTGTCGGGCAGTCCGCACGGGTCGTCGAGAAGGGGCGAAGGCGCGCGGCCCTTGATGTCGGCGCTTGTGGAGGATGCGATGAGAAGTGCGATGGTACAGGTGACAGCGATGCGCACGAGGTGCGCCGTGGCGGAAAAGCGTGTCGATGAGATCATGGACATAATATCGTGACGGGGCGGGGGAGTTGCAAGCCGGCGGCGCATCAAGTGTTCCACGCGTCCAATCTGCCGATCCAGCATGTAGGGGCGGTGCATGCACCGCCCTGGGGGGAATCTTTCCGCCTGCGTCACCGCACGATGACCATCTTTGTCGTCCGGTTCACCGGGCCCGCTGTGAACCGGCAGATGTACATCCCGCTTGCGAGTCCGGATGCATCGAACTGCACGAGATACTTTCCCGGATACTTCCATCCATCCACCGGCCGGGCCACCTCGCGCCCGAGCACATGATAGATGTCTATGGTGGTCGCGTACCCGAAATCTCAGGCCACCTCCCGTCTTGATGCCGACCGGACGATCCCGGCATTGAAACCGTCGATTTTAATCCCTACCTTGCTTCCAGCATCACTGTTCCAACGTCCCACTCCCACTGAAGGCCCAAGAACGATGATCCGCTCCATCCAAACCCTCTTCGCGTTCCTTATGCTCACGACCCTGACCGTTCTGCCGGCCGCCGCCGGACAACCCGGTACCTTTGCCATCCAGGGGGAACATTTCCTCCTGAACGGCAAACCACTCCGCATCATGTCCGGCGAGATGCACTATCCCCGCGTGCCACGTGCATACTGGGCGGATCGGTTCGCCAAGATGAAGGCGATGGGACTCAACACACTCTGTACGTATGTCTTCTGGAATGCCCATGAGCCCCGGCCCGGGGATTTTGCCTTCGATGGGAATCTGGATATCGCGGCGTACGTCCGCGAAGCGCAGAAAGCCGGGCTCTATGTTATCGTCCGCCCCGGCCCATACGTCTGCTCGGAATGGGACTTCGGCGGACTCCCGTCCTGGCTCCTCGCAGAACCCGACATCAAAGTACGGTGCTCGGATCCACGGTATATGGCTGCTTCACGCCGCTACATCGAACGCCTCGCAAAAGAACTGAAAGGCCTCCAGATCTCGGAAGGCGGACCGATCATCATGGTCCAGCTCGAAAATGAGTACGGCAGCTACGGCAACGACAAACAGTATCTCCGCGACCTGCGCGACATCCTCGTGAACGCGGGCTTCACGGTACCACTCTTCACATCGGACGGTGGTGCGCAGTACCTCCTCGAATCCGGGACGCTGCCCGACATCACTCCTGTGGTGAATTTCGGCGGCGGACCCGAAGGTGAGTTCGGCGCACTGATGAAGTTCCGCCAGAATATCCCGCTGATGTGCGGCGAGTTCTGGTGCGGCTGGTTCACGCACTGGTCGGACAGCCTCTGGGGCCGCTCCGACGGGGCGAAGCAGGCGAAGGAACTGGAATGGATGCTGACGACAGGGAAGTCGTTCAACCTGTATATGTTCCACGGCGGCACGAACTTCGGCTTCACCGCAGGTTCGAACCACGCGAAGCTCTTCGAACCCGACGTGACGAGTTACGATTACGACGCCCCGCTGGATGAAGCCGGACGGCCGACACCCAAGTTCTACGCGTTCCGCGACCTCCTCCAGAAACATGGCCATGGCGGGAAGAAACTACCGGACCTCCCGGCACCACTCCCGATGATCGAGATCCCGAAGATCATGCTCACCGAACACGCCGCACTCTTCTCCTCGCTCCCGGCACCGATCCATATGCCGCAACCGCAGCCGATGGAGTACTTCGGACAGGAACACGGCCTGGTCCTGTACCGCACGAAGCTCGTCGGCCCCCGCTCGGGCAAACTCGTGATCACGGAACTGCACGACTTCGCGAGCATTTATATCAATGGGAAGCTCATCGGCCGCATCGACCGCATGCGCGGCGAGAATATGCTCGAGATCCCGAAAGGGGTCGGCGAGGGCGATGCCACGCTCGATATCCTCGTGGAAGCGATGGGCCGCGTGAACTTCGGCGACAAGCTGATCGACAGGAAGGGGATCACCGAGCGGGTCACACTCTCCGGAGTGACGCTGATGAGCTGGGATGTGTTCCCGATCCCGATGAATGACGAATTCCTCGGACGGATCCACTATGCCGCCGGCGACCCGGCGCAGGCCCCGGCGTTCATGCGCGGATCCTTCGACCTCAAGGCCACCGGCGATACCTATCTCGACATGAAGGGGTGGAAGAAGGGGATCGTCTGGATCAACGGGCAGAACCTCGGCCGCTTCTGGGATGCCGGCCCGCAGGAACGTCTGTTCGTCCCCGGGTCATGGCTTGTGAAAGGAAAGAACGAGATCGTCGTGTTCGATATCGACCGCACAGGCAATGTACCCCTCCGCTCTGTGACCGCCATGAAGTGATCGCACCTACCAGGCCGGGGACCGTGCCGTCCCCGGCCTGTTCATTCCACCCTGAGGGCTCCCATGCTGAAATTCTGCGGCACCCTTCTTGTCACGCTCCTGATCACCCTCTCCGTCAATGCCGGCACCGCCCCCGATCTGAAGAAAGGATTTGCCACACCGCCGGAAAGCGCGCGCCCGTGGGTCTATTGGGTCTGGATGGACGGCAACCTTACAAAAGAGGGGATCACCGCCGATCTGGAGGCGATGAAGCGCGCGGGCATCGGCGGCATGATCATCATGGAAGTGAACGTCGGCATCCCGCAAGGTCCGGTCGAGTTCATGAGCCCGGTCTGGCGGCAGCATTTCAAACACGTGGTGAAGGAAGCGGAACGCCTCGGACTGGAGATCAGCCTCATCACCGGTCCGGGATGGACGGGCAGCGGCGGCCCCTGGGTGAAACCGGAGCAGGGGATGAAGCATATCGTCGGCATGCCCACGGTCGTCACCGGTCCGCGGCGTTTTGATGACACGCTCGCACGACCCCAACGCCGCCCCGCGTTCTTCGGCGACGGCCTCCTCCCGCCGGCCCAGGAACAGGAGAAGAATGCGTACTACCGCGACCTGATGGTCCTTGCCTACCCGACGCCCGCGCCGACAGCCCCGATCCCGGGCATCGACGAGAAGGCGTTCTACATACGTGCACCGTATTCTTCGCAACCGACCGTCCCGCCGTTCTTCCCGACGTTTGCGCAGTATCCGGCTCCTGTTGCCGGGACGACGATCGATCCGGCTCGCGTCGTCGACATCACCAGCGCGCTGGGCGCGGATGGGAAGCTGCACTGGGATGTTCCTGCGGGATCCTGGACCATCATGCGATTCGGCGCCACAAGCACCGGAGCGAATACGCGTCCGGCTCCCGTTCCGGGCCTCGGACTCGAGTGCGACAAGCTCGACACCAATGCACTGAACACGCACTTCGATGCATTCTTCGGAACCCTCATCCGCGAGATCGGCCCGCATGACTTCTGCGCGCAGGGCGGCTGGAAGATGGTGCACATCGACAGTTGGGAGATGGGCGCGCAGAACTGGACCGGCGCGTTCCGCGAAGAGTTCCGCCAACGGCGCGGCTATGACCTTCTTCCGTATATCCCCGCGGTCACCGGTGCGATCGTGGGGAGCAGGGAGATCTCCGAACGATTCCTCTGGGACCTCCGGCAGACCGTACAGGAACTTGTCCTGCAGAATCACGCGGGACATCTGAAGACGCTCGGGCAGCGGCATGGCTTCACGCTCTCGATCGAACCGTACGATATGAATCCAACCTCGGATATGAGCCTCGGCGCCGTGGCCGATGTGCCGATGTGCGAGTTCTGGATGTATGGCTTCCATACCAGCTACAGCGTGATCGAAGCCACGTCCATCTCGCACACGACGGGGAAGGCGGTCGTGGGTGCGGAAGCATTTACTTCGGGAGATACGGAGCACTGGGATGCGTGGCCGGGCTCAATGAAGGTGCTGGGCGACTGGGCTTTCGCCCAGGGCGTGAACCGCTTCGTCTTCCACCGGTACCAGCACCAGCCCTGGACCAGCGTGAAGCCCGGCATGACGATGGGTCCGTATGGCGTGCACTGGGAGCGGACGCAATCGTGGTGGGACCTCGCGCCCGGATACCATACGTATCTTTCCCGCGCGCAGTTCATGTTGCGGCAGGGACTCGCCGTTGCCGATGTCTGTTTCCTTGTGGGCGAAGGTGCACCACAGGTCTTTCAGGCGCCGCGTTCAGCGCTGCGAGGGAACCCGCCGGACCGCACAGGGTATCGGTTCGATGCATGCGCACCGGATGTGCTGATGGCACGCGCATCGGTGAACAACGGCGACATGGTCTTCCCGGATGGGATGCGTTACCGTGTGCTCGTGCTCCCGGAGCGCGAGACGATGACCCCGGCGCTCCTGCGGAAGGTGCGGGACCTCATCGTGGCCGGTGCCACGGTTATCGGCCCTCCGCCACTGCGGTCCCCCGCGCTGTCGGGCTACCCGGCGTGTGACGCTGAGATCGCGGCGCTCACCAGGGAGATCTGGGGACCGTGCGATGGCCTGACGGTGACCGAGCACGCATGCGGTGCCGGGAAGGTCGTGTGGATACGGAAGGATGCTCGCGCGAAACGCGGCGACGTGCAGGACCCGTCGGCCTACCTGCCAACGCCGCTGTTCCGCCTGGAGGCGTCGAACACCGCAATGGATGCCGGCGTGTTCCGCGAGCGCAGATCTGACGACGGGACCGGCGCCGTCGAGCAGGAACAGTACGGCGATTACAGCGTCGTGGAGAATGTGCTCCGGACACGCGGGATCCCGGCAGACTTCGAATCTGACGCCCTGCTCCGATACGGCCACCGCAGGCTCGGTGATGTGGAGATGTACTTCGTGGCAAATCCATCAGACATTGCACTCACCGCGGACTGCGTGTTCCGTGTCGCGGGCAAGCGGCCGGAATGCTGGGACCCGGTCACGGGTTCGGTGCGGATCATCCCGGAATTCTCTGTCAGCGACGGACGGACGAAGGCAAGGATCCGGTTCGAACCACGCCAGTCGATCTTCATCGTATTCAGCGCGCCCGCGGGGAAGGAACCTGTCCGCCGTATGATCAACGAAACCGTCCTGGCCCACAGGATCGACGGTCCATGGGATGTGACGTTCGCCCCCGCGTGGGCCGGGCCCGGGACGATGCGATTCGATGTGCTGACCGACTGGAGTACGAACGTGATGGATTCCATCCGGTATTTCAGCGGGGTCGCGACCTACCGGAGTGTCTTCGATCTTCCCAGGCAGATGCGCGGAGGAAATCGGACGGGTGATGTCTCGATCGATCTTGGCGTGGTGCATGATATGGCGCGCGTTCGTCTTAACGGCAGAGAACTCGGGATCGTCTGGACTCCGCCGATGCGGGTGTCGACGGCAGGGGTGCTGCGCGCCAAAGGGAACGTGCTGGAGATCGAGGTGGCGAACCGCTGGCGGAACAGATTGGTAGGAGATGAACGGTTCGCAGCGGATGCGGAGTACGGGCCATATGGAAATATCGTGCGATGGCCGGAGTGGCTCACCTCGGGTGGGGCACGTCCATCAACCGGGCGTGCCGCGTTCGCGAGCTGGCGGCATTTCACTGCAACCACGCCCCTGCTCCCGTCGGGATTGCTCGGACCCGTGCGGCTGATGATGCAGGGCGAGTAGACGTCGCCCTACATCGGTCATCAGGCCAGGGTTCAGGGATTTTCGCCGAGCGAGCCGTAGTATTCCAGCACGCGTTCGCGTGAGCCGGAGCGCGTGTAGACATCATCGCGACCGCGGGAGATCGCGCTCAGGATCACTTCCGCGACCGCTTCCGCGGACTGCGTATCCGGCAGCGTGCGTGAATCGGCACCGCCGTGATGCGCGTTCACGCCAAAGGGCGTGGCAACCATGCCCGGCGAGATCAGGGAGAAGCGGATCCCGGGGTGTGATGACGCGAACTCGGTGCGGAAGTTCGCCGTCAGGGCGTTCAGGAAGTGCTTCGCCCCGTTATACGCGCTGCGATGGAGTGCGTAGGGGATCCTCCCCAGCATGGACGACACGTTGATGATGTGTCCCGCGTTCCGCTCCTTGAAATGGGGGAGGACCTCCTGCATGCCGTAGAGGGCGGTCTTCACGTTCACGTTCATCATGGTGTCGATGTCGTCGCCGGTGAGCTCCGACGGCAGACGGGTGATGCCCTGGCCTGCGTTGTTGATCCAGACGTCGATGTGTCCGAACCGGCCGATCACAGCCGCGACGGCCCGCCGTACCGCGGCGCGGTCGGTCATGTCCGCTGCCACTGCCATCGACTGAGCGCCGCACCGCGCGGCGACCTGCTTCAACGCGTCATCCCGACGAGCGATGAGGGTCACGGAGGCGCCACGCGAAGCCGCCATCACTGCAACCGCCTCACCGATCCCGCTGCTTGCCCCCGTTACCACGATCACCCTGTTCTTCATTCTCTGTTCTTCCTTGTCACTGCTCTCATCGTTGGTCTCTATTTTACAAGCACACATTTGCGCATCGCCGTGAAGACCTCCGTTTCCAGCCGCACGACATAGATACCACTGGAGAGTCCCGTGGCGTCGAAGACCGCCTGGTGCCAACCGGCATCCTGCCGTGCATCAAGGAGCACTCGAACCACGCGGCCGAGCAGGTCGTAGGCAACAAGTCTCACCTGCGATGGTGTCGGAAGTTCGAACCGTACCGTCGTCGATGGATTGAACGGGTTGGGATACACTTCGTCCAGCGCGTAGTGTAGCGGAACGGTGGGCTGTGCGCCCTCCATCCCGGTCAGCACGTTGGGTTGCCCGGGAGTCGGTTGATGCATTGCCGTGAAGGCCCCATGTCCGTCTGGGTGCCGCCCCAGGGACACATCTGTTTCCTGCGGTCCATACGTGACTGAATCCATGACCGTGAAGCCGCCTGCCGTCGAGTCGAAGATCCCGACCGCTTCGCCTGCCTTGTCGAGTTTGAACGGCGCATGAAAGCGTCCCTGGCCAGCCTGATCGTCGCTCCAGATCAGCGCGATACCGCCCGGAGGCAACGTCGTGTCGGGGAGCGCCCATTTGTTCGGGCGTGAGAGATTGTCGGTCATGTACTTCCCCTTCAAGCCGATCATCGAGCCCGAAATGTTCGTGATCTCGATCCAGTCGTCATGTTCTCCGGCCGGGTCGGTGAGGCCCGTGGCATTCGATGCCAGGAACTCGTTCACGGCCAGCGGACCCGCAACAAAGGTGCCGGGGATCAGCCACAGGCGCGCAGGAGCATTGGGAGGATCCACTGAGACATTGCCGGATCCGTCCTCGGCCTGGATCATGTACGAAGTCGAGAGCGCTGCCGGCGGACGCGGCACGCGGCCGCTGAAGACCCCGTCTCCCGCCGCGCCATCACCGTTCCTGCCATCATCCCGCAGTTCGACCGTCGCCGGTGCACCGGTACCACTGATGATCGCCATCGAGACGGCGATCTCGCGGCCATCATCCTCCACTGCCGCGGTCACCGTCACCGAATCGTTCCCGGAGGCGATGTAACTCTGGTAGGTGATGATCGGCGAGATGTCTTCCGGGGCGAGCTGATTCCACGCCGCAAAGGACCTGTTGTCGAGGTAGTGCTTCAGCCCGTACGGGACATGCGCCCCGAGGGGCTGGGAGAATGATGCGTGGAACTGCGCGACGGTGTACTTGTAGTCGAGCGGTCGGTAGGGATCGGCTTCGGCGGCAGGCGTGATCATCGTGTGTATCGCATCGACGCGCGGGTACAGCTGTGCCGGCACGAACTGCTCGTGGAAGAAGCGGTTCAGGTAGTACCGGTACCACGCCGCGAACTTCGGGACGGACAGCAGCCGGGTTGCGAGAGGCCTGGGCTGCGTGGGGTGCCCCCAGGCGTAGAGATCGCGTGTCCCGATGTCCACCCCCGCCAGTTTGCCCGACCACCAGATCCCCAGGGTATTGTCATAGTCGTAGGGGATGAACTCGAAGCGGTCGGTGGCCGTGTTGTGGTACAGATAGTAATTATTCGAGTTGAACCAGTAGTCGTCCCACGACCCCAGAGCGGCGTCCATGGCAAGCACTTTCAAGACGCCTGGCACATTCACGTAGTTGCCGATCTGCTGCTCCAATTCCTCTGGCGTGGACCAGTTCAGGAACGTGATGAACGTGGCAAGGTCCGCGAAGTCCTGGATCTCGTCATTGATATGCATCTCGTACACCTGCGTCCCGCCCGAAGTGAACGTCCGGTAGGCCGAGGGGGCCGTCCCACGCCACGTCAGGTCGGCCGGCCACGTGCACTTGTAGAGATTTCCCGTGTTATTGCCGAACCGGGTGCGGATGAAGTTCTCATCGATGTGCTCGACGCTCAGGTACAGGCCATAGTAGGCCCCGTTGATGTACACCCGTGCATGGTTGGCGCGTGAAGACGGGACACCGAACGCGTTGAAGAGCTCCCAGCAAATCTTCGCCCGGGAGATCGTAGGATCGTTGTGTTCGCCGTTCAGGTTCAGCTTTTCCACACCGTGGAAGGAGCGACCGGGGACGAACGTGTTGAACGACACCTTGAAGGATTTCTTCTTCGCATGGCGCGAGGTGTTCCCCCGGAGGCGGAATCCGATGCGGGGGATCGAATCCTGGATGGGACCATTGTCGAAGAAAAGATCGGCCGGGTATTCGTGATCGCTCTCGAGCGAATCCGACCGGTACATGAGCGCCAGGGAATCCGGATGGATCCACACGCGGATCGTTGCCACACTGGAATCCCTGTAGACATCCGCAGCGGGCAGCGGTTGCGCATCGGCCGGCGCCGCGAGCGACGCCAGCAGCACGACGGTGAGGAGTGCATGGTGTAACGGGCGGTGCGTGAGCATCAACGGTCTCCGGGGTGTTTGGCGATCCTGCCCCGGATCCTGCTCAGGGCCTCGGGGGTGATCCCCAGATAGGAAGCAATGTGGCGCTGTGCGACCCGCTGCACGATCGAAGGATAGTCGGCGATGAGCTGCAGGTACCGTTCCTCGGCGCTCAGGCTGATCGTGGCGAGCAGACGGCGGTGGGTTGCGATGTAATTGTTCTGCAGGAGGATCCGGAAATAGCGCTCGAAGGCAGGAACGGTGGCACAGACCTGCTCGTACGCCACCGCATCGATGAGGAGTACGTCCGATTCTTCGAGCGCTTCGATGATGTATTCGCCGGGTTTCCCCGTGAGGAAACTGTACATGTCGGTGATCCACCACTGTTCGAGCGCGAACTGGACCACATGCTCCTCCCCCTTCTCATCGACGGAGTACGCGCGGAGACACCCCGCCGCCACGAATGCAAGATAGCGGCACGGTTCCCCGGCGTGCGACAGCGTATGCCCCTTCCGCAATCGCCGGGCGGCCATGAGAGAGGTACAGCGGGGGAACTCCTCTTCCACCAGATCGGTGCGGGCAGCCACATGTGCCTTGAGGGTATCGAACATCACCCGGACATCGTGCACGACGGTACCTCCGGAAATGACAGTGGCAGGAATGATCCAGCATCCGACTGTAATATCGGAAAATGGATCGACTCCTGCCACCCGCAGCACGTCAGGTCAGGCTGCCAACCTCACGCTGCACTCAGGCGGCCGCTGTGGCTGCTCCCTGTGCCCGCTTGAGTTCCACGGCGATCACCAGCTTCACTTCATCGCTCACCACCACGCCGCCCGTTTCCGTCAGGGCGTTCCAGCGAAGCCCGAAGTCCTGACGGTTGAGCGCACCGGTGATCTCGAACCCGGCGACATCGCCGTCAAAGCCTTTCACCGTGCCATTGTAGTGCACAGTGAGTGCGATGGCTTTCGTCGTGCCGCGGATCGTCATGTTGCCCTGCATCACGAACGCGCCGTCACCCTTCGGGACGATCGCGGTGGAGGTGAAGGCGAGGACCGGGAAATTCGCCGCGTCGAAGAAATCCGCCGACTTCAGATGCCCGTCACGCTGCTCGTTGTTGGTGCTGATGCTGGTGACGTCCGCCTGGAACGACACGCGGGCGTCACTGAAATCGTCTTTCATCGCTTCCACGGTGCCGCTGACCGCTGTGAAGCGGCCGGTGACGGACGAGACGACCAGATGCTTCACTTTGAAGGTGACTTCGGAATGAACCGGATCGATGAGCCACTGTGCCATGACCAACCTCGCTGATGTATGATGGATGTTCTGAATGCGTGGTTCCAATATACACTGCGGGGGTCCGGAACCCATTGATCCAGGACAGGAAGTGCAATTGATCCAGATCAATGGCACAGCGGAGGGGGAATGAACGCGAAAACCCCGTCCCACAACGTGGGGCGGGGCCTTCAGAGAAGTGGAACCTGCCGGGATGCTCAGCGCACCAGGAGCATGCGCTTGGTGAGGACGCGATCCCCGGCCGTCAACTGGTACGTGTAAGTGCCGCTCGCGAGTCCGGCTGCATTGAATGGCACGGAATGCTGTCCGGCGGTCAGCACTTCATTGAGAAGCACCGCGACCTGTCTGCCGAGCATGTCATAGACCGCCAACCGTACGGCGCTCGCCGTGGGGAGTTGGAACTCCACCATCGTTGCCGGGTTGAACGGATTAGGGTAGTTCTGCATGAGCTCGAGATGTAGCGGGACGCCGGTTTCCGCGACATCCGCGGTGGTCGCGGTTTCTTTTGCGCCGCCCATGATCCACTCGACGATGACCGCGATTTCCTCCGCGGTGAGATACGGACCACCGAACGGCATGCGGGCACCGAATGTCTGGGTGCCCTTCAGTTTCCTGACGATCACGCTGTTCGAATCATTCGCCACCACGACCGGGGCGTGGAGACCGGTGGACATGAGGCTCGCGTAGGGCGTGACATCCATGCCCCCGGAGCCGCCATGACAACCGGCGCACCCATACTTCTCAATGATCGATGTGACATCCGGGGTGTAGAATTTCTGGGCCGGTGCGGTCGCTGTTCCCGCGAGCACGAACGCCAGCAATGCAAGTACTAGACGTCCCTTCATGGTGCCTCCTGTAATGTGTGTACGTGGCTTGTTGGTCCTGATGCTGACTCAACAGGGACCATGCTACACGTGTTCCCACGTCACAGGAGAAATGTGCGATTTTCTACCATAGTGTGGCACCCGTGTCACATGAGGCGGGTGCGGCACACGGGGGACAGTCTAGAAGGGCAGGTCGGTGCTGTAATTCGGCTGGTCCGGGCCAGGATCGAAGCCCGACCGGGCAGGGGGCTCGGTGCCCGCAGGGAGGGATTCATAAGCGGCGAGGGCGATCCGCCCGAGTTCCGCCTTCAGTTCGCGGGATGCGGTGACGGTCTCGATGAACTTCTCGCCGACCTTCTTGCTGGGCATGCTGGCGAAGAGGCCGTTCTTGCCGTTCATGATCTTGAACCCCTCGACCACGAACCCCTCCTCGGTTTGCAGCTTGAAGAATGCCTTGATGTTGCCTTCCCGGTCGGACCGCCGCATATCGATGATCTGCATCGCAACTCCATGAATGGGATGAATGATGGGCCACAAGCAATATCGCGGTTTGTCCGCCCCGTGTCAATATGCATCGGAGGTGTTCGTGCTGCATTCGGCCGGTGCCTTCCTGATCAGGAGCATCCTTCTGGCCGCTCACCGGCGGGTGATCACGGCGTCCGCTCCGGCGTGGTGAAGAGGACGATGGCCTCCATGGAGGTGATCCGCGTGCTGTCGTCTTTCGTCCATACGTCAATGGACCACGGGCAGATGCAGACGTCGAGTCCGTTGCCGGACGCCCGGAGCATCATGATGGTGTCCGGAACGGCCTTGATGACGTTCCGGTCGTATCCCTGCAGGATCGCGGCGGCATGCCCCCTCAGATCGACAGTGAGGTACTGGACACTCGTGTCCGTCCCCGTGAAGGTGAGCGTGTTGATCCCGTCGCGCGATCGGATGCAGACGCCTCCCCCGAGCGTGTCCACGCGATCGTTGAATCCCGCGTACGGCGAAAAGCGCGCCAACCGGTCGTAGCCGGTCACCGGGAATCCGCCGTTGGCCCGGAGCGTCACACTGCCTCCACGCGCTCCTTCCCAGGGCTGAACGAACGTGATGCCCATCATCTCTGCAATGTCCGCCGCTGGCTTGTACCGCAAGCGTGACACGGCGGTGTCGATGCGGAGGTTCGTCTCGAACCATGGCTGGATGCTCTCGAACCCATGGGCGTCGCGCAGGTACGTCAGTATCCCGCTGATCTCCCGTACATCTTCGAAGGGGACAGGCGGGTGTGTTGCCGTGACGCGTCCATTGTTCAGTATGCCGGCAGAGGTGAGGAGGGTCTCGAGCCGGGCACGCTGACTGGATTCCGACACCGCGAACAACCCCCACGGGCCGAAGCTTATGCCGAATGCCATGAGGCAGAGGGAGAGCGGGATGAACCGCAATGAGTTTTTCCTGCTCAGGAGGAAATAGAGGACGATGATCCCCAGCCATGCTGCCATGGTGAGCGCGATGTAGCGCGGTTCCGTGATGCCGTATTCCGAGACCCGCCGCCCTATGGCAAGGAAGAGCATTACGAGAAGTGGAGCAAGGACGATATGGAACCAGAGGATCGCCCGGCGGATCCATACCATTCCTTCCTTCTCGATCAGGGGTTTCAGAAGGACGACGAGCAGCACTCCGCAGCCGGCGAAGCCGAAAATGAGTCCGCTGACCCACCCTTTGGGCCAATCCCATGCGATCAGGACCTTGATCAGGTACGCGTACAGGATCACCAGGTACACGAGGACGATCGGGCCGAGGATGTACAGGGCGAAGACCTTCATGCCGCGTGGGTAGGGATGATCGGTGGCGACTCCGGGCCTTGCGTCCGGTGTTCCCGCAAGCGTGAACCAGGGTGCAAACAGCCCGACGATCGCCACCCAGAGCTCCGGATACCGCTTGCCGGGGATGGTGACCCCGAAGAGGTTATCGAGAGCCGCGAGCGCCAGGGCGAATCCGGTGAAGAGGACTCCGGCATACACTCCGGCCATGACCACGCGGAGGAAGAACTGCCAGTTGAAATGCCAGAACGTCTGCTCCGGTGTATCGTTGGCCGACGGGATGAACATCATCAGGAATGACAGTGCTGCCCCGAACAGGAAGAACCTCCCGGGTACGGCCGTGGGAGCAAAGGTGAGGTCCTGTGGCACGGTGGCGGCGTAAACAACAAGGAGGAGGATGCCGATCGCCTGGAAGCCCAGTACCCGTGGCCACCTGACATTCTTCCGTTCCGCATACACAGCCAACGAGAAGAGGAGCGGTATCCCGAGGATCGTCGCGAACAGGATACTGAAGAGTATCGATGGCTCGCCGCTTCCTTCATGGTCCACGAGGATCACTGCCACTGCCGTTCCGAGGATCGCATTGCAGATGATCGCCGGAAAGCGGACGAAGGTATCGCGTGCGTCCTGGATCGCCATGCGCATCGATGGGAGCTTCATTGCATGCCTCGATCTGAAGTGGGAGGGGGTCAGATCTTGATGAAGATCTTCTTCCTGTGCATAGTGTACAACACGCCGTACAGGACTGCAAACCCGCCGAGCGAGAGTATGAACCACTGCCATGGACCGGAGTACTGCTCCAACCCGCCGAGGAACATGCGTGCGACGCTCGTGTAGTCGAAGAGGTGGGACGTCACGTAAGCGAATATTGCATTCGATCCGATCACCACAAGTCCGGCTGTCCATGACGTGTAGCGGAGGATATCGGTCAGGACGTAGAACACCGAAAGCATCAGTACGCACACGCCGCCGGAGAATAGAACGAATGAACCGGTCCAGAGGTGCTTCACCATTGGATGCAGCGGCATCCATGCGAAGGACAGCAGGAGCAGTCCCACGCCACCCGATGCGAGTATCATGAGCGTACGCGTTGGGCGCCGTCCTGCGCGGAGGATATACGCCGTGAACGCTCCGAGCATCGTTGTGGCGCCGAAGTTCAGGCTCGAGAGTATCCAGGTGTAGGTCGTACCGTCCTGGAAGTTGCCCAGGATCAACTTGTCTATATGAAGGGCAATGTTCCCTTCCGGGTCATACGGTGCTCCCGGTCCGGGAACGAAGGCGAACACGGCCCAATAGGCCAGCATCAGACCGACTGTTGCCGCGGCCTGCCACAGAAGCGGGAGGTACAGGGTGATCAGCGAGGCGATGAGATATCCTGCGGCTATGGCCTGGAGCGTATTGCTGTAGAGCGCGATCTTCTCGATGTCGTAGGAGAGGAGGTGACCTTGCACCATCATCCCGAGGAGCCAGAGGAGCGCGATCCGGATCACGATATGTTTCCAGAGCCGACGATGGGAGGGATCGGCCGCGAGTCGCTTCGTTGTGGAGTACACCATGGACACCCCCACGAGGAACATGAACAGCGGCATGATGATGTCATAGAACGTGAACCCGTACCATGGCGAGTGATCGAGTTGGGACGAGATCCATTGCGTTGCCGGGGAGCCCACACCGCGATCGAACGCCTTGAAAATATACTCGCCCCCGATGATCCAGAACATGTCGAACCCGCGCAAAGCGTCGATGGCGAGCACGCGTTGTGATGGCGTCGTCGCTCCGCTGCTGGTGATGCTCTGATGATGGAGCCCGATCGCAGAGCGATTCATGGGAGTGTGGTCCATAGGAGAGGTTCACGGAAGGGGAATGTGCGTGCGATCTCTGGCTGTTTCTGGTTCGGAACAAGGGTGTGCCAAACGTCGATATAATGATCGTCATCGTACGCGTCAAATGCAAAGAGCCACGCCACTGACGGGCAGGGAGCATTTCACACGCCGGAAACCAGGGCAGCCGTGGCATCGCTTCTGACCGGTGCCGGTGCCTGATCGCCGGTTGCGCTCCGCACATGGGTGCGTTTCCGCTTGTGATTCCGTATCTTCCTACAGGCCGGGGCGGGCCATCGTCCGTCCTGCACCGCCCCTCCACCCAGGATCACTACCGGGAGTCGCACATGAAGTACGTCGTCGCTCTGCTCTCCATGCTCCTTCTGTCCACGGCACTCAGCCAGGAACCTGATTCCATCAAGGAACGCCGCATGCGTTGGTTCGAGGATGCCAAGCTCGGCATCTTCATCCACTGGGGCATCTACGCCGTCAACGGCATCGATGAATCATGGTCCTTCTATAACGGCTATCTGACCTACGACGAGTACATGAAGCAGCTTAAAGGGTTCACCGCGGCGAAGTATGATCCCACTGCCTGGGCGCGTCTCATCAGGGAGAGTGGCGCACGGTATGCGGTGCTCACCAGCAAGCACCACGATGGCGTTGCCCTCTGGGACACGCGACAGAACGACCTGAGCGTGGTGAAGAAGACCCCGGCTGCCCGCGACCTCGTCACTCCATTCTGCGCGGCACTCCGGAAGGAAGACCTGAAAGTGGGGCTCTACTTCTCCCATCTCGACTGGTCGCATCCGGACTATCCCCATTTCACGCGGACGCAGAAACGCTACGACACCGATTCCGTTCGCTGGCAGCGCTTCCTCACGTTCCAACGCCGCCAGATCGAGGAGGTGGCGACGACGTTCCATCCGGACCTGCTCTGGTTCGATGGCGATTGGGACTACTCCGCCGAGCAGTGGGATGCAAAGGCGATGCGCGCGCGGATCGCATCGTGGCTCCCGAATGCGATCGTGAATTCCCGCATCAACGGCTACGGCGACTATGCGACGCCCGAGCAGGGTGTGCCGATCGCCACGCCGAAGAGCCGCTGGTGGGAGCTCTGCATGACCATCAACGACTCCTGGGGGTACCAGGGGAATGACCGGAACTTCAAAAGCCCGAACCAGATCATCCGCATCTTCGTGGATTGCATCGCCATGGGCGGGAACCTGCTGCTCGACATCGGTCCGAAGGAGGATGGAACCATCCCGCAGGAAGAGGTGAGTGTCCTGAAGGAACTCGGGCGATGGACGAAGAAGCATGAGGATGCGGTCTACGGCACCCGCGCCGGCATTCCGAAGGAGTACTTCTACGGCCCCACGGCACTCTCGAAAGACCGGACAACGCTGTACCTCTTCGTCGACGGGAAACCCAACGGACCGCTCCTCATCAAGGGGCTGAAGAACAAGATCAACCGCGTGTGGGTCGTGGGGAATGGCACCAAACTGAACCCGAAGGTGATGATGAAGATGTACTGGAGTCAGATCCCGGGCCTGGTGTACATCGATCTCCCGGACCATGTGCTGGATCCCCAGGTCACGGTCATCGCCGTCCTTCTTGATGGCCCGGTGGACCTCTTCCACGAGCAATGAACACGTGCGGACGACACGGACACCCTCTGCGGGGGCCGCGGATGCGACTCCTTGCAACGGTCGTGGCTGTCTCTGCATGTACCTGCGTCACCGCTCCGGCAGCACCTCTTACCTCCGACTCCCTGGTCGTCCTGACTTCGTCCGATCTCCCGATCGTCGTCATCGATACCCACGGACAGGAGATCCCGAATGAACCCAAGATCACCGCGGACATGCGCATCGTCGACAACGGTCCGGGTCTGCGCAACAGCGTGACGGGACCCTTCAACGCGTACGCGGGGAAGATAGGGATCGAGATCCGGGGATCCTCGTCCGTCCAGTTTCCGAAGAAGCAGTTCGCGGTGGAGACCCGCGACTCCACCGGTGGTGACCTCGACGTTGCGCTGCTGGGTATGCCCGCGGAAACGGACTGGGTACTCTCGGCGCCGTACAACGACAAGACGCTCATACGCGATGCGGTGGTCTACACCCTTGCGCGCCGGATGGGCAGATATGCCAGCCGCGCGCGCTTCTGTGAACTGGTGCTGAACGGGAAGTATGCGGGCGTCTACGTGCTCTTCGAGAAGATCAAGCGGGACAAGGCACGCGTGAATATCGCGAAGATGGATCCACCCGACAGCACCGGTGACGCGCTGACCGGTGGGTATATCTTCAAGATCGACAAGACCGATGGCGCGGAACATGCGGGGTGGTATTCCGGCTTTCTCCCCTTCGTGGGCGCATCGTACAGGGTCCTGTATCAGTTCCACTACCCGAAGGACGAAGATCTGGTCTGGCCCCAGCGCGGATACCTCACCCGCTTCGTTCGCGACTTCGAGCTGGCGATGTATCTGCCCACGTTCAACGATCCGGTGAACGGATATGACCGCTGGCTCGACAGTGATGCATTCATCGACTACGTGCTCATCAACGAGGTGAGCAAGAATGTGGACGGATACCGGCTGAGCACGTTCATGTACAAGGACCGTGACTCCAGGGGAGGGAAACTGGTGCTGGGGCCGGTGTGGGACTACAACCTGGGATTCGGCAACAGCAACTACCACCGGGGGGCCGCACCGGATGGCTTTCAGATCGACTATATGAGCGATTCGGCGGCGTTCCGGAAGAACGAGCCTTTCCTCGGTCCGTTCTGGTGGAAGAAGATCTTCGACGATCCGCCCTTCCGCGCGCGGATGCGGCAGCGCTGGGCATCGCTGCGCGCCGGAGAATTCGCGACCGGCAGGATCACGGGCCTTATCGACTCCCTCGTTGCTGTTCTCGGTGAGGCGGCCCCGCGCAACTTCACACGATGGGCCGTGCTCGGACAGTACATCTGGCCGAATCCGTATGTGGGCCGGACGTATGCGGATGAGATCAGGTACATGACGGATTGGATCGTGGCGCGACTGGCGTGGATGGACCGGGCACTGTCCGCGACCGGCGCAGAAGGGAACGAGGTGGTGGAGGTACCGGGGGTGGCATCGCTCGGAGCGAACTATCCGAATCCTTTCAACCCGGGAACAACGATCCCGTTCACTCTCCGCCATGCGGCACGCGTGCGGATCGCCGTGTTCGATGCACTCGGGAGGGAAGTCTCGTGTGTGATGGATGCGGAGCTTCAACCCGGCGAACATGCGGTGGTGTTCGACGCTTCCGGCCGCGCGTCAGGGATGTATGTCTGCCGCATGACCGCATCGCCCGGGGATGCGGCCGCCGGCCTCACGGTGCAGCAATCGCGCCGCTTGCTCCTCATGCGTTGATCCCTCCCTCGCCATGCTGCCGGTCCTTCTCTCCGGCAGCACGGAAGGATGCTCGCCTCACCTGATGAGCAGCATGCTCTTTGCTGCGCTGAACCCGCCGGTCTGCATACGGTAGAAGTACACCCCGGATGCGAGGTGATGCGCATCGAACGGCAGGGAATGAACGCCGGCGTCCAGGGTGCCGTCGAAGACCGTCGCGATCTCCTGACCAAGCATACTGTAGACGGTGATGCGCACCGCGGACCGCTCCGGAAGCGAGAACCGTAGCGTCGTTGATGGGTTGAACGGGTTCGGGTAGTTCTGCTGAAGAGCATACCGCCGCGGCGTTGCCTCCGGATCGTCCGCCACATCGAGAACCACTTCTGATAATGCCCTCCGCCAGACGCCCTGGCCTTCGATCCCGGCATAGAGGTAGTGCCCGTCTGAGGCCAGTGTGTACACGGTCGGGCCAAGGGTGAACCCCGTGCTTGTCGAAGACCACTTGAGAGTATCGCTCCGCGAGGCCCAGACGCCAGAGGGCAGAGTGCCTGCGACAACGGTAGACCCGATCAGACTCAGTGCGTAAACGACGTTCGGCGCGAGGCTCGTGTTCCGCGGGGACCATGTGGCACCCTTGTCGGTGCTCATGAACACCCCACCATAGACTGTTCCGCAGAGGAGTTTCGATCCAGCCACACACAACGCGCGGGCATCCGTTGTGGTCATGCCCGTGCTTCGCAGTGACCAACTCGATCCTCCGTCGGATGTCATGTACACTCCCTGGCTGGTGGCTGCGAACAGGAGGGAATCCATCGGGACCAGTGCGAACACATTCGCCGTGGGCAGGCCCGTATTGCGGAGCGTCCACGTGGCTCCTGTATCGAGCGACCGGTAGACCGCGCCGTTGTTCGTGCCCGCGTAGAGTTCATTCCCCCATTGACCGAAGGATATGAAGGATGTCCCTGCTCCTGCGGTCATGCTTGTCACCCAGGTCTTGCCGGAATCCGCCGACATGCTGATCGTAAGGACCGTCCCGCCAAACACCTTCCCCCCGAATGAACTGAGGGCGTAGATGTAGGCACTGGGGAAACCGGAGTTCGATTCCATCCAGGTTCCTCCGCCGTTCGTTGAACGGTATATCCCCCGACCGAATGAGCCACTGAGGAGTGACGTGCCGAACGTGCATATGCTTCGTATGCTTGAGGCGTTGAGGCCCGTAAGCGATGGAGCCCAGCTGTTGCCTCCGTCACGCGAGACATAGATGCCTCCGTGCTCTGTACCAATGAGTATTCGAGTGCCAAAGCGTTTGAGAGCATGCACATAGGGGTGTTCCAGCCCGGTGACGGAATGTGTCCAGCTCGTTCCGCTGTTCGTGCTTGCGTAGACACCGCCCCCATAGGTACATGCATAGATCGTACCTGAGGAGCCAAAGAGTGCGAAGATGCTTACGTATGAGACACCGGTGTACGCAGACTCCCATGGCTGGCCCAGGGCCGTTTGCCGGAAAATGCCATACGCCGTTCCGACGAACAACTCCGTGCCGTTGCTGAACAGACAATTCGCCTTCAGATTCTTCAGCCCGACGGTGTCAACCGTCCATGTGCTTCCATCGTCGCGGGAGAAGTAGACACCGTTGTCGGTTCCCGCCACGATGCTGTCTCCGTGGGCTGCGATCGCGTAGACCGTCCGGGAGCTGAGGCCTGTGTTGGTCGTATCCCACGTCGCGCCGCCGTCGGTACTTCTGAATACTCCCTTTCCGGTTGCGGCAAACAAGCTGGTGTGGAGCGTGGCGAGCGCAAAGACGGATCTGTGCAGGTTGGCGCCGCTGGCCGCCCCCCACGTGGTGCCACCGTTCGTTGACCGGTACACCCCGAGGCTGGTTCCCACGTAGAGGTCCGAGCCGACGAGCATGAAGCACGTGGCATCGCGGTTGTTCAGCCCCTCGCGCACCGGTGTCCAGGTTGCTCCGCTGTCGGCCGATCGGTAGACGCCGGCACCCGACGTCCCGGCGAACAGGATCCCATCGCGTTCGATGATCGCATTCACGCTTCCCCCGTACGGCCCGGCGGTCGGAACCCATTGAGCGAAGAGTGTCGTATCCGCGACCACTGTGATCAAGAAGAGAGCGAGTGTACGCAGCAGGGTCTTCATCGTGTTCACCAGGCGATGTGCAAGGAATGCTCACACGGTCCGATGTGCCGGATCGGGAGGGGGATCATGATGCAGAATGTACTGAGGGAAGAACGCCGGTGCCATAGAACGAAGTGACGATTTTGCGTGCGGCTGGTCCGCGGGGGATCGGCGCGCTCAGAGGGGGGCGTGAGACGGAACCACTGCTACATACGGTGAACGATATGGTCCTGAAGCGCCCGGGCGACCGCCTGGGATTTCGAGTGGACATGCAATTTATCGTAGATGTTGCGGAGGTGGGCGCGTACGGTGAAGACGCTGATGAAGAGGGCATCGGCGATCTGCTGATAGTCATCCCCTTCGACAAGACGTTCCAGCACCGCGACCTCACGGTTGGTCAGTTGATGGTCCACCTTCTCCGGTGGCCGGAACTCCTTGAACATCGTCAGGACCCGGCGGGCGATGCTGGGGGACATCGGCGTGCCCCCGCCGAACGCGTTCTCAACCGCTTCCAGCAGGGTGGCGGGGAGGACCGGCTTCGTCACATAGCCGATCGCTCCGGCACAGATCGCGCGAAAGACGCTGTCATCATCCTGATGGACCGTGAGAACGATGACCTGGTACCGCGGATGCTTCTCGCGGAGGAGGCGTGTGGCCTCGATCCCGGACATCCCCGGCAGGCTGATATCCATCAGCACCACATCGGGGTCGATCCTGTCCGATGCCACGAAGAACGCCTCGGCGTTGGCGAACTCGCCGGCGACCTCGAACCCCGGGGAGGTCCTCAGAATCAGCGATGTCCCCATCCGGAAATCAAGATTATCTTCGACGATCGCAACACGGATCGGCATAGAGGCCTCATGGACGGGCATAGGTACGCACCTTTCGCCTGATCTTCAATAGGTTGTTCTGACTATTTGTCGAGATGCAGGAAGAACACGATGCGCGTGCCGGTGGGTGGATGGGGTTCAACGGACATTGTGCCGCCGAGCGATCTCGCCCTCATCCTCATGGTCGCCGACCCGCGACCGGGGTCCGCAGCCTCTCCGTTCCATCCCCGTCCGTTGTCGGTCACCGTCGCAAGGACCCCATCCCCGTTCTTCCTGACAGCGACCGCAAGTTCCGTTCCCCCCGAATGCTTGATGGCATTGTTCATCGCCTCCTTCAACATCATCCAGAGGTTCTTCCGCTGCTCCGGGCTCAGATCAACAGTGGTGAGTTCGTCATCGTCCTCCACCGCAACGGTGAGCCGCATGCCGCGTGCCCTGCAGGCCGTGACCATCATGTCCCGCAGCCTGTTCATCAGGCTTGCAACGGTCTCCACGTTCGGATCGATCGACCAGATGATCTCACGCACGACCTCGGCCGACCCCGTTGCGAGCATCGTGATCCTGTCCAGCAGGGCGCCGGATTCCACTGTGCCATTCCGGATCAGCGCACCGAACATGGCGATGCTGCTCAGGTTCGATGCGAGCTCATCATGCAGGTCCGAGGCAAGACGCATGCGCAGCCGCGCCAGCTCACGCAGTTTCCGTACGCGGGCCCGGTAGAGGAGGAGCAATACGCACGCGATGACGCCCACGGAGACAAGGATGAACCACCATGTCCGCCAGAAGGGCGGCAGGACCGTGAAGGAAACGCTTGCGGGATGAGTGCTCGGGGTCCCATCGGGCCCGATCGCCCTCACGTGGAACACATACCCGCCCGGTGCGAGGCGCGCGAAACTGACCGTCCGCTGACGGAGTGAGATGTCTCGCCATATCGTCTCGCCGCTGATCGCGTACTGGTATCTGACATTCGCGGTCGCGTACAGCGCGGTGCTCGAGAAATCGATGGCGAGGTCGCCCTGGTTGTCCTCCAGCGTCAACGGCCCGACGGATCCCACCCCGGGATCTTGCAGTGCGATGGGTTCTCCGCCGATGCGGATACCCGTGATGAGGATCGAAGGTGGACCTGTGGAAACGACGGCGTCAGGCCGTTTCGAAGACACCCCCTGGAATGTCCCGAACCACATCACCCCCGCCGGGTCTCTGTGCGCTGCTGTCACGAAATCGCCCGCAAGGCCATCATTCATCGTGAAGTGGCGAACCGTCCCGGTCCGGACTTCCAGACGATCCACTCCGCGGACGGTTCCCGCCCAGAGAGTGCCGGCGTCTTCAGACGCGAGACAGCGCACATTGTTGCTGGTGAGCCCGTTCGCGCGGCTGTACTGGATGAAGCGAAGGGAGTCGCGTGACAGGTCGTCGATGCGGAAGATGCCGCTCGTCGCCGTTGCGATCCACAAGCGGTTGGCTCCGTCCACGAGGACGTCGGTGACCATGCCTTCGGGTATCCCGTCGGCGGGCCCGTATGATCGGAAGGTTCGTCCATTCCAGCGCACGAGGCCGCCGGAGTACATGCCGATCCAGAGCCTTCCGCTGCTGTCCTCGGTGAAGCAGCTCGGTGCGCGGCGGGGGGGAAGTCCGGGTGATCCTTCGAGGTCCTGGAGGGTCGAAAGATCCGGGCTGAGCGTTGCCAGTCCATCATCCTGCGGATCGCCCGTCCGGGTGCCGATCCAGTACGTCCCGCGAGAGTCCTCGTACATGCGGAAGATCTGTGAACCCGGCAATCCATCGCGCTCGGTATAGATGCGTTCAGGAGGTCCTGTGCTGCTGCGCTTTCCATACCGGCACAACCCCTGCGATGTGAGTGCCCACCACCGTCCCTGCCTGTCGTGGTAGGCGAGCTGTGATGCCCACATGGATGCGGCTCCCCGCGGAACGGTCAGCTGGGCAGACCGCACGATCCTGCCTTTGATCGTGCTGACCCACCAATCTCGTGTGACGACATAGGGCGTGCCGTCGGCGTCGGAGCCGATGGTCGCGACGGGAAGACTCGCCGCAGGTATCTCAGGAACAACGGTAATGAAGCCGTCGGGAGGCAGACACATCGCGCCTGCCGGAGATCCGATCCACAGCCCGCCCTGATCATCGGCGGTCAACGAGTGGATGAGATCGCTGCACAGGCCGTTGTTCATCGTGATCCCGGAGAACGTGCGTCCGTCGAACCGGGTGAGCCCGCCGGCGGTTCCGATCCATGTGTCCGGCGGCATGGCGCAGATCGCGGTCACGTTATTATTCGTGAGTCCATCCGCCGTCGTGAAACGCATCGCCGTCCCCCGTCTGTCCGCCGGCCCCTCCAGGGTCCTGTGTCCACGTGCATACATGACCGCATCCGTCCCGGGCCGACAGCGAAGGGCACCCGTGCTGTCGGGCACGAGGACGATCAGTCCCGCGAAGCGGTGGCCGATCCATATCCTGTCCGTGCCATCGATCGTGACCGTGTGGAGCACATCGCCATCAGCCTTGTCGTACAGGGTGTAATGCCGCACCGCCCCGTCCGGCTCTGCGACATAGAGCCCGCGATTGGTGGCAACCCACAGTCGACCGTGCCGGTCCTCGCTGAGTCCCGTAACCCTTACCACCGGTTGGGCAGGGCCACGCGAGGTATCGAGCTGGATGACGGAAGGACTCCCATCGAGATCGCGGACGACATTGCCGGTGCCCCCACCCCAGAGGATGCCGGTAGGGCCGAGGGCGAGCGCGTGGACGTTAGGTTGGGGATCGGCATCGCGGATGAGAAATGGTGCGAACCGCGGAGCATGAACCGAAGTTCCTGATGCCTGGTTCGAGGCGATCAGGCCGCCGTTGGTGATCACGAACAGACGTCCGGAGGGGGCCTCGAGACTGAGCAGCGCCGTGCCGGATGTCAATCCGTCTTCAGCTCCGAACGTCACGAACTCGTACCCGTTGTACCGGCTCAGACCGTCCCGCGTGGAGAACCAGAGGAATCCTGCCCGGTCCTGCATGACATGCGCGACGAAGGCGCTCCCCAGGCCGTCCGCGGCGGTATAGGTACGAAAGGGAAGCCTCTCCGCAGAGGTAATGCGGGAGCAGAGTATCAGAAGAGTGACCACCATGACGCGGAGGAGATCTGTAGATCGCATGGATCGTGGTGTCCGGAGAGCGGTTGGTGGAGGCCCCACCCCTCATCTCATGGGTGGAGTATACGATTTGGGGCGGGGATTGTCAATCCATTGATTTTGTCCGATTATTCCGTTTATTGCTCGGATATGCAGCGGGACTTCACAAAGGCGGTTTCTTCCCTCAGCGAGATCTTTGCCTTTATAGATGAGCACGTCGCGGGTACCGGGATCTCGCCGGCCGGGGTCTATGCCATGTATTTCGTCGTCGAAGAGCTCTTCACGAATATGGTGAAGTACGCCGCGGCATCGGCGGAGGATGTGACCATCGCCGTGGGGATCGACGGGTCACGGCTGACCATCCAGCTCACCGACCACAACGTGGAACCGTTCGATCCGGCGAACGCCCCGAAAGTCGACCCTTCCACGCCACTGCAGGAGCGCAGGATCGGTGGACTCGGGATCCAGCTCGTGCAACAAATGGTGGACGACCTGCAGTACAGCTATGCCGACCGCTGCAGCACCATCACGATCACCAAGACCCTGGAGCCCTAGCATGTTCGTGATCACACCCGCTGACAATGGGGACGTTCTCCTGTCCGGACGCTTCGATGCGGCCCAGGTAGACCGTGCCGATGCGGTCCTGGGGCGCCTCCAGACCACCACCCGGATCGATTTTTCGGGCCTGGAATACATCTCCAGCGCCGGACTCGGGTGCCTCCTGAAGGCCCAGAAACGGCTGGCCCAATCCGGCCATGGCCTCATTCTTATACGGATGAACAAGCTCGTCCGCGACATCTTCCGTATGGCGCGCCTCGAGGTCGTATTTCGGATCGATGATGACGCCTGAAACCAACTTTTCACCGGACCCCGTGTATATTCAGAAAGGAGACGACGACGGCGAACTCATCGGCCGGATCCTCTCCGGCGATGTTGCGGCATTCGGAACCCTGGTCGACCGCTATCAGAAAGTGGTCTTCAATACGGCGCTCAGGTTCCTGCAGGACAGTGATGAGGCGGAGGATGTCGCGCAGAACGTGTTCGTCAAAGTGTATGAACATCTCGGCACCTACGATCACCGCCTCAAGTTCTTCAGCTGGCTGTACCGGATCACGGTGAACGAGAGTCTGAACCACCTGCGCCAGCGAAAGCCGACCGAACGGATGACCGATCAGGTCTCTGTTTCCGATGCGCAGGACGAAGCGGAGAGAGCGGACACCGCCCGGCGGATCCAGGAAGCGATCCGCATGCTCTCGCCCGACCACCAGGCATTGATCGTCCTCCGGCACTACGAGGACCTCGGCTATGACGAGATCGCCGCGGTGCTCGCGATCTCGGAGAAGAAAGTGAAATCGCGCCTCTTCACGGCGCGACAGGTCCTGAAGGACCTGCTCATCAAATGCGGAGTACAGGCACCATGATCGATGAACGGACAATGGACCTGATCAACAGGGACCTCGACGGCGCGGCATCTCCCGGGGAGCATGACGCGCTCGTTGCTCTCCGCGCCTCCCGCAGTGATATCGAAGCGGCCTATCAGGGTATGCTGGCCCTCCATCAGGCGCTCGCGGCGCCCGCACTCCAGGAACCACCGCCCGCACTCAAGCCGGCGATCATGCGGGCGATCACCGCACACCCCCGGGCAACGGTGACACCCACGATCATGGACCGCATGCTTGATGCACTGATTCCCCCCACGTTGAAACACACGCTGATCACGTACTTCACAGGAGACGGTATGGAAGCCAATGGGATGCAGACGAAGAGCAAGCGTGGCACTCTGCTGATCACCGGGGGCGTCTTCGCCGCCATGATCCTGGTCATCATGGTCGCGGTGAAGGATCTGCCGGTTGCCGAGGAGGAATCGTCCGGTACGATCGGCGCCGTGAAGAAGTACAACGCTTCCCAGATCGCCGACCAGGACGTCGTGCTTCAGGGCGAATCGGAGAACCCGATCATGGCCGATGCAGCCACGATCACCAGCGTGGCGACGGTGAGCGAACATGCGCGTGAGCTTTCCCGCCTTGCCGAAGGACTGACGGCGGACGGTCGGGCGGTTGAAGGTGCCCAGGCACTTGCCGACCAGGCACGTGAACTTGCCGCCCAGGCGGAAGCGGTCCGGTCCCTCGGCCGCGCAGCAGAAGCCGCGAAGTATGCCGAAGCCGCGAAGGAACTCGCACGCAACGCCGAAGGCCTCCGCGCACTCGGCCGCACGGCAGAGGCGATGAAACTCCAGGATGCTGCGCGGGCCCTCGGGAAGTCCGCCGAAGGCGCCAGCGCCGCGGTGCTCAACAATGAGGCACGTCTCCTCGCCGAGGGTGCGCGCGAAGTTGCACGCGCTGCTGAAGGTATGAAGAGTCTCGGGAAGACCGCGGAAGCTGCCCGGCTCGCGGACGCCGCGAAGGAATTCGCGCGCTATGCCGAGTCCGTGAAGTCGTTCGGCCGCACGGCGGAGTCCATGAAACTCGCCGAGCGCATAGCGGACCTCGGTGCCATTGCCGTCTTGTTGAAAGCCGAAGGCAGGACCGAACTCGCCCGATCGCTCGAAGCGGGTGTCCGTGAGATCGGTCGTGTTGCCGAGGCCGCGAAAGTGATCGGGGCATATGAGGATGGTGCCCGCGCGACGGAAGCCGCAAAGGCCTCGGACGCCGCGAAAGCACTCGAAGGCGCGCGCACGAACTGACCTGACGTTGTTGTCTCTCTCCCGTCGTACGCAGGGACGCCCCTCCGGGCGTCCCTGCTCGTATGATATCACCACCCCGGATGGTTCCCATGTCGATCAGGCGCCCCTGGCTCGTTCTCCTCTGCCTCGTCGTGAGCATCCCTGCGTCCGCACAGTTCTTCACCGTCCGCACACATGACCTGCGTCTCATCTACTACGATCCCTCGCACGCCTATGTGATCCCGCATCTCGTCCGCACCTTCGAGAATTCCCTCGGCTCTCACCGCCGGTTCTTCGACTACCGGCCCGATGGTCCGGTGCACGTCCTGCTTGAGGATTTCGATGATCACGGGTATGCCGGCGCCACGGGTGTCCCGTTCAACTACCTCCGCCTGGGGATCGAGCCATACCGGTACGATTTCGATACTGCCCCAACGAACGAACGCTTCAATTGGGTGATGAACCACGAACTGCTCCATATCGTGGCCTCCGACAGGGCATCGGCAGGGGATCGGTTCTTCCGCGGACTGTTCGGCGGGAAGGTGGCGCCGGTGGCCGATCAGCCTCTCTCCATGCTCTATAGTTATTGGACGAATCCCCGGAAATACTCGCCCCGCTGGTATCACGAGGGCCTCGCTGTCTTCATGGAGACGTGGATGGCCGGCGGCATCGGGCGTGCGCTGGGAGGGTGGGATGAGATGGTGTTCCGGACGATGATCAGGGACAGCAGCTTCATCTACGACATCGTCGGGCTCGAATCGGAAGGGACCACGGTCGATTTTCAGGTCGGCGCGAATTCCTACCTGTACGGGACCCGCTTTGTGAGCTACTGCGGGTTGACCTTCGGACCGGAGAAGGTGCTCGCATGGTGCTCGCGAACGGACACGAGTGCGGCCGATTTCAGCAGTGCGTTCTCCGCGGTGTTCGGCAACTCACTCGAACAGGAATGGAGCCGCTGGATCTCCTGGGAGCGCCGGTTTCAACGGACGAATCTGGATTCGATACGGCGCTTCCCGGTGACGCATGGGCAACGGATCTCAACGCGGGCGTTGGGTTCCCTTTCGCGCGCCTTCTATGACAGCACGCGGCACGCGATACTGGCGGCGATCAATTACCCGGGGCAGCTGGCGCACATCGCCGCCATCGATGTTCGTACGGGCCTGCTCAGCAGGATCTGTGACGTGGAGACGCCCGCGCTGTATTCGGTCTGTGCGCTGGCATACGATGCAGGGGGGGCACAGCTCTTCTTTACCACCAACAACAGCCGCGACTGGCGTCATCTGTGCCGGGTCGATCTTCGGACCCGGGACGTGCAGCGCCTGATCCCGGAAGCCCGCATCGGTGATCTTGCATTCTCTTCCAGCGACAGGGTGCTCTGGGGTGTGCGGCACCATGGAGGGATCTCGACGATCGTCCGCATCCCTCCACCGTACACGGCATGGTATACGGTCCTCCCGCTGGAGTACGGGAAGGACATCTTCGACCTCGACGTATCTCCTGACGGCACGACGCTCATCGGTTCGCTGATCGAGATCAACGGACATCAGTCGCTCGTGAGTCTGTCCATCCCGGCGTTGATGGCAGGGGAGGGGGACGCGCGGACGCTGCTTGCTTTCGAGAACAACACCTCTCCACAGAATTTCACCTTCTCCGGGGACGGGCGATCCCTCTACGGCTCGTCGTACTATACCGGTGTGTCGAACCTGATCAGGTACGATCTCGAGGACCGGACCCATGCGGTGCTGACGAATGCCGAGACCGGTCTCTTCCGGCCGGTGCCGTTCTCCGCGGACTCTCTGATCGCCTTCGAGTACACCGGCGCCGGCTTCATCCCCGTGATCGTGCCGGTGGACGCGAAAGAGGACCTGAATGCCGTCACGTATCTCGGGCAGCGGATCGTAGAGGAGCATCCTGTGGTCACGAGGTGGACCGTGGGTTCACCACGTTCAATCGAACCGGATTCCGTGATCACGTACCGGGGCCCGTATGACGGCCTCAGCGAGTTGCGGCTGCAGTCGATCTATCCGATCGTTGCCGCGTACAAGGACTACACCGCGGCGGGGGTGAAGTTGACGGTGTCCGATCCGCTGCAGCTGGAGAGCATCGAGGCCGCAGTATCGTACACTCCGTCGCGTTCGTTGCCCATGGGAGAACGCGTGCATGCATCGGTGGATATCCGGCATTGGCCGTGGAAGGTGAGGCTCTCGTACAACCGGGCGGATTTCTATGATCTGTTCGGTCCGACGAAAACGAGCAGGAAGGGGTACGGGGTCGGCATCGAGTATGCAGGAGGACTGATCAATGACCGTCCACGGATGCTGGACTATACCATTGCCGGTGCGGCATTCGGGGGACTCGATCATGTGCCGGAGTATCAGAATGTGTCGACGTCGTACGATCGCGTGTTCTCGCTGCGTGGAGGACTCACGTACCACAACCTGCGCCGTTCGCTGGGTGCTGTGGAGTACGAGCAGGGCGTGAGTGCATCCGCCAACGTGACGTCCAACTATGTGCGCTCGTCGCTGTATCCCCGGTTCTCGCTCGACGCGGCGTACGGATTCCTGTTGCCGCTGGATCACTCCTCGGTCTGGCTGCGTGGGGCGGCCGGAAAGGCGGTCGGGGTACGTGGCGAACCCTTCGCGAGCTTCTACCTTGGTGGATTCGGGAACAACTGGGTGGACCATCAGGACGAGCACCGGTACAGGGAGATGGAGAGTTTCCCGGGGATGGAGCTGAACGCCGTCGGTGCCTCAAATTTCCTCAAGGGGATGGTCGAATGGACCCTTCCGCCGGTGCGGTTCCGGCGGGTCGGCGTGCCGATGATCTTTTGCACGTGGGCCCGCTTCGCGGTCTTTTCTTCGGCATTGGTAACGGATCCAGACCATGCTCCAACGCGGACGGTGGTCTATAACCTGGGAGGGCAGGTGGATCTGAGGCTGGTCATGTTCTGGCGGCTGGAATCGATGCTGTCCATCGGGTACGCGCTCGCCGCGGTACCGGACCAGCGTTCCAGCCGTGAATTCATGGTCTCGCTGAAGATCCTGTGACAGTGCAGCTGCAGTCGATACGTGTTCCCGGGCCAGGCAGGCGCGGTCTGATCCATCAGTCGCCTCATTTCTTCCTTGACAAACTGCGATTTGTTTGCCATAATTGAACCAGTTCAACCTAACTAGAACCGGTTTGGATTTGCCTGAAAGCCTCTCCTTGCCGCCCGCATGTCTGGGATGTTCCCGGAGGTGTGAAGCTCCGGTGAGAGCGTTGACAGGAACGTGGAGGATCAATGCATGCTCTCGAAGGATCGTGGCGATCGCCTGGCGCTGTTCACACTCCTCCTGCTCATTCCCGCATCCGTCGCGCTGTCTCCGCGTGCTCATGCCCAGATCGCGGCTGGCACAGGGCGATTCATCGGAAATGCGGTGGGCGTTGACGTCCGGTCGGACTTCAAGGTCTACTGGAACCAGCTGACGCCGGGGAATGCAGGCAAATGGGGGAGCGTTGAGTATGCAAAGGACCAGTATACCTGGGGCCCGCTCGACGCATTCTACCAGTACTCGCTCGGGAACGGATTCACCTACAAGCATCACACGCTCGTCTGGGGGAATCAACAGCCTTCATGGATCACATCGGTCGACTCCGTTGTCCAGCGCGCACAGGTCGAAGAGTGGATCAAGCTCGTCGGGCAGCGGTACCCGCTGATGTCGATGGTGGATGTCGTGAATGAACCGTTCCATGCAGTGCCATCGTACGCTCCCGCGATCGGCGGCAGTGGAACGTCTGGTTGGGACTGGGTCATTCAGGCGTTCACCTGGGCCCGACAATACTGCAACCCGGGGGCACAGCTGATTCTGAATGAATACAACGTCCTCCACGACAATGGTGTCACAAAGAACTACCTCCGCTTGATCGATACCTTGCGTACGCGCGGCCTGATCGATGCCATCGGGATCCAGGGACATTACTTCGAGTTTCGCGCACCCGCGGCCACAGGGACATACACATATAGTGTCGCAACGATCAAAGCGAACCTGGATCGCCTCGTCGCGACCGGATTGCCCGTGTACATCTCGGAGTTCGACATCAATGAACCGGTCGACAGCATCCAGCTCGCCAACTACCGGACGTACTTCCCGATCTTCTGGGACAACCCGGGCGTGAAGGGCATCACGTTGTGGGGGTATGTCCAGGGTGACATCTGGCAGGAGAATGGTTACCTCATCAGGACCGACGGCACTGAACGTCCGGCGATGAAATGGCTGCGCAAGTACGTCGCTTCCCCCACGGCGCCCTCTCTTGTTGCCCCCGTCGGCGGAACCGGGCTCCCTGTGAATCCGCTCCTGATCTGGAACGCGTCCCGCAACGCCAGTGCCTACCGGCTCCAGCTCTCCATTGGCACCGCGTTCTCAACGACCGCCATGGACACCACCGTGGCGGATACGGTCGTCCGCGCCCGCCACCTGATTGCAGATACGCGGTATTACTGGCGCGTCACGGCGATGAATGACAGTGGCGCGGGTGGCTGGTCGGCCACCGGTATGTTCCAGACGGGCACGGAGGTTGCAGGGGTGACGGACGAGCCGACCGTTGTCCGTGCGACCACACTGCTGCAGAATTTCCCCAACCCGTTCAATCCAGCCACACGCATCACCGTCGTGCTCGCAGAGCGCCAGTGGACACGGGTCCGGGTGTATGATGGACTCGGACGGGAGATCGCGACGTTGATGGACGGCGTGCGCGATCCGGGGACATACACCGTCACGTTCGATGGTGCTCACCTGGCGGGAGGAGTGTACTACTGCCGGCTGCAGGCGGGCACGACGTCGCAAACGCGTGCCATGCTGCTGGTCCAGTGACATGCATGCGCGGGAAAGGATGACCATGTTCAACGTCGCCCCGGAGCACAGACCGGAGAACCGCACGACAGCAGGGCGGCCCCGGTTCCTCCTTCTGCTGATGGCCACAATGCTGATCTCATCGTGTGCGGGGAATCAGATGACGCAGGATCCCGCGGTACACGACGAGCGCGGCGCGTACTTCACCGGGGTCTACCCTGATCTGTTCGTGCAATTGCCCGGCATCACCGCCGACAGCGTCGGCCGCAAGATCGACGGGGCATTCCGCCTCCTGTTCTATGGTAACGACTCGACCGGGCGCATCTACTATCCTGTCGGCGACACGATGGCGTACATCGAGGATACGGGCAACAAGGATGTGCGCACCGAGGGTATGTCCTATGGCATGATGATCGCGGTGCAGCTGGACAAGAAAGAAGAGTTTGACCGGCTGTGGCGATGGGCGAAAGCGTACATGGATTTTCCCTCGGGCCCGCACCGGGGGTACTTTGCCTGGCATTGCCGGACGGATGGCACGAAACTGGATTCCACCGCTGCCTCCGACGGCGAAGAGTGGTTCGTCACGGCACTCTTCTTTGCTTCGGCGCGCTGGGGTGATGGCGAAGGCGACCTCCGCTACAGCGAGCAGGCGCAGCGCATCCTCACAACGATGCTGCACAAGGAGGATGAGCCGGATCACGGCAGCGTCACCAACATGTTCAGTCGCCGCGATACCCTTGTGGCCTTCGTGCCGTCCGCAGACGCCGATCACTTTACCGATCCGTCCTACCAGGTCCCTCACTACTACGAACTCTGGGGGCGCTGGGCCACGCACGACAACGCCTTCTGGTGTGCCGCGGCGCGGTCGTCCCGGCTCTTGTTGCGGAGATCCGTCCACCCGCGGACGGGCCTTGCGCCCGACTACTCCGGCTTCGATGGCATGCCGATCGAGTGGGGGCCGCCGGGTCACGCGGACTTTCGATTCGATGCGTGGCGGGTGGCGATGAACACGGCGATGGACTGGCTCTGGTTCCGGCGCGATGCGTGGCAGGTGGCGCAATCGAACCGTCTTCTGCGCTTCTTCGCGGAACAGGGTATCAGCACCTACGGGAATCAGTTCACGCTGGAGGGGAGGCCGTTGGACACGCCGCACAGCGGCGGACTTGTTGCGATGAACGCCGTGGCAGCTCTGGCCGCAACGGACCCGGTGCGGTGGACGTTCGTCCGGGCGCTCTGGGATCTTCCTGTCCCGACAGGAAGGTATCGCTACTATGACGGCGTGCTTTATCTGATCGGACTGCTGCAGTGCAGCGGCAATTTCCGTATCTACAGCCCCGCGGGATCACCCACCACCGGCTGTCCCTGAATCCGGGAAGGACGTGTTATCATGGTGCGATCGAGGATCATGTGGATCGTTCCGGCGTTCCTGATCGTCGGACATTCGTTCGCCCGGGCGGTCGGAGGACCGGAGATCGTTACCTTCGGGAAGAACGCCGGAGGGTTCGCTCTCGCGCGTGATGGCCGGCCGGCCGCGGTCTACGCGAGCGATGCCGATCATCCCGGCGTGCTCCGTGTGGTTGGGATGTTCCGCGCGGACCTTGAACAGGTGACCGGGACACTGCCGGCGATCTCGACAGCGGGTCAACCGCCTGCCGGACCGGTGGTCGTCATCGGGACGATCGGCAAGAGCCCGCTGATCGATGCGCTCATACGCGCCCGGCAATTGGATGTGCGCACCGTTGCCGGTGCGTGGGAAGCGACGCTGATCCAGACCGTGGACCATCCGTACCCCGGCGTGCCGCAGGCACTGGTGATCGCGGGGAGCGATAAGCGGGGGACCATCTACGGGATGTTCCGGCTGTCCGAACAGATCGGGGTCTCCCCCTGGTCCTGGTGGGCCGATGTGCCGGTGCAACGGCGTCGCACATTGAGCGTGGCCGCAGGAAGATACGTCATCGCCTCTCCCTCCGTGAAGTATCGCGGGATATTCCTCAATGACGAGTATCCGGCGCTGACCCGGTGGGTCCACGCGAAGTTCGGCAGTGCCGGGCGTGAGGGCGATCCAACGATCGCGGAGGACGTTGCGAACTATGGCCGGGGCTTCTATGCGCGCGTGTTCGAACTGCTGTTGCGCCTGAAGGCCAACTATCTCTGGCCTGCGATGTGGAACAACGCCTTCAATGAAGACGACCCGGAAAATCCGCGCCTCGCCGATGAACTCGGGATCGTCATGGGCACCTCGCACCAGGAGCCCATGCTCAGGGCGCAGAAGGAATGGGACCGGCGCTTCCAGAAGACCCTTGGATACTGGAACTATGCGAAGGTCCCCGACACGCTGCACCGGTTCTGGCGTGACGGCATCCGCAGGAACAAGGAGTACGAGAGCATCGTCACGATCGGGTTGCGCGGTGCCGATGATACGCCCATGGCGCCGGGCGGGGTGGATGCCAACCGCGCCCTGCTCGAGCATATCGTGGACGTCCAACGCACCATCATCACGGAAGAGACCGGCCGTGATGCGACCGGCGTACCGCAACTCTGGTGCCCCTACAAGGAGGTCCTGGAATATTACAACGCTGGCATGCGCGTGCCGGATGACGTCACGCTGCTCTGGCCCGATGACAACTGGGGGAACCTCCGCCGCGTCCCGACCGCGGAGGAACGGAAGCGCACGGGCGGCGCAGGCATCTACTATCACTTCGACTATCACGGGAGTCCACGAAGCTACCAGTGGATCAATGCCAACCCGTTGCCGAAGATCTGGGACCAGATGACGCTCGCGCAGCAGCACGGCGCTGACCGTATCTGGGTCGTGAACGTGGGGCACCTCAAGGGGTATGAGCTGCCGATAGAATTCTTCATGGATCTTGCCTGGGACACGGCGCGCTGGACGGCCCGCGATCTGCGGGAATACACACGGCTGTGGGCGGCGAGGCAGTTCGGGAACCAGGAAGCGGGAGCCATCGCACATATCATCGAGGACTACACGCGCTTCAACGGGAGGAGAAAACCCGAACTGCTCGGTCCGTCCACGTATAGTCTCGTGAACCACGGCGAAGCGGAGAAGGTAGTGGCGGAGTACAAGTCCCTCGCTGTCCGGGCTGCAGCGATCGGCTCCCGGCTTCCGGCGAAATACCAGGACGCATACTACGAACTGGTCCGCTTCCCGGTGGAGGCGTGCGCACTGGTGAACGAACTGTACGTGTCTGCCGGTATGAACGCGCTCTATGCCGCTCAGGGGCGCGCCAGCGCTTCTGCCATGGCTGCAGCGACGCGCCGACTGTTCGATGCGGACACGGCGATGATGGGGCACTTCAACCGGGATCTGGCGGGGGGAAAGTGGAACCACTTCATGGATCAGGCGCATCTGGGGTATGTCGACTGGGCCGATCCGCCGGAGAACAGTCTGCGTGCGATCCCGCTGGTGGATCCTCCCGTGCCGCCTGTCGCGTCCCTGGGCGTTGCGGTGGAAGGAACACGTGCGTCCTGGCCGGACCCCGACACCGACACCACCATTGCGCAGTTGTCATTCGACCGGACTTCCACGCAGACACGATGGATCGAAGTCTTCAACCGGGGTTCGGTTCCCTTTGCATGCAGTGTTGTACCCGACCGGCCATGGATCGTTGTCCGACCGGAGTCGTCGATGGTCGAGGATCAGACGCGAATGCACGTAACGATCGATTGGCAGCGTGCACGGTCGGATGAACGCACCGGCGCGATCCGCATCAGCGGTGCTGGCAGATCGGTGGATGTTCAGGTGAATGTCGTGTCCGGGCCGGTTACCGGTCGGATCACTCCCGGGACGTTCGTTGAAGAGAATGGTTGCGTCGCCATCGAAGCAGGGCACTTCGCACATGCATCCCGCGCGGGCCAGGCGTTCTGGGAGGAGATCCCGGGATATGGAAGGACGCGTTCGGGAATGCGCGCGTCTGCAGATGTGAACACCCCGGCGTTTGTCCCGGGCAGAGGCGCCCCCTGCCTCTCGTACCAGGTGTACATGCGCGAGCCCGGCAGCATACGGGTGACCGCGGTCTTTGGTCCGGTCCTGAATTTTCGCCCGGGTCGGGATGTTCGTTACGGTGTGTCCATTGATGGCGAGGAGCCCGCGGTTGTGGTGCTTGTCCCGAAAGATTTCGTTGCCATGCATGGCGTGCAGGAATGGGAAGAGATGGTTGCCGACAACCGGCGGCTCGGCGCCTCGAGCCACACTCTCCTCCGGCGCGGGGAGCATACGGTCAGGATATGGATGATCGATCCCGGGCCGGTACTGGAACGTCTGATCATTCATCGCGAGGCGCTTCCGCCGTCGTACCTTGGCCCTCCGGAGAGTTGGCGGCGGCGTGGCAGGTGAGGGTTGGCCCTCGATGGACGGGTGGCAGATATATCTTGGGCAGAGGGCTCTTTGCTGTTGATTCTTGTCGTATTCTGTTGTACCATTGAAACGGTTCAATTGCTCGTCTGCATTCCTCCGTTCCGCCTGATCCTCGAGATGTGATCGTCCGCCGCTGACACCTCCACCGGTACCGACGGATCTCGGGCACATGTTCCAGTAAGAAATCGCGCAGAGTTCCAGTGACCGACAAGCAATGGGATACACTAGTTCGCGTGGTTCGGGGGGAGATGGTCCAGCCGATGCCGACGGGTTTTATCATCGACTGCCCCTGGCTTCCGGCATGGCACGGCTGCCGGATGATCGACTACTTCAGCAGCGATCAGCATTGGCTTGCGGCCAACCTGAATGCGGTGCGGACCTTCCCCGATACGATCTTCCTCCCGGGGTTCTGGGCGGAGTATGGCATGTGCACGGAGCCGTCGGCCTTCGGGGCACGGTGCTCATTCCCGGAGGATGCGTTTCCCCATGCCGCACCGATGCTCACGGATATCGAGCAGATCGACGCCCTGAGAGTCCCGGACCCGAGGATCGACGGACTTCTGCCGTTCGTGATGAACAGGCTGCGGCTGGGGTGTCCGGAGATCGAACGCGCAGGGCACCGCATCCGGTTTGCCGTTGCCCGCGGGCCATTGAACATCGCCAGCCATCTCCTGGGGATGACACCATTCCTTACGGCAATGGCGGAGCGCCCGGAGTCCGTGCACAGGCTGCTGGTCAAGATCACCACGTTCCTGTCCGACTGGCTGGAGCTGCAACGGACCGCGTTCCCCTCGATCGACGGGATCTTCCTTCTGGATGATGTCCTTGGGTTCATCGGCGACGGTATGTTCAGGGAATTCGGGTTGCCGTATTTTCGGACGCTGTTCACCAGCGACGTCACCGTGCGGTTCCTGCACAACGATGCACCGTGCAGGGTGTCCGCCCGGTATCTCGAACAGATGAATGTGAATCTGTTCAACATGGGGTTCGATGTCTCCCTGGGCGAGCTGCGCGGCCTGGCAGGAGAGAACGTCACATTCCTTGGCAACATTCCGCCGCGCGACGTCCTGGCCGCAGGCACTCCCGATGACGTGCGCCGTGCGGTCGCCGGGGTCCTGGCTTCCGTCTCATCGCGCACGCGGACCATCCTGTCGTGCGGAGGCGGCATGCCACCCGGGGTGAGCACGGAGAACATCCGCGCATTCAATCGTGCGGCGCGTGATGAGTGAAGACACCGGCGTCGCCCGGGCTGACGGGCGGCACGTCCTGCAACCGTGGGTAGACGCGATCATGGGGAACATTTACTGTACCTAACGAGCGAGAGATCTCATGTTGACCATTGGTTATGACATCGGCAGTTCTTCCATCAAATGCTCGATCTTTGATTGCGAGCAGGGGGTTGTCGTCGCGCACGGATCATACCCTGCCGAGGAGATGCCGATGAACTCTCCACATCCCGGGTGGGCGGAGCAGGACCCGGAACTCTGGTGGAGGTACATCGTTGCGATCACCAGGAAGCTCCTCACCGAGGGCGAGATCGATGCGCGCCGCATCACTGCCGTCGGCATCTCCTACCAGATGCACGGGCTGGTCCTGGTGGATGAAGCGGGAGCGGTCCTCCGTCCGTCGATCATCTGGTGCGACAGCCGTGCGGTGGAGATGGGTAAGGAAGCATTTGCCACGCTCGGCGGGGAGTTCTGCCTTCAGCATCTTCTCAATTCACCCGGGAACTTCACCGCCGCGAAGTTGCGATGGGTGAAGGTGAATGAACCCGAAGTGTACAAGCGGACCCACAAGGCGATGCTTCCCGGTGAGTTCATCGCGATGAAGATGACCGGCGAGATCGTGAGTACGATCTCCGGCATGTCTGAGGGGATCTATTGGGATTTCCAGAGGTCGGCAGTGTCCGCTGAACTCCTCGATCATTTCGGGATCGATCGGCGCCTCCTGCCTGAGATCAGGCCGACGTTCAGCGCGCAGGGAAAGGTCACGGCAACTGCCGCCGCGCAACTGGGGCTGGCGGCCGGCACAGTGGTTTCCTATCGCGCCGGCGACCAACCCAATAATGCGCTCTCGCTCAACGTCCTTGACCCCGGAGAAGTTGCGGCAACGGCAGGGACATCCGGCGTGGTGTATGGGGTGATCGACACGGTGAGCTATGATCCGAGGTCCAGAGTCAACCCCTTTGCCCACGTGAACCATGCCGAAGGCCACACAAGGCTCGGCGTCCTCCTTTGCATCAATGGTACGGGGATCCTGAACACGTGGCTGCGGAGGAACATCGCCACCGGCATGAGCTACGATGAAATGAACAGGATCGCCGATGGTATCGGGATCGGAAGCGGCGGCATCAGCATCCTGCCGTTCGGCAACGGTGCCGAGCGCATTCTGGAGAACAAGGAGATCGGGTGCAGGATCTTCGGTGTCGATTTCAACAGGCACACCCGGGCCCACCTCCTGCGGGCCGGCCAGGAAGGCATCGCGTTCTCGTTCAAGTACGGCATCGACATCATGAAAGACATGGGCCTGGATCTCCACGTGATCCGGGCTGGCTATGCGAATATGTTCCTGAGTCCGGTCTTCCGCCAGACCCTCGCGAACATCGCCGATGCCACGATCGAGCTGTATGATACGGACGGCTCCCAGGGTGCGGCACGTGGGGCCGGGTTGGGGGCCGGACTCTTCGCTTCCCCCCGCGAGGCCTTCGGCTCATTGAAACAGAAGGGCGTACTCGGGCCGAAAGCACCAGATGCCGACGCAACGAAAGCGGCATACGCCCTCTGGCGGGAACGGCTGACTTCCAGCATGCAGTAGGCGTCGACAGAAAGAACAGGACGGACCCGGCCGGCCTGAGTTGTCCTCCCATCGCGGGCCCTGCAAAGCCGAACCGGTGGTCGAGGCAGGACAGTATTTGAATCGGTTAGTCCGTCAAATGAAACGATTCAGTCCAATGGGACGGCTCTTCTCCAGAGAGCAGACGAAGTGTTCCAACGATCTTCACCGCATCGGAGACAGATGATGCATACGCGAATGATTTCTCCTGCGACAAGCGCCCCGCGTTGGGGCCTGATCGTGCTTGCCATCTGTCTCGCGTCCATTGCGGGTGCACACGCGCAGGACGCTGCGCTGCTCAAGCTGTGGTATGACCACCCCGCACGGCAATGGGTCGAGGCCCTTCCTCTGGGCAACGGACGCCTCGGTGTGATGGTGTATGGCGATCCGCTGCGGGAGACCATTCAGCTGAATGAATCCACGGTCTGGGCCGGCCAGCCCAACCGCAACGATAATCCGGACGCCCTGGCGGCGCTGCCGGAGGTGAGGAGACTGGTCTTCGCCGGGAAGTACAAGGAGGCGCAAGAGCTGGTGAATCAGTCGTTCATCAGCAGAACCTCCCACGGCATGCCATATCAGACGGTGGGCGCATTCACCCTTTCCTTCCACTCTCATGCGGAGCCTACCGCGTACTACCGGGAACTCGATATCGCGAACGCGATCGCGACGACACGATACACCTCCGGCGGTGTCCGTTATGAGCAGACCGTCTTTGCTTCCATTCCTGATCAGATCATTGTCGTCCGGCTCACAGCGGACCGACCCGGAGCACTCAACTTCACCGCATCGCTGAGCAGGCCTGCGCCGGTCAGCATCCTGACCCGCGGCAGAGATGAGTTGATGATGTCCGGTATCACCGGTGACTGTGATTCGGTGAAAGGGAAGGTGCGCTTCCAGGCTTCGGTTGTGATCCGCGCGGAAGGGGGGCCGGTGGCCGCGACCGATACCGCGCTGACAGTCGCCAATGCCGATACCGCCACGATCCTCATTGCGGTGGCATCCAGCGTCAGGCAGTATGACGATATCAGCGCCGATCCCGCCGCCCGTGCTGCGCGGTATGTGCGGGCGGCGATGAAGAAGCCGTACCGGCGGATTCTGGCTGACCACATCGCCGCCTACCGGAAGTATTTCGATCGGGTCACCCTCGACCTCGGCAGGACCGATTCGGTGAAGAACCCGACCGACGTGCGCATTGCGCGGTTCGCTGACGGCACCGACCCGCAACTTGCGGCGCTCTATTTCCAGTTCGGGCGATATCTCCTGATCTCCTGCTCGCAGCCCGGCGGTCAGCCCGCAACGCTCCAGGGGTTGTGGAACCATCAACTCTTCCCGCCGTGGGACAGCAAGTACACTGTCAACATCAACACGGAGATGAATTACTGGCCCGCCGAACTGACCAACCTCACCGAGATGCACGAACCGCTCGTCCGCATGATCCGGGAGCTTGCGATCACGGGCCGGAAGACCGCGCGGACGATGTACGGCGCCGATGGCTGGGTGCTGCACCACAACACGGACCTCTGGCGCATCAACGGTCCGATCGATGGCTCGTACTGGGGGATGTGGCCGATGGGTGGCGCATGGCTCTCCCAGCATCTCTGGGAGAAGTATGCGTTCAGCGGCGACCTGAGATATCTTGCATCGGTCTACCCGCTGATGCGATCGGCCACGGAATTCTTCCTGAGCACGCTCGTCCCGTATCCCGGCTCCAACTGGCTCGTGGTGTGTCCGTCGGTCTCGCCCGAGAATTCTCCGGCGGTCCACCGTGAAGCATCCATCGCCGCGGGAACGACCATGGACAATCAGCTGCTGTTCGATCTCTTCAGCCGAACAGCAGACGCCGCCAGCATACTCAGGGTGGATAAACAATTCGCTTCGCGCGTCCGCGCAATGCGCGACCGGCTCGCGCCGATGCACATCGGCCGCTTCGGTCAACTGCAGGAGTGGATCGACGATTGGGATGATCCCGAGGATCACCACCGGCACGTCTCTCATTTATATGGCGTCTATCCATCCGGCCAGATCTCGCCGTTCCGGACGCCAGAGCTGTTCGATGCGGCCCGGACGTCGCTGCTCCACCGCGGTGATCCGTCCACCGGCTGGTCCATGAACTGGAAGATCAATCTCTGGGCACGGTTCCTCGATGGCAACCACGCCTACCGACTGATGACCCGGCAGATCAGTCTGGTGGAAAAGCCCTCGTTCGAGACCGGGGGGACCTATGCGAATATGTTCGATGCCCATCCGCCATTCCAGATCGACGGGAATTTCGGATTCACGGCCGGCGTAGCGGAGATGCTGGTGCAGAGCCATGACGGTGCGATCTTCATCCTGCCGGCCCTGCCCGATGCCTGGGCCGCCGGCAGCGTCACTGGGCTCCGCGCCCGCGGCGGGTTCGAGATCGAACGCATGGAATGGAGCGAGGGGAAGGTGAGAACGCTCGTGATCCGCTCGCAGAAGGGTGGACAGTGCCGACTCCGTTCGTATACGCCGCTCGCGGGTGCGCCCGGCGTGCGCCTTGCGGAGGCCGCGGGAGAGAACGGCAATGCATTCTACCGTTCAGCGGAGGTGAAACTCCCGGTGATCTCTCCTGCAGCTCATCTCCACCCTCCGGCCGTGCGGCAGACGTTCCTCTACGATCTGAGCACGCAACCAGGGCGGCGCTATACGATCGTGAGTGCCGGGCGTTGAGTGGTGCCGGGAGAGAGAGCACCTGGTCCGGTTGCATCACCGCGCTCGCGCGGCACGAAACAGTTCATATCACCAACAGCGGGAAACGCATGCGTGTGAACTCTCAACGATCATCCATCGTGCTGGGCGCGCTGATGGTCATGGCTTCGGTGAACCTCTGCGCACAAAACCCGGTCATCAAAGGCCAGTATACGGCGGATCCCACAGCGCGGGTCTTCGGCGACCGCGTGTATCTTTTTCCCTCGCATGACATCCGGGCGACGGAAGGGAAGGGGCGGCCTGGCTGGTTCTGCATGGAGGACTATCACGTCTATTCGTCGGGCGATCTGGTCGAATGGAAAGACCACGGCGTGATCCTCAGCCAGACGACGATCCCGTGGGCGAACCCCCGGGCATACGCCTTGTGGGCCCCGGACGCGATCAGCCGGAACGGAAAGTACTATTTCTATTTCCCCGCCCCGGCCAGGGATTCCTCGTATGGCCGCGGTTTCTCGGTAGGCGTCGCAGTAGCCGACGTACCTGAAGGGCCGTACCGCCCGGAACCCGAACCGATCCGCGGCGTGCACGGCATCGATCCGAATGTGTTCATCGACCGCGACGGGCAGGCGTATCTCTATTGGGCGGCGCGTGACCTTTATGTGGCGAAGCTGAAACCGAACATGACGGAACTCGACGGGCCGCCGCAGGTCATCCAGAACCTGCCCACGACCGGACTCAAGGAAGGCCCGTTCATGTTCGAGCGGAACGGGAAATACTACCTCACGTATCCGCATGTCGAGAATAAGACCGAGCGGCTCGAATATGCCATGGGCGATGGACCGCTCGGTCCCTTCACCGTGACAGGCGTGATCATGGATGAATCGCCGACCGGATGCTGGACGAACCATCAGTCGGTCATCGAATTCGGCGGTCAGTGGTATCTGTTCTATCACCACAATGACTATTCCCCGGGGTTTGACAAGAACCGGTCCACGCGGATCGACAGTCTGTTCTTTGAGGCAGACGGCACCATCCTCAAGGTCATCCCCACCCTCCGTGGTGTCGGTGTGACCGATGCCGGCAGCGAGATACAGATCGACAGGTACAGCATGGCGAGTGCTGCGGGGGTCACGACGGCATTGCTGGATACGCTGCTTCCGTTCCAGGGTTGGAAGGTGCGACTTGACTCGGCAGGTGCATGGATACGCTACAACGCAGTACGTTTCGGTGATCGTTCTGGTGCGACTATGGAAATGCGGGCTGCCGCCGGGCAGGGTGGAACCGTGGAGATACGTATCGGCCGGTCTGATGGTCCTCTGCTGGCTCGCGTGGATATCCCTGCAGGCCTGGAGTGGTTCGTCGTCCCGGTACACGTAGCAGAACGGCAGTCGGGGCTCCATAATCTGGTTGTCCGGCTGACGAGTGCCAGTGCGGTGGAGATCGACTGGGTACGGTTCGAATGAACGGTGTTCGACGACACAGCATGGTCCCCACAGGACCGCCGGGTGCCGCACACAGTGTGTTACGCCGGACAGCCAGGGTCCGAGCTTCCATGGATGAACAACATCTCAGGATGAAACACTCGTGCTCATGAACAGGTCCACACTCCTTGCCATTGTCACCCTGACATCGATGACGATGTCTGCCCAGACACACCATGAGTGGGCGCGGACGCCGCCCATGGGTTGGAACAGTTGGGACTGCTTCGGACCGACCGTCACCGAACAGGAGGTCAAAGCCAATGCGGACTATATGGCGAAGTACCTCAGGAAGTCCGCCTGGGAATACGTTGTTGTCGATATCCGGTGGTACGTGGAAAACGACAAGGCGCACGGGTACAACGAGACAGATCCCGTCATCTGCATGGATACCCATGGCAGGCTGACCCCTGCGATCAACCGGTTCCCCTCTGCGGCCGATGGTGCGGGATTCCAGCCACTGGCTGCGTACGTTCATAGTCTGGGCCTGAAGTTCGGCATCCATATCATGCGCGGTGTCCCGAAGCTGGCGGTCGAAAGGAATATCCCGGTTCCCGGCACCCGGGTGACTGCACGCGACATCCACAGCACGAGCCATCAGTCGGTGTGGCTGAAGGACATGTATACCGTGGACGCTTCCAAACCCGGCGCGCAGGAATACTACAATTCACTTTTCGCGTTGTACGCATCGTGGGGAGTCGATCTGGTGAAGGTCGATGACATCTCCTCACCGTACCGTAAAGACGAGATCGAGTTGATCCGCCGGGCGATCGACCGCTGCGGACGACCGATCGTGCTGAGCCTCTCGCCAGGTCCGGCTCCGCTTGAAGAGGCGACTCATGTGAGCACACACGCCAACATGTGGCGTGTCATCGGTGACTTCTGGGACAATTGGTCTCAGCTGGAAGAACACTTCTCTTTGTTCGCGCACTGGATCCCCTCCATGGGTCCCGGCCATTGGCCCGATGGTGACATGCTCCCCCTCGGCAGGATCGGCATCCGGGCAGAACAGGGAGACCCGAGGGCGACGAAGTTCACCAGAGACGAGCAGACCGCGCTCATGTCTCTGTTTCTGATCTGCCGCTCGCCGCTCATGTTCGGAGGGAACCTGCCCGACAATGATCCGTTCACCCTGGACTTGATCTCCAATGAGGAGGCCCTTGCAGTGCTTCAACGGAGCCGGAACAACAGACTTCTGCTTGACGACGGACAACGGGTCGTCTGGGTGGCGGATGACGAAGGGACAGAAGACCGTTACGTGGCGCTCTTCTTCGCGGACCGGCGGCAGATCGATGTGCAGCGAGCGCTGTGGAGCAGTCCGCTCCTGACACACGAGGCCGGAAAGCGGTCCGCGTCAACTGAAGTCCGCATCGCGGGCGCACGAAAGCTCTTCCTCGTTGTCACGGAAGGAGGAAACGGCCGGGACTGGGACCACGCGGACTGGATCGATCCGAGAGTCATTAAAGGCGGGGATACGCTCCATCTGGGTCGCATACCGTGGCGGCACGCGACCTCCGGATGGAGCACCGTGCATGTGAACCAGAGTGTCGGCGGAAATACGTTGACCGTCGATGGTACGGCGTACGATGAAGGCATCGGCACCCATGCCACATCGGTGATCGAGTACGATATCCCAGAAGGGTACGAGACGTTCGCGTCGCTGGTCGGACTCGACGGGGAATGCACCGATCACACCGAGGGCTCGACTGCGCGGTTTCATCTGTTCACTGAACACCCGTCCGGGGGAGCGCCGCTTGATTCCATAGAGGTTACCCTGTCGGCGGAGCAGCTGGGGGTGAAGAACGGGTGGGTTGTGCGGGACCTGTGGGGAAGGAGAGACCGTGGCGACTGCAGGAACGGATTGACCGTCCGTGTGCCTCATCACGGGGCCGCCCTCCTGAAGATCGGGAAGCCGTAAATCAAAACCAGGACATCATTGACGAAGGTGGCATAATGAAGAAGACCCTGTTGATACTCGCATGCATCGCCCTCACAGCATCGGTGTCGGCGCAACGATTGCCGTATCAGGACCCGGGCCTCAGCTCCGAGTCGCGGGCACAAGACCTGATCGCACGCCTGAACCTGGCCGAAAAGGCTGCCCTCATGTGTGATGAGTCCGAAGCCATCCCGCGGCTTGGGATCAAGAAATTCAACTGGTGGAGCGAAGCGCTGCACGGACTTGCGAACAACGACAGTGTCACGGTCTTCCCCGAGCCGATCGGCATGGCGGCGTCGTTCGACGATGCCATGCTCTTCCGGGTCTTCAACGCAACTTCGGATGAGACGCGGGCGAAGTATCATGAGTGGAAGAGGCGCGGACTGGAGAACAAGCGTTTCCTGAGCCTTTCGGTGTGGACTCCCAACGTGAACATTTTCCGCGATCCGCGGTGGGGCCGGGGACAGGAGACTTACGGCGAAGACCCCTATCTCACCTCGCGGATGGGTACAGCGGTGGTGAAGGGCCTGCAAGGGCCAGCGGACTCCCGATACAAGAAGCTCCTTGCCTGCGGCAAACATTTTGCCGTGCATTCGGGTCCGGAATGGAGCCGGCATACGCTCAACCTCAACACCGTTGATCCGCGCGATCTCCACGAGACGTATCTCCCCGCGTTCAAGGCCCTGGTTCAGGATGCCGACGTCCGGGAGATCATGTGTGCGTACCAGCGGTTGGATGATGAACCATGCTGCGGAAGTACCCGCCTCTTGCAGAATATCCTCCGGAACGACTGGGGGTTCAAGTACCTCGTCGTGTCCGACTGCGGTGCCGTCTCAGATTTCTGGCAGAACCACAAGGTCTCTTCCGATGCAGTGCACGCTGCTGCGAGGGCCGCGCTAGCCGGCACGGACGTCGAATGCGGGTTCGGCTACGCGTTCAAGCAGTTGCCGGATGCAGTGACCAGGGGTCTCATCACGGAAGAGGAAGTTGACCGCCATCTGCAGCGGCTGCTGGTGGGTCGCTTCGATCTCGGAGAAATGGATGAAGATGCGCTTGTGCCGTGGGCGAAGATCCCGATGTCTGTGGTCAACAGTGAGGCTCACAAGAAACTGGCGCTGGAGATGGCGCGTCGATCGATGACCCTCCTGCAGAACCGGAACGCAACTCTCCCTCTCGCACCAACAAGGAAGAAAGTCGCGGTCGTTGGCCCCAATGCCGATGACATGGAACTCATGTGGGGGAATTACAACGGCGTCCCCTTCAAGACGATCACGATCCTGGATGGCATTCGCGCGAAGCTCGGCGCCGGCAGAGTCGTCTACGATAAGGGGTGTGACATCGTGGATAGCACCATCACGGTCAATGCGTTCGGCGAATGCTCGATCGGCGGCGCGAAGGGCATCAGAGCAACGTACTGGAAGAATCGCGATCTGCAGGGTGACATCGTTGCCACGGATCAGTTCGTCCGTCCGGTGCGCCTCACAACGTTCGGTCAACATCAGTTCAGCACCGGCGTGCCTTTGGAGGGGTTTTCTGCCAGGTACGAAACGGTGTACAAGCCTTCGATCTCGGGAGAGGTTGCCTTCAGGCTGGAGGCATGCGGTCAGTGTGAACTGATCGTCAACACCGATACGCTCGCGAAGGTCTGGATGTGGCGGGCGCTCCCCAGGCGCATCGTGTACAAGGTCGAAGCGGGGAAGGAGTACAAGGTCGAAGTACGCTTCCGGCAGGTCCAGAACTGGACGGCAACGCTGAATTTCGACTTCGGGAAGGAAGTGCCGGTGGAATACGGCTCCCTCATCGCAAAGCTCAAAGGCATTGATGTCGTGATCTTTGCCGGGGGGATCTCCCCGCGGCTCGAAGGGGAGGAGATGCCGGTGCATCTCCCGGGTTTCAAGAGCGGTGACCGGACGGACATCGAGCTTCCGGAAGTCCAGCGCAAATGCCTCCAGGCGCTGAAGCAGGCGGGTAAGACGATCGTCCTTGTCAATTGCTCGGGTTCCGCCATCGGACTCGTTCCCGAAACGCAAACCTGTGATGCGATCCTGCAGGCATGGTATGCCGGAGAGTCAGGCGGCCAGGCGATCGCCGACGTGCTCTTTGGCGATGTGAATCCGTCCGGCAAGCTGCCTGTTACGTTCTACAAGAGTGTCGCACAGCTCCCGGACTTTGAGGACTATTCCATGAAGGGGCGGACCTACCGGTTCATGTCCGACCCGCTCTTTCCTTTCGGTTTCGGCATGAGCTATACCACTTTTGTGATCGGCGATGCCAGTATCACCAGGGCGGAGATCAGGAAGGGTGAGGGGGCGCAACTCGCGATCCCGGTGTCGAATACCGGCAAACGTGATGGGACGGAGATCGTACAGGTCTATGTCCGCCGTGCAAATGATACGGGAGGACCGCTGAAGACCCTCCGTGGCTTCCAGCGGGTTGACGTCGCCGCCGGGAAGACCGCCCAGGCGACGATCGACCTTCCTCCAGCCACCTTTGAGTTCTTCGATCGTGCCAGCGGGAAGATGTCGGCGCTCCCAGGCGACTATGAACTGTGGTACGGCAGCAGCTCCGCGTCCAAAGATCTGAAGATGGTCACCGTGGTTCTTCGCTAGGGATCATCATGATGCGGCAGTCATACCGTATCGCTCGCACATGCCTCGTGCTCGGATGGGGCCTGATGGTCTCCGTGGTGGTCGCCCGGTGTGATGATCGGGTGGACCTTGGCCGATCGGTCACCGGGGCCTCGGTCTCGTTCGTCCGGGCCCAGGGAGGGGCATGGGGAATCCGGATCGCAGACACTGCTCCCGGCTTCACCCAGCGGGAGCCCGCGCGCATCGAGATCATCGGAAATGACGGAGACGTTCACAAACGTGCGGCGGGGTACACGTCGGTCCAGCGGTCAGCGTCAGGCATCTCGGCCCTCGCTGAGCTCGCGTTCGGCGATAGCGTCGTGTTCCGCGTACAGGACCAGTGGACCATGGACGGGGGCGTGGTGTCGGTTCGCAGGACGGTGGACGTGCTCGGGAATGCTCCGGGTGGCTTCAGCTCATCTCTCGCACTCGAGGTCGATTCCTCCATGCGCTGGACCGATGTGCAATGTTTTGCTCCGGGGGTATTGTATGGCGACCCGTCGCACAACGGCGACCGCTCACCCGGCGGCACACGGAACGAGGCGGCGCGACGCTTCTTCCTTCGTGAAGACATGCTCCCGGCACCTCTGTTCGGCCTCTCGTTCGCTAACGGTTCCTCGGTGACGCTGCTGGATCCTTCGCCCCGGTGCGAGTCGACCGTGGAAGAGACGAGGCTGTCGAGCGATGTCATGACCGATGCAAGGTTTCAATTCGGTGCGCTCGGTGCGTGGCAGGGAGGAACGGGGACGGTTGCGTGTGGCTTTCAGTTCCCCGGTACCACCACCATGTACGCGTCCGGTCCGCAAGCACCGCAGGAGCCCCGGGTGATCCGGAGATTCCATCCGATCGCTCCAGGAGTGCGTCACGGGTACGAGGTGCGATTCCGGTTCGGACAGAAGGAACTCTTCCGGGAGATGACGCGGAACGCGTGGCGGTGGGCGTGGAGCACCTTGAATCCCGTCGTCGTGCCCATTGACGTCGAACAGGTGCGGCGTGTGTTGACGGATCACCTGGCCGCCCAGGCGGTGACCATCGATGGCCGCACGGCCATACCATTCGCTGTTGCCACATTTGATACCAGCCATCTCCAGTGGAATCACACGATGGCGGCGATGGGCTTCGTGAGCAAGAACATCGAATGTGCGGACCAGCTCCTGAGGGAGGGTGATCGCGATAGCTCGGAGCGTGGGCGACGGATGCACACGATCGGTTTGGGCATCATCTCCTCCATGATGCAGGCCCTTCCGACCGTTCCGCTGCAGGCCACAGGCTACGATCTTGCATCAGGCAAACCATGGGACCACATCTGGGTTGCCCCCTGGCTCAGAAACGCCACGGAAGACATGCGTGTGCTGATTCGTGCCTACCGGCGTGAACGCACCCTCGGCCGACAGCATCCTGAATGGTTCGCCTGGGTCAAGTCGTATGCGGATTGGCTTGTGCTGCAGCAACGGGAGGATGGATCATTCCCCCGGCGCTGGAAATCCGGCAGCAGCGAGCCGGCAGAAACGACGGGAACCACGAGCTACTGTCCTGTACCCTTGCTCGTCATGATGACTGAAGAGACGGGGGATCACCGATATCAACACTCAGCTGTCCGGGCCGCAGAATACATCTGGGCAACCTGGGGAGCGCGGGGGCTTTACGTTGGCGGTGCCAGCGACAATCCGAACATCACCGATAAAGAAGCCGGTATGCTCAGCATGGAGGCCTGCCTGAGTCTGTACGAGTCAACCAGGGAGGCAGAGTGGCTGGAGCGTGCGAAGGCGGCGGCGGACTTCACCGAAACCTGGATCTGGATATGGGATCTGCCGATGCCGCTCGATGCGACTGACGCACAGCTCCACTGGAAGAAGGGTGTGCCGACCGTAGGGGTCCAGGGAATATCGGCCCTCGCTGCCGGCAGCGTGGATGAGTATTTGGATTGGGCCGTGCCCTC
>JAUQWO010000015.1 GCA_030835135.1 Bacteroidota bacterium
GAGACGTTCGATCCACGCATGAAGGGATCCGGCCCCTACACGTTCGATCCACACATGAAGGGATCCGTCCCCGACACGATTGATCCACGCATGAAGGGATCCGTCCCCGAGACGTTCGATCCACGCATGAAGGGATCCGTCCCCGACACGTTCGATCCACACATGAAGGGATCCATCCCCGAGACTGTTGATACGCACAGGCGGTACCCGGGCGGGCCTGCTTCTCTCCGCTCGCCCGGCCGGAGCCAGAGGCACCATCTCATCGAACAATAGACGGATGTGGACACTACTGATGAAACGAGCACTCATGATCGCCGCACTTGTCGGATCCATGCTCCCGCTGAACAGCCCCGCTGCGCAACCGGATGTGCAACGGGCAGGGCATATCATCATCATTGGCGTGGACGGCATGAGTCCGGACGGGGTGCGACGTGCGAAGACGCCGGTCATGGACAGGCTCATGAAGAACGGGAGTCACTCGATGCACGCCCGCACCGTGCTCCCAAGCAGCAGCAGTCCCAACTGGGCATCGATGATCATGGGGGTCGGACCGGAGATGCACGGCATCACGTCCAACGACTGGGAGCGGGATGAAGCGATCCTCCCCCCCGCCGTGACGGGGATGGAGAACATCTTCCCGACCATTTTCGGGACGCTCCGGCGCGCACGGCCGACAGCGTCCATCGGGGCGGTCTATCACTGGGACGGTTTCGGGCGGCTGTTCGAGAAGAGTGCGGTATCATTTGACAGATCCGCTGCCTCGGAATCGGAGGCCGCCATGATCGCAGTCCGCACGATCAAGGAATCGGCACCCATGTTCCTGTTCGTCCATCTGGACCACGTCGATGGTGCCGGACATGGGTACGGACATGGCTCCCCGGAGTACTATACATCCATTGAACGGGCCGATTCGCTCATCGGGCTGATCCTCGAAGCCACAGTGCAGGCGAAGATCGACTCCGATCTTGTCGTCATCATCAGTGCGGACCACGGGGGGGCCGGACGCGGCCACGGCGGTGAGACGCTTGAAGAATGTGAGATCCCCTTCATCATCGCAGGCAAGGGGGTGCGGAAGGATGTCCAGCTGACCCAGCCGGTCTACATCTACGACATCGCAGCGACAGTGGCGTTCATTGCCGGCGTGCCGAAACCGTATGCGTGGACGGGACGGCCGGTGCTGAGCGCTTTCATCGGCGAATCCCTGCCCACGGCGGAAGAGTTCTTCACGCCGCTGTCCGCTCCGGTGTTCGAACCCGTTGTCCCGGGCTACGGATATGGCGGGACCCTCACGGTTGACGGACCGGCGATCGTCGCGGTGCGCCATGAGGACCCTTCGGTCGTCATCCATTATACTCTGGATGGGTCAACACCGATGCTCTCTTCTCCTATCTTCACCAGGCCATTCCTGCTCGGCGACGGTGGCGTGGTCAAGGCTCGGGCATTCACCGCCGATGGTCGCGCGGGGCGTACGGCCACGGCGTGCTATCGCGTCTCCCGGCCGGGCAATGGGGTGACGTACGCATACTTCGAAGGGCCGGGCTGGGAGAAGCTCCCGGAGTTCGACGGCATGGTTCCGACACGAACGGGCGCAACAAAGGAATTCCGGATCGAAGGGACGGGGGCGAGGAATGAGAACTTCGGGTTGGTGATCGACGGCTTCCTGAAGATCGAGAAGGCCGGACGGTATGAGTTCGTCACGATATCCGACGATGGCAGCAAGCTCTTCGTGGACGGAAAGCAGGTGGTGAACAATGATGGGGACCATGGGCCCCGGGCCCGTGCCGGCGACATCGAACTCTCACCCGGTCTGGTGCCGATCCGTGCCCTGTACTTCAACGGCGGGGGCGGTGCATGGCTCGACGTACTCTACAAAGGTCCCGGGATCCCTTGCCAGGTCCTTCCCGCCCATCTCCTGTTCCCGAGGCGCTGAGCATGACAGAGCCCCGTTCCCGCTGGCTGTTGGTGGCTGCGCTCGTTCTCTCGTCGTCTGCCGGTCTGGTCCATCGCGCGGACGGTCAGGGGATGTCCGCACCGGCAGGACAGTTGCCGACGTCCGCGGACCCGGCCGGGCGGCTCGTGATCCCGAATGGGAGATTCCTGACGCCGGCCGGCCGGAACCTCCGCATCGCACCGCATCCGTACGGTCTCGTCGTCAGTCCCGATGGCGGAACGATCGTCACCGCCAATTCCGGTACATCCCCGATCTCCCTGTCGATCATCGATGATCTCACGGCAGTTGCTCCCCGCGTCCGGCAGGTTCCTCCCGGCGCCGATGGCGATGAGGGCATCCTTGCCTCGTGCTTCATGGGACTGGCCTTTTCACCCGATGGACGTTCGTTGTATGTCGCCGGGGGCCAGCAGAACACCGTCCTGGTGTTCGATCCGGAAACCGGGGAGCGTGTGGACAGCATTTCCTGTGCGCGGCCGGACTCCGGTCCTGAGCATGCCGATGGATACATCGGCGACATGGTGTTGACACGGGACGGCTGCACACTCTACGCGGTGGACCAGATCAATTTCTGTGTCGTGGTCATCGATACCCGGAAGCGACGGGCGTTGCGCACAATTCCGGTCGGCCGTTACCCCTTCGGTATCACCTTGAGCCCGGATGGCCGGACGTTGTACGTGGCCAATGTCGGGATGTATGCGTACCGGCTTATCAGGTCTCTTGACACAACCCGTATCGATGAGACTGCACTCCGCTATCCCGCGTACGGTTACCTGTCGGCGGAGTCGGTGACCGGGATCAGGAATGACACCATCGATATTCCGGCGCTCGGCGACCCACGTGCGCCGGAAGCGTACTCGGTCTGGGCACTCGACACGCGCACCGATTCTGTGGTCGCCCGCATCAAGACCGGGATACAGGTTGGAGAGCCCATCGAGGGCTTCCCGGCGGTGGGTGGGGCAAGTCCGAACTCGCTCGTCGCCACGGAGAGTCATGTCTTTATCAGCAACGGAAGCAATGATTGCATCTCGGTCCTTGATGCATCAACACATACCATCGTACACACGATCTGGCTCTCCATTGACGAGCGGTTGAAGCGGTACCGGGGGGTCATTCCCTTCGGGCTTGCCCTCTCGCCCGACCGGAAGAGGTTGTTCGTGGCCGAAGCGGGGATCAATGCTGTCGGCGTCATTGACATCCCGTCGATGCGAGTCCTCGGCCACATCCCTGTCGCGTGGTTTCCCTCCAAACTCGCTGTCCTTCCGGATGGGAAGACGCTCGTCGTCGCCAACGCCAAAGGATATGGGAGCGGGCCCAATGCCGGGCCGGATTTCGTGCGCGGGCCGGAAGGGAGTGGCGTCGGCGATCTGATGAAGGGCGTGGTGTCGATCATTCCGTTACCACCCGACACGGTGCTTTCCGCACTCACGGAGCGGGTGGTGAGGAACACGGTGTCATTTGAACGGACCCCGCGTGCACGTGGGACGGGGTTGCCCGTGCCGGGAGCGGAGGGATCGCCGATCAAGCACATCGTGTTCATCTCCAAGGAGAACCGGACGTACGATGAAGTCTTCGGACAGGTGGCGGCGGGAAAGGGCCACGCCCCGCTGGCGCGCTTCGGAGCGGACGTGACGGTGAGGAACAAGGCGGGCGTGGCCGTTGAGCGGTGCACTGTCATGCCAAACCATCTCGCTCTTGCGAAGCGGTTCGCCATCGCGGACAACTTCTATTGCGATTCCGATCACAGTGCCGATGGTCACCGGTGGCTGGTCTCCACCTACCCGAACGAATGGACGGAGACGTCGGTGACGGCTTCCTATGGCGGCATCCGCGACATGAAGGTGATGTCTGCTTCGCCGGGTATGGGGGCGTTCGTGGGATCATCCGGTGCGATCTACCCTGAAGATTACAACGAAGCGGGTTCGTTATGGGACCATCTCCACCGGAACGGCAGAACATTCTTCAATTTCGGCTTCGGTACCGAACTTGCTCCGAGCTACGAGAAGGCTGAATTCAAGCAGATGGGGGTGCGGTATCTCTACAACCATCCACTTCCCGGTCCGTTGTTTGACCGGAGTTCGCGCCGGTACCCCACGTTCAATATGGCGATCCCGGACCAGTACCGCACCGACTGCTTCATCCGTGAGTTCACCGAGCGGTGGCTCGGAGAGGGGAAGGTCATGCCGTCCGTCCTCACCATCATTCTTCCGCAGGATCATGGCTCTTCGCCACGGCCGGAGGTGGGCTATCCCTTTCTCGAGAGTTACATGGCGGACAACGATCTTGCCCTTGGCCGGATCGTGGAGTTCCTGTCGCATACACCATACTGGAAGAACATGCTGATCGTGGTGACGGAGGACGACCCGCAGGGAGGTGTGGACCATGTGGATGCGCATCGGAGCGTGCTGATGGCGATCTCACCGTACGCCCGTCCGGGATGGGTCGGCCATGATCATTACAGCTTCGGGAGCATCTTCAAGACGTTCTGGGCGATCCTCGGCATCCCCCCGCTGAACCAGTTCGATGCTACCGCCACCGACCTGTCGGACCTGTTCATGGGCGAACCTGACCTGCGGGCGTACCGGGCACTCCCGGTGGATGCGCGGATCTTTCGTCCTCAGGAGGCGTTGACTCCCCTCCATGAGCAGTTCGACTGGAAGGCGGTTGAGGAATCACCGGTCCTGGATGATGAGCGGGAGATCCGGCGTCAGCGCAGGGAATTCGACGGACGAAAGCCCTGATAGGCGCCAGGAATGCCGTTCCCACACCCCGGGGGGGAGCGCCCATGGGTTGTCGCTCGTCCGGAACAAGATAATGTTCCAGTAACCATGCGGTAATGTTGGCGTAACATTGCCATTGTATGTTACGAGCCGGAAGACCGTTCCCTGTTCCACATCCATGGCTCGTGTATGCCCTCGATACTGGTCCAACGCTGGCTCTCCAGGCAGTCGGGCCTCATCTTCGCGCTGTATGCCATGTTCGCGGCATTTGCCACCTATGCGAGCATGTATGCATTCCGCAAGCCGTTCACTGCCGCCACGTTCATTGGTCCGGATGTGTTCGGTGTCGACTACAAGACGGCGATGATCATCGCCCAGGTGATCGGGTACATGATCTCCAAGTTCATCGGGATCAAGATCATCGCGGAGATGCCGCCAGCCCGGAGGGCACAGTCGATCATCGGCCTTGTGCTGGTCGCAGAGCTGTCGCTCATGGCGTTCTGGCGCGTTCCTGCACCGTGGAACGTGGTCTTCATGTTCATCAACGGACTTCCCCTGGGCATGATCTGGGGGCTGGTCTTCGGGTACCTGGAAGGGCGGCGGCTCACCGAAGTGCTTGCGGCCGGGCTGAGCGCAAGCTTCATCGTCTCCTCGGGGTTCGTCAAGAGTGTCGGCAAGGGGTTGATGGTCTCGTGTCAGGTGCCGGAAAGCGCGATGCCGGCCGTGACCGGCGCCATCTTTTTCGGACCGCTCGTGCTGTTCGTGTGGTTGCTCAATCAGCTCCCACCGCCGACGGTCAGTGATGAGCGTGAGCGCACGCGCCGGATCCCGATGCGCAAGGAGGAACGCCGGACTTTCCTGTTGACATTCGCAGCCGGGATCGCACTCCTCACGCTGGTGTATATGGGTCTGACCGCGTACCGCGACCTCAGGGACAGTTACGCTGCAGAGATCTGGGCGGAGGTGGGGTTGGGTGACCAGCCGCTGATCTTCACCTCTACGGAGATCCCCGTCGCGATCATCGTGCTCGTGCTGCTCGGCTCGCTGATGGCGATACGCGATAACCGGAAGGCCCTGATGGCGAACCACGTGGTCATCGCCGCTGGCTTCGTCCTCCTCGGAGGCGCAACCGCTGCATTCGATCATGGCCTGATCGGTCCTGTGCTCTGGTCCATCGCGGCGGGAACGGGGCTCTACATGGGGTATGTCCCCTTCAATTGTATCCTGTTCGACCGCCTCATCGCGGCATACAAGCATGAGGCGAATGCGGGGTTCCTGATCTATGTGGCAGACGCCTTCGGGTATCTCGCGAGTGTGGGCGTGCTGCTGATGAAGAACTTCCTCGCGGTCAGGATCAGCTGGGTGACGTTCTTCGTCGACAGCGGGTACACCGTCGCGGCCTTCGGGCTCGTCCTCACGGTGGTCTCCGCGCTCTACTTCGGCAGGTCGCTGGGGACCGGGGATCGGGATGCCGTTGCCGTGCCGGCGATGGAACACGCGTAATTCAGGAAATCATATACCAGGGAAGACCGATGCCACGAATCGCTGCATCACGCGACAAGGTTCTGTTCACACCGGGGCCGCTCACGACAAGCATGACCGTGAAACAGGCCATGCTGCGCGACCTCGGGTCACGCGATGCCGAGTTCATTGCCCTGGCGCGCCGCATCCGGAAGGGGCTCCTGGCCCTCGCGCAGGATGAGGACGGCGACTATGAAGCGGTACTCATGCAGGGGAGCGGGACCTTCGGGGTCGAGTCTGCCGTGACCACCATGGTCCCGCCGGATGGCCACCTCCTCGTAGCGGTGAATGGTGCGTACGGTCATCGCATCGTGATCATCGCGGAACGGGCTGGTATCCGGGTGACCGCCGTGGAATGTCCCGAGAACCGCCAGCTCGAACCATATGAACTTGCACGTGCACTGGATGCCAACCCCGATGTGACGACCATTGCCGCGGTCCACCACGAGACCACCACCGGGATCATGAACCCGATCGCCTCGTACGGCATTCTGGCGCGTGAACGCAAGAAGGTCTTCATCGTCGATGCCATGAGCAGTTTTGGCGGGGTCCGTCTGGTGCCCGCCGAGCACAACATCGACGCATTGATCTCCTCGTCGAACAAATGCATCGAAGGCGTGCCCGGCTTTGCCTTCGTGATCATCCGGCGCGCGCTGCTGTCCACGCTGCGGGGGAGGGCGCGGAGTCTGAGCTTGGACCTGTTCGCGCAATGGGAAGGGCTGGAAGCGAACGGCCAGTTCCGTTTCACACCGCCGCTGCAGGTGATCATGGCATTCGCCAGGGCGCTGGAGGAGTTGCAGGAGGAAGGCGGAATAGCCGCACGGGAATCGCGGTACCGTGAGAACAACCGGATCCTGCGGGAAGGGATGAGGCGCCTCGGGTTCCGCGAGTATGTTCCCGACGTTCTGCAGGGACACTTCATCACTTCGTTCCTCTATCCCGCGAATCCCCGATTCAACTTCGAGAGGTTCTATGAGATGCTCTCGAACCGCGGGTATGTCATTTATCCGGGAAAGCTCTCGAAGGTCGACTGTTTCCGGATCGGGAACATCGGGAGGATCTTCCCCGAGGACATCCGCGCCCTCCTGGCAGCTGTGGGCGAGGTCCTCAAGGACATGAACGTCTCTCTTCTGGAGGCCGCATGATGACCGGAGCTGAAGGTCGCATCAGAGCCGTGGTGTTCGACTGGGCAGGCACGATCGTCGACCATGGCTGCTTCGGACCCGTGGTGGCGTTTCAGGAAGTGTTCACGCGTGCTGGTGTGCCCATCGCGGTGGACGAAGCGCGTGCTCCCATGGGTTTGCCGAAAAAGGACCACCTCAGGACCATTGCTGCCATGCCGGAGGTGATGGCGAGGTGGGAAGCGCGGTACGGGAAAGCGTTCGGTGAGAGAGATCTTGAGGATCTCTACGCAGCGTTCACCGGGATGCAGATCTCGGTGCTGAAAGACCACTGTGGGGTCATCGCGGGGGCGATCGCCGTGATGGATTGGCTCCGCCGGCACGATGTGAAGATCGGATCGACCACCGGGTATGTGCGTGCCATGATGAACGAGGTCGTCCCGCGGGCAGGGGCGCAGGGGCTGCATGTCGACTCGATGGTGTGTGCAGATGACGTTGCTGCCGGCCGCCCCCATCCGTGGATGGCGTTCCGGGTGATGGAACAGCTCGGAGTGTATCCGCCCCATGCCTGCCTGAAGATCGGCGACACGTTGCCGGATGTAGCGGAAGGGCGCAATGCCGGCATGTGGATGGTGGGGGTGGTGGAGACAGGTTCCGACATGGGAGTCACGGAGGACGGTCTGCAAGCGCTTGGCGTGGCAGAGCGCCAGACACGCTCAACGGATATCGCGCGCCGGTTGACCGATGCCGGTGCGCACTACGTCATCCCCACGGTCCGGGAACTTCCGGCATTGATCGATGTGATCGAAGAGAGAATGCTGCGGGGCGACCGCCCGTGAGCACGGTGATCGACCGCACCGAGGGCGACGTCAACAGGTCCGGCCGGCGGGATCTGTGGCGATCGGGTATCATGGATGCAGAGACCCGATACTGGCTGGAGATGGACGAACAGTACTTCCTTCATCAGCCACTGTCCACGCCCTGTCTCGATGTGCTTGCATCCTCGTCGGGGAGCCGGTTGAAGAATCTCGCCGGACGGAGCTATCTCGACTTTCACGGGAACAATGTGCACCAGGCCGGGCACGCGCATCCAGCGGTGATACAGGCCGTGCGTGAACAGTTGGATACGCTTGCGTTCTCCCCGAGGCGGTACACCAACAGGCCCGCGATCCTGCTGGCGCAGCAACTGGCGGAACGCGCCCCGGGCCGCTTGCGCAAAGTGTTGTTCGCCCCCGGAGGGACGCTGGCGATCAGCATGGCATTGAAACTCGCACGCCTGGCGACCGGAAAACACGGGACGATCAGCTTCCGAAATTCCTTCCACGGTGCGTCGCTCGATGCGATCAGTGTTGGCGGGGAAGAGCATTTCCGCGAGGGGATGGGTCCTCTGATGCACGGTGCTGTTCTTGTGACACCGCCCGATCATGATTCGCACACGCTCGATGCCCCTGCCGTTGCCCGCCGCGCCGCCAAAGGCATTGAAGATGTCATCCTTGCCACGGGGAACATCGGCGCCCTCGTGGCCGAACCGTTCCGTTACACAACGGTCCAGGTCCCCCATCCGGTGTTCTGGCGTTCCGTCCGGGAGGTGTGCGACCGCCACGGAGTACTGCTCATCTTTGATGAGATCCCTGTCTGTCTCGGACGCACCGGGGCGTTCTATGCATGCGAACGGTTCGGTGTGGTCCCCGATATCATCTGCATCGGTAAGGGGCTGGGGGGTGGCGTGATGCCGCTTGCAGCCATGATCGCGCGGGAAGACCTCGACAGATCGTACACGACATCACTCGGACACTTCACCCATGAGAAAAGCCCCGTTGCGGCTGCGGCAGCGCTGGCGGTGATCCGGGTGATCGAGGAGGAAGGGCTCATGGAACGGGCGATGGAGATGGGGGCGCTCCTGGCCCGGGGTCTTGAGGAACTCCGGAGCCGCCATCCGGCGATCGGTCCTGTACGCTCGTTCGGCCTTGCCGTCGGTGCAGAGGTGAACTCCCACAACGGTACCCCCGCATGGGAGATCGCCGAACGGGTGATGTATGCATCGCTGGAACGGGGACTGAGCTTCAAGGTGTCCGGCGGATCCGTGCTCTCATTGATGCCGCCGCTCACGGTGTCCAGGGACGAGATCGGTCAAGCCCTGGAGATCCTGAACGGGGCGCTCACGGCTGCATGGTAGAGCCCATCCGGCTAACAAATCCCACGTCACGCCGCACACATCGCTGCGGGAGGCTCACTCCGGGAGTACTCTTGTCTGCGCTTCGATCGGCACGACGAGTGGCCCTCACCCACGATCCCATGGATCTACCCAAACTCGCACGTCCGCCGATGATGATCTCTCGTACTTCCCATATGCTCTTCGCCTTGTTCATGCTCCTGGCGGTCTCCATCGCTGTTCCAGGCACGCAGGCCGCCATTGCGCCATACCTGCAGGCCCCGACGCAGACCTCGATCCATGTGTGCTGGCAGTCGGCATCACTGCTGCCACCCGTCGTCCGATTCGGAACGGAAACGCCGGACCGGAGCGTCACGGGTGTCTCTGATCAGCTTTCGGCTGGTGTCGTGTGGCACGATGTTCATCTGACCGGCCTGGCGCCCGGCACCGTGTATGCGTATCGCTGCATCCAGGGTGCCGACAGCAGCGCTGTCTTCACGTTCGCCACTCCCCCGTCGGCGTCCGTGAAGACAGGCCATATCCGCTTCGCGATCATCAGCGACTCCCAGGAATATGCGGCCCAGTCCTCGATGGTGGTCGACTCCATGCGCGCCATGATGACGCGGCTCTGGGGCAACGACCTCGCACGATCGGTCGGGGTGGTCATTCACTGCGGCGATATCTGCTCATCGGGTGCTGTCCTCTCCCAGTATCAGTCCCAGTACTTCTCCTCGATGGCTCCGGTGAGCGCCAACGTGCCGTTCATGGTGAGCATCGGCAACCATGAGGCGGAGAGCGACTACTATTATAGATACATGCGGTATGGGGAGTTCGGCGGGCCGCGTGGCGACAGGTTTTATAGTTTCCGTTACGGGCGCCTTCAGTTCATCGCCCTCAATACCAATGGGAAGTACCGGGATGATGTGCAGATCGCCTGGCTGGATTCCGTGTGCGCCGCGGCGGAGAGTGATGACGACGTCGATTGGATCTTCACGTACGGGCATCATCCTGCCCTGAGCGAGACCTGGCCCGACGGGAATACGCCGTACACGGAGACGCGGGTCCTGACGACGCTCGCGAAGTACGCCAAGGCAACACTGCACATGGCCGGGCACACGCACGCCTATGAGCGCGGAGCGATGAAGGATGCATCGGTCCATACGCTGATCTTCGGGGGAGCGGGCGGCGCGCTCGACCGGTGGCGCGGCTACACGAACCAGACCGACGAGGCGGTGATCAGCAGGTCCCATGACCATCACGGGTACGCGCTCGTCGATGTGGACCTTGCCGCGGGGAGCTACACGTTCCGGGCATTCAGTCTGGGAAGCCAGGACGTGACCGGCCCGGGCCTCTCTCTCCCGAATGCCGAGATCGACACGTACACTGCGTGGAAGCGCAGAGCGAAACCGCAAAGACCCGATGCCGGGACGTTGCCTGACAGCGTCGACCTTCCGGTGGCGCTCACCGGGTCTGCGTATGTCGCTTCACGCCCGCAGTGGAGTTCTGAGTTCCAGGTCCGCACTGCCGCAGGAGGATACGTTGAGGGGGGTGGGTTGGTCGCGGATGTGCACCGCGACGTGGAGAATGTGTACTGGGACACGGGCGCACCGCTCTTTGCGGCGATCGACAGGAATGCCGGGATCGATCTGACGCGCTCTGTGCTGACCGGTTCGGCCCCGTTGCAGCCGGGCCGATACCACTGGCGCGTACGGTATCGCGATGTGAACCTCGACTGGTCTGAGTGGTCGACCGAGAAGACCTTTGTCATCAGGGACCCATCGGCATCCGCATCTACCAGCGACCGGGCACTCCGTTTCGACGGCAGCGCGGCATACCTTGAGGTGGCATCATCCCTTGACAGTGCCGTACTGCCCGTGAAAAGCATGACGGTTGAGGCATGGGTGCGTCCGGAGACGCTGCCCGTCTATGGTGGCTTCATCGGGGCATTCGAAGACAACAACGGCGCGCAGAAGGGGTGGGTGGTGGGGAATGTGCTCAACCATATCAGCTTCGGACTTGCGACCGTCGGTGCGGGCGATGGCGACGGGTTGATGACGTATCTGCAGGACCCCGCCATTGCTGTCCCCGGACGGTGGTACCATGTGGCTGCCGTGTACGATGGGGCGCAGATGCGGCTGTACATCAATGGCATTCACGCCGCGTCCTCCAATGTGCAATCGGGGGACATCCTGTATGATCCCGCGAGCACGTTCACCATCGGTGCCTACCGTGATGCGAACGAGCTCACGCCATTCAAGGGGACCATGGATGAAGTGCGGCTCTGGCAGAAGGCGCTGACCGTCGAGGAACTGCGCGGGTGGATGTTCAGGAAGGTGACAGCAACGCACCCTTCGTTCCCTTCGCTCATCAGCTGCTGGCATTTCGACCAGAGCATGGGGAGCACGGTGTACGACCTGACGGGGAACAACCCTGCAACAAATCACGGTCTCGGTGCCGGCTCGGGCGTCCGGTCGACAGCTCCCGTCGGGAACGAAGGAGCGTTCTTCATCACGCAGTCGCCGGGACTGGTTGGGGCTGCCGGTGCCGGCGTGCAGTTCAATCCCGTCTCCACGATGTCCGCGAGCAACAATCTGGGGATCTACACGACCGGAACCGCTGAAGGTCCCGCGGTTAGTGCGGATGTGTTGCCGGTCGGCGTGAATGCGCGGGCGGATCTTTCGTGGGGATTCTGGGAGCAGGGGATCGTCACCGCTTCGGCGGCGTTGCGGTATGGGTCCGTGACGCGGTCGGGCCAGGACGCGGCGCTCCGGTTGTTGTTCAGGCCGAACGCCGACACGGCGTGGGCCGATATCACCGAGCATCAGTACCAGGACATTCCGAACGCACAGTTCATCGTGTCCGGTCCGATGAGCACCGGGCTGTATACGCTCGGATGGAGTAGTGCCACGTCAGCGGATGTCAGTGGTTCCGGTGAGACACCGTCGATGGTGGTCCTGAGCCCGAACTTCCCCAATCCCTTCAATCCCTCAACCACGATCCGGTTCTTACTGCCGGCATCTGCGGAGGTACGGCTGGTGGTCCTCGATGTTCTCGGCCGCGAGGTCGGCGTCCTTGTGGAAGGACCCATGGCACCAGGCGTCCATGACGTACAGTGGACGGCCGATGTTTCCGGGGGAACGAGCGTCGCGAGCGGAGTATATTTCTGCAGGCTCGACGCACGCCTTTCCTCTGGAGAGCGCGTCGTGCAGACAAGAACGATGGTCCTCGTGCATTGAGTGCAGGGATGGCGCATGCACCGCCCGGATGTGTCACCTGCAATCATGCAGTCGTAGGGATGGTGCATATCGTCCCCTGTTGGCTGTGCCCATGTAGGGGCGGTGCATGCACCGCCCGTCTGCCCGCATTGACAATCCCGTGGCCTGGTAGTATCTTGGTATCATACTATCGGGTGAACACTGGGTTGTGATATGCCTCTTATCCAACATCATGGACGGGAGGCATTCGTGTCTGGGGGTGCAAGGTACTCTGTGAACGCGTTTTCCAGGCCATGCATGGGGGTCAGATGAAGCTATCGATACTCGTCCTCTTTGTCGCGCTGCTCCTTGGACCTGTTCTTGCCGGCTGCTTCCGCGAAGCGGCGCGTGATCTGGATTGCCTGTCCGGATCGCGGGCAGAGAAGATACACGTGCAGACCAAAGACGGATCGCGGTACTGGTTCAATGGCGGTGAATATTCGGTGAGCATCGATTCCACCGGCGCAAAGGTGTTGATCGGAACGGGCCGCCGGGACCGGGGCGACAACAGGTCCAGCGAGAAGTACGAAGGCATCGTGCCATTCGCGTCGATCGAAAGGGTGACCGCGGCGGAGACGAACCCGTGGCTCACCTTCTCGGCGGGAGTACTCACCGGCTTTGTCCTTTTCGCGGCCATCCTGATCGCGTCTTTCAGCGGATTCAGGATGGGGTGACACGATGACGCGGAACATCGAACCGAAGGCGGTCTATACGGTCCGCGCAAAGGTCTGGCTCTACAGCGGGAACGGCGGGTGGCATTTTCTCACCCTCTCCCGGAAGCACGCGGCAGCGATCCGGGCATTGTTCGCCGTTGGTGCGCGTCCGTTCGGCTCGCTTCCCGTTGCCGTGACCATCGGCGCCACGGTGTGGCGGACCTCGCTCTTCCCTGACAACAAAGCCGGTTCCTATCTTCTGCCGATCAAAGCGAGTGTGCGGAAGGCAGAACAGATCGAGGACGGCATGACGGTGACCGCGACGGTGCAGATCCTGTGAACCGGACGACTGTTCGCCCGCTCCTGCGATGAGATCATCTGTCGGAGCTGCGATACCACAGATTCATTGCGCCGCAGAGATCTGACACTCAGACCCATCTGTGCCAACACAGATCTACCAAAGCAATACATGAGCTTTTTCACAACGACCCGCCGTCACCCTCACCTCGGCCTCGCGGTGCTGGCCTTCATCGCGTTCGTATCGCTGGGTCTTCCCGATGGCCTCCTCGGCGTCGGCTGGCCGTCCATCCGTCATGCATTCGCCATGCCGCTGGATGCTATCGGGATGTACCTGGCCGCCGTCGTGGCCGGCTACATGACCTCCAGTTTTCTCAGCGGTGCGCTGCTCGTACGGTTCGGGGTGGGCCGGCTGCTTGCTGCAAGTTGCTTCCTCACCGGATCGGCGCTCATCGGCTACACGATGGTTCCGCATTGGTGGATGATGGTCGCGCTCGGGGTGTTCACGGGATTGGGCGCGGGTGCGATCGATGCCGGACTGAACACGTACGTTGCGTCGCATTTTGGTGAGCGCTTGATGCAGTGGCTCCATGCCAGCTGGGGAGTCGGGATCACGATCGGTCCGCTGATCATGACCTTCGGACTCACGGCCCTGAACAGCTGGCGCTTCGGGTATCAGGCGGTGGGTGTGTTCCAGGTCGCTCTGGCGATCGGGTTCGTGATGACGCTCTCCATCTGGGAACGGAATGGTGCTTCCGCAACGAGTACGTCGGAAAAGAAACTCACCGATCACGACACCACCATCGCCGCGACCCTCCGGCAGCCGCAGGCGTGGGTGAGCATGATCTTGTACTTTCTGTACGCGGGCGCGGAGAGCGGTCTCGGTATCTGGACCTACACGCTGCTCACAGAATCGCGGGGCGTGGAGACGGCGCTGGCCGGTCTCTTTGCGGGAAGCTACTGGTTGACGTTCACGATCGGGAGGATCGGTGCAGGGGTGGTGACCGGTCGCACCGGCGCCAACAGACTTGTGACGGGTGGATTGGCGGGAGCGTTACTCGGGACCGGGCTCCTTGTGTGGGATCCCTCCGAACTTGCGAACGTCGTGGCCGTGGCGGTGATCGGTGTGGCCATCGCGCCCATCTTTCCGGCGCTGACATCGGGGACCATGGTGCGCGTGGGCGAGCATCATGCGGCGAACACGATCGGCATGCAGATCGCTGCGGCGGGGTTGGGGGCGACGATCATTCCTTCCTTTATGGGCATCCTGGCGCGCAGGATCTCACTCGAGGTCATCCCGGTGTTTCTCCTTGTTGTGTACGCCGTCCTGCTGGGCATCTACATCATGTCCACGAGGCATCGTGGGCCGTGCGATCCACCCCTTTCAGGTCATTCCAGTGATCCGGTGTAGGGGCGGTGCATGCACCGCCCCTACAAAGGCCAGGTACACATATTCGATCCAATCACACCGCCCGTCCGTGAGGTCCACGCCTTTCAGGTCATTCCGGTGATCCGGTGTAGGGGCGGTGCATGCACCGCCCCTACAAAGGCCAGGTACACATATTCGATCCAATCACACCGCCCGTCCGTGAGGTCCACCCCTTTCAGGTCATTCCAGTGAT
>JAUQWO010000016.1 GCA_030835135.1 Bacteroidota bacterium
CCGCGAAGCGTTAGGTTGCGCGTGCGAGTGCACGCGCATCATTCGGAGGTGTCCCGCACCCCGCAGCCACATGGGTAACTTGACGGGCTCGCGGGACATTCTGTGGGGGGCAATCCGGCGGTGAATGAGCCATCTGATTGACAATCCTAGAATTGCAGCGTATCTTGTTTCAGTACTACTTTGGGGGAATGATGCGAAAACCGTGTGCCTCTTGTCCGGAGTTTTGTGGATGGGAGGCATTTGTGTTTTCCGGGGGGCAGCTCGTCACTCGCTTCATTGACCCAATCGCAGCCGGGCCGAGAGCGATGGAGATGCAGCCGGCCCACAAGACTAAGTTGGCAGGCGAAATGCCAGCGTCCAAGTAGAATCATGTGGCATCCAAGGCCGGGCGGCCGGGATCGTCAACATTTTGAGGCACACCGTACAACTGAGGCCAGTGAGGTTCTGCGGCGTGGTGTCGAGCGGGCGGTGAAGCGAAATCAGTTGATGCTTCGATCTCACGAACAGCGCAACCTAACAAGCGGCTGCACCCGGCGCCGCGCCGGGTGCTCGGGGTTGGGTACTTCGTCACACGGGGGTTTGCGGTTAGAAGCAACCAAAAGCGTTTCCAGAACAACAGTCGTTTCGCGGCGCGGGTGAGCCGCGATCCGTTAGGGGGCAGCTAAGCGAACGCAAATGATGATCCGAATGATTGAACTGAAATCGAGGCTCCTTGTGCTCGTCTTGGCCTTCCCGGGCTGCTTCCAGGAAGCAGTACAAGATAGTGGTGCTCTCCAGAAGTCCAATGAAGAGTCCATTGTCGTGGTAACCACGGATGGGTGGCGCTATCGATTCAGCGGGGGAGAATACTCGGTTGTCGCCGACTCGAGCGGTCAGGAGGTAATCTCGGGAGAGGGCCAGCGGTACAGGAAAGAGAGTTCTCACACGGAGAGATTCTCAGGGGCAATCCCGTTCAATGTCATTGAAAAGGTCACCACCAGAGAAATCCCCACTTCGGCGTACTTCATATGGGGGATTCTCGCGGGCACGGGAGCGGTAGTGATCTACTTGGCAATACGCTTTCAAGGATTCAAGGTCGGCTAGAGGTCGACCGGGTTCATTCGAGATGCTGCCCCCTAACCAGCGGCTGCACCTGACGCCGCGCAACGGGCACCGGGGTATTGACCTTAGTCATTTATAGTGTTGGTTGACGTTTTCAATTCAGCAGTCGTTTCGCGGCGCAGGTGAGCCGCGATCCGTTAGGCGGCGACATCGAAGGACATCGATGCTTCTAGAAGAAGCGGTCGCATATCTCAGGCCAGACTTACCGGATGACGGCACGCCGGCTATCAAACTATGGGGCGAAAGTGCACCGATATTGCGGTCCTATTCCAGCAGCATTTTGGTCTCATACCTCGTCGACCAAGGTAGTTCGTACCAGTATGTCCAGAGTCGCCATCTGACCGAATCCGGGATGACCGAGGAAGACTTGCACGCGATTGGTATCCGCAATCTGGCTAGTCTTGCCCGCGATCGCGACCTCAGAGTTGTGCCATACAACGGTATCTTTGCGGTCTTGATGGGAGGAGATTTTGAAGCGAGTCTCCTCTTAGTGGACCACCTGTGGGATCATCAATTTCGTGCGTATGTGTCGGGCGATTACGCGGCAGCAATCCCCGCTCGCGACATACTCGCATTCTGCGACAGTGGCTCGTTGCCGGGCGTTCATGAACTGGAGGCCGTAATCGCCCGGGCTACTGCGACGGCAGATCACCCACTTTCCGACATGGTACATGTTCGGCGGGATGGGTTGTTCATACCACGAAGCACATGACTCGTCTCCAGTTGCCGGAATTGTCGCCGCCTAACAAGCGGCTGCACCTGACGCCGCGTCGGGGGGCCGGGGTATTGGCCTTAGTCATTTATAGTGTTGGTTGAGGTTTTCAAATTAGGCAGTCGTTTCGCGGCGCAGGTGAGCCGCGAGCCGTTAGGCGGTTGTCATTCATACTGATCGGAGTCCGAATGAAGATAGCAGTGTTCCTATTCGCGTGTATACTTACGCAAATGGTGGGCAGTCCCAATGTGGGCCCAGCCCCAGTTCAGATCGCTGGCCAGACACATGGCCGCATTGCATTCACGCCCGGACTTCCGAGTTTCAAACCGATCTCTCGATATATTGTTGCAGAGTCCCTCTTTACAGCGATTCCTGTGCCAGACTCATTCGGTGTGGTCTATCTGTGTATGGGACTTGACCCCGACGGTCGTCGGCGAATCATTGTCCTAAATACCCGTAGTGATAGTACTTCAAGTATAGCGAAGGTCAGCGTTCAGCAACTCGGAGGCGATACTCTCTTTGGAACAAGAGAACTCTACCTCCTACCCTCCAACATGTCGCGCTTTCCACTGGACATGCGAATCGTTGCGGCCCGACACGAACTCATTTATCGATGGAGACTTGCTAAGGAAGATCCTCAAAGCCCCGGCGGCTTGCCAACGCCCTACCCGGAGCCAATTTCAGTCGGAAAGCCATTCCCCAATATCCCAGTGCACATCCTCAACGGAGGGGCACGCAACCTCGGCTTATCGCAAGGTCGGATTTGCGTGATCAATTGGTGGTGGACCCGATGTAGCCCCTGCATCGCGGAGATGCCAGGCCTGAATGCCCTCGTGAAGAAGTACAAGGGGAGGGTCGATTTTATTGCAGTAAACTCAGATCCGATAGACGAGGTGCGAGCGTTTCTGGCGAAACGTACCTTCAACTATCAGCAGACCGTGGTAGACACCTCGTCATTCGCGATATTTGGTCGCACTGCGCCGCGGAACATCGTTCTTGACAAATCAGGGACCGTGATATTTGATATAGGGGGAGGGCGTGACGACACGTACAAGGAGATTGAAGCTGTGATTCAACGTTACCTCTCGGATTAGCTGACAACCGCCTAACCAGCGGCTGCACCTGACGCCGCGCCACGGGCACGGGGTATTGACCATAGTCATTTTTAGTGTTGGTTGAGGTTTTCAAAATCAGCAGTCGTTTCGCGGCGCAGGTGAGCCGCGATCCGTTAGGCGGTAACTCATCGACAGCGCGGGGGATTGAAATGATACGATATTCCTTCAGAGTGGTGGTCGGGCTATGCTGCTTTTTTCTGGGTTGCTCAAAAACCGAGTCGCCAATTGAGACTCAGCCTAACGGAGATTCCTTCACTGTCGATGCGGTAGACTATGCGACAAACTACTTTTTTGTCGACACGTCATACCAAGCGATATTCTACCAGTTGACGTCTATGCCTCCCGGGACGATGACTTATGAGGGGGGAATGTCCCTCGAATCCGTGTGGATCGAGCGGTTGCCCAACGAGTTGAAGGATCCAGACGAAATCATATGTAAGGCCATTCTTGATCTTCCGTACTGGGCTCCAGGTAGATATGACCAATACCGGAATCTGGCAGACAAGGAAGGAGAGATCGAGTCAGGCACGTTTGTTCGTCTTTCTCGCGATAAGTATTCGGTCCCCATGTCAGGTGCTCCAGGATTGATAGCGCTTCGCACCGCGGTTTCGGAGAATCGGGCGATCGGCGTCTCATGCCTTACAGGTAAGGGCTACATTGGGGAGTATCCGTGGGGAGTAACGCTTGACTCGACAATCATGAATCGCAACTTGGTAATCAAGCTCATTAGACCTCGCGCCCTGATGTCTACCGGGGTTCCCTGGATGGCTTGGCGGCTTCTGTTCAAAAACGTGTACAGGACCGGATTCCGCAATATTGAGCGACGCGACTTCCACCTGGAGATAGCCTACAAACGGTCAGGGAGTTCAGCGACGCCAACTCTCCTTGGACACAACTTGCTCAATCTCTTAGGGCTTGACGTGCTTGACCATAATGGACAGGCAGCATCGGGCGGGGATGGGGAGTTTGACTTTGTGGCAGGCAGAACCATTGACCCAGAACACGGCGAGATCATTCTTCCGGGCATTGCGCCCTTCCAGTGGGGAATACAAGACGCTTTGAACCACAATGGACAGTATACATCAGATACGAGTGCGTATTTGCTTCGGGCCTTATATGATACGACGCGCGCTGTTGCCGCGGCTTCCCTACGTGGTGTGTACACGATCTCTGGTCGAGCAGTGCATTACTAGTCAGACTTGCACCGGGACTTTGTTACCGCCTAACCAGCGGCTGCACCTGACGCCGCGCCACGGGCAACGGGGTATTGACCTTAGTCATTTATAGTGTTGGTTGATGTTTTCAATTCAGCAGTCGTTTCGCGGCGCAGGTGAGCCGCGATCCGTTAGGCAGCGCGTGCTGCGCACGCGCATCATCCAGAGAACGCCTGGCCTCACGGCTTAAATGGATACGGGCACAGCGGTCGTTCATTGCTCGCTTTCTGGAGCCTTTTGCAGTCAGACAGGACGCAAGGACATGCAGCCGGCCCACAAGACTAAGTTGGCGGGCGATGTGCCACCTTCAAATCGGAATATGAGGCGGCGGCGGATCGTTGCTCGGTTCGTGGACCCATTCGCAGCCAGGCCGAGAGTGATGGAGATGCTGCCGTACCACAAGACTAAGTTAGGATGGGCGCTGCCACCGTCGAAGTAGTATCTGGCGGCACCCAAGGTCGGATGGCCGGGATTGTCAACATTTTGGTGCACACCGTACAACTGCGGGTGGTGAAGTGCCGCGACGCGGTGACGAGCCTGCGTTGGGACGATATCAATTCAGGCTTCGATCCCACATTCGGCGCTGCCTAACAAGCGGCTGCACCCGGCGCCGCGCCGGGTGCACAGGGGTTGGGCACTTCGTTACACGGAAGTGTGCGGTTAGAAGCAACCAAAAGCGTTTCCAAAACAACAGTCGTTTCGCGGCGCGGGTGAGCCGCGAGCCGTTAGGGTGCGCAAGATATTGCTCGTGCATCATGTGGAGACGAACAGCGGGCAGGGGTCGAGCGGCATCGATTTCGGGCGGTGAAAGTGGGTGCTTCTGCTTGGTCCCAGCCGTAGTGGAGGCGCGCTCCTACATCTTTACTCATCAGATTGATTCGCAGCGCATTGTTGCCTGCCTCGCCTTCAGGGTGTGTGGCAGCGTGCTGTCGCAGGATCTCAGTAGTTGAGCCTTGACATCTTCGCTTTGTCCGGGCAGGCGGGATCGTCGAGTCGGCGTCGCCGAGGGCAAGGGTTGCTCCGGAAGGCTGCTGCCAGCGTCAATGCTGTATCAGTCGGCACCGGAGGCCGGGTGGCCGGGATTGTCAGCGGGGTGTGCTGTATCTTGGAAGTCGGTTGGCCGAGCGTGGTGTTGAAATCGTGGGCGGTGGGAAATCAGTCAAGGCTCCGCACCCACACACAGCGCACCCTAACAAACGGCTGCACCTGACGCCGCGCCACGGGCTCGGGGTATTGGCCTTAGTCATTTATAGTGTTGGTTGAGGTTTTCAAAATCAGCATTCGTTTCGCGGCGCAGGTGAGCCGCGATCCGTTAGGGGGCGGGATTCCCGGGGTCAGCCCATCTGGAGGATATGGATTGAAGAGATTGCTCGTCTTCATAGTGTTCCTGGTACTGATCTCGTCGTGTATTACTGATTTCGGCGAGGAACCGGAGTACATCCACTTCAATAACCTGAATGTTGGCCAACGGAGCTTCTATGTTCGGTTGTACGGGAAAGAATATGGCAATACAGCCTCCAATATCTACAGCCTCATACCAGACACTCTTGTGGTATCGGTTATTGGGCGGGATTCCCTCGGTTTCGTATTTGAGGAGCATCTAACGCAGTACTCGCAGAAGAAGTTGGATCCATACAATGATACTGTTTCCCATCGGTATCATGTGAGAATAGCAGGCGATACGCTTCGAGTCATCGGTCACTCGCACTTATTTTACTCCACGTACCTCGCACGTCCTGTGCTGCAACTGTCCCCCATTGGGGGGCGTAGGTTCGAACTCACCGGATGGAAGATCAGCGGAGATCCATTCCGGCAAGTTGACTTGTGGGGCTATGTCCTTAATGCCAAGGTTCACGATCGAACGTACCCAAGGGCAAACCTGTTCATTTCGCTCTTTGAGTTCGACGCCTACGGTCCACCAGTCCCATGGTCAAATACGGTGGGTGGAGAAACATATATCTACTCTGAAGAGTATGGGATCATTCGCTCCCGAATGGTTGGGAAGCCGGCTTTTGATGAAGGGCTGTGCTGGGACCTCGTTTTGCGGTGATCGCTTGTCTCTGACCCCGCCCCCTAACCAGCGGCTGCACCTGACGCCGCGTCGGGGACAACGGGGTCGTGACCGGCATCTGTAATAGGTCTTGGTTGCTTGCAATTACACATTCGTTTCGCGGCGCAGGTGAGCCGCGATCCGTTAGGGGGCAGCATGAGCACAACTAGACTTTCCAGTCTCCCAATCCTCGCGCTGATGTTCTTCCTCGTCTCGTGCGAAGATCTCGGGACGAACCCATGGGAGGGATG
>JAUQWO010000017.1 GCA_030835135.1 Bacteroidota bacterium
TCGCTGCGCATCCGATAGTACAGGCTGCCGACGATCAGACCCAGGAACAGCGGGATCAATCCCAAGCCAAGGACCCCAAAATCACTGTAGAGCCAGAAGAACCCCGTATAGGTGTTGTATGGACTGTACAGGAACGGCATCCGGGTGAAGTTGAAATACTCGAGGACCCAGTACTTGAGCCCCGTCAGCGCGGTGATGAAATCGAAGGTGAAGTAGCCGTAGGTGTGGTAATCGGCCCTGGCCACAGCGAACGCGAAGTTCTCCAGGTTCATCACGACATACATGTACGGCTCGGTCAGGGCTGCATACTCCTTCGGGAAGCGCATCCGGGAAAGTTGGTACGTGTACGTTGCCACGAGTTTCCCGAGTCGGATCGTCATGATCCCGAAGAACACTCCAGCGATCGAGCCGACGCCGAGGAGGATCGTGCTGAAGCGGACCTTCCGTGTCGCGTAGTACAGGAGCGTGAAACACAGGAACGCCATCATGATCAGCTGGAACCGCTGCACGAGGAGGAAATACGTGAGGATGGACACCGCCGCCAGAATGACCAGGAAGAGTTTCTTCCCCCGTTTTCCATCAACGTAGAGGTGGTACAACAGGGTGAAATACACGATGAATGCCGTCGAGTTGATCAGCACACCAAAACCGAACACATAGAAATCCATGCGCGAGAATTTGCCGCCAATGGCGAAGATCGGCAGGAACCCCTTGACGGCATAGATCACTGCATACGAGATCAGATACATGGTCACGCTCGCAACGATCGCGAGGTAGAGTTTCTTCTCGTTCACCTGGAATCTCTGCAGCCGTTCCCGCATGCTCGCGATCGGGAACAACGGCACGTTCATATGAAGGACGAAGGCAGCGAAGGTGCCGATGAGGAAGCCACCGACACCGATCAGGAGCAAGAGCCAGCTTTCCAGCGCCCATTCGTGCTGGAGCGCGGAGAGTTTGAGGTCTGCGAGCGCGATGGAGAGGCTCCACGTGAAGCCGAACAGGCGTGCCGGGGAGATCGGATCCGCACCTTGCTTGAGCAATGTCAGTGCGATCAGCACACAGATTCCCAGACCGAGGGCAGTCAGCAGCGTCATGACCAGTGGACTCCCGTCTGGCATGCAGGGTGCCCGCCCCAGAGAAGCGGATATACCGGTACCCCGGTGTCGGCCGACATGTCAGTGATCCGTCTTGTTCCGGCGGAATCGAAGTCCGAGCCACTCCGTCCGCACCGCATGGACGATGGCGTTCACGTGATCCGGCTGTGCGCGGCGCAGAGTCTCGAACATCTCACGGGTGAAGACCACCAGCACCGCGACGAGAAGCGAACCCACAAATGCAATGAGTGTATAGAGGGCGACCTTGGGTTTCGCCTTTCGTTCTGCGGGTGAGGCCCGGTCCAGGACGATCACGGAGGGCGTCTGCCGTTTCTCCTCGACCTTCGCCTGCTCGAAGAGCGGTGTGATGAACTGGAGGATCTTATACTGGATCTCCACCTCGCGGTAGCGGCGGACGTATTCGAGGCCGAGGTGTGGGACTCTCTTGAAGGGAATGAACACGTTCATTTCACCGTTACCAGGACCGGTCCCTGCATTCATCTGTCCAAGCTTGCGTTGGAGTTCCTGGACCTCCACCTCCGCAGCGACCACAGCGGGGTGATCCGAAGCCTGGGTGCGCTTCAGGACACCTGCCTGGACTTCGCGGAGGGCCAGTTGTGCTGTGAGTTCGGCACCCGCCTTGATCGAGGCCTCCGTCTGCTCAGGCACGGCGATCACCCCATAGCGTTGCTGAAATGCACGCATGGAATCCTCGGCGGCGGCAAGATCGGCGAGGTTCTTCCGGTAGCGCTGCTCGATGAAGGCCCTGTTCGCACGGGCATTCTGCACCTGGAGTTCAGCGTTCGCGGCATTCAGCCGGTCCACGAAGAAATTCGCCATGTCCGCGGCGCGCTGGGGGTCCCTATCATACACTGTGATGGTCAGGTTCCCCTCGGGCTCCTGCAGGAACTCAACGTTGCTGAGCAATTCCTTCGTTGTCTTCTCAACCGGATACGAGGTGATGTCATAGACGTGCACGAGATCGAACTTCTCGATCACAGCATGCAGAACGGTCGAACTTTTGAGGATGGCCAAATAGCGGTCCATCTCGGTATTCCCCGTCAGCGATGAGAGTGCCCGCGACGGCGAAAAGGACTTCATGAGCGAGGAAACGCCATCGAGCGCCCCGAGCAGGTCCGTTCGTTCCGCAGGGAATACCGACGCGGTGGATTTGTACCAGCTCGGGACCACGAACGAGACCATCGCGACGGTCAGCGTGATCCCGACGACGAACCGGGTGGCAAAGCGCTGGTGCTTGATCATGAGGGCAAAAAAGTTCAGCATCGCGCTTCCCTGTGTCTGTCCGGCGTTCTCTTCCTTGGTTTCAGCGTTCATCGTCCATTCCGATCGTTCTCATTCGCTCGTTGCACAAGGTACCCGGTGGTGCAGTCATCACTTGAACGTGTTGATCAACAGCGCCACCGTTGCCGCGGCAGCCACAATGCCGGCGATCTGCGAGTACAGCGTCACATAGTAGGAGAAAGGATAGCTCGTTTCTTTCGGTACCCACACCATATCTCCGTCCTCGATCTCCGTTTCATCCGGATCGAGCCAGACACGCGTGCCGCACTTGATGATCTTCACATCTCCGACGCGGGCCTCATTGGCGAATCCACCGGCCTGAGCGATGTAGGACTCATACTCCCTACCGGCCTCGAACATGACATGGCCTGGCGAGACCACCTGCCCGAAGACGTAGACGGTCCGCTGTTGCGATGGTATGACGATGCGGTCTTGGGTCCGAAGCGCCACATCATGCGTGCTGTCACCGCGGACAAAGAGCGCCCGGAAATCGACGGACAGGACCTCCTCCGTGAGCCGCAGCATGCTCTCGACGCGGTAGTAGCTCGTATCCTGAGCGGGCAGGGAGGCGCGCTGGCTCAGCAGGAGTTCGCGTTCGTCCACTGCTTTCTCCTCGGCCTCCGAGCGCAATCGGTAGATGACCGCACCGGAGAGACTTGCTCCTTTCGTCAGGCCACCTGCCATCGCTATGACCTGGCTCAGCCGTGTGCTCTCGCGCGTGATCGGGTACCGTCCCGCACGCAACACTTCGCCATCAACCTCCACCCAGAAGTTGCCGGCCTGCTGCACCGCTTTCGGAATGATCAGCCGGTCCCCCGGACGCAAGGCAATGTCCGGTGCGCGTCCCGCTGCGATCGCGCGCGCATCCACCCGGAGGGTGTCCATCGCCGTCCCTGCAGGGGTGAGGCGCGTCAGGACCGCATGTTCCGGTTCAGCATCTGCCGGGAAGCCCATGCCCATGGCGATGAGCATCGAAAGACTGTCGCCTTCGACGAATTCAAAATTCGCACCCGCGATCGTCGCCCCATACACACCGATCACATTGTCCGCATCCGTTCTGCGCGGTATATAGACCACATCGCCCTCACGCAGGTATGGATTGAAACGACCGTCACCACGGATGCGATACCGCAAGAGATCGATCGGGAGGATTTCGCCTGTCCGGCGCTGGAGACTGATCAATCGTTCAGAAGCACCCGCCCGGATCTTGTTCAGCCGGTCCTCGTACTCCCTGGCATCCATCCGCCCGGTCGGGAACTCGATGCCCAGTTCGATCAGGTCCGTGACACGCTGTGACGCATACACGCTCTTCCGTCCTTCATGGGGAACCTGACCCAGGATCGTGACGGAGACCTTCCGCGGCATGAGCAGCGTCAATGACACCTCTGCATTCACATATTTCTTCACAACGAGCGAGCCAACGCGCGCCCGAGCCTGCGCCAGGGTCATGCCGTTCACATCGATCACGCCGACCGCGGGCACCAGGAGAAGCCCTTCCGGCGAGACAGTGATCACACCTTCCGAAGGGGAACTTGACCAGACGTTCAGCGACAGCCGGTCTCCGGGGCCCAGAGTGTATTCCGTCGCACTGATCGGCGCATCGACGGGAACGGCTTCGAAGGTCTCGAGACTCTTCGTCTGCGCAGGGAGACTCTGCTTAAGTGTCTGAACATCAGGGAACGAGAACGGTGTCTTGGACGGACTCATCGTCTGAGAGGATACCGGGCCGGCCATAAACAGCCACGCTGCGAGCGGCCCCAAGTACAACACACGTCTCCCCATGTCGATCCGCATCATGCGCTATCCCTCATGATAATGTTTCCGGTAATACTCCTGGTATTCGCCCGTCATCACCTTCTTCGCCCACGGCTGATTGGCGAGATACCAATCAATGGTCTCTGCCAAACCCCGCTCAAACGTATAGGACGGTGCCCATCCAAGTTCCCTGGCGATCTTCGACGCATCGATGGCGTAGCGCCGGTCGTGACCGAGACGGTCCTTCACGAACGCGATCAGCGATTCAGGTTTCCCCAGGTGCTTCAGCAGGGCCCTGACGATGTCGATATTCTTCCACTCGTTGTTGCCACCGATGTTGTACACCTCCCCCACTCTCCCAGTACGCAGAACGGTGTTGATCGCCCGGCAATGGTCGACGACATGCAGCCAGTCACGCACGTTCAACCCATCGCCGTACACGGGCAGCGGCTTGTCCTGCAGGGCATTCATGATCATCAGCGGAATGAGCTTCTCGGGGAACTGATAGGGACCGTAATTATTCGAGCACCGCGTCACCACGACCGGAAGTCCGAAGGTATGATGATATGCCAGGACGAGGAGATCCGAGGAGGCTTTCGAGGCAGCATACGGACTGTTCGGATGCAACGAGGTCAGTTCGGTGAACTTCCCGGTCGCGCCGAGCGATCCGTACACCTCGTCGGTCGACACATGCAGGAAGCGCTCAACGCCTTGGGCTCTGGCAGCCTCCAGAAGGACCTGGGTCCCGACGACATTTGTGGTGACGAATACTGCGGCTCCGGTGATGCTCCGGTCAACGTGTGATTCCGCGGCGAAATGAACCACCGTATCGATCTCGTGCTCCTGCATCGCGCGGTCTACCGCAGTACGGTCACAGATGTCACCCTTCACGAAACGATAGCGTGAATCGGCATCAATCGCTGCAAGATTGCCCAGGTTCCCTGCGTACGTGAGGTTGTCGAAATTCACGAGAACCACGTCGGCGTGCGCGCCAAGGAAGTACTGCACGAAGTTGCTGCCAATGAAGCCCGCTCCACCGGTGACGAGTACGTTGCGCATGGATCAGTCCAGTCTGAACAGTGAATTGGCATCTTCTTCGTGCCGGATCTCGTCGACAGGCTCCTTCCTTCCCTTCCCGGCAAACAGCCGATTCGGAAGGTTCACCACCATGCCGTCCTTCCCCCCCACATTACGGTACGCATGGACGACGCCGGGCGGAATGACCACGACCCGCGGCGAGTCCTGCCCTGCAAACACGACCTGGCGAACCATATACGTCGGCGACGCCTTACGATTGTCCCACAGATAGACTTTAAAATTGGAGGGCCCGATGAAACCGAAGCAATCAGCCTGATCCACGTGCTCGTGCGGCCCGCGTGCAATACCCGGCAGGGTCATGGAGATGTAGGACATCACCGGCATGAATTCAGCCGGGATCTCATCCTCACGGAAAAGTTCGACGAGCCATCCCCGCTCGTCGACGAATTTCGTGAGATTCTTCACGATCACATCATGGATCTTGCCGTTGGTGAACATGTGCGGTCCCTGGTGGTGGCTCTCTGTGTTTTCGTCCATACAGAGCAGCGAGGCAAAAACAGCCGGCACGCAGGCCATCTGCGACTGCCGGATGGCTCGCGCGGTCGCAAAGATGCGAGCAGAATTCGTCCTTACCCATTGAATTCTTTGAAGTTACGAAATTCGGCGGGGAAAGTCAATGAAGCTCCCGGGAGGGTCAGCGTCCTGACAGGTCACTTCCTTGCGGGTTCAGAGTGCGCTCCGATGCCCCCCCAGGCACGCAGAATGATCACAAGCCCCTCTCCTGGCAGGCCATGGATCACGACCCTACATCTGCTCGGGCGCGGAGATACCCAGGATCGTGAATCCGTTCCTTAAAACGATCTTCACGGCCTGCACCAGCGCAAGCCGGGCCGCGGTGAGGCCCTCATCCGGCGTCACCACCCGGTGGTGGTGGTAGAATACGTGGAACATCGCCGCAACATCATGCAGGTAATCCGCAAGGCGATGGGGCTCGTGGGTCAATGCGCAGGATTCCACCGTCTCGGGGAATTGCAGAAGTTGTTTGATCAGAGCAAGCTCTTCCGGGGCCACGAGAAGATCAAAGTTCGCTCGGGCCCCCGATGCCACGCGACCTTCCTTCTCCGCGAACCGCAGGATGCTCGAGATGCGCGCATGGGCGTACTGCACGTAATACACCGGGTTCTCATCCGATTTCTGCTTCGCCAGCTCGATGTCGAAGTTGAGATGGCTGGAGACCGTACGCATGATGAAAAAATACCGGACGGCATCACAGCCCGCATCGGCGATCAACTCGTCCAGCGTGATGAAGTTGGCCTTGCGGGTGGACATCTTCACCACCTCCGTCCCCTGCATGACCGTCACGAACTGGTGGATCAGCACTTTCACCTTGCTGCTGTCATAGCCGAGGGCTTTCAACGCGGCAAGAACATCCGGATACGTCGCCACATGGTCGGCGCCGAACACATCGATCATCAGATCGTAGCCGCGCTTGAACTTCTCGCAATGGTACGCGATATCCGGGAGCCGGTACGTTGGCTCCCCAGTGCTCTTGATGATCACCTTGTCCTTTTCGTTGCCGAGCGCCGAGGCCTTGAACCAGAGCGCCCCCTCCTGCTCATAGGTCAGGTCCTTCGCCTTCAGCGCGTCGACGACCTCGGTGATCTTGCCGTCGGTGTACAGCGAATGTTCGTTGAAATATGACGCGAACGTGATCCCGATCGATCCCAGGGTCTTGCGGATGTCGGCGAAGATCTCCTCTTCGGCCACCGCCTTGAACAATCCCTCCGCCGGCTCACCACGCTTACTGTCACCGTGCTTCTCCATCACCCCCCGGGCGATGTCCTTGATGTACTCGCCCTGATAGTAGTCCGCGGGAAATTCGATCGCGTCGCCCAGCAGTTCCAGGTAGCGCAGGCGCACGGAATCCCCCAGGATGCGCATCTGACGACCCGCGTTATTGAAATAGTACTCGCGCTCGACCACATGGCCGGTCCATTCCAGCAACCGGGAAATGGTATCGCCGAACACGGCACCCCTCCCGTGCCCCACGGTCAATGGACCCGTCGGGTTCGCGCTCACAAACTCCACCTGCACGCGGCGACCCTGGCCTGCCGCAGAACGACCGAATGCGTCCCATGCCTCGAGCAGGAGCGCCAGCTGACGGCGGTGAAAGGTCTCCGTGAAGCTGATGTTGATGAACCCCGGACCAGCGATCTCGATACCGGCGATCAGGTCGGGATCACGCGGCAACTGTGCAACGATCTCTTCCGCCAGAGCGCGGGGCTTCTTGCCCGCCGCCTTCGCGAGGACCATGGCGCAGTTCGTGGTCAGGTCGCCATGGCCGTCCTGCCGTGGGCGTTCCACCGTGATCGCCGCAGGGAGATCATAACCGGCCTTCTCCAGTGCTTCGGCAAGTGCTGTGCGCAGGTACGACTTCATGATGCGATTTTTCTCCGGGGGCTCCGGGGTTTTGCCGGAGCGGCCGTGGCCTTCTTTTTCGGGGCTGCCTTCTTTTTCGCGGCGGGTTTCTTCGCCGGAGTGGACTTCTTCGCCGCAGTGGGCTTCTTTGCCGTTGCGGATCTCTTCTCCGCAGCGGGCTTCTTCGCAGGGGCGATCGGCGTGTCCTCGACATGCGAGATCACGGCATCACCCCAGAGCTTCTCGAGGTTATAGAACGGGCGTGTGCTCTTGTGAAAGACATGGAGGACGACATCAACGTAGTCCACCACGACCCAGTTCGGACTGCCGCGTTCCACCTGATACGGCCGTTCGCCCTTCAGCTTGAGCCCATCTTCCACCGCCGCAGCGATCGCACGCACCTGGGTGTCGGAATCCGCGGAACAGATCACAAAGAAGTCTGTCACGCTGCTCAGGCCTCTCAGATTCATCAGCACGACATCCTGCGCCTTTTTCGAGAGCGTCAGATCGGCAATGTGCTTCGCAAGGAGAGCGGGTTTCACTCGGGCCCCTTTCTATTGTGCATGTTTGAGTGAGGCGTGATCCTGCCCCACCACGACGGAAACGTCGACGTAATAATCGGGATTGAGCTGCTGAATGATCTGTGCGTTGTCGATGCCCAGCGCCCGGGCAACCTTCTCGGCATTCTTCATCTGTCCGGTGCGCTCGATCACCAGCGACCGTTTGACATCAAATCGGTGATAGTTCCGGATCTCAACGACATCATAGCCCCGCGACCGCAGATACGAGGTGACCGCGGTGCCCGCGCGTGCAACGCCGCAGCCATTCAACACATCCACCTGGATCACCCGTCCGCGGGCATCGCCTTCCCGCAGGGTATCGACCTGTGGTGCGAAAAACATGCGCACGATCAGGGCATAGCTCAGGTAGAGGACGACCACGCCGAGTATGCCGATAGCGATAGTGAGCCAGAGGCCGGAGGACGGTTTCTTGAGCCGCGACAGCAGTGTATGGAGCAGACCAGGGGGTATGCGTTCGTTCATTGTGTTCGATCACGTCCTACAAACAGAAAACCGGGAACGGCCCGCCAGGGACCGCCCCGGTTTCACGACCGGGTACCGGAAAACCTGTGTGGACCATGCGCCCGTCAGAACCCATCTCCGCCGTACCAGGGGGAGGAGAACGGCGAGTAGTAGTACATGCCGTACGGGACCTGCCGGAACTGCAGTCTGACCGCTACATTCTCCCACGGGCGGTAATTCAGCTCGGCACGGCTGAGGTAGATCGAACTCAACGAGTTGTTCGTCCCCTTGCCGAATGCGCCGGAGAAGGAGTTGAACGGCGAATAGCTCATGCTGACATCGGCGCGGGCATTCAGGTTGTCCGCGAACTCGTACATCATGCTGTTGGTATACGTCCCCAGCGACAGCGACTGGTCACCCATCGTCGTATACTGGAAGCTCACCGAATGGCGCATCGTGAACTTGTCCGGATTGAACCATCCGAACAGCAACGATGGCTCACTCTGCTGCATGATGCCATTCGAAATGCGGGATTCCTGCTCGACCTGCGTCTTGAACTGCGCCCCGGCACCGGCGACCGTCCCAAGAACCAGCGCCGCTACGAGAAGACAGCGGACCATTGTCATCACCCTGCCCTTTCCCTATCCGACCGATTCCATACTACAAAATACGCAAAACAGCGGGGTTTGTCAACCATGCCTCTTCGCATACACCCCCCGCGCATCCTCCAATTGCTGCACCGTGTTGATCCCCTGGATCTCGATGGGATCGTCCGCGGCAATGGCGCGCACCGGCAATTGTTTGTTCCAGAGATACCGGAACACATCCGTCAGATAGTATTCTTTCTGTACGTTGTTCGGCGTGATATGTTTGAGCCCCTCGAACAAATGCGCGCTGTCGAACACGTAGATCCCCGAATTGATCTCCCGGATGGCCCGCTGCTCCTCCGTTGCATCCTTGTGCTCGACGATCCCCGTTACATCACCGGTGCCGACCGCACGAAGGATCCGTCCGTACCCGGTCGCATCCGGCAGCACTGCCGTCAGCACGGTCGCCGCCGCAGGTGAGGACCGGTGATGGTCCAACAGCCGCTGGACGGTCTCCATGGTGAGGAGCGGGACGTCGCCCGACAGGACAAGGACATCGCCGCTGAAGCCCTGGAGCGGATTCTCGGCCTGCATCACCGCATGTCCGGTCCCGAGCTGGGGCGTCTGCTCCACGCAATCCACCCTCTTGCCGGTCCCCCGCAGGTGGTCGATCACGGAATCCTTCTGCCAACCGACGATCGCAACGACCCGCTCGGCCTGCAGCGCGTACGCAAGATCCACCACATGCTCCACCATCGGCTTGTCCGCGATGGTATACATCACCTTTGCCATGCCAGGGTTGTTCATGCGGGTCCCCTTCCCGGCTGCCATGATCACAACTGCCAGCGGACGTGCCATTGTCTTCCTATACCGTAAGTGATGTGTTATCGATGAGACGTGTGGTGCCGAACCGGACGGCCATCGACACGAGGACGGGCCGCCCCTCGGATAGCACGGGGAGCTCTTCGAGTGTGCTGGCATCGGCGACGGAGATGTAGTCGATCGCAGCCAGCGGCGCCGCTGTGATCGTGGACGTCATGAGGGCACGCAGGGCATCTCCGCTCCGTTCGCCCGCGGCCACAGCCGCTTCTACAGCGCGCAGCGCCCGGAAGAGGACCGGCGCCTGGGCTCGTTCGTCGGCGCTCAGATAGCTGTTCCGTGAACTCATGGCGAGGCCGTCCTCCTCGCGGACGGTCGGAACAATGACGGTCCGCACCCCGGTGTTCAGATCTTCCAGCAACCGCCGGATGACAACGACCTGCTGCGCATCCTTCTGTCCGAGGAGCATCACATGGGGCCGGACGATATTCGCGAGCTTTGCCACGACGGTAGCGACCCCGCGGAAGTGTCCGGGGCGTGCGCGGCCTTCCAGCACAGCGGTCACACGTTCGAGATCAACGAACGTCGCGTAGCCCGGTGGGTACATGGACTGCTCGGAGGGTGCAAAGAGGATATCCGTTCCTGCAACTTCGGCTGCGCGGCGATCGCGCTCCAGGTCGCGCGGATACCTGGTGAAATCCTCGCCCTGTCCGAACTGCGTCGGATTCACGAAGACCGAGGTGACGACGAGATCCCCATGATCACGCGCGCGGCGGATGAGCGTGCAGTGACCTTCGTGGAGTGCACCCATGGTGGGGACGAAGGCCACTTCATTCCCCAGCCGCCGGGCATCATCCGCGAGACGCTGCATCTCCCGGGGATCGCTCACGAGGATCATGCGAGGTGCGTCAGGATCGAGTGAACGGTGTCGCGCATGTCGCGCCGATGGACGACCATATCCAGGAACCCGTGTTCGAGGAGGAACTCCGACCTCTGGAATCCGGGCGGCAGGTCCTTGCCGATGGTCTGCTTGATCACGCGGGGGCCGGCGAAACCGATCAGGGCATTCGGCTCGCCGATGATCACGTCGCCGAGCATCGCGAAGGAGGCGGTCACGCCGCCGGTCGTCGGGTCGGTGAGGATCGAGATGTACGGCTTGCGGACATCGGCGAGGCGCGTGAGCTTCGCGCTGGTCTTCGCCATCTGCATCAGCGACAGGGCGCCTTCCATCATGCGCGCACCGCCGCTCGAGGAGACGATGATGAGCGGGGTCTTCGTCTTCCATGCCTTGTCCACGGCGCGCGCGATCTTCTCGCCGACCACGGAACCCATGCTGCCGCCGATGAACGAGAAGTCCATCACCGCCAGCACCACCGGCAGATCCTTGATCGTCCCCGTGCCCCACCGGAGCGCATCATACAATCGTGTCTTCTTGATGGCATCGTTCGTGCGATCGCGGTATTTCTTCGTGTCAACGAATTTCAGCGGATCGCCGGACCGCATCTTCTTGTCGCTCTCCTTGAACGAATCCTCGTCCAGAAGCACGGCGAGGTACTCCTCGCTCCCTACCCGGAAGTGCGCGTTGCATTTGCTGCAGGTGAAGAAGTTCTTCTGCAGTTCCTTCTTGTGGATGATCTCCCCGCAGGCATCGCACTTCGTCCAGAGGCCGTCAGGTATCTCCTTCTTCTGGGTTTCAGCAGCGATGTTTTCCTTGGAGCGTCGGAACCATGACATGGATGGTGCCTCGAGTTAATGAGAAGAACGCAGGAAGACCTCTTTCACATACATCGGTTCCAGGGTGCCGGCATCGGCGATCTCTCCCCGGGCAAAGAGCGCGGCACCGACACGCGCGACCGCGGCCGCGGAACACCGGGCCATCGCATCGTCAGCGAGCACAACAGGTCGGCCATCGGACAGCGCGGCAACGATCTTCTGCCGCGCATCGCCCGTGACCACGACCACGCCGGGCGGGAGCGAACGGACGATCTCGGCCACCGTGCGTGCATCAACGTCGCCCTCCGGCACCAGTGCGCCGCCGGCAACCGCGAAGGTCTGGCAGTATGCCTCATCGCGCCGGGCATCCAGTGCCGCAAGGATATGTTCACCATCCCCCGCGACCAACGGCAGGCAGCGGTGCGCCAGTGCGGTGAGGGTCGGCACCGCGATGACCGGCGTCCCCAGCGCCAGATGAAACCCTTTCGCGGCGCTCAGACCGATACGGAGACCGGTGAACGAGCCCGGACCGATCGAGACGGCGACGGCATCGAGATCACCGGGATCCACGTCCGCGCCACGGAGCGCGGCATCAACCAACCCGAAGAGCTTCTCCGCGTGCGCCGACCGTTCATCGATCCACCGGTCCGCAATGATCTCACCGTCCCGCAGCACCGCGCACCCGCACACGGTCGTCGATGTCTCGATCGCCAGGATGGTCATGCCCGCCCCTCTCCGGAATGCCGGATCATGATCTCCCGCTCCGCGGGATCGGTGCGGTGCCGGAACTCTACAAGATAGTGTTCCTCGGGGAGCAGGTCAAGGACGCGGTCCGCCCATTCGATCAGCGTGATGTACGGCGGCTGGAAATACTCCGCCAGCCCGATGTCGAACGCTTCCCGGACACTCCCGATCCGGTACATGTCGGCATGGATCACCGTACAGGCGGGTGCCCGGTATTCGTGGATGAGTGTGAATGTCGGACTGGCGATATGCCCTGTCGCCGATACCCCTGCACACACACCGGTGACAAAATGCGTCTTCCCTGCTCCCAGATCGCCGATCAGTGCTACGACATCCCCGGGACGCAGCGTGAAAGCGAACGCGCTCCCGGCCGCCACGGTCTCGTCCTCGGAGCGTGTGATGTCCAGTGTCACCCGCGTGGCTCCATGCGGATCACCGGCAGGATCATCTCTTCCATCGACACGCCCCCGTGCTGGAAGCTGTCGCGGTACTGATTCAGGTACTTATGGTAGTCCGTGGGGTACACGAAATAGAAATCCTCTTTCGCGATGATGTAGTTCACGGCCACGCCCCGGTTGGGCAGCTTGAAATCCTGCGGGTTCTTCACGAAGATCGCCGCCTTGTCATCGCACTTGAGGTTCCGGCCGTACTTGTACCGGAGATTCGTCGAGGCTTCCCTGTCACCGAGCACTTTCGAACCCCGCAGACTGCGGATGCTGCCATGATCGGTGGTCAGGATCACGGTCACGTTCTTGTGCCGCGACAGCGTCTTGAGCATGCCGAACAGCGATGAGTGCAGGAACCAGCTCCTGGTCAGCGAACGATAGGCGGATTCATCCGGCGCGATCTCCTTCAGGAGCGAAGAATCGGAACGCCCGTGCGCGAGCATGTCCACGAAGTTCACGACGATCGATGTCAGGCGCGACTGCGTGTACGAACTAATGGTGCTCTCGATGCTCCGCCCGAACTCCGGGTCGAGGATCTTGATATACTTCGGCTCGGGCTTCAGCGTCACCTTGCGGCGCTCGAGAAGCTTCTCGAGGAACTGGCGTTCATACCGGTTGCGGCTGCTCTCGTCATCCTCGTTCTTGTCCCAGAGGTCCGGATGCCGCAGTTCCACGTCGCACGGATACGAGCCGCTGAAGATGGCATTGCGCGAATACGGCGTCGCGGTCGGCAGGATGCTGTAATAGTACTCCCGCGCGATCGTGAAATACTCCTGCAGCAACTCTTCGAACACCAGCCACTGGTCGAGCCGCATGCAGTCGATGACAAAGAAGACGACGGAGCGGCCGGTCTGCAGCTCCGGCAAAACATACCGGTCCACGATCTCCAGCGAGAGCGGCGGACGGCCGCTGGATTGCTCCACCCAGTCGCGGTAGTTTCGCTCGATAAACTTTCCGAACGCGAGATTGCACTCACGCAACTGGTCGCTGAGTGTCTGCTTCAGGCCGAGTTCCGGATGACGGTCGAACTCGAGGCCCCATCCGACCAGCCGCGTATAGATGTCGGTCCATTCCTTGTAGTCGGGACCGGCGTTCAGCGCAAGGGCGATCTCGTTGAACTCCTTGATGTAGTCCTTCGAGAGCGCCGCGCCGGCGATCTTCCGGCCTTCCAGGAACTTCTTGCATGCCATCAGGACCTGGCTCGGGTTCACGGGCTTCGTGAGATAGTCGCTGATCTTCCCTCCGATGGCCTCCTCCATCAGCGACTCTTCTTCATTCTTCGTGATCATGACCACCGGCACCGCCGGCTGCAGATCCTTGATCCCGGCAAGGGTCTTCAAGCCACCCATGCCCGGCATCATTTCATCGAGAAAGACCAGGTCGTACAGGTTCTCGCGGACGAGGGCCACCGCGTCCTCACCGTTCGTCACGGTCTCGACGTGATACCCGCGTTCGCGAAGGAACGCGACATGGGAGCGCAGCAGATCGATCTCATCATCGACCCACAGGACCCGCCCCTTGGATTCGTCCATCAGCGTACCACCCTTTCTCTGTCCTGCCCGCCTGCTACTGCGTAATGGAGATATGAATATCCAGACCCGCTTCGTTCGTGGTGCTGCCGGGGATTCGGGAACCGGAATCGTCCGGCGCGATCTTGGTGTAGCGGTAATACACGGAGGCATTCACCCGCGAACTGAGCACATACTTGATGCGCGGCTCGATCACCGTCCGGGTGGTCCCCTCCAGCGGCGTCCCCGTCACATTCACCTCCAATTTTGAAACATCGTAGGTGACACGGGAGTTCTTGGTGACCGAATACGAGAAGCTGATGTCCACATCATTATTCAACGCCAGACCGAAGAACGGGATCTCGAACCCGCGGCGCGCATAGGAAGCCGTCACCGAGATCTCCTGAGAAAGCGCCTCCACGATGTTGCGTGATGACGTGGTCAGATCGTACGAGGTCGTGGTGTTATAGCGTAAATTCGCTCCGAACGACCCCTTCCAGAGCTCTTTGAACGTGAAGTTCGCGCCGATGAGCGGTGAGAATCCATACATCACGCGCTGCCCGTCGGTCCGCTCTCCACCGCCCCCCGGCCGGTTCTGATACTGGCGGGTGAAATTCGAGTTATACGAATGATCCACCGACAGGCGCGTCACGAATTTCTGGAACAGGGGGAGCTTCTCCAGGCCATCCCATCGTAGCGACCAGTTCACCCGCGGCGCAAAATCGCCGAAGATCTTCCGCATGAACGGAAGGGCCTCGAATCCCTCTTCGAACGCCTGATTCAGCTTCTCTTCATCGCTCTTGGTGTTGTCCTTGTCGTTCTTCAGTTCACCGTAGCGCTTGCTGACCTCCTTCAGACTCGTCTTGAAGGACCCGAGGAACAGCACGTCGGGGAAGGTCAGGAACGAGCGATCCACACTTCCCGACGTCGTCGTGTTCAATACGGTCGGGATACCGATCGAGTCGGTCGTGATGTTCTGTGACCTGTTGTACGCCCAGCCAACGGTCCAGTTCAGGTCGAGTCGCGCGCCTTCCCAGAGTCCGCGTGAGGTCTTCAGCGCCAGTCGGTTGTTCTGGCGGAAGTTGTTCACGAGCACGCCGCCGGGCGCGCGCATGCCGGCCTCCACATCCCATCCGAACCACGGGAATTTCGGCCGCGTGCCGAAATTCGTGAGCGATCCTGCGGGATCGGAGATCAGGCCCAGTTGATACAGGCGCGAGGGACCATACTTCGGGTCCGCTTCCTGCACGAACGGGACACGCCCCCAGAAGTTCAGGAAACCGGCACGGCCCACCACGCCGCTGTTCTGCGTGTTGTTCGTCTGCGTGAACGTGACGTTGATGTTGTCGTAATCCAGGAATGGCACTTTGATGAAGATCTTTGCCAGGTTCGTCAATTGTCCGATCAGCTTCGCCAGCCCGCCGCCCGAACTCGTCGAATCAACGACCCGCGTCGAATCGCCCTCCTGCTCGCGCAACGCGGCCCCTTCCGCACTGCCACGGCGGCCACGTCCGCCGGCGGGAACCGTCGGTGCACCGGGGGTCCCGGGTTTCTCTTCGAACAGCGGATCGAACAGCTGCTTCATCCGGAAGTTCATGGTCAGATTGATGTTCGAGTTCCAGCCCGCCGACTTGCCGAGATCCCCGCGCGTGAGCGTGTTCTGCCAGGAATAGTCGACGCCATACGTGAAGGACACATCCAGGAATTTCCTGATGTTGAAAAGATTCGGGATCGTCGGTTTCGAGTTGAATGACGTCCGTTGTCCGTACCGGGTATCCTGTCCGAAATTGATGAACTTGTCGCCGAAGAAGATGTCGCTCAGGATGGCGGAGAACGGACGCTGCTGCTTGCGCTGATCCAGCTCGAAATCCAGGAGACTGGATTCGACGCTGACACTATAGTCGCCGGACAGGTTCGTAAGCCCGCCCTCGGTCAGCTTATAGCCGAATCCGAACTGACGCGATGCCGAGAAGTTGCGTGAGACGATCTCCTGCGCGCCCGCTGCGCGCTGCAGCGAATTGTCACGCGCGCGGGTGGCGCTGATCGCCCATGTGAAATTGGACGGTGCATAGAAGATCTTGAAGTCCTTGTAGTCTTCCAGCAGCCAGATCCCATCGAACAGGTCGCGGAACGGCTGGATGAATGCATCCGCCGGGAACGTGATCGCATACTGAATGCGCGCGTTCCACGACCAGGAGGTGCGCGAAACGACCGACGGGCTCCGTTCCGTCGACTTCGTGTACGTGAAGCCGAAATTGAGTTTGTTGAACGTGTCGCGGATATACCAGGCGTCCGAGGGGAGATTGATCCGGAAATTCGGAGCGGCGTACGTGTCCGTCACGCGCCGGGTTTCCGACTCGCGGACGATCGCATCGGCTGCCTCCTGTCCGGCCTGCTCGGTGCCCCCCGCGCGGATGACCTTTTCCCGCGTTTGTGTCGCCGCCTCGCTCACGAGCACATCCGAGTTCGGCAGATATCGTGGCTCGGCCATGCTCTCCGTATGCGAATACGACAACGGCAGCGAGGTCCCTGCCCAGTTCTCATCCAGGAATTTATCGGCCTGGATCGCAGCGCTCATGCCCCAGTTGGTGGAGAGCTGACGCGAGCCAAATCGCTGTTCCAGCGTATGGAAGTTCGGGTCGACGCGCGAATAATTGAACGAGAAGGAGCCAAGGTCCGCCAGCTTCACCTGGGTATCGAACCTGTACGCCCATCCCGGCGTGTCATCCACTGATGTGAGGCGCAACTCATCCAGCCACACCTCGCCGGACAGCGGACGGCCGGTCCCCTTTCCCTGCGGGTTCTCGATGCCGGCTGCCAGGTACACGACCTGGGTCAGTGACGGGCTGCCCAGAACGCGATACACCGCCCCCGGTGGCCCGCCCTTCACGGGGATCGGCGGAGAGATGGTACGCACCGAATCGCGTGCCTGCTTCACGGCCGTGAGGTCCTCGAAGTTGATCACCACCTCATTCTGGCCATCCCACCCCTTGTGGATCGGTGCGCGGTATTCGTAATAGTTCAGACTGTCGAGACCGAACCGGAAGTAGAATTCGGCATCGTACCGGTTCTCGTCGATGTACACGAAATTCTCATCGCCGTGCAGGAACATCTTCATCTTCTTGTAATTGAAGAGATCCAGTGCACGGTAGGTATAGAACTTCACCGCCTGGCGCGATTCTCCCGCCGGGAGGTCCTTCACGACGAGGGCAAGGGACTGCTCATTGGCGAACACGTCTTCATCAGGACGCGTCCGGTCGCGCTCACGGATGACGAACGGAGGACTCTGGTACTGGGGGTTGTCCTCGATGTTCACCACGGTCACTTCGAACGTCGTGTCATTCTGATCCACGACCGCTTTCTGCCACTGGTTGCCCACGAGATTGAAATCCGCGATGCGCACCGCGATCGTGTCGCTCTCGTTCACGAACGCAACGCGGATGAACTCGATGTTCTCCTGTGACGGCGTACCGACTGTGAGAGCGTAATCACGGATGGGGATCCGGAACTGGTACCATCCCATATTCCCACCACCAACTATCAGAGGATTGCGTGCCGGCACAGTATCAAGTGGCACCTCATACTCGTAGTACGAGTTCGCCAGGTCCACCACACCGTTGGCATTCAGATCCTCGGTATCCGGGATGCGCCCGCTCGGGCCGTCCTTATTGCCATCGGTTCCGTTGATGCGCGAGAAGTCCTCCTGGGGGGTGCTCACCGTGGCATTATTGTACGCGTAATTGTCCCCGCTGGGGTCAGCATTCATCTCCGGGTACAGACCGATCATCGCCTGGTACGCGGCACGCTCTTCGCCATCGTTGAGCTTGTCGAGACCAACATCCTCGCCATCCTGCAGTACGCCGTTCGGGTATGAACCCTTGACGAGATCCTCCGAGTTCAACAATCGGTTCGGGATCGCATCCTCACTGATCGCACCGATGTCGATGAGCATCTTCGCCCCGGCCGGCGCCCGGTTCACCTGCATCCAGATCTCGATGAAGTTGATGTTCTCCTTCGACAGGTTGATCGCGGAGACCGACAGAGGCTTCATCACACTCCCCCAGTTCCGGTCCGGACGGAGCGTCGTACCAAGGTCGGCGCTATAGTTGAACATACCACGGCGCGCCGGGTAGTACCGGAAGTCCAGCACCGTCGCCTGATCGTTCGCCGGGTTCCCCGGCTCCTTGCGCGGGTAGATATCTCGTAGTTTGACGTCAGTCGGGAGGCGGTTGAACCATTCCATCCTCGCACGGGAATACATCTTCACCGAATCCGCCACACCGGAGAAATGGAAATTGTCGGCCAGCGGACTTCCCATGGTCCACGCCGCGTACGAGATCCCGACGGGGATCGACCGGCGCGCCGCTTCGAAGTCGTCGATGTACGCGATGCCTTCGCTGTTGTCGCTCGGGATCGGGCTCTTCTTCGTGTTCGGATCGGGCAGCATGTACGCCGCCTCGCCGGATATCTTGATCTGCGATGGTTCGCGCGTCTGCAGGAGCGGCAATGCATCCAATGCGCGGGTCAGGAATGGCAGGTTGAACGTCGCACTCCCATCCACGCCGAAGATCGTGTTGTTGTTCGGCTCCTCACCCAGACGCACCTTGTCGCTGAGGGTCTGCTGATTGAGGTTCATCACGGTGAACCCGAAGTTCACGTTTGGCGCGATCGCGATGTCGCCCCGCGCACCGAGCAGGGTTTTGGAGGCGAGCTGGAACAGATCGTTCTGTTCGTACTTGATCTGGAGGTTGGCACCGGGCACCAGCGCACGGTCGTTCTTGATCACGACCTCACCGATGATATAGTCGACCGTGTAGTCGACATTCGCCAGCAACGCCCGGCCGTCGAGGATCACCTGCACGCTTCCCTCGACCACGTTGAATCCCAGCGCATAGCGCGAGGTCGCCTCGCCGGTGGCCTTGCCACGGATGACGTACCTGTTCCGCAGCGCCTGTTCTGCGAAGGTACGGGTGGTATCATAGACTTCGGGGTAGAAGTACTCGGACGAGTCCTTTAACACGGTTCCCTGCGTGCCCAGGTAGTCGTTCACACCCCAGTAGAAGGGTTTGAGGCTCGGGAAGATGATCTCGGCGCGGGCCTGATTGATCGTGCGGCCCGGACGGTAGTCGAATTGTCCATCACCGGTCGGTGCCGGCGTATCGTCGCTGTTGAACTTATCGAGTCCGAACACGCGCAGCAGCGGTTCATTCAGGATGCTGTTCTGGTCCTCGCTCCCCGGCACGCGACGGAAGATGTCCAGCGAGAAGCCGGTCTTTTTCACGTTGCGCCCGATGCCCTGGATCGGATAGATGTTCTTGAGCAGTTTCTCCCAGGCATGGGCATATGACCTGCCGCTCGAGAGGAGGTTCTTCGGCTTCACCAGCACGAGGACGAGGCGCTTGGCGATCGCGACGCTATCGTTGCCGACATCGCGCGTGAGTTCACCGAACTGCACCTCATTGAAGGCGCGGCGGTACGCGATGGCCACGATCTGCTGATCGCCCACCGCTGCGTTCAAAGAGATCACGCCGAGATACCCGTCGCCATCCAGCTCGTACTGCGACCGGTCGAGGCGGATCATCGGGCCGGTTTCGATCTGCCCGGGGACGTCCGTCGCGTTCCGGTACGACTCGTCATACCCGGTGGCCGGGCGCTGGGGCAGATCGATATACGCCACACCGAGACGCTCGTTCGGATCGGGAATGCCGCCCTGTCGCTGGATCCAGACCTCCTCTTCCACGATCTGGTTGTCGCTGTTCACGAGCGGAGGTTCGTTCAGATAGTACTTTTCGTAGACCGAGCGGTACGTCGTATCGACGAAGAAGTGGTTCGTTGCATATTCGAACGCCTTCATCTCGAACGTCTGCTCTTTGGCACCGCCGGAGACAGCGACCTCCTTGATCTGACCTTTCTTCTGCGACGCGAGTGCCGTCAGGGTGAGCGGCCCCATCTGGAACTGCGCCTTCACACCGAACAGTGCCTGACTGCTCCCGATGAACGCGGACGGCGTCTGCAGCGACACGTTACCGGCTTCCACGCTCCGCACGATCTCATCATCGTAGCCGGTGTACTTGATCTTCAGCTGGTTCTCGTACTCGAACGTGCGCTGGGTATTCCAGTCGGCCGCGATCACCAGCTTGTCGCCGATGGTGCCGTTCACGTTCACCTGCACATCCTGACTGAAATCCGGTTCATTCCGGCTCTGGTCCAGGCGCGAGATCGTGGTCTGGTCCGTCTGCGTGTTGCGGAACCCGGCCTTGATGTCCACCGCGCCGCTGATGTTCAGATTGATCTGTGGCTTACCGAAGATGCTGAAGATCGGGTTCGGCGGGATCGGGATGCTGATCTGGGTAATGGTGCTGAGGAGTTCGCCGAGATCATTGCGTGCCGTGAGTGCCTTGGGCTTCCGCGCTTCATCAGCAAACAGTCTGCGTAGCTCGGCCTTCCGCCGTTCTTTGATATATTCACCGAGCGGCATCGTAACGGGTATGCGGACGGGATCCCCGGCCTGGGTCTCCCGGAACAGAACGCGCGATCCCGAAGAATCGAGCGCGACCTCCCTGCGGAATTGCGAGCCCTTGGGAGTCCCGAAGAGCGGATATGTCCGTTTGGGGAAGGTCTCGACGGCGACGGGATCGTTCCGCACCGGGTTGAACTGACGGAGCCGCGCGGATGAATCGAGGCACACCACATAGGTGGTGTCCTTGATCAGCGCACTGTTGTCGACACGACGACCAAGGGAATCAACGCGGTACCCGAGCGAATCGATCCGGAAGCCGAGCGAGTCCACCCGGTGCCCGATGGAATCGACGCGCTGACCGAGCGAATCCACCCAGCGTCCGAGCGAATCGACGCGACGCCCGAGCGAGTCCACCCTGAAGCCGAACGAATCGCGATAGCTCGTATCCTGTCGGGCCAGCCATCCCGGAAGACGGTTCTGCCCCTGTTGTCCGGGCCTGGTGTCCTGGGGACGTATCTGTGCCGGAGGTTCGGCCGGCGCTGAGGGTTCGAACGGGTTGATGGAGCCGGTGAGCGGGAACACGCCGAGGAGGACGGCGGTGAGAATGCTCAGGGCGATGGCCACCTGCCGCAGGGGGAGGCGGAGAAGACGTGGCATATGATATTCGCGTAAGGAGTTCAATTCGATTCTCGCACGGTACGATCACAACACACTGCTTCCAACCCGCGCATAACCATTACCAACAGAGATCGATATTGGACTCCTCATGCTATGTAGTGGACGTAACATAGAGATTTGGAGGGAAAATAGCAAGGAAACTTGGAAAAACATGGCCGGAAAGTTATATTCAACAATGCCCCTGCTCTACCGGTATATCGTGCGCGCCCACGCGGGTCCCTTCCTCTTCTCGCTGGTCACGCTGATGTTCATCTTCCTGCTCCAGTTCGTCATGAAGTTCATCGACCAGCTGGTGGGCAAAGGGCTGTCCGGCATCGTGATCATCGAACTGGTGATCCTCAATCTCTCCTGGATGCTGGTCCTCGCGGTACCCATGTCCGTGCTCGTGGCCATCCTGATGGCATTCGGGGACCTCTCCTCCCGCAACGAGATCACCGCCATGAAAGCCGGCGGGGTCAGCATCTACCGGATGATGGCCCCCGTGTTCTTCGCCGGCACGATCGTCGCCCTGATCATGGTCTGGTTCAACAACAGTGTCCTCCCTGAAACGAATCACCGCCTGAAGGCGTTGACGACGGATATCCGCCGGAAAAAGCCGACCATCGCACTCGTGAACGGCGTGTTCTCACAGGACCTCCCTGGCTACAGCATGCTCGTCCGGAAAACATCCGAGCGGTCGAACGATCTGGAGGGGGTGACGCTCTACGATTACACGAACCCGACCAAGAACATCGTGATCACCGCCGAGCGCGGTGCCATCTCCTTCTCCCCCGATTTCCGCAAGATCATCATGCAACTTTACCGCGGGGAGATCCATGAACTGGATATGCAGGAACGCACCGGGTACCGAAAGGTGCGGTTCGAGAAGCACCGGATCGCCATGGATGTGGAGGGGTTCGATTTCGAGCGCTCGCAGACCGGGGCGTTCTCGCGCGGCGACCGGGAACTCAGTGCCCCGGCGATGATGGTCGTCGTGGACAGCCTGTCCGGAGAACTCGGCCGGCAACGCGCGGAGGTCCAGCGCCTGATGACAGCGGAGATGCAGGGTGCGCTCGACGGCACGTGGCATACGGGATTGAACGACCCGATCATCCCGCAGGGGCCGGTCCCGACCACCGCCCTCATCCGTGCGCGTACGCTCGGTTCCGCGCTCGCCACCGCCGCATTCCGGGTTGAGGCACTCGAGCGGCAGATCGATCAGTACCGGGTAGAGATCCACAAGAAGTATGCGATCCCGGCAGCATGCATCATCTTCGTGCTCGTCGGCGCCCCGCTCGGCATCATGGCGCGCCGCGGCGGCTTCGGCATCGCCGCCACGCTCAGCCTCGGCTTCTTCGTTCTCTATTGGGCGTTCCTCATCGGCGGCGAAAAGCTTGCCGACCGCAACATCCTCTCCCCGTTCTGGGGCATGTGGGGGGCGAACATCATCATCGGACTGATGGGAGTGTATCTCACGTTCAAGATCGGACGGGAGACGATCCTCATCAATTGGAGCGGTCTTGAACGCTTCATCCCCCGCCGGTGGCGCACGCAGCTTCCCCAGACACCCGTGGCACCGGAGCAGGCGGCATGACACTCATCGACCGCTATATCATCCGGCAGTTCCTGGTCACGGCCCTCTTCTCCCTCGTGGCCGTGCTCGTCGTGTTCATCGTGATCGATGCGATGGAGAAGCTGGATGACTTCATCGACAAGCAGGCCGGGTGGGACATCATCGTGCTCTACTATGTATACTTCGTCCCCGAGATCATCAAACTCATCATCCCCGTGGCCATGCTGCTCGCCAGCCTGTTCGTCACGGCGCGGCTCTCGGCCCAGGGCGAATGGACCGCCTTCAAATCCGGTGGCGTCAGTCTCTACCGCCTGCTGCTCCCGTACATCGGCGTCGCATTCATGATCAGCGCTCTCTCCGTCTACTTCAATGGCTGGATCGTCCCGAGCGCGAACAAGAAGAAGTTCACGATCGAACGGGTCTATCTCCACAAGGATGTCGTCAACGCGTCCGGTGCCAACATCTATGTGCAGGACAGTCCGACCCGCATCCTTTCCCTGGGATACTTCGACGACACGCGGAACATCGCCTCCCGTGTGAGCATCCAGGATTTCAGCGTCGCCGATCCGACGGTGATGGTGGAACGCGTGGACGCGCTCACGATGGTCTGGGACTCGAGCAGTGCGCAGTGGATGCTGAACAACGGCACACGGCGCTGGTTCGCGCACGGGAAAGAGCGCATGGATGAATTCGCCGTCCAGCCCGCGGGGGCACTGCATTTCAATCCCGACGACCTCCGGAAGAAGCAGCAGAAGCCGGATGAGATGAGCTTCGGTGATCTGGCATCATTCATCGACAGCCAGCAGCGCGCCGGGCAGGACGTGGCGCGCTGGCAGGTCGACTACTACAGCAAGATCTCGTTTCCCTTCGCCACCGTGATCGTGGTGCTCTTCGGCGTCCCGTTCTCGTCGATCCGCCGTCGGGGTGGCGTGGGCGTCCAACTCGGGATCAGTCTGCTCATCTGCTTCGTGTACCTCATATTCATGAAGGTGAGTCAGGTGTTCGGGTACAACGGGGACATCCATCCACTGCTTACCGCGTGGGCGGCGAACCTGCTGTTCCTGGGGGGGGCGATCGGGGTGCTGCTGCGGGTTCCGAAGTAAGTGAAGATGGAAGAGTGAAGATCGTCGAAGGATGCGTCATCCCCGATCTTCACTCCTCGATCTTCCATCGTCAATTCTACAGGCTGTAACTCACCTTCAGCGAACTCATCATCGTGTAGCCCGCCGGCGTGGGAATGACCCGGGAGCTCACCGACGCGTGGGCTTTATTGTAGATGCTCGCTGACCACGCTGCATCCACCGCACTGAGGATGTGATTGACGATCGCGATCGTCACCCAGCGCGTGGCCGTTTCGTAATACGTGTTCGCCTTGCCCCGCTCGTTCGCATACCAGGTGAAGTGCGCCGTGAGCGGATCCCCATACGTGAACGCCGCCGGCGCATCATCCCATCCCTGATTGAACTGCGGATACTTGCCGATCAGCTCATAGTACTGCTGCTCCCCATACGCGGGGAGCGTATGTGAGTAGTACCCCGCGATATCACGCTCCATCCGGTTCAGCTCGGCCCAGTTCACCTGCGTCCACGGACGGTCCCACGGATCCATCCCCTCGGTCCCCTGCACGCGCCAGGCATAGGTCCTCCCCGTTGGTGCGAGTGTCTGCGCGTACTCCGCATACTTGACCACACTCCAGTGTCCATTCGCATAGGACTGGTAGAACCACGTCTTGTCGTTCCCCTTCCCATTGTTGGTCAATGCGATGGCGATCGCCGCAACATCGATCGCCACGAAGATCGCTGCCTTCCAGTAGCTCTCAGCATAGAACTCCCCTGCCCCCGGCAGCAGCAATGAGAGTCCGGCGGCAAGCCAGGGAGACTTGCGCGGCATCATAACCGCCACGTCATCGGCGGGCAACGCCAGGCGCGGCCCATCGGTCAGGGCATCCATCCCGAAGAGATCGACACGCAGATTCCCCGTGAGGACGCGGTGCGTCTCTGGTTTCTCGCCGGCATGCACCGGCACGCCATGGCCCACGAGAACGCCGCAGAGGATGACGAGGAGGACGGCGCGACCGCCAATTCGTTTCATAGCACAACCTGTCTCATGTGGTGTGAACACATCGCGTACGCGACACGATGTCATCAATCCAGTTCGAACCCGAACAGGATCCCGAAATACACCCGCCACTCCTGACCGTACGTGACATACTGGTCCCGGCTCCTGATGTAGCGTTCGAACTTGTCGAGGCCGTATGCCGCGCTCAGGAAGATCCGCGTCGGATACGCATAGTACGAGAACGACTCCAGTCGCAGCTCAATGCCGACATCCTTCTTGAAGTCCTTCAGGCGCGGACGGAAGTCCGTCCAGGCATACCCGGCGTCCGCGAACACCGCACCATACAGTTTGTCGAAGTACAGGTGCGCCAGGCGCACATCGATGTTATGCACCAGCGGGAAGCGCCACGTCAGGCCCATGGTCGCCAGTTCATTGCCCCCGATCGCGTAGAACGGGTAGCCCTTCATGCCGATGAGCCCCCCCGCGTAGAAGTCGAAGAACTCGTCCACCGGCGGACCGATGATACTGCCACCGCGGAGATTCACCGACAGCGTGTGGTTCTTGAAGAGGAACGGCAGGTATTCGCGCCACTGCACTTCCGCACGCGTGATGTTCACGTCCTTGTAGAGCGGGTGCAGCCCGGTCGACGTCACCTCGTACTCCCCGTCGCCGTTGAACTTGTTCCACTCCCTCCCCAGCCGGAATTTGATCTTCCTGCCGACGGGGTTGATCTCCTGGGTGCGCGACGGCAGAAGCGCATCCACACGGAACGTGAGCGAGAGATCGTTCGCGATCAGATACAGATCGCTGGAGCTGGACACGAGCGACGGAGGCGTGGTCTCCGGATTGATGAACGATTCAATGATGGAAGTGTACCGGCTGTGCATGAAGCGGAGCTCTGCGTTCGCGAACTGCGAGAAGACCGGCTGGGCGAGCGCGAGGTCGACCTCCAGCAGGTTATAGCCGACATCGACGGGGATCGTTGACGCGGGGAGACTGATCACATTGCTCGTCTTCCGCGTGATGTTGTACAGTTCGAGCGATGCTACGGGTTCCAGCCCGAGTTCGTACAACAACGGCAGCCTGCCGCGATAGGTGAACTGCAGGAACAGGTCCCGTTCCAGTTTTGCATTCAACGTTGCGCCGGCAAAGAACCCGGTCCGGTCCAGGACGTCGGTGGAAAAGACATAGGCACCGACCTTGATGACATCGATACCCTTGCTCTTCGGATTATAGTTGTCCACCCGGATCACGGGAACGACGGAAAGATTCGTGAACACGCTCCGGTACGCGCGGGACGAGTCCGGCAACCCCTGCGTATCATCATACCCGCGAAGCGCGGACCAGTCGAATATTGCCGCACCGGTCGAGGCCACCACCGGGGCGGGGAACCGGCCGTCAAGCGGCCCGGGCTGATAGTGGTGATCGCCGTCGGGCACCGGCGCCGGAGCCGCATACCGGTACACCTTGTAGCCGCCGGAGGTGTACGCCGCATACACGAGGTCGCCCGCGGCATTGACCGTCGGATAGAACGCCCCGCCCAGCACGTTCGTCATCTGATCGGTCCGCTGGCTGGCGATGTCATACCGGTAGATATTGAAGATCCCGCCCCGATCCGCACTGAACCAGAAGGTCTTGCCATCCGGCGCGAACCGGGCCGCACGCTGGTCATCGTCACCGGTAACGAGGAAGGTCAGGTCGCTCCCGTCCGGCCGCACCCAGGCAATGTCCCGGCCGTCCTTGATCGAGTGATCGAACACGATCCGCGAGCCGTCCGGACTCCAGCTGGGGTTGTAGACCTGTTCGCCGTTCGCGTAGAGCGTGATCTCGCGGTATCCGCTCCCATCACGGTTCACCACCGCGAGGTTGGACGTACCGTCGCGCGTGACGACGAAGGCGATCTTTTCGCCATCCGGCGACACCGTAGGACTGATCCCGCGTCTGCCGAAGGTGACACGACGCTCTTCCTCTTTCGCAAGATCGTACTCGTAGATATCGAACTGCAGAGACCAATGAGGATTGTCCCGGCCGGAACGGCCATAGTAGAGCCTGGTGCCATCGGGAGACCACGCCGGGGACGTACGGACGCCGGGCTGGACGAGCGTCTCGGTGTGCGTCGCGAAGTCATAGACGAACAACGACGAAAGGCCGAAGTAGTCGCCGTTCTTCGCGCTCGTGAATGCGAGCTTCGAACCATCGGGAGAATAGACCGGATAGAGGTTGGCGAATCCGACCGTGGCGTCACGCCGTCCGGCAGCCGGCAGGACAGGCGTCCGCATCATGCTCTCCAGACGGATCCCTTCTCCCGGATCGATCACCTCATAGAGAGAATCGGTGACCAGAGGCGTCCCTTCCCGCATCATCGCCCGCACGGGAGCCACGCGTTCGCGGTAGCCGCGTGTCAGTTCGGCCTTCCATTCGTCGTACAGGTCCGCGCCGCGGATCCCCACCGCCCTCTCGATCGCACCATCGATGGTTGCGGCATCGAACCGTGACAGATTTCGCGAGACCTCCCGCAGCTTGTCCTGCCCGAACCGTTCGCCGAAATAGCGGATGAATGCGAAGCCGGCGTTGTACGACGATTCGTTGCCCAGACTCGTCTTTCCGAAAACCCCCATCTGCTCCCAGGTGAGCATGTTCCCGTCAAGCGCATACGATCGCAGGATCATGTCACGGTGGGTATCCCAGAAATCATATTGCAGTTCGCGCCGGTTATGCTGGGCAACACCTTCCGCGAACCACGCCGGCACCACGAAGCCGGAGATCGGATACGAGGCCACGATGTTCGGGTAGCCATAGAGCACATCCACGCGGCGTTCCGACTCGTACCCGAGCCACTGGAGGTAGACGGCCGGCACCTTCCGGCCGAACTTCATCGAGGTCTGGATCTGGATGATGTGGGTGAATTCATGCGTGATCACGTTCCGCAGCCAGTTGTGCGTCCCGCGCAGCTCAAAGTCCATGCTGGGCGCGTAGATCTCGATCCGGTTGTCGTAGAAATACGCCGCACCATTGGAGATGTCGTCGTAGTCCTTGACGATGAAGCTTATCTTCGAATCGGGTTCGTGTTCGTAGAACGACGTCACGGGCCCGTAGATATCCTCGGCGATCTTCGCGATCACCCGGGCAGTGCGCTCCGCTCCCTCGTGGTAGTGCACAAGGAAGTGCCTGGTATCGATGGTCCGCCACACAAGTTCCGGATGCGGGAACTCCTCCTGGGCACGGAGTGGAGCGGCAATCAGAAGGAATGTTGCGACGAGCAGGACAGCGCGATGGTGCACGGACACAGGGGATCCCCGTTATTTCACGACAGCGATTTTCACGACCGCGGATCCGCTTGCAGCGGCGCCCGCGGCATCAATATGGGCGAAGTAAATTCCGGTCTGCACCTCGGCGAGATCCCACGCAACCTCGTTGTCCATGCCCGCGATCCCCGGACCCTGCAACGTTGCAACGAGGTCCCCGGCCATGTCATAGATCTTCACCGTGACCGTGGCCGCTTCCTTGACGAAATAGCGGATCATGGTCGAGCCCCCGTACGCGGGGTTCGGCCAGTTGTACGCACGGGATGCCGGGAAGAAGTCCGACGATTGCGGTGCGCCCGGGGCCGGCGTGGCATCGTATCCGGTATGAGCGGCGTCGTGCCAGGCCTGGGGCCACGGCATCATCGTACCAGCAACCGGCGACGTCGACTTCCCCGTCAGCCAGCCGGACACGGATCCGTCGGTGGAGGATGCGGCAAAGACGAGGAGCGAATCGGCGACGGTCGTGACACCGATCGATTGCTTGCCGCGGCCTGCCAGGAGCGGGAATCCATCGACCGTCCTCCCCGTCCGATCGTACGCAACGATCAGACCGCGGTCCGTTCCCCCGAGGATATCCACACGCTGATCCCCATTCGCATCGGCGACCACCGGTGCAGCGGTCAGTGTGTCGGCGACGTCGAGCGTCACAGGGAAATTGTCGAGCATGGCCCCGGAGGCATTCCAGACGAGGATCCTGTTCCCCGCGAAGACCACCACGTCACGGCTGCCATCGCCGTTCACATCCGCGAGTACCGGAGCAAGCGACAACGGCTGACCCACGGTGACCGGGAAGCCAGGAACCGGCGCGAGAGCGCCATCGAGCAGATACACCAGGCCGTCACGGGTCGCCACCGCGATGCGCACGGATGCCCCGGTCCCGGCCACCGCGGGAGCTCCGGCGATCGGATGCCCGATCGAACGATAGCCAAGATCGGTCACCACACCGCCCGTTGCCGTCCGCGCGGTGACCGCGATCGAGCCCTGTGTACCCGCCACGACGAAGGCATCCTGCGCAGGATAGACAGCGATCCCGGTCACATCCTCCGACGAACCGGGGAACACGAAATCCGAGCGAAGCTCGGGAGCGTTCCGGGATATCCAATGGACATAACTGGTGAGTCCACCGGTCGCGATCATGACCGATCCGATCACCGGGGGAGGGACGAGCGTACTTCCTCCGAACCGATACCGGAACAGGGAATCCGCACGCCCATCGGCGTTCTGATCACGCAGACTCCACGCCCGGACGCGGAAGGCCCCATCATCCGCCACGACGAAGTCCGTGACGCCATCGCTATTGATGTCACTGACCGCAACACCCGAGGTATAACCCGACGAATCATCACCCGCGGCGATGAGCCCGTCCGCTGATCCTCCCGCGAGGAGAGGACGTCCATCGACGGTCCAACCGAAGATCCGCGGAGGTTGTTTCTGCGACGGTTGCGAAGGCAACGTGGTCCATGTGGTGGCATTCGACGTCGCGACGAACACTGCCGGTCTGCCGTTCAGCGTAGAGAGCGTGAGCGCACCGGGAGGAAGCGCCATCGCAACACCGGTCTCGCCGGTGAGCGACGTTGACCGGGGATATCCCGCCAGGGGGCCCTTCATCCCATCGCCGTGCGTCAACCCAACGGTCATGCGGGGTCCGCGAGCGCTGAAGTCTGTGAGCGCCACATAACTCAACGCGCCGTCGTTGCTCGCCGTCCCGGGCGTGGACGTGGCATTGAAGATATTCTTGTTCACCGGCGACGCATTCCCGACATACCAGAAGTCCAGCGCGGTCCCGATCTCACTCCCGCTTCCCGCGGAGAGGAATCCGTATTCCTGCCCAAGGTCCTGCGAGCCATCGGCCTCTTCGAGATCGATCCCACGGCGGTTCATGTTCGCGTTCACGGTGTTGGTCGCAAGTCCTGCCGCGATCACCGTCTCATCGATATGCCAGACCAGGATGCCGCCATCGTAGAACACACCCTTGGTGTCGACGCCACCCGGCAGACTCCAATCCAGGTCTTCCACGTCGGTCACCGTACCCTGCAGCGCAGCAACATCGAAGGCGTTGAATCCCGTGGTATCGCGCGGGAATGCCTTCACCACGGTCGCGCCATTGTACACCATGGTGACACGCTGCCCGTCCTGCCGCGGATCGCGGTTGCGGTTCTCGATGAGATAGTACTCGCGCGCACCGATCGGGAGACGGTAGATCGTGTCCGCGAGCGCGACGGCCGGAAGCGACAGCGTCCGCTGTCCCGGCGGAACGGTGATCGGTTCGATCCAGCCAAGCCAGTACTTCTCCCACGCCGAGGGCTCCGGGGGGAAGACGCCGTTGAAACTGAAGATCGACTGGCCATCCATGAGACCGAACCGTCCGATGGCGGTGCGGCCGGTCTTCGTATCGAAGAGGTCCGGCAGGCCAAGATAGTTGCCGAGCGAGGCACACAGGAGCCCGTTGATACTGTACTCGAGGAAGACATCGCCACCCAGCCCGGGGACCGAACGGCTTTCGGTCTCCGGGATGACGATCGAATTCGGGATCGTGAACGAACCGGCGCGGACCGGGACCCCGGAGACACCGTGCGCATCCCTGAAGGCCGATGGGCCGAGGTAGAGCGACGGGATATCCAGCGGTCCGGGATCGTACCCGAGCGATGCGACCAGGTCGATATCCCTACCCACACCCGCGTGGAAGACGACGAAAGCATCGTACGACGAGAACGCGGTGAAGAGCCCGAGAGAATCCACTGCGCGCCAGGCATCGCGCGCAAGGTCCGCCACCGGGGTATTCGCGGTGTTCTTCGGTGGGCTGTACCGCATCATCGTCGCAGGGAGCGTGATGACGGTCGGGATGAGCTGCGCCCGGACGATCAGCTTCCCCTTCGAGGCCTTCGCGTAGTAGTTCGCAAGGAACGTGAGATGGGCATCGAAGTAGTCGCGGTCCCGTGGTGGAGCATCGACAGGGATATCAGCGCTGGTCACACGCGAGGTATCGAACCGGCCATTGCCGGTCGTCCTGTCGTCCTTGTCCTCCTGGAACTGGACCATGACGGCGAGGACGTGCACCGTATCGGCCGCGGCGAGTACCACACGCCTGGCCTGCGGAAGATCGGAGGGTGAAGCCACGATGCTGTGCGACACCGGTTGCGCGGCAAGCGCAACCGGTATCACCAGGAGGCCGAGGACCCGCCAGAGCATGTTGATCATAGAGGCAGTTGTCCGGATTCGGGTTGCAGGTCGCTTATTTCGGTTCGTCACCACCCCATGCGATCAGCAACGAGAACCTGATCGTATCCGAGAGCGGATGATTGTCCGCCGCGGAGATGTAGCTGAAATCGAACCCATAGATGTCGTAGCGGATACCCGCGCCGAACGTGAGGAACTTGCGGGCACCAAACTCCGGATGCTCGTAGAAATAACCCAGGCGCAGGGCGATGAGCCGCGGGGCACCATACCAGTATTCCGCACCACCGCTTACGATCACCTTCTTCAGGCCGGTCCCGTCGCCCCACGCGCTGAACAGCGCTTTGTAGAACGGATCGGATGTCTGGTCCTCGCGGCGGCGGACCAACAGGCGGCTGAAGTCGAGGCCCAGTTGCAGATTGTTGTATTCGTCGTTGAGGAGTTTGTACCCGAGACCGACACGCAGGTTCGTCGGGAGCGGGTCCGCCTGGTCGGCGTCAACGTAGGTCACCTTCGGGCCGAGGTTGGACAGGTTGACCCCGACGCTGAAGGCATTCCCGATGTCGCCGAGCAACGGCACCTCCAGTTTCACCGGGCGGTACATCAAGGCAAGGTCAACGCTGACCGTCGAGGAGATGCCGTTCCCCTTCTCCGATTCGGTGCCGATAGGAGAGAGGGCGCTATGGATGTAACGGACGTTCACGCCAATGCCCAGGTCCTCCGAGGCCTTGGTGGCATACCCGACCGCCACGGCGTACTCGAACGACTTGAACTTGTCGATGACCGTCGGACCCGAGGAGTTGGTGACCGCGAATTCACCGAGACTCAGGTACGTCACGCTCGCGCCGATGGTCCCCCCGATGGCGTCGATGTCCATGCGGTAGTTCAGGTGATCGTAGAAGAGGTCCGGCAGATTGAACTGCGGCAGCCAGTTGGCATGCGTGATACTGACCTCCTGCCCCTTCAGAAACGCGAGTGCCGCAGGGTTCCAGAAGATCGCGGACGCGTCGTCCACCGTCCCTGTGCCGGATTCACCCATACCGGAGGCACGCGAATTCGGGGCAATGAGCAGGAAAGGCACCGCCGACTCACCCTGTGCGCGCGCTTCGGAAGCAATGCCGGCCAGCGCGAATGCCGCAAGGAGCAGTGCGATGATCTGTGATACCCGATTCTGCGTTTTCATGTGAAGAACTCCTCCTGATCGAACAAGATAAACAGTGACTACATCCAGTGTTCCTAACGCACCACGGTCAGTTTGCCGAGGGCCTCACTGCTGAAGCGGCCATCGGTGGTGCGGACAACAAGTTTGTACAGGTATACTCCATTCGCGAGCATATCGCCATCGCGGTCGCGGCCATCCCAGGGCACGCGAACCATCGGTTCGCCGGCCGTGATCGTGTGCAGCGACTGGATCAGGCGACCCGCGACGGTATAGATCTTCACTTCCACGTCGAGCGGATCGCTCAGGTTCTGACGGAACGTGAATTGCGTTTCGCCCGCGAAGGGGTTCGGATAGTTGAAGACGTCGGTGATGCTGAGACTGCCGGAACTCGCGACCTCGAAGAACGTTTCTGCGACCGACGAATTGTTCTGTGAATCCCAGGCGCGGATACGAATCGTGTTCTTGCCGGATGCGAGACCGTTCAGCGGATACTCGACCGTTCCTGCCCGGAAATCATCCAGCGTACTCGTGTAATGCTCCGTCAGGTCCTTGCTCTGGGTACTGCCGTTGATCCACGCCTCGATGCGATGGCCGATACCGGCCGTCGAGGTATTCACGCCGCTTGAATCCCGCAGATCGACGAGCAGCCTCGGCGCCTCGGTCACGACATCTCCCGGACGGAACTCCCGCGAGTTGAGATAGATGTGCATCGACGGTCCGGTGCCATCGTTGGCCGCCGAGGTATCGGTGCCGCCCACGCGCACAAGGCCCGTGAATCCCGCCCCATCCGCGCCACCGCCGGAGAAGTACGCCACCAGACGTCCGCGACCGGTGGTATCCGCGTACGAAATATCCTTGGGCACCATGAACGTCGCACGGAAGCGGCCGGCATGCACGGAGTTCTCGCCCCGGTAGATCGTCCCGCCCGTGGACGTGTACGCCCAATTGCGGCCGGCATAGAAGTTCACGATCAGCTGTGCCCTGCTCACATCGTTCACGCGGAGTTGCACGATGCCGTTGAACGTGGAGTCGATACGGTTGCCGGCATTGCGGATCGTGCCACCGACGGTCACCCGGCTCATCGCCTTCAGGACGATGGGGGTCGTGCGCGGCGCCCCGCCCACGCTATCGACCGGTTCCCCATTGATGCTGTCGATCATCGCATACCCGCGGGGATATGCCAGCTGGGTGGTCGGATCGCCCATGTACAGGTATTTTGCATCGTTCACCTGCTCGCCCCCGCCCGTGACCTTATACAACAGCAACGCTGTTGCGGGCCGGTCCACGACCACCCGCCCGTACACATCACGCTTGAACATCCGCTCGTAGGTCCCCTGGTTCAGCTGTGCGTTACTAATGGCGAACACCTTGCGGGAAGCGGAGATCACGCCGATCGCCCCACCATCGGGTTTGTTCAGAAGCAATTCGCTGCCGGTGTAGTTGCGCGGGTCGTCGAACTGCGAGAAGTTGCAGGTCGCCAGGATGAAGAGTGCAAGCCGGTTCGCGTTCACCATCGGCGGGATCGAGGTGTTGACCTCAAAGATCATCTCGTGGGCCCACACCTTCGGGTTCCCGTGGCCGGAGTAGTTCAGGATCAGCACCCCCTGGTTCACCTGATCGATGATATCCTGGGCCGCACCCGGTTTCCGCCGGCCCTGCGCCGTGAAGACGGTCGGGTATTCCGCAATGTAGATCTTCTTCTTTTCAATTTCGTCCGGCGTGAACGCGGCACTGCTCAGCGTCTCGGCGTCGTCACTGTGCATCGTACCGTCTTCGGTTTCGCTCGTCCAGGAATCATCGCCGACGTACAGGATGCGCATCTTCCAGCTGTCGTCCGCGCTCTCCGCGCGGTACCGGATGGTCTTGTCCACGACAATGTTCGCTTCGCGCACCGTGCGCGCCGAGATGCGCCCGAGCACGAGCGACGGCAGGCCGTTCTGGGTGAACCGCGCGAAAAAATCATCGGTCGCATAACTGAAGATCTCGTTGCGCGATTCCGCGGACTGCCATGTAGGGACGTAACTGGACCTCGTCCCGAGGATGTTCTTGTAATCGTACGACGCGCCACCCAGGAACAACACAAACGTCGGCTTCAGCGTCCAACTCTCGTAGGCGTACTTGAGATAGTCCCGGATCGCCGAGATGTCCGGCAAGCCCCCGCCGAATTCATTATAGATGTTCGCCACATCCACGACAATGGACTTCAAGCCGCCATTCGCGGGTTGTTCGCGGAAGGTCTTGATGCGGTCGGCGACACTCTTGAACTCTTCACTCGTCAGGATGATGAAATCCGCCCCTCCGGCATACCCGCGGAGGTCCTGATTGGCGACCTTCTGCGCGCCGGCGATCGTCTTCCACGCACCGACCGATGTCGCCCAGTACTCCGTGACCTCCCCGGTGCGAAGCGTATCGCGGAAGGTGTATGAACCGGCCACGCCGGAGATCAGGCGGACGTTCGCCGGGTCCGTTACATTGAACACCATCGGCTTGGCGGTGAACTGCTGGAGCAGGTACTCCGCGATACCCGTCGCATCGGGCGAGCGGAAGTGCAGCGCATTATTGACGCCCCAGAGCATGCGCGGGTACAGGATCTCCACCCAGTCGATCCAGGCCTCCGATGCCGCACTCGACGACTGGAAGCTCACGCTGAACTGGCTCGAGGTCCCGGACAGCGACGACGAAGCCGATGCTTCGAACGTGGAGGCCGTCGCATATTGGTAGCTTCCCTCGGATGAGGACGGGAGCGCGTGCGTCCCGAGCACCGTGGTTCCCTCCCGCACGGTGAACCGCGGGAACGTCTCATCGTGTGCAACGAGAGTGTATCGATACGTGATGACATCATTGGCCACAAGGCCAGGCAACGGACTGACGTGAGTGAACGAGCCGGAGGGGCCGCTGATCGATTGTCCGTACCAGGCCTTGCCCGAGCTGAGCTTGTTCACCTTCTCTTCTTCGATCGCCACCATGTCGGTGAACTTCTCCACGACCACCGACGGGGTCATGGCCGACGACGGCTGGTCCGCCATGCGCTTCCCGCGTGCCCCTCCGAAGGTCAACCAGTAGTAGTTCGTCTCGGTGTAGTGGTTGATGTAGTGGTCCCACGTCCGGCGCGATGGCGCGTAGGTCCACCCGCGCGGTGAACGGCCATAGAAGAGGATGTAGTCGGACGAACCCAGTTGGCCGTCGGCCTCCCCTTCCACATAGATGGCATTCTCCACGAGGTCGACCGGGCGCGCGTCCCCGGGATTCTCGGAGAGTTCCTTGCCGCCATTGCCATAGATGCGGATGGTGCGCGGATCGATCGATGCGACGGCGATACCCATCGCGGTGAGCGACGCTGCATCGATCTTGTAGATCCCCTCTTCCGTCACCGCGAGACGGTACCAATCCCCGGAGGCGAGCACGCTGGAAGCAAGGGCGGTCTTCGACAGCGGCCGTGTGGAGCGTGGCATCGATGAGAGCAGGGACGCATTGACAACGCCGGGCCCGAGCAACCGCACATCAGCATCGTCGATGGCCTGCGGGGTGCCGGACGCGAATGTGATCTCCACGACGATCCGGGAATACAGCCGCGCGGTCCTGGCGACGGGATCATATTGTATCGGGGCAAGGGTCACCGGCCCGACAAGGAGGCTCCGCACGGGAGCCGGCGCACCGACCGTGGCGATGGTTGCCGGAGCGAAACCCGGACGCGCATACGCATCGCGGTTCTCGGCATACACCGAGCCGTCAGGCATGCCATCGCGATAGCGGATCTGCGGAACGGGGAGGAGATCGATCCCCTTCCGGTCCTCATAGTCAGCGGCTAGGACGCGCACCGATGCAGCGCCCGAGGTCGGGAACGCGATGCCGGTGACGCGCGTACGAAGATCGGGAGTGCCGTATTCTTCCGGGGCATACGCGCCTTTGCCTTCTCCGATGTTGAACCGGACACAGGTCCGGCCATCGACGATGACGGTGTCGGTGCTGGTGTACCGTGGAATGTATTCGAGCACGAGCGCGGACGGGGTGGAACTCAGCACACGAAGATCCGGCTTGTGCGCACCGGGATGCGCGGAAGCCGTTGCAGCCGAGCCGGCAGGTGCCGCCGGGAGATCCCCCGGCCAGAAGAGCACCGCGACAAGGGCAACCATCGCGACCCGGACCATGTGGAATCTGACTGGACGCACGAAAGAGATCGCCTCCCGATAAATAAAAAACCGAACGTTATCTAACATCCATAACATTCGGCGGCGGACATGGTTCATGGAGCCACCAGCGTGTTATAGAATGTTCGTTAAAGGAACTCACCTGCCTGCAACCAGCACAAACCTTTAACCGAACACTTCTATAGGCTGAACTCCAGAATTATCGATGTCTGAATCTGTGGCAATATAGCCAATGCGACCCTCTTTGTCAAGCATGGGAGGACCCGCCGGCCATCATTTGATTCTCAGACTGGAATTGGGTACATTACAATGATTGATGCAAGAAGAAGTTTATCTCCCCACGCCAATGTTCACGGAATGCCTCGTCCTCTGAATATCCTGTTCATTTCCAGCGAAGTGGAGCCATTCGCGAAAACGGGCGGGCTTGCCGATGTCTCGGGTGCCCTCCCCCAGACGATCCGTCAGCTCGGGCATGAGATCCGGGTGATGCTTCCGCGCTACGGCTCTATTAATGAGCGGAAGGCCCGGCTGCACGACATGATCCGGATGAAAGAGATCGACATCCCGGTCGGCGAGCGCTCGTTCCCGGCCAGCGTGAAGTCCTCCTTCATCGCCAACCCCCAGGTCAAAGTCCAGGTCTATCTCCTCGATAACAGCACACTGTTTGGACGTCCCGGCCTGTACGTTCACCCCGAGACCAAGAAGGACTTTCCGGACAACGATGCGCGTTTCACGTTCTTCAATCGCGGCATCCTCGAGGTCCTGAAGAAGCTCGGCTGGCAGCCGGATATCATCCACTGCAACGATTGGCCGACGGGGCTGGTTCCGGCGTACCTGAAGACCCTCTATAAGAACGATCCGTTCTACAAGGAAACGAAGACGGTCTTCACGATCCACAACATGGCCTACCAGGGCACCTTCCCTCACAGGTCGTTCGCACAGACCGGACTTCCCGCCGAGCAGGACGCGGAGAGCGGCGTGATCGCCTGGGGGAACCTGAACTTCCTCAAAGCCGGACTCGTGCACGCAGATGCCCTGACGACGGTGAGCGAGAAATATGCTCAGGAGATCCGCAGCTCGGACGAATACGGCTGCGGCCTGCAGGCGCTGCTGGAGAAGCGCAAGCACGACCTGACGGGCATCCTGAACGGCGTTGACTACTCCGTGTGGGACCCGTCTGCCGACGAACTCATCCCCCAGCGATACGACGCGCGCGCGATGGATCTCAAGGTCGAGAACAAGAAGATCCTGCTGGACCGTCTGGGGCTCCCCTTCGATGAGCGGGTGCCGGTGATCGGGATCATCTCCCGGCTGGCGGACCAGAAGGGGTTTGACCTCATCGGCGACGTTCTGGACGAGATGATCGCCCTGAAGGTGCAGCTGGTGGTCCTCGGGACAGGCGAAAAGAAGTATCACGATCTGTTCGAGAAGGCCACGAAGAAGTATCCGCGCAACATCGGGATCTCCCTGACCTTCAACGAGGAGCTGGCACACCTGATCGAGGCCGGAAGCGACATGTTCCTCATGCCCTCGCGCTACGAGCCCTGCGGCCTCAACCAGATCTACAGTCTCCGGTACGGTACGGTTCCGGTGGTCCGGGCAACGGGCGGACTCGATGATACCATCGAAGAGTATCATGCCTCTGCCGGCACCGGCACGGGGTTCAAATTTGCGCGGTATGAGAGCAGCGAAATGCTCAAGGCGCTTGGCCGGGCGGTCAAGGCCTGGGGCGATCAGAATGGCTGGCGCAAACTGATGAAGAACGGCATGGCGAAGGACTTCTCGTGGGAAGCCTCGGCACGCAAGTACATCCAGCTGTACAGGAGCCTTGCACGCAAGTGAGTGAAGGACGCGCCGCCGTATTCTTCGATCGGGACGGCACGCTGATCGAAGATGTAGGATACCTGAGTACCGCCGCGGGCCTCGCGATGATCGACGGCGCCGCCGAAGGTGTACGCCGCCTGAATGAGCGAGGCTTCCTCACGTTCATCATTTCCAACCAGTCCGGCGTTGCCCGCGGCTATTTCAGCGAACAGGACCTGGTGCCGATCCATCAACGGCTGGAGGCGGAACTGGCCACGGCCGGAGCGCACCTCGACCGCATCTATTATTGTCCGCACCATCCGACCCGTGGGACCCCTCCCTACAATGTCGAGTGCACGTGCCGGAAACCCCGCACGGGGATGCTGGAACAGGCCGTGAAGGAATTTGGCGTCGACCTCAGCCGGTCGTATGTCATCGGAGACAAGTTTGCGGATGTCAAAGTAGGACACACTGCCGGGGCGCACACGGTGCTCGTGCTCACCGGCTACGGCCCCTCGGCCGTGCAGGAATGCCGTGAGGCAGGTATCACGCCGGATGCCGTCCGTCCTTCCATTGCGGAAGCGGTGGCATTCATTCTGGAACACACCGAAGGAGATGCACATCACCATGCGTGACGGGAAACGACGATGGCTGCCCTTGATCCTTGCAGTTGTCGTCATTGCGTGCAGTGAGGATCCCACGGAACAGAACGCCCTCGTCGCACCCCTGCCCCTCGTCGGGGTCGCGGTACGCGAGACCACCATCACCGCGACATCGAATTCGTCGTTCAAGCGGGTCCTCCCGATGAACGGCGCGGTCAATCTTATCGGCAAGAGTGGCAACTACACCGCCATCGGTGTGTTCGCCTTCTATTCGAACTACTTCCCCGCGCGCGACACGGTGAACGTGCTCTCCGCGCGGCTGTATCTCCGGGCCGCATCGTTCTTCGGCGATTCGACCGCCCCCTTCAGCTTCACCGTGCACCGCATCACCCGCACGTGGACCGCGGGCGGGTCGACCTGGGATACGGTGCAAGCGGGGTTCTATGATGCGGCAACGGTGCGCGGAACGTACACCGGCGGTGTGGGCGCCGACACCGGACGGATCGTCGTACAGCTCGATACCGCCATGGCACGGGAGTGGCTCACGACCACAGACACCGACAACAAGTACGGCTTCGTCATTGTCCCGACACCCGGCACGAATGTCGTCCGCGGCTTCTCGTCGTTCGAAACGGATTCCACGAAGGATTTCCCGACACTCGAACTCATCGCGCAGAATGTCGCCGGGACGGTCCGCGATACGTCGACCTACTCGCTGGGCATCGACACCTTCGTCGGCAACAACGATGCGGTCATCGCCTCACCCGCGCTCCTCTACACACAGGCCGGGATCGTCTACCGCAGCATCGTGAAGTTCGATGTGAGCTTCATCCCCCGCGGCTCCACCGTGCATGTTGCGGAGCTGCAATTGCAGCGCGATGCCACGACCTCGAAACTGAACCGGTTCTCCGGTGATGCCTCCATCGCGGCGCACATCATGCTCGCCGATTCGGCAACCGGAACGTTCAGCAGCACGGGGAGTACAGGGACCGTGAGATCGGGGACCGCGGACACCTATGTCGCCGAGGTCTACTCCACCGTACAATCCTGGGTACGTGGATCGAACTACGGGCTCCTCCTGCGCGTGAATGGCGCACAGGAGTTCGGCAGCTTCGACCTCATCACGTTCCATGGTGTCGGAGCCACGAACGCCGCACTGCGGCCGCGGCTCCGCATCGTCTATTCCATTCCCCAGAACTGACCGGTGAGGCGATCGTGAGAAGGTTCATCCGTGGCACAATGATCATCCCTCTCCTTCTGGCTGCGCTCCAGGCGCACGCCGGCAGTGGCGGGTCCATTTATTCCTTCCTGGGCATCGGCGATCTTCACATGTCGCCCAGCGTCCGGTCCGCGGGCATGGGCTACACCGGCTATGCCACACCGGCATCCTACGTCATCAACACAATGTCGCCGGCCACCTGGTCCCGCATCGACCGCGCACGGATCGAAGGCGGCCTTCAGTATGACGGATTCAACTCCACCAACGGGTCGACGTCGCGCTTTCTCGCCCGCGCCGATGTCAGCTCCGCGTTGCTGGCGCTTCCGCTCTCACCCGAACGCGGGATCGTGGTCGTGGTGGGATTCACGCCGTTCAGCAAGGTCGACTATAACACGTACACGGACGGAACGTTCATCGGATCCGCGGACACGATCGCTTATGCCATCAACCACACCGGTCGCGGCGGCGTCAGCAAAGGCCTCCTCGGCGCGTCCTGGGCACCAACGAAGAGCCTCGCGTTCGGCGCGAACCTGAACTACCTCTTCGGCACCGTGGAACGCACGAGCTCCATCCTCCCGCGGGTGTCCACGTTCCCGGGCAGCGATCAGACGGAGGAATCGACGATGAGCGGGACCACGTTCGCCGTCAGCACCGTGATCGATAGCCTCGGCGGGGTCAGCCCGCTGCTCGCGCCGTTCTCTTTCGGATTCGCGTTCACGACCGGCACCAACCTGACGACAACGCACCGGTACACCTACCTCTTCACCGACCAGCGCGACACGACGCAGGAAACCGAGGAGACCTTCGGCATCCCGGCGACGCTCGGCTTCGGCATTGCGTACCGCGCGAGTGAGCGCGTGCTGCTCGCCGCGGACGTGGTGACGCAGGCATGGTCCGGCTCGCTGTTCAGGGGGAAGACGCCGACAGGGCTCCGGAACTCCACCATGGTCGGTCTCGGCATGGAACGCACCCCTGCCCGCGAAGCGGGACAGCCCCTGCTCGACCGCATCGCCTACCGCCTGGGGGTGATGTATCATCAGACCTATGTCGCGCCGAACGGCGACCCGATCAACGCCTGGGCGGTGACGGCAGGCCTCGGGATCCCGGTGAGCGCGGATACACGGTTGAATCTCGCCATCGAGTACGGCAGCAGAGGCACCACGGAGAAGAACCTGATCAAGGACAACATCATCCGGTTCTCGGCATCATTGACGATCAGCGAATTGTGGTTCCAGCGGTACGAGGAGGATTGAGATGAAGAATCTGATGCAGCAGGATCCCGAGGTCGCCGCGGCGGTCCGCAGCGAGGTCCACCGGCAGAACACCAAACTCGAATTGATCGCGTCAGAGAACTTCGTGAGCCTCGCGGTCCTCGAAGCGGTGGGTTCGCCGCTCACCAACAAATACGCAGAGGGATATCCGGGCAAACGCTACTACGGTGGATGCGAGTACGTCGATGTTGCCGAAGACCTCGCGCGCGACCGCGCGAAGGAACTCTTCGGCGCGGAGTACGCCAACGTGCAGCCGCATTCGGGTTCCCAGGCGAACATGGCGGTGTATTTCACGTTCGTGAAACCGGGCGATACGCTCATGGGAATGAACCTCTCCCATGGCGGCCATCTCACGCACGGATCGCCGGTCAACTTCTCCGGTCAGTTCTACAAGTTCATTCCGTACGGCGTCAACCCGCAGACCGGCATGATCGACTTCAACGAGGTCGAGGACCTCGCGAAGAAAGAACGGCCAAAGATGATCACCGTGGGCGCCAGCGCCTACTCGCGCAACATCGACTACAAGGCGTTCCGGGCGATCGCGGACAAGGTCGGTGCGTTCCTGTTTGCGGATATCGCCCACCCGGCCGGGCTCATCGCCCGGAAGCTGCTGAACGACCCGATCCCCCACTGCCACGTCGTGACATCGACGACACACAAGACGCTCCGCGGCCCCCGCGGCGGCTTGATCCTTCTCGGCAAGGATTTCGAGAATCCGTTCGGTCTTGTCGCGCCGAAATCCGGCCGGACCAAGCGCATGTCCGAACTGCTCGATTCCATGGTCATCCCGGGCATCCAGGGCGGGCCGCTCATGCACGTGATCGCGGGCAAGGCCGTGGCGTTCCGCGAAGCTCTCCAGCCCTCGTTCGAAGTATACGGCAGGCAGGTGATCAGCAACGCCCGGACGCTGGCACAGGCGCTCATCGCCCGCGGGTATAACATCGTGTCGGGCGGCACGGACAACCATCTCATGCTGATCGACCTCCGGAACAAGAACATCACCGGCAAGGATGCGCAGGAGGCCCTCGATGCATCGGGCATCACGGTGAACAAGAACGCGGTGCCCTTCGACGACAAGAGCCCGCTCATCACGAGCGGCATCCGCGTCGGGACACCGGCCTTGACGACACGCGGGATGCGCGAACCCGAGATGGAACGCGTGGCGGTCCTGATCGACCGCGTGATCAGCGGGTCCGCAACGGCCACGGTGCATGCCCAGGTCGCTGCGGATGTGGAACACCTCTGCCTCGAATTCCCTCTCTATCCTGAACTCCAGGCTTGATGCGCACAGAAGGGCTGATGCATGGCTGATATGCCGGACACCGGACCGGGACAGGAGACCGGCAATGAGATGTCGTTCCTCGACCACCTCGAGGAACTCCGCTGGCGCGTGATCAAGGCCCTCATCGGGGTGATCCTGGGCATGATCCTGTGCTGGGTCTTCATCGACTGGATCATGAACGACGTCCTCCTGCAGCCCATCGTCCGGGTGAACGCATCCCTCCTCCCCGGACAGCCGCCCATCAAATTGCAGAACCTGAAACCGTTCGGTCAGCTGTTCCTGTACATGCAGGTGGCGATCATCGGCGGCGCGATCCTGAGTCTGCCGAACATCCTGTATCAGGTGTGGGCATTCATCGCGCCCGGTTTGCTGCCCCGGGAGCGGGGCACCGCCCGTGCGGTCGTCGCCTTCTCCTCGATATGCTTCCTCGGCGGCGTGGCCTTCGCGTATTTCGTGATGCTCCCGGCGGCACTCAACTTCTTCGCAACGTTCGGCACGGCCACGATCGAGAACAACATCGCCGTCAACGAGTACATGAATTTCATCATCAGCGTGATGCTCGCGGCCGGCGTCGTCTTCGAGCTCCCCATGGTGTCCTGGTTCCTGTCGCGCCTCGGCATCCTGACACCGAAATTCATGCGCAAGTACCGCCGCCATGCGATCGTGGTCATCTTCGTCCTCGCGGCCTTCCTGACGCCCGGTACCGACCCGGTGAGCCAGATCCTCCTCGCGGTCCCGCTGCTCGTGCTGTATGAGATCAGCATCTTTGTGTCCGCATGGGCCTCCCGTGCACGGGACCCCGAGCCGGCACCTTAACGAATCTACGCGCACCACCAAAGGCACGTTGTGGACCTGCAGGCGATAGCGTCACCGATCCAGCACCACCTCCCGCTCTTCGACCGGGTCTTCCGCGAGGCGATCCGTTCACGGATCGGATTGGTTGACCTCGTCACGAAATACCTCGTCCGGCAAAAGGGCAAGAAGGTCCGCCCGATCCTCGTGCTGCTCAGCGCCGAACTCTGCGGCGGCGTGAATGAGAAGAGTCACCGGGGCGCAGCGCTCGTGGAGATCCTGCATACCGCCACCCTGGTGCATGATGACGTCGTCGATGATGCCGACACCCGCAGGGGCCTGGCCTCGATCAACGCGGTCTGGAAGAACAAGATCGCGGTCCTGATGGGCGACTACCTCCTGTCGCGCGGACTTCTCGTCGCGCTCGACCATGACGACTTTGCCTTCCTGAAGATCAACTCGAACGCCGTCCGCCGGATGATCGAAGGCGAGCTCCACCAGATCCAGCGCAGCCGGAAGCTGGACATGGACGAAGAGAAGTATCTCCGGATCATCGGCGACAAGACCGCGTCATTGCTCTCCACGTGCTGCGAGATCGGGGCGACCAGCGCCACCGACGACGCGGACGCCCAGCGCCGGCTGCGTGACTACGGCGAACTCGTCGGACTCGCCTTTCAGATCCGTGACGACATCCTGGATTATACCGGCCGCAAATCGATCACCGGCAAACCCACCGGCCTCGATCTCAGCGAGAAGAAACTGACGCTTCCGCTCGTCCATGCGCTCGCTCATGCCCGCCCCTCGGAACGGAAAGAGATCCTCGGGATGATCAAGGCCGGCGGCAAGAAGATCGACGTCCGCCGCATCGTGCGCTTTACGGAGGACCATGGCGGGATCGTGTACGCCACGGAACGGGCACGGCACTATGCAGAGCAGGCGAAGGCACAGATCGCCGCATTCCCCGACTCACCGAGCAAGGCCTCGCTCGCGGCGTTCGCAGACTTCGTCGTCGACCGGGAGAAGTGACCCCCGCGATCATCGGAAATGCAACGGGGCGGTCCTCATGGACCGCCCCGTTTTTCTTGGTACCACCGCTGGTGCATACGCCCGCTATGCGGGCCTGATCGTCAGGACCGGGCAGGGGGCATGATGCACGATGCGGTCCGCCGTGCTGCCGAACAGCATGTGCTCCACGCCGCTGTGACCATGCGTGGCCACGATGATCAGGTCCACCGTCTGCTCCTCCGCCTCTGCCAGGATCTCGTGATGCGGGTTGCCGGTCCGCACCGCAAAGGTGGCGGGCACGGCCCCTCCGATCTCACGTTCGATCAATGCCTGAAGCTCCTCCGCGCCCTTCTGCCGCAACTCCTCTTCGACGCGCGGCAGGACCACCTGTCCGAAACCGAGATCAGCCGGATAGATGGTAGGCTCCACGACATAGACCAGGTGGAGCGCCGCATGGAACTGACCGGCCATGGGCACGGCATACTTCAGCGCATTCTTGGAGTGAACCGAAAAATCGATCGGGACGAGGATCCGGCGGATACCGAGTGCGGTCGCCGGTGTCGCGACCCGTTTCGGGGCCGGCCTCTTCCGCCGGGCCGCCGGGGCCTTGCGGGCTGTCCGGCGGCGTGCAGGTACGGACGTTCGCGTTTTTGTTTTCATCGCATTCCTCCCTTGCCTGTGAGGATGGACTACTTGGTGTACACGAACTTCAACCAATTGTGGGGATCGTTGGCCTTCGCAACAATATCGAAAAAAGCCTTCTGTAATGCCATAGTCACCGGTCCGGGCTTCCCGGTGCCGACCACATTCTTATCCACCGAGCGGATCGGGGTGATCTCGGCCGCGGTGCCCGTAAAGAACATCTCATCCGCAACATACAGGGATTCGCGCGGCATGGCACCTTCACGGATCTCGATGCCCATTTCCCGCGCAAGCTGCATGACCGATGACCGTGTGATGCCGGGCAGCAGCGATGCGGCAAGGTGCGGGGTGAACATGATCCCGTCACGCACCAGGAATAAGTTCTCGCCGCTCCCTTCGCTCAGATTTCCCGACACATCGAGCGCGATCGCTTCGGCGAAGCCATTCTGGATCGCTTCCACCTTCATCAGCTGCGAGAGCAGATAGTTCCCGCCGGCCTTTGCCATGGTCGGGAAGGTATTCGGTGCAGGGCGGTTCCAGGTGGAGACACACACATCAATGCCGTTGCCGAGTGCTTCCGGACCGAGATACGCGCCCCACTCCCAGACGGCGATCGCCAGGTCCACCGGGCAGGCGAGCGGGTTCACCCCGACATCACCATAGCCGCGGTAGGCGACGGGCCGGATATAGCACGCCTTCATCTTGTTCACCTGGATCGTATCAAGGATTCCCTGCTCCACCTGTCCCTGTGTCCACGGCAGCGGCGTCCGGTAGATCTTCAGCGAGTCAAGGAGGCGACGCACGTGCAGATCGAGACGGAAGATCGCAGGCCCCTTCTCTGTATTGTAGCAGCGGATCCCTTCGAACCAGCTGGTGCCGTAATGGACAACGTGCGAGAGAACGTGGATCTGGGCATCGTCCCAGTTCACCATCTTGCCGTTCATCCAGATCTTGTCGACTTTTTGTACTGGCATAACGTCCTCGTCAGGGGTGGTTGTGTTACAACTCCATTTGATACAGGCGGTGCCGCTTGATGAGTTCACCCTTCAGCATGTGCGCACCGCGGTTCATCATCACATTGTCTTCGAGCACCCAGCTCGCTTCGCCGCGCGGGATCCCGGTGTTCGTGATCCGCCGGGCGATCTCGTAGAACAGCACGCCGCCGATCCCGGAGTTCAGGTATTCGGGAAGGACGCCGAGCATGATGATGCGCGAGTCATCGATCCGCTTCTTGAGGAAGATCATGCGGAGGATCGCCGGAATGAGCCATCCGCGCCGGTTCCCCTTCAGGATGATATTGTAATCGGGAAGCGCAAGCGCGAAACCGACGGGTTTCCCTTTGACCTCCACGAAGATCACGAATTCCGGATTCACGATGGCCTTCAGGTCCTTGGCCATGTAATTGAACTCGTCGTCCGTCAACGGCACTTCGCCCCAGTTGTGGATCCACCCTTTGGAGTAGAGCTCGTGGATCCGTTTGACCTCGTTGTCGAAGTCCTTCATGTTGAACTTCCGGAAGACCAGGCCCTGCCGCTGCGTCGCCGCCTCGGAGACCCGCACCAGCTTGTCCGTGAAGACCTGGTCCTGATGCAGCCCCCAGGAATACAGGTCCTTGATCTTCGTGAAGCCGTAGGTCTCGACCAGCCGGGGATAGTACGGCGGATTGTACGCCATGAGGATCGCCGGGCTCCTATCGAAGCCTTCCACCAGCATGCCCACTTCATCGTTCACCGAGGGACTCGCCGGACCCCGCACCGCGGTCACGCCCCGCGCCTTGAGCCAGCGGACGGCCTCATCGAACAGCGAGCTCGCGACCTCCTGGTCGTCGAGACATTCGAAGAAACCAAAAAAACCGATGTTCTCGTTGTGTTCGCGGTTGTGGTTGTGATTGATGATGGCACCGATGCGACCGACCACTTCCCCGTTGCGCTCCGCAAGAAAGAATTCTGCATCGGCATGCGTATAGAACGGATTATGCTCCCGGTCCATCAGCTTGCGCCTGTCCATCAGCAGCGGCGGCACCCAGTATGGATTGCCCTCGTAAGGCTTCCATTGGAACTTGATAAAGATCTTCTCGTCTTTTTTGGAACGCAGGGGACGAACAGTGACGGAACTCATGCGGTCACGGCCTCACAGAGAGTGGGACGGGAATAGATGTGCCTCGATCCGGAGGGCACCGGGGAACGGTATGGTCAGCACGTCCCGCGATGGGACGTGCTGACCGGCGCAACGATCAGCTGATCACGCCGAGCTTCTTGCCGATGACCGAGAAGGTTTCGAGGATGCGGTCGAGGTGCTTCTCCTCGTGCGTGGCCATGTAGCTGGTCCGCAGCATCGCCATGCCGGGAGGCACACCGGGGCTGACGAACGCGTTCACGAAGACGCCGGCATCGAACAGCTCGCGCCAGAACTTGAAGGTCAGCATGTCCTCGCCGATGATGACCGGGACGATCGCGGTCTTGGCATCCAGGACGCGGAAGCCGAGGGCCTTGAACCCCTTGCGCATCTTATCCGCGTTGCGGATCAGATTGTCCATCCGTTGCGGCTCGGCCTCCAGGATGGCCAGGGATGCAAGCGCAGCTGCGACCGCCGCGGGGGTCGGGCTTGCAGAGAAGATCAGTGCGGGCGCATGATGCTTCAGATAGTTGATCACGGCCGTGTCGCCGGCCACAAATCCGCCCAGCGACGAGAAGGTCTTCGAGAAGGTCCCCATCGTCATGTCCACTTCCTTCTCCAGACCGAAGTGGCTCGCCGTGCCACGCCCGCCTTTGCCGATGACACCCGTGGAGTGGGCATCGTCGATGAGGATGCGTGCGTTGTACTTGCGGGCGACCTCGACGAGACGTGGCAGCTCGACGATCGTGCCGGTCGTGCTGAACACGCCATCGGACACGACCAGCTTCGGCACTTCCAGGGGTAACTTACTGATCACCCGCTCGAGATCATCCATGTCATTGTGCTTGAAGCGGATCATCTCGGCGAACGCACCTTTCGCCATCAGGTTGCCGGCCACGATGCATGCGTGGTTGTCCTTGTCGGACAGGACATATTCGCCCTTCTGGACGAGCGTCGGGATGATCCCCTGCGCCGTCTGGTAGCCTGTGCTGAAGAGCAGGCAGGCTTCCTTGTGGAAAAATTTCGCGAGCCGTTCTTCGAGCTCGATGTGGAGATCCAGCGTGCCGGTCAGATAGCGCGAACCGGAACAGCCTGTCCCATACTTCTGCACCGCCTTGATCGCCGCCTCCTTCACGCGCGGGTCCGCGGTGAGTCCGAGATAGTTGTTGGACCCGGCCATGATGATCTTGCGGCCCTCGATCGTGACCACCGGCCCCTCATTCTCCTCGATCGGCCTGAAATACGGATAGAAACCCGCGGCCTTGATCTCATCCGCACGGGTGAAAGACCAGCACTTCTGGAAGAGGTCGACGGGTTGCTTGGCTGTCGCTTCAGGAGGTGTCATCAGCATTCTCTTGGGAATCTCGAACACGAAGGTTTGATTAGATGAAAGTAATTTAATATACTTTACCACCGTCTGAAAGTCAATTGAGAACCCCCATGAAAACAGCACTCGTTACAGGTGGCAGCGGCTTCATCGGCAGCCATCTCGTTGAACTTCTCCTTCACAAGGGCTATGCGGTGCGTTGTCTTCTCAGGAAGACCAGCAGCACTGCATGGCTCAAAGACCTCCCCATCACCGTCGTTCAGGGCGATGTCTACGATGAGCAGGCGCTCGCGACAGCGGTGACCGGCGTCGACTTCATCTATCACTCTGCCGGCCTCACCAAGGCCAAAGAGAAGGCCGAATACTACCGCGCCAATGCCGAGGGGACGCGGAACCTCCTTCAGGCAGCCATCCGCCACGCCCCGAAGCTTACCCGCTTTGTCCAGATCAGCAGCCAGACGGCTGCAGGCCCGAGCCCCACGGCCACCCCGATCACGGAGGACCAGTCCGGCGAACCCATTACCACCTACGGCAAGTCCAAGCTCCAGGCCGAAAAGGAGTGCCTTGCGGTGGCCGACAAGCTCCCGATCACGATCGTCAGGCCCCCGGCGGTGTTCGGCCCGCGGGATAAGGACGTCTTCGAGTTCTTCGCGACGATGCAGAAGGGCCTCCAGCCTGTGGTAGGTTTTGGAGAGAAGTACGTGACCCTGATCCACGTCAGGGATCTGGTGCGCGGGATCGTGATGGCCGGCGAGAGCCCGAACAGCGTCGGACACACCTACTTCATCGGCAGCACACAGATGTACGGCTGGAAGGAAGTCGGACAGCTCACACGTAAGGCGCTTGGCAGCGGCGCGGTAACGATCCGTGTTCCCGAAGCGGGGGTCTACGTGATCGCCGCCTTTGCCGAGTTCTTCTCACTGTTCTCCCCGAAGCCGGCCCTGATCAATTTCGAGAAAGCACGGGATATGGTCCAGAACTACTGGACGTGTGATTCATCGAAGGCGAAGAGGGATTTCGGTTATGAGCAGGAGATCTCGCTCGAGGCGGGTATCAACGATACGATCGCATGGTGCAGGCAGCA
>JAUQWO010000018.1 GCA_030835135.1 Bacteroidota bacterium
CCGTCCTGTCTGACTGCAAACAGTTCCAGAAAGCGAGCAATGAACGACCACTGTGCCCGTATCCATCCACGCCGTGAGGCCAAGCGTTCTCTGGATGTTGCGCGTGCGTAGCACGCGCTGCCTAACGGCTCGCGGCTCACCCGCGCCGCAAGAAACTGCTGAATTTGAAAACCTCAACCAACACTATAAATGACTAAGGTCGATACCCCGGCCCCCTGACGCGGCGCCGGGTGCAGCCGCTTGTTAGGCCGCTCAATAGTGTCGTCATTTCAGAAGGACGAGCCTTATTGTTTGTGCAAACACACCGGATCTCATTCGACAGAAGTACGTGCCGCTAGGTAATCCGGTTGCATCAAAGGTAACTTCGTGGTTACCTGCATCAATGATCCCGTGTATCAGAACTGCGATTTTGCGCCCCGATAGATCAAACACGGTAAGGTCAGTCACCGTTTTCTCGGGCACTGTGATTCGAATGGTCGAGTGCGGATTGAACGGATTCGGGTAGTTCTGCTGCAGTTCAAAGCCTGCTGGTCCCTCTTGGTTTGAGCCCGGGAGAGAGAGCAACGTCCCAAACTCATTGCCGTCTACCCGCGCGTAGACCAAGTGAGATGTAACAACTGCACTTTGGCAGGCCAAATTCGGGTAGAACGCGTACACTTCCTTTCGCGTGGATAACCCCAGACCAAGGGTGTAAGATCGTTCCTCCCAACCGGTGTGCGGCAACTCAACGAACTGTGTTGTATATGTTACTAGGCCACATACAGTATCAGCAAATCCAGCTCGACGTATGATGTACATTCCACCGATCTTAATGGTGTCTCCCACAGCAACCCGGAGACTGTCTACGTGCCTTTCGGAGGCGTTTGCCCACTGATATCTCTGATACAAGTTTCCCGTTGAGCTATCAAACCGGACGAAATATCGATCTGTAATCCCATCAGGAAATCGTCCTTCATTTCGAATCCAGTATTTGAGCCCATTGTCTAAAAGCGTATCCTTGTCTATCCACACATCGAGGGTTCCCAAATTCCTGTTTGCACAAGCCGAATTTAGGATACGCGTATACTGCCAACGATGCCCTGGCCCGAGTGGCACCATGGCAGTCAATGAGTCCATTTGAGCAGATGCGCTAGTCGAGAACAGCAGAACGATCGCGACAAAGGCGAAGCACCCTTGCAGATATGACTTTACCGTTGACGACGAATGTCGATTCATTCCATTTAAGTGAACGCGAGTATTCATGGCTACCTCCATGAGCGGCCTAACGGCTCGCGGCTCACCCGCGCCGCGAAACGACTGCTGATTATGGAAACGCTGTTGGTTGCTTCTAACCGGACACTTCCGTGTAACGAAGTACCCAACCCCTGTGCACCCGGCGCGGCGCCGGGTGCAGCCGCTTGTTAGGTTGCCGCCAATTTACTTGAATCTCTCCTCCACCGAAATCCATGTTCTGACTATCTCTAAGGTATCTCGGAAGTTCGTTAGCCAAATCCGATCGACTGTGTCCTGGTCTGCTCGGGTGAGCTTACGGTGTACCGTGACCTTTTCCCACGTCCGCGTCGACACGGTCCCACACTCCCCCATGAATTCGAAGACTGCCGCCCTCTTGCTCGGCCGCCGACCGAGAAAAAGCCCCGTTTCCGTGATCCCCCAACTCGTCGCCTGAATATCAAGGAGTGTGCTATCAATGCGAACGGCTCGGAGCGACAGATATGAGGAATCCGCGTCCGACCCACGCTCTACGAAGAATTCGGGAAACTGTCGGTAGTCCTTCACCGATGGCGGCTCTACAATCTCAGTAGATCGTATGCACCCCGAAATAAGCAGCAAGAGAATGGACGCCACCAGACTTAGTGCGATGTCCCGTATGCCAATGGTCATGTGTGGAATCCTCCTCCTCCCCCGCGGCGGCAACCTAACGGCTCGCGGCTCACCCGCGCCGCGAAACGACTGTTGTTCTGGAAACGCTTTTGGTTGCTTCTAACCGCAAACCCCCGTGTGACGAAGTACCCAACCCCGGTGCACCCGGCGCGGCGCCGGGTGCAGCCGCTTGTTAGGTTGCGCTGTTCGTGAGATCGAAGCATCAACTGATTTCGCTTCAACGCCCGCTCGACACCACGTCGCGGAACTTCACCACCCACAGTTGTACGGTGTGTCCCAAAATGTTGACAATCCCGGCCACCCAACCTTGGGTGCCGCAAGATACTACTTCGACGTTGGCAGCGCCCTTCCCAACTTAGTCTTGTGGTTCGGTAGCATGTTCATCCGTCTCGGTCTGGCTGCGATTGGGTCAATGAAGCGAGTGACGAGCTGCCCCTCGAAAATACAAATGCCTCCCATCCACAAGACTCCGGACAAGAGGCACACAGTTTATGCATCATTCCCCCAAATAGTACTGAAACAAGATACGCTGCAATTCTAGGATTGTCAATCCCGCGATGGGTCATTCACCGCCGGATTCACCGCCGGATTGCCCCTCCACAGAATGTCCCGCGAGCCTATCGAGTCACCCATGTGGCTGCGGAGTGCGGGCAGCTCCGAATGATGCGCGTGCACTGGCACGCGCAACCTAACGGATCGCGGCTCACCTGCGCCGCGAAGCGACTGTTGAGTTGAAAACAATAACCAACACTATAAATGACTAAGGTCAATACCCCGGTGCCCGTGGCGCGGCGTCAGGTGCAGCCGCTGGTTAGGCGGGCAACTACAATCCCCGCTGAAAAGAGGAATCTGTGATGCCCTCGATTCCCAGGCGTCGTGCCTGCTCTACAAGTCTGGAGAATCTATGCTTCTTGTCACGGAGTTTATCCAAACTGAGCCTAACTCCTTTGCAGATGCGTACGGTGTCGCCTCCCTCATTCTGCGTAACAGTTCTAAGTTGCAGTCCAAACTCGAAAAGGCTCCTGAATTCATTCGCCTCTTCAGTTGTGACAAAGCCAGACGAATCCATATCAGCAAGCGGTCGCATCTTGGTTATATCAACATCCCGCAAGCGAGAAGTTTCCTCATTGGCCGCCCGCAGCAACGCCGTATCCGCATCCGGTCGAGGACACATCATGCTTTGAAATGATGTAAAGTAAGCACCTGATTCATCGTCTCTCAGAAAGGACAGTTTGGTCTGACCCAAACGGATCCCCGCGATCCCAGCCAGCACACTGTGGGCGCTCTCTGACATCTTCGACTCTCGAATACGAGCAACATACTCCCTCATCTCGGGCGGGTCAGTACTATCCCCTGGCGTGCCACATTGAATGAAAACGATAGCGAAAGCGACACATATGACTCTGCCGAAAAGCATGAGACCTCCGGGATTACTCGTTGCCCGCCTAACGGATCGCGGCTCACCTGCGCCGCGAAACGAATGCTGAATTGCAAGCTACCAACACCTATAACAGATTCCGGTCACGACCCCGGCGCCCCCAACGCGGCGTCAGGTGCAGCCGCTTGTTAGGCGGTTGCCATGCTTATTGTGATCGCGTACTTTGTCTCATTCGGAATTGTGGTGACTCTGACAATACGAATGATTCGGATCGTTCGGCAGAACCGCCTTCGACTCCTGCTATTGCGGCAGCCGTACGATTACGACTGACCAAAGCGCGTAGCTGGTACGTCCCGCCATGCTTGCGGTGACTTCCATCTTGCATTATCACGTAGGACTCGTCTTCACCCCAACCATAGAGACCCATCGTGAGGAGACGAATCGGACAAGATGATTTCGCTCTAATCTCAAAGAGTGTATCACACAAGGTTGAAATCAGCTCTTCCGAGCGATACGCTGGCTCCCACTGTCCGGTACTATCGTTCAGTCTGAAGATCCGGGCGAACGGGATGCAATACCGGCCGGAAAGGAACACCGATGAGTCGCCCTCATTCAAAAGGATTGGTTTGACTTCGTCGAAGCTCGCATACTCGCCTCGAATGTCACGCCATTGAACGTCGATACCAGGCGTGCCCTGGGAATAGCAAATGGTGCACCAGCACATGAAGAAGGTGACAAGAAGTAATCCGATTCTTCGACTCATTCCGGCTTCTCCGTGGCAACCGCCTAACGGCTCGCGGCTCACCCGCGCCGCGAAACGACTGTTGTTTTGGAAACGCTGTTGGTTGCTTCTAACCGCAAACCCCCGTGTGACGAAGTACCCAACCCCTGTGCACCCGGCGCGGCGCCGGGTGCAGCCGCTTGTTAGGCAGCGCCGAATGTGGGATCAAAGCCTGAATTGACATCGGTCCAACGCAGGCTCGTCATCGCGTCGCGGCACTTCACCACCCACAGTTGTACGGTGTGCACCAAAATGTCGACGATCCCGGTCACCCGACCTTGGGTGCCGCGAGATACTACTTCGACGGTGGCAGCGCCCACTCCAACTTAGTCTTGTGGTACGGCAGCATCTCGATCACTCTCGGCCTGGCTGCGAATGGGTCCACGAAGAGAGCAACGATCCGCCGCCGCCTCATATTCCGATTTAAACGTGGCACATCGCCCGCCAACTTAGTCTTGTGGGACGGCTGCATCTCCTTCCGTCCTGTCTGACTGCAAACAGTTCCAGAAAGCGAGCAATGAACGACCACTGTGCCCGTATCCATCCACGCCGTGAGGCCAAGCGTTCTCTGGATGTTGCGCGTGCGTAGCACGCGCTGCCTAACGGCTCGCGGCTCACC
>JAUQWO010000019.1 GCA_030835135.1 Bacteroidota bacterium
GATGGATTGGTGCAGGGCCCTGCTGCGTGTGCTGTTGTAGGGGCGGTGCATGCACCGCCCCTGTGCACGCACCTCCCCGGAGGGGTTAGAACTGCCGAATATCGTTATAAAGTACGAACGCCATGAATGCGAGCAAGAGGACGAAGCCGGCCTTCTGCAGCGCCATGCGCACCTTCACCGGTACTTCGCGCTTGAAGATCGCTTCGTACACGAGGAAGACCATGTGTCCGCCGTCCAGTGCCGGGAACGGCAGGAAGTTCAGGATCGCCAGGCTCATGCTGAGGAGCGCCATGAATCCGAGGTAGGTCAGAAGGCCCATCTCCGCCGTCTGCGTCGCCATCTGGGCGATGCGGATGGGGCCGCCCACGGACTGCGCGAACGCCACCTTCCCGACGATGATCTGCCAGACCTGCTTCACGAACAGCACACTCACATCGACCACATTCGACAATGCCGGGGGGAGGGCACCAAAGAACGAATATTCCACCTTGCGGCTCGGACCCGTGTACCGCAAGCCGAACCCGATCCCGATGCGGCCGTCGGCCGTCGGCGTGACGGTTCCCTGCATCACCGCCGTGTCGCGCCGCCACTCCATCGCAATGGGTTTGCCGGCATGCTGCTGCACGGCCGCTTTCACCTGCGAGTCGGTGACGAGCTTCTCGCCGCCGATCGCCGTAAGCACGTCGCCCGGCTTCAGCCCGATGGCATCGGCAGGCATGCCTCCCTGCACGGTGCCGACGAGGATCTCGGTCTGATCGGGGATGATACCGAATGATGTTTCGTTCGGTTCGGGGATCGCGGTGCGCGGGATCGTGATGTCCACATCAGTGCCGGCGCGCTGCACCGTGAAACGGACGTCCTCGCCGGCCTGCTCGATGTACACGTTGTTCAGGATCTCGTCCCAGTGCGTAATGGCCGCGCCGTTGATGCGGACGATCCTGTCGCCTGCCCGCAACCCGCCCATCTGCGCCGCGCTGCTATCGGCCACCATCCCGATCGTGGTCGTCTCGCGGATGACCGTGCCCTGAACGTAGTTGATGCCCCAGAAGATCGCGATCGCCAGGAGTATGTTCATCAATACGCCGCCGGAGATGACCAGCATCTTCTGCCAGACGGGCTTTGCACGGAACTCCCACGGCTGGGGAGCCTGTGCGAGATACTCGGTGTCGAAGCTCTCGTCGATCATACCGGCGATCTTCACGTAGCCGCCGATCGGGATCCAGGAGATGCAGTAGTCGGTCTCACCGACCTGCTTGCCGAAGGCGCGGGGCGGGAACCCGATCGAGAACCGGTCCACGCGCATGCCGGAGAGCTTCGCGGTGATGAAATGCCCGAACTCGTGCACGAACACCAGCACGCCGAGCGTGATGACAAAATACAGGGCAGTCTCGAGGAACGCCATAAGCAAACCGTCCGTCAGTGTGTGAGTACCGCAGCCGCCTGCGCGACGAATGCCCGCGCGTCACGGTCTGCTCGATCTATCAGGTCCAGTGTCACCGCGCCCGACGGTGGAAGTGCATCCATCGCCGCCGCGATCAGTTCGGGGATGGCGGTGAACCCGATCTTCCCGTCGAGGAAGAGCGCCACCGCCGCTTCATTCGCTGCATTCATGACCGCCGGCGCGCTGCCACCGTCGCGCATCGCGCGGAAGGCGAGAGCAAGGCAGGGGAACCGTTCAGTGTCAGGGTCCTGGAAGGTGAGCCGCCCGAGCGCCGCGAAATCCACCCGCTTGAAACCGGAGGGTGGACGTTCGGGATACGTGAGCGCATACTGTATGGGCAGCTTCATATCCGGGATGCCCAACTGCGCCTTCACCGAGCCGTCCACGAACTCCACCATCGAGTGGATGATGGATTGCGGGTGCACGATCACTTCGATACGCTCCGCCGGGAGTCCGAAGAGCCACTGCGCCTCGATCACTTCCAGTCCTTTGTTCATCAGGGTGGCGGAATCGATCGTGATCTTGGCCCCCATGGTCCAGGTCGGATGCTTCAACGCGCGTGCCGGGGTGATCCCGGCCATCTCCGCGTGGGAGGTGTTCAGGAAGGGGCCACCGGACGCCGTGAGGATCAGCCGGTTCACGCTGTGGATGTCCTCGCCCTGCAGACATTGCAGGATCGCGCTGTGCTCGCTGTCCACCGGGAGAAGGCGAACCTTGTGCTCCCGCACCTTCGCCATGACCAGTTCACCGCCCACGACGAGGGTTTCTTTGTTCGCGAGGGCGATGTCCTTGCCGGCTTCGATAGCCCGCAGTGTGGGATGGAGGCCGGCAAAACCGACCAGCGCGCTGATCACGATATCAACGTCAGGCCGCGCCACGACATCGAGAAGCGCCGTGTCGCCGCACAGCACTTCGGTTGTCCCATCCGCCAGGGCACGCAGATCTCCCGCGCGGGCGGGGTCGGTGACAACGACCACCCGGGGTTTGAACCGGTGTACCTGTTCAGCAAGGATCTCGGTATTGCGGTGTGCAGTAAGACAGGTGACGCGGAAGCGGTCCGGCATTGCCTCGATCACCTCGAGACTGCTGCGGCCGATCGAGCCTGTGGAGCCGAGTATGGCAATGTTGGTGGGACGTTTCACAGCACTCCAGGAATGTCCTCAAGGTACGCAAACGGTGCTTGTATATCAAGCCGGAGGAAGGTACATTTCCTCAGTATGCGCAAGATCTATGCGGCTTTTTGCCTCATTCTGATGCTGCTCGTTCCGGCCGGCACACGTAGTCAAACGCCGGACCTGCAGGCAAAGTTTCGTTTGGCCCAGGGCCTGGAGCAGGCGGGCGAACAGGAACGGGCGGCGGAAGTGTATCGCGACCTCTTTCGCCGCGATCCGCAGAGCTACGCGTTCTTCGATGGTGTCCACCGCACCGCCATGGCTCTCAAACGCTACGAAGAGGCTGTGGCGGTCATCAAGGCACGCATGCAGTACTTTCCCTCCGATGTTCCTCTCCATGCAATGCTTGGCACCGCCTACTACCGGTCCGGCGATGAGCAGCAGGCGACCGCTGCCTGGGACAAAGCCCTGACGCTCGCTCCGGCGGCACAGCAAACGTACCGGACGCTTGCGGCAACGTACGTCGAGAACCGGCTTCTGGACCGGGCCGCGGAGGTGTACCGCAAAGGCCGCGTCGGGTGCAAGGACCCGCAGCTCTTCACCCTCGAACTTGCGCAATTGCTGGCCGCAACCATGGACTATACCGGTGCGACCCGGGAATACCTCCAGTGGCTGCATGCGAACCCCTCCCAGATCGGGTTCGTGCAGACCCGCATGAGCGCGTACAGCTGGAAGGACGATGGACGCACGGCATCCGTTACCGCGGTCCGTGAGGCGCTGCGCAACGGCGAGAACCTCCGTTTGTACGAACTCCTGGGGTGGCTCTATCTCGAGGGGAAGGACTTCACGCAGGCCTTCGATGTGTACCGTCATATCGACGAACTGTCATCGGCCCGCGGCGTGTCGATCCTGGATTTCGCCGATCGGGTCTTCCGCGAACACGCATACGACGTGGCATCGCAGGCGTACCGTGAAGCGCTGAACCGCGACCTCCCTCCGGCGCGCCTTCCGCAGGCACGGTATGGCGCCGCCTGCGCGACGATGGAATTGCAGATCGCGCGCGACAGCTTGCTGGTGACCGGCACGCCGGACCTGCGCCCCGCATCGGAATCGCGGACGCGATTCGCCGGCGCGCTCGGCTCCTTCGACGCCATCGTGACGGAATTTCCGAACACCGAGTACGCTGCCCGGGCGTTGTACCAGAGCGGCACGATCCACCTCCGTCAGTATTTCGACCTGGACCAGGCACTGCAGACCTTTCAGCGGATCCTCGCGTCGCCCGCGGCCTCGATGATGCTCCGCACGGATGTCCAGCTCCGCCTGGGAGAGATCCAGTTGTACCGCGCCGATACCACCGCGGCATCCACGGCATTCCGTGCGGTCACGGCCCTGCCCGGCGCCACGCCCGATCAGTTGGACGAAGCGCGGCTCCGTCTCGCGGGGATCGCTTTCTACAGCGGACGCATTGCCGATGCCATGGCCCTGGTGGACAGTATCTCGAGCAACACCGATCACGATTTCGCCAACGATGCGCTCGACCTCCGCGCCCTGCTGGAGGAGAATGCGCAGACGGCACCCGCCGCCCTTGCACTGTTCGGCAAGGCAGAGTTCCTCGCGCAACAGCGGAAGAACACCGAAGCCATCGCGGTGCTCACGGACCTCGTGTCGCGCTACCCGCGCACCCCGATCGTGGACGATGCGGTCCTGCGCACGGCGACGCTCTCCATGCGCGCCGGCATGTTCGCGGAAGCGGTGACGGCCTGCGATAAGCTCCTCACCGACCTGCGCGAGCAATGCCGCGTGCCGGACCGCGCACTCTTCCAGAAGGCCGCGGTCCAGCAGTTCGGGCTCCGCGTCCGGGAAGATGCCATCGCATCCTACGAGCGGCTCCTGGTGGAGTTCCCGACCTCGGTGTTCGCGGGCGAAGCGCGCAAACGGATCCGTCAGTTGCGGGGAGATGCACTGTGAACGCGCGCTTTCGTTCTCTGATCGTTGCGGCGCTCCTTGTGCCGATGTGCGCATCCGCCGGCGCGCACGCCGTTGCGGCGGACAAGGTGCTGATCCCGATGGACCTCGAGCAGACCGACCACCTGAAGGCGTATGGCATCGCCTACTGGGCGCTGACGAAGAACATCGAAGTGGACTGGCTGTTGAACTACCGCGGCGGGTCGTTCATGATGGACGGCAATCCGTTGCTCATCACCGAGTGCCGCGTCCGGGGGGTTGCCGCGCAAACCATCGGCGGCGGGCAGGCCGCCGGGATCTATGCTGAGGTCCAGCGCGACGACAATAACATGGATGTGGTGCGGCTCGAGAAGGCCCCCCGCATCGCCGTGTATGTGCCGCCCGGTTTTCAACCGTGGGACGACGCCGTGACGCTCGCACTCGGGTACGCGGAGATCACGTACGAAAAGCTGTGGGACACCGAGGTGCTTGGCGGGAAGCTGAACGAGTACGACTGGCTCCATCTGCACCATGAGGACTTCACCGGGCAGTATGGCAAGTTCTATGCATCGTTCGCCGGCGCGAGCTGGTACATCGAGCAGCAGGTGACACAGGAAGCGGAGGCGAAGAAGCTCGGGTTCCGGAAGGTGTCGGAACTGAAGAAGGCCGTGGTGCGGACGATCCGGGATTACGTGGCGAACGGCGGCTTCCTCTTCGCGATGTGTTCGGCGACGGATTCGTACGACATCGCCCTGGCGGCGGAGAACACCGACATCTGCGATGTGATGTACGACGGCGATCCGCCGGACCGGGATGCACAGGCGAGGCTGGATTATGCGAAGTCCTTTGCCTTCACGGACTTCACGCTCGAACGGAACCCGTTGCGCTACGAATATTCGGACATCGACCAGCCGCCGAGCGACGTGCTGGCATTGCAGGACCCGGAGACGGACTACTTCACGCTCTTCGAATTCTCGGCGAAGTTCGATCCGGTACCCACGATGCTCACGCAGTGCCACGTGAATGTGCTCAAGGGGTTCCTCGGGCAGACGACGAATTTCAAGAAATCACTGGTGAAGCGCTCGTGCATCATCCTCGCAGAGCGCGATGGGATGGACCAGGTGCGGTATCTGCACGGGAACGTGGGACGCGGGACGTTCACGTTCTACGGCGGGCACGACCCGGAGGACTACCAGCATGCGGTCGGCGATCCGCCCACCGATCTCTCATTGCACAAGAATTCGCCGGGCTACCGGCTGATCCTGAACAATATTCTGTTCCCTGCGGCAAAGAAGAAGCAGCAAAAAACCTGATCATCATCCACAACCGGAGGTTCCGTATGAAGAAGTCATTACTCCTCGTCACGATGTGCGTGCTGGCCGTGTCCATCTCCTTCGCCCAGCTCCCCTCGGTGAAGTTCGGGCTTCAGGGTAACTTCGGCTCCATCAACGTTGCCGAGCCGATGAAGAGCGTCTACGGGCCGGGGTACGGCGGTGGGGCCCATCTGGACATCACCCTGGCGATCCTCTCGCTGAGGATCTCCGGCGACTACATCACATTCGCGCCGGACAACGGGAAGTATCAGGAGGCGCTGGCGAAGCTGACCGGGTCCGCGGCGTCGATGTTCTCGATCGATGGCGGGCGCATCAACATCATGTCGGGGAATGTGAACCTCAAGTGGGCGATCCTTCCGCTCCCGATCGTCACGCCGTACATGACCGGCGGTATCGGCCTGGCGAACATCTCCGTGAAGGATGCCACGATCAAAATGAACGGCATCGAGCAGGGCACGATCGCGGGGGTGAAGGGTGAGACGAAGACCGCGTTCAACGTCGGCGCAGGCGTCGATCTGAAGATCGGCATCACCCTCTACATCGAGGGCAAGTATACGTGGATCATGACGGAAGGGGAAACGAGCACATACATTCCGATCTCCGTCGGGATCACGTTCTAACACGCAAGCGATAAGGAAGAGGGAAGAAGGAAGACGCGGTGAAGGACCGAGGGCACATTCCCGGACCGATCGGAGCGATGTGTCATTCGACGACGAGGGCCATCATCCTTCCCTCTTCCTTCTTCCTTCTCTTTTCATCAGTTCGATCAGCCCCTCCTGTTCCACCGCTGTCAACCGCTCCGTTGTACCCCCTGTGTGTTCCCTGATCTCCCTGCACATGCGTGGTTCGTGAGGAGGAGGGAGTGCCCGTGCAAGGCGGCGCAGACGACGCTCCATGCTCCCGTCGCGAACGATGCGTGCATGTGCAAGCGCGACCGGAAGAAGCGCATTGAGCATGATGATCGTGATGCGGTCGTTGCCAAGCCGGACCCCGCGTTCCTTCCACCGGTCATGAAAGTGAAGATGGTGTGCCCAGTACCCCTCGGGCGCGATGCGCATAGTGCTCCGGAGCCGGCGGAGCCGTTCCCGATCGCTCCCGGGTCCGCGCACTGTATCCCGGAACAGTGCACACAGACGCGCCGGTGCGAAGAGCGTGGGAAGAAGATGGGCGACGGCAGCGATCCGTGCCGTGGGGAAGTTCGCCGGACGTAACCGGAAGAAGACCCAGTCGATCCCTGCCGCGTGCTGAGGGCCGGGTGGCACCGCTGCGAACCCCCAGTGACGGTGGAGCCGGCGGACGTACGCAACGGCGTCGCTGTCGTTCAGGGCTCCTGTAGTGGGGAGCAACCCCGCAGTGCCGAACAGCAGTCCCATCGCTGCATCGGGATCTGCGCATCCGGCGGTGCGCAGCATGCGAAGCGTTACCGTCCGCGACAGGAGGAGGAACGCGTCGCTGTTCCGGGCATATCCCATGGCCTCCATCACACCCTCATACACGAGTTGCTCCCAGAGATGCGATGTGCGGAGCGTGCGGGGTGCCCACGTACGTGCGCACGGCTCTGCGCCGCTGCCCGTCCCGGTGTCGTTGACGCATTCCCGGGCGTCGTAACCCGGCACCGTTTCGGCGATGATGCCATGCTCCTCGGCGATGAGCTGATGCAGACGGTTTTCGAAGCGGCGGGCTTTCCGGCGGATGCGGGTCCAACCGAGCCGGGCGAGCTTCACGCGGGGGCGGGTACTGGCGAGCAGCGTTGCCGCGCATGCGGCGATGATCTGAGCGCGGTCGGCCGGAGTACGCGGAGGTGGAGCCGCGCAGGAAGGAAGCACGAGGAGTGGCAGCGTGCGGCCGGCGGCGGTATATGCCGGAGACCGGCTTCCGGCGGGGTGTGCGACAACGTGCAGGATCACGCGGTTGTAGCGTGGATCGCGGTCGTGATGGTGCAGATGCCATCCTGCCGCCGAGCGATGGATCTCGACGTCGCCACGGAACGTGACAGTGCCGATGCGGATGATGGCATCGCGGAAATCAGGTCCGCTGTCGGGGTTCGGGGTGCCGGCATGGATCACCCGTACTCTGCGTCCATCCGTGGTGCGCAGGTGGGGTGTGAGCAGATCGTGTCGCTCCCAGATCCGGTGCAGGGCCGCTTCCGGGAGGCGCGTCATTCAGCCGAAGCGTTCCTGGCGGTAGCGGTTGATCTCGTCGCGGAGTGCATGGGCCGCGGTGCGTGCTGCATCGGCGTAGTCCTCACCCGCGGAGGCGAACAGAATGCTTCGTGACGCATTGAGGAGTGCGAGCGCGCCGGTGTTGTCGCAGCCATAGTGCACCGCCTTGCGGACGTCGCCGCCCTGGGCGCCGATGCCGGGGATGAGCAGCGGCATCTCCGGCACCAGCGCGCGTATCTGTTTCAGCTGTGCCGGACGCGTCGCCCCCACCACAAGGCCGTAGTTGCCCGCCGTGTTCCACTTCTTCACCTTGCGGACGACATGCTCATACAGCGGCTTGCCGCTGACCTTCAGATACTGCAGGTCCTTCGCGCCGGGATTGGACGTCAGGGCGAGGACGAACACGCCCCGGGAGGGATCCTTCGCGAAGGGTTCCACCGAATCGAGGCCCATATACGGATGCACCGTGGCTGAATCGAACTGCAGGTCGGTCATGATCGACCGTGCATACATCGACGAGGAGTTGCCGATATCGCCCCGCTTGCCGTCCGCGATCGTGATCGTGTCCTTCGGGATGGAGCGCAGCACATCCCTGAGGGTCCGTGTGCCGTTATCGCCCATCGCTTCGAAGAAGGCGAGGTTGAGCTTGTACGAGCATGCCACCTCCTGCGTGGCTTCGATGATGCCGCGGCAGAAGCGCAGCACCCCGTCTTCCCTTCCCTGCAGATGGCGGGGGAGTTTCAGGGGATCGGGATCCAGCCCGACACACACGAGGGAATTGTGGTTTTCCTGACTCTGGCGCAAACGTTCGGTGAAGTTCATGGTCGTGTGTCCGGGGGGCTGATTGTAGTACACGTGAGAATTCGGAATTGCGAGTTCACAATTCCGAATTCATATCAGATATCTGAATTCAGATATCTGATATCTGAATTTACTTGAGCCCCAGCACTTCATTCATAGCACCCGTGCGGTAGCCCTGGAGATCCAGCGTGACATAAATGAAGCCAAGGCTTTTCAAATGCTGCACCAGCGCGGACCGCAGCGGCTCGGCGACGAGACGCGGCAGCTCCAGCGGTCCGACCTCGATGCGCGCGGTGCTCGCATCGTGAAAGCGCACGCGGAAGGATCGGAACCCGTGCTCGCGCAGGAACGTCTCGGCGGCATCCACGCGCGTGAGGTTCTCCTTCGTGATGCCGGTGCCGTACGGGAAGCGCGACGACAGGCAGGCGAACGACTGCTTGTCCCACGTGGCAAGGCCGAGCTCCTGCGAGATCTCCCGCACCTCCGCCTTGTTCAGTCCGGCCTCGAGCAACGGCGAACGGACGTTCTTCTCATCCTTGGCCTTCATGCCCGGACGGAAGTCGCCGAGGTCGTCGGTGATCGTGCCGTCGGCGATCCACGGGATGTTCTCCTGCGCCGCGATCCCGCCCAGCTTCCCGAACAACTCGGTCTTGCAGTAATAGCAGCGGTCCACGGGGTTCTCACGGAACTTGATCTCGTCCGTCTCTTCGGTCCTGATCACGATGTACCGCGCATGCATCGCCTCGGCGAGCGCAACGGCTTCCTCGAACTCTTTCGTGGGATAGGTCTCGGACCGCCCGATCACCGCGAGGGCCTTCGTCCCGATGGTGTCGGCCGCCACCCGCAACAACAGGGTGCTGTCCACACCGCCGGAATATCCGATCACCACGCTTTCCATCTCACGCAGGATCACCTTGAGCGTCTCATATTTCACCGCCGTTGCTGCTGACAGCATAGCCACCTCACCCTCTGATACGGAGCGGCCTCACCCCGCGGGTGCGGAGCAAGGCCGTTCGTGAAACATCCCTTCTGCTCCTACTTGCGCAGCAGGTTCTTGAACTCTTTGATCGACTTCACGCCGGGGTACTCGCGCTCGAAGTCCTTCCGCTTCCCGGGATCAAGATAGAAAGAACTCTTCAACGATTCCACGGCCTCGTAGTTCCGGTTGAGGACCAGGAGCACCTTTGCCCGGAGGTAGTACGAATCCGCCGAATGCGGGTTGGCATCCACCGAACGATCGAACGCCTTGAGTGCCTGGCGGTAGTAGCCGAGCTCGAAGAGCGTCTCGCCATAATCCATCCATGCCTCGGCATTCCCCGGTTCGAGCCGGGTCACCATCCGGTAGGAGAGCAGCGACTCGCGGACCTTCCCCATATTATAGAGCAGGTCAGCTTTCGCATACCACAGCTCGGGGTACTCGCCCGCGATCTCGATCGCCTTGTTGTAGTCCGCCAGGGCGTGACGGTTATCCTCGAGCGCATCGTAGCAGCTGCCGCGGCCGAAGTAGGACTCGTAATGGTTCGGGTCCAGCTTCACCGACTGCGTAAAGCACTGGATGGCATCCTTGAACTCACTCAACTCTTCGTAGGCATTCCCGAGGTTATGCCAGGCGGGAAGGTCCTTCGGCTCCAGCCGGATGGTCTCCCGGTAGCATTCCACCGCATCATGGAGACGGCCGAGGTTGGCGTACGCGTTCCCCTTGTTGTACCAGGCGGCCGGGAAGCCTTCGTTCACTGCCAGCGCGAGGTCGTAACTCTCCAGGGCACGGTGATAGTGTCCGAGCCGGCTGAGGACGATGCCTCTATTATACCATGCGTTGTGATTGTACGGGTCGCGGTCCAGATGCTCGTCGTAGCACCGGAGCGATTCCTCGAGCTGGTCGAGGTAGTCGCAGCAGTAGCCGAGTTCGTACCAGGCTTCGCGGTGGTCCGGGTTCCCTTCGAGGATGAAGCGGAAGATCTGTGCCGCCTCTTCGTACTTCTCCATCTTCTCGAGGGTCACTGCCTTGTTGAAGAGACCGTCTTCGTGGGTAGGCTCGATCGACAGAGCCTGTTCAAAAGTAGCCAGCGCCTCTTCGAGGCGGCCGAGGTCATCGAGGGTGATCCCGCGGTTGACAAGGATATCCGGGTCGACGGGGTTGAGCCCGAGGGCAGTGGTGAACGCGGCGAGCGCCTCCTCAAAGCGGTACAAATTGCTCAGGATGAGCCCTTTGCGCTGCCATGCGTCGGCGCTATAGGGGACGAAAGTGAGTAGGCGCTCCACCATCTTGAGCGCTTCCTCGAACCGCTCGTGGTCGAAGAAGTAGTTGACCAGTTCTTCCAGGGCTTCGATGCTCGTGATCTCCGAGGCACCGTCCCCGTACAGGTCCTTGTACTTCTTCAGCTCATCTTCGAAGCGGTCCTTCTTCCCCTCTTCGCTATCATCATCTTCAAAACTGTTAAAATCCAGTTTGCTCATTCCCGCTCCGGAAAGACTTCAACCCATGATAAATCAAAAAGGGGGGGAAGTCAAGGGTTTGATTTTGAGGAGGGTAGGACGTATATTCATACCTTATATTTTTCATGATTTCAGCCAATATTGATAGGGTTCGGGCCGGAATTGCGGCTGCCTGCCAGCGGACCGGGCGCCGACCCGACGAGGTCACCCTTATTGCGGTGACCAAGACCTTCCCGGCGGACCAGATCCGGGAAGCGGTTCGCGCCGGGGTCGCGGATATCGGGGAGAATTATGTCCAGGAACTCCTCCCCAAACACGAAGAGCTGTCCGGTGAGGCCATCCGATGGCACTTCATCGGACATCTTCAGTCAAATAAGGTGAAGTATCTGGCGCCGTGGGTGACGCTGGTGCATGCCCTGGACAACCGGTCGCTGGCCGAAGAGCTGGACCGGCGGGCACGGCAGCATGGACGGGTGCTCGACGTTCTTGTCGAGGTGAATACCACCGGGGAGCAGTCGAAGTTCGGACTGCGGCCGGATGCGGTGGTGACGTTCGTGCGGTCGCTGGCCGACCTGCAGGCGATACGCATCAGCGGGTTGATGACGATCGGTCCGTTCCTCCCCGACCCGGAAGGGTCCCGGCCGATGTTCCGGCAGCTCCGGGCGATCCGGGATGAACTCGGCGGGATCGCGCAGGCGAACCTGCACCCCGTGCATCTCTCGATGGGGATGACCGGCGACTACGAGGTGGCGGTGGAGGAGGGGGCGACATTCATACGGATCGGGACGGCGTTGTTCGGGACCCGACCGAAAAAGGTGTAGCGGCGACCGGAGAGCATGACCATGAAACTGACACCACTCGACATTCGCAAACAGGAATTCAAGCGCACGATGCGCGGGTACGATCCGGTCGAGATCGATACCTTCCTGGAGATGGTCGCGGCGGAGTTCGAAGAGGTCCTGAAGTCGCAGAAGGACATGCGTGACCGGGCGATCGAGCTGGAGGTGCAGCTCAAGGACTACCGCCAGATCGAGAAGACGCTCCAGCAGACCCTCCTGCAGGCGCAGGAGACGACCGGCAAGACCTATGAGGCGGCGCGCAAGGAAGCGGAACTCATTGTCCGCGAGGCCGAGGCGAAAGCCACATCGTCCCTCACCCAGGCGCAGTCGGACCTTGCCTCGCTGAAACGCGAGATCGATGAGTTGGGGATGCGGAAGGCATCGCTGATCCAGCAGTTGCGCGTGATCCTGAGCGCGGAGCTGGACCTGCTGAAGACACTGGAACTCGGTACGGCACGCGGACTCGTCGAGCCTTCCACGGCGGGGACCGGCAAGGCCGCGATCGACCTGGACTCTGTTGCACGAACACTGAACTATGACGGACCAACGGAAACACATTAACGAGGCCATCGCGTACCTGCGGACGAAGACCGCAGCGACGCCCGGCATCGGTATCATCCTCGGCACCGGCCTCGGCGGGCTGGTGAAGGACATCGCGGTGGAGACGGTGATCGACTACAGCGCGATCCCGCACTTCCCGGTGTCCACGGTGGAATCGCACCACGGCAAGCTGATCTTCGGCACGCTCGCGGGCAAGAGCGTCGTCGCGATGCAGGGACGCTTCCACTACTACGAAGGCTACACCATGCGGCAGGTGACGTTCCCCGTCCGCGTGATGAAGTTTCTCGGCGTGAAGACCCTGCTCATTTCGAATGCCGCGGGCGGGATGAACCCCGGGTTCCGCAGGGGGAGCGTCATGCTGATCACCGATCATATCAATCTACTCGGCGACAATCCGCTGATCGGGGCGAACGATCCCGAACTCGGGCCGCGGTTCCCCGACATGTCGGAGCCCTACAGCAAGCGGCTGCAGGCGATCGCGGAAGAGGTGGCGCTCGACAACAGGATCCGGCTTGAACGCGGCGTGTTCGTTGCGGTGCCGGGGCCGAACCTCGAGACCCGCGCGGAGTACCGTTTCCTGCGCCTCATCGGCGCGGATGCGGTGGGGATGTCCACGATCCCGGAGAACATCGTGGCCGTGCATATGGGCATGGAAGTGATGGGGATGTCGATCATCACGGATGAATGCTTCCCGGACGCACTCGTGCCGGCGAAGGTGGAAGAGATCATCGCGGTGGCAGGCGCAACGGAACCGAAACTCACTGCCATCATGAAGGGCGTCGTCGCACGCCTCTGAGAAGGGTTGTCACGAACACTATGCGCGCATTCAAAGAACTCACGGAACGTATCTCCTATCCTGCGGTCGAACAGGAGATCCTGGCGTACTGGAAAGAACACCGGATCTTCGAGCAGAGCATCACCTCGCGTGAGGGGAAGCCCGGCTTCACGTTCTACGAGGGTCCGCCCACGGCCAACGGCCGCCCGGGCATCCATCATGTGATGAGCCGGACGCTGAAGGATCTTGCGTGCCGCTATCAGACCATGCGCGGCAAGCAGGTGCACCGCAAGGCCGGGTGGGACACCCACGGCCTGCCTGTCGAGATCGAGGTCGAGAAGGAGCTCGGGTTCAAGCACAAAGAGGACATCGTCCGCTACGGCGTGGCGGAGTTCAACAAGAAGTGCCGTGAGTCCGTGTGGAAGTACAAGGCGGACTGGGAACGGATGACGGAGCAGATGGGCTACTGGGTGGACCTCACCCGTCCGTACGTCACGTTCGAGAACGAGTACATCGAATCCATCTGGTGGTCGCTCAAGCGCTTCCATGATGAGGGGATGATCTACAAGGGGCACAAGATCCAGCCCTACTGCCCGCGGTGTGAGACCCCGCTCTCGTCGCACGAGGTGTCGCTCGGGTACCAGGACGTGAAGGACCAGAGCGTGTATGTCCGGATGCGCCTGAAGGACGAACCGGACACGAGCTTCCTGGTGTGGACGACCACGCCGTGGACCCTCATTTCGAACGTTGCGCTCGCGGTGGCCGCGGACGTCACGTATGTGAAGGTCGAACAGAACGGCGAGAAGCTGATCCTGGCCGAGCCGCGGCTTTCGGTGCTGGAAGGCGAGTACACCGTGCTCGAGAAATTCCCCGGCAGTGCACTTGTCGGCAGGGAGTATCACCGGATCTACAACTTCCACCCGGTCACGGCGAAGGCCTTCTATGTCGTCACGGCCACATTCGTGACGACCGAAGACGGCACCGGCATCGTGCACATGGCGCCGGCCTATGGCGAGGACGACAATCAGGTCGGCAAGAAGTACGGCCTGCCCACGATCCACCCGGTGAACCGGAGCGGTGCGTTCGGGCCCGATGTGCCGCCGTTCGCAGGCAAGTTCGTGCGGGATGCGGACATGGATATCATCCGCGAGCTGAAAGAGCGGAAGGTGCTGTACAAGAAAGAAGCCATCACGCACAGCTATCCGCACTGCTGGCGCTGCAGGACGCCGCTGCTGTACTACGCGCGCGAATCGTGGTACATCAGCACCACGAAATATGCGGAGAAGATGATCGCGTTGAACAAGACGATCAACTGGTATCCGCCGGAAGTGGGCGAAGGGCGGTTCGGCAACTGGCTCGAAGAGAACAAGGACTGGGCGCTGTCGCGCGACCGGTTCTGGGGCACGCCGCTGCCCATCTGGGTCTGCCCGTCGTGCAAGAAGCAGAAATGCGTCGGCAGCGTGGCCGAATTGCGTGAAGGCACGGGGCTCGCGGAGCCGCTGGACCTGCACAAGCCGTTCGTGGATGCGGTGACGTTCACCTGTACCTGCGGCGGCACGATGACGCGCACGCCCGAGCTGATCGACGTGTGGTTCGATTCCGGCGCGATGTCGTTCGCGCAGTGGCACTATCCGTTCGAGAACAAGGAACTCATCGAATCGGGCGAGCAATATCCGGCCGATTTCATCTGTGAAGGCGTGGACCAGACGCGCGGGTGGTTCTATTCGCTCCACGCCATCGGGACGTTCCTGTTCGGCAAGCCGGCGTACAAGAACCTCCTGGTGAACGACCTGATCCTCGACAAGGACGGACAGAAGATGTCCAAGTCGAAGGGGAACACGGTCAACCCGTTCGACGTGATGGCGAAATACGGCGCCGATGCCACCCGCTGGTACCTCGTTACGAACAGTCCGCCCTGGCGGCCGACGATGTTCGATGAGGAGGGCGTGCTGGAGGTGCAGCGGAAGTTCTTCGGGACGCTGGTGAACACGTATGCATTCTTCGCGATGTATGCGAACATCGACAAGGTGGACTGGAAGGCCGCGGCGGTGCCGGTGGCAGAGCGTCAGGAGATCGACCGCTGGATCCTGTCGGAACTGCAGTCGCTCATCGGGCGGTACACGGGGTACATGGCCGTGTACGACGTGACGAAGGCGGCACGCAGCATCAGCGAATTCACCATCGATCAGCTCTCGAACTGGTATGTGCGGCGCAACCGCCGCCGTTTCTGGAAGAGCGAGATGGGTGCGGACAAGCGTGCCGCGTACCAGACGTTGTATGAGTGTCTGGACACGGTGGTGAAGCTCATGGCGCCGTTCGCGCCGTTCCTTGCGGATGAGATCTACCGGAACCTGAACAGTGTCACCGGTCTCGACCCGGCGGCGTCGGTCCATCTGTCCTTCATGCCGGACGCCGATGCGTCGCGCATCGACGCGGCGCTGGAGGAACGGATGGAGCGCGCGCAGAAGATCGTGGTGCTCGTGCGCGCGATGCGCATGAAGGCGAACCTGAAGGTGCGCCAGCCGTTGCGCCGGATCATCCTGCCGATCGCGGATGAAGCGGGCCGCGGCGATGTGCGAAGGATGCAGGACATCATCCTGGACGAGATCAACGTCAAGGAGATCGAGTACGTGCACGACGCCTCCGGCATCGTGCGGAAGAAAGCGAAGGCGAACTTCAAGGCCATCGGCCCGAAGTTCGGGAAGTCGGTGCAGCAGGTCGCGGCGCGCATCAAGGACATGACCGGCGCCGAGATCGCCACGATGGAGCAGAACGGCAGCGTGCAGCTGGCGTCCGGCGAGCAGACGTGGACGGTGGCGGTGGACGATGTGGAGATCATGCGCGAGGACATCCAGGGCTGGCTGGTGGAGACGGATGGCGGGTTGATGGTGGCGTTGGATACCACGCTGGATGACGCGCTGGTCGCCGAGGGCGCTGCGCGCGAACTTGTGAACCGCATTCAGAACATGCGGAAGGATGCGGGGTTCGAGATCACGGACCGTATCGCGATCGTGTATGCGGCGGACGCCGCGCTGGCGGAGCGTCTGGCGACACAGGAGCGGTACATCGTCACGGAAACACTGGCGGAGAGCTGGACTGCCGGCTCGCCGGCAGGGGAGCATACGGAGACACTGGAACTCAATGGCGGATCGATCAGCATCGCCATCACACGTATGAAGCGCGGTTAACCAACCAACGGATGGAGAGGTAGAAGCATGGCAAAGAAGGCCCCCAAGACCGCTGCAGCAAAGGCGACGGCCAAGAAGAAGCCGGCGAAGGCTGTGGCACCGAAGAAGACCGCGACCCGTGCGGCCAAGCCCGCTCCGAAGAAGGCGGCGGAGAAGCCCGTGTCGCGTGCAGCTCTCGGGCCGCATGCCTATTCCGACGCCGAGCTCAAGAAGTTCAAGGAGATGATCCTCAGCAAACGGCAGGAGACCCTTGAGGAGCTGGACACCCTCAAGGAGACCATCATGGACACAACCACCGGCGAATATGTGAGCGAGAGCTCGAACTACTCGCTGCATATGGAGCAGGGGACGGACGCGATGGAGCGCGAGAAGACGTTCCTGTTCGCCTCGCGCAGCGGGAAGTTCGTGAACCAGCTCGACGAGGCGCTCATGCGCATCGAGAACAAGAGCTACGGCGTGTGCAAGGCCTGTGGTCTGCTCGTGCCGAAGGAGCGCCTGGATGCTGTGCCGACCGCGACGACGTGCGCCGAGTTCAAGAACACGGGTATCCCGTGCGAACGCGGCCGTGCGGCTCTGGCGCGCCAGAAGCAGAGCAAGTAGCGCGTGCGCGTCCTCTTCCTCACCGCCGCGATCGTCATCGCCGATCAGGTGACGAAGCTGCTTGTCCGGGGCATCCAGATCCCCGCGCTGGGTATCGCGTGGGAGGGGATGCCGTACGGGATGAGCCGGCCGCTGATCGGTGACTTCATGCGGCTGACCTACATCGAGAATCCGGGGATGGCGTTCGGCATCGGCACGGGCGGAACGCCGTACTTCGCGATCTTCTCGCTCATCGCCAGTGTCGCCCTCATCGCGTATCTCTACCATATCCGGACGGCGCCGTTCTCCTTCCGCCTTGCGCTCGCTGCCGTCCTCGGCGGTGCGGTGGGCAACCTGGTCGACCGCGTGTTCTACGGCGTGATCTTCGGGTATGCGCCGCTGTTCCGCGGCCGCGTGGTGGATTTCTTCGACATGGATTTCTTCGACTTCACCGTGTTCGGCTATCACATGTCGCGTTTCGCGATCTTCAACATCGCGGATGCCAGCGTGACGGTGGGCATCATTCTGCTGCTGTATCTGCAGTATGTCGAAAGCCGTGCCGCGGCATCTCCTCCGCCCCCCGTCCCGCCGGCGGACCCTTCCTGAGCGGATCCTGACATCCCATGCGCCCGCAGATGGAGATCATCGTTCCCTCAGGAAAGAAACGGGAACGTCTGGATGTCTTCCTTACGCACCATGTGGAGAACGCGACCCGCACCAAGGTGCAGGCCGCCATCAAGGCCGGGTGCGTGATCGTGAACGGGCAGGCCGAACGGGCCAGTTATGCGGTGGCGCCGAACGATGTGATCCACATCACACTTCCTGAGTCCCCCGCTCCCGACGTTACCGCGGAAGCGATCCCCCTGTCCATCGTCTATGAAGACGGCCATCTCCTGGTGGTGAACAAACCGGCCGGCATGGTGACCCATCCGGCGTACGGCAACTATACCGGGACACTGGTGAACGCGCTTCTCCACCATTGCGGCTCGCTCTCCGCAGTGAATGACCGATCACGGCCGGGGATCGTTCACCGACTCGACAAGGACACTTCCGGACTTCTGGTCGTGGCAAAGACCGACGCAGCGCATGCGCATCTGGGGCGGCAGTTCGCGCGCCGGACGATCAGGCGCGAGTATCAGGCCATTGTCTGGGGGGCGTTCCCCGTGGAGAAGGGGGTGATCGAGGCGAATCTCGGCCGGAGCAAGTCGGACCGCAAGAAGATGGCGGTGGTCGAGGGGGGCAAGGTTGCGGTGACCGAGTACACGGTTGTGGAGCGGTTCGCCTGGCTCTCGTTGATCCGGCTGAAGCTGCAGACGGGGCGGACCCATCAGATCCGGGTCCATCTTGCGCACGTCGGGCATCCGGTATTCGGCGATCCGACCTACAACGGCCGGAGGATCCTGTTCGGGCCCGGGACCCCGCGGCAGAAGGCCGAAGTGCAGCGGATGCTCGATATCCTGACGCGTCAGGCCCTGCATGCGCGGACGATCGGGTTCAAGCACCCTGCGACCGGTGAGGAGATGTCGTTCGAGTGTCCTCTCCCCGAGGATATGACCGCGGTTCTGGCTCTGCTCCGGGGGGCGTAACGGGCCGTTTCGCTTGTCAGTGAGGGCCTGATGTCGTATATTAACCATGTTGCACCCCACCCACATCCAGGAGAGAGGAATGAACACTTCGCGTGAACGCCTGTTGCTGTTGTTGTGTGTGCTGATGGGAGGCTTTCTCCTGCTTGCTCCGCAGGCCAGCGCCCAGACGGAACTGGAAAAGGCCATTCAGCAGTACAACGCCAACTCCATCGGTGGCTATCTTCAGCCCATCGCGGATCTCGTTGGTGCAAATATGCATGCGGGATACTATCACTCGGCCTACATTCCCCAGAGTGGTTTTTCCATCGGGATCGATATCGTTGCCATGGGATCGCTGGTGAAGGATGAGCAGAAGACCTACACGGCTTCGGCTCCGGCCGGTTTTACGCCCGGCAGTTTCCAGACCGCGACGATCTTCGGCGGCAAGGGGACCGCGGTCACACACCAGACGAACACCAGTCTGCAGTATAAAGGGAGCGACGGCATCTTCAATGTGTCCATGTTCCCCATGGCTGCGCCCCAGCTCCGCATCGGATCCCTCTACGGGACCGAACTGGTTGTCCGTTTCCTTGCGACACCTTCGCTTGGCGAGAACAAGCTGCCGGTCCTGACGTTCTGGGGTGCGGGCGCCCGTCACAGTATCAGCCAGTATATCCCGTACTGCCCGGTGGACATCGCCGCCAGCTTCTTCTATTCGAAATTCTCCTTCGGCGATCTGATCACGGCCAACGGTGTCGCATTCGGCGTGCAGGCGAGCAAGAGCATCAAGATCCTCATGCTGTACGGTGGCCTCTCCTATGAGAAGAGCACCATGGACCTGAGCTTCAAGACCACCGATCCGACCTCCACGCCCCTCGTGGATGTGGCGCTCAACGGTGCGAACAAGTTCCGCGGTACCATCGGTGTTGGCGTGAACTTCGGGCTCTTCAAGGTCTTCGCCGATGCCAACTTCGGCACGGTGACCAACTATTCGGGCGGTATCGGTTTCGGCCGGTAAGGCCAGCCGTGTTCAGAGCATGAGATTGAAATCACTGGAGAGATGAGAATGAAAACGAAAGCGCTGCTCCTGCTCCTTCTCGGGATCCTGGCGACGACCGGTTCCACCTGCATCCAGGATGGGTTCCTGGTCTCCGTCAACGTGCCGATCAAGGCCACGTTCCCCATCAACGCGGGACCGAACCTGGTATTCTCCGGCTCGCAGACCATCAAGCTGTCGGATCTGATCGACGCATCATACGTCGACAATCTGAAGAACGTCCGCTACTTCGATGTCCGCATCAGCACGACCGGCACCTACAACGGCACCGTGTTCGTGACCGGCAGCATCGACGGCAGCGAGCTGATCAAGACAAAGAATACCCCGACGCCGTGGAGCGATCTTGCCACGCCGCAATCGCTGCTCACCGGAACGACCAAGTTCGATTTTCAGGCGGCCGGTCTGGCCCAGCTCATGGCCAAACTGGATCAATTCAAATCGAATCCGAACACGACGGTCACGCTCGCAGCCAACGGGACGTTGAGCGGAGAGACGCCTGTCCCGACCGGGCTCGCCCTGGTCGTTGAGATCTATGCACAGGCGGATTCCGAAGTGAAGTAACAGATCATTGGTGGATCCGCGGTAGCACGCAGCAGGACGGCTCGATGATGACGGGGGAACCGGTGAACATCCTCGGCATGAGCCGGGAAGAATTGCGGTCGTTCGCAGCGGAACTCGGCGAACGGCCCTACCGCGGCGACCAGGTGTACCAGTGGCTCTATGCCAGAGGTGCCACCGGGTTCGATGTGATGACCGATTGCGGACGGGCATTCAGGGAGACCCTGCATGCCCGTGCGCGTATCGCGGGTGTTGCCCAGGTGAAGAATCAACTCTCACCGGCCGACGGCACCACCAAGTTTCTCTTCGCTCTTTCTGATGGCTTGCAGATCGAAAGCGTCCTGATCCCTCCCTCCTCGGCCTTCGAGGGGGATGACCCCGGGGATGAAGAACCCCGGTCGTCCCGTGAACGCCTCACCCTTTGCGTCTCTACCCAGGTCGGTTGTCCGTTGGACTGCGCCTTTTGCGCCACCGGCACCATGGGGTATCTCCGCAATCTGACCCCCGGCGAGATCATCGACCAGGTGCTGACGGTCCGCCGCCTCACCGGCCGCACCATTACGAACGTGGTGTTCATGGGGATGGGCGAGCCGATGCTCAACTATGACGCCGTCATCCGTGCCGGTATGCTGATGACCGACGGGGCAGGCATCGCCGCACGGCGCATCACGGTCTCGACCGCCGGCTGGGCCGATGGGATCCGCCGCATGGCCGATGAACGCACGCGCATGAAGCTCGCGGTCTCGCTGCACAGCGCCGTGCCTGCGACGCGCGACGCGCTGATGCCCGTGACGCGCCGCTTCCCGCTGGATGCGCTGCGTGCAGCACTCCAGTATTATTACGCGCGGACAAAGGTCCGCGTGACGTACGAGTACATATTCTTCGACGGGATCAACGACACGCCCCTGGAGGTGCGCCGCCTGATCGCCTTCGCACGTGCGATCCCGTGCAAGCTCAATGTGATCCCGTATCACGAGATCGGATTCGCGGGGCCGGAAGGCATCGGCGCTTCACTGCGCCCCTCGCCCCGCATGCATGAGATCGTCGAAGAACTCCGGCGCGCCAACCTGACGGTCATCGTCCGCAGCAGCGCCGGCGAAGATATCGCCGCAGCCTGCGGGCAACTCGCCGTGCAGGGCCTGCGCCGGTCACGGTCCGGACGTTCCACGCGGGGAGTACCCGACGCGGAACACGGCCCGCGCAGCATCGTCACCCAACACAGACACGACAGGCGTCCATGAAACTTCTTCTTTTCGGTGCCCCGGGCGTGGGGAAGGGCACCCAGGCAAAGCTCCTCGCCGATTACTATTCCATTCCACATTTTTCCACCGGCGATATGCTCCGCGCCGCCGTTGCCGCGCAGACCTACCTTGGCGTGCAGGCGAAGCAGCATATGGATGGCGGACGGCTCGTTCCCGATGAACTGATGATCGCGATGATCCGCGATGCGCTCGTCGGGCCGACGGCGAAGACCGGCTTCATCCTCGACGGCTTCCCGCGGACCGTGCCACAGGCCGAGACGCTGACGGTGATCTTCCATGACATCGGCGCCAGCGTGTTCACGGTCGTGAACATCGATGTGGATCCGGAACTCATCATCAAGCGGCTCAGCAGCCGTTTGATGTGTCCGAACGACGGGAAGATCTTCAGCAGCGAACTGATGGATGTCCGCCAGAACGGTCCCTGTCCGGCATGCGGCACCCCGCTCATCCAGCGTGTGGATGACCGTCCGGAGACCGTGCGGGAGCGCCTCGAGGTGTATAACGCGAAGACCGCCCCGGTGCTCACGTTCTACGAGAAGCTCGGTGTTGTCGTGACGGTCGATGGCAATGATACCGTCGATGCCGTCAACCTGAATATCCGCAACAAACTCAGAGCGCTGAAGCGGTGATGCTCGTGGCCGCACATCGGGGTGCTTCGGGACATGCGCCCGAGAACACGATGGCGGCCTTCCATGCGGCCGTCGTCGCCGGCGCGGACCTCATCGAGCTCGATGTCCGCTTCAGCAGCGATCTTGTCCCCGTTGTGATCCACGACCGTACGCTCGCCCGCACCGCGGGCGGGCGTGGCACGGTCGCCACCCTCTCCTTTGCGGACCTGTCCCGTCACGATGCCGGACGATGGTTCCATTCCCGGTTCGCCGGCGAACAGGTGCCATCGCTCGCCAGCGTTCTGACCGGGATCCCTCCGGACATGGGCATCAACATCGAGGTGAAACCCGATGGCGATGCAAGGCCGCTGGCGCTCCTGGCAGACCGCGTGCGGGAAGAGATCCATACGCATCGCGGCACACGGCAGGTGCTGGTGTCGTCCTTTGATCATCGCTTCCTTCGCGCCTACCGGCATAGTGCGCCGCATGATCCGCTCGGGGTGCTTCTGCACCCCGTGCGCGATCTTGCCCGCCGCCCGGTGGCCATTGCGCGCCGATTGGATGCAGCGTATATTTTCTGCAGCCGTTCCCTTCTCCGCAGGTCCATGATCGATGCGGCCCATGACGCGGGGTTCGGCGTTGGCGTCTATACCGTGAACGCCACGGCTATGATCCCCCGGCTTGCCCGCTATGGGATCGATCTGGTCTTCACGAATTTCCCGGCGGAGATCCGGGCAGCACTGGAGCGCACCTGAGGAGGAGACCATGACCCGACCAATGCTGTTCCCGCTGGTGACCGTCGCCGTCGCCGCGCTTATCCTCGCGCTCGGAGGATGCAGCGGTGGGGCGGAAGATACCACGACGCTGGACAGCGTTCTCACGCGGACAGAAGCGCTCGTTGAAGCCGGGAAGGACCGTGACGCACGGCAGTATCTGCATGCCGCGCTCATGACGCGCACGGACATCCGTGAGGGGAAGGCAACGGCAGCAGGATCGCGTATGCTTGCCGAGCTGTACACCGCATCAGCGTTCTACGACAGCGCGCACGTGTTCTACGAACGGGCCGCGGACGCGTACCGGGGACTCGCCCAGCGCGGCAATGCCTATGCCATGGTGATCGCAGCGGGAGAACTGGACATCCGTTCCGGCCGGCCCGACCGCGCGCGGCTTCAGTACGAGGAGGCGTTACGTCTCGCACAGGTGTTCGGCGACAGTGCTTCCGCGCATGCGCTGCGGCTGGCACTGATCCCGGTGTATGCGATGCTGGAGGACCGCGACGCGGAACGCGATGCCCTGTCGCGGTTGTACACCACCGCGCGCTCGCATCAGGACCGCGGCGGTGAAGCAGCGATCGAGTACGCGGCCGGACTCGCGAGTGCCGGCCGTGGCGCGAACGACGAGGCGGCGGCAGCATTCCTCCGCACCGTAACGCTTGCGGACGGGGCTGGCGATTCCCTGCTGGCGACGAAGGCACTGATGCAGGTGGGGATCGTACTGGACCGCACGGGTCAGACGCATGATGCGCTGGCCACGTTCGGGAGTGCCCTCTCGCGCTCGTCGCTTCTCCGGTACCACACGGACCTCGCGGCCGAATTGCTCGTCCGCGTCGGCAATCTCTATCTCCGCGGCCGCGACGTTGCCCAGGCCACGCGCTTCTTCCGATCGGCAGAGAAGATCGCGAATGCCTCACAGGATGCTCTGCTCGAAGCATATCTGATGATGCAGATGGGCCATGCCGCCCTTGCCACGGACAAAACCGCCGCGCTCCAGAGCTATCGTTCGGCCTACGACCAGTTCCGGTCGTTCCGGTATGCCCCGGGGACCGCATATGCGCTTTCGACCCTCGCAGCCGTCGCGGAGCGGGAGAACCGGCTCACCGATGCACTTCAACTTGCGACGGCCGCGGTTGCCGAGGAGGAACGGACTTTGGCCGTCCGCGCACCGTCGTCGCTGTACCGCGACTGTGAACGGTCCTCATTGTTTGAACCCGACGAGGAACCGTCGCAACAGCTCGTTGCCCTCCTCCTTCAGTTAAGCAGGACCGACGAGGCCTTCGTCGCGCAACAACGGCGGAACTCTCGGGCCATGATGCGGCGGTTGAGTCCGGGTGTGTTCAGGACCGGCGCAGCGGATCCGGATTCCGTGCTGGCGTTCTGTGCCGATCAGCAGGCCCTGCATCGCGGTGCGGAATGGCAGCAGGAGTTCGTGCTGACGCGAGCATCGTCGCATATCACGGTGCGCGAAGACATCCTTGGCGTGATGGAGCGTACGAGGACCGGCGTGGCGGAGGCAGCAGAGGATCTTGTGCGCCTCGCGCCAGCGTTCCTGCCGCTTGCGCGGGTGTCGGGAGAGATGCCGGCCGATGTGCAGAAACGTGTGCCGCCGAACAGCGCACTGCTCACGTTCATTCCCGGAAGACGATCCGTCTCCGTTGTGGTCATCACCCCGGCGGGGAGCACGGTCCGCGTGTCCATTCAGCCGGTGGCAAAGATCGTTTCCGCGATCGAGGCCTACCTGTCGGCGTTGCGCGCGCAGACTGTTGATGGTGAAGGGGGAGGGAAGCCCAAACCTGCCCAGGGGGTGGAACTGCAAACGCTCACACGGACGCTGTACGAAGCATTGCTCCTGCCGGTGGATCCGTTGCTGAAGCCCGGGACGCGTCTGTTCGTGTTGTTCCCCGAGGGGATGCCGCCGTTCCCGATCCATGCGTTGCGGCGGGCACCGATGCCGGGTTCGCCGTATCTCATCGAGCGGTTCCCGGTGCAGTACCTGACGGACCTGCGCTTCCCGTCCGTCCATACGCCGGCTGTTCCCACGGTGGTCGCCTGTGCGGGCTTTGCCGGGTCGTCGACGTGGGATGTGGAGTACGAGTTGCGGGATGTCCGGTTTTTCTTCAAGGATGCCCGGATGCTGTTCCACCGGGACGTGACGCTGGATTCCGTCCGCGCGGTGCGTTCGGATGTGCTGCACTGCGCACTGCAGATGCAGTTCGGCGTCCGGTCACCATTGGCGGGCAGGTTCTTCCTGTCGGATGGCGCATCGCAGGAAGGGGGTCATGCGTATCCCCTGACCACGCTCACGACGTTCCCTTCCGCGCGGATCGTGGTGATGTCGTCGCTCACAGCGGGACTGCCGTCCTTCGATCCGCTGGTACCGTTCGCACTCGGGACGAACGGCACGGGATCGATCGTCATGAACGTGTTCATGCCGACGCGTGGTGCGAAGAAAGCGTTCGGGGAATTGTTCTATACAGCGTTGTTGCAGGGACTGACCGCGGAGGACGCGGTGCAGAAGGCACAGGTGGAGATGATCAGGGGGAAGCAGTTTGCCACGCCGGCATCGTGGGCAGGGTACATGGCGTGGACCATGAATTAAGAATGAAGAACTAAGAATTCTTAGTTCTTAATTCTGCTTTCCTACCGGCGGCGTACTTTGATGCTGCCGAGTCCGGAGTCGATGTTGATGTTCATCCGTCCCTGGGCCTTATGATAGTTCGATGAGATGTACTGATTCTCACCGTCGGGTTGAAAGTCCTGATCGCAATCCAGGCGCGAGACCCAGCTATTCTCATAGATGATCCGGGCGCCGATCTCTTCCGGGATGATGATCGTGACGAGCCCCAGGCCCACCTCGATGTCCACGTCCACTTCGTTCTTCAGTGCCCCGCCGAAGTCGAGCGTATAGGATCCCATCCCACCCTGGAAGCGGAGGTGGCGGAAGTTGGCGTTGCCGAGGTTGCGTGCGTCGAACTTGCTCACCCCCGACTCGATGTTCATGTTCTCGATCGTTCCGTCGTTCTCCTGGTCGAACGCAAGCGTGACATCGCTGGCGCCGGTGGAGAGGTTGAAGTCCTTCACCTGCAGGCCGGACAGATTGAAATCGCCCCGGCCCACGCCCAGTTCGATTTCGAACGAGATCGGGATCGCATCGGTGAATTTCAGGAACCACTTTCCTTTGTCGAACCGGTCGAGGTTGAAGGAATAGTGATTGCCGTTCTTCTCCATCTTCTGTTCGCCGAGCGTCATCTCCAGGAACCCGATGCGGTTCCGGATGGCGTACTCGACATCCATCACATTGCTTTCTTCCTTCTCGGAGGAGGCTTCGGCGGTGAGGATCTTGCCCGACTCTCCCCGTCCGATCAGCACCGTGCCGAACGCGGAGGAAAGGTTGACCTTCAGCTCCTTCTCGGTGGTGCGTCCGATCTCGCGGTTGACAGCCCCCTTTTCTCCGGAGAGGGCGGGGGTGGCCGCAAGGAGAGCCGTACAGGCCAGCGCTATGATGGGTACTGAACGCATGGTGTTCTCTTTAATAGTACGGCGGCCCATCCGGGAATGTTGCACGGGCAGCGGGTCCGGTATGTGGTCCGGCCATGGACCGGCGTCACGGGAAGCAGGAAACAGCCGGACGACCGGTGCCATGCCGGGGATGCCGGCCGTGTCAGTAGTGCCGGATCTGATGGCGAAGTTGCTTATACAGAAGCTCGCGGGCACGGAAGATATGGGCCTTGACGGTCCCGATCGGCAGTTTGAGCATATCCGCGATCTCTTCATAGGACCGTTCGTCGCTGTGGCGCAGCATGATCACGCGGCGGTATTTTTCGGGGAGCTGATCGATGGCGGATTTCAGCATCACCGCCCGCTGGTCACTGATCAGCTCTTTGTCCGCTTCGTAGGAATCGTCAGGGAGTTCGAAGGTGTAGTCGCTGTCCTTCGATTCTATCGGCTTGTCGATCGAGTACATCTGCAGCTTCCGCTTGCGGATGTAATCGATGGAATTATTGGTGGCGATCTTGTACAGCCACGTGGAAAAGGCGAACTCTTCGTTGAAATTCTTCAGTGAAGCGAAGGCCTTGATGAACGCCTCCTGGGTCAGGTCCTCCACCTGCTCCCGGTCGTGTACCATGCGGAAGATGAAACTGAAGATGGCATCGTGGTACTTCTTCATCAGCCGGGTGTACGCCGCATCATCACCGCCGAGGGCCTCCTTGATGAGCTGGGAGTCCTCGGCACGGGAGTCCAACCGTCTCTGTTCCCTGGGATCAACGGAAGGGGCGGGTGCCGGACGGGACATCTGGGATGTGGATCGGGTGCGGGGCATAGGATCGTGAAAAAGTTACAGAAAAGGGTCATAAGGTGCAAGGCAACCCGTTGCTTCGCTTGGTGAAAATCCGTACGTTATTTCATGTTTCTGACACTGGAAGGCATAGATTTCTCGGGTAAAAGCACACAGGCGAAGATGCTTGTGGACGCCCTCTCAGCTGAGAGGGCTGTCTGCTTTTTGCGAGAGCCCGGCGGGACACCGATCTCCGAGCGGATCCGGACCATCCTGCTGGACAAGAAGAACCTTGAGCTGACGGACCGAGCGGAACTGCTCCTGTTCTCCGCCAGCCGCGCACAGCTCGTAGCAGGGGTCATCCGGCCCGCGCTCGCACGGGGCGAGATCGTGATCTGTGACCGGTATTACGACTCCACGACGGCGTATCAGGGTGCGGGACGCGGACTCCCGATGGATGCGGTCCGTGCCATCAATGCCTTCGCCACGGACGGACTCGCTCCCGATCTGACGCTCTTCATCGATATTCCGGTGGACGAGATCGAGCGGCGGCGAGCAGCGGCTGGCAAGGGGTTCGACCGCATGGAAGCCGCGGGCAGGGAGTTCTTCCGGCGGGTCCGGGACGGCTATTGTGCACTTGCGGCGGCCGAACCGCACCGGTTCGTGCGCATCGACGGTACGCGCACACCCGGGGATGTGCACGCAGAGGTCATGGCGGCACTGACAGCGTCACCACTGTACCAGCTCCACACTCCATGATGAGGGATCGCATGAAGGCGGCAACGAGGAAGACCGGAGACCAACGCATCGCAGCGGCAGGCATCATCGCGGTGGCACTGCTGTTCACGGGATTCATGATGGCACCCGACAGCGACATGCTCCTGAAGATCAGCAAGAGCATCGACGTGTTCGGGCGCGTGTACAAAGAGGTGGCCACCAGTTACGTGGATGAGATCGACCCCGAGAAGTTCATGGAGGCCGGCGTCGAGGGGATGCTGGGCACCCTCGATCCGTACACCGTGTACATCGGCAAGGACGATGGCGATGAAGTGGACCTCATGACCAGCGGGAAGTACGGCGGCATCGGCGTGACGATCGGGACGCGCGATGGTTCCGTGCGCGTGATCTCGGTGATGGACGGCTATTCCGCGCAGCGTCAGGGGATCGTGCCGGGTGACCGGTTCATCGAGATCGGCGGTACGAAGGTGGACGGATTGAAACCCGACGAGATCCGGGGACTCACGCGCGGCGATCCGGGCAGCGAGGTGAAGGTCCTCGTCGAGCGAGACGGTGACGCGAAGCCACTGGAGTTCGTCCTCATCCGCGAGGAGATCCAGGTGAAGAACGTCACCTACAGCGGGATGCTCGAGAATGGCATCGGCTACGTGCGCCTGGAACGGTTCTCGCGCCGCGCGGGCGATGAGGTCCGCCAGGCCATCAAGGAATTGAAGCTCAGCGGTGAGTTGAAGGGATTGGTACTCGACCTGCGCGGGAACCCCGGCGGGCTCCTCGATGCCGCCGTAGATGTGGTGAGCAAATTCGTACCGCGCGGAAGCCTCGTGGTGAGCACACGCGGACGCCGGCAGGAAGCGGACAAGAAGTACGCGTCCACCGAGGAGCCGCTGGTGCCGTCGGTCCCGCTCGTCGTCCTGACGGACCGGAACAGCGCCAGCGCCAGCGAGATCGTGGCCGGGAGCCTGCAGGATATGGACCGCGCGCTCATCGTGGGCACGCGTTCCTTCGGCAAAGGACTCGTGCAGACGATCGTTCCGTTGAACTACGGCGCGCAGCTGAAGATCACGACGGCACGGTATTACATCCCGAGCGGTCGGAGCATTCAGGAGATCGATTACATGCACCGCGACAAGAACGGGGTGTTCACCGTGACCCCGGACAGTCTGCGCCGCGAATTCAAGACCGTGCACGGCCGGAAGGTGTACGAACGCGGTGGGATCTCCCCCGATTCTGCCGTGGAGTTCCACACCATGGGCCCGATGGTCCGCGAGCTCATACGGAAGGCCCTGCTCTTCAAGTTCGCCAACCGGTATGTGAATGAGCATCCGAAGGATTCCATCACCGCCGTGACCCCGGCCATCCTGGCGTCGTTCAAGGCGTTCCTGGAGAAAGAGAAGTTCGACTTCCAGGAGGACAGCGAGAAGCATGTGGGCGAGTTGAAGCGGATCGCCGACAACGCGCATTACAGCGCGGACATCCTGCGCGACATCGACCAGCTCCAGAAGGCGCTGCAGAAGGAAAAGGAGCGGGGCTTCGAGCGGTATGAGAAGGAGATCGCCGACGAACTGCACATCGAGTTGATGGCGCGCGTGAAGGGCGAGCGCGGCCGCATCGAGGCGTCGTTCCGGACGGATCCGCAGCTCAGCGCGGCCCTCGGACTGCTGCAGAGCAAGAAAGAATTCTCACGCCGGATCGGCGGATAGGACCGCAACCATGGAACTGCTTCACGTGATCCTCCTGTTGGTCGGCGGGTGCTGCGCCGGGTTCCTGGCTGGCTTTTTTGGGGTCGGCGGCGGGATCGTCCTCGTCCCCATGCTCCTGGTCTACTATCAGGCCACGAATGTCACGTCGCTGGTCTCCACGCACATGGCCTTTGCCACGAGCCTGTTGATCATCGTGTTCGCCTCCCTGTCGTCGGCCTACCAGTACCGGAGGAATGGCCACGTGGTGTGGAAGGCGGTGGTCTGGATGGGCGCAACGAGTGTTGCCGGCGGACTGATCGGTGCTGTGCTCGCGGGGGGAATGCAGGGGAAGTCGCTGCGCCAGATCTTCGCCGGCGTGGTGATCGTGTCCGCGCTGCGCATGCTCATGGAAACGCGCAAGCCGAAAATCGAGGAGATGCCGCCACTCCAGGTGCCGTCACTGCTCGGGACGGGATTCGTTGTCGGACTGCTGTCCGCATTTGCCGGAGTAGGGGGTGGGGTCCTGTCAGTTCCGGTGATGAACTCGTTGTTGAAATTCCCGTTGAAGAAAGCTCTCGGGACCTCCAGCGCAACGATCGTCATCACCGCGCTCGCCGCCGGCACGGGGTATGTGATCCGGGGTTGGTCGAATACGCTCGTGCCCGAGGGGACGCTGGGGTACGTGGACTGGCTCACGGCGTTGCCGCTGATCGCGGGGTCCATTCCCATGGCGGCGGTTGGTGCGCAGGTCGCGAACAAGATGAAAGCCACACGGCTGAAACAGATCTTTGCCCTGTTCCTGCTCGTGATCGCGATGAAGCTGTTGCTGTTCTGACATCCGTGACCCGTTCTGAACGGGGTTTCACGGCAGGATCGGAAGTCCCCCTTTGCAGATCATTGTTCTCGACAGGTCCGACGGTGAACCCGCCGGGCGTGTCTTCGTCTCCGGATCTGCCGCACTGTCCCCGCCTGCTGCGTGCTCTGGAACCAACCAGCCGTTTCCATACTATCGCAGCAGGATCAGCGTCCGCGTTTCCATGACGTCTCCGTTGCCGCTTCTGCCCGAGGGGACAGATTCCGGATGGTGGACCCGTATCCTGTAGAAGTAAACCCCGCTTGATAGTCCCGCCCCGTCGAACCGGACCTCATATCTTCCGGCAGTCTTTCTCTCATCCACGAGTACTGCCACTTCCCGTCCAAGCAGATCGAACACCGCGAGCTTCACATGGCCGCTGACAGGAATCTGATAACCGATCGTCGTTGTCGGGTTGAACGGATTGGGATAATTCTGCAGAAGTGCGAAGGCCACGGGCGCAGAAACAGGCACGTGCACCGGCGTGTCATCGAGTATCGCCTTGATCTCTGTCATGGGGCGGTACCAGATCCGGTCGCTGGCCTCCGTGAGGGCCACAAGGTATTCCGGGGAAGCGGTGATCACAACGATGGAGTCCGTGGTGAGTTCCCCGGAAACATCCTTCCACGAGAGGGGGTCGGGGCGTGATGCGAAGACGTGACCGTTCTGCAGGGCGAAGAGCACGCTGTCCGATTCGATGATGCGGTCAACGGATAGGCCGGTGAAGCCCGCGGGCGTCCATGTCGTGCCATGGTCGGTCGATGCGTACAGGCCACCTGGGTCGCCGGGGATGATCGCGGGGACGACATGAGCGAACAGCCGTCTGTTGCTGGTGTGCAGGAGCTTGAACCCCGGGACGGGGGAAATGCTTCCCGGCGGCGTGTAGTACGGATAGGTGCCGTTGTAGGTGAACGGATCCCACGTTTGTCCGTCATCGGAGGAACGAAGCGCGGAGGTCAGCGACGCGGCATACATCACCGAATCCATTCCCATGAGAGGGTCGAAGATCTTTCCGTTCGCAGGAAGTGTGATGGTGGACCAGGTCCTGCCGGAGTCGAGGGAGCGGTGCATGCCCCAGCACGGTCCGTACGCGAAGGTGATGTACATCTGGAATCCCGGTCCGTCCGGCTGTCTGCGGAACGTCACCCCGGAAAGTGTGGTGCGGGTGAAGTCGGCACGGGGTTCGACCTCATCACTCCATGTGGTTCCTCTGTCGGTGGAAAGGTGATATCTGAACTTGTCGTGGTCTCCCTTCCCCGTTGTGAAGAGAAGGATGTTGTCATCGTGCTGAGCGGCAAAATACTCGAAGCGAAATGACCGTGAGATGAAGTTTGGTGTGGCGGGGGTCGTGGTCCAGGTTCTTCCGAGATCATCCGTCCAGCTCACTGCCGAACAGAGATCACCGGCACCGGTGCCGTGTGAGTAGGCTTCTTTGAGCGAATAGTGCTCATTGCTCACGGTGAAAAGCCGGGTTGTCGGCCCGCCAGAGGAGAACGATGCCGCATACAAAGAACTCACCAGCGGTGTCGCGCCATCGCTCGTGAGATGCCAGAGTGAGCCGCGATCGAAGGAGCGATAGATACCACGGTCCGTAGCCACAAAGAGAATGGTGTCTCTGGCGATGATCGCATTGATGCGCAGGCTCTTCAGCCCCGTGTTCAACGGTTCCCACACAGTGCGCGCCGGGTCATACCGCCAGATCCCCGCATCGATGGTGCCGGCGTAGAGGGATCGTCCACCGCTGAGCGGAACGGACGCGAGACTGATGATGTCGGTCGAAGGGAGGCCTGTCCCAAGCTGTATCCAGCTCGAACCCGCATCGGATGATCGCGAGATGCGGCCGGTGCTTTGGGCGGCAAAGAGTGTATCGCCGTGCGCTGCCAGTGCATGGACGTGAAGCGGACCGAGTCCAGCGTTGCTGACAGTCCAGTGCGATCCGTCATCGGTGGCACGAAAGATGCCGCCACCGAGCGTTCCCGCAAAGAGGGTTTGCCCGCTGTCGCCTGGTGCCGGGATCGTTGCGAAGGAGGTGACGTGCAGGTCCGTGAGCCCATCATTGCACGTGGTCCACGTCTGCCCCTGATCCGTGCTTCGCCGAACGCCGCCGCCGTCTCCGCCAAGATACCAGGTCGAGATCGTATCCCGTGTGGTGGATCCGACCGCCCGGATGTCGTCATCCAGGCCTTCAACCGCCTGCCGGTACCAGCTCCACATATTCTTCTTGAGGAAGCATCCTTTGCTGGTCCCGCCGACCGGCATGCCATCGAGAATGCCGAGGCAGAACCCTGTATAGTCCATCGGCATACGCCATTTCACGATGATCCAGGTCGACCCGTTGTCGGTGCTCTTGTGGAGTGCGCCGGGGGAACCAAAGGCGAAGAGCGTGCTGTCCGCCACGGCGAGGGCATGGAATTCCATCCCGGACCGGTCGAAGGACTGCCATTGAGAGTGCAGAGGCGTCTGAGGAACCACGGAAAGGAGCAGGACGGCAACAAGGATTCGACTGACGGAACGACGAAGACGAATGGAAGAGTCCATATCCCCCCTGAGAGTGTAGTTGACAATAATATACTGTGGAAAATGGTGCTCTGCCACTGTCGGCTGTCATCGGAGGACGTTCATCCGGCGCGTCTCCACCCTCCCTGGCGTGGTCAACCTGTAGAAGTACACCCCACTTGCCAATCCCGCTGCCTCGAATGTCACTGTGTGTGTCCCGGCTTCCTTCCGTTCGTTGACAAGCACCGCCACTTCACGTCCGAGCAGATCGAACACCGCGAGCCTCACGTGACCGCTGACGGGTAGCTGATACCCGATGGTTGTCGATGGATTGAAGGGGTTCGGGTAGTTTTGGAACAGAGCGACCGCCACAGGCAGATCATCCCCCGATCTTTTGATGGCTGTTGGTCCGATGGCGTTGAGTTCCTCCTTGATCTCCGCCATTGGCCGGTACCAGATCCTGTCGCTGGCCTCCGTGAGGGCCACCAGATACTCCGGGGAAGCGGAGATCACAACGATGGAATCCGTGGTGAGTTCGCCGGAGACATCCTTCCACAGGAGCGTGTCGGTGCGGGAAGCAAAGACGTGGCCGTTCTGCAGAGCGAAGAGCACGCTGTCCGATGCGATGATGCGGTCAACGGATAGGCCGGTGAAGCCCGCGGGCGTCCATGTCGTGCCATGGTCGGTGGATGCGTACAGGCCACCGGGATCGCCGGGAATGATCGCGGGGACGACACGTGCGAAGAGGCGGGTGCTGTTGGCGTGGAGGAGTGTGAACATCGGTCGGGAGTATATGCTATTCGGTGGCGTGTAGTAGGGATAGACGCCGTTGTACATGATGCTGTCCCACGTCTTGCCGCCATCAGAGCTCCGGACGGCGGAAGCCCCCGTCGTGGCATAGATAGCCGATCCATCAACGATCAGCGGAAGCCTGATCCGCTCGCGGGGGGAGTACTTCTTTTCCGTCCAGGTCTTCCCCGAATCGGAAGAGCACCACAGGCCCGGGTATGGACCACCACTTACGAGGATGTAGACTTCGAATCTATCTTCGAGGGGGACCTCACGGATGGCCGCTCCGGCCACACCCCCATATCGGAAAGCAAACTCATGGAGACGGTCACCCCATGATACCCCGCTGTTCGTTGAGAGGAGACATTCGAGACAACTATACTCTCCCCAGCTAGAATTTGTCAAGAAGACGCACGCGTTGTGCTGAACGGCGAAATGGTTGGAACGGGATTGCGTGGTTATCAGGTACGGGTGGAACGGCGTTGTGGTCCAGGTCTTTCCGAGATCGTCGGTCCAGCATACGGTTGAGGACGATCCCTTGATGGGAGACCCGCTGTATTCGTGTCCCTCATTCTCGATGAATATCCGCGTGCGTGGCGAGCCGGAGGCGGGAGCGATCGCGGCAACCGAGCTCACCAGTGGCCGGGTCCCACGGTCGATCGGCCTCCAACTGGATCCGAACTTGTCGGAACGATAGACTCCGCGCTCCGTGGCGATGAAGATCGACGTATCACGGACGAGGATCGCATTGATGCGCACGCCCTTCACACCCGTGTTGACAGAATCCCATGTGCCGTGTACGGGATCATGGCGCCATATCCCTTTGTCGATCGTACCTGCAAACAGGTAACACGCTGTCGGCGTGGTGACTCTCGCCAGGCTGATGACATCGGTATACGGGAGTCCCGCGCTCATCGTCACCCACGTTGCTCCGGCATCGACCGACCGAGAGACACATCCACCGCTATGGGCGGCAAAGATCGTGTCCGCGTGTGCGGTCAGGGCATAGACGTGCAGATCGGCAAGCCCGGTACTGCTCGTTGACCACTGTGAGCCATTGTCATCCGACCGGAAGACCCCGCCTCCATACGTCCCCGCGAACAGGGACTGGCTGCTGTCGCCCGGTCGGGCGAGCGTCACGAACGACGTGACATTGAGATCCGTCAATCCCTCATTGCAGAGTGACCATGTGTGTCCCGCGTCCGTGCTTCGCCGTACGCCTCCGCCAAAGCCGCCAAGCAACCATATCGAGAGCGTATCACGCCTGGTGGATCCGATGGCCTGGATATCATCTTCGACACCTGCAACGGCCTGGCGTTGCCACTGCCATGCGCCGGCGAAGAATCTTCCCTTGCTGCCGCCCGCGATCGGTGTGCCGTTGATAACGCTCAGACAGAACACCTCCTCCCCATAGTCCGCCGACCAGGATTCCCGGAACCAGATCCCGCCCTCATCGATGCTCGAATGGAGCCCGACGGGAGAGGCGAGGGCGTAGAGCGTTGGGCCAATGAACGCAAGCCCGCGGAAATCCTCTTCGGGCCTGTCGAAGGACTGCCACTGCGCGTGAGTTGTTGAAGAGATGAATGCAAGGAAGACGAATGCGCCGAGGATGATGCGTGCAAGTGCTGCGATGGACGGGAATGAGAACGGTCCACTGTGGTTCACTGTGGACCGTGCGTGTATGACAGCAGGTTCCGGGATTCTCATGTTGGCCTCCCGGGAGTGTGGTCGACCACGAAGGACGGATCTATCGTGTGATGTGGGCTGCAGATGCTCCTGGATAGATGGTCGAGATCGCTCCCCACTCAAATGTACGCCAGAGCGCACGCGATTGTCAACTCCAGGGGAGAAAAATCATTCCGCGCGCCAGGGCTCAGGCGCACCATTGCCGAAATGCCCTCTATGACCAGGAAATGGCGCCCGGAGTGTTCACAAATTCAACAGAGTTACCGCGCCAGCTTCGCCCCGATCATCGCCAGCACTGCCCGGAGGTCTTCCGGCCTGTTCACGAAGTCCAGGCCGTCCGACTCCACCACCAGCAGTTTCCCCTTTGTGTACCGCGCGATCCAGGATTCGTAGTGTCCGTTGAGTTGTTCGAGGTATTCGCGGCGGATCGATTTCTCGAAGTCGCGCCCGCGCAGGGAGATCTGATGCAGGAGCGTGTCCACGTTCGCCCGCAGATAGACGAGCAGGTCCGGCGGATGGAGATACTCGGTCATCACATCATAGAGTGCGAGGTAGTTCTCGTAGTCGCGCTTCTCCATGTTCCCGATCTCGTAGAGGTTCTTTGCGAAGATCTCGGCATCCTCATAGATCACGCGGTCGAGCACAACGGAGTGATCGCCTTCAGTGATGGACTTGTGCGAGCGGAACCGGTTGGAGAGGAAGTAGACCTGCAGCTGGAACGACCATCGCTTCATGTCGCCATAGAAATCGCTCAGATACGGGTTGTCCTCCACCGATTCGAACATCGGCGCCCAACCATTGGCCTCACTGAGCAGGCGAGTGAGCGAGGATTTTCCGGAGCCGATATTGCCGGCTACCGCAACGAAGGCTTTCCCAGTGGTCATGGTCTGTTCCGGTGAATGAATGACGAGAGGAGCTGGAGTCCATCCACGGCCCGCGGGCCCGGACGGGAGACGATATCGGCGTCAATGCGGTGGACGCGGTGGTTCCGGACGGCGGAGAGCCGCTTCCATTCGGGGTACATCTGCTCGAGCGCATCGGGGGTGGAGAGCACATCGGACATGACGAAGATGACGTCGGGGTCATCGCGGACGACAGCCTCGCGGTTCAACGTCGGGTACGTCATCTTCAGTCCCGCCGCAACATTGCGTGCGCCGGCGAGGGTCAACAGTTCCGTGATGAACGTGCGGTCGCCGGCCGCGATGAGCGGCTGCAACGAGACGAGCAGCAACGCGCGTGGAGCCCGGGCCGGATTGCTCCGGACGATGGCATGCTGACGGTCGCGCAGCCCGACGATCAGATGCGCGGCGCTGTCCGCATGGCCGGTGAGCGTGCCGAGCATCGAGAGGGAACCGTAGATCCCCTCCATGGAGCGCGGGTTGGTCACGGCAACCGGTACGCCAAGGGCGGTGAGGTTGGCGAAATCCTCCCGGAGGTTCCCTTCCATGCTCACAAGGATCAGGTCGGGCCGGAGCGCGGCGATGGTCTCGATCGATGGGGTCGTCATGCCGCCGACATGCGGCTTCAGTTTCGCTTCGGACGGATAGTTGCAATAGTCCGTGACGCCCACCACCTGGAAGCCGGCGCCGATCGCAAAGAGCGACTCGGTGATGCTGGGTGCCAGCGACACGATGCGCTGCGCGGGCGTACGCAGGGACACGGTGCGGTGCAGGTCATCGGTCACCGTCACCTGGGCGACGGTCATGGATGAGCCGAGGAGGCAGAGTGCGAACGTGGCACGGATCACTACGGATTGCAGCATGGGGCCTACGCTAGGGTGGATCGCATTGGACTGGAAAGATACGGGGAAGGCGGGAGGGAATCAACAGGGAAAAACCCAATGGAGAATGAAGAATGGACTATGGAGAACGGCCAATGGAGAATGAGCAATGGGGAACGGACAATGAACAGTGCCGGTAGCAGCATGAAGCAGAGAGGCGAGAGGGTGGAAATCCGAAGCGGGGTTCGTAAGAACCCCGCCCGGGAACAACAACTACGATCCATGGCCGAATGTGACAAAGGACCAACAGCAGGACATGAACACCAATGGCACATGAACACACGACGAAGCATGAACAAACGATGCAACATGAACGCACGATGAAAGCTGAACACACGACGAAGCATGAACAAACGATGCAACATGAACGCCCGATGAAACCTGAACACACGACGAAGCATGAACAAACGATGAATCATGTATGCACGATGAATCATGAACGTACGATGGCACATGAACACCTACAGCACACGCACACCTGAAGTGCTCGCCTTCCTCCGGCCTCCTCTCAGTAACTGTCCGTTCCGATGACCACTTTGCCCTTGAACGCGCGATAAATGAAGATCGTGTACGCGATCACCAGCGGCATGCCGATAAGGGCGATGACCAGCATCGTGGTCAGGGTCGCCTCGCTCGAGGAAGCGTTATAGATGGTGAGGCTGAGGGACAGATCGTCCAGTGAAGGCACGAGCCGCGGGAAGAGGCTCAGCGCACTCAGGCCGATCATCATCGCGATGGCCACCGAGGATGCGGTGAAG
>JAUQWO010000020.1 GCA_030835135.1 Bacteroidota bacterium
CACCGCCCCTACAAATGCCATCGATGATCCCGTTGCAAGGGGGGACACACAATGCCCGGTCGGGACGCTCCCCGGGCGCCGCTCCGGCATGTAGCATCATTCACATGATAGAGACTCCGATGAAGAAGCCAACCCACGGCCTCGCCACGCGCGCCATCCACGGCAAGCACATGCACGCCTTCAAAGGCCCCGTCGCGCCGCCCATCGTGCAGACCTCCACCTACCGCTTCGACAACTCGCATGATGCCGTCCGTTATGCCCAGGGCGACCCCGAGGTGTACGTCTACACGCGCTATCACAACCCCACCGTGCGCACCGCGCAGGAACACCTCGCGGAAGTGATGGGTACCGAACAGGCGCTCCTCACCGCGTCGGGCATGGCGGCGATCTCCTCCGCGACCCTGGCCGTGACGAAGGCGGGCGACACCATCATCAGCACGCCCGCGTTGTACGGCGGCACGTACCGGTTCTTCCGCGATATCCTCCCGCGGCATGGCATCACCGTGCGCTACTGCGATCCGCACAAACCCGATGCGCTGCGCACGATGATCACGCCGGCCACGAAGCTGGTCTACTTCGAAAGTCCGACGAACCCCACGCTCGCGGTGGTGGACATCCCCGCGCTCGTCGCCGCCGTACGCGCGGCTCAACGCCGCACGCGGCGCCACGTGACGATCATGTGCGACAACACCTTCGCCACGAGTCTGAACCAGCGCCCGATCGAACTCGGCGTGGATGTGGTCGTGGAGAGCGCAACGAAGTATCTCGGCGGACATTCGGACATCATCGCCGGTGTCGTTGCCGGGACCGCCGCGATGGTCGCGGATGCGCACTTTCAGATGAAGTACTATGGCGGGTGCGCCGATCCGTTCGCGGCGTATCTGCTGCTCAGGAGCATGAAGACGTTCGCGCTGCGCGTGGTGAGACAGAATGCATCCGCGATGGAACTGGCATCATGGTTCGAGCGGCACCCCCGGGTGCTCCGCGTCCTCTATCCCGGCCTCCGGTCGCATCCGGAGCACGCCGCGGCAACGCGGCAGATGGTGCCGGGTGCGGGGTACGGCGGCATGGTCACGATCGAGGTGCCCGGCGGAGTGAAGGGCGCGGTGAAGGTGTGCGATGCGCTGCAGGTGGCGGTCAATGCCATGTCCCTCGGCGGAGCCGAGACGCTGGTCAGCATCCCCGTCTATTCCTCGCATGTGGGCATGAGTGCCAGAGAACTCAAGCGTCATGGTGTGACGCCGGGAATGGTGCGCATTTCGGTCGGTTTGGAGGACGTTGCGGACCTCAAAGCCGACTTTGATCGCGCATTGCGCCGGATTTCTTGACCTTCAGCGCAGTTTTCTGTAAAATATGGTTCTAGGTAAGGTAGGCTCGTGCTCCTGTCTCGTTCTGGTGAAACGAAATCCCTTCACCATGTTTCAAACCATATGTCTGTAACAACTCACGGAGTCGTACTGTGAAACGAAGTGCCTCTGCGCAACTCCTCTCCACTGCGCTCGTGTCCGCCGCAGTCGTTGTCCTCGTCCTCTTCAGCGGTTGCTCCCCGAAAGCGGGTGATACCGTTGTCGCAACGGTCGGCAAGACCCCCATCACGCTTGCCGAGTACGAAAAGCTCTTTGAGCGCAGCAACGGAAGCCGCGATGCAGGCGTCAAGGCGACACAGGAAGAACGCGAACGCTTCCTCGACCTGATGGTCCGGTACCGCAAGAAGCTGGCCGATGCATATGACCTCGGCCTGGACCGCCGTCCGGAACTGCAGGCGGAGATCCAGCAGTACAAGGGAAGCCTTGCCGCTTCCTACCTGACAGACCGGCAGCTCGTGACGCCGGGGGTGAGGAAGATGTACGATCGCAGCCTCGAAGAACTCCGCGTCAGCCACGTCCTGATCCAGGTCAAGCAGGGTGCGACGGCCGAGGACTCCGCCGCCGCCATGAAGAAGGTGAACGAAGTGATCGCCCTCGCGAACAGTGGCAAGGACTTCGGCGAGCTCGCCCTCAACTTCTCCGACGATCCGAGCGCGAAGAACAACCGCGGCGACCTCTACTACTTCTCGGTCGGCAAGATGGTCCCCGAGTTCGAAGATGCCGCCTTCGCGATGAAGAAGGGCGAGATCTCCCAGAAGCCGGTCGGATCGCGCTGGGGATATCACATCCTGAAGATCATGGACCGCAAGCCGGCACCCGGCACGACGCACTGCGGCCATATCATGATCCGGTTCGAGAGCCAGTCGCCCTCGCCGGACGACACCCTGAAGGCCTATCAGAAGATCGCCGCGCTGCAGGATAGCCTCCGCGCCGGCACGCCGTTCGCCGCACTCGCGAAGGCGCACTCCGATGACGGTGGGTCCTCCGAGAACGGTGGCGACCTCGGATGGTTCGACCGTGGCCGCTGGCCCCAGCCGTTCGATGAGGCTGCCTTTCTGCTGAAGCCGGGTGAGTCCTCCCCGATCATCCGCACACAGTATGGCTACCACATCATCAATTGCACCGGCGTGAACAAGCCGGGATCGTTCGAGGATGCGCGCGCGGACCTCCAGAACAAATACCAGCAGCAGCGCTTCCAGACCGAGTACGCCGCGTACCTGGACGGGATCCGCCGCGAAGTGAAATTCGCCGCGAATGACTCCATCGTCCGCCGCTTCGTGACCGCATTCGATTCCACGAAGACGGTGCGGGACAGCGCATGGGCCGACACATTGACGGCCGGCTTCCGCAAGGCGGCGATCTACTCCTTCGCCGCGGGTCCGGTGAGCGTCGATTCCGTTCTCACCATCATCAAGAGCCATCCGGAGTGGAGCAACCTGTCGCTGAACAAGCAGTCGCTCACCACGACGCTCGAGAAGGTCAGCGAGCAACTGCTCTTTGCTTCGAAGGCCGACCTGATGGAGAAGCAGGATCCGGAGTTCGGTTCCCTCCTCCGCGAGTACAAGGAAGGCATCCTGCTGTATCAGGCCGAGCAGGAACAGGTGTGGAACCGCGTCAGCCCGAACGACTCCACGCTGCATGTGTATTTCGACAATAACCGCGACCGCTTCATGTATCCTGACCGCGTCGTGTTCACCGAGCTGCGCGCGGCCACCGCGGAGGTCGCCAACGACCTGTACGCCGATGTGCGCGCCGGCAAGACACTCGAGCAGATCGCGCATGCCGACTCCGTCCGCCTCGCCCAGCGGTTCATCTTCTCCCTGACGTTCGCGAAGGGCTCGACCGCACTGAGCAAGGCCGCGCTGAAGACCATCGACTCGGTGGGCACGGCGGTAAAGACGGAAAGCGATGTGCACCTGCTGATCGCGGCATTCGCCGACACGGCTGCCCGGAAATGGAAGCCGGGTGAGAAGTCGATCGCGCGTCAGCGTCTGGACATGCTGAAGAAGAAGTTCGCTTCGACTTATGGCATCGCGCCGGAGCGCATCATGGTCGAGCTCCGCCAGCGGTCATACGCCATTGAATCCAAGGCGACGATCGCGTATCTCGAGACCCACGTCGATCTGCAGATCATCGGCCGCCAGCCGCGGGTGATCAATGCCCCGGAGACTGCGGTCCTTGCGCCGGCAGCCGACGAGCGCGCCGGTCGTGCAGATTCTCTGAAGATCGGGGAGGTCTCGGCACCGTTCCCGTCCAAGGTCGGATTCGCGATGGTGCGACTCGACCGCCGCGAACCCGCCCGCCGCAAGGCATTCGAAGAAGCGGGTGCCGAAGTCAGCAGCGCGTTCCAGGATTATGAGGCGAAGCGGTTGGAGAAGGAATGGCTGGACCGGGTCGAGAAGGCCCATCCCGTGGTCGTGAACAAGGAAGCCCTCAGGCAGGCATTTGCAGCTCCCCAGAAATAGCACTGTTCTTCCGGCCGCCGTTCTTCTCCTTGCCTTTGCAGGGGGATGCGGCGGCCCGGGAAACAAAGGCGGGTACGTTGCCCGCGTGAACAATGCAGTGCTCACGCAGGAGGACCTCGTTGTCACCCGCGATTCTCTCGGCGCGCCGACGGCATTGTCGAAGGAGTACGTCAACGAGTGGATCGTGACCGAGTTGCTCTTCCAGGAAGCGGAGCGCCGCGGCGTTCCGGATGCGCCGGCATTCCAGGCGCAGCTCGAGAACACGCGCAAGCGCCTCGCCGTGGCCGCACTCCTCCAGCAGGAGGTCTATGGCGCGGTGGACACCGCGGGGATCCCTGACGAAGCGATCGCGGCTGCCTTCACGGCGGCCGGCGACGCGTATGCGCTGCGCGAGGATGTTGTGCAGGCGACGCTGGTGCTGTTCCGCGACCGCGAAGCGGCCTCGAGCTTCCGGACCACGGTGCTGAAAGGTACGGCATGGGACGAAGCCCTTCGCCGCGTCATTGCCACCCCTTCCGGCGCCTCACAGATCGTGCGCACCGCGGACCATCGGTATTTCACCCGGACCACGCTGTACCCCGAAGAACTCTGGCGCCTCGCCAGAAGCCTCCCCCGTGAAGAGGTGTCGTTCCCTCTCCGCGCTGCCGATGGCTACTACATCCTCCGGGTCCACCAGTCATTCCGTCAGGGCGAGTTGCCCCCCCTGGATTATGTGCGGGCCGAAGTGCGCGAACATCTCCTCATGGATGCCAGGCGCCAGAAGTACGACGATTTCATCCGCACGCTGCGCGAGCGGCATACCGTTGACATACGTGACGCCGCCGCCGATTCCGGCGCCGTGCAAGAATAAGGAGTTGATGATGCGTGCAGTTCATGTCCTCTTCACCATCTGTGTCGTGTCGTTGACCGTGACATCGGCCGTTGGCCAGAACCAGCCCCAGGCAACGTCGCCCCAGCAGGCACAGGTGCTCGACCGTATCGTTGCCGTCGTCGAGAACGATCCGATCCTCGAATCGGAAGTGCAGGCGCAGATCCAGTTCTTCGTGATGAACAACAAGGTGGATGCCCGGGCCCCCGGCGTGCGCGCCCAGGTGCTCGTGTCCATGATCAATGAGAAGCTGATCGTGGCCAAAGCGGTGCAGGACAGCGTGACGGTGAGCGATGATGAGGTGCAGCAGCAGCTCGACCAGGCGATCCAGCAGCGCGTGCAGCAGGTCGGGTCCGAAGCACGCCTCGAAGAACTCTATGGCATGCCGCTCAGCCGCATCAAGCGTGAATACCGCGATGAGATGCGCCGGAACCTCCTGGCGCAGAAGCTCCAGCAGCAGCGCTTCGGTTCTTCCTCCATCGGCCGCTTCGAAGTGGAGGAGTTCTACAGCACGTACCGCGACAGTCTTCCGCGAGTGCCGGAAGAAGTGGAGCTCGCGCATATCTTCATCAAGCCGCGCTTCAGCGATGCCGACCGTACCGCCGCACGGACGAAGATGCAGTCGCTCCTCGACAGTCTGAATGCCGGCGTCGATTTCGCCGGGCTGGCCCAGCGCCATTCCGACGATCCCGGCTCCGCCCCTCAGGGTGGCAACCTCGGCCTCGTCCGCCGCGGACAGTTCGTGAAGGAGTTCGAGAGCGCGGTCTTCAGCCTCGGTGATGGGCAGACCTCCGGCATCGTCGAAACAGAGCTCGGCATGCACATCATCCAGCTCCTCGAACGGCGCGGCGATGCGGTGCGGGCACGGCATATCCTGCTGCGCATGCAGCGCACGCCGGAAAGCGATTCCACCACCGTGCATCTTCTGGACTCGCTGCGCCTGCGCATCCTTGCCGGTGCGAATTTCGCCGAACTGGCGAAGACGTACTCTGAGGACAAGGAGACGAATCTCATCGGCGGCACGCTCGGGACCATGGAGCTGGAACAGCTCGACAAGAACTGGTACGCCGTGGTCGCACCGCTGAAGGCCGGCGAGGTCAGTGCCCCGGCACAACTCCCAGTCGGCGCTTCGTATGGCTATCACATCGTGCTGGTGCGCAAGCGCACGGCTGCCCACGACATGACGCTCGAGACGGATTACCACAAGCTGGAGCAGATCGCGCTGAACTACAAGCGCACGAAGGACTATCAGACCTGGCTGGATGGCCTGCGGAAGCAGATCTACTGGAAGATCTACGAATAAGCCGGAAGGAACCGTCGCGTGTCCACACGAGCACCCCGGCCTGCCACCGGATCCGATGTTGATGATGCCCGTCAGCTGAAGGCATCCTACGACGCCCTGCGCGCCGAGATCGCCAAGGTCATCGTCGGTCAGGACGCCATCGTCGAGCATCTCCTGGTTGCACTCCTCTCGCGCGGACACTGTCTGCTGGTGGGCGTGCCCGGACTCGCCAAGACGCTGCTCATCCGCACGCTGGCACAGGTGCTGGACCTGAAGTTCAACCGCATCCAGTTCACACCCGATCTCATGCCGGGCGATATCACCGGCACCGAGATCATCGAGGAGCACGCGGGGACCGGCGCGAAGGCATTCCGTTTCGTGCAGGGACCGGTGTTCGCGAACATCGTGCTCGCGGACGAGATCAACCGCACGCCGCCCAAGACCCAGGCCGCCCTTCTCGAAGCGATGCAGGAACACCGCGTGACCGCGGCGGGGACGACGTATACGCTGGCGGAACCGTTCTTCGTGCTCGCCACGCAGAATCCGATCGAGCAGGAAGGGACGTATCCCCTGCCCGAGGCGCAGCTCGACCGCTTCATGTTCAATCTATGGCTCGACTATCCCACCATGGAGGAAGAGGTCCAGATCGTCAGGTCGACCACCAGCCTCCATGTGCCCGCACCGCAGCACGTGTTGACCGGCCCCGAGATCTCCGCGTATCAGGACCTCGTGCGTCGCGTACCTGTGGCGGACAATGTGATGGAGTATGCCGTGAAGCTGGCACGCACCACGCGCCCGCACGCCCACGGCACGCCCCAGTTCATCAAGGATTGGGTCCGCTGGGGCGCCGGCCCCCGTGCTTCACAGTACCTGATCCTCGGGGCCAAGACCCGTGCGCTGCTCACGGGACGCCATACTCCCGATATCGATGACGTACGAGCGCTCGCCGGACCCACGTTGCGCCACCGGCTCGTGACGAACTTCAACGCGGAAGCCGACGGCGTTACTGCCATCGAGATCGTGGAACGTCTCGTCCGCGAGAATTCCTGATCCTATGCCGCAGTTCGACCTTCGTGTCGGCGCTTCTCCCCTCTTTGCACTCCTGGCGATCGCCATCGCCGTCGTCGTTGCCGTTCTGTACTATCGCATCACCCTCCCGCCCGTTGCGCCGTATCTCCGCCGCATCCTGATGGTGTTGCGCGGACTCGCGCTGCTGCTCCTGCTGCTGCTCTTTCTTGAACCCATTCTGCGGATCATCAGCACCACCGTGCACCGTCCGGTACTCAGCGTGCTCGTGGATGACAGCAAGAGCATGGGGATCACGGACAAGAGCGGCAACCGTGCGTCGCAGGCCCGCGCGATCCTGCAGTCGCCGCCCCTTGCGCGCATCGCGGAACGTGCCGATGTGCGTTACGTGGCGTTCAGCACCGGCGCCCTCATCGTCCCGCCGGATTCGCTGGACTCGTTGTCCTTCAATGGCGATGGTACCGACCTCGCATCGGCGATGCATACCGCGGCGGCTGCCCATGCGTCCGCCTCCGCACACGCGATGCTCGTCATCTCCGATGGGGTCACGACCATCGGCAAGAACCCGCTGCATGATGCGGCGTCGTATGGCATCCCCGTGTACTCGGTGGGAGTTGGCGATGCCGCCGAGCAGCTGGACGTCCTGGTCTCGCATGTTGCCGGCAATGCCATCGTGTATGCGGGTGTGCCCGCTCCCGTGGATGTGATCGTGAAGAGCGCCGGATATCCGGGACAGAAGGTGGAAGTTACCATCGCCGACGGTCAGCGTGTGATGGACCGGAAACCCCTGACACTGGAGGATGGCGTCCGCGAGTACGAGCTCTCTCTGACCTATACACCCGAGGGCGAGGGGGTTCGGTCATATACCGTCGCTGTCACCTCACTTCCCGGTGAGCTCACCACAAAGAACAACCGGCGGACCTTCAGTGCGCGGGTGCGCAAGAGCGCACTGATGGTGCTGGTCATCGCCGGGGCGCCCTCGCCGGACGTTTCCGCCGTGCGCCAGTCCATCGCGGAAGTGGAACAGTTCAGCGTGCGGTCGTTCACGCAGTCCCCATCGGGACAGTTCTTTGAAGGTGCGTTGCGGCGTGAGGTCGTGGATTCCGCGGACTGTGTCGTGCTGGTGGGATACCCCGGTGCCGGAGCGCAGCCCGGTGTACTTGAGAGCGTATTCGGCGGTGTGAATGCACGGCCTGTGCCTGTGCTCGTCGTGGCGACGAAGAATACCGATCTGCGCGCGCTGGCACGCATCGCAGACTGGCTCCCGTTCACGGCGGAGATGTTCTCGATCGCGGAGTATGAAGTAGCCGCGGACCCGACCGCGTCCGAGAAGGCGGTGCCGGTGTTCACGCCCGAGCATCGCGAGCAGGATGATCCGTGGCTCCGGCTGCCACCGGTGTTCACCACGCGCACCGTCATCACGGCGAGACCGGATGCAACGGTCCACGCCGTTACGCGTGCCCAGGGCATCGATCCGGTGCGTCCGGTGATCTTGTCACGCCGCGTGGATCGCAGGCGTGTCGTTGCTCTTGCCGCGCACGGCGTGTGGCGCTGGCGCCTGATGGCGCAGCGGTCGGCACAGACCGAGAGCTTCTTCGGTGAGTTGATGGCGAACACGCTGCGCTGGCTCACGGCACCCGACGATGCCGGACCGGTGATCGCGAAGCCATTCAAGGAGTCGTTCGCGCAGGGTGAACCATTATTGTTCACCGCGCAGGTGTACGATCCGCGGGGTAACGCGGTTGAAGACGCCGAAGTGAAGCTGACCATCGCGAAAGGCGGTGAGGTGCGCGAAGCATTATTGTCGCCACGGGGCAACGGAAGATATGAAGGCGGCACGGCGGGCATCCATACGGATGGCTTGTTTCGTTACAAGGTCACGGCGTCGCGCAGCGGCGCGGTGTTGGGCAGCGACAGCGGACAGGTGCACATCAGCGGCACGGCGATCGAATTCCTGAACACGCGGATGGATGAGGGGACGCTCACTGCACTTGCCGCGCGCACGGGCGGTGCGTACATGCGACCGGACGAGATCGGTCGGTTGGACTCGCTGCTGGCGGGTGATGCGTCGTTCGCGCCGCGAACGACATCCTCTGTTGCGGAGATCCACGTGAGGATGTCGCCGTGGTACATGGGCGTGGTGATCCTGCTTCTTGCAGCGGAGTGGTTCATCCGTAAGCGGAGCGGAATGATCTAGTGCCGGATGATGCGGCCGGGATGTCGCAGGACAGATTGACGACGGTGGTGGTGCGACGCGCGGCAGAATTCCGGTCGTAGGGGCGGTGCATGCGCCAGCCCCTGCTCCCCGTGTACAGTTTTCGGCCGGGGTTGTATCGCACCGAGCCTACCCGACGGACCTCCGGCTCTACCGCTTCCCTTTTCCCTTCACCTTCTTTGCCGGCGTGGCAGGTTTCTTTGCCGCAGCCGGTTTTTTCGTTGGTGCTGCTTTCTTTGCCGGGGCGGCCGCCTTCTTCGCTGGAGCGGTAGTCTTCTTCGCCGGGCCGGCAGTCTTCCTTGCCTGAGCGACCACCTTCCTGGCCGGTGGCATCTGCTTCTTTTCCGGCGGAGCAGCCTTCTTTGCGGGTTCTGAATTCTTCACCGGAGCACTCTTTACCGACTCCGTCTTCGCTGCGCTCTTTGGCGGAGCACCCTTGCCAGGGGAGGCTTTCGATGCTTCCACTGCAGGAGCAGGAGAGTCTAAAGAACCCCTCTTCCCAGCCGATGCTTTCGGTGCTTCCACTGCTGGAGCAGGAGAGTCCAAAGAGCCCTTCTTCCCGGCCGATGCCTTCTCTGCTTTGGTAGCACCAGCGGGAGCACCAACAATGCTCCCGGGAGCACTACCGGGAGCACCGACTGTCTTTCCACCCTTTACGGGAGCACCCTTGCCAGCCGGTGCCCCCTTCTCTTCGCCTGCTTTACTGCCCTTCGCCTTCTTCTTCAGGTTTTTTTTTTCGTCGGCGTCGAACAGGCTCGTCTGGTCGCCATTCTCCGGCCCGCCCTCCGGCTTCCCGTTGGAGCCATTCGTGATCGTCTCGTCATCATCTGCCGGCACCGACGCCACATCCGACACCGCGTCGCCTGCATCGAGCTTGATGAGCCGCACCCCCTGGGTGTTCCGTCCGGCCACGCGGATATCCGACGCATGCTGACGGATCACCACGCCGCGCGAGGACACGATCACCACATCGTCCTTCTCCTTCACTTCGCGGATCGCCACCATCTTCCCCGTCTTGTCGGTGGTTTTCATGGTGAAGATACCCTTGCCGCCGCGGTGACTGATGCGATACTCTTCCGTGTCGCTCCGCTTCCCGAACCCGTTCTCCGTGGCAACAAGGATCGTGGTATCGGACCGGCGCAGCACCACCGCGCCGACCACCACGTCATTCTTGTTGAGCCGGATCGCACGCACGCCGCCTGCCGCGCGGCCCATGGTGCGCACCTCGGTTTCGGGGAACCGCACCGCCATGCCTTCCGATGTACCGATGACGACGTCCTGCTTGCCGTCCGTGAGATGCACATCGATCAGCTTGTCCTTCTTGTCCAAACCGATCGCCGCGATGCCCGTCTTGCGCGGATTGGCGAACTCGCCGAGCACCGTCTTCTTGATGTTCCCCTTCTCCGTGACCATGAGGACGTTCAGCGGCGCGTCGAAGGCCTTCACCGCAACATACGACACGATCGTCTCGCCGGTCTCCTTCGAGACGAGGTTGGCGATGGACTTGCCGCGCGTCGCCCGTCCGCCCTCCGGGATCTCGAACACCTTGAGCCAGTAGCACCGCCCCATGTCCGTGAACAGCAGGATGTACTCATGCGTGGACGCGATGAACATCGCCTCGATGAAATCATCCTCCTTCGTCGTCGCCCCCGAACTCCCCCGTCCGCCGCGCGACTGCCGGCGGTAGCCGCTCACCGGGAACCGCTTCACATAGCCATTATGGCTGATGGTGATGACGACCTGCTCCTCGGCGATCATGTCCTCAATGCTGAACTCTTCCGCCTTGTACACGATCTCCGTGCGGCGCTCGTCGCCGTACTTCTCCTTCATCTTCAGCAGCTCTTCGCGGATGATCTGCAGCTGCAGTGCCTTGCTCGCAAGGATGGCCTTCAGGCGTTCGATCAGCTTGATGGTCTCGCGATACTCGTCCTCGATCTTCTTCCGTTCCAGGCCGGTGAGGCGCTGCAGACGCATGTCCAGGATCGCCTTCGCCTGGATCTCGGAGAGCTTGAACTTCTTCATCAAGCCGACCTTCGCGGTCTCGACGTCGCGCGAGGCCTTGATCAGCTTGATGATCGCGTCGATGTTATCGAGCGCGATGATGTACCCTTCGAGGATATGCGCGCGCTTCTCGGCCTCATCGAGTTCGTACTTCGTCCGGCGCACGACCACCTCGATGCGGTGATCGATGAAGAGCCGCATCATCTCGCGCAGCGTCAGGATCTTCGGCCGGCCGTCCACCAGGGCGAGCAGGATCACGCCGAAGGTGGTCTGCATCTGCGTGTGCTTGTACAGGTTGTTGAGGATCACTTCCGCGTTCGCATCGCGGCGCAATTCGATGACGATACGCATGCCGTCGCGGTCCGACTCGTCCCGGATGTCCGAGATGTCCTCGAGCTTCTTGTCCGAGACCATATCGGCGATCTTCTCGATCAGGTTCGCCTTGTTCACCTGATACGGGATCTCGGTGATGATGATGCTCTGACGGTCGTTCTTCTGGGTCTGGATCGACGCGCGGGCACGCACCACGATGCGGCCGCGGCCGGTCATGTAGGCGTCCTTGACACCTTCATAGCCGTAGATGATGCCACCGGTCGGGAAATCGGGGGCCTTCACGATCTTGATCAGCTTCTCGTTGTCGATCCCCTCGTCCTTGATCATCGCGAGGCAGCCGTCGATGGTGTCGGAGAGGTTGTGCGGCGGGATGTTCGTTGCCATACCCACGGCGATACCGCTGGCGCCGTTGATGAGAAGGTTCGGGACCATTGCCGGGAGCACCGATGGCTCCTTCAGCGTGTCGTCGAAGTTCGGAACGAAGTCGACCGTGTTCTTCTCGAGATCGAGCAGCATCTCTTCCGCGATCTTCGCCATGCGCGCTTCGGTGTACCTCATGGCCGCGGCAGAGTCGCCATCCACCGACCCGAAATTCCCCTGCCCGTCCACGAGCGGATACCGCATGGAGAAGTCCTGCGCCATGCGCACCATGGTGTCGTACACGGCGGAGTCGCCGTGCGGGTGGTACTTGCCGAGCACCTCACCCACGATACGGGCGGACTTCTTATACGTGCGGTTGGAGGCCAGACCGAGCCCCTGCATGCCGAAGAGCACCCGGCGGTGTACGGGCTTGAGCCCGTCACGCACATCCGGCAACGCACGCGCCACGATCACGGACATCGAATAGTCGATGTACGATCCGCGCATTTCCTCTTCGATGTCAACGGGGACGATCTTTTCGTTCAGTGTCGCCATGAGGCTGTCTCTCTGTTAGATATCCAGATTACGGACGTACTTCGCGTTCTTCTCGATGAACTGCCGGCGCGGCTCCACATCATCCCCCATCAGCATGGAGAACGTCCGGTCCGCCTCCGCCGCGTTCTCGATCCCCACCTGCAGGATCGTCCGCGTGTCGGGGTTCATCGTTGTGGCCCAGAGCTGCTCGGGGTTCATTTCACCGAGACCTTTGAAGCGGGAGATGGTGATGCCGCCGGGCACGACGATCGGCGCGCCGTCCTCTCCTTCCATCATCTCCACCGGTTCGGGTTCTTCCTTCTTCCCCTTCTCGGCCTTGATCCGCTTGATCACTTCGTCGCGTTCCGAGTCGTCGTACGCGTAGAACTCCTGCTTCCCCTTCTTCACCTTGTACAGCGGCGGCTGGGCGATGTACACATGCCCGAGCTCCACGAGCTCCTTCATGTGCCGGTACAGCAGCGTGAGCAACAGCGTGCGGATGTGCGAACCGTCGACGTCAGCATCGCACATCACGATGATCTTGCCGTACCGCAGCTTCCCCGCGTTGAACTCTTCCCCCACGCCGGTGCCGATGGCGGTGAAGATGTTCCGGATCTCTTCGTTCTCGAGGATCTTGTGCAGACGCGCCTTCTCCACGTTCAGGATCTTCCCCTTCAGCGGAAGGATCGCCTGGAACCGCCGGTCGCGCCCCTGCTTCGCGCTGCCGCCTGCAGAGTCGCCCTCGACCAGATACAGTTCGCAGTGCTCGGCGTCGTTGATGGAGCAATCCGCCAGCTTCCCCGGGAGCCCGCCGCCCGACAGCGCGTTCTTCCTCCGCGTGAGGTCGCGTGCCTTGCGTGCTGCCTCGCGTGCCTCGGCCGCACGCATGGCCTTGTCCAGGATGCGCTTGGCATCCGGCGAATTCTCCTCGAGCCACGATGCGAGCGCGGGACCGATCACCGACTCCACGATGCTCTTCACTTCGCTGTTGCCGAGTTTCGTCTTCGTCTGCCCCTCGAACTGCGGCTCGGGCACCTTCACGCTGATCACGCCGGTGAAGCCCTCGCGGAAATCGTCGCCCGACAGCGAGATGCCACCTTCCTTCAGGATGCCGTTCTTGTACGCGTAATTGTTGAGCGAACGCGTCATCGCGGTGCGGAACCCGACGAGATGCGTGCCGCCTTCATGCGTATTGATGTTGTTCACGTACGTGAAGATGTTCTCACTGTACTCGTCGTTGTACTGGAACGCCGCCTCCACCTCCACCGTGCGGTTGTTCTCGTCCTTGCCCGTTCCCTTCGCGTAGAACACCTTCTTCGTGAGCGCCGGACGCCCTTCATCGATGTACTTCACGAACTCGGTGAGTCCGCCCTTGAAATGGAAGACCTCTTCCTGCTCGGTCTTGTTCCGCTTGTCGATGATGCGGAGCGTGACTTCCGAGTTCAGGAACGCCAGCTCGCGCAGGCGCTCGGCCAGCGTGTCGAATTTGAACGTACGGTTCTTGAAGATCTGACCGTCGGGCAGGAACGTGATGATCGTACCGGACTTCCCCTTGTCGGCCTTGCCGGTGATCTTCGCGGGGGCCACAGGGTCGCCGCGCTTGTACTTCTGGAACCAGAGGTTCCCGTCGCGCATGACCTCCACCTCGAGCCACTCGCTGAGGGCGTTCACCACGGACACGCCCACGCCGTGCAGACCACCGGACACCTTGTACGTGTTCTTGTCGAACTTGCCGCCGGCATGCAGCACGGTCATGACCACTTCCAGGGCCGACCGCTTCTCTTCCTTGTGCATGTCGGTCGGGATACCGCGGCCGTCGTCGGTGACCGTCACCGAGCCGTCCTTGTTCAGCACCACCTCGATGATGTGCGCATACCCCGCCAGCGCCTCGTCGATCGAGTTGTCCACCACCTCGTACACCAGATGGTGCAGGCCGCGGGTGCTGACGTCGCCGATGTACATGGCGGGCCGGCGGCGCACCGCTTCGAGCCCTTTGAGGACGGTGATATCCTCAGCGGTGTACGCGCGGCTGTCGCCGTTCTTCTTCGTGACTTCTTCACGTTCGTTCTTCGCCATAGACCTGTGCCCTGCTCCTTCGAAAGAATGCCTACCGGAACCTGATGTCCTTCACGACTCCACTGCCCGCCGCTTCATTCAACTTCTGGATGATCTCTGTCCGCTTCATTGTCAATTCCGCCCGCCACGGCGCGGACGATACGCTCACGAACAACACGCCGTTCTCGATGCGCTGCGGACGCGCCACGCGCGCGATCTGTTCCCCCACTACCTCATCCCACCCCGTGATGACACGGTACTTGCGCAGTGCGCCATCGATGCCCAGCGCAACCACGAAATCCTCGAGGGCCCGCGCAAGGGGAACGGGCGACGACTTCTTCCCACCCCGCTTACGGTGTGTATGGTGCGCATGTCCCACGTTCGATCCGCAACCTCCGGTGATGCGTGTCCCACGCGATCTCGCCGGCCAGCAATCCCGCATCCGTCGCCGTCAATATCGCCTGGCCGTTTTCCTCGAGCTGCCCCAGCACTCGCGCCGCACGCTCGCTGTCCAGCTCCGCGAACACATCGTCCAGCAGGAGCATCGGCGTCTCGTCGCGCACGGTACGCACATACAACACCTCCGCCCACTTCAGTGCGATGAGCAGCGTCTTGTGCTCGCCCTGCGACGCGAAGTCCTGTGCATTCATGCCGCGCAGCAGGAATTCGAGGTCGTCCCTGTGCGGACCCACCAGCGTGGTCCCGCGCCGCTGTTCATCGTGACGGTGCACATGGAGCCGCTCATGGTACAGCGCGCCAATTGCCTTCGCGTCCATGCCGGCGGCGAGGCCATGCAATCCCGCGTACACCAGGCCGACCGGCTCCGTGGTTCCTGCAAGGCGCGTGTACGCTGTCATGAACGGCTCCTGCAGGAACCCGGTGCACTCCATCCGCTTCTGGATGATGCGGCTGCCGTGATCCACGAGCGCTTCGGTCCATGGATCGAGTACGCCCGCGTCGACGCCGCCCTGATGCCGTGCATCGAGCAGCACGCGGTTCCTCTGCCGGAGGATGCGGCGGTATTCCTGAAGGTCGTTCAGATACCGCGCACTCGTCTGACAGAGCATGATGTCCAGGAACTTCCTGCGCTCCGCCGGACCCGACGCAACGATGCCGCCGTGATCGGGCGACAACAACACCGCGGGAAATTCTCCGACGATCGCGGAGACCTTCTCGAGGGGCGACCCGTTGATGCGGACCGCCTTCTCCCCTTCCTGCACGGCAAAGGTGATGCTCGCCTCGATGGCTCTGCCGTTGTCGCTCACGAACGACGCGTGCACATCGAAGAACGGTGCGTTGTGCTGCACCACCTGGGTATCGAGCGCGGCGAAGAAACTCTTACCGAGACTCAGATACGACACGGCCTCGAGGATGTTCGTCTTCCCCTGCCCGTTCCTGCCGATGAGCGCGTTGATGCCGCCGCCGAACTCGATGCGTGTGTCGTCATGGTTCCGGAACGTGCGCAGCCGGAGGGACGTGATCCTCATGAAACGCTGCCCTTCATAGAATACGGCAGCCCCGCTTGTGACGGGGCTCCCGTAAACAGCAGACCTGTGATACCGGCTGCATTCCCTTCCGCAACCCCGTCAATGCTCGGGAACAGTGAGCCGCACGGGCATGATGAGCATCAGCGTGTCTTCGGTCTCCGGTGAATCCGCCGGCGACACGATGCCCGCACGCGTGGGTGCGCTGAACTTCATGATCACCTGTTCACCATCGATGTGTGACAGGATGTCCACGAGATACGTTGCGTTGAACCCGATCTCCATCGGCTCGGCATCGTACGCGCACGGCAACGCTTCGTGTGCTTCACCACCCGCATCCGTATCCTGTGCGCTGAGTTTGAGACTGTTCGGGGCGAGATCGAAGCGAACCTGGTGATTGCTCGCGTTCGCGAACAACGAGACGCGGCGGATCGCATTGATGAGATCCTCGCGCTTGATCGTCAGAAAGCGGTTGTTCTCCTTCGGGATCACCACCTCGTAGTTCGGATACGTCTCTTCGATCAGGCGCGACGTGAGCACGGTCTGATCGTAGGCGAACTTCACATGCGTGGTGCTGGTACTCACCGTGCACAGCCCCGTTTCGAGTCCCTTCACGAGAATGCCCAAGGCCTTGGCCGGCACGATCACATCCTTCGCGAGCTTCGCACCCTGCTCGGGCTTGTACAGGAAGCGGGAGAGACGGTGTCCATCGGTGGCAACCGCACGGATCTCGGTACCGTTCGCCTGGAGCAGAATACCCATCATCGATGGACGGAGTTCGTCGGTACTCACCGCGAACGCCGTGCGGTGCACGATCTTCCTGAGAATGCTGCTGTCCAGCGTGGTCGTTGCCGTGGCCACGAATTCCGGAACCTCGGGATATTCCTTTGCCGCTTCACCGGACAGCGAATATTCGCCGGTGGGCGTGGAGATCTTGATCTTGTTCGCCACAACGTCGATGACGAACACCGCATCGGTCGCCGGGAGCGAACGGATCGTGTCCGTCAGCCGCTTCGCCGGGATGGCGATCTTGCCATCTTCATCGCCCCTGACCTCGAGCGTGATGGTGGACGCGATGATCTGATCGGTCGCCGTGATGCTCAGAACGTTGTTCACCAGTTCGAACAGGAACGTCTCGAGGATCGGCATCGGGGATTTGGAGGGAATAACGCCCCCCAGCTTGCCCAGAATGCGCTGAAGATCCGAGGTGCCGACCGTGAATTTCATGGTGATCTCCTTCGGGCTGAAACGTGTGATGCGGAAATGAGAATATCCCCGTAAATGTACTGAAAAACCCTATAATAATCCAATATTTCTATATATGTATACAGATAAGATTACTAATATACGGTGTGGATATGTTGACCGCGCCATCCACTGCTGCTCCAAGAGCTGAGAGTCGAACAACAGGACATCGTGACCTCAAGCGATGGATGAGGAAGCGGTCTGTGGAAAGATATCCACGTTGTGTACATGTGGGGCCGGGTTGTGGTGAAAGAGTGTCGCTGCTGATTCTTGTGCACTGGTATTCCACAGCTGTTCACATCATGCGGACAGTGTCGTGCACATGGAATTCACATTATACGTGTCCGAGTAACTGCAATCTTCTTTTTATCTGCGTCACATGGGTCTGGTATTTCGAATCCACGCGCATCTGGTCTTCCACGGACTGATAGGCATGGATGACGGTGCTGTGATCGCGGCCGCCGAAATGCAGCCCGATCGTTTTCAGTGAGGCATTCGTCAGTTCTTTCGCCAGATACATCGCGATCTGCCGGGCATTCACGATCTCCTGCTTGCGCGTTTTTGCGCGGAGCATGTCCTCCGGAACGCTGAAGTACTCGCACACGGTGCGCTGAATGCTCTCGATCGTGATCGGCGTGCGGACATCGCCGACGACCACCTTGAGGACGTCGCGGGCGAGGTCCAGGTTGATCTCGCGGCCTTCCAGCGATGCACGCGCCAGAACGCTGATGAGGCAGCCTTCGAGCTCACGGATGTTACTGGTGACGTTTGCGGCAATGAATTCAACCACATCCTGGGGGAGCTCGATGTGGTCGTCCTCGCTTTTCTTGCGCAAAATGGCGATGCGCGTCTCGAGGTCCGGTGCCTGAATATCCGACGTCAGGCCCCATTGGAATCGCGAAAGGAGCCGGTCGTCCAGTCCCTTCAATTCCTTCGGCGGACGGTCGGAGGAGAGCACGAGCTGTTTGCCGAGCTGATGCAGTTCGTTGAACGTGTGAAAAAAGTTATCCTGGGTCTTTTCCTTGCCGGAGAAGAACTGGATGTCGTCCACGATCAGGATGTCCATGCTCCGGTAGAAACTGGAGAAGTCGGAGATGCGGTCTGTCTGGATCGCGTCCACGAACTCCACGGTGAACTTTTCGCTGGACACATACATCACGCGACGGGCTTTGCCGGTGCTGAGGGCATGGTTGCCGATGGCCTGGATCAAGTGCGTCTTGCCGAGTCCGGTGCCGCCATAGATGACCAGAGGGTTGAACGATGTGCCGCCGGGGTTGTTGGATACGGCCGACGCCGCGGCGCGGGCGAGCTGGTTGCTATCGCCCTTGATGAAATTGTCGAAGGTGTACCGGGGGTTCAGATACGTCTGGAAGTCCATATCCCGGGACGTGACGTTCGACGAACTCCGCGGGGCAGGGGGGAGCGGCTGCACCGGGGGAACGGGCTGGGACGGACGGATCGGGGAGGCGATCACGGGGGAGTAGTCCACGTCCACCGGCGACTCTTCGGTGCGGACCGAGTATTCGAGGGCGGCATCGGGGCCGAGGACCCGGGTGATGGTCGTGTTGATGATGGTATAATAGTGCTCCTCGAGCCAGTCGTAGAAGAACTGGCTGGGGACCTGGACGATGAGGGTGCCGCCCTGGAGGTTCTGAGGAACGACCGGTTCGAACCAGGTCTTGAAGCTCTGGGAATTCACCCGCTCTTTGATGAGGTCGAGGCAGGCAGCCCAGACGCGTTGTGCCTGTTCGAGCTCGGAGGGGTGTTGGCCGCCTATTGGGCCGTTACCCTCTGGTGCAGAAGAAGATGCGAGGTTGTTCATCAGATCCGCCCGGTTATCCACAATGTTGTTCACAGATGTGGAATGGTCAATAGTAAGCATTCGTTTTCACAATTTATCCACATATGCACACGGCAGAATAATGCTGTAAGTCGTTGTAGGACTGCCGTTTATGGAAATTTTCTTGATTAGAGGGTTATGAGTGTGCGAATCGCGGAAGCAGGTTCTGTCGGAAATTGGGGGGATACTCCGAAGCGCACAAGTTATCCACATCATTCACAAGACCTGTCTTCTCCCGATGATACAATATCTGGTGGGGGATGCGCAAGAGAATTCTTTGCCATTTTGCGTTCTTCGGGGTTGAAATTAGGATCGCTTTTCATTATGTTGTGTTGCTTAGTCCATTTTTGTCTGGGTATACACGCACGTCGGGACGGTGTCCAATGAAGCGCACATTTCAGCCGCACAAGAGAAAGCGTCGCAACACCCACGGGTTTCGTGAGCGTATGGCGACCAAGAACGGCCGCAAGGTTCTTTCCCGTCGCCGTGCGCGCGGGCGGAAGAAGCTCACGATCAGTGACGAACGCCGGTAGGTGAAACGCGAAGGCACGCTCCGCGGCCATGAGAGTTTCGACCGTGTTTTCACCCGGGGATACCGGACGGGCGGGACTCTCCTTCAGTGCATGTACCTGCTGGATGTTTCGGAGCTGCCGGTCCTTCGTGCCGGGTATGCGGTTTCCCACAAGCGGTACCATGCCGTTCGCCGCAACAGATTCCGGCGGTTGATGCGTGAGGCCTTCCGGCTTGAAAGCGAGCCTCTGCGGGCCGCTGTGGAGCACCACCGGGTTTCTGCTGACCTCGTCTTCGTGTTTCGACCCAAGAGTGACGCGCATGTCGAACGGCTCACCCTCCAACCCGTCCGTACCGAGATCGCCGGATTCTGCCGGCGGGTCCGGGAACGGATCGAACAGTACGATCGCGCGTAAACTCGTCGTCGGGCTCGTCCGGCTGTACCAGATCCTCATCTCGCCGTTCCTCCCGCCCAATACGTGCCGTTTTACGCCGACCTGCTCACAATATGCCATTGACGCCGTATACAAATATGGCGTCCTCAGCGGTTCCTGGCGCGCACTCAAACGCATCGGCCGCTGTCATCCTTTTCATCCGGGCGGCTACGACCCCGCCTGATCACATGATTCTCTACGAGGGTATGTATGGATAGGTCATCAACGCTGGGCTTTGTGCTGATAGGTGTCATCCTCATTGCGTGGATGTGGTGGCAGTCGCCCACGCCGCAGCAACCGGTGCGCGGAGCCGACAGTACGCATTCCGTCACCCAGAAGCCCGTCGCGCCCGAACCCGCGCCTGTGGCAGCGCCGGCAAAGACCGAGACGATGCCGGACAAGCTGGGTGCGTATTTCGGAGGCCGCGACAAGGGTGACGAGAAGGTCGTGATCATCAGGACCGACCTGTACACGGCGGAGCTGACGACGAAGGGCGGGCTTCTGCGGAAGTGGGAGTTGCACGGATACAAGACCTGGGACGGCAAGCCGGTGCAGCTGGTGGACTTCGACAAAGGGGGCGACCTGAGTCTGCTCTTCACGTCGAACGACGGCAAGCTGATCGACACGAAGAACCTGGTGTTCGATGTCGAGGGTCCGCGGTGGAAGACCATCACGCTGACCGGCACGGATTCCGTGAAGGTGGCAATGGTGTTGCCGGTTTCGAATGGCGGGCGGCTGGTGAAGAGCTTCACGTTCAGGAACGGCTCGTATGTGTTCGGTGCGGACGTGCAGTTCGAGAACATGGATTCCGTGGTGGCGTACGAGTATCAGATCGTGTGGGAACACGGTCTGAAGTATGCCGAGCAGAACAGCGTGGACGAGTCCAGTTTTGCGATGGGGTACGTGCATGCCGGCGGAGAGCTGACCGAGGTGGATGCGACCACGGCGGGAGAGGCCGTGCAAAAGGACATCTCCGGGGCTACGGACTGGATCGCCACGCGGAACAAGTACTTTTTGATGACGATGTTGCCCGGTGTGCCGAAGAGCGAGGGGGCATTTGTCGAGGGGACGCACAAGGCCGCGGCGGACCATGGGGCGATCGAGAGCTATACGCTGGCATTGAAGATGCCGTTCCGGGGAGGGGTGAAGGAGCGGGCGACCATGGATGTGTATCTGGGCCCGCTGGAGTACGACACGGTGAAGGCGTTGGGGCGCGGGGTGGAAGGGACGATGAACCTGGGTGCGGCATGGATCATCCGGCCGATCTCCGAGTACGTCATGATCCCGTTGCTCCAGTTCCTGCGGATGTTCATTCCGAATTACGGCCTGGTGATCATCGTCTTCTCGATCATCATCAAATTCGCGCTGCACCCGCTCACGAAGTCGAGTATGAAGGGCATGCGCCGGATGCAGGCGTTGACCCCGATGATGAATGAGGTGCGGGAGAAGTACAAGGATGATCCGCAGAAGATGAACACGGCGGTGATGCAGCTGTACAAAGAGTACGGGGTGAACCCGGCGGCCGGGTGTCTGCCGTTATTGCTGCAGATGCCGATCCTGTTCGCGTTGTATTCCGTGTTCCGGTCGTCGATCGAATTGCGTCAGGCGTCGTTCGTGGGATGGATCACGGACCTGTCGATCCCTGACGTGATCGCCACCATGCCGTTCCGGGTGCCGTTGATCGGGATGGACACGTTGAGCGGGTTGGCGTTGATCATGGGCATCACGATGTTCGTGCAGCAGAAGCAGACGGTGACGGATCCGCGTCAGAAGGCCATGGTGTGGATGATGCCGATCATGATGACGCTGTTGTTCAGCAGTCTGCCGTCCGGTTTGAATTTGTATTATCTCGTGTTCAACGTGTTGAGCATCGGGCAGCAGTACTGGTTCAACATGCAGCACAAGGATGAGCCGTTGCGGAAGGTGGAGCCGAAGAAGGGTGGCGGCGGGTGGATGGCGAAGATCTCGAAGGATCTGCCGAAGCTCAAGAAGTAGCTGGCGCCGCATAGGTGCACGATGTCTCTGGGGCCCGCCTGTCAGGTGGGCCCTTTCTATTGCGGGCGGGCGGGTGACGGGCGTGGTCCTGGCTGCGTTGCGCCTGTACGTGGAAATCCGTAGAATAGTGAACTTTGTTCGGAGAACGCGAAGTCTCGCTCGCGTGGCATCGGAGGGCACCCGCCGGGGGCTCCCGACTCGGTTTCTCCAAATTCTTCGATCGGCGGAATGGGGAACGAGACCCCTGCGGTGTCCACGGAGTGGAGAAACCTCGCTGGGAGCCCCCGTCGGGTGCTGTCACCGTGTCCGGCTCACTCGAAAGGAAGCACGGCAGTGGGCCGGTATGCTGTCAGCGTGCCCGGCTCACTCGAAAGGAAGCACGGCAGTGGGCCGGTATGCTGTCAGCGTGCCCGGCTCACTCGAAAGGAAGCACGGCAGTGGGCCGGTATGCTGTCAGCGTGCCTGGCTCACTCGAAAGGAAGCACGGCAGTGGGCCGGTATGCTGCTGCCGGATAGCCGTTGAACAATGACGGATCGACGCGGTCCATGGCTGATCAAGTGCATGATTCTATAGCCGCTATTGCGACGCCTCCTGGCGCGGGTGCCCTGGCGATCATACGCGTGAGCGGACCGGATGCCGTGGCGATAGGGGACCGTGTGTTTCGAGGCTCCGCCCTGCTCGGTTCGGCTGGTGGCTATACGGTGCATCATGGCAGCATCGTCGGGCCCGGCGGCGAGCAGTTCGATGAAGTGCTTGTCACCCTCTTCCGCGGTCCGAAGTCGTACACCGGCGAGGACATGATCGAGATCTCGTGTCATGGCGGCGGGTTTGTGACGCGTGAGGTGTTGCGGATCGTGCTGGCTGCGGGTGCGCGGCCTGCGCAGCCGGGAGAGTACACGCGGCGGGCGTTCCTGAACGGCCGCATCGATCTGTCGCAGGCCGAGGCGGTCGCGGACGTGATCGCCGCACGCAGCCGGCGCGGGCACCGGGTCTCGCTCGAGCAGCTGGCCGGCCGCCTGGGCGACGCCGTGCGCGAGTTGCGCACGGAGATGATGGACTTATGTGCGTTATTGGAACTAGAGCTCGATTTCAGTGAGGAAGGTCTGGACGTGATCACCGCGCAGGACGTCGACCGGCGGATCGCCGCCGTGCGTGTGCGCATCGGTGCGCTCCTCGCCTCCTATACGCACGGACGCATCTACCGCGACGGCGTGCGGGTCGTCCTTGCCGGTGAACCGAACGCCGGCAAGTCCAGCGTGTTCAATGCACTCCTCCGCCAGGACCGCGCTATCGTTACTCCTGTACCCGGCACAACGCGCGACGCGCTCGAGGAAAGCATCGTCATCGATGGCATCCTCTTTCTGCTTATCGACACCGCCGGACTCCGCGAAACCGCCGACCAGGTCGAGCGGATCGGCGTACAGCGGTCGCGCAGTGCCGCGAGCGGCGCGGATATCCTTGTGCACGTCATGGATGCATCCGTCTCGTCCGACGTCGACGAACATCTGATGCGCATGTCCGTCCACACCGACGAGCAGCACTTCATCCCTGTGCTGAACAAGTGCGACCTGCTGCCTTCATGGCCGGGCGTAATGTTGCGCGCGTCATCCGTCGTCACTGCACACGCGACATCACCATCAGGCGTAAGTAACGACTCTGCCGGATACAAGACATCGGCATCAGACTCAAGCAACGACTCTGCCGCACACATGACATCGGCGTCTGGATCAGTCAATGTCGTGGCGGTCTCAGCGCGCACCGGTCAGGGACTCGACCTCTTGCGGTCGAGGCTCGCGGAAGTTGCGGCAGGGGACACCTCGCTCGGGGACGAAGAAGTATGCATCACCAGCGAGCGGCATCGCGATGCTCTCGAGAAGGCACAGGCATCGCTTGCCCGTGCATCGGCCGGATCGTCCGCGCGTTCGTCCGAAGAGTACCTTGCCTTCGACATTCGTGAAGCCGCCGCGGCTCTCGCCGAGATCACTGGCGAGGTAACGACCGAAGAAGTGCTCAACCACATCTTCGACCGGTTCTGTATCGGAAAGTAGCATGGGTCCAGCGCGTCTTGTCTTGTCCCGAACGTAGTGGTTCAGTGGTGGCGACCGGGGAGATGCCCCAGCGAGGTTTCTCCACTCCGTGGACGCCTGATCGAAATCGTTGTGTATGCTGTGGATCGAAGAATTTGGAGAAACCGAGTCGGGGCACTCCCCGGGCGCTACTCCGTAACCATCGGGGTTGCGGCGCATTCCGGGCGCTACTCCGCAGCCCTCGGGATGCGGTGCCTTTCGGGCGCTACTTCGTAGCCCTCGGTGTAGCGGTGCTTTCCGGGCGCTACTCCGTAACCCTCGGGGTTACGGCGCATTCCGGGCGCTACTCTGTAGCCGTCGGGATGCGGTGCCTTTCGGGCGCAACTCCGGCGCATCAGGTGGTTGCAGTGACGATGAATAGCAAAGGCGGTCAATGTTCCACGTGAAACATAGCTACGACGTCATAGTGGTGGGTGGCGGACACGCCGGCATCGAAGCCGCGCTGGCCGCTGCCCGGATGGGGTGCGCCACCGCCCTCGTCACCATGGACGCCGCCGCCATCGGCCGCATGTCGTGCAACCCTGCCATCGGAGGCTCCGCCAAAGGCCACCTCGTCCGCGAGATCGACGCCCTGGGTGGTGAAATGGGACTCATCGCCGACGCCACCGGGATCCATTTCCGAATGCTCAACACCTCTAAAGGTCCCGCTGTCTGGTCGCCCAGGTCGCAGAACGACCGGGAGTGGTACAGCAGCGAAGCGCGGCGCAGGGTGGAGTCGCAGCCCGGCCTCGACGTCATCACGGGGTTCCTCTCCGACATCACCGTTGAGAAGGGCGAGGTCCACGCTGTCACGGTGAACCGGGAGACCACGTTTTCGTGCCGCTCGCTCGTCCTCTGCAGCGGCACGTTCCTCAACGGACTCATGCACACGGGTGAGAACACAACCACGGGCGGACGCTACGGCGAGCCGGCGTCGGTTGGACTCACTGAGAGGTTCATCGCCCTAGGGTTCGTCGCCGGTCGCCTGAAGACCGGGACGCCGCCACGGCTCGACCTTACGACCATCGACCTGGATGAGACCGAGATACAACATGGCGACGCGGACCCGACCCCATTCTCATTCCGGAACGATCGGATCGCCAACAGGCAGATCCCCATGTATCTGACCTACACTAACCTCCTGACCCACGAGGTGCTGCGCACCGGGTTCGATGCCTCGCCGCTCTTCACCGGGAGGATCAAGGGTGTTGGTCCACGGTACTGTCCCTCCATCGAAGACAAGATCAATCGCTTCGCCGACCGAGAGCGACATCAGATATTTCTCGAGCCCGAAGGGTACGACTCCACCATCGTCTACATGAATGGCTTCTCATCAAGTCTGCCTGCTCATGTGCAGGAGGCGGCCATCCACACCATCCCGGGTCTCAGGCACGCAAAGATGACCAGGCCGGGTTATGCCGTGGAGTACGACTTCTTCCCGCCACACCAGGTGCGTCACACTCTGGAGACGAAGCTGGTGAAGGGGCTCTACTTCGCCGGACAGATCAACGGCACGAGCGGATATGAGGAAGCGGCAGGGCAGGGTCTGATCGCGGGCATCAATGCCGCCCTCCGTGTGAAGGGTGATGATTCGTTCACCCTGGATCGGAGTGAGGCGTACATTGGCGTGCTCATCGACGACCTCATCAACAAGAGCACCGAGGAGCCGTACCGCATCTTCACGTCGAGAGCGGAATACCGTCTGGCTCTGCGCCAGGACAACGCCGACACCCGGCTCATGAGGAAGGGTGCGGCGCTCGGACTCATCTCCTCCGATGTGCTCGCGAAGCTCAATGACAAGGAGCGCGCCATCGCCGGTGCGAAAGAGTATCTCACCATGGTGAGACTCAGCGGGAAGGAGATCGCGGCGACGTTCGGCGACAGGCTCGATGGCACCGTGCCGGAGAGCGAGACCCTCATCGGGTTGTTGAAGCGTCCGGAGGTCGTTCTCAGAGACATCATCCGTATCCCCATGGTGCGGGAGAGCGATGCCATGAGGGGTGTGGTTGCGGACAAGGAGATCTTCTCACGGGTAGAGACCGAGGTGAAGTACGAGGGATACCTGCGGAGGCAGGACGAGCAGATCAGGCAGTTCCAGAAGAGCGAGTCCATGCGGATACCCGAGGGGATGGATTATCACGCGCTCCGGTCGCTGAGCAATGAGGCGCGGGAGAAGCTGGCGAGGGTGCGGCCGGCCTCCATCGGTCAGGCCATGAGGATCAGCGGCGTCACCCCGGCCGACGTGTCGGTACTAATGATCTCACTTATGAGGTGATGTTTCACGTGAAACATTCACGCGACGTGCAAGTCATCTGTCGGAAGAACGGGTTCGATCTGACTGAAGGGATGGTGGAGCAGCTCGAGCAGTATGTTGCGCTGCTCCTTGAGTGGAATGCGAAGGTGAATCTGGTATCGAGGAAGGATCAGGAGAACATCTGGGGAGGGCATGTGTTGCACGCGCTCTCGTTGATGTTCAGGATACGGCTGCCGGAGGAGATGAGGGTGATCGATCTTGGCTCGGGAGGTGGTTTGCCCGGGATACCATTGGCGATAGTGAACCCGCGGTGGAGTGTCGGGTTGCTCGACTCCATTCAGAAGAAGTGTGCGGCGGTGCAGGACATCATCACACGCATGGGTTTAGCAGTGCGCGTTGAAGTGATCGTAGGTCGAGCGGAGGAGAAGGCGATCCTTGATGTGCGGAGGGGGAAGGCAGACGTTGTTGTGGCGAGGGGTGTGGCCCCGCTTGCGGAGCTCGTGAAGTGGTCCAAGCCATACTTGAAAAAGCCGGCGGAAGCCGGGCCGGCGGTGGAAGACGCCGGGGGCATTGTGCGTGTCACACCGCCGGTGTTGATCGCGTATAAGGGTGGTGACCTCGAGGGGGAGATAAGGGAGATGAGGATGAAGACGGGGAGGGTTGTGGCGTCGGATGTACCGATAGCATTTGCGGAAGCGGAAGAGTGCGGCCTCACCGGGAAGACGATCCTGGTGGTGCCGATCCACAGGCAATGATTTCTATAACCGTTATTGTAATGAAGAGCTCCGATGAGTAAAGACCTTTCTGATGCGCTCGCGAAGCTGCTCACCGAGCAGCGTAATCCGGCATCGATGCAGATGGACAGTCTGAGTGTGGAGGAGATCCTCCGCCTCATCAACGATCAGGACAAGCGCGTGGCGCTGGCCGTGGAACATGAGATCCCCTGGATCGCGAAGGCCGTCGATCTTGTCGTCGCGTCCTTCCGCAGGGGCGGACGGCTGATCTATTTCGGGTCGGGCACATCCGGCCGACTCGGCGTCGTGGACGCATCCGAGTGCCCCCCCACCTTTGGCACGCCGCCCGAGCTCGTGGTCGGGATGATCTCGGGTGGACAGCCAGCGATGTTCAGGTCGGTGGAAGGTGCGGAGGATGATCCCGAGCAGGCGCGGCGCGAGGTGGATGCATTGAACGTCAACGACACCGACACTGTGTGCGGGATCGCAGCAAGCCGTCGGACCCCGTATGCCGTTGCGGCGGTCGGACGTGCGCGGGAGCTGGGCGCGAAGACGCTGTACATTACCACCAACCCGCGGAAGGACTTCGACCTCGACGTCGACGTCCCGATCTGTCCGGAAGTCGGTCCCGAGGTGCTCATGGGGTCCACGCGGATGAAGTCGGGCACCGCGCAGAAGCTCGTGCTCAACATGATCACCACCACCGCGATGATCCGTCTGGGCAAGGTGTATGAGAACATGATGGTGGACCTGCAGCTCACGAACCAGAAGCTCGTGGAGCGGTCGAAGCGTATCGTCATGATGGCCACCGGCATCGACTATGACGCGGCGACCATCGCGTTGGAGAAGGCGGGCGGGCACGTCAAGAGTGCGATCGTCATGGTGAAGGCCAACGTCTCGCTGGACGAAGCGCGCCGCCGCATCGATGCCGCGGATGGTTTCGTCCGCGCTGCGATAGAGGGAGTACCGTCGTCGAGGAAGTGACCACTCTATAGCTGTTATTGCAATATCTGTCTCGTAAGGGCGGTCCCGCAAGCGGGACCGCCCCTACACCATGCGCCCGGAGAGATGCCTTTGTAGGGGCGGTGCATCCACCGCCCCTACACCAGCGTGCGGTTGACAGTAGAGGTTTGCCGCACCACCGCGCACAATTTATGGTGGTGGCGCACGGAGGGGTGCGTTTGTAGGCGGCGGTTCCGCTTGCGTGACCGCCCCTACACCATGCGCACGGAGAGATGCCTTTGTAGGGGCGGTGCATGCACCGCCCCTACACCAACGTGCGGTTGACTGTAGAGGTTTGCCGCACCGCCCCTACAATCCGTGGACGCCTGACAGTAATCGTGGTGTATGCAGCCGATCGAAGAATAGTGAAGCACGACTGACGAACGAATGACCCCGATCCTCCCCCACCTCCTCACCGACGACCCCTTCGTCCAGGAGCTCCATAACGCCGTCGCGCAATTGCGCCCCGGCGAACGAGCCACGGCAAGCGGCCTCGCCGGATCGCTCACCGCGCTCGTCCTCACCGAGCTCCAGCGACTTTCGCAGAGGCAGGTCCTCGTCATTGCGCCTGAGAAAGACGCCGCCGTCAGGGTCTCCGACGACCTTGCCGCCCTGGCGAGTCTCGACACCGTCCGGCTCTTCGTCGGTCGCGAGGAATCCGACGCCCTGCTTACCGAGCGGAGCCGCGAGCTCCACGACGTGCACACGTTGCGCTCGCTCACCAACGGCGACGTCAGCTTCGTCGTTACCCACGCCGGCGGTGCCCTCCACCGTCTCCCCTCCCCCGACACCGTCCGTACCGAAGCCCTCGTCCTCGAGACCGGCACACTGGCGGGGTTCCAGGAGACCATCAGCACTCTCAACAAATTCCACTTCGACCGCTGCGATATCGTGGAGAAGCCCGGCGAGTACGCCGTGCGCGGGGGGATCGTGGACGTTTTTCCGTTCGTGGGCGAGAACCCGATCCGCATCGAGTTCTTTGAGGACGAGGTCGAGAGCATCCGCGAATTCGACGTCGGCTCCCAGCGCTCCATTCGGTCGCTTGCCACCGCGTTGCTCGTCCCTGACGTGCTGGACACCGAACTCCACGATCATGCGCAGGACGGCATCCTGCTGGACTATCTGGCGGATGGGGCATTGCTCGTCATCCTGGAACCGTTATTGCAGGACGAGCCCCTGACGAAACTTCCTGCTGCGGCCCCCGCCCGCTACCACACCCGCGAATACCTCGACGAGGTCCTCGCCCTCTTTCCGCAGCTCCACTGCACGGCGCTGGATCCTTCCGCCCGCGCCCTGGATGCCGGCGGACGGCCGCAGCCGGCATTCAACGGCAGCGTGCAGATGATGGCGCGCGACATCGCCGAGCGGCAGGCCGAGGGGTACGCCGTCATCATCACCTGCGACAGCCAGTCGGAGATGGCGCGCGTCCGCGAACTCCTTGCCACCGCCGCCGCCGGACTCGAAGACATGACGCCGCCCGACATCGAGGCGCTGCGGTTCACCCTCGAGGCGGTGCATGAGGGATTCCTCCTCCCCTCCCGCAGGCTGGCCGTGTATACCGAACATCAGGCATTCGGCCGCATCAAGCGCCGGGGCACGCGCCGGAAGGCGAAGTTCAAGGGGATCACCGAGAAGGAGCTCACCCAGCTCCGCAAGGGCGACTACGTCGTGCATGAGGATTTTGGCATCGGGAAGTTTGCCGGCCTCAAGACCATCCACGTCCGCGAGATCCCGATGGAGGTCGCCTCGGTGCTGTACGCCGAGAACGACACGCTGTACGTGAACATCAGCTTCATCAATAAGCTGCAGAAGTACTCTTCCAAGGACGGCCATGTACCGGTGCTGCATCGGCTGGGCAGCGGCGAGTGGGACCGCCTGAAGCAGCGGACGAAGAAGCGGGTCAAGGATATCGCGCGTGAGCTCATCGGGCTCTATGCGCGGCGGAAGCATCTGGAAGGCTTCTCCTTCCCCGCCGACACCCCCTGGCAGCAGGAGCTCGAGGCATCGTTCATGTACGAGGACACCGTGGACCAGGCCAAGGCCACGGTAGATGTGAAGCGGGACATGGAAGGCACATCGCCCATGGACCGGCTCATCTGCGGCGATGTCGGGTTCGGCAAGACCGAGGTTGCCGTGCGCGCCGCATTCAAGGCCGTCGTCGCCGGCAAGCAAGTGGCCGTGCTCGTCCCCACCACCATCCTGGCATTGCAGCACACCAACACCTTCCGCGACCGGGTAGCGCGGTACGGCGTCAGCGTAGAATCGCTCTCCCGCTTCACGCCCAAGAAAGAGCAGGACGCCATCGTGGAGCGGATGAAGGCCGGGGGCGTGGACATCGTCATCGGCACGCACCGGCTGCTCTCCAAGGACATCAAGTTCAAGGACCTCGGGCTCCTCATTATAGATGAGGAACACCGGTTCGGCGTTGCCGCAAAGGAAAAGCTGCGGCACCTCCGGACGCAGATCGACACTCTGGCGCTCACCGCCACACCCATTCCGCGTACGCTGCACTTCTCCCTCATGGGGGCGCGCGACCTCTCGATCATCGCCACGGCACCCAGGAACCGTCTGCCCATCCAGACCGAGATCGTGCAGTGGAACGATGACATCATCCATGAAGCCATTCGCCGGGAGATCGTACGGGGCGGACAGGTCTACTTCGTGCACGATAAGGTCCACAACATGGATGAGGTCGCCGAGCGGCTGCGTGCGCTGCTCCCGGACGTCCGCATGCGTGCCGCACACGGACAGATGAAAGCAAGTGAGCTCGAGGACGTGATGATGGCCTTCCTCGAGAAGCAGATCGACCTGTTGATCACCACGAAGATCATCGAGTCGGGGCTCGACATCCCCAACACGAACACCATCATCATCAATCGTGCCGATCACTTCGGGATGGCCGAGCTCTATCAGCTTCGTGGGCGCGTGGGACGCTCCAACCAGCAGGCGTACGCATATCTCATCACTCCGCCGGTATCGGTCCTCGGCCGCACCACATTGCAGCGATTGCAGGCGATGCAGGAGTTCACCGAGCTCGGGTCGGGGCTGAACCTCGCCATGCGCGATCTCGAGATCCGTGGCGCCGGCAACCTGCTGGGGAGCGAGCAGAGCGGCTTCATCGAAGCCATGGGATTTGAAACATATACGCGTTTGCTCGACGAAGCCGTGCACGAACTCAAGCGCGACGAATTCGCGGAGCTCTTCCCCGAAGACGCAGGGTTCACCGGTGGAAAGCAGGTCGTGGTGGAGGCCGAGATCGAGGCACTCATTCCGCAGGAGTACATCCCGGGCGAGGGCGAACGCCTCGCCATCTACCGCCGGCTTCATGCGCTCACGGACAATACTCAGCTCGAGGAGGTTGCCAACGAGCTGCGCGACCGGTTCGGGCGTATCCCCTACCAGGTGGAAGGCCTCTTCGGCGTGATACGCCTCAAGCTGTTGGCGGCGAAGATCGGGTTCTCGAAGCTGCATCTGGATACCGACCGGTTGGAAGTGCACTTCCCGCCGCAGGAAGACACGGCATTCTACGGTTCCGCGGTGTTCCAGGACCTCATGACGATGCTCTCGCGCAAACGAGACCGCGGTGTCACGCTGAATCAGACGGACGCGCTGTTGCGGGCCGTCGTGCCGCTCAATGCCGGCACCGATTCCGCCGTGGCCATCACGCGGAGCATGGAGTTCCTCACCGAGCTGGCCGGCGTCCTGCCCATGGAGGCGGTGCCAGCGTAGTTTTGGTGAGCGATGATAGTAGAAAGAGGGACAGACGAAGCCAGGAAGGAGTCACCAAATGACCGCCTGGTGAGGGCGACCGGGGAGATGCCCCAGCGAGGTTTCTCCACTCCGTGGACGCCTGGCAGCAATCGAGGTGTACGACGCTTATCGAAGAATTTGGAGAAACCGAGTCGGGGCACTCCCCGGGCGCTACTCCGACAAAGGTGAATTTCGTGAGCCATCGCGTGAAAAGACTCTTCCTGCTAACGTTTCTCGTTGCCTCTGTCGCAGCGGGGCAAACCAAGCACTTGTGCGTGACGATCGACGATCTACCCGTCGTCGCCTACGGCATCGCCGACACGAGCTACCAGCGAAAGATCATCACGGCACTCACACGCGGACTCGTGGATGCCAGAGCTCCTGCCATTGGCTTCGTGAACGAACAGAAGCTGAACGACGACACAGGCCTCTCCCCTTTCCGCGTCTCACTCCTCGAGCAGTGGCTCGATGCCGGACTGGATCTCGGGAATCACACCTACTCTCACCCGGACATCAACACGATCACCTGTGCGGCGTACTTTGCGGATGTCATCCGCGGTGAGACCGTCACACGGCAGCTTCTCCGGCGGCGCGGAACGACACTCCGCTACTTCCGGCATCCGTTCCTCTACCTGGGCAGCACAAAGCACGTTGCCGATTCATTGAGCACATTCCTTGCGGGACGCGGATACACGACAGCCCCCGTCACCATCGACAACGACGATTACATGTTCGCGGCCATGTATCATCGTGCGTATCAGCGGCGGGACACGGCAGATGCGAAGAAGGTCGGACGGGAGTACGTGGCGTATCTGGAAACGAAGCTGCAGTACTACGAGCGGCAGTCGGTCAAGCTGTTCGGGCGGCCCATCGCGCAGGTGCTGCTCATCCATGCGAGCCGACTGAATGCAGAACACATCGACGCGTTGCTGGCGATGATCAGGAGGAACGGGTATAGCTTCGCGGACCTCGCGAGCGTGTTGCGGGACGAAGCATACCATACGCCCATCACCGTCTACAAGAAGTACGGCATCTCGTGGTTGGATCGCTGGGCGCTGTCAGCGGGGAAGACCGGGGACTTCTTCAAAGAAGAACCTGACGTGCCGGAGTATATCAGGGCAGGTTGGAAATAAGGGCGGTCCCGCGTGCGGAACCGCCCCTACGCCATGCGCACTGTCGACAGAAGGGGTTGTATCGCACCGCCCCCACACCCATCATGGTGGCGTCGACGGGGGGGTATGCCCGGCAAGGTATCCCCGCGAACATGCCTCCATCGAATTGGTGAACATGGTGATGGCGACCGGGGAGATGCCCCAGCGAGGTTTCTCCACTCCGTGGACGCGTGACAGTAATCGTGGTGTATGTGGCTGATCGAAGAATTTGGAGAAACCGAGTCGGGGCACTCCCCGGGCGCTACTCCGTAGACTTCACAGTTGCTGCACTGCCCGGGCGCTACTCCGTAGACTTCACAGTTGCTGCACTGCCCGGGCGCTACTCCGTAGACTTCACAGTTGCTGCACTGCCCGGGCGCATCTTCGGCCGACTCTGATATCCGGCCCACGAGGCGTACATTTCCTGACCTGTATTGAAGGGACCATGAGAGAGATCAATTTCCATAACGGCGCCGTCATCTTCCGCGCGCCGGACGCCTGGCAGGAATCGCACGACGACGAGCAGACCATCGTGCTCTTCCAGACCGAGCCTACGCCCATGACGCTACGGCTCACCGTAGTGAACAGCACCGTCCCGCCGCACGCGAAGAGCGCATCCGCACAGGCATTGATGCGGCTGACCGGCGGGATCTCGGAGATCATCGTCGAAGAGCTGTCGCACGAGCGCGCATTCAAAACGTTCACAACGAAGAGCGGATCACCGGAGCGCCCTACGTTCATTCAGTTCTGGCACTACGGCATTCGCGGTAGCGGATTGAAATGGATGCAGGCGGTCTTTTCACTGACGGTCGATGAGAAAGACCGGATGCTCCCGGCGGTGGAGGCGATCACGTCGCAGCTCGATGAGGAGATCCGTCGGGCGGCGTTCGATCCGGACTGAGGGCTCACACACATGCCGGACAAGATCCATCGTGCACATACTATCAAGAAGAGGGACCAATGACTGTCGATGCGGCAAGTGAACCCAGACAGCGAACAGGAATAGATGTTGCTGGTATCTTTCGACGCTATCCAGTGACATCAAAGATCACTGGTGGTCCGCTGGACTTTCCAGAGATCGAGAGTCCCTTTCATTCATTGTATCGCAATACTGCCGTTCCTTTGGAGACAAGACGCTGGAGTTTCCATACCCTGCGTCGTTCTTGCATCGACATATCCTGGTATACAGCCTTTGCGGGTTACTGGCACAACGTCCTGGGGAATCGACCGATGTGGGGACCTCATGACTTCTTCTCAACGCGCCATGAGTATCGTATGAAATTCGGATCGCTTGAAGTGGAAGACGGCGTGGATGCAAACGGGCATCTGGCAGCATGGCAACGTCCGGAGACAGCATCGTTGCTGCTCCATTGTGTCAACAAGCAGATCGAAGTCGATTGCCTGAATACCGTGACACTCATTGAAAAGATGGCAGGATCGTTCCACAATCTTACGATGCTTGAGTTTGGCTGCAGCACTGCACCGGTTCTTGACACGATCTTTGATTTCTATCCCATGCCATCGTCGATGAAATACTTCATCGCCGACCTGGAAGCCCTTCCGTTTCATTATGGAGCATACAAGTATCGGCAGTGCGCGAATGTTATCCCGTTGCCCCTCTCTCCTGTCGATGATTTTGCGCTCCACTGTCCCGGGTCGTGTGATGTCATTTTCTGTCATGCAGTGTTCGAGCATCTCAACATGCCGTTGAAGACCGTTCAGAGCTTCACCGATACGCTGAAGCGTGGCGGCGTATTGTCGTTTGACTATATCAAGAGCGATGGGGCAGGCTATGACACCGTTCATGGCGCGCGGGAACGTGCCATGGTGCTGGATCACATCACAGACAACTACAATATCATCGTTGGACAGGTGACGAAAGAAGAGTCGATCGGTCTGACCTTCGCCCAGAAGCGTTAGTACGAAGTACGCACCAGCGGTGCGATACTCCGTGTGATCGCTTCGGGGATCACTCTGCACCTGGGAGAACCGTCCCCTACCGGGCTTCCTGGACCCAATGACCATCAGAGTGTGCTTTCCGTTCCATTGAAGGAGGGAGCAATTCCCCATGAATACAAAGGGACTCATCAGCGACTATATTGCCGGTCTACCCGAACCCAAGCGGAGCGATATGCAGACACTGCACCGCACAATTCTGGCGGTTATGCCGAAGTGCAAACTCTGGTTCCTGGACGGCAGGGATGATACAGGTACGATCGTCTCGAATCCCAACATTGGATATGGAACTCAGATACGGACGTACGCGAACGGAAATACGAAAGAGTTCTATCAGATCGGTATCAGTGCGAACACCTCGGGGATCTCCGTGTACATCCTCGGAATCGACGACAAGAAATACCTCGCCCGGACGTACGGAAAGACCCTCGGCAAAGCAAGCATCACGGGGTATTGTATCAAATTTCGAAAGCTCGCAGACATACGGATCGATGTCCTTGAAGATGCGATACGGGACGGGATCAAGCAGGCCAGGGTCCATCATGATTGACAGTGGGGACCACACAATTGCGGGGTGAGAGCCACGTATTCCGGCGCTGGGAAGACAGGCCTATGATCGGGGTTCCCGGCGCCAGTGTCCCAGAGTGGGAACTCTTCCCGCCAACTCTCTCGTTGATCATTGCACGGCGTTCTCTACCCACGCCTGGTGGTCAGCTCCCTCCACAACTCTACGGAGTCATCTTATGCACAAGGTCCTGCGCTTTGCTGCAGCGGTGATAGTCGGCCTCATCGTGGGAAGTGTGGTCAATATGGGTCTCATCATGATCGGCCCGAAACTGATCCCACCGCCACCTGGCGGTGACATCACCACGATGGAAGGCTTGAAGGCGACCATGCATCTCTTCGAGCCGCAACACTTCATCTTTCCGTTCCTGGCACACGCGCTGGGCACCGTGACTGGTGCATTCGTCGCACGGCTTCTCGCCCCCGGCAAGTCAACAGTCCCGTCCTATGTAGTCGGGGCGTTGTTTCTCGCAGGCGGCATCGCCAACGTGATGATGCTCCCGGCACCCATGTGGTTCAATGTCGTGGATCTGGCGCTCGCGTATCTCCCGGCAGCATGGCTGGGGCAGAAACTCGCCGGCAACCCGGCTCCTCCTGTGCCGAACGCGCTATGAGACGTGATCATCCCAGGGCAGAAGAGGCACGCATGATGAGCGATCACCCACGAACGAACGTCCGATTCGGGAACAAGGTGTCGGCATGAGCACGGTCCGTATCGCCCTTGCGAATATTCGCGTGCCCGCGACGCCGGAAGAATCCGTGCGACTGGCAAGAACTGCGATCGCGGAGGCGGGCAGCACCGGCGCATTGGTTGTGTGTTTTCCCGAGTGCTTCGTTCCGGGATACCGTTGGCCGGGCGGCACGATGCCCCCGCCGGATCCTGTCTTCCTTCAGCGTGCGCTGGAGGATGTTGCGACCGCAGCCCGGGCAGCGCGCATAACGGTGATCCTTGGCACGGAGAGGGTAACAGACCGGGGTTTGCAGATCACGGCGTGCGTGATCGATGCGGACGGCACGGTTGCCGGGTGGCAGGACAAAGCACAGCTCGATCCATCGGAAGAGACCACGTATCCTTCACGTGCAACGGAGCGCCGGGTCTTCACTGCCGGCGCATTGACGTTTGGTGTGGTGATCTGTCATGAAGGCTGGCGGTATCCCGAGACGGTGCGCTGGGCGGTGCGACGGGGTGCGCAGGTGGTATTCCACCCGCACGCGCATATTGCCGAGCCCGGAAGCTATCGCCCTGCCACATTCGCCGATCCCGCCAACACTTTCCATGAAAAGGCTGTGCTCTGCCGCGCAGCGGAGAACACATGCTACTTCGCATCGGTGAACTGCGCAAGCCCGGGTTCCGGGACCACATCGGCCATCGCACGTCCTGATGGCACGTTGCTGTGCTATCAGCCGTATGGTCAGGAAGGGCTGCTTGTGGCGGACCTCGATCTGAGTCTCGCGACGGGTCTGCTTGCATCACGGTGCCGCACATCGGCACTGTAGATCCTGCAGTCCGTGGTTTCGGCATCGTGCCAACGGGGCGGCACGAAGAGAGGGGGTCTCCGTTGCCTCATGTAAGTTACTATTCGGTGTCTTGACAAGGGCCGTGTCGTGGCGTACATTGACACGTACCTTCGAGAAGCTGATGACATCCATCCGGCAAGCCGTATCCTCCGACGCGAGCGCTCTTGCCGTACTGGCCGAGCGAACCTTCCGCGACACGTTCGAAGCGATGAATAGCGCTGACGATATGGCGATGCACTGTTCGCTCACGTACGGTGAAGCCCAGCAGTTGGCCGAGATCTCCTACCCCGCGATGCACACGCTGGTATGCGAAGAGAACGGTCACTTGATCGCGTTCGCACAACTGCGCTGGGACCATGCTCCGGCGTGTGTTGTGGGGAAGCAGCCCGGAGAGATCCAGCGGTTGTATGTTGACCGCCCCTGGCATGGCAAGGGCATCGCCCAGACGCTGATGGCCGCGTGTCTGAGGGAGTTGGAAGCACGCGCCTGCGATGTTGTGTGGCTTGGTGTGTGGGAGCGGAACTGGCGGGCGCAGGCATTCTACCGCAAGTTCGGATTCACCGAGGTAGGTGATCATGTCTTCATGCTGGGGTCGGATGCTCAACGGGACCTCATCCTGATCCGATCGGTAGACAGCGCGCATGGATCATGAACAGGATCCGTGAGCGCGTCCCGGCGCTGAGGCACGAGGGCTGAATTGACAATACCGCGCTGCTGCTGTATCTTGCAGCATTACCACGTGGGGGAATATTGGGAATGCATATGCCTCTTGTCCGGAAGTCGTGGATGAGGGGCATTTGTGCTTCAATGTGTGGGGCGGATCAATCTGGAAGTCCAATACGGGAAGAGCGACATGAGGGTGGAGAAGGTCACGCTTGCAGAGAAGTTCGCTCTGTTCACGACACACTGGGATCCAAAGATCGTCGGTGCGTTGAACGGTCAGCATGTGAAACTCGTGAAGTTCCAGGGGCCGTTCGTCTGGCATCATCATGATGCAGAGGACGAACTGTTCCTTGTGGTGCGCGGGAGCTTCACGATGCAATTCCGTGACCGTTCGGTGGAGCTGCGGGAAGGGGAGTTGATCATCGTCCCCCGTGGCGTGGAGCACTGTCCGGACGCGAAGGAAGAAGTGCAGGTGCTGCTGTTCGAGCCGGCAGCGACCGTGAATACCGGGAGCACGCCGGGAGAGAAGACGGTGAACGAACCGGAGTGGATCTGAAAGGGTGACGATCTGCCCCCCCGGGGCAGGAGTGGATCACTATCACAGTTCACAAGGGGGATCACAACCATGAACAAGATCCTGCTGAGTCTTCTTCTGCTGGCCCTCCTTCCCGGTCTCGCCGGTTCAGGTGATAAGGGCGTATTGCGGGGTTCGGTGCGGAGCATGGAGACGCGTGAGTTGCTGGAGCAGACCGCCATCGTGTTCTTTCACATGGCGGATACAGTGCGCGAAAGAACCGTGATCTCACATTCGGGGCTGTTCGTGGTCCTCGATATGCCCCCGGGAACGTACCGTGCCCGCGTCACGCACGAGGGACACCATGCGTTCATGAGTCCGGTGTTCCATGTGAAGGCCGACAGTGCCCTGAGTCTGAACTTCTTCCTCAAGCCACTCGTCGTGGCGGGCGATACTCTCGGGACCGTGCGCATCGGCAAACCGGGGGTCGATTACAAGATGAAGGTCGTCAAACCCGAACCGGGAACGTACCGATAGTCCTGGTGCGCGCCGTACTCTTTGCCGGGGGCCACCGCTCCCGCTTACGAAAGGACACACGCCATGCGGGCACTGTTGGTCTTCTGTCTCGCGGGCATCGGGCTTCTGAATGCCTGCACCGACTCCACCTCTCCCGGTCTCTTCAGGGAACTCGCGATCCATACATTGCAGGACACCACACTTTCCGCCTTCGCGGTCTGGGGGATGCCGCTGGATAGTCTGAAGCTGTCATCGAAGCCATTCTTCACCATTGATGACGTCACGTCGTATCGATGGAGCACGCATGAGTTCACGGTGAGCGCGGCTGTGGATTCACAACTCGCCGCACTGAAATGGGTCCACGGGCATACTGGTGGCGTACCGTTCGTTGTGGTTGTGGACGGGGAAAAGATCTACCTCGGGGCATTCTGGTATGCCTACTCGTCTCTGATGCCGCAGGTGCCGTACATCGATGTGATCCTCGAGCCTCACAAGATCCGGTATTCCGCCAGCTCACAGTGGGTCGACGACAAACGCTCGGACCCGCGTATCTACCAGGTGCTCAAGTCCGCAGGTATCTTGATAGAATAGGACACAAGGGCCTCGACGACCATGAACATACCATTTCAATTTCTCGGTGCATGCTTTCTCGCGTGTCTTGCAGTGCGAGACACGTACGAACTGTTGAAGGAGGCGGGGAGGATCAAAGAAGGAAACAGGCCGGCATTCATCATCGTGTTCCTTGCGATGGGGGGCCTGTGGACATCGTGGTTCCTTCTGTGTCCGGAGGACCCATACCAGCTCGGTCTCCCCTCCGTGGTCCAATGGACCGGACAGCTCATAGCGATCATGGGGACGATCCTTGCTGTCGGTGCGCTCATCCAGTTGCGCGGACTCGAGGGCATCGATCATCTGGTCACGCGCGGGCTGTTCAAACGGTTCCGGCACCCGATGTACCTCGGATTCATCCTGTGGATCGTCGGATGGGGCATTGCCCATGACGCAGGGGCGGGGCTTCTACTCGGGGTGCCGGCCCTGGCGAGCATCCTGTGGTGGCGGCATCTGGAGGACCGGCGGCTGGGAGCGCAGTTCGGTGAGGCGTACCGGGAGTACAAGCAGAGCACGTGGTTCTAAGATCAAGGAGACCGCGATGACATTCAGGGCCGTGGCCACGATCACCTCCGTTCTTCTCTTGATCCTTGGAGCGGGGTACCTTTTTGCTGGTGGGACGGTGGTCGGACGCTGGGACCTTCCAGCCACCGATGAGGTCTTGCTGGTAGCACGGCGGATCGGAGCGATCTACCTCGGTCTCTCCGTCCTGTTCTTCATGGCGAAGAATGTGCCCGCTTCGGCAGCCAGAACCGCCATGACCGCTGGCGCGATGGTGGTGCTTTCACTGCTGGCGATCCTCGGCGTGTATGAGTTCGTGGCGGGACGCGTAGGTGCGGGGATATTCGTCAGTGCCGGGATCGAATTGCTCCTTGCCATCGGATTCACCGTCGTACTGATCTCCGATCGGAGGGAAAGTGCGAGTCTCGCCGCACCTGGCGATGAGATGTCGGACCGCCAGGACTCTCAGTGACATATCCTGAGCTTGACGCGAAACCCGCATGTCGCGGGAGAGTACGATATCAACAAGAAATGGCACGACGCGTCGTGGTCACAGCAGCGGCTGGAAACGAATGGTGACCGGCACAAGATACTCTTCACTGATCGTCTATTACTTCTCCGGAACGGGAAATGCCCGCAACGTTGCTGCATGGCTCTGTGCGGTGGCCGCAACGAAGCAGATGCCCTGCCGGATGGTCAACATTGCGGATGTGGACCGGCGAAAGATCGAAGCGCCTGATCCGGACGCACTCGTGGCTTTCGTCTCCCCGGTGCACGGTTTCAACTACCCGCCCATCATGGTCCACGTTCTGTATCACTTCCCGAAGGGGAGGAACGACGTCCTCCTGCTGAACACGCGCGCGGGCATGAAGATCGGGAACATCGTAACGCCGGGGTTGAGCGGTGTGACGTTCTACCTGGCGTCGTTGTTTCTGCTGCTGAAGGGATACGCCATCACTGCGTGGTATCCCATCAACCTTCCATCCAATTGGATGTCCCTGCACCCTGCGCTCAACAGGCGGACCGTGGACTTTCTGTACGCGAAATACAAACCGAAGGTCGAGGCTCTGGTGGCGCGCGCGCTCGAGGGAGGAAGGAATTACAAGGGACTCATGGAGATCGTGCAGGACCTTGCCATCGCACCGATCGCGCTCGGGTACTATTTCGTCGGACGGTTCTTCTTTGCCAAGTCGTTCTATGCCTCCCGGGCGTGCGACGACTGTGGTGTGTGCATCAAGGGATGCCCCGTACAGGCCATCAAGGAGATCGATGGTCGTCCATTCTGGACCTTCAGCTGTGAGAGCTGCATGAAGTGCATGAGCAAGTGTCCGAAGAAGGCGATCGAGACGGCACACGGATTCATCGGGGCCCAGCTGGTCCTGTTCTACGCGGTCCTCGTAGGAGTCCTGTATACGCTTGTGCCGGCGGGTGCAGGCATTGCGCATGACACCATTGCGGGGTTCATCGCCGAGACCCTCCTGATGCTGGGCTCGCTCGGGATCCTCTACTACCTGCTGCACCGTCTCCTGCGGATACCGGTCATAGAGAGGGTGATCGTGTTCACCTCTCTGACGTCCTACCGGTTCTGGGGTGGACGGTACCGCGCGCCGAAGTCGTAACAGCCGCTCTACACCTTGAGCATGCCCCGGAACCCGCGGGCGGCGTAGTACGACTCGGCGCCATTATGATAGAGGAAGACGGTATCGTACCGGCGGTCGCAGAAGAGCGCGCCGCCAAGCCTCCGGATCGCGGGAGGGGTGCGCACCCAGCTCGACGTCTTGAGATCAAAGGCGCCGAGCGTCTGGAGTTCGCGGTACTGTTCTTCCGTCAGGATCTCGATGCCCATGGCCGCGGCCACATCCATGGCATTGTTCGCCGGCTTGTTCTCCTTCCTCGTCTGCAGCGCTTCGCGGTCGTAGCACAGGCTGCGTCGCCCCGCGGGGCTCTCCGCCGAACAATCAAAGAAGATGAATTCGCGGGTCTTCGGATCGAACCCCACCACATCCGGCTCCCCGCCGCTCTGTTCCATCTCATGGAGTGACCAGAGCCGTTCCTTGCTCGCCTCGAGCCTGGACTGTACATCGGTCCAATTAATAGATTTATGACGCGGCATGTTCTTCTCGAAGCGGATCCTCAGCACATCGATGACGGAATCGCGCCGGTCTGCGGGCAGAGCTCTTTTGGCCATAGGCTGTGGAATGTGATCTGTGAAGTGAAAGGCGCCGCATGTTCTGCCAATGTGTGGGAGCATGCCGGCGCGTGCTTGTTTAGAGAACACCACACAGGGGGCAGCATGTTCCTGGTGTGAAGCATATCCCGGTGCCCCTTGCAGGAATACCTCAATTGCGTTATTGCCGTTCAGGGCATCGCGGAGTATATTGAGCAACATTCCCTCTTCTTGCCCGCATATGCTTCGGGAGGCCTTATGCACTCTGCAGATGTGCACATGCTCTCCGGAAGGCGCAGATCAGCCCTGCTGCTGATGTGCGCACTCCTCGCCGCTCCGTTGTCCGCCCAGACCAACTTCAACGCAGCATTCGATGCCTCGCAAGGCAACATCCGGATCCCCCATGAGGCTGCCCTCGATGTCGCGCCGCGTGTCACGCTCGAAGTCTGGGTGAAGCCATCTCCGCCCGATCGGACATTCGGTGCCGTCATCGACCTGGACCATCCCTGGGGATTCGGGTTCGGCCTGACAGCCATCAACGGGCGGACCGACAGTGTCGATGCCACGGTCATACTTGCCGGCTCTGCGATCACCGGTCCGCGCATCGCATCGAACGACACCGTCTGGACCCACTGTGCCGTTTCCATCGACACGTTGCTGCATCAGCTCATCTTCTATATCAACGGCGTGGCGACGGCCCCGCTGACCGATGCGCGTGTGCGGTTCCCGAACATCACACAGGATCTGCGCATCGGGAGAAGCACGCTCGGGGAAGCGTACCGGGGCATGTGCGACGAGGTGCGTGTCTGGAATGTGGTCCGGACCGCGCCGGAGATATCTTCGTTGTGGGACCATGAGGCGAAAGGAAACGAACCCGGACTTGTTGCTGTATATCATTTCGAAGATGTGCGCGACACCATGGCATGGAACCGTGCCGCCGGGGGAGGACTGCATGGCATTCTCACCGGCAGCGGGCTCATCGTTGCAGAGCCGCGTCCCGATGCGTTCATCGACGAGCAGGAAAGCAACGGCCGGTATGCCGCCGCTACGCCGGTCGGGTATGGGAGTTACCTGAAGAATGCCGCGATCGCGCCGGCGGACTCGGACTGCTTCAAGCTCTGGACGCGTGCTGGTGATACCTTCAGGATCCAGAGCGCGGCGCGCAATGCCGGCGAGGCTGCGGACCTGATGATCAGCATCTATAGCGTTGATAGCATCACGCACATCACCTCGTACCTGAGCGGATACCCTGGCTTCTGGTCGTCCGCAAGCGTCACGGGATACCGCTTCATCAGGGTCATCAACCGCGGGACTGCCGACGCCGCATACACGCTGAACATCACGCGGCGGAATGAAGTGTTCGTGGCGGACGAATACGAGCCGAACCAGACGCCCCTGCAGGCAGTGGCGCGACCGTGGGGTGTCACATCGTACGGCACGATCTTCCCGGGTTGCGATGCAGGCGTTGCCCCGCGCGACTCCGACTATTATGCGTATACGGCGAAGGCGGGAGAGATCGGAGTCTTCATCTATTCGCTTCAGGGCGTGAGCACCGGAAGTGGATACGCGAGGCTCAGTGATGGGTCTGCGGATCTCACGAGTACCTTTCCGGGCGGGAGTCTGAACCACAGGTTCCTTACGGACGGTACATGCTTCCTGAAGATCGTGCCCAATGAAGCAGCGTACAGGTATTACTTCGGAGGGTTCAAGGTGCTTGCCGACATCCACGATATGCTCTATGATATGGTCACCACGGGTGCCGGAGCAACGCTGTGGTCCGGGACCGGTACTGCGTACTACAGCGCATATGCGCTCAGGATCAACGGCTCGCTGTTCGAAGGTACACCCGATTATGCTTCAACGGAGGCGGACGGGAGGCAAATGGTGTTCGGGCCGGTGACGTTAAGCGGTCTCACCGTCACGCGGAAATTCTTCGTACCGACGGCGACCCAGGGTGACACGCTCGGGTACTTGCGGGTTCAGGATGTATACACGAATGCCACCGCGGCGCCGATCACGGTGACAGCGCGTGTGAGTGGGCGGCTGGGAGGGAGCCCATTGAAGATCATCGGCTCTTCGAGCGGTGACACATTGTTCACGGTTGCGGACACCTGGCTCTGGACCGATGACGCCTATCCTGCTTCGGGCAGGCCGAACCTGGTTCACATCATGGATGGTATTGGTGGGAGTGACCGTGTGGATTCGGTGTCGTTCGCCGGCGGCGATCTCTCCTGGGAGTGGAGAGACATCACCGTGCAGCCCGGAGAGACGAAGGTCTATTTGTACTATCATACGCAGGATGCAACCCCCGAGGTTGCCGCGACAAAGGGTCCTGCGTTCTCCGTCGCCTCATCGTTGCCGGCGGCGGCGAAGCTCGGGCTGGGCGGAGATGGGGGGCATGTCATGAACTGGCCGACCGATCTGCTCGTCGGTGTGGAAGATGAGCGGCCCGTGCCGCGGGTGTATGCCTTGGAGCAGAACTATCCGAATCCGTTCAACCCTGTGACCGTGCTGCGGTATCAGCTTGCGGAGGCCGGGCATGTGCGGCTTGTGGCGTACGATCTGCTCGGGCGGGAGGTGGCCGTGCTTGTGGATGAAGCAAGGATGGCGGGGGACCATGTGGCGCGGTTCGATGGCTCGGGGTGTGCGAGCGGGGTGTACTTTTGTCGCATACAGGTCCGCGGTTTGGATCCCGCAGGAGGCACGATGCGTCCTTCGGACGCCGCCCACGGGCGCGACGTCAAAGATGGAGCGGTGAATTTTGTGGCGACGAAGGCGATGATGCTGGTGAGATAGGTGTGCCGGGGCCCGGTGTCCATGTACGTCATGCATGGTGACCATGCACGACGTGCGGTCCCTTACGGCAACTCGGTACCGCGGTTCATGATCCCGATGTACTCGCTGTAGCTGAACACCCGGTTGCGCTTGCCGGCGGTGAGTTCCTGCACGATGCCGAGTTGTTGAAGATGAGCGAGCGACTTGTTCACTGTTGCGTGTGTAAGGCCGGTGCTCCTCACCAGTGAGCTGGCTGTGGCGATCGGGTGTTGCATGAGTGCGTCGTGGATTCGGATCATCGATGCTGCCGGCCGGCCAAGTGGCGTGATCCTCTCGTGGTCCTTCTTCCGCAGATCCACGAGCTGTTGAGCTGTCTGTACTGCCTGTGTGGCGGTAACGATGACCGCTTCAGCGAAGAAATCGAGCCATGCTTCCCATTCGCCGGTGAGCCGGATACTATTGAGGAGTTCATAGTACTGACGCCGGTGTGTGTTGAAGTAGAGGCTGAGGTAGAGGAGCGGTTTGCGCAGCACCTTCTGATCGCACAGCAGCAGCGTAATGAGCAATCGTCCCAGGCGACCATTGCCGTCAAGGAAGGGGTGTATCGTCTCAAACTGCACGTGGACGAGGGCCGCCTTCAGAAGGACCGGGGATGGTTCCGGTTTGTTGTGCAGGAACAGTTCCAGTGCGTCCATGCATCCGAGGATGTGCTCCGGTGGGGGTGGAACGAACACTGCATTGCCGGGGCGTGTGCCGCCGATCCAATTCTGGCTCCTGCGGAATTCGCCGGGGGACTGATCTCTTCCACGCCCTTCAGACAGGAGGACGTTGTGGAGCTCCCGGATAAGGCGGAGTGACAACGGAAAGCCATCGGCCAGAAGCTCCAGTCCGCGGTTGAGAGCTGCGACATATCTGCTCACCTCCCGAACATCATCCAACGGAACCCCGGGTAGCTGATCCAGTTCGAAGAGCAACAGATCCGACAGCGATGATTGGGTCCCCTCGATCATCGAAGAGAGGACAGCCTCTTTCCGGACATAGGTGTAGAGGAAGACCGACGAGTCCGGGAGCAGGGTGGAGACACTGTCGAGGCGTCCGAGAGCCAGCATCGCCTCTTCGAATTTGCGACTCAGTCCCGGTGTCCAGTCGATCGGCGGATGGGGGGGCAATGGTGCGGGGATATAGGCATGGACCGTTTCGCCCGCCGTCGAAGTGGATACATATCTGCCCTGGAGACCCCGATTCATACCTTCCTGATCCTAAAATAGCCCCGATTCTTATTTTATTATATTGCGTTATTCTAAAATAATCTAATCGGTGAGGATAGTCAAGTGAATTTTGGCCAAATTTGGATGGAATGAGGCCATTCAATGCCGGCCTTCTGTACGCACTTGTCCCGGAAGGACTCGGCATCACGCCGGACAGCTTCGCGGGATTCATTTCTCTCACATCCTCCCGTGCGAACAGCACATCATGCGCCGCATTCGGTCAGATGCCCACGGCCTACCTCAACCATACTACTTCGGTCGGACGGACAGAGAACCGTCAGGGTGGCGGACGATGTTGTCCAGCGTCAGGGTGCAGGGGGCATGATAGATGGCGCGGACCCAGTCCGGCGTATTCTGTGTGTGCAAGAGCTGCGCCCACTCCATGAACCACACCCATTGTGGTTGTGAAGCCACGATATCCGCCGAAGGCATGGTTCCCACCTCGCCAAGTGCAATGAGTTTACCCTGGCCCAGCGTCACCAGATCATCGTGATGGCTCTGTTGCCAATCCTGACGGTAGACATCGGCCGCCAGTATATCCACCGTCCCGATCCCGGGAAAGTATTCCGCGTAGTCGTAGGCTTCATCATCCGGGGTGTCCCTCGGTGCATTGGCGTTCCAGACCCAGAGCAGATTGTTCAGGTGATGGTGGTTGGTGAAGTGGTCGTACATCATATTCCACAGCCGCGCGAAACCCTGCCGGCCCGGTTGCTGGCACCACCAGAACCAGACGCCGTTCATCTCATGATACGGCCGCCACAACACCGGGATGTGCGCGTCACGCAGCTGTTTCAGATACGCAGCCACCTTATCCGCCTGCGCGCGCCACTGCGTGTTCAGCGCGGTTCCCGCGGTCACCAGCGAATCCCAGTCCGCCGGACTGACGGTGTTCTTCCAGACCCAGATGTCCTCTCTCTTGCAGGAGTCGCCGCGGGAGGGAAAGCAGCTATGCCACATCAGGGTGACGATCTGTCCTTTCTGGTGTGCGGCTCTGGCCCGTTCGATCATTGCCTGGCGCACGCTATCGGGACTCAGGCCGTTGAAGTTCCAGCTGAAGTCGCTTCCCCAGAGTGCCGGGTACGTACCGGTGAGCTTCTTCACATCTTCATTGAACTCGTAGATGCTGGAAGCGCCGTTGTGCTGTCCGGCCAGAATGTACTTTCCCTTGATCTGATACAGAAAGTCGAGGAGAGCACGCGCTTCGGGTGATGCGTTCGGGTTGACGGGTTGCGGTTGATCTTCAGGGCTGCCGCACACAGCGAGTGGTGCCAGCAGCGTGAACAGGATGGTGAGAAGGATCGTTGTGACACGTTTCATGGGTTCTCGTTCCTGGGGAGTGATCCGAAGATGTGAACACGGGCGATCACTGGTGAATATCGCGAAATTCCCCGACTCATTCAGCATGAAACGATCCGTCTCCTGCGATGTGTCTACGTCCGGTGCGCGCCGATCGCCGGATCGCGCCTTGATCCGCTGAGTGGGAAACCTGAACCGGGTCCGTTCCCCGCAGGGCGTCACCGGAAGCGCTCGATCTCCAGCAGCTTCTGCTTTCCGTTCTCATTGTGCGGGTTCAGTTCGATCGATCGCCTGAAATTGCGTGCTGCCTCCTCATACTGGTGGCCAGCGAGGAGCGCTTCACCATAGCTGTCATAGACATTGAACGATCCGGGGTACGCATCGATGTTCAACCTGAACAACAGCAGGGCATCCCGGACATCCCCGCGGTTCAGGCATGCGTATCCCTGGCGATTCAACTGACTCTCCGTGAACAATACTACCATACTATCCTGCGCTCGTCGTGACTGGTAGAAGGCAGCGGCGCCGGAAGCGCCTTCGCTTCGCAGCGCATTCTCGAACTCCGGATCCATCGAGTGAGCGACCTTCCAGTACTTTCTCAGATCCACCTTTGGGGCAGAACAGAGGAAGATCGAATTGTTGTTCTCGTTCGGCCGGCAATACCGGTGGGTAAAGACCGCCTTCTTCTCTACGCGGGTGAACAAGGCGTTCAGCTCAGCGCGGGATCTCCCGATGACGACATAGCTGTTCCGGAAGTCATCTCGCTGGAGCGAGGTAAAATAGTACCATCCGTCGGTCGAGATGGGCTCGGGCAACCCGTACTGCCTTCCGTGAACATGCAGCGCGGCGGCTTCACCCCAATCCCCTGCAGCGATCCCGATGCTCTCCGTCGATGTGGACTGCGCATCGTGATACACCCCGGCGACCAGCCGTGCCATCTCCTCCCAACCGAACCGGTCAGCAACATGTTGTGGCAGATCACGGACCTGGGAATCTTCGGTCTTGATGCCTGCTGTGACGCCCAGCGGTTGAAGATACGCGATGAGCGTGTCGACCGGAAGGAGGGGGACGAAGTACGGGAGGGCAGGCAGGCTCAGCAGCAGATACAGAACCGGCATGGCATACCGGGGGACCGTCGAGTTCCTTCCGCGTTCCCTCCTTCCGTCGATCCACCGCTCGATGCCGACCGCACCGGCCGCAATGAGGAGACTGTACATCGGGATCATGAAATAGAACTGGCCGCCCAGAATGAAGATGGCAACACACAGGACAAGATAGCAGTAGCCGAAGAAGCGGTACGGCGACTTTCTGACGAGCAGGAGGATCAGCCCCGTGATCCATACCGGTGCCGTGGCAAGATTGTTGGGGAGGAGCTGATGCCACAGAAATTCGAGGACCGGGGAATCATGGGTGGTTCGTGCGGCGTACGTGGTCGCGTAGGAGAGAAAATACCAGCCGTGGGTCCATTGCCAGTGGACATACGGGATGGCACCGAGGAACGCAATGAGTGCGGCCAGCCAGATCCATGGTTGTTTGAACCACCGCCGTTCGGGCACGAGCCAGAGCGAAAGAAAAATGACCAGGCCCAGAAAGAGGATCGTGAGTTTGGTCAGCATGCCGAGTCCGAGCAGCACACCTGCGATCAACCAGAGGCGCTGGCTGGCACCATTCAGCATTTTGATGATGAGGTAAAGGACCGCGGACCAGAGGACGAAAGTCACAGCATCATAGGTATACAGGGAACCGAAAATGGCGAGGCCGGAGAAGATGAGGACGATGCCTGTCATGGCGATCGCGTAGCGTTTCCCGCCGAGCTCTTTTGCGATCAGGCAGCTGAACACGATCACCAGAGAGCCACAGAATGATGCCGCCAGGTGAACGGTCTTCAGCGAATGTCCGAAGAGCACAAGAAAGAGTTTGAGGTAGAGGGGTGAGACAGGAGGCATGTCGAGGTTCGAGAACGAGAAGCCATCGGCGATCGCGACATAGTACATCTCGTCGCGATGATAGCCATACTCAGGAAGCAGGAGATGGAAGGCAATATTGGCGGCAGCCAGGGCGAGAATGATGAGCGTTTCGGCAGAGAGGCGAAGCCCCGGGGGAATTCGTTGCATGGTGCAAGCCGGTTGGAGGATGAGACAGACTACACGAATATACGGCAATTCGTGAAAAAATGATTCACATGCGAGACCCGGGTGATCTCCGATTTGGTTCACTTTCTGATTTGGATCATTCTCTGATCCGGCACTCCTGACCGTGGTCCGTACCTTCACATGGGTGGCGGGGCAGTTGACCGTCGCCGTGCCGTCAAGGCACCACAGGATCGAGCCACGACCAGGAGCAGCAATGGGCAAGCGGAAGAGCACTCTCTACAAGAACACGAAGGCGAACCACCGTACAGAGGACCTCAAGCCGGGGGAGGTCGTTGGCGTGGCAGACATGCTTGGCATCGATGATCGCGAGGCGGATGCCCTGCCGCCGGTGGGGTGGCTTCGTGGCGACGCGAGCCCTTTTCACATGGATGTCTTCGATTGCCGCAGGGTGGCGTTGACGTCCGTCTCCACGACCGGCGATCCTGCGATCGCGGAGAGCTTCTCGCGTTTGCGCCGGTCCGACGGCACCGAGTACATCGGCACCACGCCCGAAGATCCCGCGTACTTCGATCTCGCCCTGGAGATTCCCCTTCAAGGTGAAGAGTTACGGGATGGACCGCTGTTCAAGGCTTCGCAGATGGAGGACAAGTGGGACATCTACCGGTACGGGGACATCTATTACTTTGTGCGCAGTTGGACCGGTGCGCTCATCCATCTTGCGCATGGTCATGTGCGCGAGGGTGTGCTGTACATCGACGGCATCATCACGGCATCGCAGATGGTGGATGAGCGGGACAGAACGTTCTTCGCTCGTGAGGTCTTCTTTTTGATCCTAAATCATGCGCTGGGGTTTGAGTATCCTCATCCGGTGCCATCCTATCGCGCCGCCGATGACGACGCCATCGTGCAGTTCTCGTTCGCGGAGTTCGGGAGGAGGGGGTGGTATGCGGCGGTGGCGGGGGCGCTCAGCCCGGGCTCTACCGAGGGCTGAGCGCCCATCGTTGGTGCAATCGAGAACGTGCCAATGCGATAGCGCGGATTGATTTTCTCATAGATTCGCACAATATTACGGGTAGCACCTCTCCATTCCGCAGTTCCGGTTACGACCAGGGGGAACGCCAAGACGACAGGTTCACAAGTGGGGCAACACGACATGGTCAACGGTGACCCTCGAGCCCGCTTACGCCTGACCTGAACCCGCCTCAAGATGACAGTCCCACACGATTCCCCGATGAGGTGCTTCATCATCCATAAGCACAACCGCTTCCGGGATATTTCAAGGCTCTGACCAATGGAAACTGAATCCTGGTGAAACTCTTTCATATTTCGAACACCAACCAGATCGAAGTTATTGATCAAGCTTCGTATCGAGATGAATCCGCGGGAGGCTTTGGAGAAGTCACATTGCAGGAACTCATCGCTGACCACCCCGAATTGATACCTGGCGACGACATCAACCCATCGGATCCTCCCCGATTCCTTGTGATACGCAGCGAGGCTGGGGTCACGGCGGGGTCAATGGACATTCTGCTCATCGATCACAAGGGTATTCCGACCGTCGTTGAGACGAAACTGATCGATAATCGTGAGATCAGACGGAGCGTGCTCGCCCAGGGGGTTGAATACCTGGCACACTTGAAGACTGAATGGAACGCTCAGCGAATGATCGATGAAGGGAGAGCATATTGGAGTCATCGCAAAGGAAATCTAGACACCCAGGCAGTTGAGCGGCTTGGAATTGCGCTTGATGGCGACTTCCTTGAGCGAATAGACAGCAACATAGGGTCGAACAGGATGCGGTTGATCATCGCCTCCGATGAGATCCCGCCTGAGCTCAAGCAGATCATCGAGTTTCTCAACGACGCTTCTGACTTTGATATTTATGGTATCGAGGTCCAGCTCTTCAGCGGGAAAGATAGCAACCGAAAGATTCTTGCACCTCGACTTGTGGGTTTGACCGAGGCAGCCCGGGAGCGTAAGAGTTCAAGCACAGGGTCACGATGGACGTATGAACGATTCATTGAAGAGCTTCAGAGAGAATCCTCATCTGAAGCAGTTGCGTTTGCCGATGAGCTTCTTCGCTTTGGTGAAGAAATCAGTGGGCGTCCGGTAGAATGGGGGAACGGCAAAGACCGGGGATCCTTCACCGCTCGTCTTCTTGCCGGCGGAGATCGCTTTAGCCTCTTCTCGGTGTACACCACCGGGGGACTCAGCATCAATTTCGGATGGTCCTATCAAAAGTATCCAGATCTGGGGATCGATGTTTCGGAGAAATACCGTGCGAGGATCAGGAAAGATCTCGGCATCGATTTCGAGCAGTCGAGTTGGGAGCGTGGGTGGCCGATGACGGACCTTCTGCTCTTGGCGCCACACAAGGACACGCTTTGTCAGATAGTCAGGGACTTTGTGGACGAGTTGAGTTCAACGCCTTCGGATCGTGCTCAAAGGGGTAGATAGTCTACGCCAGGCGGGGACTATTCTCACAGGAATCTCAATCTGCCGATAGGCTTCTCGACACTTCGGAATGGTGAAATGCCAAGTTCAACGATCAAGATCTTCCTGGTCCACGGGGACCCAAAACGGTTGAAGACCGTAGAGCTTTCGAATTGGACGGGCAAAGGCGTTGCCGGTTCCCGTGCGGAACTGACAGAGGTACTCGCCCGTGAAGAATCGCAGAAGCCCGGAGTGTACGTTCTCACTGGAGTTGATCCCCAAACGGAGAAAGCCGCCATCTACATTGGTGAGGCAGAGAATATTGGAGAACGGCTTAAGCCCCATCTTGCCAAGGACTATTGGAATCATGTTGCATTTTTTGTGAGCAAAGATGAGAATCTGACAAAGTCGCACATTCGATTTCTTGAAGGGCGGCTTATCGAAGAAGCGAAGCTTGCCGGTCGCTATTTGTTGAAGAATAATCAGGCGAGCGGAGCGAAACTCCCGGAATGTGACCGGGAGGATATGGAGACTTTTCTTGAGAAGATACGCCAGTTGCTTCCCGTACTCGGCATCGAAGCCTTGGTTCCCAGGCCGAATGCGTCAGAAGAGGGAGTCAACAAGGGAAAATTCTTTTGTGAGATCAAGCACATAAGGGCGACTGGCTATCTGACGCCCAACGGCATCGTCGTGACTGCAAAATCGCAAGCCGTCCTGGCCGATCGGAATTCTACCAAGAAGTATCCATGGGCGAAGATTCGACGCGCCAAGCTCATAGAAGAAGGCATTTTGAAAAGTAGAAAGGATCACCTCGTCTTCACACAGGACCATGAGTTTACGAGTCCAAGCGCTGCTGCATCAGTTATTCATGGTGGACAGGCGAATGGATTGACGGCATGGAAGAATGCGCAGGGGAAAACGTTGAAAAGTCTTGAATCCAAATAGCAATGGAGAGCGGGACAGCTGGACCACACCCGATATTCGGAATGAATTCAGACGTGTAGGTTTCGACAGCACATTCAGAAAGGCAATGTTTGATGATCATTCTTGATCTTCACATTGAAGAAGAGCTCAGGAACACCCACAAAGATCTCGCCGGCAATGCCAAACTCCATTCTCCTGAAAGGTTAGACGCTGCCTACAACACTTTCCGGGATCGGTTCGGACCCGACAAGCTTGCCCTTCTCGACGGGACCGCACTGCTCAATGCAATGCACCTGCACGGCAACAAAGAAAGCCTTGTATATTGGTTGGAGTTCAAGGATGATGAAGAATTCCCGGGGATCAGTTTCGGTAGTATCGCCGGAGGGAGTGCTCACAAATTCGGGCTCTTCCGTCGGAGGGAAACTGGGCAATGGGTTACAGGCGCACCTCAGGCCGAGAGGACGCTAACCGAATCTGAAGCAGTTGTTGTTGCACGGAAACATCGTGACCAACTTCTTGAAGGTGTTAAGCGTCTAGAAAGGTTCGAAGCCAATGCCGATGATGCTGCCTATGTGCGTCTCCAGCGGGATCTTGACACATCATGCCCCGACGTCAGCGGGGTAGCGTGGGGTCACAAGTACTTCTCCATTCTCTTTCCGGACAAGTTGGATGATTATCAGAATCATCGGTGGCAACGATACCATCTTCTCAGACTACTGCAACTGCCTCCGGAAGCGCAGGGACTCTATGTCTGCGCGGGTCGCTACGTGACCCTCGCCAATCAGTTCGGTTGGCCGATGCAGCATTTGACCGCCACATTGAACGCACGTAACGGGCGACCGAAAAGGTATTGGCGCATCGGGACCGCGCTTGGAGGAAAAGAGAGAATTTGGGACGATATGCTGAGGGGGCAATATATCGCCATTGGATGGGGCGGCTTGCGTGACCTTTCTGAACATGGTAAAGGGGCAGAACTCAAGTCCGCGTTGAGAAAGATGCTGGAGCCATATTACCCCGGAGATCAAAAGACCATTTCTCGCAAGGCGGGTGAGATTCGCAATTTTGTATCGGAGATTAGTGTAGAGGAGAACGACATTGTCGTTGCGGCGGATGGGGGAAAGGTCCTTGGGATAGGGCGGGTAACAGGTCCTTATCGTTATGAAGACACTCCTCCCAAGGGGGCGCCGCATAGAAGGGCGGTCGAATGGCTTTCAACGGAAGAATGGAAATTGCCAGTTCCAGAGGGGCTGCGGACTACGGTTGCTGTGTTCAAGAAGGATGAGCAGAATATCCTGGAGATTGAGCGGAGGTTGTTAACTCCTCTCATGGTTACGTCCCCGGGCCCAAAGAATGGGGGAGGAGGTGGTGGTGGTGAGGGGACGCTCCGACTTACTGGGATTCCGGCTCGCGTGCAGGCGATACTCGAACGGAAAGGGCAGGCAATACTCTACGGTCCTCCAGGCACTGGAAAGACCCACTGGGGAAGAGAGACCGCTCATGATTTTGCAGCACTTCGTGCCTTTGGCACGACCTTCACTGAACTTGTCGCTGAGCAGAAAACTGAGGTTGTTGGTTCGAGCGCCGTGCCAGGACTCGTAAGATCGTGTACATTTCATCCGAATTACGGATATGAAGATTTCCTTGAAGGGTTTCGCCCGGCAGCGAATTCCTCCGGACAACTTATCTTCAATCCAAAAGACGGGATATTCAAGCGCATGTGTGCTGATGCCCGCAGGAGGCCCGAGCGATCATTTGTTCTGTTGATCGATGAGATCAATCGAGGGGATATCCCCCGGATCTTCGGTGAGTTGTTGACCCTGCTGGAATCTGACAAGCGTGGACTCACCGTCAGTCTTCCTGTTTCAGGAGAGGAGTTCGCGGTTCCCCCGAATGTCTATGTGATCGGAACCATGAACACGGCAGATCGATCGATAGCTTTGCTGGATACGGCATTGCGCCGACGATTTGGGTTCGTTGAGCTCTTGCCTGATATGACGGTATTCGGAGGTGCATCCGTGGACGGGAGAATACCGTTGGGTCCATGGTTGGGAGCGTTGAACGACAGGATTCGAGCACAACTTGGACGGGACGGCCGGAACCTTCAGATTGGCCATGCTTATCTCCTCGAAAAGAAGGAACCTGTCAGTGAGTTGTCAAACTTTGTCCGGATCCTCTCAGAGGACATCATCCCTTTGATCGAGGAATACTGTTACGAGGACTACGATGCATTAGCCAAGATCATTGGCGGAAAACTGGTTGACATCCCGAAGCAACGGATCAAGGAGGAGCTTTTCGCGCCAACGAGATGGGATGAACTGGTGCAGGCACTACTCGAGCCAACGCCAGACATATCAACCGGGAAGGAGGCAGCAGCGACTGTCACGATGCCCGATGAGGTGGAAGATGGAGAACCTGAAGACGAAGAGAAGTGAACGCCAACAGCATCATACTGAGCGAATGGGAAACGAGAGGTCCTGAAGCTGGCGCCCCCCTTGCCGGATGGCAATTCAAAGACAGAGCGAGTCATGATCTTGCTGAACGGCTGACCGACCTTGGTTGGATCGAGATCCTCGAATTGGCTCAGGGGATCGAACTCCGCGCAACGTCGTTCGTTGGCAGGTTCAGCATTGGCGATATGACCATCACGATCCAACCGAAGATTCAGGGAGCGCCATTCCTGAGTTTGCTTCGATACGCGTATGGATTTCGGCAGCTTAAGCTCCTCAAACCGACAGCATATGGCTCATCCGCGTGGGATCTCTGCGAGTTGCTCGTTCAGCAATTGATCGCGGAAGCACGGGATCTGATAGGCCGCGGGGTACACAGGGACTATGAGCGAAGGTCAGCTCGCCTATCCGACCTGCGTGGTAGGATCGATTTTGACAAGTACGTCCGAACGGTAGGTACTGGCGCTGCAGAGGTACCGTGCACGTACTATCCGCGGACTGACGACACCGTTCTCAATCAGGCAATGCTTGCAGGACTTGAGTTCGCCGCTCAACAGACGATTGATGTTGACCTTCGATATCAGGTCAATCATCTGGTCAAGGATCTGCGATCGTCGATCTCCCTCATGAGGCTGAGTGGCAGCCTGATCGAAGATGCGAAGGGTGCGATTGACCGGCGTACTGTCGCATACGGTCCGCTGCTATCTCTGATCGAGCTGCTCTACGCCGGGCACGGGCTTTCGTTGGACGAGGGAAGGAATCAGATCCAGCTTTCCGGATTTCTGTTCGATATGAACCGCTTCTTTCAGGCCCTGGTGTCACGGTTTCTCCATGAAAACCTGGAAGGCTATGTGATTCACGATGAACACAAGATGAAAGGATTCTTTGAATACGAACCGGCGCACAATCCCAGGGGATATTCTAATTCCGATCTCCGGCCCGACTTCGCTGTGATGGATTCCTCTCGTCTGGTGACCATCGCGGATGCCAAGTACAGAGACCTATGGAATACCCGGTTGCCACAGTCCATGCTGTATCAACTCGCATTGTATGCCATCGCCCAGGGGAATCACACACGAGAGAGTGTGATCCTGTATCCCACGCTTTCACGGGGCGCACGGGAACAAAAGATCAATGTCCGGGAACCGATCGCAGGTCATCATCAAGCACGAGTCATTCTCAGGCCAATCAACCTGATAGATATGGAAGAGCTCATCTATCGGAGTGATCCAGCAGGACAGGTTGAACGCGTCCAAATGGCGTCTCAGCTTCTATTCGGCGAAGCATAAATTTGCGCATCCCTGGCGGAAATCCGCGTCTCGTTGCGGAGCAGCACAATGTGCAGTAACCTTCTGAGTCATCGCATCTGATACCTATGCAATCTGATCTTCTTTTGGAGTTTCAAGGTCCGTACTCTTGGTTTGCGGCGGGGCCTGTCGGCTCAATTCTGGATCCTCCTCAGGGCAAGGGCCATGGAATATACCTGTGGACAGTCCCCACCGCAAGTGGAGAGTTAGTCTACTATGTTGGTGAAACCGGGCGGCAATTTTCTATTCGATTCAGGGAACACCTGCTGGCCCAACTGTCGGGCATGTATCATGTCCATGACCCAGCAGCTTTCCAGCTTGGAAAGAAATCCATGCTGTGGCCAGGTCTTTGTGATAAACACCATCGCGTCGACCTATGCGAGTTTGTTCAAAGGCTGCCTGAATTGGCAGAACCACTCCAGAAATTCGTGAATGTATTTCATTTCTTTATTGCTGAGATTGACGTAGACAATCGACTTCGCAAACGCATTGAAGGGGCCATAGCCGATCACCTTGTCCGGCAGCCCGGCATCGTGGGTTCATTCCAGGAAGCGGGAATCAAATATGTTCGCCGCCGCAAAGATGAGCCCTCCGTTCAGATAGGTTTACGTTCATCCAGAGAAAATTGTGGACTCCCAGCGTGTTTGGAGGCATAGACTCCGAGAGATTCCATTGGCCAGGAACCTCGAATTGGCCCCGCGTGAGCGGAGGATTCCTTGAAGACCCGGCGCGGGGTGTTTAACAATGCAATGATCTATAGGTGGTATCTCCAGGATTTCGATTCTATCGGCAGTTGTGATGCATAGAGCCGACCCTGTCAAGGAAGGGATGGTGCGATGAAGAGCTTTCCATTTGGGAATCCAATTCTACCGGTTCAACAATCTGACCGGACCCCTAAGAGGGTATTCGTCCTTGGTGTGTACGCGAGTGCCGTTCACGCACGGTGGCTTCGCGCCGATGGGTCGATTGCCGTACGAGCTCTTGCGGTATCATCGGAGCCAGAGATCTTTTGGAGGGGTGACGGGGAGGATGAGATAATTGCCAGCATTCCGCTTCCGGAAGGGGCCGGTCGTCTTGTTTCACCCGGGGAAGGGTTGAACGGCCCCTCCGGTCAAACCCTTGATCAGGACTTTCTCCGACCAATGGGTCTGGATCGTAGTTCCGTATGGCTTTGCGATCTGCTGCCAGAGAGCCGATGCAATCCCAATCAAGCGAATGCCATCAAACGCGAGTACGATTCGATGAAGACGGCCTATTCTTTGCCAGACTTTGACTTTCCGCCTCTGCCGAAAGTTCTGGCCGATGAGAATAGAGTACGCGCCATCGAAACGGAACTCGAAGAGGCGGGATCCCGGATATTGGTTACTCTCGGCGATCTGCCATTGCAGTGGTTTGCGAGTCGCCATGGTGCTCATTCACGGTTGGCAGACTATGGATCGACCAATGAGTCGTATGGCCGGCTGCACGAGATTCGAATAGGAGACAAGCAGCTGCTCTTGTTGCCACTCGTCCATCCCCGACAGGCCGGCCAGCTTGGTGGCTACTCGGAAACGTGGTGGCAGCTCCACCAGCATTGGATGACTGCTGATGCTCCAGCGATTCTGATCAATGTCCCGGCTTGAACATATACGGTGTGTTCCCCCGATGTTTGTCCGCTGTTGACTGACCCCGGGTGAGGGGGGGCGAGTCTTCAACAAGAGAATATGGATGTTGGGTTGTCGCAATCACGGTTTGTTGCCCAGCATGAGGTATGGCTTGAGTAGTCCTAACACAATGTCAGACACGCTATTGTATAGAGAGATACCGTGAACTGGATCGCCGCCTCTGAAAAAGACACCGCTGCCGCAACGCTTGAAAAGCGCCTGTGGGACGCCGCCGATCAGTTCCGCGCAAACTCGGGGCTCAAGGCCCAGGAGTATTCCGGCCCCATCCTCGGACTGATCTTTCTGCGCTTCGCCGAGGTACGCTTCGCCGCCCAGCGGACCAAGCTGGAGAAAGCCCGTGCTTCCTCCCGCCGGGGCAGTCGCGTTGATGAGCCCGCCGCCTACCACGCCGACAACGTTCTGTATCTGGCCCCTGAGGCGCGCTTCGATTTTCTGCTGACACTGCCAGAGGCGGCCGACATCGGCGGCAAGGTCAACGCTGCCATGCGCGAGGTAGAGAAGCACAACCCGCAGCTCGCCGGCGTGCTGCCCAAGACCTTCAACCTCTTCACAGGCACCCTGCTCAAAGAGTTGCTGAAGAAGATCTCCGAGATCCCGGCCACGCTCGACTTCGACGCCTTCGGCCGTATCTACGAATACTTCCTCGGCGAGTTCGCCATGAGCGAGGGCCAGGGCGGCGGCGAGTTCTACACTCCGGCGAGCATCGTGCGGCTCCTGGCGCAGGTGATCGAGCCTTTCCACGGCCGCATCCTCGACCCTGCCTGCGGCTCGGGCGGAATGTTCGTGCAGTCGGCCCGGTTCGTAGCCGAGCACCACAAGAACCCTACCGCCGAGCTGTCCATCTGCGGGGTCGAGAAGACCGACGAGACCGGTCGCCTCGCCCGCCTGAACCTCGCCGTGCACGGGCTTGAGGGCGACATCCGACACGGCGGTAACGTCAACAGCTACTACGACGACCCGCACGCGGCCACCGGCGCCTTCGACTTTGTGCTCGCCAATCCGCCTTTCAACGTGAACGCGGTGGACAAGGAGCGGCTCAAGGATCTGGTCGGCGTCGGCCGCCGCTACCCCTTTGGTCTGCCGCGCACCGATAACGCGAACTTCCTGTGGATCCAGCTCTTCTATTCGGCGCTCAATGCCAGGGGCCGCGCTGGCTTCGTCATGGCCAACTCGGCCTCCGATGCCCGCTCCACCGAGCAGGAGTTGCGACAGAAGCTGATCGAGGCGCGGGCGGTGGATGTGATGGTGGCCGTCGGTTCCAACATGTTCTACACCGTCACGCTCCCCTGCACACTGTGGTTTCTCGACCGGGGCAAGGCCAAATCGAAGCGCGCGGAGACCGTGCTCTTCATCGACGCCCGCCACATCTACCGGCAGGTGGATCGCGCCCACCGCGACTGGACACCCGCGCAGATCGGCTTCATCGCCAACCTGGTGCGCCTCTATCGCGGCGAAGAGCCCGACTTGACCGTGGGCGGGGAGGAGACGGCGGCCAAGTTGAAGGAGGTGTTCGGCAAGAAGACCGCCTATGCGAACGTCCCCGGCCTGTGTAAGGCAGCAACGATCGCGGAGATCGAGGCGCAGGGCTGGTCGCTCAACCCCGGCCGTTATGTGGGCGTGGCCCCGGGCGAGGAAGTGAGCGACGAGGACTTCAAGGCGCAGCTCGAGACGCTGAACGAGGAACTGACAACCCTGAACGGCCAAGCGCGTGAATTGGAAACCACTATTGCGAAGAACGTCACCGAGATACTGGAAGCATGAGCGCCGACCACCTATCCCCGTTGATGCTCTACCAGACGCTGTACGGAATTCGAAGCCCGGGGCGAAGCGGATCTTCTAAGTCTGCTCCATGCCGAATTGAGAATACTCCCAAGCGGGAGCGGGAAGGGAAGAAATGAAGCGGGGTGGAGATTCGAAAGGGATAGCAAAGGCGCATTGGCAACAACGCCGGCTCGGTGATTGCCTGACGCTGATGTCTGGTGGCACGCCCTCGAAGGCACGCAACGATTACTGGGGTGGGGACATTCCGTGGGTGTCTTGCAAGGACATGAAAGTACATCGCATTCACGACGCCGAAGACCACCTGACGCCACTCGGGGCAAAGAACGGTACTCGCCTGGTCCCAGCCAACACCATCCTATTCGTTGTCCGCGGTATGATTCTGGCGCGAGAATTCCCAGTCGCGCTGACGAAGCGCACGGTGGCGTTCAATCAAGATCTCAAGGCTGCGAGGCCCGCCGATTTCATCGAAACCGAGTTCTTGTTCCATTGGCTGCGCGCCAATACATACGAAATCCTTGGTCGTGTTGATGAGGCTGGCCACGGAACAACGCGCATCCAAACGGACCGACTGCTGTCATTGCCGATTGCCGTTCCCCCGCTGCTGGTGCAGCGACGCATCGCGGGCATCTTGTCGGCCTACGACGAGCTGATCGAGAACAGTCAGCGGCGCATCAAGATTCTGGAGGCGATGGTCCGCGCCCTCTACCGCGAGTGGTTCGTCTACTTCCGCTTCCCCGGCCACGAATCCGTCCCCCGCGTCCCATCGCCGCTTGGCGAGATTCCACAGGGGTGGGAGGTGAGAGCAGTGGCCCAAGCTTTTGATATTTCCGGTGGAGGCACTCCATCTCGAAAGGAGGAAGCGTTCTGGGTAGGCGGCACCATTCAGTGGTATTCGCCCAGCGACCTGACTGGTGCAGGGACGATGTTCATGGATGATTCCAGCGACCACATCACCGAGCGAGGACTTGCACAAAGTTCAGCGCGGATGTTTCCCGCGCGCAGCGTGATGCTCACGAGCCGTGCCACCATCGGTGCCCTCGCGATCAACACGCATCCGGCTTGCACCAATCAGGGGTTCATTACTTGCCTGCCGAATGAACGCGTACCGCTTTACTTTCTGTTCCATTGGCTTACGGAAAACGTGCCGACTTTTCAGCGTATGGCTTCCGGTGCCACCTTTAAGGAAATCAGCCGGGGTGTATTCAAGACCATCAATTTCCTGCAACCGCCAGATGAACTGGTCCGACGCTTCGAGGTCATGACTGCACCGATAGCCGAACAGATGCTCGCACTCCAACGCCAAATCAAGAACCTCCGCCGCACTCGCGACCTCCTGCTGCCGCGCCTGCTGTCCGGGCGGATCGCAATTCAGGAGAACTGACCCATGCGGCTCAAAGAAATCGGAATCAAAAACTTCAGAGGATATCGGGACGAAACCCGCCTCCCGATCGATCCCAACGTTACAGGCATTACGGGAAAGAATGATGCCGGCAAGTCAAGCATTCTGGAAGCTCTCGATATCTTCTTTGAGGGAGGTGAAGTAACGCTTGACAAAGATGACTTCAATGTCGCCGAGCCTGAAGGTTCAGTAGAGATTAGGTGCGTCTTCGAGGGACTTCCCGCTGAGATACTCCTTGATGAAACCAACAAGACGACACTGGCAGCCGAACACCTGCTCAATACTGCTGGAGAGTTGGAAATTCTAAAGCGCTACAAGCGTAGTTCGAAAGAGCCAGCGGTTTTCATTGTCGCTAACCATCCAGCCGCAGGAGATTTTGATGATCTCCACTTGCTGAAGATCAATGAGCTAAAGAAACGCGGCGAAAAGCTCGGCGTGTCGGCGGACGATATTGCGGATGCACGAAAGAGTGCTTCGTGGCGTCTAGCGATTTGGGCCAAATCCCCAGACTTGAACAAGCAGCAGCGCGAGTTGGAAATCAGCAAGTTCGTTGGCGACTCGAAGGACATTCAGGACAAGTTGTTTAAACAGTTGCCCCTCTTCGCCCTGTTCAAATCTGACCGCGAAAGTAAAGACAACGACCCGCAAGCCAAGAACCCCCTTCAAGCCGCGGTAAAGCAGGCACAAGACGAGCTGCGGGAGGACATCGAAAAGATACAAAACGAAGTCCAAAAGCGTGTTCTTGAACGGGCGGCCAAGACATTGGAGAAGCTCAAAGACATGGACGCGACACTGGCATCCCAACTCGTGCCGCGCTTCAGGAAGGCTCCAAGTTGGACGTTCGACTTCGCCTTGGATGGAGAGGACAACATACCAATAAACAAACGCGGCAGCGGCGTCCGGCGGTTAATCCTGTTAAATTTCTTCCGCGCTGAGGCTGAACGCAAGGTCACAGACAAAAAGGCCCCCTCTGTAATTTACGCTTTTGAAGAACCCGAGACATCGCAACACCCATCTAATCAAGAGATGCTTGTTCGCGCTTTGGTGCAGGTCGGCAAGAGGGATAACTGCCAGGTGCTCGTAACGACCCACGTTCCAGCTCTTGCAGGACTCTTGCCTACTGACGGGTTGCGTATAGTTGAGAAGTCGGCGGCGGGTTGCTCAATTGAATATGGCAACGACACCGTGATTGACCGGATTGCGCAGTCGCTTGGCGTGCTTATAGACCCTCGTGCCAGCCGCGCAAAAGCACTAGTGCTCGTGGAAGGGCCGGGGGATGTCGTGTTCCTGCGTCACACGGCAGAGCAACTAAAGGCGGGTGGGCACATTCCCGCAACGCTCGAAGAGAAAGGAATCTTACCTGTCTCAATCGGTGGTTGCGGCCTACTGAGGCATTGGATAGCGAAGCGAATCGCCGAGCAGTTTAATATCCCGTGGGCACTCCTCCTGGATTCCGATTTGGGGACTTCCGAGGCGGGGCAGAATTTGACACAAGTGCAGCAGGTCCGCGCCAACGGCAAGAAGGCTTACGTGACGCGTAAACGTGAGCCGGAGAATTATATCCTGCCAGAAGTAGTAACTCCACACTTCGTAGGTGGAGCAACTGCAACTTGGACAGACAGCAGCGATGCCAAGAAGGACATAGGCGCTGCTACATCGAAGGGACATGGCGAGGTTCTTGAGTTCTTCTGGACCAAAATGAACGCCGATCAAATTCGTCGAGCTGAAACATTCACAGACAGTGGAACAGATCGCTACGAGTTCACAGAGATTCTTACGGACTTGCTCACGTTGGTATAGTTGACCATGCCCCACGCCTACACCGAAGACCAGCTCATCGAGCAGCCCGCCATCGGTCTGTTTGCCACGCTTGGCTGGCAGACGGTGTCGGCGATGGAGGAGACCTTCGGCCCCGACGGCACGCTCGGCCGCGAGACCAAGGGCGAGGTGGTGCTGGTAGAGCGCCTGCGCGCTGCGCTTACCACGCTCAATCCCGGACTGCCGCCCGAGGCAATCCAGACTGCCATCGACGAACTCGTCCGCGACCGCTCGGCCATGAGCCTGGAGGCCGCCAATCGCGAAGTCTACCGACTACTCAAGGACGGTATCCCGGTTTCCATCCCTGACCGGGAGCATGGTGGACAAAAGACCGAACGCCTGCGCGTGGTGGATTGGGGGCACCCGGAGGAGAACGACTTCCTGCTGGCCAGCCAGCTCAGCGTGGTGGGCAACCTCTACACCTGCCGGCCCGATCTGGTGGGCTTCGTCAACGGCCTACCCTGGGTGGTCATCGAACTCAAAAAACCTGGTGTGCCTGCGCGAGCGGCCTTCGATGAGAACCTGACCCATTACAGGAAGGAAATTCCGCAGCTCTTCTGGTTCAACGCCTTCCTCGTCGCCAGCAACGGCACCGACAGCCGCGTAGGTTCTCTCACCGCCGACTGGGAACGCTTCTTCGAGTGGAAACGCATTGAGCGCGAGGACGAGCCACGCCGCGTGTCGCTGGAAGTAATGCTCCGCGGTACCTGCGACCGCGCCCGTCTGCTCGACCTGGTGGAGAACTTCACGCTGTTCTCCGAGCACAAGGCCGGGTTGGTGAAGGTGCTCGGCCAGAACCACCAGTTCCTCGGCGTCAACAACGCCATCGCCTCCATGCTGGAGGCCCGCAAGCTGGGCCACGGGCGCGGCGGCGTGTTCTGGCAGACCCAGGGCAGCGGCAAGAGTTTTTCTATGGTGTTCTTCGCGCAGAAGATATTGCGCAAGCTCGCCGGCAACTGGACCTTCGTGGTCGTCACCGATCGGGTGGAGCTGGACGAGCAGATCGCCAAGACCTTCAAGACCGTGGGCGCGGTGAGTGAGGCCGAGGGCGACCAGTGCCACGCCACCAGCGGGGCGCACCTGCGCGAACTGTTGCGTGGCAACCACCGCTATGTCTTCACGCTGGTACACAAGTTCCAGACGCCAGAGATGTTGACCGACCGCTCGGACGTGATCGTACTGACCGACGAAGCACACCGCAGTCAATACGACATGCTTGCGCTCAATATGCGTGCGGCGCTCCCAAAGGCGCTGTTTCTGGCCTTCACCGGTACGCCGCTCATCGTGGGCGAGGAACGCACCAAGGAGGTCTTCGGCGACTATGTGTCGATCTATGACTTCCAGCAGTCGGTGGAGGACGGCGCGACGGTGCCGCTCTTCTACGAGAACCGCACACCCGAGCTGCAACTCGTCAACCCTGATCTCAATGACGATATCTACCGCCTGATTGAAGATGCTGGCCTCGATGACGATCAGGAATCCGCGCTCGAGCGGGTGCTGGGCCGTCAATTTCATCTGATCACGCGTGATGACCGGTTGGAAACCGTTGCCCGGGATATCGTGCAACACTATCTCGGCCGCAGTCCCCTCGGCGGGACCGTGGGTAAAGCGATGGTGATCTCCATCGACAAGGCCACGGCTCTGAAGATGTACAACAAGGTGAAGGCCTGCTGGGCCGCGGAGACCGCTCGTGTACAGAAGGAATTGGGCGAGCTTGCCTACATGCCTCGCGCCAAGGAACCGGGCACAGAACAGACGCGGCGTGATTTCCGCGCTGCAGAGCTGAAGGCCCGCCTCAGAGTCCTTACAACCACAGACATGGCGGTCGTTGTCTCGCCCGGACAGAATGAGATCGCCCAAATGAAGGCGCTCGGCCTTGATATCGAGCCGCATCGCCGACGCATGAACGAGTCGCAACCGGCGCTGGACGAGAAGTTCAAGGACACCGAAGACCCTCTACGCCTGGTCTTTGTCTGTGCCATGTGGCTCACGGGGTTCGATGCGCCGGGCTGCGCGGCCATCTATCTCGACAAGCCCATGCGCAACCATACGCTGATGCAGACCATCGCCCGGGCGAACCGGGTATTTCCGGGAAAGCATAGCGGTGTTATCGTGGACTATGCCAACGTCTTTGCATCGCTGGAAAAGGCCCTGGCGATCTACGGCGCGGGCAAGGGTGGCGAGAGTCCGATCCGCGACAAACAGCAGCTTGTCTTTGCACTCCGCGAAGCTATCAAGGAAGCAACGGCGTTCTGCACGCGACACGATGTTGATCTCTCAACTCTTGAGGCACATCCGTCAGGGGGCATGGAACGGTTGGCCGCGGTGGAACGGGCGATCGATCTGCTGATCGCTCCTGAAGACGTGCAGCGTGATTTCTTCAGCCACGAACGGCTGGTTAGCACGCTCTATCATGCCGTCAAGCCGGATCTCTCTGTGCTGGAGTTTTCCCTACGTGTTGCTGGGATCGCGACGCTGGTTGCGGCCATCCGGGCGAAGCTCGACCCCAACCCGCCCGACATTGCTACGATCCTGAGGCAGATTTCCACACTGCTGGATAGTTCTATCACCGGACTGTCCATTCGCGATGGCGGCACCCCGGGGATGGATCTTTCGAAGATCAACTTCGAAGCCTTGGCGAAGCGCTTCAAAGATTCAAAACACAAGAACACGGACCTCGAAGCGCTAAAGGCTGCCATTCGCGCCAGATTGGATTTGCTCCTGCAGCAGAATCGCACCCGCACGGATTTTGCCGAAAAGTTCGAAGAGCTGATCGAGAGCTACAATGCCGGCAGCCGGAACATTCAGGAACTTTTCGATGAACTGGTGAAACTCTCGAACAGCTTGAATGACGAGCAGGAACGTCATGTTCGCGAGAACCTGACCGAAGAAGAACTGGTCATCTTCGATATCCTGACCCGCCCCGCTCCCGCCTTGTCAGCCGAGGAGCGGAATGAGGTCAAGAAGGTTGCCCGTGATCTGCTGGCCCGACTCAAGGAACTGCTGGTGCTCAACTGGCGATTGAAGGCAGCGGCACGGTCCTCGTTGAAGCTCGCCATCGAGGACGCACTTGATTTAGGCCTCCCGCGAGCTTACGCGCCGGAGATCTATCGTCAGAAGTGCTCAGCGGTATTTGAGCATATCTATGAGAGCTACCCGGAAAGGAATGCCGGGATCTACAGCGGGATGTTGGAGGGATAGGAAGGGTTCCCTTTCCAGACAACTTTGGACCCTCGAACTCATCCCATTTGGCCGGGATCCAATTCCTAAAGACTGTTACGGTTTCTTCAACCTAATATTATGATGTTGGGGGTAGCCCGCCGCACCTTATCATCGGAGGCGAAATGCCAGATACGCTCAAATGGCTGTCGGAGAACAAGGATGTTATTCAGGCCCTCAGCAGTCTCTTGGCAATCCTCATAGGATTCCTTTCAATCGTCCTGACGTTCTGGACCCTTTGGACCAATCGGAAACATCATCGCCTATCAGTTAGGCCGCTTGCGGATATTGATGCGAGCGATTATGAAGACAGGCTCGCTGTCACCCTGACAAACAGAGGAAGCGGCCCAATGGTCATCAAGACATTTCACGCGATCCGCGGAAAGGAAACTAAACCCAATCTGATTGACTGGATGCCGCCACTACCCAAGGGGATCTTCTGGTCCAATTTCTACAAGAACCTCGAAGATGCGCCACTTCGACCCTCCGATTCTATTCTCCTCATCGAATTCACACTCGATCTACGAGATGCCCGGCAGTGCGAAGCCCGGGATGCCATCAGGCGGGCCTTGGCTGCAATTGCCGTGGGGGTTGACTACGTGGATATCTACAACGCGAAGATGCATTTCGGGCCGCAGTCATTGTCTTGGTTTCAAAGGAACCTGCCAGCAGCCGAGTAGAAGTGCCCACCAAGCCAACGGCTGCACATGAAGCCGCGTCGAGGACATCGGGTTTGTGGCCAGTATCTGATCTAGACTTTGGGTGCATACAATTTCACAGTCATTTCGCCGCGCAGGTAAGCCGCGAGCCGTTAGGCCGACGTAAGGACTATTCGATACGGCTTCTGAAGCCAATAGCAGGAAGTCTTCATGATTGCGAGGTCTGGGTGTGGGGGAAAATGGGAAGGAACTGGTCAGAGAACCGCAAGCTACTCGGCCACGAATGTGACTGATCCGATGGATGACGCGACACGAACTACAGACGAACAAGTCTATTGGCCGGTGATTGATGACAATAGAAGGAACAGCACCAGAAAGGTACAGAGATGATCAGTGCCTACTGCCTTGTAGATTTTTTCAATATTGAGGTACTGCCGAAATCGCGAATGCCAAATACTTCAGATATCAGAAATGGTCTTGATGGGATTGTCTCAGCGACGATGCAGGCTCTCGATTCCCTCGGGAAGCCCGTCCAGGAGCTCACTCTACGGCTCTATGGGGGATGGCATGGTGATTTCGGGGGAACTGAGATTCAATTGATGGACATGACCATGAAGGTCATACGAGAGTATCCTCGGCATATAGGTACCCGTTTAAGAGTTCAGATTGCTGACTCCCCGTTTCTCGATCCATCGGTACAATTCCTTCATACGGTTAGATCTGTTCCCCTCAAAGTCCCCAGAGCATTCTTCACAATGCCATCCCAATGTGCGAACAGACATCATTGCGCCATGGAAGAACTTGTGAAATGGTGGGAGGGCAAATGTCCGGATGAAAACTGCACGGTCAAATTGATGGAATTGGGTACGATGGTACGGCAAAAGATGGTCGACACGCACATTACCGCAGATGCTGTGGCGCTCGCCGCGGAAGGGTCATGCGACATCCTACTTATTGCGAGCGATGATGATGATATGGTTCCAGCCTTGCTCGGGGCATCCGGCAGAGTCACAACTTACCACCTCGCACGAAAGTCGCGACGGCATGAGTATTATACGAACCTACTTCAGCAGAAAAACATTATCACACACCATTGGTGAGGCATATCATCATGGATGTCCTATCTGAAATTGAAAGAGATATTCGCGCATTTGCCGATCCGGGTTCCGGAATCATGGTGGACTCTAACTCGGCAATATGGGAAAAGGACGGTCGGGCATATACCGCCACATTCTCAAGCGGAGGATCAAATCGCTTTCCAGATGTTGGCCTCGAAGAGCGGAAGATGTCATACCAGTCATTTTTGGCGAGTCCGTGGATGGCAGATCTCGCTTCACTGGCAGAGTTCATCTCGAAGCGGGACTCGAAGTCAGGTGTCTACCTTGAGACTACCGCGAGAATTGAATCGGAAGATGGAGTCCTGTTACCGAATCGACCTGCTGCTGATGCGATAATAGAGAGAGCAACTGGAGGTTTGCCATTTCTTTCGACGCGGGTCCTGCTGGTGCGCGGTGAGGCAGGTTCGGGAAAGACGGCGGCACTCAAGGAAGTGACTAGAAGGTTAGCCCGCAAGTATCGGGATGGCAGAAGTCATTGCTTGCTCTTCTACATTGACGCGCAAGGGCGCGCCCTCTCAAGGCTAGAGGATGCGATGGCCAAAGACCTCCAAGATCTACGATCGAAGTTCACTTATGCAGCGATTGGACCGTTGACGCGGCACAATCTGATAGTGCCGATTATCGATGGATTCGACGAACTCCTTGGATCCGGAGGGTATGATGAGGCTTTCTCATCATTGGCGGCTTTCCTTGCAACACTCGACGGACAGGGTTGTGTTGTCGCATCTGCACGGTCGGCCTTCTTTGACTATCGCAATTTCTATGAAAATGCAAAGCGGTACGCGGGCGGCAGCACTCTGAATTACACTGTTGATACTCTGGACATTCTACCGTGGTCAGAATCTCAAGTTCGGGAGTATTTCTCATCTTCCGAATTGCCCCCAGTTCACGAACCGTCGGATTTGCAGGCTACTCTGGATAGCCTGTTGTCTTCATCAAACCAACAGAATAGAGAGCTGCTGTCAAAACCATTCTACGCGGCCCACGTGCGGCGACTATTGTCAAGTGGTCATCATATGACGCGGGACGAAGATCTGCTCGATCAGCTTGTCGAGGCATTTATTGAACGTGAACACAAGAAGTTACTGAACAAGGATGGACATCCAATTCTGACTGAACACGGGCACCTGTCGTTTCTAACAAATCTTGCTGAGGAAATGTGGTGGCAAGAAAAGCGAACGCTTGATGTCAGTACTGTTCAGACTGTAGCCGAATTGGTTACTGAAAGTATGGGTCTGCCACTGGCAGCAGCCAAGTCAATCGTTGAACGTGTGTCCGCGTATGCATTTTTAACTTCAGAGGGGGTGAGTCAATCAGGCCTTCGATTCGAGCATGAGGTGTTCTACGGATATTTTCTGGCATTAAGATTGATTGACATTATTCAACGCGACCAATCTGAATTGAGGAGATTTCTATCGAGATCAGTCATTGACTCGACGATAATAGACCAATCTGTAAAGAGATTGGGTGGGGATGTCGACGTTTGTTCAGGAGCGGTAGATAGTCTGATAGGATCAATTCGACCCAGCTTGGGTGATTTCTTGGCCAGGGAAAATGCGGGAAGTATCATAGCGGCACTCATGCGAACCGCGGGTACGCTAAGAGAGGGGATCACTCTCCGGTACTGCTTATTCAAGCAAGTCTCAATGTGTGGTGTCGAATTGCGCTATACGAGGTTCACAAATTGCGAGCTAGATGGCGTTGATATGCGCAGCACATCTCTTAAACACGTGGCATTCGAAAAGACCACGATTCGTGGTGTTCGAGTAAGACTAGGTGATACGCGACTTGAGGGGATAGGACGAGACTTCCTCGAAAGCATCTATGATGCTCATGTCGAAGGAAATCTTCCCGATACCCCGATGGGACATTTGTATTCACCAGAAGACCTGTCTCTCGCATTCTCAAGGATGGGGGCAACAATTGGCGAGAATGAGCCGACCCTATATCACTACTCCGAGAGGAGCCAAAAAATGATTGAAACGCTGGATCGCTTCATTCGAAGAATGGAGAGGAACTTCTATATCTCCGAAGAGGACCTCCAATCACTTCCTTACGCGCAGAAAGCAGAGTGGCAAGATGTGTGGGCGCTTCTCCGAAAGCACGCACTACTTGAAGATCAGATAGGACCGAAGTCGGGAAGACGAATGCCCCTTATACGTCTTTCTGTGCCGCCCGTCGTACTGCGAAATGGCGAATCACGACGCGATCCATCCTTGCCACAAAACGTTGTTGATTTTTGGCGCGAGATGCTTGAAATGACTTGACGTGTTGGTCTATTTGGTGATAGGTTTGGATCGCTGTGCACGGGAAAGGATCACCCTTTCAAGGGCTATACGTGTGATGTGCAAATCTGTTCTCCCCTTCATGCACAAGATGCGGGGATTCACATCAGGATGACGCGAGGGGGATGATGTTCCTCTACAAACGAACTAATGTAGTCCTTCAACTGTAAGTGGTCCAATGAAGCTTATTCAAATAGTTGAGTATAGAAGGGCGCAATGATCTCCCGTGCCCAGGGCTGCCTCCTTGCCCAACTCGCCGGCGATGCCCTCGGCAGTCTCGTCGAGTTCCAATCGCCGGCGCAGATCCGCCGCGCCTATCCGAACGGCGTACGCGACCTCGCCGATGGCGGCACGTGGAACACGATCGCCGGCCAGCCTACGGATGATTCCGAGATGGCACTTCTCCTCGCACGTATGCTGGTCGAGCGTGGAACATATGACCCCCGGGCGGCATTCAAGGCCTATCAGTTCTGGCTGGACTCAGGCCCGTTCGATTGTGGCTCGACCATCCGCTCCAGCCTTCGGGGCCACCTGAATCCCGAGAGCCAGGCGAATGGGGCATTGATGCGGATCAGCCCGCTCGGGATCTTCGGCGCCAACCACCCCCTCGAGTCAGTTGCAGAATGGGCGCGTCAGGATGCGGCGCTGACCCATCCGCACCCGGTCTGCGTGCAGGCCAACGCCCTCTATAGTTTGGCGATCGCACGCGCGATCAAGACAGGACCGGAACCGCGCTCACTCTATGATCGTATCGTCGATTGGGCCGCGGACATGAATGCGGAACCGTCTCTCACGGAGGCGATTCTGGACGCCGCCGAGGCTCCTCCGGCTGGCTACGTCCGTCAACAGGGCTGGGTGCTGATCGCGTTCCACAACGCTCTCTGGCAACTGGTCCACGCTCCCAACCTCGAAGAAGGCGTCGTGGATACGGTGATGCGCGGTGGCGATACGGATACGAATGCCGCGATCTGCGGCGCGCTCCTCGGTGCGGTGCACGGCCTCGATGCCGTCCCCCGACGTTGGGTGGACCGCCTCCTCCAGTGCCGCCCCGAAGCCGGCCGCCCCGGCGTACACCACCCCCGGCCGGAAGTGTTCTGGCCCGTGGATGCTATGGATCTCGCAATGCACCTGGTCTCAGGTCAGGGCACGGTAGGAAGCCCTACTGCAAATGAGGAGAGAACTCTCTCATGAATCATCTGCTGACCATAGGCGAAATACTTGTCACCGTCGTTGCTCCTCTCCTCGTACTCTACTTGCGGGGACGGTGGAAACAACGAACGATGTTGGCGTGCGTGTCGACGATCCCGGTCTTGTGGTATTTCGTCTACGCGCCCATCCATGAGTTGAGCCACCTGCTCGTCGCGTACCTTGATGGCGCCCGGATCCTCGATGTCAAACTCATTCCCAGCTTCTGGCTCGGAGAAACTGCCGTGGCATGGATTCGAGCAGAGGGGTTCTCGAGCGAATGGACCCTGTTGAGCATGACTGCCTCGCCCTACGTGCTCGATCTCGTGAGCATCGCCGCTGGCATCTTCGTCCTTCAACGGAAACTCTCCCGCAACGGGTTTCTTGTCGGGTTCCTGTTCATGGTGCTGTGTCTGAGACCCGCCTTTGACTTTGTATGCGAATCCATTTCCTATGGCTCAGGCTTCCGGGGCGACCTGTATCATATCGCTCTCACGATCGGTGGCCCCGCTACGTGGACCCTCCTGGCACTCTCCCTTGTGTTCTCGGCATATGCAGTCTTCATCGTCCTGGAGAGGTTCAAGGGATTTCCACCGGATGACTCACCGGCGACGGCAACCTGATCGACGACGATCTCCAGTCATCAGGATGGTTGGCTCGATGGCGCCGCTATTAAACTTTAGCTGCGAACTTTGAATGGCGCGTTCCGCTATTCACGTATGTTACATACTGTTCTCAGTCCCTCGAATTCGCTACGTTTGTATGATCCCGGTCACGCCCGGGATCGAATACGAATGCCCCCGCCGGCTCCCTCGACGAAGGCATTCGGGTACCCCACCATGGACGGAGAAAACATATGATCGCCTTGACCGAACTGCTTGCCTTCGACCGCTGGGCCAATCACAAGATCCTCGATGCGGTCTTGAAACTCGACACCATCCAGTTCACACAACCGATGGGCGGGAGCTTCGGCTCGGTGCGCGATACGCTCGTGCATCTGGCCTGGGCGGAATGGATCTGGACGAAACGCTGGAAGGGAACATCACCTCAGGAACGGGCCGATCCACGGGATTTCCCTACGGCTGATTCCGTAACGAAATACATGGAAGAGATCGAAGCTGCTCAGGCAAAGATCTTCGCCAACGGCGATCCGGATATGCGCGGCGTGCGCATCCGGTACACCAATCTGAAACAGGAGATCTGGGAGTACAGCCTCGAGGATATGGTGCACCACCTCACGTTCCACTCCGCGTACCACCGCGGACAGATCGCTACGCTGCTCCGCCAGCTGGGAGAGGTGCCGCCGACAACGGACTACCTCGTGTATCTGGATGAGTCGCGTGGCCCGAAACAGTAACAATCAACACTACCAAACACGATCGCCCCCAATATACATGAAGTTGATCTCGCTCTTCCTCTCTTCTGCATTGGTCCTTGCGCCTCTGCATGCACAAACCACCTCCATCGCTTCTCCGGATGGCCGCATCGGGGTCTCGCTGCACAACCGGAACGGCTCTGACGTCGGATCGTGGTTCCTGAAGGTACGTGTCGATCGACCCGCCGGATCGATGATCATCATCCCCCGCATCACGCTCGGCCTCTCCCTCGCGAACCAGGATCTCAGCACGAACCTGCGCCTGAAAAGCACGTCCGCACCGAAGACGATCACCGAGAACTACACGGCCCTCCACGGCAAACGCTCACACTGCACGAACGCCGCGACGGAGCTCGTCGCAACATTCGAGAACGCACAACGGACACGCCTCGACATCCGCATCCGCGCGTACAACGACGGCCTGGCGTTCCGCTACGAACTCCCGCGTGGCACGGGTACTACCATGGTGATGGATGAGAGGACCTCCTATGAGATCCCCGGCAATGCCCTCCGATGGCTGGAACCCTGGACCCCGGGCAATGAGAATCTCTACGCAGCACTCCGCGCCGATTCCCTCCAGCAGCAATGGGGTCTGCCGGCACTCTTCTGCACCTCGGACAGCGTCCACTGGTTCATCATCCACGAATCGGATGTGGACCGGAACTACTGCGCCACAAAGCTGAGCAACGCAACCGAACGCTCGCACTACAAGGTGACCTTCCCGGATCCACAGGACGGCACGGGCGCATCCACCCCCGCGATCACACTCCCATGGCACTCGCCCTGGCGCACGGTGATCATGGGCTCGCTCGCGGATGTCACAGCCTCGACGCTCATCGATGACGTATCGAGGCCTTCTATACTAAAGAAAACGGACTGGATCCGTCCGGGCCTTGCGTCCTGGAACTACTGGTCGCATAACCACGGCACGCGCGACTTCAAAACAGTGTGCGAGTTCACCGATCTCGCCGTGAAGATGGGTTGGCCCTATACGCTCTTCGACTGGGAATGGGATGCGATGACGAACGGCGGTGATCTGGAGGACGCGGTGAAGTATGCCCGCGACCGCGGCATCACACCCTTGATGTGGTATAACGCGGGCGTGGAACCGTGGGCCACGATGACGCCGATCGACCGCATGCGTACGCGCGAGAACCGCATGAAGGAGTTCGCCTGGCTCCAGAAGCTGGGCGTGGCGGGCGTGAAGGTGGATTTCTTCAGCAGCGAAAAGCAGGAGATGATCCGCTACTACCTGGATATCCTCGAGGATGCGGCGCAGTTCCGAATGATGGTCTATTTCCACGGCTGTCTGGTGCCGCGCGGTTGGACGCGCACGTATCCGCACCTGATGACGCACGAGGGGGTGCGCGGTGCGGAATGGTATAACAACGGCCCCGATCTCACAACGACCGCACCGCAACACAATGCTATTCTGCCGTTCACACGCAATGTGATCGGGCCGATGGACTATACGCCGGTGACATTCACGAATTCACAGTACCCGCACACGACATCCTATGGCCATGAATTGGCCCTCGGCGTGCTCTTCGAATCGGGTATCCAGCATATGGCCGACCGCCCGGCGGGCTACCTGGCCCTCCCGGATACGGTGCGCGACTTCCTCAAGACGCTCCCCTGCGCATGGGACGATACGCAACTGCTCGAGGGCTTCCCCGGCCGCGACGTGATCATGGCCCGGCGTCATGGTGACGATTGGTACATCGGCGGACTCAATGCGGAACAGGTGGAGAAGTCGAAGACGCTGACGTTCCCGTTCCTCCCGCCAAACACGTGCTACACGCTGACCCTCATCGCAGATGGCGCATATGATTCGGTGTTCGATGTTCGTACATTGACGGTCGAGCGGTCCAGCCCCGTGGCTGTGCGCCTGCTGCGCCGGGGCGGGTTCGCTGCGCGTCTCACCCCGCTGAAGTGATGATCTCTCCGGAGAATGACACGATGTCCCTCTCAGATACAGTGAAACACCAGGTGGACGCCGCTCTCCGGGCATTCTGCGAGAAACGCATCCCTCCCCACGCCCGGCACCAGGTGCGATTGTCCTATGACTTCCAAGAGAACCGCGTCACGCTCTATGAAGACCGCACCGTTCTCAGCGATCCCAAGCGATGGACGCATATGCCCATCGCTCGATTCCGCCATGCCGCCAAGACCGGAGAATGGACGCTGTTCTGTGCGGACCGGAACGACCGCTGGCACCGGTACCAGGGGTGCGAACCAACCCGGCGCTTCGAGGCTCTCCTGGAAGAGGTCAGCCGTGATCCGACGGGGATCTTCTTCGGATGACAGCGGCACCCACTAACTGCTTTTCCGGCAAACCGTGAAGGGCCGCATCGTTTGATCCGATGCCGGTAAGAGAGGAGTCCCTCAACTCTTCTTCTTAGGGACTTTCTGTTGCTTCACCTTGCTCAACTTCCGCGCCCATGGCGTATCCCGGTCCGGATACTCCGGCAACGATGCGAATGCCTGCCGGTTGACCTTTCGCCACTTTTCGAACCACTCACCAAGACCGAGGAGATCGACGTACAGCCGAATCTCCACCTGCGACATCTCGCGCTGGCTCCCGGATTCAATGGCCTGGACCCGGTAGCCGGGAAGGCCGAGCTTGCGTGCGGCTTCCTTTTCATCCCATCCGAGCTCCACACGCCGCTTGCTGCAGTGCGAACCGAGCGTGGAGAAACGTATGACCATCTCAGGATCCACGCCAAACCGCTGTATCATTGCGCGGATCTCCGGGCTGAACATCCCGTTGATCGCATCAACCGCTTGTTGGACGTCACGCTCCGTCAAAATACCTTTCTTCAACCGCCCTTTCAGCCCGGGGCCATTCTGTGACTTCATGAGATTCGCTCCCTCATCGTTGTTGAACTTTAAACGTACGGATCGCCGGCGCCGAAAGCCAGTCCACATGCATCTCTCCGTTGGATTCTGAACCGTAGTTTTTGGATATTTGCAGCAATGACGACAGACACGCATCCGGATACCAGACTCACCCCAGTCCTTACCCCCAACGGCCACCTCCTTCTGATCCCGTCAGTTGATGCACCGCCGCTGGATCCTGCTCTCAAGGGGCGGATCCGCAAGGCGTTCACCCGCGGGAGTGGACATGGTCTGTTCTGGCTTGGCGCCGCAGAGGTGGATCAACTCCTCCCTCCCGCCTTCGCGTTCTGGCGCGAGTTCGCAGGACGCTTCGTTACCGCGCTGTGCACCAGACCCGATACCGATGAACATCGGGATGAGCTCCCGCCCGTCCCTGAGGACATCGGTATGCTGGCCGCGGCAGCGCCGGCAATGCCCGGCGCCGAATACCTGAGCACGGAAGTTCTGACGTCGCTCTGGGAAGAGATCGGCAGGGCATTCACAGCCGACCTGGCCGCGGCCCGGACAACGGTGCAGGACTTCCTCAAGAGCATGAGCCCGGCATGGAATGTGGTCGGGCGCGTGCACTTCAACCTGGCGGAGAACCGGAAGGACGAACAAGCCCCCTTTGCGTTCCTGGCGACGTATACGCACCGGCTGTCGAAACATGGCAGGGTCCAGCACGTGCCACTGGGCGAAGCTCTGAAAGAGTATGCAGGCGCGGCGAACAGGGACCGGATGCTGTCTCTCCTGCTGCCGGTGCAGCGTGCGGCCGAACACTGTGCATGGCTGAATGCGATGGTCGCCGGCGGAGAGATCTTCTACCCGCTCCGATGGTCGCCCGATGAAGCGTTCCGCTTTCTTGGCGATGTGCCGGAGCTCGAGCGGGCAGGCGTCATCGTGCGGATGCCTGCATCATGGAAGAGCGGACGTCCATCGCGGCCGGAGGTAACAGCAACGGTCGGATCGAAACCGCCGTCGAAGTTCGGGTCGGATGCCCTGCTGGACTTCCGGATGGAAGTGGTGCTCAACGGCGAACGCCTTTCGGCTGCCGAGGTGAACCAGATCCTTGCGAGCGTGAACGGCCTGGCCCTCATCCGCGGACAGTGGGTGGAAGTGGACCGCGAGCGCCTCACAAGCATGATCGATCGCTTCCACGCGGCGGAACGGCTCGCTGCCCAGGAGGGTATCTCGTTCGCGGACGGTATGCGGTTGCTCGCCGGGGCGGATATCGTGCCGGCTGGCACCGCTCGCGGAGCCGATCCGGAATGGTCGCGCGTTTTCGCCGGACCATGGCTGGCCGATACCCTGAAACGGATGCGCTCCCCGCAGGAGGGCGACAGCGCCGATCCCGGCCAAGAACTCCATGGCACCCTGCGGCCGTATCAGCAGGCCGGCGTCCGCTGGCTGCATTTCCTGTCGGGGCTTGGCCTCGGCGCCTGCCTCGCGGACGACATGGGACTGGGCAAGACGATCCAGATCCTGGCCCTGCTTCTTGTCCGCCGCCGGCTGTCACACGGTACGGGAGCGCCGAACCTCCTCATTGCTCCGGCATCGTTGCTCGCCAACTGGGCCGCCGAGATCGCGCGATTCGCGCCCGGACTCAAAGCTCTGATCGCGCATGCCTCCGCAATGCCCGCGGATGAATTGAAGACCCTTGCACCGGAGAAACTCTCCGGTATCGATCTTGTTATCACGAGCTACGGAACGCTCCTGCGCGTTCCCTGGCTGTCGGCAACCTCCTGGAACCTGGTGGTGCTTGACGAGGCACAGGCCATCAAGAATCCCGGGGCCAAACAGACGCGTGCTGCAAAGAAGCTCACGGCGCGCGGCCGCATCGCCCTCACCGGCACGCCCGTGGAGAATCGGCTCGGCGATCTCTGGTCCATCTTCGATTTCATCAATCCCGGATTGCTCGGGTCGGCGAAGGAGTTCACGGAGTACGCGAAGCGGCTTGCGGACACGCCGCACAATCCATACGGACCGCTGCGCACGCTCGTGCAACCCTACATCCTGCGCCGCCTGAAGACTGACAGGAGCGTGATCGCCGATCTCCCGGCAAAGACCGAGGTCAAGGCCTACTGTCAGCTGAGCCGCAAACAGGCGGCGCTCTACCAGCAGGCGGTGAGGGAACTCGGTGACCGGCTCGGGAGTGGTACTGAGGGGATCGAACGACGGGGAGTGGTGCTTGCCTTCCTCATGCGCTTCAAACAGATATGCAATCATCCGTCGCAGTGGCTTGGCGATGGGTCGTGGAGTGAAGAGGAGAGCGGTAAACTCGCGCGGCTTCGTGAACTCGCCGATGTGATCGCCGCCAGGCAGGAGAAGATGCTCTTGTTCACGCAGTTCCGTGAGATGACCGCGCCGCTTGCGTCGTTCCTCGGCGGTATCTTCGGCCGCCCGGGGCTCGTGCTGCACGGCGGGACCGATGTGAAGAAGAGGAAGGACCTGGTGAAGCGGTTCCAGGAGGATGAGCTGGTGCCGTTCTTCGTCCTTTCGCTCAAAGCCGGGGGGACGGGGCTCAACCTCACGGCTGCCTCGCATGTCGTGCACTTCGACAGATGGTGGAACCCGGCGGTCGAAAACCAGGCCACCGACCGGGCGTTCCGCATCGGACAGACGAAGAATGTTCTGGTCCACAAGTTCGTCTGCCAGGGCACGCTGGAAGAGAAGATCGACGAGCTCATTGAGTCCAAGAAGCAGCTTTCAACAGAACTGCTTGAAGGAGGCGGTGAAATGAACCTCACCGAGCTTGATGACGGAGAGCTGCTCAGGCTCGTAGCCCTGGATCTGCATACGGCGATGAAGGAATAGGATATGGCATACCACGACTATAGCTGGGTCCCGTATCTCTCCGTGGCGGAGCGGCGGCGGAGGGCCGAGAACCAGCTGCGGAAATTTCTGAAGAAGGGCCAGACCGCTTCGCCCATCGTTCTCCAGGGGCGGACCATAGCGCGAACGTTCTGGGGGAAGGCCTGGTGCGACAATCTCGAGCGGTACAGCGACTATGCGAACCGCCTGCCCCGCGGGCGTGCTTATGTGCGGAACGGATCGGTGCTCGATCTGCAGGTTGTGCCCGGCAAGGTCACTGCAGTGGTGAGCGGGACGGTTCTGTATCATGTTGCGGTGGAGATCTCCCCGGTGCCGGATGCGCAGTGGCGATCGATCTGCAACGACTCTGCGGGCGAGATCAACTCGCTCGTGGAACTGCTGCAGGGGCGGTTCTCGAAGGGCGTCATGGAACGATTGTGTCAACAGAAGTCCGGCCTGTTCCCCCAGCCGTCGGAGATCGGGCTCTCGTGTACGTGTCCGGATTGGGCGTCGATGTGCAAGCATGTCGCGGCCGTGCTGTATGGGATAGGAGCACGTCTTGACGAGGAGCCGGGGCTGCTCTTCAAGCTGCGCGGGGTGGATGAGAACGAGCTCATTGTAAGGGCCGGTACGGCGCTGCCCCTGTCGAACAAGAAGCCACAGAAGAACCGGCTTCTTCCTTCTGAGGGATTGGCGGAGATCTTCGGGCTGGAGATGGCGGGAGGACGGACGCGGGGCGAGGCGGGGAAGAAGGCGATGAAGGGGGCTGCGTCGGAGGTGACGACGCACAAGAAGAAGGAAGAGACGAGGCAAGCAGCGACAAGAATGGCGAGGGAAGTGATGAAGGGGGCTACGATGAAGATGAAGAAGGGAGTGATGCAGGGAACGAGGACACAGGTGACGGAGGGAGAGACAAAGAAAGCGTCGACGAGAGCGGCGAAGATGACGAGAGAGGTAACGAAGGGAGCGACGACGAAGGTGACGAAGGAAGAGATGAAGAAGGCGACGATGAAAGGAATGACGGAAGCGGCGACGAAGGCGGCGAGGGGAAAGAAACCTGGATAGTCATTTGCCCGGGACCGTTGGCAGGACAGGTACATGGTGCGGCAGGATTGGCGTCCTTGAGTAACTTTCCGGGGCAATCCGACCAGGGGTTCCGATGGAATCCGACCACCGATTCCGACACAATCCGACCGCCTGTTCCGAGCGAATCCGACCACCGATTCCGACACAATCCGACCGCCTGTTCCGAGGGAATCCGACCACCAATTCCGGTCCTTTCCGGAAATGAGAAGAGAATACCCGGAATTCCGCACAGATTCGCCACAGGTCGCCGTGACTGGTTGATCCGGCCCCGCCGGGGGACAGTGCCTGGACGCTGTGATCGCTGGAAGGGGGAAGTCGACATTCACGCCGTGAATGATTATCATCCACGGCGTGAATACTCTGGCACGACTCGTTGAAGCGATGCTTGCGGGCCGGATGCTGGAACGAATTGCCCGCGGCACGGGATGATGAATGGCCGGATATCCTGGCTGCAGGAGATCCCGGGCAGCGGCCCCGGGGACAGAAGACGCACGAAGGATAAAGCCGATCGGACGAGGATGATGGACCCGCAGAGCGAACGATATCCGGCGCGTGTTGTCGTGCGCGATGGATCCAGCGGCACGTGGCTGGAGTTCGCATCGCCGCGCAGGATCGTGACGACCCACACCATTGCGGAGGTGATCCCTCTCCTCCGCGACATCGAGGAAACCGTTCAGCGCGAAGGATGGCATGCTGCCGGGTTCATTTCGTATGAAGCCTCCCCCGCGTTCGATCCGTCGCTGCCTGTGCGCGAAGATGGCGCGTTCCCGCTCCTCTGGTTCGGACTCTTCGAACGTGCGAATGAGATAACGCTCGATCCTGAACCGCCGGAATCCACCCCCCCGATCGCATGGCAGCCGTCCATTTCCCGCGAAGCGTACGAGCGGTGCATCCACGCCATCCGGGAGCATATCCGGAACGGGGACACCTACCAGGTCAATTTCACATACCGGCTCCGTGCAGTAGCCGAGAGCGACCCATGGGAGTTGTTCCTCCGGATCGCCGGCGACGGACAGGCACCATTCGCTGCGTTCGTGGATACCGGTGAGTGGGCGATCTGCAGCGCATCGCCAGAACTCTTTCTCCGGATCGACGGCACGCGGATCGAGTCGCGCCCGATGAAGGGGACATCGGCACGCGGACTGTGGTTCGAGGATGATCAGGCGAAGAAGGACGCGCTCATCAGCTCCGGGAAGCAACGCGCGGAGAACGTGATGATCGTGGACATGGTCCGCAACGACCTCGGACGGGTGGCGCAGTATGGCACCGTACAGGTCCCGCACCTGTTCACTCCCGAGCAGTATCCGACGGTATGGCAGTTGACGTCGACCGTGGTGGCGCGGACGGACGAACCCCTGGACCGGATACTGCAGGCAACGTTCCCACCTGCCTCCATCACGGGCGCGCCGAAGCGGCGCACGATGGAGATCATCACGAATCTTGAATCCGATCCGAGGCGCATCTACACCGGCACGATCGGATTCATCAGCCCCGGCCGGCAGGCGCAATTGAATGTCGCCATTCGTACGGTGCTGATGCACCGGCCCACCGGCCACGTGGAGTACGGTGTGGGAGGCGGAGTGGTGTGGGACTCCACGGCGGCGGGCGAGTACGAGGAAAGTCTGACAAAGACGAAAGCGCTTGCGCCCCTTCCACGGGACTTCGATCTTCTGGAGACCATGCTGTGGTCACCCGGCACCGGCTATGGCCTTCTGGAGCATCACCTGACACGCCTCTCCCGCTCGGCGGCGTTCTTCAACTTCGCGTTCGATCCACGAAAAGTGCGGGATGAGCTGGCAGTGTTCGCTGCTAGCCTCGCACCCGGGTCCCAGAGGGTCCGCCTGTTGGTGTCACGCCTTGGGCATGCCCGTTGCGAAGCGGTGGCGGTGGATGCGGCGGCCTTGCGGTTCCGGGACATCGTGCTCGCGGCGGGCCCGATCGACAGGAGCGACGTCTTCCTCTATCATAAGACCACGCAGCGCGCAGTGTATGAGGCGGCGATCAAAGCGTGTCCGGGCACCGACGACGTTCTCCTGTTCAACGACGCCGGAGAGGTGACCGAGACAACGGTCGCGAACATCGCCGTGGAGATCGGTGGCATACAGTATACGCCGCCTGTGCGGTGTGGGCTGTTGCCGGGAACGCAGCGTGCGATGATGCTCGAACAGGGGCTTTTGCGGGAGAGGGTCCTGACGATCGACGAGGTGCTCAGCAGTCAGGACATTCACCTTCTGAACTCTGTACGGGGGATGCAGCGGGTGCGCGTCCGCAGGACAGGGAAGGGGTCCGGACGGGATCGGGGTGTGTAGCCGGCCTGCTGATGTTATACATATTGCAACTGAGAGATTCAATATGTATAATGACTCAGATTCGGGAGGTTCCCCATGAAGTACATCAAGCGTTCCGTCGAACCCCTCCTTCTGGAGGCAGCGCGGCATTTCCCCGTCCTTCTTCTGACAGGCCCGAGACAATCGGGGAAGTCAACGACTCTCCGCAGGTTGTTCTCTGCACACCAGTACGTGACCTTTGATGATCCCGTCGTCCGTGCCCGTGCGATGAACGATCCCGCGCTCTTCCTCGCGGATCATCCTGCCCCCGTGATCTTCGATGAGATCCAGTACGTTCCGCACCTCCTCCCGCATATCAAGATGGAGGTCGACCGCGCCCCGCGCAATGGAGCGTATGTCCTCACGGGCTCGCAAGTCTTCTCGCTCATGGCCGGGGTATCTGAGTCGCTTGCAGGACGCATCTCTGTCCATGAGTTGCTGCCCTTTTCGTTTGCTGAGCTTCCGCATGTCAACGCAATGGACGAGGACACGGCGTTCGCCAGCATCATCCGGGGGTTCTTTCCCGGGCCTGCGGCGCAGGGCATCCCGCCGGCGATGTTCCAGGCATCGTATATCCAGACCTATCTGGAACGGGATGTCCGCACAATGCATGCGGTGGGCGACCTCCGCGCCTTTCAACAACTGATCGAGATCCTCGCGGGCAACATCGGACAGGTTGTCAATCTGACAAAGATAGGAGGACAATGCGGTGTCTCCCACACGACCGTACGAAAGTGGCTCTCCGTGCTCGAAGCCTCACGCGTGATCTGGTTCCTCCGTCCCTACGCGAAGAACCTGCGCAAGCGTGTCGTGAAGAGTCCGAAGCTCTACTTCACGGATACCGGCATGGTCGCACACATTCTCGGCGAATCGAATCCGCGGGCGCTCCGCAATGGTGTGATGGGAGGGCCGATCTTCGAGAATGCACTGATCATGGACATCGTGAAGCAAAATCTCAGTCTTGGTTCACCATGGCAGATGTTCTTCTACCGGGACAATAACCACGTCGAGGTTGACCTGATCCTTGCCCGGGGGCAGCAGCACATTCCCATGGAGATAAAACTCACCAGGACACCGACCGACCATATGATCGCCGGTCTTCGCTCGATCCGGGAACTCCTGGGGTCCGATGTTGCGTATCTCCTCACGTCGCGAAGCGGATCACTCACGCTGGCCGATGGCATCCGGGGCGTACATTGGTATGATTTCGTTCGCGACAAGCACCTGCTACACTAGAAATCCTGCACTCGCTCTCATTAGACACCAGAGATCATGAACACAACGACAATAATCCGACCCGAGTCCACCACCGACCATGCCGCCATCACCGACGTGACCATCGCCGCATTTAAAACGATGGAGGTCAGTCAACAGACGGAGCACTTCATCGTTGACGCGCTGCGTGCCGCCGGCGCGCTCACCATCTCCCTCGTCGCAGAGCAGGGTGGCAACGTGGTCGGACACATTGCCTTCTCGCCCATCACCACTTCCGACGGCACGACCGGTTGGTACGGACTCGGACCTGTGTCCGTGCTGCCGGAACTCCAGCGACAGGGGATCGGCAAGGCGCTGATCAATGATGGGCTCGCACGGCTTCGGAAGATCGGTGCGAAAGGGTGCTGTCTTGTCGGACATCCGGAGTACTATCGCCAGTTCGGATTTGAGAATACACCGGACCTTTCGCATGAGGGCGTGCCGCCGGAGGTTTTCTTCGCACTTGCATTCGAAGGCCCGGTGCCACAGGGGCCTGTACGGTTCCACGATGCCTTCGCTGTCACAGGTCCGCAATCATGAATGAAGGGATGACATTCGATGCAACATCTGGCCCAACGTCTGACTCACCGTCCAGGCTGGCATCAAGCACGGCGCCCGGCGCAACGTCCGGTCAAACATCCAGCCCTGCGTCCGATGCAAGGCTCGATCCAGCCTCCGGCCTCATGCGTATCACGTCGCCACGGTTGGAGCTGATCGCTTCGACGACAGCACTTCTGGAGATGGAGCTGGTGTCTCCGCAACAACTCGGTGTAGCTCTTGGTGCGCAGGTTCCCGACGGATGGCCGCCGGGGGAGTACGATGAGAACGCCATCCGCTGGCTCCTCGACCGTTTGAAGGCGCAGCCCGAGGCCGCCGGATGGTTCGCATGGTACGCGTTGTTGAAGGGTGAACCTGCGCCCGGTGCGATGCCGCATCTTGTTGCCGCGGGAGGGTATACGGGTCCGCCTGATGAAGAGAACAAGGTGGAGATCGGCTACTCGGTTGTACCCGCGTTCGGCAAGAGGGGGATCGCCACCGAGATGGTGGCCGCGCTCGTGCAACATGCCTTTACCGATGTCCGCACTACTCGCGTCATCGCTCATACGTATCCGTCCAATGTGGGTTCGATCAGGGTGTTGGAGAAGAATGGGTTTATGTTGGAAGGTCCCGGGAGTGAAGAGGGGACGGTTCGGTATGGGAGGGAACGGAATGTTACTGCTCCTTGAACTGGAAGAGACAAGGATGGAGCACCAACTGGTCTTTTGATTAACCGGCGGACTATTCGGCGCAGGAGTCCAAAAGCGACAATTGTGAGATGGAGCAAGGGAAAACGACCAGATAGGATCTATCCTGGAGAAATACGGATAGTTGTTCCGGATCTTGGCCGCTTCAATTGTATACTATAGACGCTGGAATTGCCCAAAGGGGGAACATGTTTAGCGATCTCTTCGCCGTTGTATATCGACACGCACAGTCATTGGCCAAGGAGGACATCCTAACGGCCCTCTTGGCTACCATGTTTGAGTCGTCACCAAAGCTGGTAGGTTTCTTTTTCTCTCACGAAAGCGTGAATTGTCCGAAGGAGATAGTTGAGGCGATTCGTGAGGATCCAGATGTGCGAACTGGGATCACAGAATTCCTTGGCACAGACCCCGATCAAGTTGGATTGGGAATCCGTCCGGACCTTCGAATTGCGTCGGGTGCCATCTTCGGTGATGCAGATGCTCGGATGATCCTCATCGAATCGAAGCTTCATTCCTCTATGACAAAGAACCAGTACCTCGGATACCCTGAACTGCGAAGGAGATATGCGACCTCGTGCTTTGTCATGTTGATTTCGAACTATCGTGACCCTATTCATGCCAACTACTTTGATCGGGTACTCTCCTGGCACAAGGTGTATGTTATCGTCTCAGCATTTATCGCCTCATTACCGGCTTCCGATCCCGTGGCGATCGTGCTTAAGGAACTTCTTGAATCGCTCACTACGCTTGGCTTCGATCTGAATCCCCTCCTCCTGACTGATCTCGAAGGGAACAGACCTTCGAATGAAATTGTAGATATACCCACCTTTGTAAAGGTGATGCGGAAGAACCTGGGCTTGACTCAGGAGGCATTTGCCAAGGACGTCAATGTTGGCTTGAGATTCATTAGAGATCTTGAGCAGGGGAAGAAGACAACGCTCCGAAGCGATAAACTCAATCAGGTTCTTGCACGCTTCAGTGCGGTGCTAGCCCCCGTCTATGTCGCTGGCAATGGCCATCGCCCAGAGCAGGCGAAGGACAGTCATGTTCTGCGGGAACGAATGCCGTCGAATGTCGATCTTGTGACATATCCGTGTTGTTGGAGAGCGAAAAGGGACCAACACTTCGGGGGAATATATGTTGTTGATTCTCGATCTGGATGAGACATTGATTCACGCTCGCCCTGGTGGTATCAATCGACCAGCGGATTGTCATGTGGGTGAGTATTCTGTCTATCGGCGGCCCGGTTTGTCTGCGTTTCTGGATTTTGCCGTGTCCCATTTTGAGACCGCGGTTTGGACTTCCTCCACAAAGTCCTATGCCGCAGATCTCGTCGCAGCGCTTTTTCCGGACCCGACCGTGTTGAAGTTCGTGTGGGCACGCGAGCGATGTGTGCATCGCCGCGATCTCGAGACAGGAGAAACCATATGGATCAAAGACCTCAAGAAGGTGAAACGGCTGGGTTACTCGCTGGACCAGGTCTTGATCGTGGACGATAGCCCCGAAAAGGTGACCAGGAATTATGGCAACTTCATATGGGTCACGCCCTACGAGGGTTCACCTGCAGACGATGAGTTAGCGGCACTTGCCATCTATCTCACTGGCCTCGCCCAGTGTGAGAACGTGCGGTCCATCGAAAAGCGATTGTGGAGAAGAGGTCATTGAAACAAAGTGTATGAGGCGGCCTAACCCTGATCACTGAAACGCACACACAATATTGTTCGGCGGAGAAGACATGAAGTTGTTGGAGGGTGGAGAGGGGAAAGACATCGTCACGACACGCGTGCTGCACGCTCCGCGTGAACGCGTGTTCCGCGCATGGACCGAGCCGGAGCACCTCGCACGGTGGTGGGGTCCCAAAGGTTTCACGAACACGTTCTCCGAGTACGATCTGCGTCCGGGCGGCAAGTGGCGCTTCGTGATGCACGGCCCCGAAGGTGGCAACTACAATAACGAATGCACCTTCATCCGGATCGAACCACCCGGCTTCATCGCATGGGAACATGTCTCGCCACCGTACTTTCATATCATTGCTCGCTTCGATGAGATCGCCGGAACAAAGACGCAACTGACGTGGACGATGCGCTTTCGTACCACGGAGGAACGTGCAAAGATCATCGCGTTCGTCCAGGGTAAGAATGAAGAGAACCTGGACCGCCTGGAAGCTGAGCTGGCGGTGATCCAGTGAAGTTCACCTCCAAAGCACATTTCACGCCCCGGGAGAATGGAAGACAATCGCACCCGCAAAGGCGGCAACACATCCTATGAACGCTCGAATGCTCCGTAGAACGCTCCCCGCAGGAGTCCTGCTGATTCTGCTTCTGGTCATCTCCTACCAGCTCGTGTGGGGGAAGCTGTTTCCGTACTCTCCCGTCAGGCCAGGTTTCACACGCCACGACCTGGCACGGGCCGTTGTTTCTGTGGAGGAGGGGTCTCCGTTCGCCAGGTTCGCGGAGATCGACTCCCTCATCGTCGGCGTTGAACAGGCACATGGTCTCACCTTCACTGCGCGACCCCATATCCTGATCTTCGCAGACTCGTCGTCCTACCTCCGCCGGTCGACAACCCGGGCAAGGTTCTGTGCGTATCCGAATGGCTCGCTTGTCGTCTCGCCGTGGGCAGTGCGGGAGGCGCATGAAGGAACCATTTCGATGGAGATCTACCTCAGCCATGAGCTGTCGCACACCCTTCTGTACCAGCACATGGACGCAGTGAATGCCTACTGCTGGTTCCCCTCCTGGTTCATGGAGGGCGTTGCGGTGTACAACGCCCGACAGATGGGAACATCCTGGTATCCATCCAGGGAAGAAACATACAGACTTATCCGGAAGGGGAATTTCGTGCCGCCGGACTGGTTCGGAACCTCCCGGGAGGATGGCCTGCAACTCACGGTACCGTACCGGAGCACGTTCGCCTACTCGGAATTCGCCTGTCTGGTCGATCATCTCATCGAACAGCACGGGAAGGAGAAGTTCGGCCAGTACATGACCGGACTCCTGAGCACCTATCGGCACGATGCATTGTTCCAGGACGTCTATGGGATGGAATTCGAGGCGTTCATTGAAGAATTCAAGGCACACGTGAATCACTGAGATCGATCCGCGACGCTGGCCGGGTTCGAAGCGGAAGCCTTCCTCACCGCCACAGAGTGGCACTACCGCACGAGCAGCATCCGCTTCACCCTGGTGTATCCTGCTCCCTCCAATCTGCAGTAGTATACCCCGCTTGACAATGAACGGGCGTCGAGGTGTACGCGGTGCCGACCCGCCGCGACCACGCCATAGTTGTTCACTGCTATCGCTTCGCTTTCCGCATCTTCGATGGTGCCGAGATCGGCGATCGTGCCGCCGCGCCAGAGGACAGCATGATTCCGGCGCTTGCTCGGGCGGCACGTATCACAGAAGTCGAAGTAGCCTGCCACATCTCCGAAGTCATTGATGCCGTTCGCTCCGCCGATCGCCCGACCCGGACCTGCCAGGATCAGGAGGCTGGTGTCATTTCTGAAGCCGACGGCATGCCGGTCATTGTTGCCGTCAACAGACCAGCCGGCGATCTCACCCACGCTATTCATGGAGAGCGCCCGTGAACCGGTGGGTGAGAGGCCCGGATACGTGAAGGCATTTCCGTTCTCCCAGCGCGCGACCAGCGGACCGATGTTTCCTGCGACCTGCCACGATGGGATCGCTTGTCCGATCATCGGAGATCAGACATCCGTCTTTCGGCATCGTTGCGGTTGCTCCCTGCCCGGTGAGCATCAGAACGCAGGGCTCGTGCGGGAGTATACGGCGAGGGGGACGATCCATACAATAGAGGTACACACGGAAAACGGTCTGCGTAGACACCCGTAGGGATGAGCCGCGGGTTGTCCCGGTCTGCGGACCGCGCCGATGCGTTTGCACCAGCACCCACCGACAGGTGATCCGGGCACCTGAATCATTTGGGAGGCCGCGTGCGGATTTCACTTGACTCTGTCGTAGAGAATATCGTATAATCGGATAGTAATATCTTAAATCTACTAATTTGCGTGGTTCTTTCCTTCGTGCCGTACGGGCCATAATCAGACAATAAAGTCTTAAATATAAAAATTTGAGACACCTCCTGGCGCCGTGCCGGGAGCGCGCAGTCTGTCGTTCCGTTTTCCATCGTGTGCATTAACTTCTCTGGCGGGACCGACCATGCTGAACGTACGCATCCCCGATATGCAGTTCTGGAAGGACATGGTGCCCTGCCAGGCGGCCTGCCCTGTCCACACCGATGCCGGACGGTATGTCCAGCTCATCGCTGAGGGCAGGATCCGCGAAGCGTATCTGACCGCACGCTCCCCCAACCCGCTTGCGAGCATCTGCGGCCGCATCTGCGCCGCGCCCTGCGAAGATTCCTGCCGGCGCCGGCTGATCGATGCGCCCGTCAGCATCCGCGCACTGAAGCGGGTCGTGACCGAACGCTATGGCGTGGAATCGCAGTCCCCCGATACGCTCGACGATCTCTTCGACGGAATGCCCGATCCCGGCAATGCATGGTCAGCGGACCACCCCTCCCGGCTGGGTCAGCGCCATACTACCGGTACCGGTCCCATGGTCGCTGTCATCGGGTCCGGCCCCGCAGGCCTCGCGTGCGCGCATGATCTTGCGCTCATGGGCTACAGGGTGACAATCTTTGAGGCATCCGGGGAAGCGGGGGGAATGCTGCGCTATGGCATACCGGAATACCGTCTTCCGCGCAGCCTTATAGAAAAAGAGGTCCGGACCATCGCAGAGCTGGGCGCCGTGATCCGCTTTCATACCCCACTGACCGCCGACTTCGGGGTCGAGCATCTCAAGCGGCAGGGGTTTCAGGCCGTGTTCATCTCCGTTGGCACACAACGCGGACGGGACCTGACGGTGCCGGGGCATGATCTGGACGGTGTGGTCAGGGCCATAGACTACCTGCTCAACATCAACCGTGGGTTCCGCATGGACCTCGGTCGCCGTGTGCTGGTGATCGGCGGCGGTTTCGTCGCATTCGATGCGGCCCGCACGGCACTCCGCGGGAGCCCGCAGGAGCCCGACGGTGATCTTCACGCGGCGGTGGATGCCGCTCGTTCCGCTCTCCGCGGTGGGGCCGATGAAGTGCATATCGCAAGCCTCGAATCGTTCGCGGAGATGCCGGTGCTGCGTACCGCCCAGGGTGAGGAAGAATTCGAAGAGGCCATCCGCGAAGGTGTTCAATTCCACCCGCAACGTGGTCCGCATCGGTTCACCGGCGTCCAGGGACGCGTCACGCAGGTTGATCTCATCGGGGTGGACCGCACTTACGATGACGATGGACGGTTCAACCCGGTGTACAACGGCTCTGTCACGGAACACCTCGAGGTCGACTCGGTCGTGCTGGCGATCGGCCAGCAGACCGACCTCTCCTTCCTCCGCCCGGTCGATGGCATTCAGCTGCGGGGTGGGAACCTGATCCAGGTGGACCCGGCAACACTGGCAACATCTGCTCCCGGAGTGTTCGCCGGCGGCGATGTTGCCTACGGACCGCGCAATGTCATCGATGCCGTGGCGAACGGTAAGCTGGCGGCGCGATCCATCGATGCCTACCTCAACGGCAAGCAGCACGGATCCGCATACACGCTGAACGTCGAGAAGATCCCGACCCGCACCTATCACCGGCCCGACGGCTATGAGCGCATTCCCCGGTGTGCTCCTCCCACGATCGCAACCGAGAGGCGCACGGGCATCACGGAGGTGGAGTCCGCGTACGAACCCGGTGAAGCTCTCCGTCAGGCAGAACGCTGCCTCGCATGTCACGTACAGACGATCTACGACGCAGACCGCTGCGTGATGTGCAACCGGTGTGTGGATGTTTGTCCCGAGTACTGTCTGAAGCTTGTCCCCTTCAAGGAACTGGCATTGGATGAGGAGACACGCGGGAGTCTGACGGCACACTTCCGCCTGGAAGCAGGCAATCCCGCATCGGCAATGATCAAGGATGACGAGTCGTGCATCCGGTGCGGGCTCTGTGCGATCCGCTGCCCTACCGATGCCATGACCATGGAGATCTTCACCTATGACCAACGGGAGCCTGGCTCCCCGCACTATCAGGAGGCGCAGCAATGAATCACTCTGCCGTCAGGAATGCGGCATCACCGGAAGTCCTGGGCTCTCACAGTTCGAGACGGTCTTTCTTGCAGAAGATCGGTCTTGGAGGATTGGCCGCCGGACTGGCAGCCCTCGGTTTTCAGTCCTTCCGCTCATTGGTCCCCAACGTGCTGTACGAACCGCCGAGCAAGTTCAAGATCGGTCCGCCGACAGGGCTCGCCGAAGGTGTTACGTTTCTCGAGGACCGCAGGCTCTATGTGTTCCGGAGCGGGAGTACCTACTCCGCGGTGTCGGCCGCCTGCACACACCTGGGATGCACGGTGAAGTATATGAAACTCCAGCAGCCGAAGCAGGTGGAGGTCAATGGAGAAGTACGGTCGGTCCCGTTCGAATTCCATTGTCCCTGTCATGGCTCGAAGTTCTATGACGACGGAACGAACTATGCGGGTCCGGCCCCGGCACCGCTGCGGTGGCACCGTCTGGAGCTCTCGCCGGACGACGGGCAGTTGATGGTGGACCTGAACATGGAAGTGGAGCGGAACTTCCGGTTGACCGTATGAACCATCACGAACGCACCAGGGATGACGGAGAAACGTCGATGGGAAACACAATCCACACGCGGTCCGGTCTGCAGCGCCTCCTGTGGCCGTGGAAACCGGAAAGCGACAAAGAGGCCGGCGATGCCATCGTCAAGAACATGCTGCTCCACTGGTTCCCGGCCAGAATCGCGAAGGCCAGCCTTGCCTGGAATTACAGCTTCTACCTGGGGACGATCTCCTTCTTCCTGTTCCTGATCCTCGTGGGCACGGGGCTGGTTCTGATGTTCCTCTATGTGCCCTCGGTGGAGCGTGCGTACTCCTCGGTGAAGGATATCGAGTTCGTCGTCTCCTTCGGGTGGATGCTGCGCGGGATGCACCGTATGGCAGCCCACCTGATGGTGGCCACGGTCTTCCTCCATATGATCCGTGTCTTTCTCACCGGAGCGTACAAGAACGGAAGCGCCGCCGGCGCCAACCGTCCGCTCAACTGGATCATCGGACTTGTTCTCCTTGTCTGTACGCTGCTGTTGTCATTCACCGGCTATCTCCTGCCGTGGGACCAGCTCGCGTACTGGGCGATCACCGTGGGAACGAACATCGCGAGCGCAGCGCCGGTGGCCGGAGAGGCGACGCGATTTCTGCTGCTGGGCGGCACCACGATCGATCAACCCGCACTCATCCGCTTCTACGTCCTCCACGTGTTCTTCCTGCCGGTCGCCGTGCTGGTGCTGTTCGCCTGGCACATGTGGCGCATCCGGAAGGATGGAGGCCTGGCAGCGGTCGACCGTGAAGCCCGGTCCGTAAAAGCGGAAGCCGCACCACCGGTGCGCACGAAGACCTACTCGCTCCTCGGGGTGGTGGGCGGAGAGTCGGTGCACGTGCGGAATACCGTGATGGACGAAGAGCGTGACACCGTTTCCTCATCGCCGCACCTGGTCCGGCGTCTCGTCTTCGTGGCCCTGCTCACCCTCATCGCGGTCGCGGTCCTCACGGTCATCTTTCCCGCACCCCTGGAGACTCCGGCGGATCCCTCCGTGACGCCGAACCCGGCCAAGGCTCCCTGGTATTTCCTATGGCTGCAGGAGATCGTCACCATCACCACGGTAACGATCGGGTCCTTCACCATCAACGGTGCACTGGTCGGAGGAGTGATCCTGCCCGGTCTGTTGTTCGCCCTCGGTGTCTGGTGGCCGTACCGCGACCGATCGGGTTCCGGAGCGGTCGGGGTGTGGTTCGCGCCGGAACGGAAGACCGCCAATAGGGTCTTCCTGCTCATCTGTCTCCTCATCATTATCCTGACCATCGTCGGGACCTTCATGCGGGGTCCCTATTGGCACCTCTACTGGCCCTGGGAGACGTGGCCTGATATGCCGGTGCGATTCTAAGGAGGCACAGCTCTATGGATCATCGTTTGCCTGATACGAAACACGGCTTCGTCCACCGCGACAAGCTCCTGATCAGTCTTGGCGGGATCGGCGTGTTGCTCATTGCGGGATACTTCTTCTTCGTTGACGCCACGGCGGAATGGCGTGGATACCAGGAGGAGTTCCGGGAAACTGTTGCCTCAACCCTCGGGCCCGACCGTGCAGCAGCGGTACCGGAGGGGTTGCAGCAGATCTATGTTCCAGCCCTGAACCGTACCGACCGCTGCGTGACGTGCCATCTCGGCGCCGGGTGGCGTGGGCTGGAGAAGCTTCCGCAGCCGTTCCGGACGCATCCTCAGGACGTCCTCGCGTCTCATCCGATCGAAAAGTTCGGCTGCACGGTCTGTCATGGCGGGCAGGGGTATGCCGTCACGATGGAGGAGGCACACGGACTCATCGAGCACTGGGAGGAGCCGGTGATGGGGCAGGAGCTCGGGGACTTCTATGTGTTGAGCAACAGGAAGGCCATGATGCAGCTCAACTGCAATGCCTGTCACCGGTACGATCGCGAGACACGGGGCGCGGAAGTGATCAATGCGGCCAAGCGTCTCGTTGCAGCGAAGGGATGCCGGGCCTGCCACGTGATCAACGGCAGGGGCGGGACCGTCGGACCCGACCTGACGACGGTGGGCGACAAGTCGCCGGAACAGTACAACTACGAACGCATCAAAGGGTTTGCTTCGGCATTCAGCTGGCATGTGGCCCATCTGAAGAACCCCAAGGAGCTCGTCCCGGAATCGGTCATGCCCAACTTCGGCCTGTCCAGCGCCGACGCGCAGGCGCTGGCGCTTCTGGTGATGAGTTGGGGCAAGGCCGATCTCCCCGTGGAGTACATCCCCGGTCACAACTTCCGCGACATCCCGAACGCAGAAGAGAAAGCCCGCGAAGACCGGATGCTCAACGGGCCGGGCGCATTCTTCGTGACGAAGAGCTGCTTTGTCTGTCATTCCGTGTCGACGCTCGACGTTGAGGCGGCCGCGCAGATCGGGCCCGATCTGGCCCAGGCCGTGGATGATGTGCAGGCGCGGTTCGGCCGGTCGCTCGAAGACTTCCTTGCGAAGCCCACGGGTACGATGGAAGTGGTCCTTGCAACCATGATCACGCTGACGCCCGAAGAGCGGCGTGAAGCGATCGAGAAGCTGAAGATGGCAAATGAACTGCTGAAGAAGAAAAAGGTCACGGCAGCCGGTGCTTCGCACTGATCGTTCCGTTCAGATGAACGATGTCCGCGCCGCCCTGTGCAATGGTCCACTACTGAGGAGGGTCTCATGAAACGACAGTCACCGATCCCGGTCGCAGTGCTTACGATCGCCATGCTCTTCGCTCTGTTGCTGCTTGCAGGTTGCGGGCCCGACAAGAAGGGGCGGAGCGGAGGACGGTCCGAAGCGCGGTCAGATGTTCAGGAGGCCGCCCTGAAGACCTATGTGGCGCCCGGCGATCTGGACGAATACTACATCTTCAAGTCCGGTGGTCACTCCGGACAGGTTTATGTCTACGGGATCCCTTCGATGCGCCATATCGCTACGATCCCGGTGTTCGCACCCTACCCCGCGACGGGGTACGGGTTCGACAAGGAGTCGAAGCATATGATGGGGGGCTTCACCTGGGGGGACGTGCACCACCCCGCACTGAGCGAAACGGGCGGCGAATACGATGCGCGCTGGCTCTTTGTGAACGACAACAGCAACAACCGCATGGCGCGGATCGATCTGCGCGACTTCAAGACCAAGCAGATCCTCGGACCGATCCCGAACGTGTCCGGAAACCACGGATCCACATTCGTCACGGAAAACACGGAGTACATCCTCTCGGCCTCCCGCTTCTCGATCCCCTTGCCCAAGGGCCGGGTCGAGAGCCTGCAGGACTACGCAACGAAATACAACGGCGTGGTATGCGGCATCAGCGTCGATCCGAAAACGGGTGAGATGCGGGTGGGATGGGAAGTGAAGATGCCGCCGTTCAACTATGATCTGGGCGATGCCGGCAAGGGCCCGAGCCATGGCTGGGCATTCTGGACCTGCTACAACAGCGAGCGGGCAACGGGCAAGCTCGAGGTGACGGCAAGCCAGCGTGACAGGGACTACATCGCAGCGGTGAACTGGAAGCTCGTGGAGCAGGCGGTCGCAGCGGGAAAAGGGAAGATGATGGACGGCGTGCAACTGCTTGACCCGAGGGATGCACCCGGTGCCGTGTTCCTGTTGCCGGTGGCGAAGTCCCCGCACGGGGTGGATGTCAGTCCGGACGGACGCTACATCATTGGCAGCGGCAAACTGCAGAGCATCACGACGGTGTTCACCATCGAGCGGATCCTGGCCGCCATCGAGAAGAAGGATTTCACGGGCGACGAGGATGGGATCCCGGTCCTGAACTATGACGCTGTCAAGGAAGCCGAGGTGAATGTGGGGCTCGGACCGTTGCATACGCAGTTCGACGATCAGGGCAACGCCTATACTTCGTTGTTCGTTGAAAGTGCCGTGGCGAAATGGAAACTGGGCACGTGGGAGGTCCTGGACAAGGTCCCGGTGTCGTACAATATCGGTCACCTCTGTGCCGCGGAGGGGGATTCGCGCAGTCCGGACGGCAAGTACCTCGTGGCGATGAACAAGCTCTCGCACGGCCGTCATTTGAATGTCGGGCCCTCGCAACCCGAATCCTCGCAGCTGATCGACATCAGCGGGGAGAAGATGGCGCTGCTGTACGATGCCTTCACCGAGCCCGAACCGCACAATGCACAGATGATCAAGGCGGACAAGCTGAAGCCGATCGAAGTGTATCCGAGGGAAGAGAACCGGCATCCGAAGGCGATCTGGGACATCAAGGATGCACGCGTGACGCGCAATGGCCGGAACGTGGAGGTGCTGATGGTGGCGGTGCGGACCAGCTTCGAGCCGACGGTGATCGAGGTCAACCAGGGCGACAAGGTCACGATCTATATCACGAACATCGAGCAGACGACCGATGAACTGCACGGCTTCGGGCTGAATGAGTACAATCTGAACATCGTCGCCGATCCCGGCGAGACCAAGGTGATCGAGTTCATTGCGGACAAACCCGGGGTGTTTCCGTACTACTGCACGAACTTCTGCTCCGCACTGCACCAGGAGATGCAGGGATATCTGCTGGTGCGCGGCAACGGAACGGCGGCGCGCGCCCGCACCGCCGGGCCCGGACTGGCAGCACAGTGAACACGTACTGACGTCCCCTGCCCCGTACAGCCGGGGCGGGGGACTGTTTTCATCCAGGAGGCATCATGCAGGCGATCGTCCGGCGAGCAGCAACGTTCTTTGGAGTGGTACTCGATGTCCGCAGCAGAGTCATCGTCATCGTTGCGGCGCTGGCATTGCTCCTCACATACTTCTTGCCCCTCTGGAGTCTGACACTCTACTCCAATCAGTTCCCCGAAGGGCTGGTGCTGAAGATCCACGGACACAAGCTCGAGGGGGACAAGTCGCCCTCCCGCGACGACCTGAAGGAGATCAACGCGCTGAACCACTACATCGGCATGCGGGCTCTCCGGGAAGAAGACTTCACCGAGTTCCGGTGGATCCCGTTCGTCATTGGCGGTCTGATCCTCCTTGGCTTTCGTGTGGCGGTCATGGGACGCATGGACCAGCTTGTGGACCTGCTGGTCCTCTTCGTGTACTTCGGCGGCTTTTCTCTCTGGAGCTTTTACCGGAAACTGTATCTGTATGGGCATGAGCTGGACCCGACCGCGGCGGTGACAGTTCCGCCGTTCATGCCGCCGCTGTTCGGTCATCAGACCCTCGCGAACTTCGAGGTCTACAGCTATCCCGAGCCGGGCTCGTTCGTCATGATCTTTTCCATGCTCATGCTCGGGCTGGCGCTGGTGCTTGCGCTCCGGGCAGCCCGGAAGGAAGTGATGGAATGACGGCTCTTCCTCCCACGGCAGGAACACATCCGGGCCGGTCCGCAGGCATGCGCAGAGAATGCTGCATGCTTTTCGTTGCCGCATTCCTGGTCGGGGGCGTGTACCAGCCCCTGCCGGCGGCCGGGCAATCCTTGATCTCGCGGATCGCGGCGGCCCGCCCGGGAGATACGGTCCTCGTCCGCGGCGGTGTCTGGGAGGGCGATCTGGTGCTGGACCAAAGGATCGCGCTGATCGGTGTTGGGATGCCCGTCATCCGGGGGAGCGGCAATGGGAGTACCATCACGATCACGGCGGACTCGTGTACCGTGGCGGGGTTCGTGATCGAGCGCTGCGGGCGCATGCTCGTGCATGAGGATGCCGGCATTCTCGTCCGTTCGAAAGGCAACCGGATCCTCCGGAACCGGCTCCGGGACATTCTCTTCGGGGTGTACCTCTTCCGGGGCAGGGGCAACACGATCGACGGGAATGAGATCACCGGCCGACGGCACCTCGATGTCGGCCAGCGGGGCAGCGGGATCCATGTGTACGACTCACCGTGGAACGTGATCGCGGGGAACACGGTCACCGATGTCCGTGATGGGATCTACATCCAGAATGCGAACCATACACACATCGAGCGGAACAATGTCCACCACGTGCGGTACGGCCTGCATTACATGTACGCCGACTCGAACACCTTCCTCGGGAACCGGTTCGAGGACAACGCCGCGGGAGCTGCGGTCATGTACAGCCGCGGCATCGTCATGCGGCACAATGTGTTCGCGCGGAACAGGGCCTTCTCTGCGTTCGGCGTTCTGCTGCAGGATTGTCACGGTCTGGTGGCGGACTCGAACATCATCGATGACAATGCGATCGGGATCTTCCTGGAGAACTCGCGGCATGGACGATTCCGGCACAACATCATTGCACGGAACGACCTGGCACTGCAGATGTTCCAGAACGCGGACGGGAATACCTTCACGGAGAATGCCTTCATCGACAATCTGAGTCCGCTGGTCGTTGTCGGCAAGCGCACCGGGTCGCGCTGGAGCGACGGCGGACGGGGGAATTACTGGAGCGGGTACGAAGGGTATGATCTCGATGGCGATGGCGTGGGTGATGTCCCGATGCGGATACAGAACGTCTTTCATTATCTCGAAGGGAGGAACAGCGCGGTCCGGCTCTTCCTGTACAGTCCGGCCTCGCAGGCCCTTGCTGCAGCTTCCGCGGCCTTTCCGATCATGCAGCTGACGGAAGAGTCCGATCCGCATCCGCTCATGGATCGGGAACGCCTGTTCACGGGACATGCGATGGGGAGGAATCCGTGATCGAGGTGAGCCATCTCTCCAAGAGTTTCGAACGGACGAAGGCCGTCCGGGATGTGTCGTTCACTGTCCGCGAGGGAGAGGTCTTTGCCTTTCTTGGTCCGAACGGGAGCGGGAAGAGCACCACGCTCAAGTGCATTGTGGGGTTGTCGCTGCCGGACAGCGGAAGCATCCGGATCAGTGGCATCGATATCCGGCGTGAGCCCCGTGCTGCCCGGCAGGTGATCAGTTATCTTCCCCAGCGTGTGGTGTTTCCGGACTCGCTCACAGCGCGCGAGATCCTGCTGTTCCACGCGCGGCTCCGCGGAGTGGCGCCCGCTGTGGTGAACGCCGTGCTCGAAAAGGCCCGCTTTGTGGCGGGGGCGGATCGGCCGGCGGGGACATTCTCCGGTGGGATGACGCAGCGCCTCGGGCTTGCGGTGGTGGCACTGCCGGATGCCTCGGTCCTCCTGCTCGACGAGCCGACGGCCAATCTTGATCCGCACGGAGTGCGGCGGTTTCGGGAGTTCATCGTCCAGCAGAAGGAGGCGGGGAAGACGATCATCTTTTCGACCCACCTGCTTGCGGAGGCAGAACAGCTTGCTGACCGTGTCGGGATCTTTGTCGGGGGCCGGCTCGTCGCCGAGGAATCCGTGGAAAGCCTGCAAGCCGTGTCCCGGACCGCACACTCGATCGAGGACCTGTATCTTCATTATGTGGGAGATGAGCATGATGAACCATAGTATGGCACTCTGCCTGGTGCTGGCATTTCTCACCGCGGGATGTGGCGGGAACGAACCCCGGCCGGTGGACATCTTTCCCGAGGATCTGTGCGCGGGGTGCCGGATGGCGATCTCGGATGCCCGGTTCGCGTCGGAGATCATTGCGACCGATGGGACCGTCCACAAGTACGACGACATCGGCTGTCTGCTTCATGCGAGGCAGGCGATTCCGGTCGATGAGATCGCGGCCATCTTTGTGAAGGACTATGAGACCCTCGCATGGGTCCCGTACGGACGCAGCACGATCGTTTCAGCCGGTATTCACACGCCCATGGCTTCGGGCCGGATCGCGTTCGCCTCGGCGGACCGGGCTGCGGCATTCGTGAAGGCACATCCACCCGAGGAGAAGACCGGTGAAGACTGCGAAGCGTGCACGGACTGATGCGGTGGCCACGTCGCCCATCGTCCTCATCGCGCAACGGGAGCTTACCATCACCGTCAGGAACCGGTGGACGGTGATCATGGCCGGTGTGTTCGGTGTGTTGATGCTGGTGATCGCCTGGGCCGGCGTCGCTGCCGAGGGGTTTGATGGCATGGCTGATTTCACCCGTACCTCCGCGAGCATGGTGAACCTGGTACTGTATGTGGTCCCGCTGATGGCGCTCGTCCTGGCAACGCTCAGTTTTGCCGGCGATCGCGGGACGACGGAATTGCTCTTCTCGCAGCCTGTCTCACGAACGGAGGTCATGCTGGGAAAGATCGCCGGACTCTTCGTAGCGATAGGGGGTGCGATGGTGGCCGGGTTCATCGTCTCGGGTGGCGTGGTCCTGTTCCAGACCGGCACGCATGGCATCGGCGGCTTCATCGCCTTCGCGGTCATGACGTTGCTCCTCGGATTGATCTTCCTGTGTGTGGGCGCCCTTGCCACGATGCTGGCGGGCCGGCGGCCCCGGTCGTTCGGCTTCGCCATCCTGCTCTGGTTCCACTTCGTGCTGTTCTACGACCTCGTGGTGCTCGGTCTGGCGTCGCAATTGCGCGGGCAGAGCGCGGTGACGGCGCTCTTCCTTACGCTCTTCGGAAATCCGGTCGATCTTGTCCGTGTCGCTTCATTGATCGTTCTGGACAACGAAACGATCTTCGGCGCAACGGGGGCGGCGCTGTTACGCTTTCTCGGCGGTCCGGAAGTGAGCGTCCTGGTACTCGTGGTGGCTGCCATCCTGTGGGTCGCCCTGCCTCTGCTCTGGGCGCATGCCGTGCTACGGTCACAGGACATCTGAGATGCCCGGACTGTACGCAGGCCGTGGGGTCCGATGAGTGCAGGGAAGGGGGTAGGAGAAGTAGTTACGGAAAGGCGGGCAGGTTGGAGACAAAACACCACATCAGCGCTGTGCCAATGGCAGGTTCCCACAAGTGGTTACCCATCGTGGATGACGATCTGTGTACCGGATGCGGCGCGTGTGTTGAAGCCTGCGGGCCCCGGTGTCTGGAACTTGTCGCCGGCAAAGCTCTGCTCGTCCGGCCGCACGATTGCGGCAGCGAGGAACATTGCATTGCTCCGTGTCAGGAGGATGCGATCTGGATGACGTGGTTGCCATGGGAAGGCGATCACGGGCGCGGCAAATGGAAGGATGCAACGGTCTGAAAGGGGGGTGCCGATGCGTATCCATTACCTGCAACATGTTCCCTTTGAGGGACCGGGGGCGATCGATGCCTTGATGCGTCGATCCGGCATGACGGTCACGTACACCAGATTCCATGATGCATGGGAGTTACCGGATCCTGGCGGCCTCGATCTCGTGGTGGTCCTGGGCGGTCCAATGAGCGTGAACGATGGGATGGTGCATCCATGGCTTCCGCATGAGCGGGCATTCATTCGCCGCGCCATTGACGCTGGCACGAGGGTGCTCGGCATCTGTCTGGGGGCACAATTGATCGCGAGCGCTCTGGGTGCGCGGGTGCACCCGAACAGCGAGAAGGAAATCGGGTGGTTCCCGGTCACCGGGGTCGCGTCTGCCGGGAATGCTGTCTACCGGTTCCCACTTTCATTCCCTGCGTTTCACTGGCACGGCGAGACGTTCGATCTGCCGGCGGGGGCAGTGCCTCTCGCCCGGAGCGCGGCGTGCGCCCAGCAGGCATTCCAGGTCGGGCGGCGTGTTATCGGGCTGCAGTTCCACCTTGAGACCACACCCGCCGCGGTCCGGGATCTGGTCGATCATTGCGGCGATGATCTCATTCCGGCGCGGTTCGTGCAATCGCAGGATGAGATCCTCGGGGTTGGCGACGATGTCTATGGATCATTGCGCACAATGATGTCCGATCTGCTGCAGTATCTCATGCGCGATTGAGCGCGATGCGGACCGGACGGGCTGGGATCATGGATCGGCATTCGCACATCACCGTACTGCGTCTGTTCCTGCTGGTGATCGGGTCGTTCACGGTTCCCTATCCCGTTCCGGGACAATCCTACCCGTTCACCACCCTTACCACAGCAGATGGCCTCGCCCAATCGGCGGTCTCCTGCATCTTCCAGGACTCCCGGGGACGTGTCTGGTTCGGGACCTGGGGTGGGATCAGCATGTACGACGCGAAGGAACTCCGGAGCTATCGCAACAGTGCTGTGCGGGTGACGTGCATCGCCGAAGGCTCCGGCGATACCCTGTGGGTCGGTACCACGGCGGGGCTTGCGCTGGTCGTGTACCGGGGAGGCGCCCTCCACTGGCAAGGTCCCTCCGATAACGGTCTGCCGTCGCCCTATGTCATCACGATGCTGAAAGACGCAAGCGGCGCGGTTTGGGTAGGCACGAACAAGGGGCTGGTCGTGTTCGCGCCTTCCGGTGAGCGCTTCCTGTTCGATGCAACGACCGGGCTGCAGGAAGATCACATCACGGGCCTGTGGCAGGAGCCGGACGGTGCCGTCCTCATCGGCTCCGCGGGCGGGATCCTGCGGTGCCGGTTGAGCGAATCCCGACTGGTCGAGACGCACGCGTTGCGTGACAACGGCGTTGTCGGCTCCATGACGCTGCTCCGCGGAGGCGATGTGCTTGCTGCCCTCGTGGACGAACGGCGCGTCGTGCGATGGCACGAAGGAGCGTGGCTCACCCTGTTCTCGAGCGATGTCCTTGGCCCCGATGTCCAGGTGCGGAGTCTGGGAGAGGATGCCCAGGGGAACATCTGGATCGGCACAACGCTCGGACTCGCGGTGCTTGTCGATGGTCATGCGCACGGGATCACCGGTACCCAGGATCTTCCCAATCGCTACATTGGCGCGATCCTCAGAGACCGGGAGGACGTGCTCTGGTTCGGGACCGAGGCCGGTGTCCTGAAACTCCCGAGTCTGTTGTTCCGCAACTATGGACATGCGACCGGACTCAAGGGTGATCACGTCATCGCGGTCTACGAAGACGAACAAAGGAATATCTGGCTTGGCACCTATTCCGGCGCGACACAACTCGCGCCGGACGGACGTGTGACATCGTTCGGGCCGGCGGAGGGTCTTCCCCATCTTGCCGTGCACTCGTTCATCGAAGCCCAACGCGGGACCCTGTGGATCGGCACATGGGAGGGTCTCGTTGCTGTTGACCGCGGTGTGCTCGTCCCATCACCTGTTCCGGAACTCCGTCACAGGGCGGTGATCCGGATGCTCCGTGACCCGAGCGGGACGATCTGGTGTGGCAGCCGTGGACGGATCGTGCGGGTCACACCTGCCGGCAAGGTCCTTCTGACTCTCGGGGCAGAGGAGGGGATCCCCGATGCCGGGATCTGCGCTCTGCACATGGATGGAGATGGTACGCTCTGGTTCGGCACTGATGAAAAGGGGTGCGGGTTCTACCGCGATGGGAAGGTTGTGATGATCGGAGCGCCGGAAGGGCTCCCCGATCCCTGGGTCATGTCCATCGTGCGTGACAGACAGGGCGTGCTCTGGCTGGGAACCCAACACGGCATCGTCGCGTGGAACGGTACGCGGTGTGTGCCCATGGCGGTGGACGATGAAGATGTGCGCAGCGGTATTGTGACGTTCGTCGTCTGCGACAGCCTTGGCATGCTGTGGTTCGGTACACAGAGGGGCGTGTATGCGTGGAATGGGTCTGCGCTGATCCATCTCGATTCCCGCGATGGTCTCATCGCCGACCCGACACGGTGCGGGTCTGCCGGCCGCGAGGGAGACCTGTGGATAGGTACCATCGGCGGTGTCTCACGGCTTGATATGAAGACCTTTGTCCGGGAGCAACGCCCGCCGGTAGTATCTATCCAGGGCGTGACACCCGAGGGGGATGTGCTGTCCCAGGACCGAACAGCATTCTCCTTCACCGAGAATACGCTGACGGTGGAGTTCAATGCGCTGAGTTTCAGGGATGAACGGCGGACGGAGTTTCAATGGACGCTTGCGGGCATTGACAAAGGATGGCAGCCGCCGCACACCGACCGGCATGTTCGCTACACGCATCTGCCCTGGGGGCAGTATGAATTCCGTGTGCGTGCGCGCAACCCCCGCACCCCGTGGTCGGACCCTGTACGCATCCCCATCCTCATCGGCCGGCCATTCTGGGCGACCTGGTGGTTCCTCGCCCTTGCCGTGACGGGAAGCGCGGGAGTCCTCCTGCTGCTGTATACCCGCAGGGTCCGTGCGCTCGAACAGGAGAGCGCGACGGAGCGCCGCTTCTCGCGCACGCTTCTGGAGTTCCAGGAAGCAGAGCGCACCCGGATCGCGGGAGAACTCCACGACAGTCTGGCACAGACCCTGGCCATTGCGAAGAACAAGTCACTCCTGGGGATCAGGAATGCCCATGATCCACTCCGCGCCGGGCGCGAGTTCACGGAGATCTCCGCCACACTGTCCGCGGCCATGGAAGAGGTGCGGGGCATTGCCCATAATCTCCGGCCGTATCAGCTCGACAGGCTGGGTGTGACACGTGCCCTCCGGTCGCTGGCCGGGACGGTGAGTGCATCCACTCCGCTCAGGATCACCACCGAGATCGAAAATGTGGACCGGCTGTTCACTCCGGAGATGGGTACCATGGTCTACCGGATCGTTCAGGAGGCGGTGAACAACGTCCTCACGCATTCCGGTGCGGGCGATGCTTTCATCGCCGTGCGCCGTTCAGCGCAGGATGTGGTCATCACCATACAGGATAGCGGCCGCGGGTTCCTGCTGGATCGCCGGGCGGGACTGGATGCGGCGGGATTCGGCCTGAGTGGCATCGCCCGGCGTGCGCGATTGCTCGGCGGCACAGCGGTCGTAGAGTCTTCCCCCGGCGCCGGCACCACGGTGTGTGTCACCATTCCCGTTCCGGCACATTTGCAGGAGGCGTGATGATATCGCTGCTCATCGCCGACGATCACCCGCTGTTCCGTCAGGGCATCCGTCGTGCAGTCGAGGAGGATACCTCCATACGCATCGTCGGGGAGGCCGGTGATGGCGCAACGGCGCTGCGCATGATCAGGGATTTTTCGCCGGATGTCACCGTCCTCGATATTGACATGCCACTCATGACGGGGCTGCAGGTGGCGAAGACCGTGCAGGCGGAGCATCTTTCCGCCGCCGTGATCATCCTCACCATCTACAATGGTGGGGACCTGCTCGACGAAGCGCTGGATGCCGGGGTGCGGGGGTATGTGACGAAGGAGACCGCCGTCCTGCACGTTCTGGAGGCGATCAGAATGGTCGCGGCAGGGGAGCATTACGTCAGCCCCGGGATGTCGGGTCACCTGGTCGGCCGTCGCCAACGGCTGCGTGCCCTCGTTGACGCACGGCCGGGCCTCTCGCGCCTGACGCCGTCAGAGCGCCGCATCCTGAGGCTCATCGGTGCGAACATGACCAGCAAGGAGATCGCGGACGATCTCTGCATCAGTTACCGCACTGTCGAAACCCACCGCACCAACATCGCCGCCAAACTCAATATCCGCGGCAGCCATGCCCTGTTGAAATTCGCGATCGAGAACAGACACGCGATGTGATCCCCGTCTTCACACGCATGATCCCCTCCGCTGTTCCGTGTGCTCCTCCTACGTGATCCCCCGTAGACAACATTGCGTGTTCGCCTCTATGGTCTCAGGATGCCAGCGTGTGGTATACTGCAGCCATGCAGATGTCGATACCGATGGCATACCCGTCCCCGCGCCGCGGGGTGCGTGCGTGGGTGGCATGCGCATTGACCGTGGGACTGCTGCAGGGGGCTCCCGATGCGGTCGCACAGGACATGACCTCGCAACTGTTGGGGAGTGAGGGGTGGCGCAGCCGATTCAGTCCGATCGAGATCCAGCTCAGCAGACCGCCGTCGGACGGCGAGCGTGTCGTTTTGATCGTCGGGACCATGGATGTGACCGACCTGTGTCGGCTCCATGGCGACACGCTGTGGTATCAGCCCGACGTTCTTGCGATACCTTCTGGCGCCGTGGCGGTGTCCGTGTTCATCGTCTCGGCAGGCAACATCTGGACGGAGGCAGGGAGCCACGCGGTGAACGTCCTGATCTCCGGTGGTTTCGAACGGAGCATCCTTCAACCCTCGTTCACCCTCTCGTATAGTGGTCAGGTGAACGGAGACGGAGGACGGTCTGACGGCACGCCGCCCCCGGCCCATGAGCTGAACGGACAGTTATCCGTGAAGGCAGAAGCGGAACGGAGGGGCATTGGCCTCGGATTCGCTGCGAACATCGTCGGGGTTTCCCATCGCGGCGAAGCACTGCGCTTCAGCGAACTGGGGGAAGATGCGCCGAAGATCGATCTGGCCAGCGGCCTCGTCGAAGCATGGGTGGGTGCGTCGAAGATCGCGGCAGGGCACATCAACCATGGCCGCTCGCGGCATCTCCTGAACAACTTCGCCAGCCGCGGCATCTCAGTGACCACGGAGATCGGCGGGCGGGCTGATCTGTCCGGTTCGGTGATGAATGCCACCGGGGTCGTGGGATGGAGCAATCTGGTGGGATTGGCGAATGCGCGGCACCGGATCTACAGTGGCACACTCGGCGTGAACGTCCTGCCGTTGACCACCGGCACGCTCCGGATCGAAGGCTCGTACGTCCATGGGTCGCAGCTTCCCCTTGCCAGCTTCGGGCAGGGGGTGATCAATGATGCCGAGGAAAGCGGGGGGGCAAGTGTCCGGCTCGTCGGCGCCGATCCCGGGAGGACCATCACGCTCGATGCCGGCGTGACGCTCGCTCGCTTCGTCAATCCCAGGGATCCTCTCCTCGATCAGGGTCTGGAAACCGTTCCCGTTGAACCGGAAACCAGGCAGGCACGCTATGCCGATGTCACGTGGGATCTGGTGCGTGATGCCGCAGTTCTTCCTTCCATGTCGGGCCGGCTGAGTGTGGTCTACCGTCATGAACGGGTGGATCCGCTCTTCCGGACGGTCGGTGCGAGCGTTCGTCCGGATCTCCTTTCCCATACCGTTGAAGCGCATGGCGGGCTTGGGCCTCTCCAGATGGATCTTGTTCATCAGCGTGCAGAAGACAACCTCGCGGATGTCACCTCCATCCCGAAAAGCGACACACGCCAGACAGCGCTGAACATGATGCTCATCCCCCCGGCATCCGCCGGTCTCCTGCCGGCCTGGCTTCCATCGTTGACCTACAGTATGAACAGGACACACCAGGAGAGTGCCATCGCACTGTCGGTCTCAGGGGACCCTTCCGGTGGCGGTTCGGATCAGGTGACCACCACACACGCCGCAGGAGTGGAGTGGCAGGGCGACTGGCTGCGGGTCGGGTACCGCTGGACGTATACCGATCAGGACAATGCCCAGGCAGGCATCGCCACGGCGGGCACTGTCAACCGTTCCAACGGTCTGGCGGTCTCCGCAAATTTCCTGGATGGATTCTCCACAGGGCTGGAAGCGGCCCTGGAGTCGAATGAGAACACCGCAACGGGAACGATCCTGCAGAACCGGCGTCTGGGTGCGACTCTGCTTCTCCCGCTCGCGGCCGGAACGACGGTCACGTGCAATGGATCGCTCTCCACATCAGGTCCGGACGATGGATCGGCGGCACAACGAGAGGCGCAGGTGTCGCTCGAAGCATCCACGGCGTTTGACCTGTCATCGTTCTTCATCTTCACATGGCGGGGACGGAGTACCATCCGGTACTCCTGGAGCGAATTCAGCATGCGCGACGATGTCTTCGGTCTGAGTGCCGCACACCGATCCTGGGCGGTCAACCTCGGCCTTTCCTTCACCATCTTCTGAGGCCTGCATGCGTGTGTGCGCGTTCGGTGTTGTGGTGCTGGTGGCCGTGCAGATGGCACCCGCACAGATCAAAGTCGACCCGTCGCGGGTCTCCGTGGATGCAACGGGTGCAACGTCGGCATTCCTGACATGTGGCGGGGTGGCCGGCTATGTGCTTGTTGAGGCGATTTGGGCCGGCGAGATCATGGATGCTGCGCCCGACATTGGCAAGAGAGCTGTTCCCGGCACGATCTACGGATCGCTCCCCGCGCGTTATAATGTCTCGACGGCGAGCGGTACGAACGGCTTCACGGCGATCATGTCCATCCCCCCCTCGGTCACCCGGCGGGCATATCAGGTGGCTGCCGGCGGTGGACCGTCGGTGTTCTTCTTCGTGTGCCGGTTCGTCAGCGAAACGGGCGGGCCGGACGTGTACGTGCCGGTGACGTGTGAACTTGCGGGAGGCGGCATGCGCGCGCCATTCGCACTCACCAATGTGCATCTGTCGTTCGAGGATGGGGAGAGCCTCACCAGCGCAACGGAGGGGGGCGTAGTGCAACCCTTCATGGCGGTGATCAGGTACACGGGGACGGCGGTCCTGCATGGGCGATGGGAGATCGTGCGGCCCGGCGAGGACCCGCCGACAGAGTGGGATCTGTTGACCGAGGCGAGTCTTCCCATCGAACAGCGCTCGGAACAACGCCGGTACACGGTGATCCAGCGCTTCAGCGATTTTCTTCCGCCCACGGGGACATACACGTTGCGCGGACCGGATCCGTCGATGCTCCCCACGACGGCGAGCGGGCTCTATCTTGTATTGCTGCGCATCGAGGCAAGCCCCGATGCCGCCACGGTATCTGACCTGGCTGAGGTGGGAGCCGGGCCTGCGCCGGTCACCACTGGCGGCGTCGCGGGCTTTCCCATTCCCCCGCTGCGCTACTTCGTGGGTGGCGGCACGAGTGAAGCCGTTCAGCATCCGATCACGCTCCTCCAGCCGCGGGATATGGCCATGGTACCGTCCGGCGATCCGTTCACGCTCACGTGGCAAGGCGGAGTCCCGGGTCGGATCTGCCGGGTCGTGGTGATCGATCCCATGAATCGCATCCTGCTCACGGGCCTGCTCCGTGAGGGAGCGGTCTCGTACATCCTGCCCCCGTGGCTCTGGACGAAGACAGATGCGCGCAATATCGCCTGGAGTGTTGAATCTCTGGATGCCGGCGGGAACGTGGTTGCAAAGAGCGAATGGAGGACCCTGTATCGCGATCCAGTTGCATCGAGGCCATGAGCAATTCGTGCCAGCCATCGAAGCCCACCATACAACATTCAATCACATTCATCAGATGGAGGTCATGCCATGAACACCACACGCACAGTCCTGGGCGCAGCCCTGCTCCTTGCCGTTCTGTCAATGCCAACGATCGCGGGAACCATCCTGGGAACGTCGGGACAGACGGTGTATCCGCAGACCACGACATCCAGTCTGACGTCCACCATGGCCGTGTATGGCGACTGGATCGAGACCATCGGGAGTGCAACGACCTCATCCTCCGGTGTGTCCATCTCGATCATTGACAAATTCAACGGAGCACAAAACACGACCGCTCCCTATGCCGGACGCGGCAAGGTCACGCTGAAGATCACGACGAACGGGGCGACAGCGGGGATCAAGACGATCCGCCTCCGGGGCGGGATCTTCGGGGAGGCATCGTTCACGATCACTGTGGTTCCATCGCCCACCGTCACGAATGTCGCGCTGCCATCGCCGGCAGACCCGTTCAAAGAGATCGTCGTGACCCTGACGGGGACGGGTCTGCAGAACGCCATCGATCCGGCGGACGGGAAGATCGTGAAGGACAATCTGGTGAACTACATCACGGTAGGTGGCGATGTTCTTGTCTCCAGCGTGCGGGTTCTCAGCTCGTCGGAGCATACGTTGCAGTTCAAGGTCTTCTTTTCGGGCTTTGTCCAGGACGTGACGGTCGATCTGAGCTTCAGGACAGCAGGGAATGTGAACGTCCCGCTCCTGAACGGCCTGAAGCGGCGCATCCGGATGAAGAGCGCCAACGTGAGGAACTATGTCAGGTCAATCACCTTCCCGAACGGAAACACATTCGACAAGAACAGCATCGCAACGGTCCGTCTGAATCTTCTCTTCCCGGCTCCATCGGACGGTGTTGGCACGGTCACCATCGGAGGGCGTTCGATCACGACCGGTCTATCGGTCGGGAACACGAATCGGAAAGTGTATCTCAAGCTTGTACCGGGGAACGCCTTTGTCGCCGTGCAGAATGGGACACCGATCAACGCGAACGGGATCACGACAGTGCTGGCCAATCCCGGGGATGACGTCATCACGCTCACGTTCAAGGTGGCAGATTGTCTGGGGGGTATGCCCGGGACCGTGAACACGGTGAAGATCCAGACATGGATGCACACCACGAAAACCAATCTGCCGCCGAATTTCATTGAACAGTCATTCGGCGTACGCTGCACGCAGTGATGCAGGGACACATATCACGATGGATGCGGTGGTCCAGTCCGCAGGCGGCAACGTGTCACCGATACGGGTGATGCGTTGCTGTCCTGCCGGGACGTGGTCAGAACGGCGCCTGTGAGCCATCGTATCTGATACTTCCATCACTCAGATCCCGCTGATCGCGTCTCTGGCCCCGATGTCGAATGGATGTTGACCGGGCTCCGGAGACGCCGTGGACGGATCACCGCATCAGCATCATCGTGCGTGCAACCTGGACCCGCCCGGCCCGCATGACATACACGTACACCCCCGACGCAAGCCCCGTAGCATTGAAGGGCACCTCGCTTCTGCCTGCCGCCATCATGCCGTCGAGCAGCACCGCCACCTCTCTCCCGATCATATCGTACACGCGCAGGTCCACATGCGCGTCGGTGGCGAGATCGATGGGGATCATGGTCCGCGGGTTGAATGGGTTGGGATAGTTGTATCCAAGTCGATGATCCGCCGGGAGACCACGGGGATCCTTCACCTCCGTGGCCGGGTCGAAGACCACGGTGATGCGATCGAAGTACAGCGTCGTCGTTGCCTCGAACCCCGAGTCGGTGCCGATGCAGATCCAGACCGCGCCGGAGGCATCGGCGGTGACGGTGCACGGATGCGCGGCGTTGGTCCGCCGGACCATCGTGTACACGGTCGTGGTGTCGGTCACACCCGCATGGCCGATCGTGTCCATGTCAGCGCCGGGCTGGGACTGGTTGCCCTTTTCGATGTTCATCCTGTAGTTGCCACCATCCTGGACCTTCATCGGTTCATCCTTCAACGCACCTGCTTTGAATACCACCCCCTCCCCGGGGGCGCCTCCCACGCCGGCAGTATTGGTGGGGTAGCACGATGCGACATCCACCGTGATCGTTACCCGATACGCATGGTGGGGGGTGAGTCCCGTGATCCTCTTCTTGAGGAACATGAACAGATCGTCGCTGTGGTTGTTCCCCGATATCCGAAAGGCGGAGTCGGCGGGGCTCAGAGGCCAGGGAAGTGCGGTGTGTCCCCAGGACAACTCATAGAAAAGCGAGTCGGTCACGGGATAGTCTGCAAAGTCACAGATCCATCCCTCCAGCCCGCTTTCAAAAGTGAAAAGATGGGTCTGCGCACCAGCAGGGACCGCCGATAGCGATACAATGGCCACCAACACCATCCACATTCTTATAGACATCGTTCCTTCCTCCCCTCGCTATCTTTTGAATAGAAATGATCTGCACGGGTCCGGGCAGTACGCCCCCGCGCCCTCCGATCTGGCCGTGACAGGCGCATATAGAGGAGAACGGATGAGACGGCGATTCCCCCCATTCCGCCGGACATTCCCTTCGTGGCAGGCGGAATGATCCGGCGGCATAACCCCGTTGACTTTGTCATCGCATCGCGTATCATGTAGGAGTTCTTCCCCGTCACCCCATCACAGGATAAGGAGCGCTTCGATGGCATCCGATGCCAGCTTCGTCCAGTTCGTCGTCGATCAGGTCAATGGCGCCGGCGCGATCACCTCGCGCTACATGTTCGGCGAATACGCCCTCTATTGTAATGAGAAAGTGGTCGGACTCATCTGCGACAACAAGCTGTTCGTGAAGCCGACGGATGCCGGCAGGGCGTTCATCGGCACGCCCGTGGAAGCTCCGGCCTACACCGGCGCGAAGCCGAGCTTCCTCATCGAGGACAAGCTGGAAGACCGCGCGTGGCTGACGGAACTCATCCGCATCACGGAGCGGGAAGTCGCGGTGCCAACAAAGAAGAGGAAGAACAAGGATGTGACGAAGCCTGCTGCTGCGAAGCCGCACGCAGCCAAGACGGCGACGAAGAGCGGCCCCCAAAACTCGAAGAAGAAGGCGGCACCAGGCGCGAAGAAAGCCCCAAAGCAGAGCGCAGTGAAGACCACGAAGAAGAGTTCAAAGGGCACTTCAAAGAACTCTTCAAAGACAGCTTCGAAGAAGACCCCAAAGAAGACCCCAAAGAAGACCCTGAAGAAGACCCTGAAGAAGACCACAACGAAGGCTGGCGGAAAACTCGCCACCTCCATCACAGAGAAGAACGTGATTAAAAAGAAGTCCTCCCGCCGATGAGGGCACCGGTTGATATCACACAGGCGGAGCATCATCGATACTCTGACAGAGAGAATACGAACATGCACCTGACCACTTGTCGCCTCCTTGCTGTGACGCTCTGCTGCCTCGTCGCTGCGACCGTTTCCGTACACGCACAGACGAAACCCCCCTCTGCCGACCGCGTGATCGCGGTGGACTACAATGTCGTGCGCGGTCCCCTCAATACGATGTTCAATACCTGCGTCGGGGCAGGCCGCGCCAATGAAGGACTGCGCGCCGACTGGCAACAGCAGCTCGCCCGGGCGCACACAGACTGCGGCTTCCGTTACATCCGCTTCCACGGCCTCCTCGCGGACGATATGGGGATCTACTTCGAAGACGCGAAGGGGAACCCCATCTACAACTTCCAGTACATGGACGTCCTCTTCGACTACATCCTGAGCATCGGGATGAAACCGTTCGTCGAACTGGGATTCATGCCGAACGCACTGGCCAGCGGCACGAAGACGATCTTCTGGTGGCGCGGGAATGTGACGCCCCCGAAGGACTATACGAAATGGGCCGCGCTCGTCCGCGCACTCACGCAGCACGTGACGGACCGCTACGGCGTGGAGGAGGTGAAGAGCTGGTACTTCGAAGTCTGGAACGAACCGAACCTGGACATCTTCTGGGCGGGAACACAGCAGGAGTACTTCACCCTGTACCGGCACAGTACGGAAGCGATCAAGAGCGTGAACAGGGCCTACCGCGTGGGTGGACCCGCGACCGCAGGCGCTGCATGGGTGCCGGAGATGATCGCCTTCGCGCACACCACCAGACTCCCGCTGGATTTCGTGAGCACGCATTCCTATGGCGTAAAGGCGGGGTACGTGGATGAGTACGGACAGAATGGCACGGTCCTGGACAAGGACCACTGGAGCGTGAGCCGCGACATCCTCCGCTCGCGCGCCGAGATCACTGCGTCACCGATGCCGGACCTCGAACTGCACTACACCGAATGGAGCTCTTCGTACACTCCCGCCGACCCGATCCACGATTCATACCACGAGGCGGCGTATATCCTCGACCGCATCAGGAAAGCCGGCACGGCCGTGCAGTCGATGTCCTACTGGACCTTCACCGATATCTTCGAGGAGCCCGGCCCGCGTACGACGCCGTTCCATGGAGGCTTCGGACTGATCAACTATCAAGGGATCAACAAACCGGCATTCTATGCGTTCGCCTTCATGAACAAACTCGGCGGGACCGAACTCGCCACCACGGACAGCACGTCGTGGGTTACGCGGAGCGCGGATGGCGGCGTGCAAGTGCTCCTCTGGGACTTCACGAACACCCATCCAGGCGATTCGGTGAATGATCAGGTGTACTATCTGCGCGATCTACCGGCGAAGCCGAAGGGCAAGGTCCGCATCGAGCTCACCGGCGTTCCCGCGGGGACGTATACGCTCGAACTCTCCCAGATCGGGTATCGCGTGAACGATGCGTACTCCACGTATCTGTCCATGGGACGCCCGGCACAGCTCACGCGCGCGCAGGTGGAGACCATCAAGGCCATGAACGACGGATCGCCGGTGAAGCGCGAGCTGGTCACGGTCGGCGCACGAGGCGTGCTGTCGAAGCAGCTCGATATGCGCGAGAACGATGTGTTCCTCCTGCGGCTCATCAGATCCTGAGGGCCCGGGTGATCTTCCTCCTTGCCTCTTCTCTCTCGCGCATCACGGTCTCATGGTGGTGGTTGGGGAATGCGCGCGAAGACATCAACAGGGGGATGAATGCAAACAAAAACCCCGGCAATCCGTAAGAACAGATGGCATTGGAATCCGTGGAGTGTTTCCTGCCGGCTTCCGTGGACCACGAACAACGGTGCCCTCGATGTCGCGATCTGCGATATCAAGAGCGGTGCCCCGCGGTTCAGATAGCAGACAGCCCGATTCCGCTCTCTTTGTTTCGATAGATTCCGCACAATATCCTATCGGCATATCCGTCTACCACAATACCAACGCTGGTGAACAAGGCCACTTCCCGGGCAGAGGCGAACGCGGACACAGTACTTCGACATACAGGTACGGCTGCACAACTCGGCAGCACCGTTGAGGCGCATCGCCCGCGGTTGCTGGAGTTCATCCGCCGGAGGGTGCGCACCGATGAGGATGCGGAGGATATCCTTCAGGACGTCCTCATGCAACTCGTGGCCAGCTGGAGTGTCACGGAGCCGATCGACAAGGTTGCGGCATGGCTCTTCACCGTTGCCCGGAACCGTATCACCGATTGGTACCGGAAGAAACGCCATGCTCCGATGCCGCGCGACCCGAACGATGATCTCCTTCCGCTGAACCTGGAGGACGTGCTTCCCGATCCGGCCGGTACGCCGGAAAATGAGCTGGTCCGCTCGCTCATCCGCGACGCGCTGGAAGAGGCCCTGGAGGAGATGCCACAGAAACAACGTGACGTCTTTGTGTGGCACGAACTCGAAGGACGACCGTTCAAAGAGATCGCCGCGCTGACAGGCGAACCGGTGAATACCCTGATCTCCCGCAAACGCTATGCGGTGCTCTATCTCCGCGAGCGGTTGCAGACTGTCTACGACGATTTTGACATGGCGTAATACCTAACGAGGGATGATATGAAAACATGGTGGGCGGTACGCATACTCAAAGGACTCATGATCGGAGCGGTGATCGGTCTCGTGGTGGGGTTCGTGGTGATGGGACTGTGGAATGCATTGATACCCGAACTGTTCCAGGGACCCGTGATCACATTCTGGCAGGCGGTGGGACTCCTCGTGCTCTCGCATATCCTGTTCCGCGGGCCGGGCGCCAGGTTCGGCGGGTGGCGGCATGACAGCTGGCGGAAGAAGTTCGAGGCGAAGCTGGCCGCGATGACGCCGGAGGAGCGTGAGCAATTCAGGAGTCAGTGGCACCACCGCTGCTATCCGTGGGACGATGGTGGCAAGGAACAGCCTGTCGCCGGCGAGTGATCAGCAGACCATGGGGAACAGCATGGACATCTTCGTATTCCGGACGAACATTATCTCGGCACAGACCGCGCACCCGGTGGCGAACCGCCTGGATACCCACGAGCGCGTATCACGCTGGACGATCGATTTCGGGGACCGCGACAGGGTCTTGCGCGTAGAGGCGGAAGGGGCGGATACCGCGGAGATCACGAAGCTCGTGACCGCGGCGGGGTTCGAGTGTGAGGAGATGCTCTGACCGATCTCAGGCTCCCTTCCCTGCGGTGAGATCCAACGCATGCCTGTTTGACAATCCAGAATTCAGTCGGGATCCTCCCGCGGAAGGTCTTGACTCAGTATCGGAAAAGTTCTATAGTATATGTATGAAATGTGTCCGTCATACCGTCCGGTGTCAGTGCCAGCATGCGCAGCAGCAGCAACAGCAGCAGCGCGTGGAGGCAGGCCACGTTTTCGCACAGGACGGGACGGCATGATCTAGGATCATAGCAAGTGTAGCAACACCGAACCCTCCGGCGAAGACGCCGGAGGGTTTTTTATTATGTCCACAGACGACGGGATATGACAACGATGGAACACGACAGGTGCAGCGTCCACGAATGTGACAGTGATGTGATCGCGCGCGGTATGTGCTGGAAGCATTATCAGAGGCACCGGCGCCACGGGAGTGCGGAGACCGCCCACCGGCGGTTCGATGAGACGCATGAGTGCAGATATTGCGGGACGAAGGACCCCGAGGACTTCTATGCCTCATACAAGGGGATCTGCAAGACCTGCCGCAAGGTCCGGCGTATACAGCGGCTCCAGCGCGTATCGCGGAAGGCCGCCTGATCCGGCCTCCCCTGCAGCAGGGAGGTCAGTCGATGCGGTTGAAGATGTCCACCGTCAACCGGTAGACTCCGGCCGCATCGCGCTTCCAGACGTTGGTGTACTTTGCTTTGTGCACGACCACCGAGTCCGGTGTGTCGGTTCTGATCACGTTCCGGACGACACCGATCTCGTACAGGACGTCCGGTGTGCCACTGATCTCAAGGGATTCCGAATGCATAGAAACGATCTTCTCGAGTCCATCGCTCCAGAGAGCGATGATGCTGTCGCGTCCGTGGACGGGTGCGAGGCCGGGTGCCATGAACCATGCATCCTCGGCGTACACCTCGCGCAGGAGCGCGAGGTTCTTCGTCGCGGCAACAGTATGGAGCTTCTCGTTCTGCAGGTGAATAAGGGCCTTTGCCTCTTCCAGGGAGGGCGTGTGTGTACAGCCTGTGAGGGCGAGCAGTAGGCACGTGGCTGTCAGGAACCTCATGGGGCAACTCCTTCTGTGACGGGGGGAACCGTCCAATGTAACCGCCATTGTGGAAGGATGCAAGCACGCGGTTTGGGACGGTCATTTCTCACCACTCCGCGTGGATCGCGTCCGCCGCCGTCAAACCGCAAGCGCAGGTCGCTGGAAGAATCTGAAGTAACCACCCATCGATGCGGGCTTCGGGCCCTGCACTGTGCACGCTCGCTGGCTTCTACGCAGGCGAACCCGCGTACGCCATGTTTGCCGCCTGAACTCCCCTTGCATCCAATGGACCACGGGTGTACATTGCGATACGGCAGGCTGCCATGTGCAGCTGTGCCATCGCTCCTCATCACCCGAGCAACCAGGCATCAGGACACAGCGTATTCCGGGACACTGATGGACTCACAGATCCTCATTCCGACCAGCCGGTTGAAGGTCACCGACCTGGAACGCTTCAAGAACGCTCCGTTTGAGAACATGATCAAGTTCACCGTGGACGTCCGTCTGCGGAAGATCGCCCTGGGCGGAGAAATGCACGCTGATTCGGAAGAGGTACTCCTGAGCACAGGCTCAAGTCGGGTTGACATTTGGGGGGGGAACCTCTGGCCCTGGGCACAGCCTCCGCGGATCGAATACATTTCGCTGATCAATATCCGTCCGGCCGTTGAGAACCATGGACTGGAGATCCAACTGGAAAGTGTGCGCAATGCGGTCCATGCGATCGTCCATGCGTGGGTGGAGATCGCATGACCATCTGGCACAAGTCCATGGATCCCGAAAAATGGGGTCGCTACCCGATCGAACGACAGATCCTGATGATCGGCAGCGAATTCGCCCGTGCGAAGAATCTCCTGCATGCCGGGCTCCCTGATGAAGTGCAGCAGTGTTTTGAGCGTGCGTTCGAACTCCTGGATCTCTGCACAACGGACCCGAAGTGGAAGTCCCGGACCAAGGAACTGCTCCGGTTCAGGGAGATGCTCGGCGAGCTCTATTTGGGCTGTCCCCCGGGAGACACGCGGTTCATGATGATGTATCGGACCCTCATGTCATGGACGGGAAGCACATCGCGTATTGAGATCTAGCGGCGTGATCGCATCCACTCACCGCACGCTGCTTCCTCACCGCAGACAGGCGGCATGAGAGATGGAAAAAGGCGCCCTCACGCGATTTCCTGCAAACCAATTCTCCGAATTCGTTTGGGATCCGCACATGCGAACCTGGGTAATGTTTTTGACGAGGGACGCGTACATCAGAACTCCCATCTGCCGACTGCTCGCAACGATCCTCCTCCTCTTTCTGGCGCCTCTCGCGGGTATCGAAGCACAGACAGGCACCGGCGTCTGGAGACAGCTTGCCGTTCCGGCATCGCCGGGGATGGCCTACTCGTTCATTGACTTCTCTGACTCGTTGCACGGATGGGTGATGTCGCCGGACCGGTTCTTCTCCCTGACGACGGACGGGGGGCAGACATGGCGGGGTCCGCACATGGTGGGAGACTCGGGAGCCGTGCGTTCGATGAAATGGCTCGGGGGGGACACCGGGGTCGTAGCAGTCGACGTGGGGCTGTCGCTCGATAGCAAGTCGCGGCTTCTGCGCACAACGGACCGCGGGCAGAGCTGGATCTCCTCGTTGGCGGCTGCGGGTAAGCCGTTCAACAGTCTGGTCTCGCTTGTCAACAGATCCCTGATCGGCTATGTTGCGTTGGGGCGTGAACGGGGTGACGTGTGGCTGTGCACATCGACCGATCTGGGCACCACGTGGCGGGTGGATAGTCTTCCGGATGGCAGACTCCGAAAAACGAAGGACTTCGGCATCCTCTCGGCGGACCGGATGATCTTCTGTTCGGGTTTTGGAGGGATGATAGGAGACGGCATGATCGTCCGCAGCGCGGACTTCGGGAAGACCTGTTCGACCATGGTCTCGCCGCCCGACCTGACCTCCAGCGAGGGGCGGTTCATGAGCGCCGAGCTGAGCTATTTTAGCTATAGTCGGGGGGACGATATTCCGTGGCCCGGATCGTTCGCATACAATGCTGTCCTCGATAGGGCGGTCTCTATCCCTATATGGAGCATGGGTGCGCTGTTCCGTGACCTGACCGTATTCTCGGTGCCGAAAAATGCGAGCATGACCGCACGGACCCTGGATCCTTTGGATTCGACGTACACGGTCGGTCCGTACATCTCCATAAACGGTCACCTGGTGGATCTCTGCATGATCTCGCCGGCGTGCGGATGGCTGCTGGATGGTCGGGGGCGGGTCTTCCGGCGTGCGGACCTGCTCACTGCGGTCCCGGGTCACCGGTCCATTGTGCCGGAGAGGTTCATTCTCTTGCAGAACTATCCCAACCCATTCAACCCGAGTACGACGGTCCGATATGAGTTGCCCTCGGCAGGTGAGGTGGATCTCCGTGTGACGGATGTGCTGGGGCGAGAGGTCTACCGGAGTGTGGAGAGCCAGTCGGCGGGAGTGAAGACCAAGGCGATCGATCTGTCGCGATGTGCGTCGGGAGTCTATTATTGTACGGTACGGTTCGGTGGCAGGGCGCAGACGATCAAGATGGCGCTGGCGAGATGATCGCACTGTGACTTCAACATTGCAATCGTCGTTTGATGGCTCATGCCCATCCGTCAAATCTCGACGCGCGACGTGCTTCCTGTCTATGACATGAGGGTCCGATACATCATCATGAACCGCGGGTCACCGGCAGGTATGCCCAGGTAGAGTTCGCCGAGCATCTCCCTGAACCGGAGCAACTCCTTTGTCCGGGGTTTCCACTTGGGATCGGTTGTGCAGAGGTCCAAAAGTTCGTACGCACGCTCATAGCATTGCTGCACTTCAGTATGAAGTCCGGTGTGCAGGAGATTCTCCTCGCGGGCGAATTCGCTGCCGATCATCAGGATCTGTCGTTCGACCGGATAGCGACCCCATTTGGCGGGATCCATCGACTTGTGCCAGATGGTCATGCGAGTTCCGCCCACTCATGGACGATCGCATGCACCGCGTTGCGCACATCCTCCAGTTGAATCACCATTCCACGGTTCTCCACAGCCGGGCGGATATTGATAAGCGATATGTATTCGATCCGCGGTGGCTGTGCCCACGGCCAGCGGTTCTCCCCCCCAGATATCGGCCTGTCCGGAGCCCGCACCCAGAAGCACTTCTTCTGAATCGGCGTGCATTTCTCCTCCCAGGGCGATCTTCCGGAGACGGATGTCCACGGTGAACTTGATCATATTCTCGAACGGAGCGTTCCGGAAGCGTTCAAGGTCGGTGATCTTCAACCGGCTGATTGGAATAAGTATCTGTAAGTCCATGGACCGTTCCGAAGTACGCTGTGCCAGGCTGCCTGTTTGTTCCGGCGAGGGGTTGCGCCGGTGGATGGAGTAATGGCAACCTGAAGTATGACAATGTACTCCGGAGACCCATACGATGCAATGGGAAGAAGGGAGACCTGTATTGTTCGAGACTTGTGTTATTCGCACACGTGTTGTTGACATTCGCTGATGGGTGAGGTACATTTCCACATCGCTCACAATGCATGGGGGTGCATGATGGGTTCCCAACCTGTCATCATATCAGGCAACACGCTCCGCCGGTCCGTTCGCAATATCCTGCGCAAACCGAATTCGCATACACCCAATCCCATCATTCTCCGGTTCGCGACTCTTCTTCTGCTTCTTGTGCTCCCTGTGGCGGAAACCAGTGCACAGTCGGCGACGGGTATCTGGGAGCAACGTGCCATCCCCTTGCCGCCCGCCGGACAGTATTCCTTCATTGACTTCTGCGATTCAGTGTATGGATGGGTCATGTCCTCGAACGGGGTGTATACCATGACCTCCGACGGCGGAAGCACGTGGAGCCCGGTGCACTCTGTTCCCGACTCGGGCACTGTCGTGCAGATGCGCCGATTCGGCCGCGACACGGCGCTCGTGGTGACCCGTCCGGCGACCATGTTCACCGGCCCCCACACCTTCCTGCGCACAACAGATCGAGGGGCAACGTGGTCCAGTATGATCGTTTCTGACATACTTCTGTCGTCGCGGTGGATATCAGTGATCAACGATTCGCTGATCGGGTACATTTCCGGCCGAGGTGAAGGGCTGAAGACATCCACCGACCTTGGCAAGACCTGGCAGTCCGATTCTCTGCGCATTACCCCGATATATGTGGAGTACACTCTGGGTATCCTTTCGCCCCGCAGGATGTTCCTGTGCGCCAATTCCGACTTCACCGGGTACATAAAGACGAGCACGGATGGCGGCACGACCTGGACCGATGTGGTCAGTGCGCAGATGTTGTTCGGCACAAGTGCAACGTTCGTGAACAGAGAGATGTGTTATTTTGGAGCGACGTACGGAGCTGACTTCCCTGTCTGGCACAACTATTTTGCCTACAATGCCGCGCTCGACTCACGTGCGCAGCTGAGGAACTACAGCGCAGGCGTGTTGTTCAACGACGGGACGCTATTCACATTCTTAACCGGGAGCTGGATGAACAAACGTATCTCCGATCCGGCAGATTCCACCTATCTTCTTGTGGATCAGGTCTCCCGGCCTGGCGGGACCCGCATCGCGAGTATCGCGGCCTGGGATCCACAGCACGCATGGGTGCTGGATGAGAGCGGAAACGTGTACCGGCTTACCGACCGGTTGACGGCCGTCGGCGGTGCGACGGCCACGCTACCTGAAGGGTTCGCGCTGTTGCAGAACTATCCCAACCCATTCAACCCGAGTACGACGGTCCGATATGAGTTGCCCTCGGCAGGTGAGGTGGATCTCCGTGTGACGGATGTGCTGGGGAGGGAGGTGTACCGTGTCGTGGGGGGACAGGCCGCCGGGGAGCACACCGAGACGATCGAACTTCAGGGCCACGCATCGGGCGTCTACTATTGTATCGTGCAGTTCAACAGCGGTGCGCGGCAAACGGTGAAGATGGCGTTGGTGCGCTAAGACCGCGGTGGCGGCCGTTGCACGGGCGGTGCCCGTCATTGTAGGGGCGCAGCATGCTGCGCCCCTACACATGCATTTTGGCCCCCCTGGGGGCAATAAGGCGCCAACGGTGCCCCCCCCGGTGGGGGAATTGCCGATCGTCCGTGCCCATTGCCGCCCGTCCGTGCCCATTGCCGACCGTCCGTGCCCATTGCCGCCCGTCCGTGCCTATTGCTATGAATTCTCGGAGGCAGGCGTTTTTTCGATGGTTCCCTGCCATCGTCGAGTCGGGTCCGGCGGTAGTATGGGCGGTCCTGGTTGTTGGACGGGCGGTCCAGGTGGTCGCACCGGCGGTGCCGGTCTTCGTGGGGGCGGTGCTTGCACCGCCCCTACACATGGATACGGAATTGCGGGGGCCCGGCGATCGCCGATCGTGAATTCGGGTTTCCCCCACCCCCCCCCAAGCAGATTCCAGCGCTTCTCACTATCCATTATCCATGGATCATGGATAATGGATAATCAAAGTGGGGGAACGGCCCAATCCGGTCTCCGTTATGGCGAAACCACCCACCTGCAGAATCCCCCAAAACAGCGCGTATGGCGCAAGTATCACTTGACTTTCAACCTCAATTCCGTATCTTAGGTTCCTAGCGTGGGTAAAAGTGGGTAATCGTTGGGAACCGAACCTTCCTTCCCGCGGGCGACGTGTCGTGCCCGTGCCACTATCCCATTCTCCAACTGTTCCACTCCGATCGGAGCACACGGTGTCGTCCTTTAAAGGATCGTACGCATACTCTGTCGACAGCAAAGGGCGCGTGAACATTCCCGCCCGGCTGCGCAAGTACGTCTCGAGCGAAGCGAATGATACGTTCGTCATCACGCGCGGCTTCGAGCAATGCCTGTTCGTGTATCCGCTCGACGAATGGAACACACTCGAAGAGAGCATCCGTCAGCTGTCACCCACGAATGCGCAACACCGGTTCTTCATGCGCGTGCTGCTCGAACGTGCGACCGAGTCGCAGCTCGACGGCCAGTTCCGCATTTCCATTCCGAAAGAACTCCTTCAGTTCGCAGGGATAGAGAACGAGGTCCTGATCATCGGCGTGCTGGAACACATCGAGATCTGGAACCCGCAGCAATACGAACAGTACCTGAAGACGCAGGCCCAGAGCTACGAATCCGTAGCACAAACCGTTCTCCAGAAATAAGAACGAGTGAACGGAACGGTCTATCACATCCCGGCCTTGTGCCGGGAAGCAGTTGACCTGCTGATGACCGATGCCGGGGGAGCATATGTCGACGGGACGGTCGGCGGAGGCGGACATGCAGCGGAGATCTGCTCGCGCCTCCAGGGCCCCGGCCGCCTGCTCTGTCTCGATGCGGACGACGAAGCACTCGCCTCCGCCCGGACCCGCCTTGCGGGATCCGCGGAACGCACGACCTTCGTCCGGACCAACTTCCGCTTCCTCCGCGCAGCGATGCAGGAAGCGGGATGGACCGGCGCCAGCGGGATACTCCTGGACCTGGGCATCTCGTCGCATCAGATCGATGCCGTGGAACGCGGCTTCACGTTCCGCGGCGATGAGCGTCTGGACATGCGCATGGACCGGCGTCAGCCGGCAAGTGCATGGGATGTCGTGAACACCTACGATGAGCGGGCGCTGGCCGATGTCATCCGCCGGTACGGCGAAGAACAGAACGCGCGCCGCATCGCACGGTCCATCGTGGCCCATCGCCCGGTGCATACCACCGGCGAGCTCCGCGATGTGGTGGCGGCGTTCACGCCGGACCGTTTCTTGAATAAATCACTCGCGCGCGTCTTCCAGGCGCTGCGCATCGAAGTGAATGGCGAACTCGACAGTCTCACGACCGTCCTCGCGGATGCACGCGACCTGCTCGTACCGGGTGGCAGGATCGTGGTGATCGCGTACCATTCGCTCGAGGACCGCATCGTGAAGGAGTTCTTCCGTGCGGTATCAACGGTCGCGTTCGACCGTGATGTGCCGGTGATGCCGGGACAGGAACCCGAACCGGAGTTCCGTCTCATCACCCGCAAGCCGGTCGTGCCGACAGAGCAGGAGATCAGCGACAATCCGAGGGCCCGCAGCGCCAAGATGCGTGCCGCCGAGAGACGATATGTGGGAACGCAAGGCATCACATAAGCGGAATGCACCGCCGCCGCCCATGGAACCGACGCGGGAGAACCGGTACGTGTACGGGGGCGGACGCCAGGGCCCCGGCCCGGCTGCCGGCAACGGCAGTGGCACCGGCAGCGGAAACGTATCCGGCTACGCGGTGCGCCAGAACAAACACGGCGTGCGCAAACGGATGTCGACGTTCAATTTCATCGTCGGCCTCTTTGCGATCGGTATCCTGGTGGTCCTCTATATTAATAACACCATCGCGGTGGACGAGCTGACGGGCGACTGCAATGCCCTGCGGCGGAAGAAGCAGCACCAGCTGGACCTCAATGCGGCCCTGCAGGCCGAAGTGAACAAGAAATCGTCGCTCGAACGCGTCGGACGCATCGCCGTCGAGAAGCTCGGGATGCAATATCCGCGCGAACAACCACAGGTGTTCGACGTGCCGTCGGACCTGAAAGACCGCGCCGATGAGTTGCGCGGGGAGTTCCAGCAGTGACCGGTTCACCTGCCGGGCCGGCACCGGCCGTCCCGCCGCATGAGCGGCACCGCCGGCGGACGTTGGGCATCAAGATCGCCCTGCTCCTGTTCTTTGTCATACTTGCCCTACGACTGGTCCAGATCCAAGTGCTCAGGGCTTCCGAGTTCCAAGAGATCGCACGCAAGCAGTACGAAGCACCCATCGTGCTCCCCGCGGCGCGCGGCGCGATCATGGACCGCAACGATAAGGTCCTCGTCTCGAACTCCACCTTCGTGTCGTTCTGTGCCGACCCGAAGGTCGCCGGGAACGAACGCGACGACATCGCGCTCGCCCTTGCACGGGTGTTCAAACGGCCGAAGCAGGTGTATCTCGATCTGATGCGCGATCCGAAGAAGCGGTTCGTGGTCCTCGAACGCAACGTGGAACCCTCGCGCGCCGCCAAAGTGCCGGTCGCCGAGCTGCGCGGACTGATCGTGATGAACGAGCCCCGGCGCATCTTTCACTACGAGCACGTGGCCGGACAACTGCTGGGCGTGACGGGCGTGGATCATACCGGACTCAGCGGACTCGAAATGCAGTACGACCGGTGGCTCCGCGGCGTGGATGGCAGCGTGACGATGCAGCGCGATGCGCTCAACCGCACGCGCGCATCCGCCGAGTACCCGCGCATCGAACCGAAGGACGGCCTCAACCTCGAGCTGACGATCGACGCCGAGTACCAGCAGGTGGCCGAAGAAGAACTGGCCAAAGGCGTGGCGAAGATGAAGGCCGAGGCCGGACTTGTGCTGATGGTGGACCCGTCCACCGGCGAGATCCTTGCTCTGGCACATGTGCCGCGCGTGGACCCGAACAACACGGCGACGCTCGACCAGGCGACGCTGCGCAACCGATCGATCACCGACATGTTCGAGCCGGGATCCGTCTTCAAGATCGTCACGGCCACAGCAGCCCTCGAGAAGGGCGTCGTGAAGCCGGACGAGACCTTTTATGGCGAGAAGGGGCGGTACAAGGCTCCGATCGGTGCCGGGCGCACGATACCGGTGACGGACACCCATCCGCTGGGGAACGTGACATTCCGCCAGGCCGTGGAGCAGTCCAGCAACATCGTGATGGCGAAGCTCTCGCCGCGGATCGGCGCACAGACGATGTTCGAGACGGCGCGGCGATTCGGGTTCGGGACGTTGACCGGCATCGAGCTCCCGGGCGAAACCCAGGGTGCACTGCCGAGGCCGGTCGATTGGTCCGGGGCAACACTCCCGACGATGGCCTACGGGTATGGCGTCGGGGTGACGCCGCTGCAACTGGTGATGGCGTATGCAGCCCTCGCCAACAAGGGCGTCCTGATGAAGCCCTTCGTCGTGCGGAAGGTCCCGGATGAGAACGGCGAGATGAACACGCTCGTGCAACCCTCGGTCGTCCGGCGCGTGATGTCCGAAGAGAATGCGACGCTGCTCACCGGCATGTTCGAAGGGGTGGTACAGAAGGGGACGGCGACACAGGCGAAGGTGGAAGGGTTGCGGATCGCAGGCAAGACCGGCACCGCCCGCAAAGTGGTGAACGGGCGCTACAAGCCGGGCGACTATACGGCATCGTTCGTCGGATTCTTCCCGGCAGATCATCCGCGCATCGTCTGTCTGGTGATGCTGGATAATCCGCGCGGAGGGTTGTACTTCGGCGGACTCGCGAGCGCGCCGATCTTCAAGGGCATCGCGGAGAAGATCTTCTCGATCGCCGGCAAGTTCCGGGAGATCGCGCCGACGGTGATGGCGAGTGCCACGGGCGTGATCGTGCCCGATGTGCGGAATATGAAGATCGATGACGCTGAAGCGACGCTGGAAGCCGGCGGGCTCGACGCGGACATCGAAGATGATGGCCCGATCGTGATCGGGCAGACACCCGCGCCGGGCACCACCGCGGAACGCGGGGCGACGGTGACGCTGACGACCGTGGCGGGTCCCGCGGCGGCGACCGGCGGCTTTGCCCTGGTACCGGATGTACGCGGACTCACGATCCGCCGGGCCATGAACAGTCTGGCCGTGCAACACCTGGATGTCGTGATCATCGGCACCGGCACCGTGGTCGGGCAGACGCCCGCGCCCGGTGAACGTCTGCGCCGCGGCGCAAGCGTTACGATCCGATGCGAAGCACGCCAGAGCGGCACATAGCCACACAAAGGAAGTATGGTCCTCACCAAGGTCCTTGACGGTGTACGGGTGGCGAAGTTGTTCAGCACCAACTTCGGCGCCATGGCGCAGACGCAGGAGATCCATGTGTCCGCCATCCGGTACGACTCGCGGACGGTGCGGCAGAACGATCTGTTCGTTGCCATACCCGGGACGGCGACCAACGGGACGCGCTTCATCAGCGATGCGATCGCCAACGGCGCGAGCGTGGTGGTGATGCAGGACGACAACGCGATGCCCGATGCGTTGTTCATGCACACGCGGGTCGTGAAACTCGTGGTGGAGGATGCGCGTCTGGCGCTGGCGCAGATGGCCGCGAATTATCATGGTCATCCGTCGCACCGGCTCCGGGTGATCGGGGTGACCGGGACCAACGGCAAGACCACCACGACGCACGTGCTGAAGACCGCGCTCGAAGCGGCCGGCGAGAAGGTGGGACTGATCGGTACCATCGCGTATGACCTCGGCGGCGAGGTGGTGCCCGCGACGCATACGACCCCGGAGTCGGCGGACCTGCAGAAGATGCTCGCCACGATGGCCGACCGCGGATGCACCTGCGCGGTGATGGAAGTGTCGTCGCATGCGCTCACGATGCGCCGCGTGCACGGGATCCGGTTCGCGGCCGGCGTGTTCACGAACCTCACGCAGGACCACCTGGACTATCACGGGTCGATGGACGCGTACCGTGACGCGAAGAAGATGCTCTTTGACATGCTGCCACCGGATGCGGTCGCCGTGATGAACGCGGATGATCCCGCATCGGCAACACTCGTCTCCGGCACGAAGGCACGCCGGGTGACCTATGGGATCCAGGAACCCGCGGATGTCCGCGCCGCCGATGTGCAGATGACGGTGCGGGGCATGACGTTCACGGTCGTGCGCGACGAACAGCAGGTGCCCGTGACCACACCCCTGACGGGGCGGTTCAACGTGGCGAACCTTCTCGCGGCATACGCGACGCTGTGCGAGCTGGGCATCGCGCCGGCGAAGGCAGCGGAAGGCATCGGTGCATTGACCGCGGTCCGCGGACGGTTCGAGCAGATCGCATCGCCCACCGGGTGGACGGCGATCATCGATTACGCGCATACGCCGGACGCGCTGGAGAACACCCTTACGGCGATCCGCGCCCTGCTCCCGCCGAAGGGACAGCAACGGATCATCACCGTGTTCGGGTGCGGCGGGAACCGCGACAGGGACAAACGTCCGAAGATGGGCCGGCTCGCATCGTCGCTCAGTGCGATCACGATCCTGACGTCCGACAATCCGCGTCAGGAGGATCCGCAACAGATCCTGAACGAGATCCAGGCGGGCGTTCTGCCGGGGCGCACGGTGTATATCGAGGCGGACCGTCGCCGGGCGATCATCAAGGGCCTGCTCCTGGCGGAACCGGGAGACGTGGTCCTGATCGCCGGGAAAGGGCACGAGGATTATCAGATCGTCGGGACCGAGAAGACGCATCTCGATGACCGTGAAGAAGTAGAGATGTTCATCAGGAACATGAAATGAAACTGACACGCACAGACCTGCGGTCGGTCCCGCACCAGGCGCTGCACGTCCCGCAGGGACGTGAGCGGTGGCATGCGGTGGGCGTGTCGACGGATTCGCGCACGGTGGCGCCGGGCCAGCTGTACGTGGCGTTGCGCGGCGCAACATTCGATGGTCACCAGTTCATCACCGACGTGCTCGCACGCGGCGCGGCCGGCGTGGTGGTGGATGCGAAGGGCGCAGCGGATGTCCCCGCGGATGCCGTCGCGCTTGTTGTGGAGGACACGTATGTGGCGTTGCGGCAGCTCGCCGCGGTGTACCGCCGGAAATTCACCGGACCGGTGATCGCCGTAGGCGGCAGCAACGGCAAGACCACCACGAAGGACATGATCGCCCGTGTGCTGGGGACGACGAAGAACGTGCTGTGTACCGAGGGAAACAACAATAATCATATCGGCGTGCCGCAGACCATCTTCCGGCTGACGAAGGAGCATGACGTTGCCGTGGTCGAGGTGGGCACGAACCATCCCGGCGAGGTGGCGCAGCTGCGCGATGTGCTGCAGCCGACGCATGTCCTCATCACGAATATCGGTCGCGAGCACCTCGAGTTCTTCGGGAGCGTGGAAGGCGTGGCCGCCGAAGAGACGGCGCTCTGGGCCGCGGTGCCCGGAGGGAAGCAGCCCGTCGCGCTCGTGAACACGGATGACGCCCTGCTGGTGCAGGCCGCGCGCGGCCGCACGAAATGCGTGCGGTATGGAACGACGATGCGCACCGCGGATGTCCGCGCCTCGCGGATCCGGCTCACACCCGAAGGCGGGGTCCGGTTCGCGCTCGCGGGGAAGGGGATCCGAACGCCGGTGGATGTGCACCTGAACGTTCCCGGCGAGCATGCCGCGATGAATGCTCTGGCAGCGGCCGCGGTGGGACTGGCTTTGCGCGTGCCCGCGAAGAAGATCGTGGAGGCGCTGGGGAGCTTTACGGCGAGCAGCAAGCGCATGGAGGTCGTCCGGATGAACGGGGTGGCGATCCTCAACGATACATATAACGCCAATCCGGATTCCACGATGGCTGCGCTGCGTACGCTGGCCGCGTATCCGGCAAGCGGGAAACGGATCGCGGTGCTCGCGGACATGCTGGAGCTGGGTGCGGCGGCGGAAGCCGAGCATGAAAAGATCGGACAGGCGGTGGCGGCGATGCCGATCGACCACCTGCTGACCTATGGCCGGCTCGGCGGGTGCATCGCCCGGGCCGCGGCGATGACGGCGGCAGTGCAGTACGATCAGAAGAACATCCTGGCGGAATATCTGCTGGAGCTTCTCACCCCCGGCGATGTGGTGCTCGTGAAGGGATCGCGCGGGATGCGGATGGAAGATGTCGTCATCTTCTTACAGGAACGAGGCGCAGCAGCCGGGCGCCACAGGAACGAGGTGAACGCGTAACCATGCTGTACATGCTTCTGGAATGGATGGAGCGGGTGTATCACCCGCCGGGATTCGGTATGGTCCGCTACCTGAGCTTCCGCTCGGCAGCGGCGGCCATCACCGCACTCCTCATCGCGTTCTGGCTCGGACCGAGGATCATCCGCGCGCTGCGGAACCATCAGATCGGCGAAGCCGCGAAAGTGGAAGCGCCGAAGAACCATCTGGCGAAGGCGGGCACGCCGACGATGGGAGGATTGATCGTGCTGGCGGCGATCCTGATCCCGACGCTGCTCTGGGGGAACCTCGCGAACATGTACGTGGTGCTCATCATCTTCGTGACGGTAACGCTGGGTGCGGTCGGGTTCCTGGACGACTACCTCAAGGTGGTGAAGAAGAAGCCGAAGGGGCTCATCGGGCGGTACAAGATCGTCGGACAGGTGTTCGTGGGCCTGGTGGTGGGCGGCGTGATCTACTTCTTCCCGCACTGGATCGACCCGACCCTCGTGCCCCTGAACACGTCCACCACGGTGCCGTTCTTCAAGAACCTCGAACTGAACGTCGGCTTCCTGTACATCCCGATGGTCGTGTTCATCATCACCGCCGAATCGAACGGCGTGAACCTGACGGACGGCCTGGATGGCCTGGCCATCGGGACGGTGGCGATCGTGGCGCTCACGCTCGGGGTGATGAGTTACATCTCCGGCAACGCAGTGCTCGCGGAGTATCTGACGATACCGTTCCTCCGTGGCAATGGCGAGCTTGTCGTGTTCTGCGCGGCCATGGCCGGCGCGGCGCTCGGGTTCCTCTGGTTCAACGCCTATCCGGCGCAGGTGTTCATGGGCGACACGGGGTCGCTCGCACTCGGCGGAGCGATCGGTGCGTTGTGTGTGCTGATCAAGAAAGAGCTGCTGCTTCCCACGCTGGGCGGCATCTTCCTCGCGGAGACGCTCTCGGTGATCATCCAGCGCGGCTATTTCAAGTACACGAAGCGGAAGTACGGCGAGGGGCGGCGCGTGTTCAGGATGGCGCCGCTGCATCATCACTTTGAATTGCTCGGGTGGCCCGAGCCGAAGATCGTGACGCGGTTCTACATCGCCGCCATTCTCCTGATGATCCTGAGTCTGGCGACGTTCAAGGTGCGATAAGGACATGAAGCGCGAAGACCTCCAGACGAAGCGGTACAGTGTGATCGGTGCGGCACGCAGCGGGCTCGCGGTGGCGCGCCTGCTCGCCGGCGCGGGTGCACGGGTCTTCGTGAGCGAATCCACCTCCCGCCCCGCGGCGGAGGCGGAGTTGCACCGGCTGCAGATCCCGTGCGAATTCGGCGGGCACACCGCGCGCCTCCTGGAGACGGACATCCTGGTACTGAGCCCCGGCGTGCCATCGTCGGCACCCCCTGTCCGCGATGCGCTCGCCCGCGGGATCCGTGTGGTCAGCGAACTCGAAGCGGCATCCTGGTTCTGTCCCGGACCGATCATCGCGATCACCGGAACGAACGGCAAGACCACGACCACCACGCTGGCAGGACGGATGTTCGGGGATGCGCGCCGTCCGGCCGTGGTCGGAGGAAACATCGGCACGGCCTTTTCCGACGTCGTGGACACCATGACCGCCGACCATACGGCGGTGCTGGAGGTGAGCAGTTTTCAGCTGGACCACGTGGACGCCTTCCATCCGAAGGTTGCCGTGCTCCTGAACATCACGCCGGACCATCTGGACCGGTACGAGCATTCGATGGATCTGTACATCCGCTCCAAGTGCAGGGTCTTCGCGCGGCAGGGGGCGGGCGACATGCTCATTTATAATGCCGACGACGAGATCACCAGTACGGCGGTGAAGCAGTATGCGCCCGCCGGCGTCACGCTGCTTCCGTTCAGTGCGCACGTTACGCTCAGCAGCGGCGCCTGGGTGGCGGATGGGGTGATGACCACCGCCATCGGTGGCACGCGGACGGCGGTGATCCCCGTCCAGGAGATCAGCATCCGCGGCACGCACAACCTGTACAATGCCATGGCCGCCACGCTGGCCGCGCAGGCCGCGGGCATCAACGTTGCGTCGCTCCGCGCGACAATGAAGAACTTCAAGGGCGTGGAACACCGGCTGGAACATGTCCGGGTGCTGGACGGGGTGACGTACGTGAACGATTCCAAGGCGACGAACGTGGATTCGGTGTGGTATGCCCTGCAGAGCTTCGACGCGCCGCTGGTGGTCCTGATCGGCGGGCGCGACAAGGGGAACGACTACAGCCGTCTGAACGACCTCGTGAAGAAGCACTGCCGTGCCGTGATCGCCATCGGCGAATCGGCGGAGAAGGTCGTGGCCGCATTCTCGTCCATCGTGCCGGTGGTACAGGCCGCCACCATGCCCGAAGCCGTGCAGCAAGCGCGCGGCGCCGCGCAGAACGGGGACGTCGTGCTGCTGTCACCGGCGTGTGCGTCGTTCGATTGGTTCGACAACTATGAGCACCGCGGGAAGGTCTTCAAGGAGATCGTCCATGCCCTCCGCGGAGGTGCCGCATGATGATCAGCAAGACACAGAAGAACCACATCGACATCGCCACGCTCGTGGTGGTGCTGATCCTGATGGTCTTCAGTGTCGGCGTGGTGTACAGCGCGAGCTCGAGCTGGGCCCAGCAGCATGTCGGGGCCAGCGGGCGGATGCTCGGCAACCATGCGCTCAAGGTATTGATCGGGTTCTTCTTCCTCTTCGTGACGATGCAGATCGATTACCGGATACTGAAGAAGGTCTCGAAGTACCTGCTCATCGGCATCGCCGGACTGCTTGTCATCACGCTCGGCGCGTCGGTGGTGAAGGGTGCCTCGCGGTGGATCTTCGGCATCCAGCCGTCGGAGTTCGCGCGACTCGCGCTGATCATTCATCTGGCGGCGCTGATCACGAAGAAGAAGGAACTGGTGCAGGACCTGAAACAGGGGTTCTACCCGCTGATGTTCTGGGTGATGCTCATCACCGGTCTGGTGTTCCTGCAGCCGGCATTCAGTACGGGGTCGATGCTGTTCATGGTGAGCATGCTGATGCTGTATGTGGGCGGCGTGCGGGGCAAGCACCTCGGCCTCACGCTTGCTGCCGGCATACCGCTGCTGGCCGGATACATGATCAGCGCACCGTACCGCGCCAAACGCGTCACGGATTACATCGCGAGCGTGCTGTCCGGCAACATGAACATGAATCACCAGGTGTATCAGGGCATCCTCGGGTTCGCCAACGGCGGGATCTTCGGCCTCGGACCCGGCGGCAGCAAGCAGCGCGACCTCTTCCTGCCGGAGCCGTTCGGGGATTTTGTGTTCCCGATCATCGGCGAGGAGTACGGACTCATCGGCACGGTCCTCGTGCTGCTGATGTTCGTGATCTTCTTCCTGCGCGGACTGGCGATCGCGAAGGCGGCGCGCGATGAGTTCGGACGTCTGCTCGCGCTCGGGATCACGTTCACGGTCACGCTGTATGCGATCATGAATGCCGGGGTCACGCTGGCCCTCTTGCCCACGACCGGTCTGCCGTTGCCGTTCATCAGCTATGGCGGGTCGTCCATGATCGTGTCATGCATCGCGGTAGGCATCTTACTGAATATCTCGGCGCAGACAGACATGCATCCGCGCCTGGCAGCCGATAGCGGCGTGCGGGCGCAGGTGCCGCAGCAGGGGCCGGCGGTAGGACAGGTGTACTGACCGATGGCAGCACGCATCATGCTGGCCGGCGGCGGGACCGGCGGACATCTGTATCCCGCGATCGCGATCGCAGATGCGGTGCGGTCGATCGACAAGGATGCGGCGGTCCTGTTCATTGGAACGAAGGGAAGGATCGAAGAGCGGGTAGTGCCGGAACGCGGGTATGACCTCGCGCTGATCTGGATCAGCGGCGTGCGGCGCTCGTTCTCGTTCGCCACCGCACTGGTCCCGGTGAAGGTCGTCACCTCGCTCGTGCAGTCGTTCATGCACATCCGGCGGTTCAAACCGGATGTGGTGGTGGGCACGGGCGGGTATGTGAGCGGACCGCCGGTCTATATGGCGACGCTGCTCGGCATACCGACCGTCTTGCAGGAACAGAACAGTTACCCGGGCGTCACGACCCGGCTCCTGGCCACGCGCGTGCGACAGGTGCACGTGATGTTCGAACGGACGAAGCGGTTCCTGAAGCGGCAGGACAACATCCTGATGAGCGGGAACCCCGTACGCACCACCATCGGATCGGTGGCGCGGGCTGATGCCGCGGCGCGGCTCGGACTGGACCCGGCGAAACAGACGCTGCTCGTCACCGGCGGGAGTCAGGGCGCGGCATCGATGAACGCGGCGGTGCTGGACGTGATGCCGGCGCTGGCGGAAGCAGGCGTGCAGGTGCTCTGGTTGACGGGCCAGCGGGACGCGGAGAAGATCACAGCCGCCGTGTCCGCGATGCCGGCGGCACCCCGGGGAGCGATCCTTCCGTATCTCGAACGGATGGAGGATGCATTCGCGGTGGCGGACCTGATGGTCTCGCGTGCGGGTGCAAGCACGCTGGCCGAGATCGCCTGCGCGGGCGTTCCCTCGGTGCTGGTGCCTCTGCCGACGGCGGCAGGCGATCATCAGACCGAGAATGCGAAGGCGATGGTGGAAGCGGGGGCGGCAGTGTTGTGCACGGATGCAACGGCGCGGACAGCGTTGCGTCCCCTGGTGATGGAACTGTTCCATGATGCCGCGCGGCGGGCACGGATGAGCGCCGCTGCACGCAGCATCGCACAACCCGATGCAAGCATGACGATCGCCCGGGCGATCCTGGGCCTCACACGGTAGCGCCATGACGGCAGACGAACATATCTTCAAATACAAGCTGGACTTCTATTATCAGTCGGCGCTGATCTATCTGATCACGCTGATCCTGTACGGCGGTATCCGCGGGAATTTCGTGGAGCAGAAGTTCGAGTATGTTCTGGACGACCCGATCACGTACATCATCATCTTCTTCGTGCTGGTGTCGTTCGTCACCCTCGCATTGAACATGCTTCGCAACCGGCGGCTCATCCTCACGCAGGATGCCATCACGTTCCGGCACCGCTGGCTGGACCGGCGGATCGCCATCGCGGACATCGAATGGATGCACATCGGGCGGGAGCTCGGCGTGCGCACCGGCGGGCGCTTCCAGGCGATCGTGTTCAAGATCAAGGGGAAGCGGCGATTCATCCGCATCCGGGTCGGGCGATATGAGCGGGAGCGTGACCTGCTGCATGCCATGCACGCGATCGCGGCACGCGTGCCCAAACGCGACAAACGGGCCTGGCGCAGGCCGCGCATCATGGATCGTTAAGGACAGACCATGTTTCGTTCCATCAAGAAATTGCATTTCGTCGGGATCGGCGGCATCGGGATGAGCGGCATCGCGGAGATCCTCATCGACCAGGGATTCACCATCACCGGGTCCGACCGCGCCACGAGCGACAATACCGAACGTCTCGAACGCATGGGCGCGCACGTGTACATCGGCCATGATGCGAAGAATCTCGAATCGGATGTCGACGCGGTCGTGTACTCTTCTGCGGTCAGAACGGACGAGAATCCCGAGACCCTGGAAGCGGTGCAGCGGAAGATCCCCGTCATCCGCCGCGCCGAGATGCTTGCGGAAGTGATGCGTCTGAAGTACGGCATCGGCATTGCCGGCACGCACGGCAAGACCACGACCACGTCCATGGTGAGTCTCGTCCTCATGGAAGGCGGAGTGGACCCGACCGTGATCGTGGGCGGGCGGCTGCACGGCCTCGCCGGTTCCAACGCCCGGTTGGGCAAAGGCGAGTTCATTGTGGTGGAAGCGGACGAATACGACCGCTCGTTCCTTTCGATCACGCCGACGATCGCGGTGCTGACGACGCTCGAGACAGACCATCTGGATTGTTACCGCGACCTGGAGGACATCAAGGGTGCGTTCATCCAGTTCGCGAACAAAGTGCCCTTCTACGGGTTCGTGGTGATGAGTCTGGATGAGCCGGCGTTGCTGGACATCATGCCGGCGATCAAGAAGAAGATCATCACGTATGGTCTGAACGGCCAGGCCGACCTGCAGGCCGTGGACCTCATCCACAAGCAGAACAAGGTCCGGTTCACGGTGCTGCGCGGCAACTCGGAGCTCGGCGAGATCGAATTGCAGATCCCGGGGAAGCACAACGTGCAGAACGCGCTTGCCGCGATCGCCGTCGGGCTCGAGCTGAACGTGCCGTTCGCGCAGGTGAAAGCGGGCATCGAGAAATTCACCGGCGTCTTCCGGCGCTGGGAAGTGAAGGCGGAGTTGCAGGGACTGACGATCGTGGACGACTATGCGCACCATCCGACCGAGATCAAGGTGACGCTGGCGGGCGTGAAGGCCGGATGGCGGCGGCGGGTGATCTGCGTGTTCCAGCCGCACCTCTACTCGCGCACGCGCGATTTCTATGAGGACTTTGCGCGGTCGTTCTTTCATGCGGACGTCCTGGTGCTCACGGATGTGTACCCCGCACGTGAGGAGCCGATCCAGGGCGTGAGCGGCGACATGATCGCCGAAGAGGCGCGACGGGTGGGACACAAGCACGTGATCTATGAACCGGACAAGCGGAACGTGCCCGGTCTGCTGATGCAGATCAAGCGGGAAGGCGATATCATCATCACCATGGGCGCAGGCGACATCTGGCGCTTTGGCGAACAGTTCATTGCGCTGCTGAAGGGAAAGGCCTGATCCATGGCGCAGCAGGCATCACAGGGCATGAGCGCAAAGGTGCGGGGCATCGGGAGTCTTCTCCTGTTCCTCGGGCTCATCCTCGTGACCGCCACGGTGTCCATCGGGTCGTACGTGTGGAAATCGGACCTGCCCGCCCGCACGGCGGACTGCGACGGCAACCTGATCGTGTCGCGTGAGGCGGTGCTCCGCCTGGCGGCGGTGCCTCTGAGCAAACGGATGGTGGACATCGATCTCGGCGCCATCCGCGCGCGCGTGATGAAGAACCCGTACTTCAAGGACGTGTCGGTGCACCGCGACCTGCCGGACCGGATCCTGATCCGCGTCGAGGAGCGTGTGCCGGTGGCGGTGCTCGTGGCAGCGAAGACGATGTATGTGGACTCGGAGGGTGTGATGATGCCCGCCATCCGTTCGGAGCATGCGTTCGACCTGCCGGTGATCACCGGCGCCGCCACGGTGCAGGAATGCCGTCCGGGACAGAAGATCGTGCACCCGACCCTCCGCGAGGCGCTGCAGGTCGTGCTCGCATCGCAGAAGCTGGGCAACTCGGTCTCGCGGCGGGTCTCCGAGATCCACCTGCAGCCGAACGGAGAATTGGTCTTGTATACAGCGGAATATGGGATCCCGGTGCTGTTCGGCCGGGGGAATATCATTGATAAACTGACGCTTCTCGAAGGCTTCTGGACCGGCGTGGTCAGCAGCCGCGGGGGACAATCGCTGCGTGCGGTGGACATCAGGTTCGCCGACCAGGTTGTTGCACGCTGGGAATCGTCACGGTCTTCGGAAACGCACTGACACCTGTCACGGGAAGGAACGCGTATGGACAACATCATCGTAGGCCTCGACATCGGCACCACCAAGATCTGTGCGGTGGTCGCGGGGACGGATGATAACGGCAAGATCAATATCCTCGGGATCGGGCGGGCACCATCGGATGGCATGACCCGCGGTGTGGTGACCCACATCGACCGGACGACCGCCGCCGTCTCGCACGCCATCCAGGAAGCGCAGGCGTCCTCCGGCGTCGCGATCCGTTCGGTGATCGTCGGGATCGCGGGCGATCACATCCAGAGCTTCCAGAGCCGTGGCGTGGTCGGCATCAGCGGACCCGACCATGAGGTGACGCGGGCGGACATCGACCGGCTGATCGAGGACACGAAGCGTGTGGCGCTGCCGACCGACCGGAAGATCATCCATGTGATCCCGCAGGAGTTCATCATCGACGGGCAGGACGGCATCTACGACCCGCTCGGGATGTCGGGCGTGCGCATGGAAGCCAACGTGCACATCATCACCGGGCTGGTGAGTGCCGCGCAGAACATCTACAAGTGCGTGCAGCGTGCCGGACTCGAGATCAGCGACATGGTGCTTGAACCCCTCGCGTCCAGCTATGCGGTGCTGGATGACGAGGAGAAGGAGGTCGGGATCGCGCTGCTGGACATTGGCGGCGGGACGACGGACCTTGCGGTGTTCGAGGAGCGGACCATCCGCCACACAGCGGTCATCGGTATCGCCGGACGGAAGGTGACGGACGACATCCGGAAGGGGCTCGGCATCCTGAACGAACAGGCCGAGCGGCTCAAGAAGGATCACGGATGTGCATATGTGAATGCCGTTGTGGATAACGATCCGCTCGTCCTCCCCGGCGTGGGCGGGCGACAGCCGATCGAGATCGACCGCCACATCCTCGCGCAGATCATCCAGCCGCGCATGGAGGAGATCCTCGAGATCGCGGCGCTGGAGATCAAACGGTCGGGGTATGCGAAGCATCTCGCCGGTGGCGTGGTGCTCACCGGTGGTGGCGCGCTCATCAAGGGAACGGCGGAGCTGGCGAAGGAAGTGCTCGGCATGCCGGTGAAGATCGGCATCCCGGCGGGCTTCTCGGGCGGGCTGGTCCGCGAGATCGAGAACCCGGCATATGCCACGGCCGTCGGTCTCATCTACCATGGCCTGAAGCACCGGCAGTCGGCGACCATGGATGGCGGCAGCAGCAGCGGTTCGTCGTCGCGGAAGGAAAGCAAGTTCACGGGCATGGTGAACAAGGCCCGGGCATGGTTCGAGGCACTGTAACGGCAGCGGTCCCGCGAGCGACGTGCAACGAGAATTCGAGGAAGTCTTGAACATATCAGTACAGAATGGTAGAGAACCCATAATCACTAAGGAGGTACTCCTGTGATCGAACTGGACAATGGTCCCGATCGTGGTGCAAAAATCCGTGTCGTTGGCGTGGGTGGGGGTGGAGGCAATGCCGTCAACAGCATGATCAAGAAGGGTCTGCATGGCGTGGACTTCTTCGCGGTCAACACCGACGTGCAGGCGCTCCAGCGCAATTCGGCATCGAACAAGATCCAGATCGGCAAGAACCTGACCCGCGGTCTCGGCGCCGGTGCCGATCCCACGATCGGGTACCGTGCCGTGGAAGAGGACCGGGAAGAGATCGCACGCGCACTGACCGGGAGCGACATGGTGTTCGTGACGGCCGGCATGGGCGGCGGTACGGGAACGGGCGGTGCACCGCTCGTGGCCAACATCGCCCGCAGCCTCGGCGCCCTGGTCGTCGGCATCGTGACGCGCCCGTTCCACTGCGAAGGCAAGAAGCGCGCATCCCACGCCGACACCGGGCTCGACGAACTGCGCAAGCAGGTCGATACCCTGATCGTGATCCCGAACCAGAAGCTGCTGGACATCGTGGAGCGCAACACGCCGCTCACCGAGGCCTTCGACATCGCCAACCAGGTGCTCTATGGCGCCACGCGCGGCATCTCGGAGCTCATCACGGTGCCCGGATTGATCAATGTCGACTTCGCGGACGTGCGTACCGTGATGCGCGAGATGGGTGATGCGGTGATGGGCACGGGCGTCGCCAGCGGCGAACACCGCGCCGTCGAGGCCGCCCACACGGCCATCTCAAGTCCGTTGCTGGAGGATATCTCCATCGCCGGCGCGCAGGGCGTGCTGGTGAACATCACCGGCGGTTCGTCCCTCTCGCTGTTCGAAGTGGAAGAGGCCACGAAGATCATCCAGGAAGCGTCGGGCGAGGAAGCCAACGTCATCCTTGGCGCCGTGATCGACGACCAGATGACCGACGAGATCATGGTCACCGTGATCGCGACCGGGTTCAACCGCCGCGCCACCCCGACCGTCGGCTCGATCCGCCAGCCGAAGGCCGAAACGCGTCCGAGCATCGAGCGCGTGCCCACCGGCTACCGCGACCTCGTGACGCTCGACGAGCCCGCGTATGTGCGTCATGGCGTGGCACTCGATACGCCCCAGCAGCGGACTGCCCAGGCACCCGTGAAGGAGCGCATCGACAAATCGGACCATGAGAAGCCTGCGTTCCTGCGGAAGGTGATGGACTGACCGGCAGTCCGTCACCCCGCCGGGGCGGGGTGCAAGGGGAGGTTGTTTCTTCCTCCCAAGTTTTCTACTTTGACGGTATGCGGACGATGCTCATGATCGGCCTCAGTGCCGTCCTTTGTGCGGGTGTATGGGCCCAGCCGGAGGCGCCGTCAAGCGCGCTCCGGATCGGGCGGGTGAAGTACGCCGGAGGGGGCGACTGGTACAACGACCCTTCGGCGGAGGTGAATCTGCTGCGGTATGCCCGCACCGCGGCAGGTCTGGATGTCGATCCATCCTACACGGCCGTTGAGGCCGGCAGCGAACAGCTCTTCTCATTCCCCGTGGTCTTCCTCACCGGTCATGGCAACATCGTGCTGTCGGAGAGAGATGTCCGCAATCTCCGCACGTATCTCCAGAATGGCGGGTTCCTCTATGCCGATGATGATTACGGCATGGACCGTGCATTCCGCCGGGAGATGAAGAAGGTCTTCCCGGACCAGGAGCTCACAGAACTGCCATACTCCCACGGCCTGTACCACGCGCCGTTCCCCTTCCCCTCGGGTCCGCCCAAGACGCACGCGCACGACGACAAGCCACCGCGTGGCCACGGTCTCTTCTATAATGGCCGGCTGGTCGTGTACTATACGGTCGAGAGCAATCCGAGCGACGGCTGGGCGGATCCGGAGGTCCATGGCGACCCGCCGGAGAAGCGCGAAGAAGCGCTCCGCTTCGGTACGAACATTCTCGTCCAGGCCCTGTCAAGGTGATGCACGTGCGTGATGCGATCCATACCGGCATCGGAGAGATCGGCGGGCGCCTGCAGAAGGTGCGCGCGGAGGAGTCACGCGTGCGTGTGCTCCACGGACTCGTGCAGACCGCCCTCACCATCCTGGCACTGTTCGTCGTGCTCGTGGTCGCCGAAGCGCTGTTCACCACATCGGCGGCGGTGCGAACGATGCTCGTCGCCGGTGCCGCGCTGTGCGCCGTTGCCGCCTTCGTGTTCTTCACCGGACGTCCTCTGGCGGAGATCCTGCATCTTGTCGGAGGGGAGACCGACGAGCAGACCGCGGGCCGGGTGGGCGCGGCATTCCCCGACATCAAAGACCGTCTGCTCAACCTCTTCCAGCTCCTTCGCTCCCGGGAAGGTGCAAAGGGGTACTATTCCCTCGATCTCCTCGATGCGTCGTTCGCGGATCTTGCGGGGGCGATCCGTGAACACAATTTTGGCGTGGTGATCGACCGCACGCCGTTGCGCTCTTCGGCGAAATTCCTGCCCGTGGCACTTGCCATGTGTACCGTGCTTCTCGCTCTGCTCCCCGGCACGCTTGGCGGTGCGGCGTACCGGCTCGCATTCTTCACGCGCGAATTCACGCCGCCGCCTGCGTATGTCATCACCGTCGCGCCGGGCAGCGTGGATGTCGTGAAGGGAGCCACGGTGGAGATCACCGCACGCATCCAGGGCGTGCTGCGCCATCCGGTGAGCGTGCTCATCCGTCCCGAGGGACAGACCTCGTTCCAGGAACAGCCCATCGACTCCTCCGCTGACGGTACGTTCCGCTTCACCCTGGAGAACGTACGGCTCTCCACGCACTATGCCGTGAAAGCCGGACCCGTCGAAAGCGAACAGTACATCCTCCGGATGCTCGACCGTCCGGTCGTGAACACGCTCCGCCTGCAGGTCACCGCGCCCTCATACACCGGCATACCCCGGCGGTGGCTGGACGACAACGTGGGCGACCTTGCCGCCCTGCCGGGCACCCGCATACGGTTCGAGCTGGAGGCAAGCACAGCACTTGTCGGGGCGGCCCTCGTCTTCTCCGATAGCTCGACCCTTGCGCTGCGTGTGGACGGGAAAGAGGCGTCCGGCGAGATGACGCTCAGGAAGCCCGGGACGTATCACGTCCGTGTAGCAACGCCCCAGGGAGTCGGGAATGTGGACCCGATCGAGTACTCTCTGCGTGTGCTGACGGATGCCTATCCGACCATCGCCATCCTCTCCCCCGGCGCGAACATCGATGTGGCCGGTGATGAGACCCTGCCGTTGCTTGTCCGCGTGACCGATGACTATGGGGTGTCGAAGTTGCGCCTTGCGTACAAACTCGTGCACTCGCGGTACGAGCAGGCGGCGGTGGATCTCACGTACGTGGAGATCCCGTTGAGCGGAACGGGTCCGGACAGGCTCGTGCCGTGGAACTGGCTCCTCCCCACGTTGCGTCTGACGCCCGAGGACGTGATCGAATATCATGCCGAGGTATTCGACAACGACATGGTGATGGGACCGAAGATGGCGATGAGCGAGAGCTACACGCTCCGGCTCCCCTCCATCGATGAAGTGTTCGCCGATGTCGACAAGAGCCATGAGGAGAGTCATGAAGCGCTGAAGGATGCGTTGCGGCAGGCGGAAGAGGCGAAGAAGGACCTGGACGCACTCGCGCGGGACCTGAAGAAGCCCCAGGAGCGGCTGTCGTGGGAGGACAAGAAGAAGGCGGAGGAGGTCGCGCGGAAGTACGAGGCGGTCCGGAAGAAGCTGGAGGAAGTACAGCGGACCATGGACCAGATGATGGACGAGATGAAGAAGAACAACTCCGTCTCGCGCGAGACCCTGGAGAAGTATCAGGAACTGCAGCAGATGATGGAGCAGATGAACTCGCCGGAATTCGCCGAAGCGATGAAGAAGATGCAGGAGGCGATGCAGCAAATGACGCCCGACGCGATGAAGCAGGCGATGCAGCAGTTCTCGTTCAACGAGGAGCAGTTCCGGAAGAGCATCGAGCGCACGATGAACCTGCTCAAGCGCATCCAGATCGAGCAGAAGATGGGCGAAGCGGTGAAGCGGGCGGAGGCGATGCAGAAGGCGCAGGAGGAGCTGCAGCAGCAGACCGCGCAGCAGAAGCAGGACCAGGCGCAGAGCGCGGCCGAGGCGGCGAAGCGGCAGGAGGACCTGGCGAAGCAGTACGAGAAGATGCGGGAGGAGTTGAAGGAGCTGCAGAAGAAGATGGAGGAGTTCCCCGCGGAGATGCCGCTGGAGGAGATGCAGAAGCTGCAGGAGGGGCTGGACCGGAACGGGCTCGAACAGAAGCTGGAACAGAGTGCGCAGTCGCTGCGTCAGCAGCAGATGCAGCAGGCCATGCAGCAACAGCAGGAAGCATCGCAGATGATGGGGCAGATGGCGCAGGACCTCAAGCAGATGCAGCAGCAGATGTCCGCGAACCAGCAGAAACAGATCGTGAACGAGATGCGCCGTGCGGCGAAGGACCTGCTGGAGCTCTCCCGGCGGCAGGAGGGGCTGAAGAATGCCTCGCGTGGGCTCGATCCGGGTTCGCAGCAGTTCCGGGAGAACGCGCAGCAGCAGGCAGAGATCATGAGCGATCTCAGCAACGTCACCAGCCGTCTGTCCGGACTCTCACAGAAGACATTCAGCATCTCGCCGGAGATGGGGAAGTCCATCGGCGAGGCGATCCGGAAGATGAGCGATGCCATGCAGTCGCTGGACCAGCGGAACGGCCAGGGGGCGTCGCAGCAGCAGGGCGCCGCCATGGGTGCGCTGAACGAGACCGCCCAGCAGCTGCAGTCGGCCGCCCAGGGGATGTCGCAGGGTGGCGGACAGGGGATGGGCATGGCGGGGTTCATGCAGCGGCTCCAGCAGATGGGCGGGCAGCAGCAGGGGATCAACGATCAGACCAAAGGGCTGACGCCGCAGCAGGCGGCGGAGATGGGGCGCCTTGCCGCGGAACAGGGCGCGGTCCGGAAGTCGCTTGAGGATCTCGCCCGTGAAGCGGCGCGCTCCGGAGAGATGAGCAAGATGCTGGGCGATCTGCAGCGCGTGGCCCGCGATATGCGGGAGGTGCAGACGGACCTTGCCGGCGGGAACGTGAACCCGGAGACCATGAGCAAGCAGGACCGCATCCTTTCGCGTTTGTTGGATGCTCAGCGTTCGATGCGTGAGCGTGATTATGAGAAGCGGCGGAAGGCGGAGAGTGGCACGGCGAAGGCACGGCAGAGCCCGCCGCCGATCGATCTCTCCACCGTGGAGGGCCGCAACAGGCTGCAGCGCGACCTCCTGCGGGCGATGGAAGAGGGCTATGCGCGTGACTATGAAGAACTGATCAAGAAGTATTTCGAGGCGCTGCAGGAATGACCCCCTCCGCATTCGCAGGGATGATCGCCGATGCCTATCCCTCCTTCCGTCTCCACCATATGTTCCCCGGCAACAGTCAGTATGACGCTGTACGGCGTGAACTCAAGGAGCTCGTTGCCCGGAGCGGAGGCATGTTCACGATGGATGATGCCGGCACGTCCGTCGAGGGACGCAGTCTGTCCGTGGTGCGCATAGGGAATGGTCCGCGGCGGGTGATGGTGTGGACGCAGATGCACGGGGATGAGCCCACGGCGACGCTGGCGATGCTGGACATCATGAACGGGATGATCGGGTGGCGGTCCGAGCCATGGCTGGCGACGATGCTCCAGGACATCTCCATCGTACTCCTGCCGTTGCTGAATCCGGATGGCGCGGAGCGGTGGGAGCGGCTCAATGCCGCCGGGATCAACATCAACAGGGATGCGCTCGCCCTCGCGTCGCCGGAGGCACAGGTGCTGCACGCCGTGCACGAACGGTTCCGGCCCGATTTCGGATTCAATCTGCACGACCAGGAGTTGAGTTCGGTGGGCGATACGCCGGTGGCAACGGCGCTGGCGTTGCTGGCACCGCCGCCGACGGCGGACAAGCAGACCACGAGCACGCGGTTGCGCGCGATCCGGCTTGCCGCGCACATTGCGCGGACGGTCGGTCCGCATGCCGAAGGCAACCTCACGCGCTATGACGATGCGTTCGAGCCGCGTGCGTTCGGTGATTGGTTCCAGGGGGCGGGAACGAGCACGGTGCTGATCGAGTCCGGTCATCGGGCCCACGATCCCGAGAAGGCATTCAGCAGAAAACTCAACGTCATCGGGATCCTCTCCGCGCTCCGTTCCATTGGCAACCACAGTTACGTCGATACCGAGCTCGACCACTATCATCGGCTGCCCCTCAACGGGAAACGCGTCTTCGATATCCTGCTGCGTGGCGTGGAGCTGCAGCATCGGGGGATGTGGAGTCGGACGGTGGATGTCGGTCTCGCCTTTCAGAAGGATCATGCGAACGTCCTCATCAAGGAGATCGGGGACCTGCACACGCACGGGGGACTCGAGGTCATCGAGGTGGCGCGCCGCGTGATATCCACCGAGCATCTTCGCGTGAACAGGGTCATTCCCACCAGGGACCTCTTCGATCTGCTGCAAATGTACGCGAATTTTCCGCCTGTAGCGTTTCGCCCTTGACACTCTGAGCGGAATCTCGTACCATTTTTTTTACACTTTGTCCGTTCTTTCCCCTCATAGTGCTCTGTCGATGAAAGCCGTCGGAAAAACGCCAAAACAGCACGAGTTTGAAACAGAGGCCCTGCCGCATGCGGACCTGCTGTACAACTACGCTCTGCGGATGACGAACAACGCGGCTGATGCGGACGACCTCGTGCAGGAGACCTTCCTCAAAGCGTTCCGGTTCTGGGATAAGTACGAGAAGGGAACCAATATCCGCGCGTGGCTGTTCAGAATCATGAAAAATTCGTACATCAACCGGTACCGGCGCGAAGCGAAAGAGCCCGACACGGTGGATTACGAAGAGATCCAGAATTTCTACAACACGATCCGTGACGAGCGGTCCGATACGCATGATACGCCCGAATCGGCGTTCGGCAATCTGCTGGACGATGACCTGGCGGGTGCGATCTCCGCGTTGCCGGAGGACTTCCGGACGGTGGTGATCCTCTGCGATATCGAAGGTCTCACCTACGAGGAGATCGCGGAGTTCCTTGATTGTCCACTCGGTACCGTGCGATCACGGTTGCACCGCGGGCGGAGCCTCCTGCGGACACGGCTCACGAAGTATGCAAGGGACCGTGGGTATGCCGTGGAGGGGTAGCAGACGGACCGTGTGATCGGGGACCGGAGAAGGACCAGGAGTACGCGCGGTGAACTGCACAGAATTCGACGAACAGATCACCCCCGCGGTCGATGACCGGCTGCGGGAGGACGAGGCGATCGCCTTCCGCGACCATGCCAGTGTCTGTCCGGCCTGCCGCCGCTCCTACGAAGCAGAGCTCTCCACCCGCAACCTCATCCGTCAACGCGTGCACATGGTGCGTACGCCGGGGAGCGTGGCTGCATCGATCGTGGACCGGCTTGCCTCCGAGCGCACCGCGGGTACTCCTGCGATCTTCCGGCGCTGGTCTCCTTCCGTTTACCGCTCCGTTCTTGCCGTGGCGGCGGTCGTTGCCGCGGTGTACCTGATCTCCTCCCCCGGGTTCAGCGATGATCCCGGTTTCCCGGCCATGCGTGAAGATGTGTTCGCACATTCCATTGTGACGTATGCGGGCGTCATGGGGGGGCAGATGAAGCCGGATATCGAGTCCGCGCATCCTGATGTGCTCCAGGCGTTCTTCGCCGGCAAAACCTCGTTCCCCGTCCGCGTGCACACCGTGCGCGACTTCACGCCCGTCGGCGCGATGCTCCATGAATCCGGCGGTGTGCCTCTGGCCCAGGTGCTGTACAATGCCGGGAACACGACGGTGTATGTGTATCAAACCTGCTGGCAGACGGTGCAGGATGGACGGAAATTGCAGCTTCCGACGCGCATTCTTTCAGCCCTCCGCAGCGGGTCGGCCTATGTGGAAGAGAATGCCGATGGCCAGACGATGGTACTCTGGACCGAGGGCCAGACGTTGTGTGGCGCCGTTGCCGACATGCATACGCAGGAGCTTCTCGCCCACCTCGACGTTGCACCCGCCTTGAAATAAGACAGAACTATCCAGTATCCACTAGCGATCGTCCGTTTTCCGTCCGCCATTCCTCATTCCTGATTCTTCATCCTCCATTCTTCATTCGCCAGTTCCCTCCTCTTCGCGGTTCATTGCACTTTGTTCCATAGATGACTACCTTGCCTGAGCATACAATGCTGTCATTCGATCCATTGTGGACCGGCGCGGTCTCGCACTTCCGCGCGAGGATACATGCATGCACCCGTCACGCGATCCCGTACGAACCGCTCCCGCAGCTGGGGATAAGGACCAACTGACGGGGATCCGGTCCCGTCATGCCGAATCTCTTCTCCGCCTCTCCCGCCGTTTTGAATCCGCACAGACGTATCCCGAAGTTCTCGAGGCCGCCCGCGAAGAGGTCCGCGCTGCCATAGGCTATACGAATCTCTGGGTCTACCTCTTCTCCGACGACCGCCGGTATGCGTATGCCCTTGTTGGTGCCGGACCGGTGCTGGGCGACGACTGGCTGAAGAGCGAGATGGGCCGGCTGACGATCGAGGGAGATGCGATGTTGGAGGAGATCGCCGGCGCGACACATCCCGTCGTTGTCGAGGATGCGCGCACGGATCCCCGGACCGACAAGCAGGTGGTTGCCGCGATCGGGAACCGGACGATCATCAACGTTCCCATCATCTTTTCGGAGCAGATCCTCGGGACGGTGGGGACAGGGACGTTCGGGGACGAAGGCGTCCGTGCGCCATCACCCGTGGATCTCGAATTCCTCCAGTCACTTGCCAGTCACATGGCAGTGTCGCTGGACCGGATCCGCCTGCTCGACCGCCACCGCCAGACCGAGCGGGCGCTCCGGCGGCTGAACAGGGAACTCCGGGCGATCTCGGGGTGCAATCAGGCGCTTCTGCGTGCGACCGATGAGCAGCAGTTGTTGAACGAGATCTGCCGGATCATCCGTGACGATGCAGGCTACGCGCTGGTATGGGTGGACCTTGTGGAGAAGACCGGCGATATCGGGCTGATCCCGGTCGCATGGGCTGGCACCAGTGATGAGCTTGTGGATGGCATGCGGGCCAGGTGGTCCGGCCTGTCGCGGGAAGGGACCGGACTCGCATCATCCGTGCTCAGGAACGGCGAGATCGTGATCATTCCGGATATTGCATCGGATGATCGCATGACAGAGTGGCGCGATGCCGCGATCGCACTGGGCTTGCGCTCCGGTATCGCGATACCATTGCGTGCGAGCGATGGGACCACATTCGGGAGTCTGACCGCTTACGCGTCGGAGGCCCGCGTGGTCTCTCCGGCGGACCGCATCCTGTTGGAGGGGCTGACGCAGGACCTGGCATTCGGCATTTCCGTCCTGAGGAACCGGCAGGCGCTCGAGCGGGCGGAGGCAGAGCAGGCGAAGCACGTCTGGTTCCTGGAGAGTCTGGACCGCGTCAACCGGGCGACCCAGAGTGCAGGTGATCTGAATGGGATGATGCGGGAGGTGCTCGACATCCTGATCGGTGTGTTTCCGTGTGACCGTGCCTGGATGCTCTCTCCGTGCGATCCCGAAGCCAAGGAGTGGCAGATCCTGATGGAACGCACGCGTCCGGAGTACCCCGGCGTGCTTCCCTCCGGCGTGAACCTGCCCCTGGACCCTGAAGGGGCTGCCGTGTTCGGAGTGCTGCGTGCGTCCGATGGGCCGGTGCAGTTCGGGCCCGCGCAGGAACACCGGGTCACACCGATGATCCGGGATGTGCTCGGGGTCAGGTCCTTCGTGGCTATGGCGCTGTATCCCCGCGTCGGTCCGCCCTGGTCGTTCGGGTTGCATCAGTGTTCTCATGAGCGGGTCTGGACCGAGAACGAGATGCGGCTCCTTCAGGAGATCGGGAGGCGGTTGACGGATTCCCTGACGACGCTGCTCACGCTGCGCGATCTGCAGCAGAGCGGCGAACAATACCGATCGCTCGCCGAAGGGTCGCCGGACAATATCATCAGGTACGATGTCGAAGGGCGGATCACGTATCTGAACGAGAACGTGGACCGGAGTCTCGGGTATTCCATGCGGTCGTTTCTGGGCACTGCCCCACCGATCGATTCGACCCGGCCAGAGCAGGTGGCGACGATCACCACGCTCCGCCGGGTGATCGAAACCGGCCGGTCGTCGGACGTCGAAGTGGAGGTCCCCAATGTCCAGGGTGAACAGCGCATCCATCATGTGGTGTATGTCCCTGAATTCGGTCATGATGGCACACTGACGGGAGTGCTGGCCTTCGGCCGTGACATCACGGAACGAAAGCGTGACGAGGCTGCCCTGAAGCGTTCGCTGTCGGAGAAAGAGGTCCTCCTCAAAGAGATCCACCATCGCGTGAAGAACAACCTGCAGATCATCACCAGCCTGTTGAACCTGCAGGCGCGCGATCTGGGCCCGGGGCCCGCGCGGGCCGCGTTGCAGGAGTCACAGGCGCGGGTCCGTTCGATGGCGCTGGTGCATGAGACCTTCTACCGTGCGTCGGATTTTGCGCACGTCGATCTTCATGTCTACAGCGAAACACTCACCGCCCGCATCGCGCACGCATCCATACGGCCCGGGATCACCGTGAACGCCACCGGCGCGGGGGTCCTCGTGGGCATCGATACCGCCGTACCGGTTGGGCTCATTCTGAATGAACTCGTGACGAACGCCCTCAAGCATGGGTTCGAGGGGCGGGAACATGGATGTGTCACCGTCGATGTGCACCGCCGCGATCCGGGGACGGTCGCGCTCACCGTTGCGGATGATGGCGTTGGTCTGCCGGCGTCGATGGACGTCCGTGCGATATCGTCGATGGGCATGACGCTCGTCACCGGGCTCGTTGAGCAGCTCAACGGCACGATGGCGATCGACCGGAGCAGCGGTACGACGTTTACGATCACCTTCCCTGCCTGACCTCCTTCTTCCTTGTATCTTCTCGCATATCTTGGTACCTTTCACTGCTCTACCCACGACGAATGATGATCCATGGCCTCTGAACACACTCTCGATCCATCGCCGCTGACCGGGAACGCCGACAGCATCCCCGGGCGCCTTCCCGTTCTTCCGCTGCGCGATGTGGTCATCTACCCATTCATGATCTTCCCCGTCCTTGTCGGCCGCGAATCATCGTTGCGTGCGGTCAACGATGCGGTGGAACGGGACAAGTACATCTTCCTCGTTGCGCAGAAAAGCTCGGTCACGGAAGACCCGGGCATCGACGACGTGTACCAGGAGGGGACCGTCGCGCGCATCATCCAGGTGCTGAAGCTGCCGAACGGCCTGATGAAGATCCTGGTCGATGGCGTGATCCAGGGCCGGGTGGAAAAGTTCCTGCCGAACGCGAAATACCTCGAAGCGGAGGTCAGCACGCTGACGTCCGCTACGCCGGTGGACCCCGAACTGGACGCGCTGCTCCGCCATACGGCGAGCCTCTTCACCGAGTATGTACACCTCAACAGGAACGTGCCGAGCGAAGTGCTGGTGGCGTTCGAGAACACGCGCGAACCGCTGCGTCGCATGTTCTACATCGCCGCGAACGTCATGCAGAGCGTGGACGTCAAGCAGCGGATCCTGCAGCTCACCACGATCCGCGAACAGCTCCATGAGCTGATCCGCATTCTGAACTCCGAGAACGACGTCCTTAAGATCGAGAAGGAGATCGACACCAAGGTCCACGACAACATCGCGAAGTCGCAGCGTAAGTTCTTCATCCAGGAGCAGATCCGCATCCTGCAGGACGAACTGGGCGACGAGGACGCCTCGCCGGAGATGACCAAGCTGCGGGAGGACATCCGGAACGCGAAGATGCCGAAGGCCGTGGAAGAGAAGGCGCTCGAGGAGTTCACCAAACTGAAGAAGACACCGCCGCTCTCTCCGGAATCAACGGTCATCCGCGGGTATCTGGAGACGATGGTCGCGGTACCGTGGCACAAGCGGACGAAGGACAACCTGCACATCGATCATGTGAAGGCGATCCTGGATGAGGACCACTTCGGCCTCGAGAAGCCGAAGGAACGGATCCTCGAACATATCGCCGTGCTCAATCTTGTACGCGAAATGAAGGGGCAGATCCTCTGTTTCGTTGGGCCTCCCGGCGTAGGCAAGACCTCGTTGGCGAAATCGATCGCGCGCGCCCTCGGCCGTCCCCTGGTGCGCATCTCGCTTGGCGGTGTGAGGGATGAAGCCGAGATCCGCGGCCACCGTCGCACCTACATCGGCTCCATGCCGGGGAAGATCATCCAGTCCATGCGCCGTGCGGGGGTGGTGAACCCGCTCATGCTGCTGGATGAGGTGGACAAGATGAGCATGGACTTCCGGGGCGACCCGTCGTCGGCCTTGCTGGAAGTGCTCGACCCGGAGCAGAACGTGGCGTTCAACGATCATTATCTGGACGTGGACTACGACCTCTCCCGTGTCATGTTCATCACCACGGCCAACATCCGGTATGCGATCCCGCTGCCGTTGCAGGACCGCATGGAGATCATCGAGCTGTCGGGGTACCTGCTGCACGACAAGGTCGAGATCGCGCAGCGGCATATCGTGCCGAAGCAGCTCAAGGAGCACGGGCTCGAAGACCGGCACGTGGAGATCACTGCCGGGGCCATCACGAAGGTCATCACCGAATACACGCGTGAGGCCGGGGTGAGGAATCTCGAGCGCGAGATCGCGTCGGTGTGCCGGAAGGTGGCGAAGGACATCGTGGGCAAGGGTGTGAAGCAGGGCCGGGACAGGGGTACGAAGAACAGCGCGGAGAAGGGCGCCAGGAAGGGCAAGCCGTTCATCGTCGATGCCGCACGTGTCGAGAAGTACCTTGGCGTCCCGCGGTTCAGGAACCGCAAGAAGAGCAAAGAGCACCGCGTGGGTTCGGTGACCGGGTTGGCGTGGACGAGTGTGGGCGGCGACATTCTGAGCGTGGATGTGAGCGTGATGCGCGGGACGGAGCGGTTGACGCTGACCGGCCAGCTTGGCGACGTCATGAAGGAATCCGCCCAGGCCGCGCTGAGCTATCTGCGGTCGCATGCCCGTGCGCTCGGATTGCCGCCAACATTCTTCAAGGGGCAGGAGATCCATATCCATCTGCCCGAAGGAGCCATCCCGAAGGACGGACCATCGGCCGGCATCACTATGGCCATGGCGATGTATTCCGCGCTCAGCGGGAAGGCTGCCCGCAGCGATGTGGCGATGACCGGCGAGATCACGCTCCGGGGCGAGGTGCTGGCCATTGGCGGGCTCAACGAGAAGCTCCTGGCGGCGCAGCGGAGCGAGATCACCACGGTGCTGATCCCGGAGGAGAACGTCAAGGACCTGTCGGAGATCCCCGATCGCGTCAAAGAAGGGCTGAAGCTCATCCCCATCAGCCGGATCGAAGAGGCCCTGCCGCACGTGTTCGGTCCGCAGCGTGGCACACGGAAACGCACAGCACAGGCGTAACGGAACGTTATGAGCGAGTATATCGTCACCGCCCGGAAGTGGCGGCCCATGAAGTTCGAGAGCGTTGCGGGGCAGGAGCACGTGACGCGGACCCTCCGCAACGCGATCGGCGTCAACCGCCTCGCACATGCGTACCTGTTCAGCGGTCCGCGCGGTGTCGGGAAGACCACCACGGCACGTCTGCTTGCCAAGGCCGTGAACTGCGCGAACCCGGTGGATGCGAATCCCTGCGGCGTCTGTGAGAACTGTACGGCCATCACCGAGGGGCGGAATTTCGACGTGCAGGAGATCGATGGCGCATCGAACCGCGGCATCGACGAGATCCGCAATCTCCGTGAGGCGGTCCGCTATCCGCCCACCACCTGCCGGTACAAGGTGTACATCATCGACGAAGTGCACATGCTCACCAAGGAGGCCTTCAACGCGCTGCTGAAGACGCTCGAAGAGCCGCCGCCGCATGTGCTGTTCATCTTCGCCACCACCGAGCTCTCAAAGGTCCCGCCCACGATCCTGTCACGGTGCCAGCGGTTCGACTTCCGCCGGATCCCCCATGCGCAGATCATGGGGAACCTTGCCGCGATCGCGCGCGAGGAAGGGCTGCAGGTGGAGGAGGACGCACTGTCGCTCATCGCACGCAAGGGCGACGGATCGCTGCGCGATGCGCAGAGCATGTTCGATCAGGTCGTGGCATTGTGCGGCACCACGGTGACCATGGCGGGGATGCAGGAGGCGTTGAACATCGTGGGCGTGGATGTGCACTTCCGGGTCACGGACCTGATGCAGCAGCAGGACGCGACGAGCGTGTTGCTGCTGGTGGACGAGCTCATGAGCGGAGGGTACGACCTTCGCGATTTCCTCGGCGGATTGCTCGAGCACCTGCGCAATTTGCTGATCGCGCGTGTGGTGGGCGATACCTCGCTGATCGAAGCATCGGACGTGACGCGGAAGCGGTACAGTGAGACCGCGACGAGGTTCTCGGTGAGCGATCTTCTGCGGGCGCAGCGGTTGGTGCATGGCACGGACCAGGCGTTGCGGTTCACGGCACAGTCGCGATTCCGTCTCGAAGCGGACATGGTGCAGCTGGTGACCATGCCCCGCGCCGTGGACCTTGCCGGGCTGATCGATGGGATCGAGGAGTTGAAGAAGAGCGGCATCGCTGTTCCTGCGGCCGCTCCGGCTCCGGCGCTCCGTCCGTTGCAGGCCGCAGCACCATCCGCGGCACGGCCGGTCTCCCCGGCGGCACCGGCTTCCGCTCCGCCGCAGGCTTCCACCGGCGACACAGCGACACCTCCTGCGCCGTTGCGCTCTCCCTCCCGTGCTGCACAGGCGCAGACCGATAAAGCACCGGTGCCAGCACCGCTTCCTTCAGGCCAGGGACGCACAGTGAATGAGGATGAAGTGCGTTCACGGTGGGCGGAATTGCTCGCGGACATCTCGCGCAAGAAGATCGCTGTCGGATCGGCGCTGGTGGGCGTGACGTTCCTCGGCGTGACGAACGGTGTCATCCGTGTAGAATGCGATACGGATTTTCAGCTCTCCACGATCCAGCATAACCGCGAAGTGCTGGTGGAGATCATCCAGAGTGTGTTCAATGCACGCGGGACGATGCAGGGTGAACTGGCTGCCGGACGCGGTGCGCCGGCGGCAAAGGAAGAGCATCCGTTCGTCCAGACACTGAAGCGTGAGTTGGGCGCCGAGCCACTCTAGCCGCGGCATCTTTTCTTTTTTTCCCTTCGGAATTTTCCCCTCCACACGGTAGTCATGGGAAACAGCCTGACACGGCCTTTCCATGATGACCCATTGTCTTTGCATTACTCACTCTGATCTCACCGGTGCGGCCTCCGGATCTGGTCCGCGTCAGCCAACGGCAGCGGTCTGCTGCGTAACGGCTGCGCGCCGGGGACAAGGTGTTCGTCGGGCCGCCGGGTGTCGTGTGCGACGCAACGGAGCGTGGTGTGGATGGCGTTGGACGGAGGGGTTCGGGCGAACCTTCCGCTTCCGGCACGTTCTGCATCCGGTCCGCCGTGCGGCACCGCGCCATGGTGCCACGGCACGCACCGCCGCACCGGTGGGACGGGTGGGAGAGGAGCCATGAGAGCGATGAAAGCGATCACGTTCCTGTCTGCTGCGCTGGTGGGTGCACTTCTGTGCGCGGGGGTTGCGGACAAGCTGATGCACTGGGAGCTGTTCGTGATCGCACTGGCGAGGAATCCCCTGATCCCGGAGGCGCTTGCCGGCGCCGTTGCCGGAGGCACGATCGCCCTCGAGGCGGCGGTCGCGGCGGTGTTGTTCGTGCCGTCAACGCGCCGCACCGGACTGCTGCTCGGGGCGCTCCTGTTCGGGTCCTTTGCGGTCATCATCGCACTCTTGTTGTGGCTGGCGCCTGCTGCGCACTGTGGATGCTCTTTCATTGCGGGGTTCGACCGGCCCACGGTGCCGCATCTCCTTCTCAATGTGTTGATCGCCCTCCTGTGCGGGTATCTGTTCGCTACGGGTCACCGACCTTCGCCCACCATCACCGGCATGCGTGTGCCCGGCGCGGCCGCAACCACTTCCTCAACCACCTCACTCCAAAGGAGCGCACCATGAACGCCACACATTCCATCGTCGCCCTTCTCCTTCTTGCCGGCATCTGCTGCGTCATGCTGGTCGGGTTCCCCTCGCAGGCCGAAGCCCTGCCGCTCATCTCGTGTCCGAACTTCGGTTGCCCCGGTGGACCCGACAACTGCATGTCGGCGAGCGTGATCATCCGCGGGGTCGCCCTTCAGATCACCTGCTATATCAAAGCCGTGCAGATCCAGTGATCCCGGGGCCGTCCCTGGTCCTGACCACCGACCCATCATCATGCATCGGGAGCAGTCATGAAGCGTGAACGCCGTCTTGCCATCATCACGACCTTGATCATCCTCGCCGCAGCACTGGCCGGCGTCTTTCTGGCTCCGCGCATCGGGCCGCCTGCCGTGCTCACGCCCATCGTTGCGGACCGGGCACGGGAAGGAACCGAAGAGATCAGGACGCAGATGGCGGGCGAACGCTCATGGGAGACCCCGGGGTTCGTGTTCATGCACGAGCTCGGACGGTCGCCCGGAGCGACGATGGCGGATCCCATCGGTGTGCGGGTGGATGGGCGCGGGGCGGCGTATGTCCTCGATTGGGGGGCACGGTGTGTGCGAAAATTCTCTCCGGCCGGCGACCAGGTGATGGTGTTCGGCGGGCAGGCCGGTCACGGGCCGGGAGAATTTTCGAATCTTACGGACATTGATATCGCGGATGATGGAGCGGTATGGGCCTGCGATCCGGCGAATGGACTGGTGACGGTCTTCGCGGAGGATGGGAACGTACGGACGACGCTGCGGCCCGGGCGGCCCCCGTTGCGTCTCGCCCTCCTCGGTGGCGGTGCCTTTATGCTCATGCCCTCACCTGCCGGGAGGTACCTGTTCCACCGGTACGACGGGCAGGGGGCGGTGGTGGATACCTGCGGCACGGTGGTCCATGATCAGGAAATGATGAGCGTGATCCTGGATGGCCGTTGTGCGGGGTCTCCCGATGGACGGTTCGCCTATGCCGGCTACCGTGCGGGGATCCTCGGGTTGTATAACATTCACCGGACGCCGCCGTTGTTCTTTGTGCAGACGGTCGAGCACCCGGGACTTCCGAAGATCGTTGCACAGCAGACCGGCGATGTCCGGTATGTCCGCGTCTCCCCCGATGCGCCGATGGTGTCGCGTTCGATCAGCATCGTGGGCCGCGAGGTCCATGTCCTTTCCGGCTCGCTGACCCCGGAGAAGAAGGGGATCATGGACGTGTATGATCATGACACGGGGGTGTATGAGCGGTCGTATGAGATCCCGGTGCAGGCGTTAGCGGTGTGCCGGACGGAGGGAATGTTGTACGCCGTCGCTGACACGACGGTGAAGGTCTGGAGTATCACACATGTTCCATCAATTCATGCAGGAATCCAATGAGAACGAGGATCGTAGTTGCCGCGGTGTTGCTGCTCGTTGCCGGGGTATGCACGGGATGGGAGAGGGTTGCGCAGGCAAGAGGGCAGAAGTTGTGTTTCGATTGCGCCCTGGATGGCGGGTGCATACCCGGGCCGGATTGTTGCATCACCATCGAGTGTCCGAACGGGCCGTATTATTCGTGTCTCGGGGGCGGGAAGAAGAAGTAGAGTCGGTGGGTGCACGATAGGGCGTCGAAAAGGGCGCGACCATGGGTCGCATTCGGGATAACAGGCCGTCTGGATGATGCGCCACGGGTGTTCGCAAATGCCTCGAAATTTGTAGGGGCCCCTACGGCCCCTACGAATATCGCCGAAATCGTGGAGGGATCACCACCTGGTGCCCCCTGCCTTGCTTCTCTCCGCGGATTTTGAGATGTTAAAGGAGCAAGTGGTGAAATGCAACCGACGCCGGGTGTGCTATGCGCAGACTGAAGATGCTGTGTGTGCTGATGGGGATCCCCGTTCTGATGGCTGTTGGTCAGACAGGGGTCGCGAAATATGCAGGTGAGTTCATTGCACTCGGTGTGGGCGGGAGGGCTCTCGGACTGGGAGGCGCGTACGTCGCCCTTGCGAACGACGTGACCGCCGGCTACTGGAACCCCGCGGGGCTGGCGCGGATCGAGTATCCGCAGATCGCACTCATGCACGACGAACAGTTCGGTTCGCTCGTGAACCACGACTACGGCGCCGTTGCATTCCCGGTGGGCGCCTCCACAAGTATCGGCGTCAGCCTCATCCGTCTGGGGGTGGATGATATCCCCGACACCCGCAATGCCGGCGTGGACATCAACGGAAACCTGACCTACGATCCCGCGCAGTTCAGCCGCGTCGATCCCAACCGCGTGACGTATTTCAACGCCGCGGACTACGCCCTGTATTTCACGTATGCGCGACGGCATGCGGACAACTTCACCTACGGTGCGAACGTGAAGCTCATCCGCCGGGATCTTGGCGACGCGAGTGCAACGGGGATCGGCTTCGACCTCGGTGTGTGGTACAACCCGTACGAACGACTGGTGATCGGTGCGAATGTGCAGGACATCACCACCACGTTCCTCGCCTGGAGCACCGGGCGCAACGAACTGATCTCACCCACGGTGAAGCTGGGGACGGCGTATTTCATCGATCTGCTGGGTGGCCGGTTCGCCCCTGCGGTGGATGTGGATATCCGCTTCGAAGGGCGCACGTACGCGTCCACCGCGTCGGTGGGACCGATGAGTCTGGACCTCCATGGTGGCCTGGAGTACATGTTCAAGGACCTGATCGCGGTCCGGGCGGGGTACAGCGATGTGAAGCAGCTCACGTTGGGCGTTGGCGTGCACCTGCCCAAGCTGCATATCGACTACTCGCTTGCGAAGTTCGACGCGAGGGACCAGCTTGGGAACACGCACCGTATCTCGTTGATGTTCACGCTGGAGAGCGAGCAGTTCAGGCGGGGACAGTAGCTCTATTTGGATTTGAAGACGAACACGCCATTCCAATTCTCGGGCGGTGGCGTCTGTTTGAAGACCTCGATACGCTGAAGGTGAAGGAGCGATGGCCGGTCGTCCGGCCGCGCCACCAGAGCCCTCCGGAACGCCTGCTCCGCCTTCGCCCACTCCCGCGCGTGGTATAACCTCTTCCCCTCCTCGTAGGCGCCGATCAGGTCCAGGGTCTCCTGCGGGATCTCGGCCGAGCGCACCGCGATCAATTCATACGTCGTCACCGGTTCCGAACGTCCCATCACCGCGATCCTGTCCAATTCCCGTCCGATGACCTCTTCGCATGCGAGATCGTACGTCCGTTGGTTCACCATCACGCCGGTGCCGTATTCGCGGTTCGCGCCTTCGAGACGGGATGCCAGGTTCACGCTGTCGCCGATCACCGTATAGGCGAACTTCCCCACGGCCCCCATGTTCCCGACGACCATATCGCCGGTATTGATGCCGATGCGGATGCGGATCGGGGGCCGGCCGGCCTCCTGCCATGCTGCGTTCAGTCCGACGAGTGCGTCCTGCATCTCCAATGCAGCTTTGCATGCCCGCACCGCATGGTCCTGCTGGGGGATCGGGGCTCCCCAGAACGCCATCACCGCATCACCCTCGTACTTGTCCAGTGTGCCGTCATTCCGGAAGATGATCCCGGACATCACCTCCAGATACTCGTTCAGGATGCTGACGAGTTCTTCCGGCGAGAGGTTCTCCGAGATCGCCGTGAACCCGACGATATCGCTGAACAGCACCGTGAGTTCCTCCCGCTGGCCGCCGAGCACGAGCTTCTCGGGATGTGCCACGAGTTCGTCCACCAGTGAAGGGTTCACATACGTGCTGAACATGGATTTGATGAGCATGCGCTCCTTGCGCTCGGTCACCATGTGATAGGTCGTGCTCATCGAATACCCCCCCACGATGGCCAGGACCGCGTTCACTACGCCCATAACGTAGTTGAATTTGGTGAACATGAACAGGGCAAGCGCGCCGGTGAGCAGGATCATGGACAGCGCGAAGAGGAAGCCGAGCAACCCGATGACCAGGTGGTGTCGTGTCTTCACTTCGCGCAATTGTGAGGTCACGATGAACGTGATCAACACGAGGACGAATGTGGTCGTGGCCGATGCCGCCGGGCTTTCCATGCGCAGAAAATCGCCGCGTATCACATTTTCCACCGTATTGGCGTGGATCTCCACCCCGTACATCATGTTCTCGCGCTTTCGTTCGCCGCGGGCGATGGCGACCGGGAAGAGGTCCTTGTATTCGGGGACGGTGACGCCAACCAGGACGATCTTGTCCTTGAAGGTGCCGTCGTGCAGGTACCCGAAGGAGGGATCGCTGAAGGTATTGATCTGTTCGCCGCTCTCGGCCTCTTCATTCGTCTGCAGCGTCTCGTCATCCAGCACATCATGGAACCGGATATGCGGGAAGGTCCCGTCCGGTCCGTAGTAGTTGATCATCATCGAGGCGCGGTCGATCTGGGGGATGACGCGGCCGGCGTACGTGAAGTAGCCGTCGAAGACCTCCGGCACTGCGGTGGGCGGGAGACCGAAATACTTGTTCAGCACGGCGAAGGCCAGCGTCGGGATCCGTTGCTCGCCGCCGCCCGCGGAATCGACGGCGTACATCGTGTTGTATGAGCGGAACACACCATCGGCATCGGTGCGTACGTTCACCAGTCCCATGGCGTGATCGGTGGAGTAGAAGATATTGCCGAAGGTCTCGTCGCTGGAGGTCGTGATGTACGACTCGTTGTCGGCCTCACGTTTGCCGGACAGCACCCCGATCCCCGTAGCGGTCAGTGCGACACGGAGTGAATCGTCATGGCGCGGATCATGGATGTCCGGCGTGCTGAACAGAAGGTCAATGCCCACCGAGCGCGCGCCGGCCGCTTTGAGATTGCGCAGCAGGTGTGCATAGAACGAACGGGGCCAGGGGAATTGCGCACGGAGCGAACGGAAGGATTCCTCGTTGATCTCGACGATCACCACATGCGCCGAGTCGCGGATCCCCTGGTTCACGCCGCGGTACTGGAACCGGTAGTCCACGGACGCGAGTTCCAGGCGCTGGAGGATACCGAGCCGGAGGATGGACTCCTGGGTGAAGACGATGATGATGAGCGCAACGCCCAGGGCGAGCGCGACACGCATCAGCCAGCTTTGTTGTCCTGACGATAACCGCAGGCGCTGGTTCATGTCAGATGGTATACCGGTACCGGAGACTCACAACGCTCTCGTTCGGCACATCGCTGTTCTTGAAGAAACTGACCTGGAACAGCAGCTGCATGTCTTTCCGCGCGGCCCACTCCAGGCCGGACTCGAACGCGATCCGGTGATAGTCGCCGAAGGCGGGAGCGACGGTGGCCGCCACGGTGAGGAGGTTCTTCATGAAGCCGTACCGTGCAGTCAATGTCAGCACACCATAATTCAGGGTCTGCGTCTGGCCACGGAAGCCGGACAGAGGGAGCGTGTTCAGGAACATCGCCGCGGAGAAGCTTGTGCGCAGCGGCGCCTGATACAGGGTGGTCAGCCCGAGTTCCGCGGTGACGTTCTGCACGTCGTAGGCGCGCACCGATTTGTCATCGCGGCTCGATGTGGACAGGTTGAGCGTGGCCGTGTGCCGTGCCCCGGCCATGAATTCGTAGGAGCTCTGCATGTACAGACGGAGGGTCCCGTCGCTGATGGCCGACAGGCTGTCGCGTCCGTTCACCGACAGGCCGTTGTCGTTGTCGTACACCGAGACACCCACCGTGACCGTTGGGAGGTCCGACCGCGACATGTACGTCGCGGCCACGTTCACGTTGTTGAAGACCGTGGTGCCCACTTTGGTCGCGCTCGTATTGTCTTCCAGGCGCTCGTATCCCACCGTGAGGAAGACCTGGTTGTCGATCAGGCGCGCGCGGTCGACGATCGAGAACCCCTTGATGTCGGTCTGCAGGAACGATTGTCCGAAGGACGTGTAGTCGTTGCCGTGGTACAGATACGTGAACTTGAGGTAGTTGTCGAAGTAATTCAGTCCGAGACCGAGTTCATAGGCGACCGTCGGGAGCTTGTCGACGTTGAGCGGGCGGAAGTTGTCGTTCACCGTGATATACGGGCCGAGGATGTCGCGCACTTTCTTGATGCCTTCGGCTCCGGACGCATAGATCCTGTCGATGTCCGCGTCGGTAAAGCTGCCCTTGCTGATATCCATGTTGTACGCGCTGGCCGCGGCCTGGCCGGTGATCTCGATCCGGCTGTTGTCCATCCGTGCCATGAAATCCGTCCCGATGACGATGTTCTCCCGCGGGGCGATGCCGTAATGGATGGAGTTCTTGTCGTCGCCGGAGCTCAGCCACGAGAAGCCCACTTCCCATGTCTCGCGGTCGCCCACGCTCGGCCGGATCGCGAACAGATCACGGGCATAGGTGCCGTAGTTGAACCGCCCGTATGTCCCCGGGCTCACCAGTCCGTACGCTCCGGTGGAATCGCGGTGGAACTCCACGCTGAAGCTGTCGGCGGAGAACGTGCGCGTGAGCTTTCCTTCAACGCTCCGTGTGATCTGTCCGAGGGTCATGTCGATGCCCACGATGCCGTAGTGGGCGGAGCCCGAGAGGCCGCGGACGCGTTTGCCGCTGAGGATCAGTTCGGGGAGGACGGGGTAGTGGTCGCCGTAGCCGACCTGCACCCACGGTGTTTCGACGCCGGCGAAGAACCGGTGTTGCGGCTGGCGGTCCGAACGCTCATCGGATGTGAGGAACAGATTCGAGGTGAATCCCCAGATACCGGTCTTGCCGCGGAACGTGGCGCCCGCGCGGTTGTACCAGGTGCCCTCGGTCCGGATCTGTTCGTGGCGTGATTCCACGTTCACATCCACTTTGTAGTCGAATCCCCGCACCGGTGTCGGTGTCGCGAGCATATCACGTCCCTGGCCCCGCACGGTGAACGAGAGTTCGGCGGTGCCGTAGAGCTGACCCTTGCGGTTGAAGAGTCCGACCTTCACGGTGTGCACGCCCGGGGAGAGCGTCATGCCTTGATTGTCCGGGGCATACACGATGAGGTCTTCGCTGAAGACCGAGCCGGTGGTGATGTTGATATCGTCGAGCTTGATCTGTGTTGCCCTGCGTACCACCGCTGAATCGGCGCGCAGGAGGGAGATCGAGATCAGCACATCCTCCGGGTCGAGCACGGCGTCGGGCTCCGGGCTCAGGAAGAGCACCTGGTCCCTGTCCTCATCGCCGATCGACACGCGCAGGGGTTGCGCAGGAGGGGCCTTGATCGGGTCGTCGCCCGTGGCGGGCGGATACGACGTCATCTTCCCCGCCGCGTCCGTCAGGATGAGGTAGTACTCGAAGAACGGTGCGAGAGCATACTCCCTGGTCACCGTGAACCGGGCGGTGTTGCCGCGGAGGTCCATCTCTGCCTTGCGCCAGTTCGAGGAGCCGAACGGGCGGTAGAGGATCTGGACCTCGCTGATGCGGTGGCCCTGCTGGAGTTCCACCGTGACCGGCACCGGCTTGCGCGGCGGTGCGGAGGCAGGCGCCGTGGACGAAACCGTGGTGGACAACTGCGCGAACATGACCGCCGGAAGAAGCAGCATTCCTCCGGCGGTGCACAGGGATCGAAGGGTCATGGGGACGGGCGGCCGTTCGTTAGTCGTTGAACTCGATCTTCAGGCGATTGGTCTTGCCCTGCGGGTCACGCAGTTCGATATCCAGGCGGCGACGGGCATCGTCGCGGAGTGCGTTCAGTGCGGCCTGGCGTTCCTGTTCGGTGGTGGCGCGGCTTACGATGGAGCCGTTCTTCCCCGAGATGCCGGTGAAGCCGGCGCCGACATCGACGGTGCGCGAGGAGACGCGGTTGAACAGCTGGACGAGACCTTCGGTCACGGTCAGCGTATCGGACTGTGTCGAGCTGTTGAACACCCCGGCGGTTCCGCGGATCGAAGCGACAGAGGTCGGTGATGTGAAGCGGAACTCTTCGCCGGACCGCTGCCGCGCGACGTTGAATCCGACGACGCCGGTCTGGATCTCGACGGACTTCGAAAGATTGTTGCCGGTCTGCGTTCCGGTGATGGTCATGACGGACCGTTCACGCAGGCGCACCAGGCTGTTGTCCTTGAACTTGATGATCGCCAGCGCGCCATCGCCCGTACGCACCATGTCGCCGGATGCGAGGGTCTGTCCGCGGGTGGCCTTCTCCCAGTTCTTGCCGGATTCTTTCTTGAGGACGTCCAGGATGACCTTGCTGAGGAGGGCGACCGGTGAGCCGGGAGGTGCAGCGATGACCGGCGCAGCGATGCTCAGGCTGATCAGGAGACAGAGAACGGTAACGAGATGTCGGTTCATGGGTAGCTCCGGATGGAGGCGCTATTCGAGATCGGTGGCAATGACGTGGCCCGGATTGGACCGGAACTGATTGATGAGCTTCACGAGGTCGCTCACCGTGATCGCCTTTCCATCCAGCCGCATCTGTCCGGTCGGCGACAGCAGGCCGCTGCGGATCTTGTCGAACACCGGCTTGTGGGTCGGCCCGAGGGCCTTTTCGAGGTCCGCGAGCAGGTTCTCCATCACCTGGTTGGAGCCGCCGGCGGATACGGTGAAGGCGCGGAGCTGGCTCTTCACGGTATTGCCCGGACCGCTGGTATTGCCGTAGATCCCCTCCACATACCAGACGTAGGTCTTGCCGGGCTCCAGGGGGCGCACGCCTGCCGACGGATACAGGAAGGACGTGGTATTGACCTCGGTGGTAAGGTGCGGCACGCCATTGACCGCCTCTTCCAGGGAGGATTGGTTCGGGAGCTTCTCAAACACCGAGAGGCGTGAACGCGGGCCGTCGAATGTCCACTGGAAGAGCGGGAATTCGTTCACGGTGCGGTCGTTCTGCATCGGCATCACCAGGTCGAGCCGCGACGGGTTGGTGAGTACGAACCGGAATGTCGCGACGGATTTCGTGTTGTACCGTTCGGTGGTGACTTCGATGCTGAACGTGTAGATGCCCGCGGGCATATACCCGGTCGGCAACGCCATCTGCTCCAGCCGTCTCTTCGCGGCATCGTCCAGCGCGTATTCGGCCTTGATGTCCGGCCGGGCAAGGTCCAGATTGCTGAACGAACGCATACCCGGGATGGTGAAGACCTTCGTCATATAGGTCGAGACCCGGGTGAAGGACTCACCGGTCGCCATCTGGACATCGAGCGTGATGGCCATGAATGCGTTCACCGACGCAGGGACGCCGCCGCGGATCCGAAGGTCGATCGAGAACAGCCACTTCGGGGAGAGCGCGTTGATGAAATCGACATCCTGAATGGTGAGGACATCCACGGGTGCGGTCGATGTGCTGATGTCGATGACCGGCGATTGCGCCATGGCTGCCGGCATTGCAGCGACACACATGGCGATGAAGAAGAGAAGAGCTCTCATGATATCGCCCCGAGGATAAGTGGAAGAACTGCGTGTAGTGAGGTATGATAAGAATTTGGCGGGTGCCAAGCAATACGGCGGGATGGGGTGTCGGGAGAGGGTAGGG
>JAUQWO010000021.1 GCA_030835135.1 Bacteroidota bacterium
AGGGAACCATGAGACACATGCCCGGGGAGGGATGGGTCTGCGCTGGTGACCACGCTGGTGGGGGACCCTGGCGCGACCCTGTTCTGCACCGAGCAAGGGGGGCGCGGTATGCATCGATCTTTCCCGGCACGGATGAACTGAGGATGGCGGGATCACGGTCCACGGGCCGGGATCCAGTGCTTCCGTGCAGTCGCTCTCCCAGAGCGATCCCTGCTTGACAATTCCGGTTTTTCCCCCTATCCTTTGGTCATCGGTTTTCACCCCTTCTACTCCTCCTGTACAGGACAACTCCATGGCACACGGTGCGGCGCCTGCCGGGCGTCTCGACTCACTCGATGCATTGCGCGGATTTGATATGCTCTGGATCTCCGGCGGCGACATGCTCCTCTCGGCACTCCGCGACGTCACCGGCTGGCCCATCTTCCACATGCTGACCGAACAGATGGAGCACGTCCCGTGGGAGGGCTTTCATTTCTATGACCTGATCTTCCCGATGTTCCTGTTCATCTCCGGGGTCACGATCCCTCTGGCGGTCTCGCGGCGCCGCGCGCGCGGCGAAAGCTCTGCGTCGCTCTTCTGGCGCTTCACACGCCGCGCGCTCCTGCTGATCGCGCTGGGAATGATGTACAACGGATTCTTCAACTTCGACTGGCCGAACACCCGCTATGCGAGCGTTCTCTCACGCATCGGGCTGGGATACTACTTCGCCGCCCTGATCGTTACGCATGCGTCTCCGAAGCTGCAGTCGATCATCACGGGGGTCATCCTTCTGGGGTACTGGGCGATCGTTGCCCTCGTCCCCGTGCCCGGGATCGGTGCCGGCGTCATCACCCCGGAAGGGAGCATCGTCGGGTACGTGGACCGGCTGCTGCTGCCCGGCAAACTCTGGTTCACGATCTATGATCCGGAGGGTATCCTGTCCACGATCCCGGCTGTGGCCACGGCACTGCTCGGTGCCCTGACGGGCCATCTGTTGATGCGTACCGACGTGGGACAGTGGCGAAAGGCCGCGCTGATGGCGGGGGCGGGCGTCGCGCTGCTTCTGCTCGGCCATGTATGGGGAACGGTGTTCCCCGTGATCAAGAATATCTGGACCAGCTCGTTCGTACTCGTGACGGCGGGGTGGAGCCTGATCCTCCTCTCCGCGTTCTATGCCATCATGGACGTCATCGGATGGAAGAAGTGGGCGTTCGTGTTCATCCTGATCGGCGTGAACCCGCTGACGCTCTATCTGACGCAGGCAGGGATCATCAACTACGATGCGACCGTCAATTATTTCCTGGGCGGACTTCTGCGGATCATCGGTGCCCCCTGGGCGCTGTTCTGGTTCGCCCTGGCCTTGCTCTCCCTGAAGCTCGGATTCCTGTACGTCCTGTATCGGAACAAGATCTTCCTGAGAGTGTGATCCCCGCGAGGCAGGGCGGGGAGTGCGGGCAGTGCAACCAGTGTGGGCTCCCGGGGAGGGGGTGGAAGGATTGACCTTCTCGCCTGAATCCCCTACTTTGAGAGCATCACTGATCTCCAGAAACGGAATGCCCATCCGTACCGTGGTCGCACTCATCATGCTGTCCCTGTTACTTCCGGATGCCTCCGCGCTCTCGCATCCGGATGACGACAGTGCGGGAGTGAACGGCACGCGCCTGGCGATCGTCGCGGGAACCGCCGCGGCCGGCATCACGGCGATCCATCTGTATCAGCAGAACGCCTGGTGGAAAGAGCACCGGACCAGTTTTCACTTCCGCGAAGACCTCACCTACGCCTCGAACGTCGACAAGATCGGACACCTGTATGGTGCCTCGCTCATGACGTTTCTGTTCAGCAGGTCCCTCCAATGGGCGAACCTTTCCGAAGGGAGTTCCCTCGTGTGGGGCGCCGCCGGCGCCACCCTGTTTCAAACGTATGTGGAGATCGAGGATGGATACTCCGCGTACTGGGGGTTCGACCGGGTGGATCTCGCCGCGGACCTGATCGGGGCCTGGTATCCCGTGCTCCAGCACTATGTCCCCACGTTGCAGGACGTCCAGCTCCGTTTCAGTTACTATCCGAAGGATGCGGGTGCTCCTTCGGCGATCGCCGGTCAGACCAAGACCATCATCGATGACTACGAGGGTCAGACGTTCTGGCTGACGGTCACCCCGCATGCATGGTTCCCCGAAGGGCACCGGTGGTGGCCCGAGTTCCTGGGGATCGGCGTGGGCGTGGCCGTGCGCGACAATGCGAGCGACAACAGGTACCTGGCATGGTACCTGGCGCCGGAGTTGGATTTCCGCGCGATCATCCCCCGTACCACTTGGTTCCTGAGAACACTGGGGGAGGCGTTGAACTTCCTCCATCTCCCGATGCCCGCGGTGCGCGTCGGTCCGGGGTCGATGGTCTGGTACGGCTTGTACTTCTAATTAAAAATGAAGAATTGAGAATTCTTGATTCTTAATGTGCATGAGGAAGCATTCATGGTGAATATGAACAGGGTATTCTGCATCGCGGTGGTTCTGGTGTGTGCCAGTGGATCGATACATTCCTCCGCCGTTGCCCAGGCCGAGAACGTCCCGGCGCATGATCCGGTGATGAACTTCCTGAAGACCATGGAGGTGAAGGGGATCCTCCGGAGCTTTGACGATGTCGTGCTGCCGATCTCCCGTGCGGCGGTTGCACGATACCTGACCATCATCGATGCATCGCGGGGCCGCCTCTCGGGCGTGGAGCGGGAGCGGCTCGACGATCTTCTCTCCGAGTACCACTATGACATCGCCGGCTCGGTCTCCCGGTTCGATGCTCTCATCAACGCTTCGGGCGACCGGATCGATTCCGTCGGTGCGGGGCTCCATCCGGGCCGCGAGCGCGTGGCGGTGCTCCATGCGGATAGCGTCGTGACCCTGTTCGCGAATGCGCTGGTGTCGGTGGACACGCGGCGCGTCTCGGGCGATGCGCAGGGGAGCGTGGGAACACAGTACCTGGAGGTCGGGCTCCGGGCCCGGGGTACCCTGCTCGGCCACCTGGGATACAGCTTCCGCATGACCAATGCGCAGTTCTGGGGGAACCGGGACCTGCTCTTTCTGGATGAACGGATCGCCCAGAGCCATGCGCTCGGCGTGGACAACATCCAGAATTTTGACTTCGCCGAGGGTTCCGTGCGGTATGATGCCGGGTTCCTCTCGGCCCAGATCGGACGCGAGCGCGTGCTCTGGGGGAACAGTGTGTTCGGCGAGAAGATGGTCCTCTCGGACCATCCCCGCGCATTCGACCACCTCCGGGCCGATCTGACATATGGGGTGTTCAGGTATTCCTTCCTCCATGCCTGGATACTCGGGTCGGAATCCCGGGTGTTCTTCATGATCGGATCGGATTCATCGACGGCACACAGTGAGCCGGTGATCGCTGACAAGTACTTTGCCGCGCACCGGTTCGGTCTTTCGTTCCCCGGGATCATCGACATCGGCTTTCAGGAAATGGTCGTCTACAGCAACAGGTCCGTCGATCTTGCCTATCTGACCCCGCTCTCGCTGATCGAATCCACGCAGCGGTCGCGGGGGGAGCGGGACAACGTCATGTGGGTGTTCGATCTCAAGACGCGCTTCATCCCGGGTCTCCAGTTGACGGCGACCATCCTGTATGATGACATCAACGTTCCTGACATGTTCTCCGATCTCTGGACGGACCGGTACGCGTGGCAGGTGGGTGCTCATTGGGCCGATCCGTTCACGCTCCCGAATACCAGCGTGATGGTGGAGTACACGCGCGTGGAGCCGTACGTGTTCAGCCACGGCCGCTCGCGCGACGACAATTTCACGAGTCTCGGACGCATTCTCGGGCCGGCCGTTGGTCCGAACGGGGATGCATGGCAGTTCGGCGTCACGGTGGTTCCCCGGTGGAACCTCAGCATCAGGGGAAGTGTTCTATTGGGACGGCACGGGTTGAACTATGTGAACCCATGGACAGGCGAGCTGGACCGGAACTTCGGCGCGGATCCGCTGATCCCGCACCGGAATGAAGATCCGGAGCGCAAGGTCTTCCTTGCGGGGACCCTTCAGAAGACACTCAGGACGGATGTGCATGCGGTCTGGGAACCCATGAACGGTCTCTGGATCGAAGGCCTGTACAGATATGAGTCCGTCACGTATCCGAAGGGGATACCGTACTACACCTGGGATGGATCCGTTCCCCCGGGTTGGTCCGATGCCGCATATCATTATGGATCCATGACTCTACGGATGGAACTATGAACTCGCTGCGCGTGATCCCTGTGCGCCGCACGTCCCGGGCATTCGTTGCCGTGATGCTCTCGCTGTTGCTTTCTGGCGGTACGATCGTAACGTCATCCCAATCCACACACGAGGACACACCCATGTCTGTTACTGTAGGTTCAAAGGCACCGGCATTCACGCTCTTCGATACGGACCGCAAACCCCGGTCGCTCGCCGAGTTCGCCGGCAAGAAGGTCGTTCTGGCATTCTATCCCGGAGCGTTCACCGGTGTGTGCACGAAAGAGATGTGTGCATTCCGTGACGCGATGGCAGCCTTCAATTCGTTCAATGCGCAGGTCGTCGGGATCAGCGTGGATTCACCGTTCGCCAACAAGGGCTTTGCCGATGCGAACAAGCTCACCTTCACGCTTCTGAGCGACCATACCCGGGCGACAAGCAAGGCGTATGCCGGTGTGTATGAGGATTTCGCCGGCGTGCAGGGGTACACGGCATCGAAACGCGCCGTCTACGTTCTCGATGAGCAGGGCGTGGTGACGTATGTCTGGGTCGCGGACGCTGCAGGGAACGAGCCACCGTACGACGACGTGAAGGCTGCGCTGAAATAGCGACGACCGCTGACCGGCGATGGCTGATCTCTGAACGGAACGAAAGAACGGAAGAACCACGATGAAGGAACTCAAGGCCGGAGATGTCGCTCCGGCATTTGAGCTTCCCGCCGGCGACGGTGGGGAGCTGGCGCTGGCCGATCTCAAGGGGAAGACCGTCGTCCTGTATTTCTACCCCAAAGACAATACGTCCGGCTGCACGAAGGAAGCATGCGCGTTCAATGACTCCCTGGCGCGGATCAAGAAGAAGGGGGCCGTTGTCGTCGGCGTGAGCCCCGACAGCGTTGGATCGCATGCGAAGTTCGCGGGGAAATACGATCTTGCCTTCCCGCTGGTCAGCGATGAATCGAAGAAGATGCTGGCCGCCTATGGCGTCTGGAAGGAGAAGAGCATGTACGGACGGAGGTACATGGGAGTGGAGCGCTCCACTTTCATCATAGACGGGAAGGGGAAGATCACCCACGTCTTCCGGAAGGTGAAAGTGGACGGCCATGTGGACGAGGTCCTGGCCGCCCTCGCGGAGTAGGTCCGGTTACCCGTATGGAGTGGCTTACGGCCGCTCTCGCGGAGTAGGTTTCGGTCACCCGTATGGATCGGCTCACGACCGTCTTCGCGGAGCAGGTTTCGGTCACCCGTGTGGATTGGCTCACCGCCGCCCGTACGGAATAGCTCGCTGTACCATTCTGTCATTTGTCATTCTGAACTCTGAACTGGTCATTCCCATGGTCTACGTCACACGCAAAGCCCACTTCGCGGCCGCTCACCGGCTGTTCAACCCGTCATGGTCGATGGCGGAGAACGACAGGGTGTTCGGCAAGTGCAACAACCTGAACGGTCACGGACACAACTACAACATCGAGGTGACCGTTGCCGGGGCGCCTCCTCCGGAGACGGGCATGGTGATCGACCTGAAGGTGCTGGCAGAGATCGTGGACCGGGAACTGATCGAACTCGTCGATCACAAGCACCTGAACATCGACGTACCCTTCCTGCAGGGGATCATTCCAACGGCAGAGAATATGGCCATGGCGTTCTGGAAGGTGCTGGCACCGAGGATCCCCTATGGCCGGCTCTACTCCATCAAACTGTATGAATCCGAGAACAATCTGGTAGAATACCGCGGAGAATAAGTGGACAAGCACACTGCCGCCATGGACCGTGGCGAGATGGAACAGCTGATCGAGAAGCTCCTCACGAACATCGGAGAGGACCCGCAGCGTGAAGGCTTGTTGCGGACCCCGCACCGGGTGGCCAAGGCCTATGAGTTCCTGACGAAGGGGTACCGGGAGGACATCTCGCGCGTCCTGAATGATGCCATCTTCAACGAGAAATACAGCGAGATGGTGATCGTGAAGGACATCGACTTCTTCAGCATGTGCGAGCACCACATGCTGCCGTTCTTTGGCCGGGCACACGTGGCGTACATTCCGAACGGGAAGATCGTCGGGCTGAGCAAGATCCCGCGGATCGTGGAGGTGTTCAGCCGGCGCCTGCAGGTCCAGGAACGGCTGACGCAGCAGATCGCCGAGACCATCTATGAGGCCCTCAACCCCGAAGGCGTGGGCGTGGTGGTGGAAGCCCGCCACATGTGCATGATGATGCGGGGTGTGGAGAAGCAGAATTCCCTGGCCACCACCAGTGCCATGCTCGGCGTGTTCCGGGAGGATGTGAAGACGCGCGGAGAGTTCCTGCATCTCATCGAAAGCAAGCTGAGCGCATGAAACGGCTCGAGGGCAAGGTCGCCATCGTGACCGGTGGCAGCAAGGGGATCGGACGGGGGATCGGTGAGGCGCTGGCCCGCGAGGGTGCGCACGTGATCCTGGCCGCACGCGATCAGGAGGTCATCCGCGATGTCTGCGTCACGATGCGCGCGGCCGGACTCCATGTGCGTGGATTGCAGGCCGACGTCAGCAAGGTGGAGGATGTCGAGCGGTTGATCGACGACGTCATCCGCACCGAGGGACGGCTCGATATCCTCGTGAACAATGCGGGGTGGGGCGTGTTCAAACCGGTCATCGACATGACGGTGGAGGAGTTCGATGGGATGTGGGCGACGAACATGCGCGGCGTCTTCCTGATGAGCAAGGCGGTGGTGCCCCATATCCGGAAGGTGGGTGGCGGCGACATCGTGCACATCGCCTCGCTGGCCGGCAAGAACACGATGAAGAATGGGGCGGGGTATTGTGCCACGAAATGGGCGCTGCGCGGATTCGCCGGGTCCATGATGCTCGAGGTGCGTGAGTTCAATATCCGCACTGTCACGATCTGTCCAGGTTCGGTGGAGACCGGCTTTTCCAAGGGGGGAAAGAAGGGATCCAATATCCCGCAGCCCTCGGATGTTGCGGCAGCGGTGCTGTTCGCCGTGACGGCGGAGGGGAGGGCGATGTTCAGCGAGATCGACCTGCGGCCGACGATCCCGTGAGGTGTGCCTTCGTTGCTCTTACTCGGTGGGGAAGCGTACCCTGATCGTCGTCCCCTGCTTCCCGTCGATGGACAGCGTGCCATTGAGCTGTTCTGTGAGTGCGGTGATCAGATGGAATCCCAGCGACGGCACCGTGTCCGGGTTGAACCCCTCAGGTAGCCCCCGTCCCGTATCGCTTACCACTAGTTCTGCATACCCTTCGCCGTCCTGTTGCGTTACCACCGTGATCGTTCCCCCGGCCTCCGGTGAGAAGGCGTGCTTATATGCATTGGACAAGGTCTCATTCATGACCAGTCCGGCGGGGATCGCCTGATCGAGGGACAACGTGATCGGCCCACCCCGGAAATCGATGCGGACGTCCTTCCGGTGATGCGCCTTTGCGATCTGCTCGGCCAGTTCCCGGAGGTAGTTCTGGAAATTGATCTCCGCAAGGTTGTTGTTGCGGTACAGGGCTTCGTGCACCAGGGCCATCGACCTGATCCGCGCCTGACTCTCCTTCAGCATCTCCTGCACCATCGGGTCCTGTGAATTCCCGAGTTGCAGGGAGAACAGGCTGGAGATGATCTGCATGTTGTTCTTCACGCGGTGATGGATCTCCTGCAGCATCACCGTTTTCTCGTCGAGCGACGAGCGTATCGCCGCCTCAGCCTCGACCCGCCGTTGCACTTCCTCTTCAAGTTGACGGTTCCGTTCCCGCACCCGGCGAGTGCGCCAGCGGTACGCACCCAGGATCATGCCGAGCAGCGCGATCCCGCCTGCGATCTGCACCCAGAGACGTTCAAAGAAGTACGGAGCGATGCTGAGGCGCAGTCGCAATGGCGTCGCGCTCCAGCGCCCCCCATTCAACGAAGCTTCGAGCGAGAACAGCAGATCCCCGGGACCGACGTTGGTGTAGGTGGCGGTACGTTCCGACCCTGACACCATGATCCACTCCTCGTCGACGCCATGCAGCCGATAGCGGAACATCGCCCGGCCGGGTGACTCGAAGCGGAGGGCGGAGAACTCGATCTGGATCCGGCGCGTCCCTGCCGGCAGAGAGACCGCATCGGTACCCGCGTACGGGACATCGTCGGCGATCACGCGTTCGATCACCAGAGGAGGAGGGGTTGTCGGACGCGCAACGGCCGACGGGTCGACGGCAACGATCCCGCTCGTGGTTGCATACAGGATCCTGCCGTCCGGCAACTTCTGCACGGAATGCGCGGACGCCATATTGAATTCGAGGTCCCGCAACCCGTCCCGGTGATCGAACACATCGATGGCCACCGGACGTGTCGTATCGGCGATCGCCCGCACCAGATCGGTCTTGCGCACGCGCTGGAGCTCCCGTTCGGCGTTGATCCAGAGATATCCGAGATCGTCCTCCGTGATGTCGATGATCCTGGGTCCCAATCCCGGACAGGCCTTATTCACGTTGATGACGGAATCACGGATGATCACATAGAGGCCGCTGCCGTACGTCCCGAACCATACGCGTCCGCTGTCCACCAGCATCGCCGTCGTCCCGTAGAACCCGCTGTCGGGGGTGCTGGGATAGGAGCGCAGGACCCCCTTCGCGACATGCACAACAGTTCCGCCTGCGACACACCAGAGGGAGCCGTCTTCCATGTGCACGAGGTGACGGGATGTCGGGATCTGTGTGCCGTCCGCAAGCAGGGCAGGCGCAATGTGGTTCCCGTCCACCGTGAATACACCTGCACGGGTTCCGATCCAGATCCGATGCTGCGCATCTTCGCTGATCGATTGGATCCTGCCGCGCGTGCTGGCTCCCGCGGTGCCGTAACGGCGGAATGCGCGTCCGTCGTAGACCGAGAGCTCTCCGTTCACACCGCCGAACCACATGCGCCCATCCGCACTCTCGAACATGTCGGTCAGATGATCGTCCGGCAGGCCGTCGGCGCGCTTCAGAAGGCGCGCTGACGATCCCTCGTACCGGTATGCTCCGGCGTTTCCGACGCCGATCCAGAGTGGTCCGTTCTTCTGGAGATGGACCAGCCATGAATACTCGTTCGTGAGTCCCGCGTCAGCACCGATGATGGTGAAGAATGTCCGTCGGAACTGGTAGAGGCCGCCCGCGGTGGTGACCCAGAGTCCGCCGTCACGCCCATGCATCATGGAGTGCACCTGCCGGCCCGCACCCCGTTGCACGCCCAACCCCTGCGGGCGGGTGAATGTTGTGCCGTCGAAGTACACGACCCCGTAACCCACTGTCCCGATAAAGTATCCCCGGTCGCCATCCTTGAGGATCTTGACGGCCCCCGGACAGGGATACACGGCATCAAGTCTGGCCTGGCCGTCGGGGAGGAAGGCGTACTGTCGGACCTCACCCAGGCGGACGACGTAGAACCGGCCGTCATCTCCGAAGAGGATGTCACTGATCGCATACGGCGCAGGGGATGTCACGTTGAGGTTGGAAGGCGCCCCGCCGGCGTCGTACCGCGTGATCCCGTTGCCGATGAAGTACACCGTTCCATCAGGATGCGTCACGCCGGAGTGTGGGGGATCCTTCAGCCCCGTGATCCTTGCGGCCGTGTCGGCGCCGGCACGTACCACATACGAGCCCACGGGGGTACAGACGTAGGTGTTCCCGGCGCTGTCCGCAAAAATGCCGCTGACGGTTTCGCGGGAGAGCGCAGAGGCGAACGGAGGGGCGGTGAACGTTCCGTGGTCGTAGATCAGCAGGCCGCCACTGTAGATGCCGACCCAGATCCGGCCACGGGTGTCCTCATGGATCGCCGCAACCTGCTGACCGTGGAACGCGGGAGTGTTCCTGCTATGGAAGGTGGTGAACCGAACGCCATCAAAACGTACCAGCCCGAATCCGGTCCCGATCCATACGTAGCCGATCCGGTCCTGAATGATCGGCCATGCATCAGCCGATGGCAGACCTTCGTCGGGGCCCCAAAAGGTATGGACATAGCCATCCGATGGAAGTATCGACGAGGGCGGCAGGGATGTGGTGGGTTGTCCCCACGTGGCGGCGTGGATCGCGAGGAGCAGCACGCCGAGTGCGCGTATGTGGGTGGCTTGCATCACGACATAATGAACGAACTCCAAGTTGCAGAATCAAGCGCGATGTTGCCCGCCCCGGCATCGCGCCGGTTGTGAACGAAGCAGGGAATCGCTATCATGTGGCAACAGCACCGGCGGCGGTCGGGAAACAGAAACGCGGCCCGGCCTACTGGCCTCAGGCCGCCTGGCCTCCGGCCCCCGGCATGGCTCACAGGGAGAATGACATGGACAAGCATTTCTATTTACTGACTGCAGGCGGAGTGGACAGCAAGGGGATCGTATTCGAGCTGACGAAGTTGCTGACCGCGTTCTCGTTCAACATCGAGGATTCCTCGATGGTCATGCTCCGGCGGACGTTTTCGGTCATCGTTCTGCTGTCCCGCGAGGATCCGCGCCTGCCCGACCCTTTGAATGTCCGGTTGAGAAACTTCGGCGACCGGTTCGGGATGTCCGTCGACTTCCGGAAGATCACCCGGAAGGAAATGCAGGAATACGACGGGAAAGGGAAACGTTATGTGATCTCCATCAGCGGTGCCGACCGGCCGGGCATCGTCAGGAGCATCACCGGGGCGATCGTGAAGAAGGGGGGAAACATCATAGATCTCGAGACCAAGAGCTCGCAGAGGACGAAACCCCCCGCGTACTATATGTTGCTGGAGGTGGACATGCCGGCCAGGGTCAACGAAACGGCATTCCGTCAGGCCCTCGTCCGGTCGGGAAAGAAGACCGGCGTGCATGTGACCGTTCAGAGGATCGTCAACGAGATCCTATGAATCTTCTCCCCATCCTTCAGTTCCCTGACGAGACCCTCCGCAAGCGCTCCCGGGCAGTCCCCGGCATCGATGCGTCGGTCGTGGAGTTCACCACGCGACTGACGATGATGATCCGGGAGAACCGTGGCTGTGTGGGGATCGCGGCACCGCAGGTCGGTGATCTGCGCCGGATCATCGTCGTGGATGTGACCGGGCACAAGAAGGCGACGGACAAACACGGGCTTCTGGTGATGATCAATCCGGAGATCACCGGCGCGCAGGGATCGGTGGTGACCCGTGAAGGCTGTCTAAGCGTGCCCGATTTCACAGGCAATGTCGAACGCAAGGCGGCGCTGGGATTGCGCTACCTTGCACCCGACGGCAGGGAAGCGGAGTTGGAGACATCGGGATTCGAGGCGGTCGTCCTGCAACATGAGATCGACCATCTGGACGGTGTGTTATTCCTGGACCGCATCGTGAACGTGAAGCGGGACCTGTTCAGGCGAAAGACCTACTGAGGAGAAAGGCATATGGCAAAGAAGCAGGACGACACACCGGTCACGGTGCGCTGTCCCAACTGCAAACAGACGCGGGAACCGGATTTCAACGAGACCACACGGCACCACGTCTGTTCGATCTGCGGCGAGCAGGTGGATGCCCAGGTCTTCATCGAGAAGCGGAAGCGTGGTATGAAATAACCCTGCCATCCCGAGCCGATCCGGGCATGGCTGCGGGGTGTCCACTATTGACCTCGTGGTCATGTCGATCCTCCAATCTCCCCTCTGCGGCGAAGAATTTCTTGTGTCCGGGCCTGTTTTTGGCGATCCCGGGGGCACGGAATTTGTATTTTTTCTGTCAAATTCCATACTACAGGGCTCCCGAGAATGCCATTGCCGACAGCCTTTGCTCCTGCCGAGCGCACGAGCAAAGAAGATCTGATACAACAACAAGCATCGGTCGAACTTGCCATCGGCGACCGTCGCTGCCTGGATGCCGTTCCTGAACCTCTCGTTGTGTTGAACGGACTCCGGCAGGTGACGTACGCCAATGCTGCATTTCTCAAGTCGATCGGGAAGAAGACGACCGCGGAAGTCCTTGGTGCCCGTCCGGGTGAGGCGATGAATTGCACCCACTCCGGTGGCACGGGAGGGTGCGGCACCACGGCATACTGCCGCACATGCGGTGCAATGACGGCGATCCTCGAAAGTCAGGAGGGACAGCAGTCGCAGCGCGAATGCAGGATCCTGACGAACGGCGATGGATCAGCGCTCGACCTGGCCGTGATGGCCTCCCCCTTTGATGTGAAGGGGGAGCGTTTTACGCTGTTTGCGGTGCAGGATATCAGCGACCAGAAGAGGCGGCGGGCCCTCGAGCGCATCTTCTTTCACGACATCCTGAACGCGGCAGGAGGATTGCAGGGACTTGCCCAGCTGGAGATCGAAGGCGACAAGGACAATGAGTTTGTGGAGATCGTCCACCAGATCGCGACACAACTGGTGATGGAGATCCGGGCCCAGCGCGAACTCACGGCGGCAGAGAACAATGAACTGGTCCCTTCACCCGTGCCCCTGCGCAGCAGGGAAGTGCTGGAAGAAGTGCTCGGGAGCTGCGCCGGTCATGAGGTGGGCCGTGGCAAGAAACTCGTCATCGGCACTGCTCAGGAGGTGTCCTTCATCAGCGATGCGGGCCTCGTGCGGCGAGTCCTGGGGAATATGGTGAAGAATGCACTCGAGGCATCCAGATCCGGGGAGACCGTCACGATGATGTGCGATGCGGGCACTGACGTGATCCGTTTTTCCGTGCATAACCCCGCGGTCATGAGCCCTGAAGTGCGGCTTCAGATATTCCAGCGCTCCTTTTCGACGAAAGGGAAGGACCGGGGCCTCGGCACGTACAGCATCAAACTGCTGACCGAGCGGTATCTGGGAGGGCAGGTGAGTTTCGAGAGCACCCCGGACGCGGGAACGACCTTCTGCATCACGTTACCGATCGGGGTGTAGAACACCCGCCACGGGGCCGGCCACCGTATCTGTCCGGCCCCGAAGCATGAACGTTCGCCCCCTCCGCAGCCTCACGCCGCCTGATCCGTCCTCATCAACGATCCCCCGCCCCGTAGCGGGGAGCTCAAAAAAGTGTTATCTTGACCCGGGCGCAGCCGCCCCTGATTCCCTGCATCCACGCACACAACCTTCAGGTCCCCCATGGTGTCCCGCATACTCTGTCTCGTCATGTTTCTCTGCATCCTCCCGGCCGCCGATGCCGGGGCACAGGCCCGGCTTCCCTACAAAGATCCCTCCCGTCCGATCGAAGATCGGGTGAACGATCTCCTCGGACGCATGACCATCGAGGAGAAGTTCTGGCAGCTTTTCATGATCCCGGGCGACATGTCCGACGGAAAGCAGCGGTACAAGAATGGGATCTTCGGCCTGAACATCCGTGACCAGCAGCGAAAGGTTGCGGATACCGAGCAGATGCTGGAGTACAACGATTCGGGTGTTGCCGCACAGACCGCGGCAAAGATCAACGAGATCCAGAAGTTCTTCATCGAAGAGACCCGCCTCGGCATCCCGATCATCGCGTTCGATGAGGCATTGCACGGGCTCGTGCGCAACGATGCCACGGCGTTCCCGCAGTGCATCGGGCTCGCCGCGACATGGGACACAATGCTGGTCGGGAAGATCGGGGCCGCGATCGGTCGCGAAGCACGCTCCCGGGGTATCCGCGATGTCCTCTGTCCGGTGATCAATCTTGCCCGGGATGCGCGCTGGGGCCGCGTGGAAGAGACCTTCGGTGAGGATCCCTACCTGATGTCGGAGGTGACCGCGGCCTATGTGCGCAACATCGAGGACCTGGGTGTGGTGGTGACGCCGAAGCATCTGATCGCCAATGTGGGCGATGGGGGCCGGGACAGTTACCCGATCGATTTCAATGAGCGGACGCTGGAGGAGGTCTATTTTCCACCGTTCGTGGCGGCGGTGAAACGCGGACGCACAACATCGTTCATGACCTCATACAATTCGCTCGATGGACTGCCGTGCACGGCCAATCCGGCCCTGCTCAAGGACAAGGTGAAGAAGGAGTGGGGATTCGACGGGTTCATCATTTCGGATGCGAGTGCGGTGGGCGGACTGCTGGACCTGCACCACATCGTTTCGACGCGCCAGGGCTCGGCGAAGGCCGCCATCGAGGGCGGACTGGATGTGATCTTCCAGACCGCGTATGAACACCATGAACCGCTTCTGGACGCGTTCAAGAAGGGGATGGTCGATACCGCCGACGTGAACGATGCGGTCCGGCGGGTCCTGCGGGCAAAATTCCGTCTCGGTCTGTTCGAGAAACCCTATGTCGAGACCGCCGGCGCGACGTTCTGGAGCGGTCACGCCGACCATCGCGCCCTCGCGCTGCAGAGCGCGCGTGAGTCCATCGTTCTGCTCAAGAATACCGGCGCACTCCTGCCCCTCGGCGGCAAGTATCGAAGCATCGCGGTCATCGGTCCGGATGCCGTGGAAGCCCGCCTCGGCGGGTACAGCGGTGCCGGCATCAACGTCGTGTCGATACTGGATGGTATCAGGAAGCGTGTTGCCGGTGCGGCCAATGTGCTCTATACCCCCGGGTGCGGACGCCTGGACACGACATACGTGACGGTGCCCGCCTCAGCACTCACCACCCCCGATGGAAAGCCGGGACTCAAGGCCGAGTACTTCAATACGATCGATCTGTCCGGCGCGCCGGTCCTTACACGCACAGACCGCCAGGTGGATTTCGGGTGGACCCTTTTCTCAGCGGACCCAAAAGTGAACTTTGACTGGTTCTCCGTGCGGTGGACGGGGATCCTGACCGCGCCGGCATCGGGCGTGGTGCGGCTGGGATACGAAGGTGATGATGGGTACCGGTTGTATCTGAACGATTCTCTCGTGATCGATCGTTGGCAGAAGCGCGCCTTCGCGACGACGACGGCGCCTGTGCATATGACGAAGGGACAGAAATACCGGGTACGCCTGGAATTCCATGAGGGCGTGGGGAATGTCCGGGTGCGTCTGGTATGGGATGCGGGAGTCGTGAGCAAGGAGCAGGCGATCCGGGATGCGGTGGATGTCGCGGCCGCGGCCGATATCGCCGTCGTGGTGGTGGGCGTCGAGGAAGGGGAATTCCGCGACCGGTCGAGCCTCGCGTTACCCGGGAGGCAGGAGGAACTCATCCGCCGGGTCGCGGGCACGGGGAAGCCGGTGGTGGTGGTGATCGTGGGAGGGAGTGCGGTGACCATGGATACCTGGCTGGACCGGGTCGGGGGAGTAGTTGATGTCTGGTATCCCGGTGAAAAGGGCGGCACCGCGGTCGCTGAAGTGCTCTTCGGCGACTACAGTCCCGCAGGCAGGCTGCCGATCACCTTCCCCGATGTGGTCGGACAGACACCGATCTACTACAATCATAAACCCACGGGGCGTGGCGACGATTACATGGACCACACTGGCAAGCCGCTCTTTCCGTTCGGCTATGGCCTGAGCTACACGACGTTCGCCTACAGCGGGCTGCGGATCACGCCGGAGGTGATGAAGGCGGACAGGCGCGTCGTGGTGAACTGCACGGTGAAGAATACCGGCAGCGTGACGGGCGATGAGGTGGTCCAGCTCTACATCCGGGACGTGGAGGCCAGCGTCGCCAGGCCGGTGATGGAGCTGCGCGGCTTCCGTCGCATCACGCTCAAACCCGGGGAATGGAAGGATGTGCGGTTCGAACTCGGGTTCGACGAACTCAGCATGCTCGACGCGCGGATGAAACGGATCGTCGAGCCGGGTGATGTCAAGATCATGATCGGTGCTTCGTCGGCGGACATCCGCCTGCGCGGATTCGTGAAGGTGACCGCGAAATGAAAGCGATGTCCGCGGTCGTGATGATCGCCCTGCTGGCTCCTTTGACGGCATGGCAGCAACCGGACACGATGTCTCCGGTCGTCCTCACGGAGTTCGTGGCGGACAGCATGCCGACACCCCAGTGTCATGCGTCGTCGCTCATCGATCTGGAAGGAGTGCCGGCCGTGGCGTGGTTCGGGGGATCCTATGAGGGCAGTCCGGATGTGGGGATCTGGTTCTCCCGCCGCGATGCAGACAGGTGGTCCATTCCTGTACGCATCGCGGACGGGGAGATGCCCGATGGCACAACATGGGCATGCTGGAACCCCGTCCTCCATGCCGGCCGCGACGGATCGGTGGAGCTGTTCTACAAGGTTGGCCCTAATCCACGGGAGTGGTGGGGAATGATGAAGCGGTCGTGCGACGGTGGCGTCAGCTGGTCCGCGCCGGTGCGCCTTCCCGCAGGATTCGTCGGTCCGATACGCAATCATCCGCTTGCCGTGGCCGATGGCGCTCTGCTCTGTCCTTCGAGCACGGAGTTGCACGGATGGCAGGTGTGGATGGAACGGTCGGCGAAGGAGGGGGAGGAGTGGTCGAAGGTCGGTCCGCTGAATGATACCGCGTCCATCGAGGCGATCCAGCCGGCGCTCGTGCGGATGGGCGATTCCATCCTGGCCGTCGGGCGCACCCGTCAGGGGAGGTTGTTCCGGACCGTGTCGCATGATGAGGGGCGTTCATGGTCGCCGATGACCCTGTGCAGTCTGCTGTGTTCGAACTCCGGGGTGGACGCGGTCCGGCTCGTGGACGGGCGAGTGTTGCTGGTGTACAATCACGCGCGCAACGATCCCGCCAGTTGGAGTGTTGGACGTGATACGATCGCGGTGGCGCTGTCGGAGGATGGGATCAGGTGGGACGCGGGCTGTGTTCTGGAGATCGAGAAGGGGGCGGAGTTCTCGTATCCATCGGTGATGCGGTCGGCCGACGGTTCGGTGCACGTGACGTACACCTGGAAACGGAGACTGATCCGCCACGTCGTGCTCGCCCCCCGGCGGTTGCACGGTCGGCCTTTCCGCGGCCTTGAGTGGAACTGACGCCCCGCTGGCAATTTGATTGTTTAACCAACCAAATCCAGCAGGGCAAAGAGAGGTCAAAAGTCGGCGAAATTGGCTTGACTTTGTGAGGGGTGGGGCTTACATTGGGTGTATTAGTTGTTTTCAACAACTAATTGCGGTTCCGGCAGACATTTGCCCGGGGCACCCTCCGTACGGGGGGGGATGCCCGGGCGAAACGTTTGGTCACAGCTCCGGCTGTTCCACGACGAGACTCCACGCATGTTCACACGGGGGTTTGTTCGAGAGCGCCGGCGGGATGCGGATGAGCACCCCCTTACCGTTCTTTTCCCAGACGAGCGGCTCGCGTGCGCCCAGCATCCTGATCGTCGATCCGGGCTTTGCCGCAACGCTCTGAAGCCAGATGCTTGCCGGCATCACCTTTTCTGAATCGTCAGCGAGATAGATAGCGTTCACGGCCCCGCCAACCGAACGGGTATAGCAGATCTTCCCTTCCTTGTACGGTGCCACTGGCCGGGTCTTGTAGATGGCGTCGCCGTTCACCTTCAACCAGCTACCCATTTCCTTCATGCGGAGAAGCGCGGTCTGCGGCAGATTCCCCCGGGCGTCGGGACCGACGTTGAGCAGGAAGTTGCCCCCCTTCGCCACGATGTCCACGAGCAGATGGACGAGCCGGTTGGTCGGTTTGTAAGAATCGTTGGGTACATACGACCAGGAGTTGCCCATGGTCATGCAGGTCTCCCAGGGATAGGGCAGGGGGCGCTCGGGCACTTCCTGCTCGGGAGTGCGGTAGTTCTCGTAGCGGCCGGGCACGGCGCGGTCCACCACGATCATGCCCGGGTTGTGAGAGCGCGACATTGCGGCGATCGCAGGCATGTTGACGTCCTGTTTCTTATTGCCGGGGTTGACCCAGCCGCCGTCGAGCCAGAGAATGTCGATGGGGCCGTAGCCCGTCATCAGTTCTTCGATCTGCTTGTAGGTGAAGTCGACGAAGGACTTCCACCGGTCAGGATGCTTGGTGATGTCGTAGTTCACGTTCCTGTCCGCATGCGCCCAGTATGGCGCCCAGTAGTGCGGACTGTGCCAGTCGGGTTTGGAGAAGTAGGCGCCGATACCGAATCCCTGCTTGCGGAACGATGTGAAGATCTCCTTCGTCACGTTGGCGCGCGGGTTGGTGTGGAAGGGCACGGACGGATCGGTGATACGGTACGACGTCTGTTTCGTATCGAACATGCAGAAGCCGTCGTGATGCTTCGTGGTGAAGACGAGATACTTCATGCCTGCATCGCGCGCCGCTGCCGCCCAGGCGTCGGGGTCGAAGGACACCGGGTTGAAGGTGCGCGGCAGCTCTTCGTAGGCTTTGCAGTACTCGACGTAATTGTCCATGCGCCGTTCGCACCAGGGCTCGTCCTCGCTGCAGAGGGACCAGGATTCCACGACGCCCCACTGGCTGTAGGGGCCCCAGTGCATCATGAAGCCGAACTTCTGGTCCTGGAACCATGCAAGCTTCTGGACCACGGCGGGGTCGGTCTCGGTTTCGGTCGCGGGTACGGGCGCGTGTTGAGCGAACGCGATCGCGCCACCGAACACCGTGGTGGCGGTGACAAGTGACAGCAGATGCCGGGTGATGGTGCTGTTCACAGCGGAACCTCCTCTGATGATGATACGGCCTGATACGGTGCATCAAGGATACTCCAATTTTCGAAGCAACGCAAGATGAAAAACACCACGGGCACAACGGATCCCCACCGCGCACAGACCTTCGCCTCCTGCCGACCGCCGGCCGACAAGCGTGCGTTCGTCAGCGAGTCGGTGGAAGCCCTCATTCAGACCGTCCGCCGGTCGATCGCCGACGAGGAACTCGGATGGATGTTCGAGAACTGCTTCCCGAACACGCTGGACACGACCGTACGGACCGGCACGGTCGGTGGCAGGCCGGACACGTTCGTCATCACGGGCGACATCGATGCGATGTGGCTCCGCGATTCGACCGCACAGGTCTGGCCGTACGTGCACCTGGCCGTGGATGACAAGCCCCTCCGCCGCCTCATTGCCGGCGTGATCCACCGTCAGACCGCCTGCATCCTCCTGGATCCGTACGCCAACGCGTTCAATGATGGTCCGGCAGAGAGCCCGTGGGAGAAGGACCTTACCACGATGCGGCCGGAGTTGCACGAACGCAAGTTCGAGATCGACTCCCTCTGTTACCCCGTCCGCCTTGCCCACGCGTACTGGAAGGCCACGGGCGATGCGTCGGTCTTCGATGACGCATGGCTCCGGGCGCAGCAGCTCACCGTGCAGACGTTCCGGGAGCAGCAGCGCAAGGACGGTGGGCAGGGGCCATACACCTTCCAGCGCGTGACGCACGTGGCGTACGACTCGATGCCGGTGTACGGGCGGGGAAACCCCGGCCGTCCGGTGGGCCTCATCCAGTCCGCCTTCCGTCCCTCCGACGACGCCTGCATCCTGCCGTTCCTCGTCCCCTCGAACTACTTCGCCGTGCAGTCGCTGCGTCAGACCGCGGAGATCATCCGCGCCGTGCGCACGGAGCACGCCTTCGCGCGGGATTGCGACGACCTGGCCGATGAAGTGGCGGGTGCGCTTGCGACATACGCGCGCCGGATCCATCCTTCGGCGGGGGAGATCATTGCCTACGAGGTGGACGGCTACGGCAACGCAGTGTTCATGGACGATACGAACATCCCCAGTCTGCTCGCGCTCCCGTACCTCGGGTGCGTTGCCACCGATGACCCGGTGTATCGCCGCACCCGTGCGTTCGTCCTCGGACCGGACAATCCATGGTTCTTCCGGGGGACGGCGGGCGAAGGCATCGGGGGGCCGCATACCGGCTACGATATGATCTGGCCGATGTCCATCATCATGCGTGCATTCACCAGTGACGACGACCGGGAGATCCTCCGGTGTCTGGCGATGGTGATGACGACGCATGCCGGGACGGGCTTCATCCACGAGTCGTATCACCGGAACAACCCCGCCACGTTCACCCGCGCATGGTTCGCGTGGGCGAACACGTTGTTCGGCGAACTGATCGTGACACTCCATACCCGGCGTCCCGCGTTGCTCGGGACAGCACGGATCGCACAGCACTGACCACCAAACGAAAGAGCGCACATGACCCTCCTTGACTGGGCGATCGTTGTCGGATCGATGATCTTCCTCATCGCGGTCGTGGGTGGCAGCCGCCGCTACATGCAGAGCGTCGCCGACTTCCTCTCGGCGGGCCGCTCGGCCGGCCGCTACCTCATCACGGTGTCCCAGGGCATCTCGATGCTCGGCTCCATCACCATCGTCGGCATGTGGGAGATGTACTACGTCTCCGGCTTCAGTCTCCGCTGGTGGGAATTCACCATGGGCGTCGTCCTCCTCGGCATCACCGTCTCGGGGTGGGTCATCTACCGCTTCCGGCAGACCCGCGCGCTTACGGTGGCGCAGTTCTTCGAGATCCGCTACAGCCGCCGGTTCCGCATCTTCGCGGGCATGCTCGCCTTTGCGTCCGGGCTCGTGAATTTCGGTCTGTTCCCGTCGGTGGGCGCACGGTTCTTCATCTACTTCTGCGATCTCCCGCAATCGTTCCCGCTGCTCGGCCTGGACATTGCGACGTTCCCGGTGGTGATGCTTGTGTTCCTGAGCATCGCGCTCTTCTTCGTGTTCGCCGGCGGACAGGTGGCGGTGCTGATCACGGAGTTCATCCAGGGGATCTTCGCGAACACGCTCTTCCTGATCCTCGTGGTCTATTTCCTGATGATCATCGGGTGGGACCAGATCTTCGAGGCGGTCTCCATGGCCCCCGCGGACGCATCCCTGATCAACCCGTTCCATACGAGTCAGACGAAGGATTTCAACTTCTGGTATTTCCTCATCGGCATGATCGGCGTCATCTATGGCAAGATGTCGTGGCAGGGGACGCAGGGGTACAATTCCTCGGCCAAGAGCGCGCATGAGGCCAAGATGGGCGAGGTGCTCGGGAACTACCGCGACATCCCGAAGTGGCTCATGTTGTATTTCATCCCGGTGATCGCGTACACCATCATGCACCACCCGCAGTGGTCGGCCAACGCCGCGCAGGTGAATGCGGTCCTGACGGGTATCGATTCCAACGCCATCCAGACCCAGCTCACCGTGCCCCTGGTCCTCCGGTCGGTCCTGCCCATCGGGATGATGGGCGCGCTGACCGCGGTGATGCTGATGGCCACCATCGGCACGCATGATGCCTACCTGCACTCCTGGGGGAGCATCTTCATCCAGGACGTCGTGATGCCGTTCCGGAACAAACCGTTCGAGCCCGCGCAGCATCTGCGCATCCTCCGCTGGTCCATCATCGGTGTGTGTATCTTCATCTTCTTCTTCAGTCTGGTGTTCCAGCAGAGCGAGTACATCTTCCTCTTCTTCGCCATCACCGGCGCCATCTTCACCGGCGGATCGGGCGCCGTGATCATCGGCGGGCTGTACTGGAAGAAGGGGACCACCGCGGCCGCGTGGAGCGCCCTCATCACCGGGTCCGTCATCGCGGTGGGCGGCATCATCATCAAGCAGCTCAACCCGGACTTCTTCATCAACGGCCAGGAATTCTGGGGCCTCGCCATGGGCGTGTCGTCGCTGGTCTATGTCCTCGTCTCGCTCCTGAGCGGGAAGAAGGACTTCAACATGGACAAGATGCTGCACAAGGGCGCCTATGCCGTCGAGGAGACCGCGGTGGGGGAGGTCGTGCCGTCGCGCGGCCTCAAGATGCTGGGCATGGGTAAGGAATTCACGCGGGGCGACAAGTTCATCTACATCGCGGCCTACACATGGACGTTCCTCTGGTTCATCGTGTTCCTCGTGGGCACATGGATGAACTTCACGTCCGATGTGTCCGATACGGCCTGGATGGGGTTCTGGAAGTTGTTCATCATCATCAACACGGTCGCGTCGGTGGTCATCATCATCTGGTTCGCCATCGGTGGGACGCGCGATCTGAAGGACATGTTGAAGCGCTTGGCGACCGCGGTGCGGAATCATCAGGATGACGGTTTTGTGAAACGCGATGCGAACGAATGACGGAGTGAAGGACACGCAATGAAACGATCACCACACAATCCGGTCGTCACACGGGCGGATGTCCCGTCGGTCCCGCCGGAATACATCGATGTCTCGTCGGTCTTCAACCCCGGCGCGATCAAGTTCAACGGGACGTATTACCTGCTTCTGCGCGTCCAGAGCCGGTCGCGCGAGACCAGCTTCATCGTCGCCGAAAGCCCGGACGGTATCCGCTTCACCGTCCATGGCAGGGCCGTGCAGTTGAAAGGCATGGAGAAGGTCGGCAAGCAGGTCTATCACGTGTACGATGGGCGTCTGACCGCATTCGGCGACACGGTGTACGTGATGTTCGCCATGGACATGGAGGGTGCGTGTCACCTCGGGTTGGCGAGCACGAAGGACTTCACGGAGTTCACGTTCCTCGGCATCACCACACAGGACGATACGAGGAATGGCGTGCTGTTCCCGGAGAAGATCAACGGGAAGTACATGCGCATGGACCGTCCCAATAAGTCGGAGGTGGAAGGCGGCGTGCGCACCGGGAACACGATCTGGCTGTCATCGTCGACGGACATGATCGCGTGGACGCGGATCGCCCCGCTGATCAGCGGGCGGTTCCACTTCTGGGATGAACTCATCGGCTCCGGTCCGCCGCCCGTGAAGACCCGCAAGGGGTGGCTGCACATCTATCACGGCGTGGCGACGCACTTCGGCAGCGCCAACATCTATCAGGCAGGCGTGATCCTCCTGGACCTTGCCGACCCGACGAAGGTGCTGGGGCGCTGCCGGTGCAACATCCTCGAGCCCCGCGAGATCTGGGAGCTTGCCGGTCAGGTGCCGAATGTGGTCTTCCCGAGCGGGATGATCGTGGAAAAGTATGATGCCGACGGGTATGCAGCACCCGATAGTGAAGTGAAGGTATATTATGGTGCCGCGGACACGGTCGTGGGGCTCGCAACGGCGACGGTGCAGGAGCTCATCGACGCGGCGATGGAGGGACCGATCCCCGTGGTTGGACTATGAAAGGAACATCACAATGATCGAACACATGTTCGCACGTTCCCTGCGGCGCCTGGTGCTGGGCGGGGCAACGTTCGTGCTCGCCGGCGGACTCCAGGGTCTGCAGGCCGGCGATACCCTGGTGGTGCGTGAAGCGCTCGGACTGACGCTGCCCCGCCGTATGGCCACCAGCGTGGTCATGGCGACGCCGCTGGATGGCTGGTTCGTGCAGGGGCGGACATCCGCTCCCACGGCCGGGGAAGTCGTGAAATTCCCGGATGGCGGGGAGGCCCGTTGGGAGCGCGAACAGCCGGATGCCCGCGGGTGGTTCAAGGGGTCGTACGGTACGGAACGATTCATCGCCGTGACGCTCGAACGGAAGGAAGCCGCACGCGTGATCCTGGAGGGGATGGGTCATGATTATGTGTATGTGAACGGTACGCCCCGGGTCGGGAACCAGTATCAGCAGAAGGACGAGCGTGAGGCGTGGGAGCCGCACAACGACTATTCCCGCGTGCCGGTCGATCTCGTCAAGGGGAAGAACCTGCTGCTGTTCCGGTTCACCCGTGGTGGATTGAAGATCAAGCTGTACCCGCCGGTCCGCCCGGTCGCCTTCAATCCGAACGACCTCACGATCCCCGATGCGATCGTCGGACAGCCTCTTGATGCACCCGCTGCTATCGTCCTCGTGAATGCGACGGGGACCACGCTGAGCGGTGCACGGCTCATCAGTGCCGTGGAAGGCGGTGCCATGGATACGACGGCGGTCCCTGACGTCCCCGCCAGTGGGGTGCGCAAGGTGCCGTTCCGCGTGCGCGTGACCGCGGGTGAGACCGGATCCCGTGCCGTAGCGCTCACGCTCGTTGGCGGCCGCGGGGCATCGGCGAAGGTGTTGGACACCGTGACCATCGCGATCCGTGTCGTGGATCCGTATGAGGCACGGCAGGAGACGTTCATCAGCGGCACCGACGGCAGCGTGCAGTACTATGCCGTGATGCCGCAGGCGAAGAATGCGATCGCCGGCAAGCCGGCGCTCTTCCTCTCGCTGCATGGCGCCGGAGTGGAAGCGATCAATCAGGCGCGGTCGTATGCCCCGAAGTCGTGGGGTGTGCACATCGCACCGACGAACCGCCGGCCGTACGGGTTCTCCTGGGAAGATTGGGGCCGGTTGGATGCGCTGGAGGTGAAGGCCATCGCGGAGAAGAAGTACGGTACCGATCCCGAACGCGTGTACCTGACCGGTCACTCGATGGGCGGGCATGGCACGTGGTTCATGAGTGCGACGTATCCGGACAAGTTCGCGGCCATCGGACCCAGTGCGGGGTGGATCACCTTCCAGTCGTACCGTTTCGCGGGTTCCACGGCGGACACAAGCACCGTGCAGCGTATGCTGCTGCGGTCAGCGAAACCGAGCGATCTGCCCTCGATCGCCACGAACTATGCGCATTTTGGCGTGTACATCATCCATGGCGACAAGGATGACAATGTGCCGCCGCAACAATCGTATCTCATGATGGATCGCCTGAAGACGTTCCATCACGACTTCGAGTATCATGAGGAACCGGGAGCCGGGCACTGGTGGGACAACTCCGATGATCCGGGTGCCGATTGCGTGGACTGGCGTCCGCTGTTCGACTTCTTCGGACGGCACACGCTTCCGGGGAAGGAACGGGTGCGCTCCATCAATTTCATGACCTCCAACCCTGCGATCTCGGCGCGTGATAACTGGTTGACGATCGAAGCGCAGGAGCGGCAGCTCGAGCTGAGCACGGTGAAGATCGCGAGCGTGCCGGCGGCCAACAGGGTGAGCGGCACGACGGACAACGTGCAGCGGCTGGGTCTTGACCGCGGCCTGCTGGACCTGCGGGGGACTCCCGTGGTCGAGTTGGACGGCCAGAAGGTCGCCGTGAAGGACATGGACCCGTCATCGGACCGGTTCTGGTTCGTGAAGGCGGCAGGGACCTGGAGCCAGGCTGGTGCGGCGCCGCCGTCCGCCAAGGGTGCCGCGCGTTACGGGACATTCAAGGAAGCGTTCAGGAACCGGATGGTGCTTGTGTACGGAACGGGTGGGAATGCGGAAGAGAACGCCTGGGCCTTCGAGCGTGCACGGTATGATGCGGAGAAACTGTGGTACCAGGGGAATGGCGCGGTGGATGTGTTTGCGGACACCGGCTATGATCCGTCGAAGGAACCCGACCGCAACGTGATCCTGTACGGTAACCGCCGTACGAACAAGCTCTGGAAGACGTTGTTGGCGGATTCTCCGGTGCAGGTGGACAAGGGGCGGGTGGAGATGCCGGGCCGGACGGTGAAAGACGATGACATCTGTGCGATCTTCGTCCGTCCGCGTGCTGGCAGTGCCATCGCTTCCGTCGGCGCGGTTTCGGGTACCGGTCTGGAAGGGATGCGCCTCACGCATATTGTCCGCTATCTGGAGCCGGGGTTAGGGCTTCCTGATGTCACGGTGTTCACGCCGGATGTGCTGACCAAAGGAAACGAGGGGATCCTGATGACGGGGTTCTTCGGGTTGGATTGGTCGGCGGGGAATGGAGAGTTCGTCGTACAGAAGTAGGGACGTACAGGCAGCGGCATCGGTGGTCTGCTGACATGGATAACGGTGGTCTGTGGACATGGATATCGGTGGTCTGTGGACATGGACATCGGTGGTCTGTGGACATGGACATCGGTTTATCTTGTGTAGGGGCGGTGCATTCACCGCCCCTACAAGGTCATAGCCGTGCACCGCCCCTACAGGGTCATAGCCGTGCACCGCCCCT
>JAUQWO010000022.1 GCA_030835135.1 Bacteroidota bacterium
ACCCGTGTATGGAAGGGAGATGAGCGTATCAGTACCGAACAGACACCAGCCCCGGCACCGCCGTCCACATTCAAGATCATCGCTGCATTCCTGACGATCTACATCGTGTGGGGGTCCACGTATCTTGCGATCCGCTTCGGCGTGGAGACCATCCCGCCGTTCATGATGGCAGCCACCCGGTTTCTCCTTGCCGGCACCGTCCTTTTTGTCTGGGACCGCTTCCGTGGCGGCGCGATGCCGACGGCGGCGCACTGGCGCTCGGGGGCGATCATCGGCGGACTGCTCCTGGTGATCGGCAACGGTGGCGTGACCTGGGCGGAACGGTTCATCCCGTCGGGGGTCACGGCCCTCCTCATCAGCACCTCACCGATCTGGTTCGTGGTCCTCGACTGGCTGTTCTTCGGGGGGAAGCGGCCGACCGGGATCGTGGTCATCGGACTTGCCATCGGGCTCTCCGGCGTCTTGCTCCTCATCGGGCCCGACAGGATCCTGACCGGTGGCGGATTTTCGGTACCGGGGATCATCGTCCTGATGCTCGCCACGGCGTCGTGGGCAGGAGGATCGCTCTACTCCCGTCGCGCAGCGCTTCCCGCGTCGCCCCTCATGGCGACGGCGGTGGAGATGCTGGCCGGCGGCGCGATCCTGCTCGTCGTCAGCGTGGCCGCGGGCGAACCGTTCGGTCTCGACCCGTCCACCGTCTCGACGTCATCACTCCTCTCGCTGGGCTATCTCTTCCTCTTCGGGTCACTCGTCGGGTTCACGGCGTACGTGTGGTTGCTGCGCGTGTCATCGCCGGCGAAGGTATCCACCTACGCCTATGTCAACCCGGTGATCGCGGTGATCCTGGGGTGGACGCTCGGGGGAGAGGAACTCACGGGGAGGATGCTCATTGCCGCGGCGGTGATCATCGCCGGTGTGGTGCTGATCGTGATGCGGAAGGAATGACCTACAACTGCTCGATGGCCTTGAGGAGCCGGCCGAGGTCCAGCGGTTTCTGCAGGAATGCATCGATGCCCGACGCGAGAATGTCGGCCGGGACGTAGAACTGCGAGTAGGCCGTGACCATGATGATGGGGAGGTCGGGACGGGCGGCCTTCGCATGTTTCGAGAATTCGATCCCGTTCATCTTCGGCATGTCGAGGTCCACGATCGCCATGTGGATCAGCGACTTGCTCATCACCTCCAGGGCCTGTTCACCATCGCCAGCCTCCAGGACCTGATATCCCTTCTCCGAGAGGATGGTCTTCAGCAGCTCACGAGCTTCCGGATTGTCGTCGATGACGAGGATGCGGCCGCCGATCTTCATCGTGCACCTGCGCCGTCGCGCGATCGCGCGATGGCGTCCCGTAGTGCGGAAGCAGCGCGGTGCATCTCGTCGGGGGTGTTGTAGAAATGCGGTGAGAAGCGCAGGAGCCCTTCGCGTACCGCGATGGTGACACCGGCGTTGCGCATGTGCACGGCCAGTTCTTCCGCGCGCAGACCGGACGGTGGGCGCACGGTCACGATCCCAGCACGGCGCTGCGGATCCGACGGGGTGATGCACCGCACACCATCGATGCCGGTCAGTTCCCGGATCAGCACGTCGGTGATCGCGAGGAGGTGTTCTGCGATCGCCGCGATCCCCACATCCAGCAGCATCCGGAGTGCCGCGTTCATTGCATGCAAGCCGGCGATGTTGAGTGTCCCGCCTTCATACCTGCGCGCCGTGGCGTCCAGCTCCTGGTCGAGGTCCTTGAAGTTCCAGGGCGTCGCCACCGAGAGCCAGCCGACGTGCTGCTGGGTGATGCTGGACTGCAGGTCATCGGTCAGGTACAGGAAGCCCGTGCCCTGCGGGGCCATCTGCCATTTTTGTGCCCCGGCCGCGAGGCAGTCGATATGCATCGCCTGCACATCGACCGGCACGGCGCCGACGGCCTGAATGCCATCCACCACGAAGAGGATGCTGCGGTCGCGGCACAGCGCGCCGATCGCTTCGAGGTCCGCCCGATAGCCGGAGAGGAACTGCACGGCACTGATGGCGAGGAGGCGGGTCTCGGGGCGCAGGGCGCGCGCGATGGTCTCCGGCGTCACGATACCGTTCTCGACCTGCATCATATCCACCTGCACGCCGTGCCTGCGGAGATGCAGGAACGGGTGTAGGTTCGCGGGAAACTCCGCGTTGTTGAGCAGGATGTGATCGCCGTCCCGCCAGGGAAGCCCGGCCGCCACGATGTTCAGGGCGTCCGAGGTGTTCATGGCGAAGCTGATGCGTTCCGGCCCCTCTCCGTTGATGAGTCGGGCAACATTCTTCCGCCACTCCTTGATCATGGGGAGGTCGTCGCCGTAGGTATCGATCTCGCCCGTTGCGCGGTTGGCGATATGCGCGGAGAGCGCGTCGACCACCGGTGTTGCCAGGGGACTCGTCGCAGCATGGTTGAGATAGACATGCCCGCTGGCAAGGTACGGGAAGAGCGAACGGGCGCGGTCGAGTGTGGTCGGGGGGATCAGGGCCATATGCATCGCAGCATCATGGAAAAAAGTACGAAGAAATGTCCCGAATAGCAAAATGGCCGTCTTGACTTCCCCTCCCTGTTTGGGTACATTCGGTGACACTTCCGGAGCAGACCATGAGTTGCATCGCCCGAACCGCCCCCAGGGCCAGCCGGTATTCGTCCGGTTGGGCGGCGGACCCTTCCGGTCGCAATGGTACGCGAGCGTGACGGGATGCCACACGTGACGCGCCGGCGAACGCTGCATATCGTAGGCGGCCTCCTGGGGGGGATGATCGGTCTGGCACTGCTCCTGTCGTCGATGTTCCCCCTCCCACACCCCAAACCGTACTCCACGCTGATCGAGGATCAGCGGGGGAGGTTCGTCCATGCCTTCCGCGCATCGGACGGGATCTGGCGGCTCAAGACGTTGCCCGCGGAGATCCCGCCACGCCTGAAACGCATCCTTCTGGCCCGGGAGGACCGGTGGTTCTCCTACCATCCCGGCGTCAACCCCTTTGCCCTTGCACGCGCGCTCTATCAGAATCTGAGTTCGGGCCGGAGAGTATCCGGCGCCTCCACCATCACCATGCAGATCGCCCGCATGCTCGAGCCGAAGGAACGGACGGTCGGGAACAAGATGCTGGAGATCCTCCGGGCATTCCAGCTGGAATGGACCTACTCGAAGGACGAGCTGCTCGAGATGTATCTTTCCATGGTCCCGCTGGGAGGCAATATCGAAGGGCTCCAATCCGCCGCCCTCATCTACTATCAGACCCCGCTCGAGCGGTTGAATGTGGCGCAGCTCTTCGACCTCATGCTCATCCCGAGCGATCCGAACGGGCTCCGGCCCGACCGGAACGGCGAGGCGTTGCTCCGTGAACGGATGCTCCAGGCGAAGCGATGGCTGGCGGAGGGGATGCTCACGGAAGCCGATTCCGTCGTGTTGTGGAATACGCCCGCCGCGGCGGAACGGCATGCGTTGCCCCGGGGAGCGGAGCACTTCGCATTGCGCCTGGCCCGGCGACTTCCCGGCACCGCGGTCGTGCACAGCACCCTGGACATGGATATCCAGAGAAAGGTCGAAACGCTCCTGGCCAACCACCTCCGGCCATGGCGGTTGAGCGGTGTTCAGAACGGAGCAGTGCTCGTCGTGGAGAATGCGACCGGCGCGGTGCGTGCGTACGCGGGCTCGGGGGCATTTGCCGACGACGCATCGCAGGGACAGGTGGATGCGGTGATGGCATTGCGTTCTCCCGGGTCCACCCTCAAGCCGTTCCTGTATGCGATGCAGATCGAAGCGGGGGAACTCACGCCACGCACCGTACTCCTGGACACGCCCTACGATGCCGAAGGGTTCTACGCGGAGAATTACGACGGGGGGTACGACGGGCTGGTCCATGCGGATGAGGCGCTCCAGCGTTCACTGAATGTTCCGATGGTGCGGATGCTGAAACGTGTTGGTCTCGACCCCTTCGAGGACTTCCTTGCGAAGGAGGGCTTCGTGTCGCTGCAGCAGCAACGCGGACGCCTCGGCCTCAGCATGATCCTCGGCGGTTGCGGGGTCCGGCTCGATGAACTCGTGCCGGCGTTCGCGTCCTTCCCGCGCGGCGGTGTCTGGCGGCCCTTGCGCTGGACCGAAGATGCGCCGGGGGACCCGTCGCAGGAGGTGCCCGTATTCTCCACCGCGACCGCGTACATGGTGACGCACATCCTCTCCGGTCTGGAGCGGCCTGACCTGCCGAACAATTTCGACTACGCGTTCACATTGCCGAAGGTGGCGTACAAGACCGGAACCTCATACGGTCGACGCGATGCATGGTGCATCGGGTATTCCTCGATGTACACCATCGGGGTGTGGATGGGCAATGTGACGAACCGCGGGAACCCCGATCTTGTCGGGAGCCGCTCTGCAGCACCGCTCCTGCTGGATGTCTTCACGTCCATCTCGTCCATCGCCGAGAAGGGGATCCTGCGACCGCCGCCGAACATACGGACACGCCGGGTGTGCGCGCGCAGCGGCCGTCCCCCGGGATTGTACTGTTCGCAGCTGATCGACGACATGTTCATCGACCGTGTCTCGTCCACGGCCCCGTGTACCGTGTGCACGGAGTTCCTGGTATCGACGGATGGCAAGGTGACGTATTGCGCCTCCTGCGTGGGCAGCCATCCCTATGCACCGACCGTGTATGCGCAGTACCCACCGGAGCTGGTCCATTTCTGGAAGATGCACGGCGTGAACAAGACCCTTGCCCCGCCGCACGATCCGGCGTGCACGCGGGTCTTCGCGGGCGAAGGCCCGACCATCCTGAGCCCGTCCGAAGGGATGACGTATTTCATCACCTCACCCGGACAGCAGATCGTGTTGCAGGCCGGATCGAGCGTGGACGTGCAGGACCACCGGTGGTATGTGGACGATACCTATCTCGGGAAGAAACGTCCCGGGGAGAAGGTGTTCATTGCTCTGGCACAGGGGCCCCATACCGTTGCGTGCGTTGACGACCGTGGCAGACTCTCATCGGTTTCGATGACGGTGAAGAACGCCATGTAGATGGGGATCCCGCGTAGGGGTCTCGCAGGAAGGTCGTGCCACCGTGGACCGCACCCTGGACCGGGCGTGGGGGCTCCTGCGCACGCCCATCAGAGCATGGATCGACAGCATTGTATTCTCATCACACCTCACCTCACCAGAACGGGGAAGTATCATGAAGCAACCACGCGTTGTCGTTGCCCTTATCCTCCTGGCCGTGCTGTTCCACAGCTGCGGCGGACCGGGAACCAACGTCCTCCGTGTCACATCGACGCTGCCATCGGGTGTCATCGGGCGTGACCTCATCCTGCCCGTGACGTTCTCCCGCGGGATCGTGCCGATGGACTCCGTGAACCAGTGGACCTCCACGCCGTACATGACCTTCTCGCCCGAGATCCCCGGAAAGTTCATCTGGGAGGACACGACACGGCTGGTATTCAGTCCGGACGGCCAGCTGCCGGGCGATGCCCGGTTCACGGCGAAGCTGAACACGGACCTGCTCACGACTATGTCCGGTGCCGAAGGATTTGACGGCCCCGCGGAGTTTTCCTTCGAGACCGAAAGCTTCCGGCTCAAAGGGGCGGAGTTCTTCTATGACCGGATCGGACAGAAACGGGAGATCGGCATTCGTGCGAACCTGGAGTTCACCTACCCGGTGAACGCGTCGGATGTCCCGGGCATGGTCACGGTGAAGGTGGACAATGAACCGAAGCAGATCGCGAACGTTGCGACGACCGGCCAGAGCCGCGTGATCGCCGTGGATATCGGGACGGTGACCCGGCTCGACAAGGAACGTGTGATCGCCGTGAGCTGCGCCGAAGGTCTGACCTCGCCGGAGACCGGCACGCGGATCCGCATGGAAGAGCCGTTCGTGTACAGGATGCCGCCTCTGGGTGAGCTCCAGATACTCGGGCATGAGTTCGGTTCGGATGGCAGCAGTGGCTGGGTCAAAGTGAGGACCTCGCAGGAAGTGGATGCCGAGGTCGCGAAGGCGGGGGTAACGCTCGACCCGGCGCGGCCGTTCACGGTGCGCAATGACGGCGACGGGTTCACGCTTCTTGGCGCCTTCGAGCCCGGTGCCGCGTTCCGGCTGACCGTGCAGAAGGGGCTGGAAAGCGTGCTGGGCGGGAAGACCCAGAACGACTACGAGGCCGACGTCGTGATCGGGAACATCGCTCCGTCGTTCGGATTCGCGTCGTCCAGCGGCATGTACATGATGCTCGGCGGGGCGCGGTCCATCGACATCACGACGGTGAACCTCCCGCAGCTCGCCGTGCGCGTCAGCCAGATCTTCCAGAACAACATCGTGTACCTGTTGGACAACGGGCGGTATTACGACTACTCCTACTACGGTGATGAAGAAGGTGGGGGCGCGTCGTGGGTGAAGAAATACCGGTACTACGTGGGCAATTTCGGACGGCAGCTGTCGTACGATACGCTCCGCATTGCGGGCGTCCCCAACCGTGAGATCACGACGCCGTTCAGTCTCACACCGTTCATGAACACCGGGTACAAGGGGTTCTATCTCGTGGAGATCGCGAACCCCGAGGAGTCGTGGCGCTCGACCTCCAAGTTGATCTCCATCTCCGATATCGGGCTCATCGCGAAGACCTCGTACGATGAGGTCCTGGTCTTCGCGACCAACCTCGTCACGACAGCGCCGATGCCGAACGTCACCATCTCGCTCATCTCCACGACGAACCAGACCGTCGCCGTTGCGAAGACCGATCCCGATGGCGTTGCCCGCTTCACGGGGATGGCGGAGAAGTTGAAGGACTTCCCGCTGCGGATCGTGACAGCCGAAGCGGAGAACGACTTCAACGTTCTTCACCTCGACGATTACCGTGTGGAGACATCGCGGTTCGATGTTGCCGGACGGCGTGATCTGGCGGGGCCGTATGATGCGATGCTGTACGGCGACCGGAACATCTACCGCCCCGGCGAGAAGGTGGTCGTGGCCGGCCTCGTGCGCAATCTCACGAACCCGGTCCCGGCGGGCATGCCGGTGCGCCTCAAGCTGTTCAATCCGCGCGGGTCGATCGTGCAGGAGACGCAGCACACGCTGAATGCGCAGGGTGCATTCGAGTCGTCCTTCCCGACCACCACCGCGGCGTCGACCGGCGACTACCGGTATGAGTTGTACACCGGCAGCAACGTCTTCCTGACCTCGTACAAGGTGAGCGTGGAAGATTTCGTGCCGGACCGGTTGCGGGTGAGTCTGACGCCGACGCTCGAGACGGCGCGGCCGGGCGAGACGGTGGACTACACCGTGCAGGCCACGAACTTCTTCGGCCCGCCTGCCGCGGGCAGGAACTGGGAGTTCGAAGGTGCCTTCACGGTCGTGCCGTATCTCTCGAAGAATTTCCCGGAGTTCGTCTTCCGTGATGATGCGGCGGCGAACAACGTTGGCGACCCCTTTGTGGCAACGGGCCGGACGGAAAGCGATGGTACGGCGGCGATCTCGATGACGATCCCCGAGGGGTTGTCCACGTCCGGGATCATCCGTGCACGCGGACGGGTGGCGGTCTTCGATGAGTCCGGCCGGCCGGTGCATCAGGTGGCGCAGACCATGGTCTATCCGAAACCCTATCTCATCGGGGTCAGGAATGCCGGGGCGTATTACATGGCGCCCAACACGCCGCAGAAGGTGCGCATCGTTGCGGTGGATCCCCAGGACCACCTGCTCAAGGGGTTCACAGCCCAGGTGCAACTGATCCGGTACGAATGGCATTCCGTGCTGCGTCAGCATCCGCAGACCAACAACCTGCGGTATGTGTCCGAACGACGCGAGATCCCCGTCCGCACCGACCGTGTCACCATCGGTTCCGGACCGCTGGAGTATACCTACAGCGCTCCACGGTCGGGTGACTATGCCCTGCGGGTGAGCAAGGCGGGGGATGCCGGGTACAATCAGATCGAGTTCTATTCGTACAGCTGGGGGACATCGGACATGACCTCCTTCGAGGTCGATCCGGAAGCGCGGGTGGACATCGTGCTGGACAAGAAGGTGTATGCGCCGGGCGAGAAGGCGCACATCCTTTTCCAGGCCCCGTTCAGCGGCCGGATGCTGGTGACCATTGAGCGGAACCACGTGTTCACCCACCAGTATCTCGACGTGGTGAACAATGCCGCGTCGATGGATCTGGACATCACGGATGCGCATTTGCCGACGGTGTATGTCGCGGCGGTGCTCTTCCGGAAGATCAACGACCTTTCCATTCCGCTGCTTGCGGGACATGGCTTCGCGCCGGTCATCGTGGAGCGGAAGAGCAACAAACTGGATGTGCAGATCCGAGCCCCGGAGCGGATCCGTCCGCGCGGCAAGCAGACCATCACGGTGGCGATCGCCGGTGAACCGGGTGTGGCACTCACGCTGGCAGCCGTGGATGAAGGGATCTGCCAGGTGAAGAACTACAAGACCCCGGACCCCTACGGGTATTTCTATGCGCGCCGTGCGCTCGAAACGGACACGCATGATTTCTTCAAGCATCTCTTGCCGGAACCGGACCGGTCGCGGTTGTCCAGCACCGGTGGCGGTGAAGCCGAGATGGGCAAGCGCCTGAACCCGCTCGGCGTGCAGCGCTTCAAGCCGCTGGCGATCTGGTCCGGGATCCTTACCACCGACGGCAACGGCGAAGTGACCGTGCCTCTGACCATACCGGAGTTCAATGGTGAAGTGCGGCTGATGGCGTTCGCGTACAAGGGCGACCGGTTCGGCTCTGCGGAAAAGGCGATGAAGGTCGCCGACAACATCGTTGTGACGCCGGCATTGCCGCGCTTCGTTGCGCCGGGCGACTCGTTCAGCATGCCGGTCACGGCGTTCAACACGACGGGGTCCGGGACCACTGTGATGTTCGACATCGAGACCGCCGGTCCCCTGCGCGCAGCGCAGAAGCAGGTGGAGCTGGAGGTCGGCGCGAACCAGGAACGGTACACCCCGGTGTCGCTCGTTGCCGGACCACTCATTGGGGCCGCAACGGTGAAGCTCCGCGCGCGTGCCCTGGGTGAGGTGCTGGAATCCACCACCGAACTTCCGGTGCGCCCCGCGGCGCCGTTCGCCACGGATGCGAAGACGGGTTTCGTTGACGGCGGGAAGAATGTGAGTCTGCAGGTGGGTGATGTGTACCTCCCGGCGGGGCGAAAGGCCTATGTCGCACTCAGCCCGTTCCCGGTCTCCGCGATGGCCGGACAGTTGAAGGACCTCCTCGGCTATCCGCATGGCTGCCTGGAGCAGACCGTCTCCCGCGCGTTTCCGCAGATCTACCTGCGCGACATCGCGTCGGTCCTCGCCCCGGGAACATTGACGGGCGGGAGTCCGACGTATTATGTGAATGAGGCGATCACGAAGATCACCGGCATGCAATTGCAGGATGGAGGATTCTCCTACTGGCCGGGCGGGTCGGACGAGAATGAGTGGGCGACGGTGTATGCGACGCACTTCCTGGTCGAGGCACGCAAGGGCGGGTATGCGGTGATGGATGCCACGCTGTCGTCCGCTCTGGGTGCCGTGGGGCGCATTGCGCGCGGCAGGAAGACCGAAGACCGTTCCTACCTGGAAGCGAACAAGTGGGTCGTCCGCCGCATCGCGGCGAAGAGTTCGCTCTATGCGTTGTACGTCCTGGCGCTCGCCGGAAAACCGGAACAGTCGGTGATGAGCTTCTACCGCAATGAGCGCTCGCTCCTTACCGCCGACACGCGGTATCTGCTCGCCGGTGCCTATGCGCTTGCCGGCGACCGGCGGTCGTACAGTGATATCATGCCGGGGCAGTTCGTCGTTGATGAGGCTGCGCGGCAGAACGGCGGCGATCTCGATTCACCCGTCCGCTCGGCAGCAGTGATGCTGAACGTGCTGCTGGAAACGGACCTCAGCAGTCCGCACGTCCCCCGTCTGACCGAGTATCTCTCCCGCGCGTACCGTACTGACGAGTGGTACAGCACGCAGGACAATGCCTTCACGCTGCTGGCATTCGGCAAGGCGGCACGGCTGGCGTCGGCAACGAAAGCGACGGGAAAGGTGACCGTGGGCGGCAAGCAGTTCGCGTACAATGGTGGGACGCAACGGATCGACTGCGAGCCGTACGGGAAGACGGTCACCATCGCGATCGAGGGGAGTGGCCGCGTCTATTATACACTGGCGGTGGAGGGCATCCGGACCGACGGAAAGGTGAAGATGGAGGACCGGAACCTGCAGGTGCGGCGCGACCTGCTGAACCGGTCGGGCGGCGTGGTGACCGGGCAGACGGTGAAGCAGAACGATCTTCTGGTCGTTCGGATCTCCCTCACCTCGTCCGTGGACCGTCTGGAGTACGTAGCGGTGAGTGACCTGTTGCCGGCCGGGTTGGAGATCGAGAACCCGCGTCTGACCGAGGCAACGGCGTATCCCTTCATCCAGAATGCCACCGTACCGGAGTACATGGATATCCGGGATGACCGCATCAATCTCTATACGAGTTTCCGGGGTGGCAAACGGCAGCAGGTGTTCTATTATGCGGTCCGGGCCGTGACGGCCGGCACCTTTGTGTATCCCCCGGTCACGGCAGAAGCCATGTACGATGGCCGGTATTCGTCCAGGGCAGGCGCGGGAACATTCCGCGTTGTGCGATAGCGAGTAACAATCCGGGCCCGGGCTGCGTACAACTCCTCAGGAGGGGACACACGCACTCCGGGCCCCGGCAGTTCCGGCCGCAGCCCACATCGATCATCGAAAGGGAGAACCATGGACACACCGACACCCTCTTCAGCACCCGAGCGTAAACGTGACCGCGGCAGCGTTATCGGCGGGATCGTGCTCATCGTTATTGGTTTGTTGTTCCTGGCCGACAGGTTCCTGGATGTGAGTTTCGGGGATTTCTGGCCGCTCATTCTGGTCGCCATCGGCGGTGCCATGCTCTGGCGGTCGCGTGATGACAACCAGCCGCAGGGGGGACAGTCATGAGACCTGGCCGGATCTTCTGGGGGGTGGCGCTTGTCTCCCTGGGCCTTCTGGTCCTCGCCCACAAGGCAGGTGTCATGACCCCCAAGTGGGGGATCGCCCTCGGCCTCTGGCCGCTGGTCCTGGTGCTCTGGGGTGTCGGACTTCTGGTAGGAGGGAAAGTGGTGCGCATGATCGCGGCAGGCGTGGCGGGTCTGGTGCTGGCGTACTTCCTCGCGGCACTCGTGACGACATCGTTCTGGGATGAGGAAGATGGAGAGGCGCTTGCCAATGCGTCTCAGAGTTTCGTGGTATCGCCGGATACCACCGTGAAGCACGCGAGGTTCGTCCTCGATTCCGGGGCCGGTGCCTTCACGATCGCCGATACGTCCATGAACGTGTTCTTTGCAGAAGTGGAATCCAACATCGGGATGTATGCGTTCGATGAAGCGGGCCAGGGCGGGGATCGCACGTATACGATGTCCCTGGAAGGGAGGCGGAAGGGGTTCCGCCTGGGCCACCACACCAATCAGGTGACCGCCCGGCTCAACCCGGCGCCGGTGTGGGATCTGGAGATGAATATCGGTGCGGCGAAGCTGACGTGCGACCTGACCCCGTTCAAGGTCGAGCATCTGGAGATCAACGGCGGCGCATCGAGCATGAAGATCACGCTGGGCGACCGGTCGGCCACGACGAACGTCCGCGTCTCCGCGGGTGCATCATCGATCGTCCTGTATGTGCCGGAATCGGCCGCGTGCGAGGTGGAGCTGGAGACCGCGTTGTCGTCCAAGCATTTCCCGGGATTCACGAAGTCCGGCGAGGGGATCTACCGCACGGAGAATTTTTCTACCGCGAAGAGCACGATCTCGGTGAACATCGAGGCGGGCGTGTCGAGCATCAAGGTGGAGCGGTACTGATGCGCGTGTAACCCGGGTCAGGGCAACGCGAAACGGGCACACATGCCGGAAGGTTCGGCTGCTGTGCCCGTTCTCTTTTCCCTTTGCCTTCTGCATTTCCGTTCACTGCTCTTCGAACACACCGGTCTTCCGGTTCTTCCTGACGTTGTCCCAGCCGAACACCCTGCCGTTCATCACGATGTAGACCCCGTGGGGAAGCACCTGCACGAACGCCAGAGCGCTGCCCAGGTTGAAAAGGCCGTCCGAACTGCCGAACTTGTACGGGACCATGGCACCGGTCAGGACGATCGTCTTGCCCGTCACCTCGGTGCCAAGAGCGCGTGCGGTCACGTCCATCGTATCGGTGCCATGCGTGATGAGGATCTTCTCCTCGTGCGCTTTCCTGCACTGGTCCACGATCAGTGACCGGTCCGCATCCGTCATCTCCAGGCTGTCCACCATCATGAGCGTGCGCACCGCCACATCGAGCTTGCACCGTCCGAGCGTGAGCATCTCCTGCAGATGGGAATCCTTGAAATAGAGCTTACCCTCCAGTTCGTTGTATTCCTTATCGAATGTACCCCCGGTGACGAAGATGCGGATCGGCATGGCGTGATCGCTGATAGTGGTGGTGTCTGTCTGCGTTTGCTCTTCGAACCTACCCGATTCCCACCAGAAAATCAAGGCAGTCCGATTTTGTAGAAATGTCATGGCCGGGATCGCAGAATGGGTATGATGTTCGCGCGTGACCGCGATTACAGCGCCGCCGGGGCGTATCGTGTATATTGACTCCACACATCGGGTGTCTCCCGACACCACACACAGGTACCAACAGTGGTCATCGTTCCATGCGTCGTCATCGCTCTTTCTTCGTAAAGGAGGGTTCCATCATGCGTACAACAGTCCTGGTCATTCTTGCCGGCCTGCTGACGGTTGTGCAGTCGTTCGCGGGCGTCACAACATTCGATCGTCACTACACAGGCTCCCACCCGTCGCTTCCCATGAACTGGGAGCAGGCCCAGAATTGGGATTCCACGAAGGTCCCGGGGCTGCTGAGCCGGGTGCACATCGCCTTTGCATCGCCGTATGTTGCGGTGACGGGAACGCTCTGCGAATCGTTCACCCTGCATGTTCAGACAGGCGGAAAACTTGCACTCAGGAATACCGAGAAGGGCAAATTCCTCGTTGTGGTGAATGATCTGACCGTGGATGCCGGTGGTGCATGGACAAAAGAGGGCCCGGACGGAACCTCGGGTCCGATCGTGGTGATCGGCGGGGACATCCGGAATGCGGGCACGATCGACCTCAAGGGCGTGAACACGTCGCAGGAGCAGGTGATCCTTGCCGGGGTGTGCCAGAGGCTCAGCGGGAGTTCGGACATCGTGTTTCAGACGCTCCGGTCCTTCGCGAAATTCACCGTGGATGGCGTGACGGTGTATGTGACGGGCAACTACTATGGCCCGTGGCCGAACCTGGTGAACGGCGGGCAGTTCATCGTGGGCGAGGCACCGCTCCCGATCACGCTGGCGTCCTTCGCTGCGGCTCCGGTGCTCGGGGCGGCGGGTGTCGCCCTCCAGTGGCGGACGATCACGGAAGTGGACAATTACGGGTTCTTCATCGAGCGCCGTGCGGCGGATGCAGGGGCTTTCCAGCAGGTGGATTTCGTCCCCACGCAGGGGAACGGGATCGTGCCGCATGACTACAGCTTCACCGATGCAGCGGTGGCAGCGGGAACGTGGTACTACCGGTTGCGTCAGGTTGACCTGAACGGTGACGAGTCGGTGACGGACGAGGTGCGGGTGGAGATCGCGGGGGTCACGGACGTGACCACGGATGCGGTCCCCTCAGCGTTCGGATTGCAGCAGAACTATCCGAATCCCTTCAACCCCGAGACCGCGATCACGTTCACCGTGGCAGCTGTCGGGAATGCGAAGCTGGTCGTGTATGATGCGCTGGGCAGGGAGGTCGCCACGCTGTTCGATGGGTTGGCCGAGCCGGGGAGGATGTACAACGTGCGGTTCAACGCAGCAGGATTGTCGAGTGGGATGTACTTCTACCGGCTGAACGCTGGTGCGCAGGTGGACATGAAGCGCATGGTGCTTGCCCGGTAGCGTTCCGCGCGGAGAGCGGTACGCTCCGCAACAGCAACGCCGGGCCATGCACACCTTCCTCATGGCCCGGCGTCCGCTGTTCACATCACACACCCACCGCTGTCACTTCACCAGTAGCATCTTCCGCAATTCCACGAACGGCACGTTGCCGTTGGCTTGCTGTGCCTGCAGGCGGTAGAAGTACACGCCGCTTGCCACACGCACGCCGTCGTTGTTCGTGGCGTTCCAGGTCATGGACTGGTAGCCCGCGCCCATCTCCCCGTTCACCAGCGTTGCGACCTCGCGGCCCAGCGCATCATAGATGGTCAGGCGCACGGACGCCGCGGCCGGGAGGCCGAAGCGGATCGTCGTGCTGGGGTTGAACGGATTGGGGTAGTTCTGATCCAGCGAGAACTGCGTCGGCACGGCGAGACGGCCGTCCACATCGGTGATGGTACCGCGGACGAGCGTTACGTTCACGGTGTCGATGCAGTACTGGACCGGATTGGCCGGGTCCTTCGTTGCCACCGACCACTTCAACAGCACGGAGTCCGCCGCGCCGAGGTAGGTGAGGAGCTGCTTGCCGGTCCGGACAAGGAACGTGTCCTTCGCTGCATTGGCGGTCGGCACTGCCGAGCCACCCACCGGGAGCCACTGATAGATCAGGTTGTCGCCGTTCAGGTCCACCGCTGCGCGCCAGCGGAAGGTCACCGTCTGCGCGGTGTCATTCAGCACCACGCGCGACGTATGCGCCGGGCTCAGCAAGGAGAAGTACCGGTTCGGCGGGGCGTTGATGCCGCCCGTGATATCGGTGACCCAGCTGGGGGTGATCTGGTAACCGTCGTTGTACACCGTCGAGCCTGACGTGTACTGGGTGGCGACGCCCTGGACGCTCATCGGGTAGACGGGTTCCGTCGTGCCGTCGAGTTCCATGTCCAGGTCGATGCGCAGGAGCAGGTCCCGGTACCCATCGGTGATGGTCATGTTCGCATCGGCACCGGCCGCGGGCCAGGCAACGGACCCGGCGGTCTTGGCGACGCCAATGAACTTGATGAGCTGACTCTCATACTTCTCCGCGTCGGCAAGGTACTGCTGGAGTGTCAGGACCTGCGGCGTGACCGCATTGTTGGAGTCGAGGAGCTGCACATCGGCCATATTGACGATGTTCAGCTGGGTCGTGCCGCGGTTCTGTCCGACGACGCCCTTGATGACGAGGCGGTCACCGAACTTGTAGACAGGTCCACCGCCCGTTACGCTCCCCTTCGTCACGTTGATGCCGCCCGTGGCATCCTGGATGAAGTACTGGAAGCGGTTCGCGCTGGCCGTGGGGTTCATCGAGATGACCGTACCGATGACGGTCACGGTGTCGCCGACACGGTCCGGCTTGTACGGATCCACCGTCTGACGGCGCACCGCGGCGATCGTCTCGGAGATGATCACCTTGATCTTCTCGTGCGCATCGGTGGTGAAGTTGTTCGGGCCTGTCGGCGGCGAGATCAGGACCACTTCTTCGTTGGAATTCTCGAAGTAGATGATGTTGCCCGCGGCATCGACGGTGATGTCGGAACGGGCGCCGGTCATGTTGTTCGCCTTGTCCTTGTAGACCGTGTCGAGGGTCGGGGTGCCGCTGTAGAGGCTCTTGATGACGTAGATGTTCTGTTTCACGTTGGCGTCGCCGGATTTGCGGCGGGCGATCGTGAAGTAGAGCATATCGTCGGCGCCCGTGGTGTCCTTGCCGTGTGCGATGGCCATCGTGTTGCCGCGGCCGCTGTCCACGGTCACCGTCCACTGCGCATCGGCGAGCTTCTTCGGCGTGCTGCCATCCCACCCTGCGAAGTTGAATTTGGCCACGCCCGGGGCGATGTTGTCCTTGGCGCCGTAGAACGTGGCAAAGATCACCGAATCGCCTCCAAACTGCACATCCCAGAAGACCACCGTGGAATCGCCATCGATGGCGATGGTCTTTGGCTGGAACCAGGTGCTCGCCCCGATGGGCGCGAAGTACACCTTGCTGTTGCCCGCAACGGCCATCACGCGTCCGCTCCCGGACCCGCCGATCGCGAGGCCCTCGAGGTTCGTCGTGTATCCGCCCGAATCGACCATGATGACGTTCAGCGTATCCGTGTGATACCGGAAGATCTGTTTGTTGTCCCGGCCGATCAGATAGACGTATCCTGCCTCGTCCGCCTCGGATGAGTAGCGGAGGTTGGCCGGTCCAACGACCGCCCCGGTATTATTCAGCTTTGCCACGCCTTTGCTGTTGCCCCACAGGCGTCCATCGGCCGAATGACGCGCGATGCCGGTGGCGTACCCGCCATTGTCCGCGGCGTAGATGAACCCGAAATTCTTGAGCTCCATGTTCCGGATGGCGGTGACGCCCCGGGTGAAGATCGACGGCTGGTCATAGAAGATCTCGGTATAGGCGTTGTAGCCCTTGTCGAATGCCGCGATCTTGATCGTATAGTCGCCGGACGGGACCGGCACGCCGAGGAAGTTGTTGCCGTCCCACACCACGAGCGTGTCGCCCGAGGGGAGGTCGGTTGCCTTGATCGTCCGGATCGTGCCGGAAATGTCGTTGATCATGACGAGCACGGAGTCTGCGTGGTCGGACAGCACGAACCGGATCGCAGCGCCGGTACCATCATTGAACTTCGCGTCGAACGGATCGTTCGTCGCAGGCTGGGTGACGCGCACGTTGTGGGCGAACACATCGGCCGTTGCCTGCTGGACTGACCCGGTGAGGAGGAGCAGGGTCAGAGCGGTCAGGCACAGGGTGGAAAGAAGCTTCATGAGTTCCTCCTGTGAAATGGACATAGGGGTTGACCTTTCCAAGTTAGCAATCGCTGGAAGAAAGGCAAGGCTTCCGCTTCCATGATGGTTCATCATTGGCACAGGCGTGCTTGACATTCCGCGCAGCGAATGGTATCATAGTACTACCTGTGTCATGTGCGCATCCGCTGTCATCTTGATCGCGAGCTGCACTGCCGACATTCTCTTCTCACCGGGTCGGATCACGAACGCACTTGTCGTCCACCACTACAGTACCTACTCACACATTCACTAGAGGAGTCAACGCATGAGCAGAGCTACCATCGTGCTGCTTGTCCTCGCGCTCGTCAGCGGTGCCGCCATGGCACAGCTGTCCAGCGTGGCGACACACAATTCCTACCAGACGAAGTTCCTCTGGACCGGTCCCGACAGCACCAAGCCGTTCCGCAACGACCAGGGCATCCGCAGCGCCTGGGTCACGAAGGACATGGACAAGGACGGCAAGCCCGAGATCATGTGCACCGACTATGCCAACGGCGGCCGCGTCCACGTGTTCGAGTTCAAAGCTCCGAACATCCTTGAACTTGTCTGGTCGTCACCGAACATGTATTCCAGCAACGCGAACTCCACCCCCCGCTGGGTGAAGGACGGCGACCTGGATGGCGACGGGAACCGCGAGATCATCTATCCGGTCGGTCCGCGCTACACGGGCAAGGTTGTGGTGTTCGAGTTTAACGGAACGGACAACTCGTATGGTGCAGCCCCGGGCCTCGCTGACCTCGAACTTCCCGCGACGCAATTTGCGGGCGTTCTGGGCGCCACGTCGGCACTGCGCATGGATCGTGAGACAGGTACGGTGGAAGATATTGATGGTGATGGCCGTGATGAACTGATCATGGCGAACCAGGACAATAAGGTGTACGTCCTCGGCGTCATCGGCGATATCGGCGGGTTCGGGTCGTGGGACATCGAAGGCGGGAACCCCGCGGTGCAAGCGGAGAACAGGTTCTCCGCCGGTTCGTGGTGGCAGTCTGTGCCGGCCGACATCGACGGCGACGGCGGCAAAGAGATCGTCAACCACTACTGGAACTTCTACGGGTTCTGGTCGATCGATCCGAAGGGAACGGATACCTATCGCTATCCGACCCCGGGTGTCGACACATTGACGAATCCGATGGCAAAGAAGTATTACTTCGAATACATGAAGTCGCGTGGTGATGATGCCGTTGCGTACATGGGCGTGCAGCCCGTCGATGTGAACGGTGACGGCGCCAAAGAGATCGCCGGCATCCTCTACATCGGTGGCTCCACGAACGATTATCAGGTCAGCCTGACTGCGGTCGCCAAGGGCGATACGGGCGTGTATGTGTGGAAGGATTCGAGCCAGTTCGGGATCATCGGAACGGACCTCTGGAAGACCGCCGGCAAGAACACGGGTGCCTTCTGGGGTATCGGTGCCTATGATTTCAACGGCAACGGGCGGGAGGAGATCCTTGCGGGTGGCGGGGCCGACTACAATGTGGTCGCTCTGGAATACAAGGGCACGGGAAGCCTGACGGACCCGGCGAACTACACGAGCACCGTGTATTATCCTGGCGAGCCGGCCTTCTTCCATAACATCGATTACTATGATTCGCTCGGCATGGGCGTTGATACGGTGTTCGCCGAGAGTCCGTTCGTTTCCAAGATGTTCGCAGGATCCGATGTGAACGGCAACGGAAAGAAGGAACTGATGCTCTCGTACCAGAGCGTCGCAGATTCCGTGACCTACCGCCGGTATTCCTGGGATACGTCGGCGACACCTGATTCCTGGAAACTGGACAGCACCTGGAAGCAGGTCAACGTCGTCGCGACCAACCTTCGCATGCTCGAATGGACCGGCTCCACGTTCGTACCGATCGACGTGACCACCGTCACCCCGGACCAGTACGTGCTCGAAGCCAACTATCCAAATCCCTTCAACCCGTCCACGATGATCCGCTTCGCGCTCCCGGCGGAGAACAAGATCTCTCTCGTGGTCTATGACATGCTCGGCCGCGAAGTGAAGACCCTGATCGGCAGCCAGGAGATGGCGAAGGGTGCCTATCAGCAGGAATGGGACGGCACGAACAATGCCGGACAGAGCGTTGCCAGCGGCAGCTACGTGTACACGCTCAAGTTCGGGAACTTCAGCAAATCCCAGAAGATGATGCTCGTCCGTTAGTCCCGCGCTCCGTTATCGCGATGTGTTGTTTGACATACCAGGGCCGTGACAGATCATCTGTTGCGGCCCATTTTTTTACGGAAGAAGGAAGAGGGTAGAAGGAAAACGCGTCGGAACCCATGGCGGGATCGATCCCGCTGATCGGGGAAATTGCATGATCGCGGCGGGCGTGAGCCCGCCGGCACAGGAGGCGTGTATGTCAGTTCGCAGTATGATCGCAGTACTGGTGGGATGCCTGATCACCGGTGCCGCCTTTGGGGGAACCACGGGGAAGATCGCCGGACGCATTCAGAGCGCGGAGAACGGCGAGGCCCTGGTCGGGGTCAGCGTGCTCATCGAAGGCACGACCATCGGCGCCAGCACGAACGTGGATGGTGACTACACCATCATCAATATCCCGCCCGGCACGTACAACCTTGTCGCCTCCGGGGTCGGCTTCCAGAAGAAGCGTATCACGAACGTCAAGGTCTCGGTGGACTTCACCACGCGCGTGGACATCAAGCTGGGAACCGACGTGATCGCCCTCGAAACGGTGGAAGTGCAGGCCGAGGCTCCGATGATCCGCCGCGACCTGACCTCCTCGCATACGAACATCGACGCGGCGGCCATCCAGGCTTTGCCCGTGGAAAGCGTAGCGCAGATCCTCTCCCTGCAGGCCGGCATCACGCAGGGTGCCGGTGGCGAGCTGCATATCCGCGGCGGCCGCTCCAACGAGATCGCCTATACGGTCAATGGCGTGTCGATCTCCAATCCGTTCGACAACACCCGCACCGTCCAGATCGCCACGAATGCCATCCAGGAGCTGTCGGTGGTGAGCGGCACGTTCAATGCCGAATACGGCAATGCGCTGAGCGGTGTCGTCAATACGGTGACCAGGGAGGGTGGTACCAGGTTCGGTGGCAGCCTGTCGTTCTATACGGGCGACTACGTGAGCGGTCACGATGAGATCTTCACGAACATCGACAATCTCAAACCCTTCAGCCACACGGTGACGGAACTGACGCTCAATGGACCGATCCTGAGCGATGATGTGAGCTTCTTCCTGTCCGGACGGTTCGATGATGAGAAGGGATGGCTCTATGGTGTACGCCAGCATGTGCCCTCGGACTACGCCAGCGTCAACCCGATGAATCCCAATGACATCACGCTGTTTCGGTCCGGCGACAGCGCCCTCGTCCCGATGAATCCGAGCCGGGAGGTGAGCGGGACCGCCAAGCTGACCTTCACGCCGTTCTCCACGGCGAAGATCCGGTACGATGTCCTGTACTCGAACTCCTCCTGGAAGGGGTATTCGCACAGCTACAAATACAACCCGGATGCGAACTACAATAATAATGAGTGGGGCCTGCTGAACTCCCTGGAACTCCGGCATTCGGTGAACGCCTCAACGTACTATACGCTCCGCGGGTCGTACAATCTCAACGATTACAAGCAGTATCTCTATCCGCTCCTCGACGCCTCCGGCAGTCCTGTTGTGTACTCCGCCGGCGGCGGGCTGGCCATCAGCACACTCCACGCGGATCCGCGGTACCAGCCGGATTACAAGAGCGTCGCCGTGGCCCCGTACACGTTCCTCTCCGGCGGCACGCGCAACGGGCACTACTACCAGCGGTCCGCCACGACAAGCGTGAAGTTCGATGTGACCAGCCAGGTGACGCAGAATCATGAAGTGAAATTCGGCGCGGAGTACAAGACCCATACGCTGACGTACGAGAGCTTCAGTGTCCTCCGGGATACGGTGCGCTATTTCACGCCGACCATCCCGTCGATCGCCACGTCGTATCATGACGCCTATTCCCGAAAGCCGAAGGAGATCTCGGCATACCTCCAGGATAAGATGGAATTCGACAACCTCATCCTGAATGTCGGTCTCCGGTACGATTTCTTCAGTGCGGATGCGGACTATTCCACGGACATGTTCCATCCGAGTCCGAACAGCCCGACGTTGCCGACATCGATCGACCGTTCGACCCTGCTGGCCCGGTCGAAGGGCAAGCACCAGTGGAGCCCCCGCGTTGGCGTCTCGTTCCCGATCACGGACAAAGGGATCATCCATTTCTCGTACGGGCACTTCTTCCAGATGCCGCCGTTCTCGTACCTGTATGCGAATCCGGATTTCAAGTACAGTTTTTCGACCGGCACGCCCAGCTTCGGGAATGCCGATCTGAACCCGCAGCGGACCGTCACCTACGAACTCGGCCTCCAGCAGCAGCTCATGCCGAACCTCTCGTTCAACGTGACGGGATTCTACAAGGACGTGCGCGACCTGCTGGCCCAGCAGCAGATACGCATCAGCGGGGACGAGACCTACTACAAGTATGTGAACAAGGACTACAGCAACGTGAAGGGGCTCACGTTCTCGCTCACCAAGCGGCGCGGACCGGGCGACCTGATCGGGGCGACGCTGGACTACACCTTCCAGGTCTCCGAAGGGAACGAGACGGATGCCAACGCATTCTTCGTCGATCTCTCCTCGGGGCGGCAGAGCGAGAAGGTACCCGTGTACCTCGATTGGGACCAGAGCCATACGCTGAATGCGACCGTCTCCATCGGTGAACCGAAGGACTGGAATGTCACGCTCGTTGGCCGTCTCGGCACGGGACTGCCATACACACCGCAGATCCTGACGCAGACCGTGTACCTGGTGACCAACAGCGCCCGGAAGCCCTCCCAGGTCCGCGTGGATCTGCTCGCCGACAAGACCTTCACGGTGGCGGGGATCCAGCTGACGGGGTTCCTGAAAGTGTACAATCTCTTCGACAATCTGATCGAGCGGTATGTGTACGACGACACGGGACGGGCAACGTACACGCTCGTGGCGGGGCAGGGGACGGCCGAAGCAACGAATGCGATCGCCGCGCGCGTGCCGGGCGTTCATCCGGCATCCGAATGGTTCGTGCGGCCGGACTACTATGCCCCCCCGCGAGAAGTGCGTGTCGGCTTCGACGTAGAATTCTAGGACAACGGGACCACGGCAACGGGCACAAGGCAGGACGTGGCGAGGTGAAGAGCATCGGACGTTGTCCGTGCGCGAACTGGATGTTGAAAAAGGAATCGTGTGCATGAAGAACATGAGAATCACCCGGTGGATGGTGTGGATGCTCGCGGTCGCGGTGAGTGCGGGCTCGACGGCGGCGCGTGCGGACGACGACGGGCTGGAAAAGGCACGCCGTGCCGTGAAGGAGTACATGCAGGCCAATCCGTACCCGACGGTGGCGAGCGGCACCGCGCCCGCCCCGATGAAGCCGGCGGCACCGCCCGTCGCCAAGGTGACGGCGACAATGGCACAGAAGGACCGGAAGTCCTTCTTCATGAACGGCAACCGGGTCGCCGTGGAGCTGTACAACTACGGCGGCATCGCGCCGGGCTATGACGCCCTGCGTGCGGTGAACAACCTCGTCTGGCGGAACCTGGATTACGCGTTCCAATTCTGCCCCATCGTCGGCGCGTCCGTACCCGATGCGTGGATGCCCGGCAGGCGTCTCCATATCGTCTCCGATGCCCTGTGGGACTATCCGAACCTGCGCGAAGTGAATCCGACCGGCGATACGCTCTGGCAATGGCAGCCGCTCCCAGGGTTTGCGGATCCCGGACAGAAGTATATGGCGTCGAATCCGGCAGATGACCTGAACGGCGATGGTAAACCCGACAGCTGGCCGCACACGTGGTACAACCCCTCCACCGGGAAGTATGTCTGGCCCGGGTACCTGTCGCAGGATGTGATGAGCTCGGACCTCGAAGTGTTCTGGGCGATGGATGACCGGTTCAATACCGAGTTCCAGTACTTCCCGTTCACGTCGGACTCGTCGCGGAAGGGGATCGGGGTGCAGGTGGATGGGCGCGCGTTCCAGTGGAGCAATGCGCTGGCCGAGAACACGATCTTCTTCGTGTACACCGTCACCAATACCAGCGACAAGCATCTGGACAGCGTGTACTTCGGCATCTACGGCGATCCGGACCTGGGCGGAGGTGCGCCCGAGAACACGGATGACAACGGGTATTTCGTTCCCCCGTACGATACCACCGGGCGTCTGGACGGGGTGCCGATCTACTCGCGCAGCATGGTGTACTTCTGGGATCCGGACATGAAGGGTGCCCGCGGACTCCCGCTGGGGTTCGTCGGGTGCAAGTACCTCGAGAGTCCGGGCAACCCGGTGAACGGCATCGATGATGACGGTGACGGCGTCATCGATGAACGGCAGGACGACGGGATCGATAACGATCACGACTGGAGCATCCTCGAAGACGACATCGGGATCGACGGCGTACCGAACACCCAGGACCAGGGCGAGGGCAACGGCGTGCCCGATGCCGGCCGGCGCCTCGGGGACGGGACACAGGACCCGCTCTATCCGGGCGAGCCGAATTTCGAACTCACCGATCTCGACGAGTCGGACCAGATCGGTCTCACCAGCTTCAACAGCTGGTCGTGGAATACGGACCGCATCTCCAACGACGAATCGATGTGGAACCGCTCCATCCCCCGGAACTTCGGCGCCATCCAGCAGAACTCCGATATCGTGTACATCTTTGCCTCCGGCTACATCACGCTGGCCCGCGCGGAGACGAAGCGGATCTCGATGGCCCTGCTCCTTGCGGAGAACCTGGACGGCCTGTTGACCACGGCGAAGACCGTGCAGACCATCTATAACAAAAACTATCAGTTCTTCCGCCCGCCCGTCACGCCGCACATGACGGCCGTGCCGGATGACAAGAAGGTGACGTTGTACTGGGATACGGCCGCGGAAGCAAGTGTCGATCCGATCACCGGCAAGGATTTCGAGGGGTACGTGATCTACCGGAGCACCGACCCCGCGTTCGGCGATATCCAGACCGTCACCGACGGGAAGGGTGCGAAGTTCCTCTCGACACCGCTCACCGATGTGACCGGGGCCGAAGCGAAGTGGGACATTGCCCTGCGATCGGAGCCGTATACCGATGCGAATTTCAACGGGAAGTATGACGCCGGCGAGTCGTATGTGGATTGGAACCACGATGGCCGGTATACCGAGAACGGCGAGGACCTCTGGAGGGGATACCATCCCGTTGCCTATCAGGACCGCGGTCTGCAATACTTCCTCGGGAACAACCGCGGGCTCGTGCACTCGTTCGTGGATTCGAACAACGTGATCAACGGTCAGACCTACTACTACGCGGTGGTGGCGTTTGACCATGGCGATTCGGTCGGCATTCCGCCCACGGAGACCACGAAGAAGATCACCGTGGACCCGATCACATCCACGTACAAGTACGATGTGAACACGGCGCAGGTGGTCCCGGGCCCGCGGACCAGCGGGTACATTCCGCCGGCGCTCGCCTCCCGGAATCTCAGCCATACGAGTGGGATCGGCACCGGTCCCGTAACACTCCGGATGATGAACGACCTTGTGATCCGGAACGCCGGCGAGTACACGGTGACCTTCGCCGATTCCTTCTTCAATGGCCAGCGGAACATCCCCGGCAAGAACTACTCCGTGCTGGATGCGAAGCCGGTCACGGAGACATTCGCTCCCTTCGACACGAACTTCTCGACCCTGAGTCACAACGCGCTCGCGGATGACGGATCGTTGCGTGTGACCGGGGCGAACGGCACCGTGTACACGCGTGGAGCGGATTATATCGTGAATTTTCAGCGTGGGTCCATCCGCCGGACGGCGGCAAGCACGATGCCCGCGAATGGCACCTACACCATCACCTACCGCTACTATCCGGTGTACCAGAGCCGCGCCATCAAGGCGGAGGATTCGAATCCGGTGTTCGATGGGGTGTCGTTGAAGATCGAGGACCATCCCGAGCTGCGGTACGACTCCATCCGGTCGCGGTGGGTGGAGGGAAGCAGCAACTTCACCTTCCTGGCGAAGATCACATCGATCGGCACCCGGAAACGGCTCTGGCCGGCGGACTATGAGATCCGCTTCTCGAACACCGACATCGATACGGCGCTGGTGCAGAGTGGAGGGCTGGTCCGGGTGCCCGTGCGGTATGCCGTGTACGATGTGACCACGGGGACCCCGCAGCGTATCCAGACGTTCCTCGCGGAGAACAGCGCGACTCGCGACCGCCAGTGGAGTCCCGGCGAAGAGATCGTCCTCTTCAAGCCCGGTGCGACGGGTGCTTCCACGGACACCACCACATGGGGGATCGTCGTCTCCGCTCCGGCTGACAGCTCGGTGACCCCGCGCTCGCCGGGCAATGGGGATGTCCTGCTGATCGCGACCCGCCGGCCGTTCTCCAACGACGACCGGTTCACGATCGCCACCGAAGGGTCGACCGTGAGCACGGAACGGGCATCGTCGCTCATGGACCAGATCTACGTCGTCCCCAATCCGTATGTGGGCCTCAGCGACATCGAGCCGACCAACCGTCTGCCCGGCGCCACGCGCGGCGAGCGGCGGATCTATTTCGAACATCTCCCGTCGCTCTGCACCATCCGCATCTTCACGATCAATGGGGATCTGGTGCAGACGCTGAACCATGATACCGGCGTACAGAACGGACGCGAGTACTGGAACCTGCTCAACCGGGATGGCTTCAGTGTGGCCTATGGTGTGTATATCGCGCACATCGATGCCCCCGGGGTGGGGGAGAAGATCCTGAAGTTTGCCCTCATCAAATGATGCGCTGACGACGATGGGACGCAGAAGAACGGAATACCCGATGATGAGCATCGGGGCGGGCGCACCTGAGAAGTGCATGACATGCATTCCCCTGAAAGTGGAGATCCAACAATGAGACGTTCACCAATCATCCTGCTGACGGTGCTCGGGGCGATGGTCGTTGCCGGGCTGGCAACGGCGTCGGCGCAGAACCTGACCAAGACGGGCACCACCGCAGCGCCGTTCCTCAAGATCGGCGTCGGCTCGCGCGCCATCGGCATGGGTGGCGCGTTCACCGCGACGGCCGACGATATCACGGCGATCTACTGGAACCCGGGCGGTCTCGCGAAGCTGTACTCCAGCGAGGCCACGTTCAATCACGTCCGCTGGCTTGCGGATGTGAACCTCGACTTCGCTGCGTTCGCGACCCACATCCCCGAGTTCGGTACGCTCGGTGCGTTCGTGAGCGTGGAATCGATGGATGAGATGGAGGTGCGGACCACCGCGCAACCGGAAGGGACCGGCGAACGGTTCACCGCCGGCGCGATGGCCATCGGCATTTCCTATGCGCGCGACCTGACGGACCAGTTCTCGATCGGGTTCAACGCGAAGTACCTCAACGAACACCTCTGGAACATGTCGGCAAGCGGGGTCGCCATCGACATCGGGACCATCTACCGGATCCCGATCCTGAACGAATTCCGGCTGGCCGCCAGCATCTCGAATTTCGGCACGAAGATGAAGCTGGAAGGGCGCGACAATCTGAAGATCGCCCAGGTCGGCGGCGGCGAGGGGAACCTGATCAATACCGACATTCAGCTCGATGCGTTCGAACTGCCCCTGCTCTTTCGCGTGGGTGTGGCCGCGGACGTGGTGAAGGATGGCGAGCACCGGGTGACCGCCGCCGTGGATGCTGTCCATCCCAACGACAACACCGAATACCTGAACACCGGCATGGAGTACGCCTGGAACGAGATCGTGTTCGTCCGGGGCGGGTGGAAGTCCCTCTTCGAGCGCGAGACCGAACAACACTTCACCGCGGGTGTCGGCCTGCACTACCGCATCGTTGGTGATTTCAAGTTCATGGTGGATTATGCCTACCAGGACTGGGGACGACTGAAGAATGTCCACTACCTGACGTTCGGCATGCGGTTCTGATCGGTACCATCCGGTGTCCGCCGTGCCTCGGACCACGCAATGGGACGAGGCAGAGGCGGCACCAGACCGGAGGTGTGCGATGAAAGCGGTGCTCGCGGTCGTGTGCCTGCTGTTCCTCCTTCCTGATGTACTCCATTCCCAGTCATCTGATGCGGAGCTCGTGAATGTCAAAGAGCTCATACCGGACATCGTCCTCGACCTGAAGTACAGCACGGTCGTCAACTTCACCGCACAGAAACTCTACACGACCAACGAATGCCTGCTGGCGCGCGGCATGGTGAACCGTCTGGCCGTGGTGCAGGACAGCCTGCGCGCACGGGGGCTGGGGTTGAAGATCTTCGATGGGTACCGTCCGCGTGCGGTGCAGTATCTGATGTTCGAGATCTATCCCGACCCGAACTTCGTTGCTGATCCGGTCACGGGATCCAAGCATAACCGTGGAGCGGCCGTGGACCTCACGCTGATCGACCTGGCGACCGGCGCGGAGTTGTCCATGCCGACCGCGTTCGACTATTTTGGTGACGCCGCTGCCCATGGGTGGACCATCGGATTGTCGGCGGAGCAGATCGCGAACCGGGAACTTCTCCGCTCGATGATGGAGGATGTGGGCGGACTCACGAGGCTCCCGTCGGAATGGTGGCACTACGAGCATGCGCCCTCCACGAGCATCCCCCTCTATGACTTCCAGATGAAATGACACGCGAGGACCGGCCATGAGAACACTGCTTGCTCTTCTGGTATGCGCGGCCCCGGCGCTCGCCGATCAGGGGGTCGAGTTCACCGTGAACACCAGGCATCCGGGTACGCAGCGGGATGTGCAGGTGGACCGCGATCTGCTCTCCTCCGCGCTCATCGTGTGGACGAGCGGGAATCATGCCGGGTCCGGCACACGCGGGGATATCGTCCTCCGGCGGTTGACCCTGGAGATGTGGAACGGCGGCGCTGCACGGTCCGGGAGCAGCGTGCCCGGCCCCGGCGTCACGAGCATGAGCGCCCTTGCGGACACGGAGATGATCATACACGACCCTGCCGGGATCGGGGATCAGGAGAAGCCAGCCCTCGCGGCCAACCTCCGGGGATCTGCCGTCGTCGCCTGGGCGTCGATGACCAACCGCGATTCCGCGTACGACATCAAGGCGCGCCGGTTCCATCTCGGCGTTCCTGCGGGACCGGAATTCTTCGTGAACACCACGATGCCGCGGACCCAGACCGAGCCGGATGTGGCGATCGACAGCGCGGGACGTTTCGTGGTGGCGTGGGATGGCTGGACCGCGGGCGACGACCGCGATGTCTATCTGCGGGTCTACGGTGCCGACGGCGCACCGCGTACCGGAGAGATCCGGGTCAACACCACCACGGCGTACAGTCAGGCGAGACCCGCCGTGCGGTACCGGCCCGACGGGTCGTTCGTCGTGGTGTGGGAATCGTGGCAACAGGATGACGGGCTGGCTGCAGGGTATGGTGTGTATGCGCGGCTCTTCGACAGTCTCGGCGTCCCGCTCTCCGGCGAGATCGCGGTCAACGTGTGGACTCCCGACTTTCAGTGGTATGCCGATGTCGAAACGTTCAGTGACAATGGCTTCGTGGTGGTCTGGTGCAGCTGGGAGCAGGACGGTGCCGATGGCGGGATCTATCTCCAGCGGTTCGCTGTGAACGGCGCGCGGCGCGGCGTGGAAGAGCGGGTGAACACCACCACCGCGCAGTATCAGTGGCTTCCACGCATCCGGCGGAACGAGGACGACAGCTTCGTCGTCTGCTGGTCCAGCTGGAAGCAGGACGGCAGCAGAGAGGGTGTGTATCTCCAGATGTACGACACGGAGGCCCGGAAGGTCTCGTTCGAGACGCAGGTCAACAGCCGCACCGAGTCATACCAATGGGAGCCGGATATCGTGGCCGTCGCTCCGGGCGACGTGTTCGCGGTGTGGTCCGATTGGTTCAGCCCCCAGCTCGATCATGAAGTGACCGCCCGCCGCATCTTGCCCGTGCGTTCCCAGGGTGCGCTTGCCCCGTCCGCGCTGATGCATACCGCCGGCCGCACAACCTCGCGCCTGACGGTTCATGTGATCGATTCTCTCGCGTTGACGGGGCACACGTATGAGGCGATCTTCGACTCGCTCCCGAACAGGACGGCAGCGTTGAGCGTCCGCGACCTCGTGTCCGGCGATACCCTCGTGCATCGGTTCCCGATCGGCCTGGGTGAGAACATCTTCTATTTGACCCCCGCCTTTCATGGCGTCACGGTGGAGGTCGTGCCGGAATTCGATCTCGATCTGGATCTGAGCTCTTCCACCACGATCAACCGGAGCGGGAACACCTTCATGTTCTCAATCAACCCTCCGTCTGCCGGCACCAGGAGGGTTGCTCCCATCGAGGTCGCGCTCATCTGGGGGAATACCGATACGCTGGCGGATGGCAGCTACGTCACGGCACTTGACACCGCGCTGTCGCTGAGCGGGAAACGAGAAGTGCTGGTGCCCTTCCGCGGCTGGAATATCACGGACGGACAGAAGATGGACCTGCTGGTGGTCGACAGTCCGTCCAACAAGCGCTGGGATAAAGGCGAGCGGATCGTGTTCCTGACACCACCGGCCTACCGCTCGATCGCCACCAACACGCACGCCGAGGTCCGTCCGGATGCCTTCGGGACTCCGGTGATCTACCCGGGGCCGGGCGACACGACGATCATCCGGACGTTCAGGCCGATCACGAACGCTGACCGTTTCACCTTCTCGGCTGTGCGGGCTGCGGTCCTGGATGTGTCTGAGCCGCAGGGGCGGCCGGGGCTCTTCGCACTTGCGCAGAACTATCCGAATCCCTTCAACCCGTCCACCACGATCCGATACACCGTTCCCGTCGCGGGCGATGTCACGCTCACGGTGTATTCGATGCTTGGGCAACGGATCGGTGTGCTCGCGTCAGGGTTCCATCAGCCCGGCACGTACCGTGTACGGTTCGATGCGCGGACGCTCGCCAGCGGGGTCTACTTCTACGCGCTGGATGGGGGAGGGAAGAGGTTGGTGCAGAAAATGATGGTGATGAAGTAGAAGGGGAGAAGGAATGGAGGATGGGGGGTGCGGGAGAGGGGAAGAGGAAGAGGAAAAGGAAGAGTAGGAGGACGAGGGAGAGGACGAGAAAGAGGAAGCGGAAGAGGAAGCGGAAGAGGAAGCGGACAACCCGATCAGCGTACAATAGAAAAGGGCAAGACAGCGAGCGACATGGTGCTGTTTTGCCCTTTTCCTGTTCCTCGAGCCTTCTCTCCTTACAGTCGAACTCCCAGCGAGAAGTACTGCACGTTCTTCAACCGCCCGTAATCTGCGAAGCCATAGTCCAGCTTGATCGTGGCGACGTTCGGGATGCCGTAGTGCACGCCCACGCCCCACGTGAGGCCCTGTTCGGAATCGCGCAGGAACAGCGATTTGTACCCCACGCGTCCGAAGATGATCTCTTTCCAGGTCGCTTCCAGCCCGGCATTCACATACTCGGTGTTGTCATTCGGATGTGTCGCATCCACCGCGAACGTCGTCCGGATATCCTCGACCGGAGTGATCTCGTACGCGACGCCGATCCGGAACGTCAACGGGAGGTCGAAGGTCTCCGTCCTGAGATCCGAGGGGATGTTGCTCGGTCCGCTGCCGATGTCGCCATCCGGGTCGTAGTTGAACTGCAGATCGCGCCCTTCCAGCTTCATCTTTGTGCCGAAGTTCGAGATCGATGCGCCGAGGGTCAGGCCGGGGATCTCGGACATGTACAGGGTACCGATATCGACTGCGAACCCGTTGGCGGCCTCGCTCCAGACCGCATCGCGGATGTACTTCGCCGTGAACCCGATCGAGAAGCGGTCCGTCAGGTTGCGCGCGTAGCTCAACCCGAAGGCGATGGAACTCGCGTCCCACTTCCGGCCATCGCCGTTCGGGAAATCCACCGTCCGGACGATGTCCTCGGGCACGCGCATCGAGATCACCGACAGGCCGAAGGTGCCGAGCTCGCCGATGGGCATCGCGCCTGCGGCGAAATCGTAATTGATGTCGGCCAGCCAGTTGGCGTGGTTGAACGTGAGTTCGCTGTTGATCTGCATACGGGACAGCGCGGCCGGGTTCCAGTAGATGGAGCTGATGTCGCCGGTCACCGCCGCCTGCGCGCCGCCCATGCCGAGGGCCCGGGCGCCGACGCCGATCTTGAGGAACTGTGCCGCCGTGGTGCCGACCTTGGCGGTACTGCGGAACAGCTGGGCACGGGCGGGTGTGGCATTCACGATAAGGAATGCCAGCAGAAGGGCTCCCGCGAGCGTGGCCCGTGTGCTGCGCATGATCTTCATACAACCTCCAGAGCAATTCATGTGTGCGATCCGTACACCGCGGTGCCCGTCACCCGGGCACCGCGTGACGCGTTGATCACTTGATCAGTGCAAGCCGGCCGATCTTCTCGCCGACACCCGGGACCTCGACGTGATAGATGTACACGCCGTAGGCCAGGCGCTGGCCTTCATACGAAAGGACCCGCCAGTCGGCATAGCTGTTCCCATCATCCTTCACGATCGTGTCCACCAGCTCACCGAGGAGCGTGTAGATGCGGATCGTGCACTTGGGCGGCAGGTTCCGGAACTGCAGCTTGTTCTCCCCGCGCCGGATCGAACTCGGACCCGGCTGCTCCATCGTGCTGTAGGCGACGTACGGGTTCGGCACCACACAGATCTGGTCGAGCGTGTTCGTCGCCGTGGCAACATCGAACTTCGACGCGGTGCTCGTGAACGTGTACTGATCGCCCGCGGCGAACGGCTTCGAGGTCTTCACCTCGTAGATGTTCCCCTGGGTCGGATAGACCGGTGTCTGGCCGTTCGGCACGCTGAACGTGACCGACAGCATCACCGGGATCGGGCTCTGCGGCGCGTACTTGGGCGGCGTCACGAACACGATCTCCCGTCCGGGGCGCCACATGCTGTCGGTGAGCGCCTTGTCCACCAGGATGCGCATCGTGGACGTGTCGGACATGTTGACGATCCTGAAGGGGCATACGACCACGCGGCGGCCCGAATTGTTCAGCACCGTGTCGCCCGGGAACGCCCACTTGCCGTTCGCGAGCGTGTCCGTCTTGTTCCACTGGATCTGGAAATCGAGCGGTGCCGGACGGAATGGTGCGGTCGTCAGCGCGATGGTCTTGTGGACCCGGCCGACGAGATTGGAATTGTTGATGGCGGACCATCCGCTCCGGGCGGAGTCTATCCCCAGCGGCACGTCGGTGGCGTACACCCGCATGCCATCGAACACCGGATTGTCGTCTTCCGTCGCCAGACGGTTGCTCTCGTACACCGCATAGTACCGGAAGGTGATCGTGTAGGTCGCCCCCGCGGTCAGATTGCCCGTCGCGTTGCCGCGGATGCGGCCACCGGTGGCATCCAGCCGGTACTGGGAGGGGTTCACGGTCGCGCCCGCCGCATCCTTCACGACCACCGTCGAGGCGACCAGGTTCTTGTGGGACAGCGGCACATAGATCGTATCACGCGAGGTGAAGCTCTCGCTGTGGTCGGACAGGGACTGGATATCGTACACGACCTTGCCGCCCGCCGTGCGGAAATCGATGTTGTACCTCGCACCGTCGATCACGGCGACGTCATCCATCACTTTCACGCTGATCGTACCGGTGGAGACACCGGCCACGCGCTGGGCCGTCGCGCCATTGCCGACGCTGGCCTTCGTCTGGCCCGCGGGGAGCGGCCCGGGGATCACGGCCAGCGTGTTCTGGTCGAAGCTGAGCACGCCCGTCACCGGATCCTTGGTGATCGCGATCTGGCACTCCGTGGGCGGCAGCGAGACGCCCAGGGTATCGAATCCATGGTCATACGATGCGACGGCATAGTAATACGTGACGCCGTTGGTGACTGTGGAATCGACATACTCGTGGACCAGGCCGTTGTTGGTGCCGAGGTTGTACTTCACGCCCCGGCCCTGGTATTCGACCGGATGCAGTCCGGACCAGGTATTGACGAGGTCGAACTGGGCTTTGGTCCCGTTCTTGCCCACGAGCGGCGTGGGGAGGAAGGCCGAACCGTTCGCGTCCGTGATCGTGTAGACATCACTGAACGTGTAGTCCTGGCTCCGGTAGATCTTGTAGCCCTCGAAGTCCTGGGTGTTCGTCAACGGATCGGTGGTCTTCTCCGCCAGATTGTCCCAGTAGAGTGTCACGCGGCCTTCGCCGGGGATCGCGGTCACATTCGGTTTGGGCGGCGGCTGCGCGAACAGGTAGTTCGCTTCCAGCACGCGCTGTGCCGTCTCGGAATTGAGCAGCAGGTCGGCGAGGTTCTCGCCCATCATCAGCGCGATGGAGAACCGCTGCGTCCCTTCCGGCTCGAGCACGAACGGACCGGAACCGTACAGGAACTCGTTGTCGCCCGGCGTGCGGAAATACGCCTGGTCCACAGCGATCGAGTCGGAGGAGAGCTGCTGGGTGAAGAGCACATCGTTGACCGGGAAGTTCGGCGATGCTGCCGCCTGCGCGACGAAGCTGGTCAGACCGATCTGATCGGATTCGTTGACGTCGCGGATGCCGAAATTCGGTTCCGAGGTGAAATTGCCGTTGGCGTCGGTGCCGTTGTCCGGCTTGGCATTCCCTTCGCCGAAGTCACCGGTGCCGGCGATGCCGTCCAGCCCGACGTCGTCCTTATCGACACGCCAGTTGCCGTTCTCGTCGCCCGACCACCGCGCCTTCGGACGGCCGTACAGTTTGACGTACTTGGCGGTGTCCGCAATGCCGGTCGTGAGCGGGAGCGTGGTACCGTCGATATAGGTGCCCGCTGCATTGAACGGACTCTCGTCGATCACACCATCATCATCGTCATCCTTGCCGTTCGTCGAATTGCTGGGCGACTCGAGGAACTTGAACCCGAAGTATCCCGGCGTCAGTCCGCCATCGCCCTTGTTGTCCGCATCCCATGCGTACACCATGCTGCGCGCGCGCTGCGGGAAGGGATCGGCAAGAACGCCCCTGGGGGGGATGAAATAGGCATAATCGTCGCCGTAGTCGTTCGGACCGCCGACGTGCGGGTCGCCGAACATGCCGAAGTACACTCTGCCGAGCGTCTTGGGGCTCTTGTTCGTGACACGGTACACGAGGAAGATGATGTCCTCGGCCAGCGGATTGTTGAACTGGAAGAACCGGCACTCGAGGTCGAGTCCGAGGCCGACGCGGGTCGTGTCGCCGTCCCACGGCAGATACCTCTGCATCCACTTCTTGTTCGTGGCATCGTCGCACACGAAGTAGACTTCCTCATCGGGCGACGTGGCGTCGTTACCGAGATATGCCGGCCACACATAGCGGCCGAGTGCGCTGTTGTACCACGACTCCGGCCAGCTATGGGGCTTGCGGGTCAGGTCGCCGCCCACGTCGGAACGGTGGCTCCATGCAGCGATGTCCGCCTGTCCGGGAGCGGCGTATCCGGGCTTCGGCAGCCATCCCCATTTCAGGGACCCGTCCGGCGCGTACGCACCCTGGCTCGGCGTGTACATGCCATCATCCAGGATCCACACGGAATCGCCCTGAATGCTCTTCACCTTTGCGGCAACCAGCGGATCGAATTCGTAGCCATACCCCAGCCGGTTCCAGACCAGGTCCGCAACGTTGCCGAGGGCGTTCGGCCGCGTGATGTTGCCGTAGTTGTAGACGATGGTGGTGATCTTATTCCCGCGGATGATCAGGCTGCGGATCTCCTTCATGCTGCCCGTGGTCTTGGCCAGTGCCGGGCCCGACTGCTGGTGTTCGAGAAAGTCCACCAGCCGCTGCCATTCCTGAGGGCTCGCCTTCTTCGGGTCGAGCTTCAGCAGATCGTTCTCCTGCGCACGTGACACGCCCGCCGTCACCATCAGCGCCGCGGCCACCAGGAGAGTGAGAAATGATGTTTTCATACAGAGTCCCATCGAATGAATGAGAGTATTAGAACACGATCGAAGCGCCGACGCGGACAAGCCGCGGGGTGCTGATATTGCCGGGGTTGGCGTAGTAATTGTCGATGCTGCTGAGCGGTATCAGACCAGGATCGCCACGCAGGATGCGGTTGCGCATCACCGCAAGGTTCTCCGGTTGCAGGGTTTGGTCGATGTTGTAGAGCGCTCGTCCCGAGTTCGCATAGACGTAGAGTTCGTTCTCGACATCGAACAGATTGTCGACCTGCACGAACACCGACATGTCGAACCCGCTGACCTGGAAGAACTTCTCGATCTTCAGGTCCACGTTCCACTGCATCGGCTGCCGGTCGCTGTTCTGAGTGAAACTGATGGGGGAGACGTTGGACGGGAACGATGGGGTGTAGGGCGTGCCCGTGCGCAGGTACCCGATCATGCTCACGCTCCAGTCGTTGGGCTGGGAGAGCATGACGGTGGAGGTCAGCGTATGGCTGCGGTCGAAGCTCAGTGGCACGAGGTACGTCTGGCTCAACCGGCCCGCCTGTTCGTTGAAGAATATCTCGTCCGTCGGCTGCGTCCGGTTCCCTTCGCTTACCTGGAAGGTGTAGTCCAGTGTCGCGGAGACCATGTCGGCCGCGGAACGCCGCTTCAGGAGCGAGATGCTGATGCCCCGTGTGTTGGCGTAGCTCAGGTTCGTCAGCAGATTGTAACTCAGATCGCCGCGCGGCGTGATGATCGTTTGCGAATAGATGTAGTCGCGCACGTCCTTGTAGTACCCCGTGATCTCGACCTTGAGGTCCTCGGTCAAACCCTGCTGCAGGCCAAGCTCGTACTGCACGCTCTTTTGCGGATTCACGTTGGGGTTGCCGAAGGAAAGCGACACGCCGGAGGGGGCGCGGAAGTTCGGGTTGCTGTACAGACTGGACAACGAACCGATCTGGAAGAAGTGGCCATACGAGAAGCGGATCGTCCCCTGGTCGGTAATGGGGTACGACACGCTCACGCGGGGACTGATCATGTGCTTCTTCTCGGCAGGGGCGAGGTTCTTCGAGAGGAACATGCCGTCCTTGATCGCGAGTTCGCTGCTGATCGAGGTATTATAGTTCGCCGCGGGATCGAAGAATTCGTACCGAACGCCGAGATTCAGGATGATGGACTTGAAGAGTTCGATCTTGTCCTGCACATAGGCGGCCAACTGGAGCGGCTGCCGCTGGTAGAAGGTGTACCCGCCGGTCGCATCGGGGATATAGGGCAGGTAGTGATACAATCCCGTCAGGGCGTCCGAAAAGGTCGGCGTGGAACCCAGGACAGGATCCCGGAATTGCAGGGTGTACGATTCGACGGTCAGTTTGTGTTTCCGGGCCTCGACTCCCGCCTTCACTTCGTGGATGCCCCACTGACCGACGAGGTCGGCCTTGCCTGCGATCGTGACGGTCTTGCGGCTGAACCGGAACAGGTCAGTGCCGCCGGTGACATATGTCGTGTTCGGAAAATACCTCTGGTAGAAGCTGGGGAGATAGCGCGGATCGTACGGATCGTCGTACGCCCAGCTCTGCCCCTTGTCGATGATGTATGAACCCTTCAGGGTATAGAACATATTGTCGGTCACGGAATGCGTGAACTCGAGCGAATGCATGAAGCCCTGGCTTTTCGCGATGGCGTTTCCGTCGGGTTTGAACCGCACCGTATACGGATCGGCATCGGGTGATTCATCAAAATTGTGCACGAACTCATACTTCAGCTTGATCGACGGGGTGATCCTCCATGCGATGTTCCCCTGCACGTTGTACGATCGGCTCCAGTTCAGAGACACCGCATCCGGGGTGTAGGTCGAGTCATGACCAAAGGCGCTGGTGTACAAGCTGGGACGCCCGGTCAGGTCCGTGGTCGGATTGACGAGCGGCGCAAAGTAATATGGATCGTTTGGCGAGCCCCTCCGGGGATCACCGACGAGGAAGCCTTCGCGTGAGAGGAATGCGTCCGTGGGGAGGTACATCCGCTGGCCATACAAGTGGCCACCGTTCCAGTTGTACACACCGGAGGCGAAGAACGTGAGATCCTCGCCGAGGATCGGGCCGCCGAGGGTCGCTTCCGTCCGGTTCACGTTGGTCGGGGTGATCTTGTTGATGTTGTAGAAGAGGCCCTTGTGCGAACTGACGTGATCGCCAAAGAACTGCTTCACGCTGCCGGCCCATTTCACGCCACCATCGCGCGTCACATAGTTCACCACGCCGCTGAGGGCGCTGCCGAACTCAGCGCTGAACGTTCCGCTGGAGACGGACACTTCGCGCACGGCGTTGGTTGCGACGCCGACGGAGCGTGTGTTGCCGTAGGGGTTGTTGATGTTCATCCCGTTCAGGGTGTAGGCGATCTCATTGCCCAATCCGCCGCGGATGTGGATGCTGCCGTCATCGTCTACCGTGACGCCCGCCTGCAGACCGATCACCTCGCTGATATCCGTCACCGGCAACGCCTCGATGGATTCCGAGGAGATCGATGCTACGGGGTTCGTGAGGTCCTGACGGATGAGGGGCGTGCGCTCGGCCTGGATCACCACCGCGTCGAGTTCCACGCTTCCCTCGACGAGGTCGATATCCTGCTGCGTCGTGAAGTCGGAGGAGATGCGAAGGTCGTTCACCTCGAACCGGCGGTAGCCGATGAAGGAGGCCACGACCTTGACATTGCCCGGCGGGACGTTGAGGATCACATAGTGGCCGTCCACGCTCGATGAAGCGCCGAGGGAGGTCCCTGCAACGGTGACGTTCACGCCGGGAAGCGGTTCCCGCGTGCGGGAATCACGGACCACGCCGGAGATCTTGCCTGTTGAACCGGCGAGGAGCTCTGGAGCCGCCAGTACAACGCTCAGCAGAACCGCCAAACAACGTGTAAGGATGCGCATGGTGTACCTTTTGGTTGATGAGAGTGCCAATACAACAACGGGGGAACTGAGAAAGGAAAACGGTCGATCTTCCCTACGGCCCGAGGACACGACAGCGAGGATGAAGATCACTATTATAGACAAAAATATAGAGAAACCACTTCCCGTAGTCAAGCAGCGGGAACTTGATTTTTTGCGTGATTGTGCTAACTTGACGGGCATATTCCTCTCCAGTCTGTCCTGTCAACTCACAGACCTCATCGTGCCGGGCATCGTGGCAGTGTCGGACGGTCTGGCCGGACGCCACCGCCACGGCCCGGATGCAGTACCCATTACCAACAGGAGGTATTCATGAGAACGCTTCTACGATTCGCAGTATTGACGGTCCTGATCGCTGCTGCTGTCATGGTTGCCGATGCGCAATGGAAGTGCCTGTATGCGACATGGGATGAGGAGACGAATGGCACGGGTCATCAGGTGTTGGGCGTGGGCGTCATCCACGAGGATATGTTCGTTGCGCTGGTCAGCGTCCGCGGCGTGCGGAGCTTCCTGATCCCCTATGTGAACGCGGATTCATCCAGCGGCCGGAAGTACTATTACGGGTACGGCACCGCGCTGACCTCGGGGATCTACCAAACGTGGACCGATGGCGGGTTCGATCAGGTGATCGCCAAAGACATCTACAAGATCAAGGCGATGCCTGACAGCCTCATCTATGTGGCGAGCAACGACATCGACCATAACATCCTGGTGTTCAAGTATACGAATGACACCATCACGGTGGTGGACCCCTTCCCGCGGCAGCAGACGGGGACCAATGGTATCTTCGGTATCGATGTCGACAATAATGGCTACGTCTATGTCTGCAACGATACGACCGTCGGCCAGACGTCGGACCTGAAGGTCTACAATCCCATCAGCCAGTGGACGGTGGGTGGGCACACGGATGCTCCGGTCACGTCGATCAATCTTCCTGATGGCGTGTACAAGGGGATCGCCGTGACCCCGACAGGAAACGCGATCTTCATCGCGGATTACGTGAACAAGAAAGTGATCAAGTATGTCGGCACCCCCGCCACCGGGTATACGCTCGCCCCGGGGTTCACGTTCAGCATGGGCCCGGAAGATACGCTCACCGGGAAACCGACAGGCCCCATCGGGCTGGGCTATCTTGCATCCAAGAACATCCTTGCCGTTGCGTGCGACTCGTTGTTCAAGCCGTCGGGTGGATTGAATTACTCGTACGGCCGCATCTATCTGTTGAATGGCAATACCGGCGCGAAGATCTCCCCCGATACCAGCATGAACATGATCGATCAGGCGGCGTGGAACTTCGCGCAGACCGGGGCATACAATGACCGCGGTAACGGCGATGCGCCGGGCAACGCTTCGGGGTATGCATCGACGTACGATGTGAAGTTCGATGAGAACGGGAATCTCTATAGCCAGTCGCAGTTCGGCTGGACCGTGGAGAAATGGATGTATGAAGGAACCCTGCCAAGCTTTACCACGGGCGTCGAACAGGCAGGCACGGAACTCCCCGCAGGCTACGCACTGTCGCAGAACTATCCGAATCCATTCAATCCGACGACGACCATCGAGTTCTCGATGCCGCAGTCAGGTTTTGCATCGTTGAAGGTGTTCGATCTGCTCGGCCGCGAGGTCGTGACGCTGATGAACGAAGAGAAGCCGGCGGGTTCATACCGTGCGACACTGGATGCCAGCACCCTTACCAGCGGAACGTACTTCTATGTGCTGCGCGCAGGTTCCTTCACGGCGACCCGGAAAATGGTATTGGTGAAGTAACGGTGCAGGGGTGTGTGCGCGGAATTGTGTTGAGGTGTTGTGATCCTTGTCGGGGCCGTGTCGGTGATTTCGCAATGGCCGTGTCGGGCCCGTGTCGGGCCCATGTCGGGGCCATTTCGGGGCCATGTCGCGGTCATGTCGGGCCCATGTCGGGGCCGTGTCGGTGATTTCGCAATGGCCGTGTAGGGGCCGTGTAGGGGCCGAGCATGCTCGGCCCCTACAAAGTCTGTGCGCGCACGCGGTGCCTCGGCCCCTACAACGTGATATGCGGGGTGCAGGCACATCATGGTGATTTCGCAATGGCCCCTACGAAGTTGATATGGGCACGTGGGCCCGACCCCGGAGGAAGTTGACATTCATTCCCGCATTCCTGTCCTTGAAGAAAAAGGGATGCCCTGCTGATGCGACGGTACTGCGCCACACTGTGCTCGATACTCCTCCTCGTTGTCACTTCCTCCACAACCCGCGCTGACGATCCCCCGCGGGAAACCAGCGTCCATGCATCGTTCATGGATCTGTATCGTACCGCCCCGCTGGCGGCGCCCGTGCCCGCGCCGCCGGGCTATGTCATCCAACCGCTCGACCGCACGGCCCGAACTTCGCGTCTCACGCGCGAGGTCTTCGGATATCTTCCGTATTGGTTCATCAGCCGCTGGACACAGGTGGATCTCCAGCTCGTGAGCACGATCGCGTATTTCTCCGGCGAGATCGGCGCGGATGGGTCCATCGGCGACACCCACGGCTGGCCGAAAACGCCCGGCGATCCCACGGCATCGGCACAGGTGGTGAACATGATCAATGCCGCGCATGCGGCCGGCGTGAAGGTGGTGCTGTGCTGCACGAATTTCAGCGGATCGGAGATCGATGCCATCGTCAGCACCCCGGCGTACCGCACGGCGTTCATCCAGCAGTCGATGGCCATCGTGAAGGCAGGGAACGGCGACGGGATCAATATCAATTTCGAAGGGATCAACAGCGCAAGCAAATCCGCGCTCACGCAGTTCATGATCGCGCTCGCCGACAGCTTCCATGCGAACCTCCCCGGGAGCCAGGTCTCGTGCGCACCGACCGATTTCGATACGCGCGCGGGGGACTGGGACCTGGCGGCGCTGGATCCCAAACTCGATCTCTTCTTCTTCCAGGGATATGGCTACGGCTGGAGCGGTGGTTCGGTGGCGGCACCGGTGGGTCTCCTGCCGCATACGGCGTTCTGGGGGAGCCTCAACAGCACCACCCTGATCAATTATGTCCTTGCGCGAATCGCGCCTGCGAAGGTCGTCCTCGGTGTGCCGCACTATGGCTACCGCTGGCCCACGGTGTCGGGTGACCCGCGCGCGGCAACGATGGGGTCGGGCGTGGTCATCTATTACCCCGATGCCCTGGGGTTCATCGGCAGCTACGGGCGGCAGTGGGACCAGGCAGCGCAGAACCCCTGGTTCCGGTACCAGGCCGGTACGCAATGGTATCAGGGATGGTATGACGATGCCGAGAGCATGAGCTACAAGTACCAGTTCGTGCTGGACCGGAACCTGATGGGGATCGGGATGTGGGCGCTGGGGATGGACGCAGGGAACAAGGACATCTGGAACATGCTGGCGGTGTACCTGACTGATTCCGGCTATGTGCCCCGCGCGCCGTCGGCTCCTGTTCTCGCCGCCGTGAAGGATACCTCGGAGCAGTTCGACAATCGCGTCGTCGTCCGGTGGCGTTCGTCCGGCACCCCCGCGGCAGCCGGGTTCCGGTTGTACCTGACGCACGATCTTGCATCATGGCCCACGACACCCCTTCTGGATGAATCGGTCCTGGGTCCGGCGCAACGTGAAGCGGTGATCAGCGCTCTTACAGCCGATACCACGTATTTCGTTCGCATGGTGGCCGTGGACAGCCTGCATGTGCGCATCAGCGATACCTCGGACACGTACGCGGTGCGGGTGGGGGGCGGGAAGCCGTATCTCATCGTGGACGGCTTCGACCGTGTGACGGGGAGCTACAATCTCCCGCGTCACGATTTCGGCGCACGGTACGGCCAGGCGCTCGCCGCGTCGGGCGCCCACTTCGACTGCGTGGACAACGAGGCCGTGCAGCAGGGGATGGTGCAGCCCGGGGCGTATGCAGGCGTTCTCTGGTTCCTGGGCGATGAATCCACCGCCGACCTTTCGCTGAACACGATCGAGCAAAGCGTGTTGCAGTCGTACCTCAAGGGCGGCGGGCGGCTGTTCATCACAGGCTCTGAACTCGGGTACGATCTCGGCCGGAGTGCATCGCCCAACTATGCGCCGGCGTTCTATGCGGACTACATGAAGGCCGTCTATGGAGGCGACAAGGCTTCCACGAGCAGCTACACCGGTGCCGCCGGGTCGGCCTTTGCCGGGATCAGCGGGACTTTTGGCAGTGTGTATCCGGAAGACTATCCCGACTACATCAACCCGGCAGGTGGCGCGAAGAGCGCGCTCACGTATTCTGCATCGCAGGTTGCGGCGGTGCAGTACGAAGGGACGTTCGGGGGTGGGAGCATCGCGGGGCGTCTGGTGTACGTGGCGTTCGCGGTCGAGACCATGGGCTCTGTCGCTGAGCGGGCGGCGTTGATCGGACGCGTCGTCACGTTCTTCAGCGGGGCGACAGGCATCGCGGACGAGGAAGCGTCGCATCCGGATACGTGGTCGCTGGAGCAGAACTTCCCCAATCCGTTCAATCCCACGACGACCATCGGGTTCTCGATGGCGCGCCCGGGGTTCGCGTCGTTGAAAGTGTTCGACCTGCTCGGCCGCGAGGTCATGACGCTGGTCAACGAAGAGAAGGCGGCTGGCTCGTACCGCGCGACGGTGGATGCAAGCGCACTCACCAGCGGCACCTACTTCTATGTGCTGCACGCAGGGTCCTTCACGGCGACCCGGAGAATGGTATTGGTGAAGTGAGGGTGTGCAGGCCCCGGGAATGCTTTGCTGTTTTCTTATCCGGCAGAGGGACGCCAACGTGATTTTGCAGGGTCCTTGCAGGGTCCTTGCAGGGTCCTCGTAGGGGTCTTGTAGGGGCCTTGTAGGGGCCTTGTAGGGGCCGAGCATGCTCGGCCCCTACACGGTTGATATGCTTCTCGTAGATGCCTCGGAGGGGCCCCTGCAATGTTGATACGGAGGCGCAGTGGCCAGCAGGGTACGACATTAGTTGCGACACGTTCCCATGGACTAATTCGATGTCAGTAATTCCTTGAACTGGAACGGTTTAGCTCGATTTACTTGACAGTTCATTAGTTGTTCAGTATATTTTGCTATCATAATTCAGACATCGACGTCTGCCCGCCCTGTACGGCCCTCCCCGCCTCCGCTCGCAGACGCCCTTCGCACACGTTCTCCTTCGCACTACATCAGGTCTACTATTTCAGGAGCAACTATGAGAGTGACCTTTACTCTTTTCAGTGCTGCCCTGGTTCTTTTCACTTCGATCGCGTTCTCCGGCACGACAGGAAAGATCGCCGGCGTCATTCGTGACGCACAGAGCGGCGAACCGCTCCCGAACGTCAACGTGATCGTTGAAGGAACCATGCTGGGCGCAGCAACCAATCCTGATGGATTCTTTGCCATCCTGAACATCCCACCGGGACGGTACAAGGTCATCGCCAAGCTCATCGGGTACACTTCGGGTGCGGCGGTCAATGTCCGCGTGGACATCGATCAGACGACCGAACTGAACCTCCGTTTGAGTCAGGAGACGATCTCGGGCGAGGAGGTGACGATCATTGCCCAGCGTCCGGTGGTCCAGAAGGACGTTGCCGCGAGCCGCGCGAACATCGAATTCCAGGACATCGAGAAGCTTCCCGTCACCAGTGTTTCAAGTGTGGTGACCCTGCAGGCAGGCATCCAGGGAGGGCTCGTTATCCGTGGAAGCAGCAGCGATCAGGCCGCGTTCGTTGTTGATGGTATGCTGATGCGCGACGAAAGAACGAACACCCCGTTCACCGGGATCAGCCTCAGTTCAATTCAGGATGTTCAGGTTCAGACCGGCGGGTTCAATGCCGAGTACGGCAATCTGCGTTCGGGTGTCGTGAACGTCGTCACGCGTGAAGGCAGTTCCTCATCATACAGTTTCAACTTCATCGGCCGGTACAGTCCGGCCGGACCGAAACATTTCGGACCGTCGATCTACGACGCGAACTCCTACTGGATCCGTCCGTATCTGGATGACGCCGTGGCGTGGAACGGGACGAGCTCCTGGGACGCGTGGACGCAGGCGCAGTATCCGGATTTCGAAGGGTGGAACGCTGTGTCCGCGCGCCTCCTGAAAGATGCCGATCCGACGAACGACCTCACCCCCGAAGCCGCCCAGCGCCTGTTCCTCTGGGAGCACCGCCGTCAGGCCGAGATCAAAGACCCTGACTGGGACATGGACATGGGCTTCGGTGGACCCGTGCCCTTCATTTCGGAGCAACTCGGGAACCTCCGCTTCTTTGCGTCGTACCGGCAGCAGTCCACGCAGTATCTCGTGCCGCTCTCCCGTAACGGCTACAGCGATCTCAACGGCCAGTTGAAGATCACGTCGGATGTCGGTCCGGGCATGAAGCTCATGCTCTCCGGCCTCATCGCGAAACAGGAAGGGACGAACAGCAATAACACCGGCGACCCGGGAATGTTCACCACCGTGTCGGGTGTTGCGTCGGCTCTCTATAATAATTCCACGGCCGGGTACATCGACGCCCGCATCTTCGGCACCGATTACTGGGCGCCCACCACGACGAACATCAGCATGTTCGGCGCGAAATTCTCGCACGCCCTCAGTGCCTCGACGTTCTACGAGGCAACGGTGCAGCGCTTCGCGCAGGGCACCGACACGAACCCGGGCACGTTGCGCAACACCGAACGGAAGTTCCTCTTCGGGAACAGCTACTATGTGGATGAGGCCCCGTTCGGGTTCCAGCCGTATCCGAGCACTGGCATCATCGGCCTTCGCATGGGTGTGGGTATGAGCAACTCCCGCGACACGTCGCGGGTGGAGACGTGGACGGCGCGGTTCGACCTGACCACGCAGCTTGACAAGTTCAATCAGCTCAAGGCGGGTGTGGAGTTGGCGTACACGGACAACTGGGTGCGCGCACGCAACATCGACATCTCGCTGCCGAGCGGACGGTACAATACAAGCTGGCACAACTATCCGATCCGTGGTGCCGTGTACCTCCAGGACAAACTGGAGTTCGAAGGGATGATCGCGAATCTCGGTCTCCGTTTCGAGTATCTCAACCCGAACGGGAGCTGGTACGAGTACGCGAACGATCCGTACAACAGCGCGTTCGCCGGTCAGACCCTGCTCGATACGGCGCTGGTGCTCACGACCGCGCCGGCAACGTTGAACGTCAGTCCGCGATTGGCCGTGGCCTTCCCGATCAGCGACGATGCCAAGTTGTTCTTCAACTACGGACATTTCCGTCAGGTGCCCGATCCGCGCAACCTGTTCCTCCTGCGCCGGTATTCGGACAACAACCAGGTGACCGCCATGGCGGATCCCACGGCCGACTTCCCGAGGACCGTGGCCTATGAGCTTGGCTACGAGCACAGCCTGTTCGACGAGTATCTCCTGCGGGTCTCCGCGTACTACAAGGACGTGACGAATGAGACCAAGACCGTGAGCTACTACGGGCGGAACTCGGGCGTCCAGTACAGCAAGTACACCAGCAACCAGTACCGCGATATCCGCGGTTTCGAAGTGCAGGTGAACAAGAATCGCGGCAATTGGGTGCAGGGCTTCCTGAATTACACATACGACGTCCGGACGACCGGGTATTTCGGGCTCGGGCGGTACTACGAGGACCCGAACGAGCAGCGCGCGTATGTGCGTACGAACGTGTATCAGGAGAAACCGCTGCCGCGCCCGTATGCCCGCGTCAACGTCGATTTCTTCACGCCATCCGATTTCGGCCCCGCACTCGCGGGACAGAGCCTGCTGGGCGACTGGCGTCTGAACTTCATCGGCACGTGGTCCGCCGGTGCCTACGACACCTGGGCCGGCGGTGGTACGATCGCCGAACTGCAGTACAACGTGAAGTGGCGCGACTACTGGAATCTGGACATGCGCCTCAGCAAGAACTTCAAGTTCGGGCGGGCGAACATCCAGTTGTTCGCCGACGTGTCGAACCTCCTGAACTTCCGGTACTTCAGCGGGGACAACGGGTTCTTCGGGACGCGCGACTACGACAACTACATGAAGTCGCTGCACCTGCCCGACTTCGCGCCGCAGTTCAAGACGGCGATCGGGTACGTGAACATCCCCGGCGACGACCAGCCGGGCGACTACCGCAAGGATGGCGTGCCGTACCAGCCGATCGTGGGCGTGGCGCAGTTGACCGACCTCGACCTGCCATCGAACCAGCACGCCCGGCCTTTCTATTATGTGGTATCGACGGGCGAGTACTATCAGTTCGTGAACGGTGTCCGTCAGGTCGTGGACCCCGGCAAGCTGCAGCAGGTGATGGACGATAAGGCATACATCGATATGCCGAACCAGGAAGCATTCACGTTCCTCAATCCCCGGAACATCTTCTATGGCATCCGGTTCTCGTTCGATATCTGACCGCACCGTGCCTCGGTCGCACGACACACGCGTTTCTCACTGCGAGGAAGCAATGAAGAACATACAATTCGTCGTACTCATCACACTGTTCCTTCTCGGCCTGGCACCGCAGGCGGCCCGGGCCCAGGGGTATGAGACCCAATGGATCACGGTCGGTTCGCTCCAGAACTGGTATGCGAACATGGGCTGCGAGATCGAGGAGGGGCGTGTCAAGAAACAGCAGGATGGGCTTCAGTGGGAGGCCATCTACGCGAACCAGGATATGCAGGCGGCAAAGGGGCTCTGGATCGGCGCGGTCAATTTCCGTGACCCGGACGGCACCGTGTACCCGCACAAGGTCATCGGCGTCGGCCCGCGGTACGACGGCAAGAACGTGTTCACCCCCACGCTGTTCGAGATGGTGACGAAGATGGAGGCGCCCAGCGTGACCGTTGACGGCGTGAATACCACGGGCCGGCTCGTGGACATCAAGCGTGTCGACCCCACCATCCCGGGCGACAGGATGATCGTCAATGAGGTGACGACAGCACTCGGCCTGAAGTTGACGCGCAAGATCTACGCATTCAGCCAGCAGTACCACGACAACTACATCATCAGCGACTATCGCTTCACGAACACATCGAACGTACGTCTGGATTCGGTGATGTTCTACTTCCAATACCGCATCGCGATCTGTGCCACGACCCGTTACGTGATCGGCAATGCGACGGGGTGGGGGCGGAATTCGATGCTCAACACGCGTGGCGATGGTGTGAAGGCGGATACGGATGACGCGGTGAACATCCCCGGCGTGTACACGGCGCCGCACATGCGTCTGCAATACGTCTGGCACGGTAAGTATCCTTCGTTCACGCAATACGATAACATCGGTGGCCCGATCTGGTCGCCCCGGCCGGTCTCCGAGTATGGCGATCCGGCAGACACCGTCGGCCGGCTCGGTGCCGCGCAATTCGTGGGCATCGGGACGCTTCACGCGGACCGGTCCGCTGCGGACAGCACGGACGACATGACGCAGCCTGCGACGACATCGTATGAGGGGTCGGACGAGTTCCTCGCCAACGCGGACGCCGACATGTACAATGCGGCGCGCATGACGGCCAAGTACACCACCTGGATGCGCCGCGGACATCGATCCCCGCGCCATGCGGATTTCGTGGAGCCGACCGGCGCATTCAATGACCCGAAGGGCGATCCGGCTCTGGGCTCCGGCGAGGGGGGGTACTCGGCTGCCAACGGATATGGTCCGTACAGCATCGAGCCGGGGCAGGATGTGCACATTGTGCTCGTGGAAGCAGTGGCAGGTCTGAGCCGTGAGGCCCAGATCTCCGTCGGCCGGAAATTCAAAGCATCCACGATCTCCGCCATCGCCAAGAATGATTCGGTGCTGACCGGGAAGGATTCGTTGTTCCAGACCATGCGCCGCGCGATCGCGAACTACAAATCGGGCTTTGCGTTGCCGCCGGCGCCGCTCCCCCCGAAGATCCTCACGGTGACATCCGCGGGCGACAAGATCGGGCTCACGTGGGACGTGTACAGTACACCGGACCCGGCGCTGGCGGGCTTCCGGGTCTATCGTGCGCTCGGAAAGACGGACGGCGAATACACCCTGCTGGCGCAGGTCGGGAAGACCGTCCGGTCGTTCGATGATACGACCGCCCTCCGCGGCCGTGCGTACTACTATTATGTTGTCTCCGTCGGTGACCCGGCGTTGAACACCGGTCAGGCGCTCACGCCCGCCGGCGTGCCCCTCATGAGCAGCCGGTACTACACACAGACGTACGAACCGGCGTTCCTGAAGCGGGCGCCCGGGACGGCGATGAGCGAGATCCGCATCGTGCCGAATCCGTACAGCGTGTCGGCTCCTCTGAAGACCCTCAGGTTCGAGGGCGAGGGCGACAAGATCGCGTTCTTCAATATCCCGGGGCAGTGCCGGATCCGCATCTTCACCGAACTCGGCGAACTCATCAAGGAGATCGAGCACACGGATGGCAGCGGCGACGCCTACTGGAACTCCGTCACCTCCTCGAATCAGGTGATCGTGAGCGGCATTTACATCGTGGTCTTTGAGAACCTGCAGACGGGCGAGCGCATCATCAAGAAGCTCTCTGTCATCCGTTAATGAACGAGCATCGGGGCCTTTCCATGAGAACACAACGTGGTGTCGTGAGCTTCATCGCTCTGCTGTGCGTTCTGACGGCGATCGACGCTCCTGCGCAGCAGAAACTCGCGCAGACCGGTATGAAATTCCTGAATGTCCTGCCCGACGCCCGGGCCGCGGCCATGGGCGAAGCGATGACCTCGCTCGAAGGGCCGGCATCCTCGCTCTTCTTCAACACGGCATCGATGGGCCGGATGACCGGGCTGTCGAGCGTGTTCGTGAGCCACACCCAGTGGATCGCGGACATCAAGCACATGTATGCTGCCGCGGCGTTCAGCCCGTTCGACGGCGAGTATGGCGTGATCGGGTTCAACTTCCAGGCAGTCGACTACGGGGTCTTCGAGGAGACGATCCTCTGGAACAATGAGGCCGGGTACCTGGACCTCGGCACGTTCAAGCCGTCGGCGATCATGGTCGGTCTCGGCTATGCACGCGCCCTGAACGATAAGTTCTCCGTCGGCGGGAACGTGAAGTATGTGCGGCAGTCGCTGGGCGACGGCACGAACGCGCTCGCCGCCAATGGCGACCCGGTGAAGGTCTCCAATACGACCAGCGTGTTCGCGTTCGACTTCGGCATCCTGTACAAGACCGGGTTCAAGAGCCTGAACTTCGGCATGGCGATCCGCAATTTCGCCAAGGAGGTCATGTATCAGAAGGAAGGTTTCCAGTTGCCGCTGACCTTCAGGGTCGGCGTCTCGATGAATGCGCTTGACATGACCGATGCCGACCCGACGATGCACAAGTTCCTCGTCGCCATCGATGCCGAGCACCCGCGCGACTTTGCGGAGCAGGTGCGGCTGGGCGGGGAGTATGTGTTCATGGATATCCTCTCGCTCCGTGCCGGGTATGTCTCGGGCGGTGACGAGTATGGCGTGAGCTATGGCGTTGGACTGAAGAAGGATTTCGATGGCTTCGGATTGAGCGTGGACTATGCGCGCACGCCGTTCGGGGTCTTCGGGGCCGTCAACCGGTTCTCGTTCCAGTTCTCTCTCTAATATCCCGGGTCACCGTACCACTGAGTTTGACGATCGATAACAGGACTGTTCGCATGAAAACTTCAATGCTGAGAATCGCGGTCCCCGGGCTCACACTGCTCTCCGTACTGATGATGGCAGGGTGCAACGAGGAACCGCCGGCAAGTCTCTACAGCGACAATTATACAAGCCGTCCGCAGCCGGTGGTGAGCACGCTGGATCCCGCAGGCACGGCTCTGGCGGGCGTCACCACCATCACCATCACCGGCACCAACTTCTCGGCGGTCGCCGCCGAGAATCAGGTGTTCTTCGATGCGACCCCGGCCACGATCCTGACGGCCAGCACGACGCAATTGATCGTGCGCGCACCGAACCTGGTGAAGGACACGGTGCAGGTGCGGGTGTCGGTGTACAAGTCCGACAAGTACAGCGAGGCCAAGCAGTATAGGCTGCTGGCCGCGGTCGCCGACTTCGGCGGCCTTGCCAAGACCGATGAACCATGGGCGGTGACGGCCGATGCGGCGGGCAACGTCTATGTGTCCATCAGCGGGTCGGGGGTGAAGAAGATCACGCCGACGGGCGTGAAAACCGATTACGCGAGCCATTGGGCGACGGGGGGGGGGACAAAATGGTCGGCGATGAAGATCGGGCCGGGTGGCGTGCTGTATAGCGCCCGCATTCTCCGAATCATCTACACGACGCCGGCAGGAGGCGGTGCGCCCACGACCTGGGTGACCGGCAGTGCGATCGGTCTGATCTATGACCTGGATTTTGACGCGCAGGGCAACTGCTGGGCAGGCGGCAACAACGCCTCGGTGTACCGTGTGAAGCAGGACAAGTCGATCAAGGCGTTCCCGTTCACCTGCAACGCCCGGTCGATGCGTGTGTACAACGGCTACCTGTACGTCGGCGGCAAGGTCGATACGACCGAGGGTGTCTGGCGCGCACAGATCATCAATGCGGACAGCCTGGGTGCATTCGAGCAGTACTATAATTTCAGCGCTTCCTATTCGGGCTACCTCGTGAATGCCGTCACGTTCGCAGCAGACGGTGACATGTACATCGGGACAGATGCGCCCCAGGCAGTGGTGGTGGTGCATGCGAACAAATCGGCGGAACCGCTGTACCCCGGACTGTTCAGCCCGGTCACCCTGCTGTTCACCTGGGGCAAGGATGACGACATGTACCTAATCCGCTCGGTCAATACGCCACAGCTGATCAAATCCACGATGTTGAAGAATGGCGCGCCGTACTATGGCGCCACATTGTGATACACAGTTCCACACTCAACAACAGAAAGGGGTACGTTATGAAGGCAGTCTACACGGTTGTCCTCCTGACCCTGGTGCTGGCCGCGAGTGCATTCTCGCAGTCATACACCTGGCAGCATATGGGTGTCTTTCCGCCATCGCACGGCGTAGCGGGTGACACGTTGTTCGGTAATGGTTTGCACGGCCTCGCGGTGGATGGCGAAGGGAAGATCTGGGTTCAGCACTACTACGCGATCTCGCGCGATAGTCTCCTCATCCCGAACTATATGGCCGACAAGGACACTACGGTCGATGTCGATACCATCGAGGCCCGCAAGATCACGGTCCGTGCCCTGTATTGCTTCAACCCTGACGGCACGCAGCCGGCATGGTCGCCGCTGAAGGTCCTCAATATGCCCGGCGGCAAGAAGGACACCATCGGCGGGTATTCGGTCTATGTGAAGGGCAAGCTGGTGTGGCACCCCACGCTCAGCTCACGCGGTGCCGGTGTCGGATTGCGTGCTGACTGGGACGGCAATATCTATGCCCTCTGGTTCAACAATGTGTACAAGATCGACCACAAGACCGGTGATGTGCTCAACAAGTTCGTGATCAACACGAACGGCAGTCTGGTGGCACCGGGCGTGGACCAGGATGGGAACGTGTATGTGAACCGCGTCGTTACCACCGGGTACCCGCTGTGGGTCTATGACAATGCCGGCAACTTCCTGCAGTATGCGCGTGACACGCTGGCCGGGTTCTCCCGCGCGATCGATGTCAGCAAAGACGGCAACGACATTTACTATGCAGGCTACACCCTCCACACGGTCATCCGTTATCGCAACTCCGCGGGCTCCGGCGTGCTCGGTCCGTGGGACCAGGTGGACAGCGTGATGAAGGGTTTTGATTCCGAGTCGTTCGCGTGGAACAAGAAGACCGGGCAGTTGTGGGCTTCCTCAGGCTCCTACAACGACATGCCGAACCGCTACCCGGGTGTGACCACCACCTATGACCCTGGTGCATGGTATGCGTACAACCCGACCACCGGTGAGCTGACCGGCGAAAAGATCAACTGGGAGTTCGGCGTCGCCGCGAATGCCAATGAGCGTCCGCGCGGTATCGCGTTCAGCCCGGGCGGCGACACGGCCTATGCGTGCGTGTTCGGCGGCAACGCCGGTCCGCCTCCCGGCCTGCGCTGGTACACGCGCAAGCTGACAAGCGTGGAACAGACGGAAAGCGCCATCCCGTCGGGCTATACGCTGTCGCAGAACTACCCGAACCCGTTCAACCCGTCGACCGAGATCCAGTTCACGCTCACGAAGAGCGGTATGACCACCCTGAAGGTGTATGACATGCTGGGCCAGGAGGTCGCGACCCTCGTGAACGAGCAGCTGAACGCCGGCACGTTCAAGTCGAAGTTCGATGCGTCGCGCCTGTCGTCCGGAACGTATGTGTACGTTCTTACGTCGAACGGCACACGCCTCGTGAACAAGATGCTTCTCATGAAGTAATGATGTCTCTGTGCAGGAAACACCTCGTGTGCTCACACGACAGATGATGCTGAACGCAGAGGCATCCGGCGCAAAGCCGGATGCCTCTGTGTCATATTGGTCCATCCGGGTCCGGCGGACCCGCTGCCACCGGACGGACCACTCCAGGAACCCGTTTTGCGAAGGGCTGTATCCATGAAGACATTGATCGTCCGCTGGTCCGTTCTCATGCTGCTGGTATCCCTGGTCGCCGGTGCATCCACCGCCCAGGCCCCACCCAAACGTGAATTCCGGGCCGCATGGCTGGCCACGGTGGACAATCTCGATTGGCCGGTGCGGGGCGACACACCGCAGAACCAGAAGAACCAGCTCATCGTGCTGATGGATGGGATGAAGGCCGCGGGGATCAATACCGTGATCTTCCAGGTGCGGCCGGAGTGCGACGCGCTCTACGCGTCGGCGTATGAGCCGTGGTCGTACCATCTGACCGGGACCCAGGGCAGCGGACCGTCGCCGTTCTATGACCCGCTCGAGTTCGCCATCCAGGAGGCACACAAGCGCGGGATGGAACTGCATGCCTGGTTCAATCCCTACCGGGCAGAGAAGGCGATCAACCGCTATCCGCTTGCATCGAGCCATGTGTATGTGCAGCATCCCGATTGGATCCTGTCCTTCCCGAGTTCCAACCTCCGCATCCTCAATCCGGGCCTCGAACAGGTCCGCGAGTTCGTTGCGCGCGTGGTGGCGGACGTCGTCCGCCGGTACGACGTGGACGGTATCCACGCCGACGACTATTTCTACCCGTACAGTCCGATCATCTCCACCGAAGATGCCGCCACGTTCACGGCCTATCCCCGGGGTTTCACGAACATCGGGGACTGGCGGCGGGACAACGTGAACCTGCTCATGAAGATGATCATGGACAGCGTGAACACGATCAAGCCCTCCGTGAAATTCGGGATGAGCCCGTTCGGTATCTGGAAGAACGGCGTCCCTCCGGGGATCACCGGCCTCGACGCGTACAGCTCCATCTATGGCGATGCGATCGCGTGGCTGCAGCAGAAGACCGTCGACTATCTGACGCCGCAACTCTACTGGAAGATCGGCGGGAGTCAGGATTATGCGAAGTTGAGCGCCTGGTGGGCCGATTCCTGCGCGCGGAACGGGCGGCATTTGTATCCCGGCCTCGCGTCGTACCGGATGACGTCCGGTTCCGGCGACTGGCCGGCCTCCGAGATCCTTTCCCAGGTCCGGATCAACCGCGGTAATCCGAAGATCCAGGGAGAAGTGTACTTCCGGGCAGCGCTGGGTCTGGTGGAGAACACGAAGGGATTCGCGGATTCGCTGAAGACAGGGATGTACAGGTACCCCGCTCTGCTCCCCGTGATGATGTGGAAGGACACGATCGCCCCCTTCATGCCGCGGAACATCCGGTATGAGAAGATCTCACCGTCGGCCCCCGCAGCGATCCTCTGGGACCTGCCGCTCACGGCACCGGATGGTGACTCCGCGAAGCGCTATGCTGTGTACCGTTTCGATCATGCACCGTCGTTGCCCGCGGAACTTGCGGACGCGCGGAACATGATCGATGTGGTCGGCGCACGGTCATTCACGCCGCCGACGCCGCCGCCCGGCGGTCCGTACTCGTATGTGGTCACCGCGCTCGATCGGAACTACAATGAAAGCGAGCCGAGTACCATCCTGCTCGTCGGCGTGCCGGCCGTGCCGGTGCTCGCGAGTCCGGGCCCGCTCGCTATCGAGATGCCCGAGAGCCTGACGGTCCGGTGGAAGTCGGATCCGCTCGTCGCCGCGTACCATGTGCAGGTCGCACTCGATTCGCTCTTTGCCGGGACTCTCATCGTGAACGACTCGACGGTCACCGACACCGCGCGTGTGGTCCGCGGGTATCCGGGACTCACGGCCGTGTACTGGCGCGTCCGCGCACGGAATGCCGCGGGCGCTTCGGCATTCTCCGCGCCGCGCGTCTTCTATGGCGGATTCCCCGCGGTGGCGCTGGGTGTGTATCCAGCGAACTCCGCGCTGGATATCCCGACCACGGCAGCGCTCCGCTGGGGCACCGCACCCGCGGCCGCCTCGTACCGTGTGCAGCTGGCGCTTGCCGCCAATTTCACGCCGACCCTCGTCGATACGGCGGGGATCGTGGACACCTCCTTCACACCCGGCGCGCTCCAGAACTACAAGATCTATTTCTGGAGGGTGAAGGCAACGAATACCTTCGGCACGAGCGACTGGTCCATCGCGTACCGGTTCCGCACGGTCCAGGCAACAGGTGTTGAAGAGGAAGAGTTCCCGTCCACCTATTCGCTCGCACAGAACTATCCGAACCCGTTCAATCCGGTCACCACGATACGGTTCACGGTCCCGCGGTCCGGCCTCGTCCGCGTGGCCGTCTTCGATCTGTTGGGGAGGGAAGTGGCATCGCTGGTGGACGGCGAACTGCCGGCCGGCGCGTATGCCGTGCAATGGGATGCGTCCGGGGTGGCGAGCGGGATGTATCTCTGCCGTATGCAGGCAGGTGATTTTGTCCGGATTAATCGTATGTTATTGTTGCGTTGATTCTGTGTCATAGCCGGAACAGCCAAGGGATTTCCCTGTCATGTTACATGCTCAGGCCGAAAGGGTCATCGATGAGTTCTCCGCACGAGGTGCGGCCGCGCAGCGCTGGTGCTGTGAAAGCGGCGATTCTTTCCCTGCTTCTGATGGTGCCGCTGTGTACGGCGGCCGGAGGGTCTGATATGCTCTCCGACATCCTCAAAGAGGCGAAACAGAAATTCGCTCCCGACCGCAGGACGGTCGTCTTCGATATTCAGCCCGAACCCAAGGGGAAGATCGTCGTGCTGCGCGGTGAGATCCACTCGATCGCGCTCAAGAAGGAGCTCTTCACATTCCTCGCCCAGCACAAAGAGTTCGTGTTCGAGGACAGCATCCAGACGCTGCCACAGCCGATCGTGGGTGACAACACACGGGGTGTGGTCAGCGTGAGCGTTGTGAACATCCGCTCCAAGCCGGACCACGCCGCGGAAATGGCGACCCAGGCGATCCTCGGCACCCCGCTCCGGATCCTCAAGAAAGAGCACGGGTGGTACTATGTGCAGACGCCCGATGACTATCTCGGGTGGACGGATGACCGCATCGCCATGATGACCGCGGCGGAGTTCGAGTCGTGGGTGGCACGGCCAAAGGTGGTGGTGACAACGGAGATCACATTCCTGCGCGCGAGCGAGGAGCCGGCGGCGGAGGTGGTCGCCGATGTGGTGGCGGGCGGGTTGCTTGCGCTCACCGGGGAGACCGAGAGGTCATTTGCGGTGGCATTCCCCGACGGCAGGACGGCGGTCCTGCCGCGCAGCATGGGGGTTGCGTATGCGGAGTGGATCGCCGGCGCAGCACCCACGCCGGAGAATATCATCGCCACGGCGCGCCGGTTCTTCGGCGTCCCGTATCTCTGGGGCGGCACGTCGGCCAAAGGGCTGGACTGCTCGGGATTCATCAAGACCGTGTACTTCCTGAATGGCGTGCTGATGCCGCGTGATGCCAGTCAGCAGGTGGGCGTTGGCGACGTGGTGGATACCACCGGCGGGGTGGACCTGAAGCCGGGCGACCTGTTGTTCTTCGGGTTCAAGGCGACACCGGAGCGGCGGGAGCGGGTGACCCACGTGGGCATCTCCCTCGGCGGCAAACGTTTCATCCACGCCTCCACGGATGTACGCGTGAACAGCCTCTCGCCGGCGGATACCGACTACAGTCAGCATCGCGAACAGATGTTCCTCCGGGCCCGCCGTGTGATCGGTGCCGGTCCGGCCGCGGGAGTGAAGTTCCTGAAAGACATCCCCGACTACGGAGGCGGCCGTGAGTGAGTCCCCGTCGCGACGCGATTTCCTCCGCATGGTCTCGCTCGCCGGTGCGGCTGTGGCGCTCCATCCGCGGGCACTTCCTTTTTCTCCCACCTTCACCGTCAATGACATGAAACTGACCTTTGCGCCGTACACGCTGGAACTCAAGCACACGTTCACCATCGCCACGAGCTCCCGTACCACCACACCGGATATGATGGTGCAGGTGGAGAAGGATGGCATCATCGGCTACGGCGAGGCATCCATGCCGCCGTACCTGGGCGAGTCGCAGGACACCGCGACTGCGTTCCTGTCCAGGGTGGACCTCACCGGCTTTCCCGATCCGTTCGAGTTCGAGACGGTGCTGGCCTCTGTCGATGCGATCGCGCCGGGGAACCCTGCCGCCAAGGCGGCGGTGGATATCGCCCTGCACGACTGGGTGGGGAAGAAGATGGGACAGCCGTGGTTCCGCATCTGGGGGCTCGACCCGAAGAAGACCCCGGTGACGTCGTTCACGATCGGGATCGATACGCCCGAGGTGGTGCGCCAGAAGACAATAGAGGCTGATATCTACAAAGTGCTCAAGGTGAAGCTCGGGCGTGACACGGACAAGATGATGATCACCACCATCCGGGAGGTCACCGACAAGCCCATCTCCGTGGACGTGAATCAGGGGTGGAAGGACAAGAGCTTCGCTCTCGCCATGATCGAATGGCTTGCCACGAAGAACATCCTGTTCGTGGAACAACCGATGCCCAAGGAGCAGGTGGACGACATTGCCTGGCTGCGCGAAAGGAGTCCGCTCCCGCTGATCGGTGACGAGAGCGTGCAGCGCCTGCCGGATGTGCGCAAAGCGTGGGGCGTGTACGATGGCGTCAATATCAAACTGATGAAGTGCACCGGCATGCGTGAGGCACACAAGATGATCACGCTCGCCCGCGCGCTGGATATGAAGGTCATGATCGGCTGCATGACCGAGACCTCCTGCGCGATCTCCGCGGCCGCACAGCTCTCGCCGCTGGTGGATTGGGCCGACCTGGACGGCGCGGTGCTGATCAAGAACGATCTGTTCGATGGCGCAACGATCGTGGATGGCAAGGTGACGTTGTGGGAGAAGCCGGGGATCGGCGTCACGAAGAAGTAGAGAAGGGTCCTGCTTCCTTCACCCTTCACGTTCCATTCACCGAAAGGCCGAAGAGAGCGTATGGCATCACAGCAGAGGTTGATCTCGTTGGACGCTTTTCGCGGGGCAACGATTGCGGGCATGATCCTGGTGAACAACCCGGGGACCTGGTCGGCGATCTACCCGCAACTCCGTCATGCGGCGTGGCACGGGTGGACCTTCACGGATTTCATCTTCCCGTTCTTCCTGTGGATCGTCGGTGTCTCGATGACCCTCTCCTTCGCGCGGCGCGTGGAGGAGGGGGCTGACAAACCGAAGCTGCTCCTCCATGTCCTCCGCCGCGCGGCGATCATTTTCGGCCTCGGTTTGTTTCTGAACGGGTTCCCGTTCGGGCTGGCGCTCGGCCACGATTTTTCCTGGGCGCACATCCGCATCCCCGGCGTGCTCCAACGCATCGCCGTTTGCTACCTGATCGCCAGCACGATCTTCCTCTACACCGGGCTGCGTGCCCAGATCGCCTGGATCGTGGGGTTACTGACATCGTACTGGCTGCTGACCGCCTTCGTTCCGGTGCCGGGCTACGGGGCAGGCGTCGTGGAGCCGACCGGGAATCTCGCCTGGTTCATCGATTCCAACCTGCTCAGCGGGCACACCTGGCGCGGAGCGCCCGTACCGGGTTTCGATCCTGAAGGCCTCTTCAGTACGATCCCCGCGATCGGCACGGCGCTGATGGGCGTGCTGACCGGCCACCTGTTGCGGTCGCGCCTGACGGGCGAGGAGAAGACCGCCTGGATGTTCGTCGCGGGCAACTTCCTGCTCCTTGCCGGTGCCATCCTCGACATGTGGTTCCCGATCAACAAAGCACTGTGGACGAGCTCATACGTCATCTTCATGGCTGGCTGGGCGAATGTCTGTCTTGCCATGTTCTACTGGCTCATCGATGTGAAGGGATATCGTCGCTGGGCGACGCCGTTCGTCATCTATGGGATGAACGCCATCACCGTATTCGTCCTGTCCGGTCTGGTCGCAAAGACCATGGGTCTCATCCGGTGGACAGCGGAGGATGGACAGAAGTACTCGGTCTGGTCGTACCTCTACCGGACGGTCTATGTGCCACTCGGGAGCCCGATGAACTCGTCGCTGCTGTTCGCGATCAGCTTCATCTCGCTGATGTTCCTGGTCGTCTGGTTCATGTGGAAGAGGAAGTGGTTCCTGAAGGTCTGACACAATACAGGATCGGTACCATGTCACGGATCGTCATAGTGATCGGACTGCTGATGGGCATGTCGCTGCACACGATGAACGCACAGGACCAGGCCGCCCTGCTGAAGGAGATCCAGCGCCTCGAACAGCACTACGGCGGACATCTCGGCGTGATGGCGAAGAACCTCCGCACGGGCGAAGTGGTCCGCTACAATGCGGAAGAACGGTTCCCGACTGCGAGCCTGATCAAGTACCCGGTGATGGTGGCGTACTTCAAGGCCGTGGCGGAAGGACGCGTGAAGCCGGAGATGCCCATCACCCTCACCGCCGACGATAAACGTCCGGGGTCGGGTGTGCTGGAAGGTCTGGATGCCGGAGCGGTGATCACGCTTCGCGATGCGGTGCGCCTGATGATCACGCTCAGCGACAATACGGCGACCAATCTGGTGGTGGACCGGCTCGGGACGACGCACGAGGGACGCCTTGCGTATGTGAACGACATGATGAAGCGTGTGGGGCTGAAGAACACGCGGTTGTTGAACCGGCTGTATTCCTGGGCGACGAAGCAGCGGACGCCGGAGGGGATCCGGTATGGCATCGGGGTGTCGACACCGGAAGATATGGTCACGTTGTCCGAAGCGCTCTACCGGCGGACCCTGGTGGCTCCCGGTGCGTCGGACGACATGCTCTCGATCCTGAAGTCGCAATTCTACGACGACATGATCCCGCGGTTCCTCCCGGTATCAGCGTGCGCGAGTTTTGCCGTGGCGCACAAGACCGGCTTCGTGCAGGAGAGCAAGACGGATGCAGGGTTGGTGCTGTCGGACAAGCTGGACATGGCGATCGGGATCTTCATCGACAAGCATCCCGATCACACCGAGTACCTCAATAATACGGGCGGTCTGCTCGGCGCGCATGTCGCGCGGGCGATCTGGAACCACTTCACAGGCATGACCGGATATGACAACGGGCCGGTGGCGACGGCGCATGTGGATTGGAACATGATGCCGGGCGGCAAGTGGGGTATATGGCGGTCATCCGCGGCGCCGTTCCCGCATCCCGACCGGGCGAACGGGCTGACGAGGAAAGATGGTACCCACTACCCCGCGTACCCGCATTACACGGACAGCAGCATCGTGGTGTTCGTGCCGGATGGGTTGAAGCCCGGTCCGGACGGGGTGAACCTGATCATCCATTTCCACGGGCACGGCAATGACAATATGAATGTGCTCGAACGCTACATGATGCCTCAGGCCATGGAGGATGAAGGGATCAACGCCATTCTCGTCCTCCCGCAGGGGCCATACCGGGCACGGGATTCGTTCTGCGGAAAAATGGAGGATCAGGGCGGCTTGCGGCGCATGGTCGAGGATGTGCTCCGGACCATGCAGCGTGAAGAGGTCATTCCGGAAGCCCGGGTTGCCAGGATCGTGCTCTCGGCACACAGCGGCGGGTACCGGCCTGTGGCCGTTTGCCTCGAAAAAGGGGAGATGCATGCTTCGGTCTCGCACCTCTTTCTTTTCGATGCTTTCTATGGTAACTTTGAGTTCTATAAGGCCTGGCTGGAACAGGGCACGGGCATGATCGAGGCGGCGTATACGGAGCATCTGGCCCGGGAACATACGGAATTTGCGGATTCGCTGGCCGCGCCGCTCCGCGCGCGCTTCCATGCGGTCCCCACGGAGGTCGAACACGATGCGGTGCTCGGGGCGTTCCTTCACCCCTGGCTCTCGCGGCTTCCGGCTGACTTCAAAATTTCACCATCACACTGACAACGGAGTCCCATGGCTGCACACGTCTATGATCTGTCGTCCACTGTCGAATCCTATGAACTGAGCAAGACCGGCCGGGCGTTCCTGTACCCGCCGACGGAGAAGATCAAGGTCATCGAGGTCGATAACTTTCCGCTGCTGGGAAAGCTGACCGCGTTCCGCTTCATCGAGTGGGTCCTGAAGAACCCTGACGGCGTCATTTCGCTGCCGACCGGAAAGACCCCCGAGCACTTCATCAAGTGGGTGATGCGTATCCTGGAGCGGTGGGATCAGGCGGACATCCGGAAGCAGTGCGAGGCGTACGGCATCCCGACCGCCCGCCGGCCGGTGATGGACGGGCTCCGGTTCGTCCAGATCGACGAGTTCTACCCGATGGATGCGACGCAGCAGAACAGCTTCAACTGGTATGTGAACGAATTGTATCTGAAGGGGTTCGGCATCCGTCCGGAGAATGCCCTGCTGATCGACGCGACAAGCCTCGGCCTTCCCCCGGGGGTGTCGATGCAGGAGATGTTCCCGAACAACATCGTGGACCTCTCGTTGCGTGTGCGGCAGACCCGCACGAACCTCGAGCAGCGGCAGAAGGAGACCATCAACCGGGTGGACGAGTTCTGCATGGAGTACGAGAAGCGCATCCACGAGATGGGCGGGATCGGGTTCTTCCTCGGCGGCATCGGTCCGGACGGCCACATCGCCTTCAACGTCCGCGGCTCGAGCGTCTTCTCGGTCACGCGTCTGACCGGGACCAATTATGAGACCCAGGCCGCAGCGGCGTCGGACCTCGGCGGCATCGAGATCTCCCGCAGCCGTCTGGTGATCACGATCGGGCTGGCAACCATCACCTATAACCCGACGGTCACAGCCATCATCATCGCCGCCGGCGACGCGAAGGCCCCGATCGTCGCCTCGGCGATCGAGAACAATCCGAGTCCGCAGTACCCGGCATCCGTTCTCCAGGGCATCGAGGGTGGGCGCATGTACCTGACGAAAGGCGCCGCGAGCCGGCTGGTGGAGCGGCGGTTCGAGGATTTCCGGAACAAGCCGGAGGTCACGTCCGCGGATATCGATGATGTCGTTGTCCCGCTCGCGCTGAAAGTCGGCAAGCGTGTCACGGCATTGCAGGCGGAAGACTTCGCCGGCGACCGGTTCGGCGCCGAACTGCTTTCGAAGTCGGGTCAGCCCGTTCCGGCTCTCGTCCACGGCGTTGCCGAACGTCTCGTCGCCAAGATCGAACGCGGACTTGCACCGGTGAAAGAGACGGTGTTCCTCCATACCGAGCCGCACCATGACGACATCATGCTCGGGTACCTCGCGCACATCTACCACCTGGTCCGCGATCCCAGCAACAAGCACTACTTCGCGAACCTGACGTCCGGTTTCACGGCGGTCTCGAATCCCTTCTGCCATTCGGTCGTCAAGAACCTGATGCCGTACCTGGAGAGCCCGAAGTTCGCACAGATGCTCAAGGAGGGCTACTTCAATCCGAAGAGCGCGCCGAACAAGATGGAGGATGTGTTCCTCTATCTGGACGGCGTGGCCGCGAACAATGTGGACATGAAGAACGAAGGCCAGGCGCGCCGCATGCTGCGCAACCTCATCGAGGTGTACAACACCAGCGACATGCGCGTGTTGCGGCTGCGGGTGCGGGACATGGACGAGTACTTCAGCACGCAGTACCCGGGTGCCAAAGATCCGCCGGATATCCAGCTGTTCAAGGGGACGATCCGTGAGTACGAGGTCGAGCTCCTCTGGGCATACTTCGGCATCGATGCGTCAGCGATCTCTGCCCTGCGCCTCGGCTTCTACAAGGGCGATATCTTCTCCGAAGAGCCCGAGGTGGACCGCGATGTGATCCCCATCTATCAGCTCATCAAGAAGGTGAACCCGACCGTCGTCTCGGTCGCGTTCGATCCCGAAGGGAGCGGCCCCGACACCCATTACAAGGCGTTGCAGGCGGTGGCCGAAGCCCTGCGGATGTACGAGAAGGAGACCGGCAATACGAACATCCGGGTGTGGGGCTACCGGAACGTGTGGTACCGGTACCGTCCATCCGAAGCCGAACTGCTCATCCCCGTGTCGCTGAACTCGCTGTCGCTGCTGCACACGGCGTTCATGAACTGCTTCGGTTCGCAGAGTGCGGCATCGTTCCCGAGCTATGAACATGACGGACCGTTCTCGGAACTCGCCCAGCAGATCCAGGTCGGACAGTATGATATGATGAAGACCTGTCTCGGCCATGGCTATTTCCAGAAGCACCCCCATCCCCGCATGCGCGCATCGCGCGGCATGATCTTCCTGAAGGAGATGGAGCTGACAGAATTCTACGAAAAAGTGCGTGAACTCAAGAAACTCACCGAAGCAAAGGACTGAATATGCGCTGTCTGATAGCTGTCCTGCTCGCCGGGCTTGTACTCCCGGCGAGCGGACAGGTCCGCGTTGTTTCCACCGATCGCCTTCCCCTTCCTGTGGATCACGTTTGGAGCGCCCCCCGGTTCTCACCTGATGGAACATCGGTCTTTGTGACCACCGCCGGTTACCGGGGTATCTGGCGGTTCACACCTGCGACCGGGTCACTCCTCCAGGTGTGCGATGATGCCGGAGCGGGATTCGGATTCACGGTCTCCCCCGACGGCAACCGCATCGCCTACCGGCGCACCCTGGAAGGGGTGCCGATGAACCGTCGCGTGCAGGAGGTGGTCGAGGTGGACCTCTCCTCCGGCGAGCAGGTGGTGATGGCCTCCGGCCGTGACCTGCCGGTGCCGGTCTACGCCGGCGACCGCGTCCTGTTCGATCCCTCCGGAACACAGAAGACCATGGTGCCCGCGTTGGTACCGGGGAATGCCGTGCTCGGGATCGAAGAGACGAAGATCGCGGCCGTGGTGGACGGGGTGCCGGTGCACCTCGACCCGTACACGAGTGGCAGTTACATCTGGCCCTCGCTCTCGCCCGACGGCACACGCGTGGTTGCCTATGAAATGTCGCGCGGGATGTTCGTTGCGGATCTCACCGGCCGGGTGCTGGCGGAGTTCGGACGCTGTGACGCGCCGTCGTGGATGCGGAGCGGCCGATGGGTCGTGTACATGCGCGAGAAGAATGACGGACATCAGATCACCGGGGCGGACCTGTACTGTGTGCGGCCCGACGGTGGTGCACCCGTCCGTCTCACCGACACCCCGGCGATCGAACTCATGCCGGTCTGTTCGCCCGTGGATGACCGGATCCTTGTTGCCACCCCTTCCGGTGAGATACTGGTACTGACGTACCGGGAGGAGGGGCGATGAGACCCAACGCAGAGGGACTTCGGAGAACGGAACGCATCGGAAGACGTGACGAGCGAGACGTGAAGAGCGCAGTGAGCACTGTGGGTGGTAGCGGGGTCCGGGGCGCGCTCCTGCTGACCGTTGCGCTTTTCGCCATGGTGTTCGTGACTGGTGGACGGGCGGCGGCGCAGACGGGCGATCTGTCGGGCCTGAAGTTCTGCATCGATCCCGGGCATGGTGGGCACAATGCGGCCAATGACCGGCACGTGATCCCGGATCCCGGAACGGACTTCTGGGAATCCGAAAGCAACTTCCAGAAGGCGAAGCGGCTGGATACGCTGCTCACGGCGCGGGGTGCGACGGTCATCCTGACCCGCTACACCAACGATTACCCGGCGGATGATGAGCCGTCGCTGTCGGCTCGCTGGGGCCTCGCGAATGCCAATAATGTGAACTGGTTCCATTCCATCCATAGCAACGCCACCGGTGGTACGAATTCATCGGTGAACTACACACTGATCCTCGTTAAAGAGGATATCACTACCCGCCAGGCCGTGTGGCCGCAGGCGGTGACGATGTCCAATATCATCGGACCGTCGATCCAGGCGAAGCTGCGCAACACGATGCGCTCGACGTGGACCTATCTGGATTATACCTTCTACGGAGGGGCCAATGGTGGATTCAATCTCGGCGTATTGAATGGTCTGGCGATGCCGGGCGAACTCTCGGAAGGATCGTTCCACGACTTCTATCCGGAGACGCGACGGCTGATGAACAACCTCTATCTCAAGATGGAGGCCTATGCGCTGCGGAATGCGTTCATGCAATATCACGGTGCGGCGCCCGACTCACTCGGGATCATCGCCGGTGTGCAGGGCGACGTCGCTTCGGGCAAACCGATCAATCTGAGCCGGGTACGCCTTATCCCCGGCGACCGCGTGGTGAACGGCGATGTCTATAATAATGGGTTCTACATGTTCGACAACGTACCGGAGGGCACGTATACGGTCCGGTTCGAAACGCCCGGGTACACGGTCGACTCCGCCCAGATCACCGTTGGCCGCGGTGCCACCGTCTTCCTTGACCGCAGTCTGACGTCCTTTGCCGCGCCTGCTCCGGTGACCACATCTCCGGTGAACGGCGATACGGCGTATTCCGCGGCAAACCTGGTCACCATTGGATTCTCGAAACCGATGGACACCGCGTCTGTCCGGTCGGCGTTCTCGATCACCCCGTCCATCGCCGGTACGCTGACGTGGAGCGCCAACAACTCCGTTGTCACGTTCGACCCCAATGGCGTGTTCGGGTTCTACGTGGACTACACCGTGCGCATCGATACGAATGCACGTTCTGTTTCGGGACAGCCGATCGATGGCAATGGTGACGGCACGGGCGGAGACCCGTTCGTGCTCTCGTTCCGCACGAAGTACGTGGATGTGTTCATTCCGGTGATCACTTCGGCCATGCCCGGATCGTCGGAGCGGCTCACGTCGCCGACCACCGTGTTGAACATCACCTACGACGAGCGGCTGAACCCGGCGTCGGTGCTTACTTCGAACTATCTCATCCAGCAGATCCCGGGCTCCATTCAGTTTCGTGCCCTCGAATATGCCGAGGCCAATGGCCACGGGGGTGTCACGGTGTACGTCCCCAACGGGCTGATTCCCGGGAATTTCTACCGGATGCGCGTGACCAAGGTGGCGGATCTCGTCGGGAATACCATGCCGGGCACCTCCTCGTACCTCTGGGATTTCACGGTCGGGTCGGGGGCATTCACTACCAGCATGCTGGATTCGTTGAACCCCGGGACCGCCGGACTCCGGCAGCCAACCGTGCCGGCGGACATGCAGGGGGCAGACAGTATCATTGTTGCGACCACGGCAGCGAGGGTCCTCGGGTACGTCACCCCGAACACGGGGTCCACGGGCATCCGTGTCGTGTGGGACACCACGGCCGGCTCATGGCATGTCCGGATCCCCGCGGATACGCTTGCTCCGCTCGGGCAGACGGGATTCGTCAAGGATGGGACGCTTCTGCGGGCCCATGTGTTCGGGGATGCCAGCGGTACCCGCATGCGCTTCGCCGTGCGCGATGCGTTGGGGGACCGTGAAGTATCGCGCTGGATCACATGCGATTGGGTCGGCTGGAGGGCGCTGACGTGGGACCTCGGACTCGATACTCTGGGGACAGGTACAGGCAATGGTATTCTGGATGGTTCGCTCCGGTTCGATGGATTCGATCTCGCCTTTGCAGCAGGGAATCCGACGATGGTCACCGCGCTGAACGTCGACCAGATGCAGTTGATCGGCCGCACGGTTACGGGTGTCGCCGCGGAGCGGTCCGGAATTCCTGACCGGTTCGTGTTGTACCAGAACGCGCCCAACCCCTTCAATCCGTCGACGACGGTCTCCTATGCGATGCCGGTGGAGGGCATGGTCCGTCTCACCGTTCACGATGTGCTGGGGCGTGAGGTCGCGCAGCTCGTGAACGGCCGCGAGGCCGCCGGCACGCATGTGGTCGCCTGGACGCCTGGTGCCTCCGTCGCGAGTGGTCTGTACTTCGCCCGCTTGCAGGTCCGCCCTTCGGACTCCGTCCTTGGGCGCGACTCCAGGGACGGAGCGGGAGGGTTCACGGGTGTCGTGAAGATGCTCCTGGTGAAATGACGGCACGGGCGGTGCATGCACCGCCCCTACAACGGATCGGGGTACGGGCAGTCATCCCGCGTAGCCGGACGGGACCGCCCCTGCATGGATCGCGGCACGGGCGGTCATCCCGCGTAGCCGGACGGGACCGCCCCTACATGGGTACCGCCGCCGTCGGGTTTCACCGCACAGTTCTGTGGATCAGCGTGATCGTGCCACCCCAATGACGAACGATCTCAGTGTCCGCCCCTGGCGGATCGGCGACCTGGAAGACATCCGTCGCATCACCTGGGCCACCTGGCTCGCGGCGTATGCGCGGTTCATCCCTGAGACCGATCTGCGGTCGTACTTCGACACGGCGTATACCCTCGATGCGCTGGCAACGTTGCTGGCTTCGCCGGACTTTCGCGGGTTGATCGTCGAAGAGCGGGGCGCCCCGATCGCATACGCAAAGGTCAAGCATGCGCCGGACGAGCAGAAGTGCTACCTCTCGTCCCTGTATGTCCTCCCCGGGCACCAGGGGAAGGGGATCGGTTCGTTGTTGCTGGACCATGCCGAACGCCATGCGCTGGCGTTCGGCATGCAGGAGATATGGCTGGGCGTGATGGTGCAGAACGTGCGGACCCTGGAGTGGTACGAACGGATCGGGTTCGTGTTCGTGAAGGAAGAGCCATTCACCATGGGTGCAACGAGCGTCCCGCATCGTATCGGCTACCGGCCGATCGCACCCTCCACAGATGAACACAGGAAGATGCCATGAGTGCTCCACAGGCGACACGTAATCCGTGGGTGTGGATCCCTTCGCTGTACTTTGCCCAGGGCATCCCGTATGTCGTCGTCATGACGGTGTCGGTGATCATGTACAAGCGTCTCGGGATCTCCAATACCGACATCGCGCTGTACACGAGCTGGCTGTACCTTCCCTGGGTCATCAAGCCGCTGTGGAGCCCATTGATCGAGCTGTTCCGGACGAAGCGCTTCTGGATCGTGACGATGCAGCTGATCATCGGTGCATCGCTGGCCGCGGTGGCGCTCACCATCCCCCTGCCATCGTTCTTCCAGTACACCATTGCCGTGTTCTGGCTCATGGCATTCAGCTCCTCCACGCACGACATTGCTGCCGATGGCTTCTACATGCTCGGCCTGGCGCAGCATCAGCAGGCCGCGTTCGTCGGCGTGCGGAGCACGTTCTACCGCGTCGCGATGATCACGGGTCAGGGCATCCTGGTCGTGATCGCCGGACAGCTGGAGAGCGGCCTCGGCGGCGATCTTCATCTTGCCTGGGCGATCACCTTCGGGATCCTCGCCGGGCTCTTCCTTCTGTTCTTCATCTATCACCGGTTCATGCTTCCGTATCCGGCCACCGACGCCACGGCCGTGCTGGAGCCGGGCCGGAGTCCGCTGACGGAGTTCTTCCGGGTCTTTGCCCTCTTCTTCAGGAAAAAGGGGATCGTCCCGATCGTCGCGTTCCTGCTCTTCTACCGGTTCGCGGAAGCGCAGCTGGTCAAGATGGTGCAGCCGTTCCTCCTCGATCCGCGCTCTTCCGGTGGACTCGGCCTGACGACCAGCGAGGTGGGGATCGTGTACGGGACCGTCGGGATCATCGCCCTGACCATCGGCGGACTTCTCGGCGGGTACGCCGTGTCGCGTGGCGGATTGAAGGCCTGGCTCTGGCCCATGGTCCTGATCATCCACCTCCCGGACCTGGTCTTCGTCTATCTTTCGCAGGTGCAGCCGGAGAACTTCATCCTGATCAATGCCGCGGTAGCGGTCGAGCAGCTCGGGTATGGCTTCGGGTTCACGGCGTATATGCTCTTCATGATCCTCACGGCGGAGGGCGAACACAAGACCGCTCACTACGCGATCTGCACCGGATTCATGGCACTCGGGATGATGGTCCCGGGCATGTTCAGCGGATGGCTGCAGGAAGCGATCGGGTATCAGCATTTCTTCCTGTGGATCGTCCTCTCGACCATTCCCGGGTTCCTGGTGGCGGCGCTGGTGAAGGTGCCGGAAGGGTTCGGGAAGAAGCAATAAAGGGCGAAGAATGGAGAGAGAAGAGTGAGGTGGGGCGGGGGGCGCAGATGCGCGCGGGGAGTACTGGTAACGAGTGACCAGAGGGGGAGCTGAAACGAAGCAGAGAGGCATGAACAGAGACCATCAACAATGCAGAGTACTGTCATGAAGCCCATCACAGCATTCATTCCGTATTCGGGCGAGGAAGGCACGAGGGGGACCGTGGAACAACTCCAGGCCTCGGGGTTCGTGGAGCGGATCGTGTTGCTGAGCACCGCCTCTGGCATCGCCCCGCTGCAAGGATGCGAGAGCATCACGATCCAGGCGTTGCAGAGCAGTGCGACCATGACCGCCATCGGCAAGGCCCTGCGTACGCCGTTCGCGCTGCTGGTGCTGCACGATACCCGCATCGATTTCGGACAATTCGGCATCGAACGCATGGTGCGTGTCGCCGGCGAGACAGGGGCCGGTATGGTGTTTGCCGATTACTATGACGTCAGGGAAGGCAGGCGCACACCCCATCCGGTGATCGAGTATCAGTATGGCAGCCTGCGCGATGACTTCAATTTCGGCTCCGTCGTCCTGCTCGAACGTGAGGCTCTCCGTGCAGCACTCGCCGACCTGCGGGCACAGAAGCATGTGTATGCCGGATGGTACGCCCTCCGGCTCGGCATCACCCGCAAGGCACAGATCGTCCGGGTGGGCGAGTATCTCTACAGCAAGGTCGAAGCCGATGTCCGCCGATCGGGGGAGAAGCTCTTCGACTACGTCGACCCGAAGAACCGGCAGGTGCAGATCGACATGGAAGCGGCGGCGACATGGCATCTGAAGGCGATCGGCGCGTGGCTGCCGCCGGTGTTCAAGACGCCGGCCTTCACCGCCGACACCTTTCCGGTGGAAGCGTCCGTGATCATCCCCGTCCGGAACCGCGTGAAGACCGTCGGCGAGGCGGTCGAGTCGGTCCTGAAACAGGACACGTCGTTCAGCTTCAACGTGATCGTGGTGGACAATCATTCCACCGACGGGACCACCGACGTGCTGCGCACCCTGGCACAGCGCGATGACCGCGTCCTGCACGTGATCCCCGGCCGGGAGGACCTCGGCATTGGCGGGTGCTGGAATGAAGCGGTGCATCATCCGCGGTGTGGACGGTTTGCGGTGCAGCTGGACAGCGACGATCTGTACAAGGATGGCAGCACCCTCCAGAAGATCGTCGAGACCTTCCACCGCGAGCGGTGCGCGATGGTGATCGGCAGCTATCAAATGACCAACTTCCAGCTGGAGCCGATCCCGCCGGGTGTGATCGATCACCGCGAATGGACTCCCGAGAACGGGCGGAACAACGCCCTTCGCATCAATGGTCTGGGAGCGCCGCGGGCATTCGCCACGCCCGTGGTGCGGTCGATCAAGATCCCCAATGTGAGCTACGGCGAGGATTACGCGCTGGGTCTGGCCATTGCGCGTGAGTACCAGATCGGCCGCATCTACGAGCCGGTGTATCTGTGCCGCCGGTGGGAAGGAAATTCGGACGCGGATCTGGACATCCCCAAACTCAATGCCTTCAACTTCTACAAGGACAAGATCCGGACGTTCGAGGTGCTTGCACGGATCCGGATGCAGGAGGGGAAGGATAGCAGGGGGGGTGGACGGAAGAAGGCCACAGGTGGGAGAGTCCAACGCGCCAGGCGAGCGGGACAACTGAAGTCCCGGGGACGTACGGGTGGCGCACAGGGCTCGGGACGCAAGGCGGTGGCAAAGACCGCAGGGCGAAAAGGAAGGAAGAAGTGATGGGCACGGGGGACGACAGGGCACGGGTGAGCATCCCGGTGGAGACGCTGGGCGTGGCGGCGGATGCGCCGCTGGCGGAGGTCGCTGCCGGGTTGCTGCGTCAGCAGCAGGCGACATGGGAATTGCTCAGGACGAATGTCGCGGGCCTTGCCAACATACGGACACGTCAGTTCCGTTTCGGCGGCTACCATGTGCGTGTTCAGTTCAACCCGGGCCGCCTCACCTCGTCAGCCGCGCGGGTGGATGAACGATCGGTCCGCGAGCGGAAGTGTTTCCTCTGTCTTCCCCATCTTCCGTCAGAGCAACGCGGAGTGCTGTACGCCGGACGGTTCATGCTCCTGTGTAACCCGTACCCGATCTTTCCCGAGCATTTCACGATCCCGCATGTCGAGCATGTGCCGCAACGGATCGCGGGAGAACTCGGCGCGTTCATTGCCCTGGCCCGCGATCTTGCGCCGCGATACAGCGTGTTCTACAATGGGCCGCGGTGCGGGGCGTCCGCCCCCGACCATCTGCATTTTCAGGCGGGCACGCGGCAGTTCATGCCGATCGAGGGGCAGTATGCGCGATTGCGTGCCGCGGAGGGGAAGGTGGTCCGTACGGACGGAACGGCACAGGTCATCGCCATCGAAGGCGGGGGAAGGCGGCTCGTTGCCTTCGAAGGAACGGATGCGGGGGATGTGGAGCGTGTGGTGGCGGAGTATTGCACCGTCCTGCAGGGCATCACGGAGGATGTCGAAGAGGCGATGATGAATCTCATCGCATGGTATGAAGGCGGGTCGTGGGTTGTGCTGCTCTTCCCGCGTGCGAAGCACCGCCCGTCATTCTATTTTGCGGAAGGTGACGAACGGCTCTTGATCAGCCCTGCGGCCGTCGACCTCGGCGGCGTCTCCATCACGCCGGTTGAAGCGGATTTCCGCAAGGTCACGCACGAGCACCTTGCGACAATGTATCAGGAGGTGCAGCTGTCGAGGGCGGAGTTCCATGAAAGCATCGAGAGACGCTGAAGGGCAGAGAGCGCACGGCGAAGAGTGCGCCTCCGGGCCCGTGGACGGCCGACTCTCCGCTCTGCACCCTTCCGGTTCTCTTCTTCACTGATACATCCAGTATGTTCTCGCTTTCCCCCTGAACCCCTCCCGACCCTGCTCCAGCAGGGGACGGACATCTTCGTAGACCATGCGCTTCACGAACGCCTCCCGGATGCGGTCCGAACCCATCACCTTGTCGAACATGGCGATGCGCGAAGCCTCCGCCATCGTGAACGGATTCTTCTCCGGATAGAGCCGGTGATGTGCTTCGAGGAATCGGAATTGCAGTGCCATCAGGTCTGCACGCGCGGGGTCGGTGATATGGATCTGGATCCCCTTCAGGGCCTTTCCGGTGGCACGCCCATAGAACGGCTTGTAGACGATCGGGCGGAATGTTACCCCGGGCAGACGGAAGGCGTTCATCGCGCCCGCCATCGCGCCCGGATCGATCCACTCCGCGGCGAGAAGCTGGAACGGCAGCGTGTACCCGACGCCTTCCGAGATCACGCCCAGCTCGCCGAGGATCCCTGTCGCGACATAGTAGAATGCGGAGATATCCCGGGGTTGATGCGGAGACGTCGGGACCCACTCCAGTCCGGTCTGCGGGAACGTCATACTGCGGCGCCATCCCTTCATCGGTACCACGCTGAGGTCGCACACGGCCCCTCCGGCGAGCAGGTGCTCGCCATTCAGGAATTTCGCGAGTTCACCGCACGTCAATCCGTAGACGTAGGGAATGGAGAACTGGCTGACGAACGATATGAAGGGTTGTTCGACGAGACCGCCTTCGACCCTGAGTCCCCCGAGCGGGTTCGGGCGATCGAGGACGACGAACGGGATCTTCGCCTCCGCCGCTGCCTCCATGGCGAGTCCCATGGTGCTGATGTAGGTGTAGGAGCGGCATCCGTTATCCTGGATGTCGTAGACGAGGATGTCGAGGCCCTGGAGCATCGCCGGGGTCGGCTTCCGTGTCTTTCCGTACAACGAATACACAGGGAGTCCGGTGCGCGCATCCGTATAGGTGTCCACTTTATCTCCCGCCGCGAAATCGCCCCGCACGCCGTGTTCCGGACCGAAGAGGGCAACGAGCTTCACGCCCGGGGCGGCAAACAGGATGTCGATCGTGGAGGTGAGTTGTCCATCCACGCCGGTGGGATTGGTGACGAGCCCGACCCGTTTTCCCTTCAGGATATCGAAGCCCCGTTCCTTCAGCACATCGATCCCGGTACGGACGGCCGGTTGTTGGGCGAAGGATGCGGAAAGGCATATCGCGATGGCAAGGATGCAGATCAGAGAGGTACGCATGGCCGGCTCCGGGATGTGGTAGGGCACCGCAGGAATACTCCCAAAGTAGCCATGCCTCCCATGATATGCAATATGGGCATTTTGTTGAAAATGCGCGGGTCATTCGGTACATTGAGTCACGATCACTTCATCTTTTCTGATACCGTCAGGATGCATGACCATGAGTGAAGCCACGCTGGTGTTCGGGGCGGATGGCGGCGGGACGAAGACGCTGGGGATACTTGCCGATCGCTCGGGAACGGAACTTGCGCGCATGCAGGTCGGCCCCGGCAATCCCAATGTTGCGGGCGTCGATGCCGCCGCGCGTAACCTGCTCGAACTCATCGGTGGTTGCTGTGAACTTGCGAAACGGTCGCCGCTCGAGATCGGCGCAGCGGTGTTCGGACTGGCCGGCGTGGGGAGTCAGGTGGTGCGTGCATCCCTGGACGAGGCTCTCCGCGTGCTCGCGGCGCCCCGCGGGTGGTCATCGCTTCGCATGTTCCTGGAGACCGATGCGCGCATCGCGCTCGAAGGAGCATTCGGCGGGGGGGCGGGCATTGTGCTCATTGCCGGAACCGGGTCCAATGTGATCGGCAAACTCCCCTCTGGCGATGTGACCTCGGTCGGAGGGTGGGGCCGGGTGCTCGGCGATGAGGGGAGCGGGTATGCGATCGGACTCGAAGCGGCCCGGGCGGTTGCGCGCGAGATCGATGGACGGGGTGATGCACCGCGGCTGCGCGCCCTGCTTGCGGACAGGTTCGGCTGGACCTCCCGCGACCGGGTCATCGCAGCAGTGTATCAGGAGAAGTTCGACCTCGCCTCCGTTGCCCCCGTTGTGCTCGGTGCTGCTTCCGAGGGCGATGCCGCCGCGGTCCGCATCCTTGAATCTGCTGCGCACCAGCTTGCGGCGACGCTGCGTGCGCTGGTGATCCGTATGGAAGGCAGTACTCCGGTGGGGGTGGTATTCACAGGGGGGCTCATCGACCACGACACGCCGTACGCGGCGATCCTGCGGCATGCCATCGGCACACAGGTGCCCGGTGCCGAGGTGGTCCCCGCACTCTATCCGCCAGCACGGGGTGCGGTCATTCTTGCTCACCAACGTCTCCAAGGGAGGTAGATGTTCCGCCTTACCGCTCGTTCTCATCATGCTCTCGCTGCAGTGTCCACCGTCCTGCTGCTCTCGTGTTCCTCGCAACCTCCGGTCCGGAAAGCCGAACCTCCCGCCCCCCCTCCACCGGTCAGCGTTGTTGTCTCCCGCGACCGGTCGCACTGGGTGGACAGCGTTCTGGCATCGCTGACCGTCGAGCAGAAGATCGGTCAGATGATGATGGTCGGCGTCCCGGGTCACTATTTCAGCGCAACGACCGATCAGTATGCGCGCCTGGTGCGTCTTGTCCGCGAACGGCAGATCGGTGGTGCCATCCTCTGGCGCGGTGATGTCTATGAGTCGGCCCTGCGTCTCAATAATCTGCAGACCCTGTCCACTATTCCCTTGCTCGTGAGCGCCGATCTTGAACGCGGCGTGCCGATGCGTGTGCGCCGCGGGACGCCCTTCCCGGATGCCATGGCGATCGGGGCCACCCGCAATCCCCAGTATGCCTACGAGGTCGGCCGTGCCATCGCACGTGAAGCCCGCGCCCTCGGGGTGCATCAGAACTACGCTCCCGTTGCCGATGTGAATACCAACCCGGTGAACCCGGTGATCAATACGCGCGCATTCGGGAGCGACCCCGGACTCGTGGAGGGGATGGTAGATGCATTTATCCGGGGGACGCAGAGCGCTGGCGTGCTCGCGACCGCGAAGCATTTCCCGGGCCATGGTGATACGGGGACGGATTCGCATCTGGACCTGCCGATGGTGGCGCAGAACCGGGAGCGTCTGGATTCCGTCGAACTTGGTCCGTTCCGTGCGGCGGTCAGTGCCGGCGTCCGGTCGGTGATGATCGGCCACCTGCTCGTCCCCGGCCTCGACCCCACCCGTTCCGTTCCTTCCTCATTGTCGCCTGCCATCGTGACCGGCGTTCTCCAGCGGGAGTTCGGATTCAACGGACTGATCGTCACCGATGCGATGGACATGCGCGGCGTGACACGCGATTATTCCCCGGGCATGTCGAGTGTGATGGCGGTGAAAGCCGGTGTGGATATCGTGCTGATGCCGCCCGATGAGGAATCCGCCTTTGCGGCAATGACCGCAGCTGCCCGGACGGGCGAGATCACGCAGGAGAGGCTGAACCAGTCCGTGCGCAAGATCCTGCAGGCAAAATGGGACCTCGGCCTGGATACACTGCGGGCCACCGACCCCGATGAGATCGCGCGCGTCGTCGGGAATCGGGAGCACTGGAACCTCGCGCGCACCGTCGCCCGCGCCTCCATGACCCTCGTCAAGAATGAACGGAATACGGTCCCGTTTGAAGCACGGCAGGCCCGGCGCATCACGTCGATCGTTCTCACCGACACCGACAACGGCCTCATGGAGGTGTCACGTCCGGGGACCATGTCGATCGTGGAACAGCCCGGCGCGTACTTCAACGCTCTGGTGCGTCAGCGCAGCGTGCGGCTCGAGACCCACCGGCTTTCGCCGGGGAGCAATGCCATCGATGTCGATGCAGCGCTGGCACGGATCCGCAAGGCCGACCTCCTCGTGCTGCCGGTGTTCGTCAAAGTGCGCACTTCGAGCGGGACGGTGGAAATGCCGCCGGGCCTGCAGCCATTCCTGAAGAAAGCCGCGGACCTTTCCGTGCCGACCATCGTGGTCCTGTTCGGCAATCCGTATCTCGCGGGTCCGTTGTCGTGGGCGGATGCGGTGCTCTGTGCGTATGGTGATGCCGAGCCGCAGATCGAGGCTGCTGCGGAAGCACTCTTCGGGGAGATCGATCTCTGTGGCAAGCTCCCGGTGACCGTCAGCGACCGGTTTGCGCTCGGCGCGGGTGCGATGTGCTCCCGCGACCGGCTGCGGTACGACGATCCTGCGACCGCCGGGTTCGATACGGACAGCCTGCGGCACCTGGACCGGATCATCGAGCGTGCGATCGCGGATTCGGCATTTCCCGCGGCGCAACTTGCCGTGGTCCGTGATGGCATGCTGATCTACAACAAGTCCTTCGGCACATTCACCTACGACCGTGCGAGCAGGCCGATCGACAACACGACCATGTTCGACCTCGCGTCCGTCACCAAGGTGATCGGCACAACCTCGGCCGTGATGAAGCTCGTCGACAACGGTCGGCTCGACCTGGATGACCGGGTTGGCATGTATCTCCCCCAGTTCGCCACAGGACCGAAGTCGGCGATCACCATCCGTCAGCTCATCACCCACCGCGCGGGTTTTCCGCCGTTCCGCAGGTTCTTCCTGATGTGTTCCACTGCCACCGCCGGCCTCGATTCGGTGTTCGCGACCGCCCTGGTGACGACGCCGGGGGATACAACGGTCTACAGCGACATCGGGATGATCACCATGGGGAAAGTGGTGGAGACGATCACCGGGATGCCGCTGGACGCGTTCGTACGCAAGGAGTTCTTCGAACCGCTCGGCATGACCCGTACGATGTATGCCCCGCCCGAGAGTCTGGCCGCGCAATGTGCCCCGACGGAGATCGACACGCTCTGGCGGAAGCGGCTGGTGCAGGGACAGGTGCACGATGAGAATGCTGCATTTCTCGATGGCGTTGCCGGCCATGCCGGACTCTTTTCCACTGCCTCCGACCTTGCCGTCTATATGCAGATGCTGCTGAACAAGGGAGCGTACGGCGGGATACGGTATCTGAAAGAAAGCACCGTCGTCGAGTTCACACGGAAATATGTTCCGGGACAGGAGCGGTACCTCGGGTGGGATATGAAGTCGCCCACCGGGTCATCCGCCGGCTCCCTGTTCTCGCCGTCATCGTTCGGCCATCTCGGATTCACGGGCACCTCCGTATGGACCGATCCCGACAGGAAGATCAGCGTGATCCTTCTGACCAATCGGGTCCATCCGACACGCGCGAACCAGAAGGTCCAGCGTGTCCGTCCGGCAGTGCACGATATGGTGATACGAGCACTGAAGTAGCATGACGGAAACCGGATGGCACAGGGGCATGGCACGGAGGAAGGATCGGGCGCTGCTGCTCGGGTTCTGTGTTCTCCCTTTCGTGTGGACCCTTGCTGTCGCCTCTCCACCTGATTCGTCGGGGACACGACCGGCGTTCATCCCCGACCCGACCGTTGCTGCCGGGGGCATGCACCGGTTGCTCTTCGGCGGGCTCTGGCGTGATGCGTGGACGCAGCCCGTGACCGTGCCGGTGGTCAAGGCAGTGCCGTTCCACCGATCCCCACACGATGATGCCACTCCGTTCGCCGCCGGGATGAGGGAATACTGGTTGTCCGATCGGTCGCTGATCGGATTCGTGCCGATGATGTATCCGGTGGAGGTCGCCTTCAATGCGGAGTTCAGGCAGCTCTACGCCCCGGGTGTGTTGGCCGATCTCCGGGCAATGGCCCATCCGTATGCCCGGGTTCTTGCGGGTCCGCTGCTCGAAGCCGCCGGAGTGTCGCATCTGCGTCAGCGCTTCGTCCTTCTGCAGGTAGACGGGCATGGAACGCCGGAAGGTGCGCCCGGGGAAGGTGGCTTCGTGGCGGAAGCGCCGTCCGCACCGCTCATCGATTCCTATGAGATGTTGCGGCGGATGGAACAGGGGGGCGCAGGACGGGCGGACCCTGCGGCATTCCTTGCGGCACGACTGCTGGGTTTGTATCTTGGCGACTGGGAGGAAGGCATGGATGCCTGGGGATGGGCCGTCACGGGTGGTGAATCGTACGTGCCGGTGCTCCGCGATCCCTGGCATGCCTTCACTTGGTTTGATGGCATCATCCCCTGGGCAGGGACGTTCTTCCTCCCGTCGGTGGAGTCGTGGGATGGTGGCCTGCCGTCTGTCGACCGGGTGCTCTGGACCGGGAGACATCTGGACCGCTGGCTGCTCTCCCCATTGGACAAGCGATCGTGGGATTCTGTGACGGCCGTCACAGCCTCGCGGCTGACGGATTCAGTCATTGAATCATCCATCCGGGAGCTACCAGAGGGCGTCAGGAAACAGTGGGGGGGAGCCCTCGCGGCAGCGATGAGGTCGCGGCGGGAGCTGCTCTCACGGATGGCTGATGACTTCTACCGTACGATGACGCGGGTCGTCGACCTTCATGGATCCGACACGCCCGAGGCCGTGGAGGTCACCCGGATCGAAGATGGCCGGGTCCGCGTTGCGATCCGTGCAACCGATCCCCGCGACGGCAACCGTTCCGTGACCCTCGCGGACCGTGTCTTCACTCCGGCGGAGACCGATGAGATCCGCCTCCTTCTGAAAGGGGGAGATGACCGCGTTGTTCTCCGCGGGCATGCCGCCTCTTCCATACTGGTGCGTGTGGCCGGCGGACCCGGGAATGATGAGATCATCGATTCGTCGTCCGTGAGCGGCTACCTTCTGGGCTTTGTGCCGTTCATCGGCGATGCCGAGAATAGTACGTACGTGTATGACGCCCCGGGGACGCGGGTGCACGAGGGAGATGGGACGGTCGTTCGTGAAGTCGATCCCGCGCCCGCCGCGAACGACACGCTCCGGTTCGCTCCGGCGCGTGAGGACCGCGGACATGCGCAAACATGGACCGGGATGTTCGATTGGAATTCGGAATTCGGTCCGATGGTGGGCGTGGGCCCCACATTCACATACTTTGATCACGATACGCGTCCATTCGTTGCGCGGATGTCGTTCCTCTGTGGGATCGCCCCGTTCGCCGGGGTCGGCCGTGTCGTCATGAACGCGGAGTGGCGCGGCCTGGCACGCAACACGGCGCTGATGGTGGATGCATCCGCGACAGGGTTCGATGTGCTGACGTATTTCGGGCGAGGGAATGAGACGACCACCAGGCTGAATCCCAACGACCCATATTATCGCGTCCGGCAGACGCAGGTGCGTGTGGAGCCGGCCATTCGCTGGCCGGCGGACGGTCCGTTCACGCTCACCGTCCGGAGCGGCGTCCGGATCGTCGTTACGGGGAATGACGGCAACAAATACGTCAGCGACGAAAAGCCGTACGGGAGCGCGGATATGGCCCTCGCGTTCGTTGGCGGCAGCATACGGTGGGATTCACGGGACGATGACGTTCATCCGTTCAGCGGGCTGTATTGCGATCTCAGCGGGATGTTCGTCCCCAAAGCGTTCAGTGTCGGTGCACCATATGGACGCCTGAACGCTGACGCCCGGTTCTTTGCCACGACCGGCGGACCGGCACCCGTGACGTTCTCGCTGCGCGTGCTCGGGACCCGGACCTGGGGTGCGGTACCATACTTCGACGCAGCGACGATCGGGAGCAGCACCGCGATGCGTGGCTATCAGCAGGGGAGGTTCACCGGTGCTTCATCGCTGGCGGGTATCGTGGAGACCCGGGTGCGGCTCGGACACGTCGATCTCATCACACCCGTGATGTACGGGGTGTTCGGGTTTGCGGAGACCGGGCGCGTGTTCGAACCGGGTGAGGAGTCCAGACTGTGGCATCCGTCGTTCGGGGGAGGTGTGTGGGCAGCGCCATGGCGCCGCGATGCGACGCTCACCGCGAGCATCGGCATTTCGAAGGAAAACGTGATGCTCTATGGTGCGGTAGGGTTCGGGTTTTGAATGAAGCACAGAGTGCGGCGAGAACAAGGCACCGGGGATCGCGAAGCGCGAAGCGCAACGGAAGTGCGGAATGGGCGGCGTGATCACGCGGTTGAAGAGCAGTCCGCAGGATGAGAACCGGAACGGAAATGATTCGGGGCGGGGCCGGAGGCCCGTGCAAGCATGATACGATCGGCGATCATAGAAAAGGCTGAGGGTGTGGTGACCACGCTCTATCAGGAGAAACTCCCCTCCTGGGCCCGCTATCATACTCTCGAGCATACCCGTGAGGTGGTGGCGGCGTGCGTGGAGATCGGTACGGGGATGCTGCTGACGGATGAGGAGATGGAGATCATCATGCTCGCGGCATGGTTCCACGATACCGGGTATCTCGATGGGGCGGATGAGCATGAGGCGCGGAGCGCCGTGATCGCGGAGGACTTCCTGAAGAGACAGGGCTATCCGGCCGCGCGGATCCCGCTTGTGAAAGGGTGCATTGCGGCGACCCGGATCCCCCAGCGGCCGACCACGGCGCTGGAGCGGATCGTGTGTGACGCCGACCTCATGTACATCGGGGGGCCGCGCTTCAAGGAGCACAGCGACGCTCTGCGTGACGAGTGGCAGACCCGCTTGGGGGTCGCGTACGGGGAAGTCGAGTGGCTCCAGAAAAATATCGAATTTGTCGGGAGTTGTGAGTTCCACACGGGGTTCGTGCGCCGGACCTACGGGGCGATGCGCACCCGCAATCTGTCGCGGTTATACGAGCTCCTGGATCATGCCGGGGCCGGAAAGCACTAAAAACGCGCGGGGGATTGCCTTTTTCCGCGGGGATCATTATATTTATGACTCAGGTTGTTGTGTAACCCCGGTCAGGTAGCTCAGTTGGTAGAGCAGCAGACTGAAAATCTGCGTGTCGGCGGTTCGATTCCGTCCCTGACCACAGCGATCCCGCTTCGCGGGATCGCAATTCAGAGTTCAGATCTCCGATATCTGAACTCTGAATTGTTTTTTTGCACCTCCCTCTGCTACCTCTTTACACGCAAATCCTCTATCTTGCCTCAATCGCCATCGATCCATCTCCCGAGGCCGTATCATGAAACACCCCATCGTCTGCATCGTCTGCGTGCTCCTGTTCATGTCTTCCCTTGCCACCGCACAGACCGGCAACCCGAATCTTGCCGATCCGGGCAGCGGGTGCAGCGTGGAACAGGCGTCATCGAATCAACCGTTCGCCTATAAGGCCATCACCGGCAATACCGAGGAGGGATGGAATTCCGCGGGAGAGACCGCGGGGGCAACGATCACGCTGACCTATGCCCCGGAGATCGCCGTGAGAGAGGTCTGGATCCTCGCCCGGCCCATCTTCAGTCACGTGATCACGCCGTATAATCTGCAGTACCGCTATTCCTACGCCCCACCCCGCACGATCACGATCACCTTCTCCGATGGCACGTCCCGGGATGTCACGCTCCAGCGTGCGGATGACTTTCAGATCATCCCCCTTGCCGAGACGAAGCGCACATCATCTGTGACGATCACCGTCCGTGACGTATGGCAGGAGGAAGGCACCACAGGAACGGGGATCGGCAAGGTGCGGGTGTTCGCGCAGCCCAACAGCGTGACGTTCACGATGCGTTCGATGGAGAACTACAACGCCGTCGACGGCAAGCCGGTGAAGCGGGCGATGCTGACCGTCGTGAATCCGGGCGCCACGATCGAGGACGCACATATTTCCATCGCACAACGCGGAAAGGTGCTGGATGATGTCGCCCTCGGAACGATCGGGCCACGGGCGGTGATGGGGAAGGAGATCTGGACGTTCGTGCCGCCTGCCGATGGCGACTATGATATCGCATTGATGTCCGGGGAGAAGGCCGTTGCGGCGCCGCTGACGCTCCCCATGACCGCCTTCCGGAAGACCTACTTCGACGGGGGCGAGGTCCTGGTCCACTCGACGAACCACAACGATCTCGGATGGCTGGGAACGCAGTTCGAGACGGCGGACTACCGTTCGAAGGAGATCATCCTTCCCGCGTTGAAGATCATGGAGTCGGCTCCGGAGTTCAACTATACGATGGAGGCGGTCGCGTACCTCCGGGAGTTCCTCGAGCGTCATCCGGAGAAGAAGGAGGAGATCTTCCGGCGGACAGCGGAGCGCCGTTTCTCATGGGGTGCCGTGTATACGCTGTCGCTGCAGGAACAGGTCGGCGCGGAAAAGCTCGTCCGGCAATTCTACTTCGGCCGCCGCTGGATCAAGGAGAACATCCCGGGAGCCGACACGCGCATCTACATCAACGCCGATCCCCCGATGCTCACCTGGCAGCTTCCGCAGATCCTGAAGCATGCCGGCGTGGACTACCTCATCCAGGCCCGGATCCCGCTGGGCTTCTATTACTGGCAGGGATTGGATGGGACCACGGTGCCGGTCTACGGGTTGCGGTATGGCAACTCGCCGCGCATATCGCCCGGGGCAAATGAGGAATGGTTGAACCTCGTGTATGGCAGGGAAGAGTATGCGCGGTCGCGCAACCTGCCCAGGACGATGATCTACGATTACAATGAGGACTATCTCCCACCCAACGGGGACTTCGTCCCGTTCGTGAAGAAACAGAATGCAATGATGAGTGCCTTCGCGGCGGCGTGGAACACACAGCATGCAGCGGATCCCTCTGCCCGCGTCCGTCCACCGGTGCTGTCGTTCACGAACCCGGAGGATATGCTCAAGGGGATCTTCAGCGCACCCGGCGCACATCTCCAGACCCTGCGGGGTCAATGGCCGAATGCCTGGGCATTCTATGATGAGCCCGGCAATCGCGAGGCCCTTCTCCAGGGACGGAAGGCACATAACCTGTTGCTGTCGGCCGAGCAACTCTTCTCGTTCCTGAAGGCCACGGATCCGGCCATCGCATATCCGAAGTCATCGCTCGACACGGCATGGCAGGCGAATCTCTGGCCTGATCACGGCTGGGGTGGCGGAAAAGGATCGATCACCGATAGCATCTATCATGCTTCGTACCGCCGGTCCTACGCAGGCGCACGATCGCTGATGGAACAGGGGATGCGCCTTCTCGGCGATCGTATCGCCCGGCAGGACAGCAGAGGGATGCAGGTCGTTGTGTACAATCCCATGAACTGGGACCGGCGGGAGCCTGCACGCGCATCGTTCCCGCTTCCGAAGGACTGGCGCGGGTTCGCCGTCAAGGATGTGCGCGGGGCTGCGGTCCCGTTCGAGGTCATCGGACGGACAGCAGATACGGCGACCGTCCTGCTCCTCGCCGATGTGCCTGCCCTGGGGTATGCAACGTATCGCATCGAACGGGCGGCAAAGACCGCGTCAGCGGTGACGACCCTGAGCGGCGATTCGATCGACACGCCGGACTTCAAGGTGGTTTTTGGATCCGCAGGCATCACGGAGTACACGGACAAGGTGAAGCGGCGGAGTTACTTCAGGACCGACAAATTCCAGGCCGGCGAGATCCTGCAGTTCACCGCCCCGGGAAATGCCTGGGAGGAAGAGGCGCTGCTGAAGGGGATCCCGCTGGACCTCGAACGGTCGGGTACGCGCCCGAGCACGACCGTCCGCTTTGTGGAAACGCCACTCCGTTGGATCCGTGAGACCGAGACACCGCTCGGCAACTGCGTCGCACGCTACCGGTATGCGGTCTCCAAGCTGACCCACGACGTTGACCTCGAACTGGATCTGCGGGGATGGAACGGCACCCGGGCCAAGGAGGTGCGGATCGCCTTCCCCATGAACATCGAACGCAAGGTCACCGCAGGACTGATCACCGTCCCGGCGTCGTGCGTGTCGACACCCGATGGCACACAGCGCGGGCTGCTCGGCGAGTACTTCCGCAACCCGCATCTGGACGGCGAACCCGCGTTCACGCGTGTGGATACCGTGATGGCGCCGTACTGGGACAAGGCATCCCCGGGTGAAGGGGTACCGAAGGACTTCTTCTCCGTGCGGTGGACGGGGACGCTTCATGTGCCGGAGACCGGCGACTATACACTGGGCATCATCACCGACGACAAAGGGAGACTGTTCTTCGAGAATGAGCTCGTCATCGACAACTGGAACCCGTATGAGCTGAACATGATGAAGACGTTCTCCAGGAGATTGGAGAAGGGCAAGGACTACCGCATCCGCATCGACTTTGCGGACATCGTGGAGTATGCCGGGATCCGGTTCCAGTGGCGGAAAGATGAGGATGCGGCTGACGTGAAGCAGACGGCATCGATAAGCTACGAGATCCCCTTCGGCGCGGTCGAGTTCAACAAGGATGAGGCCGATTTCTCCGTCCTCCCGGATAACAAGGAGTCGCAGTACTACCCCAATCTGTATGGCGGCTACGAACAGCTCGCGTTCCGGGAGGCACTCAACTGGGTGAATGTCTCCACGGGATCCTACAAGGGGTACGGCTGTCTGTTCGCATCGGATATGACCGTGCACATGTTCGACGATCACACATCGCAGCCCGTCGAGTACCCGGTGGTCCAGCACGTCCTGCTTTCCACGCGCAAGAGTCTGGCGTGGGATCCGGAGTACTGGTTCGAGCAGAAGGGCGACCACACATTCCGGATGGCGTTGATGTTCCATGACGGGAACTGGCGGATGCGGTACCGCGACGGCATCGCCTTCAACAATCCCCTGGTAGCGGCGGTCTCGTCCGGCCGGGGTGATGCTTCCCGGCCCGCCCTGCCGGCCTCCGGGAAGGGTTTCCTCCGTGTGGAGCCATCGAACATCATCATTACCTCGGTGAAGGAGAGCGAGGATGGAACGGGGACCGTGGTCCGGTTCTATGAGGCCGAAGGTGACCGGTGTACGATGCGGCTGACAGGCGCAGCGCCGATCCGTGAGGCCATCCGCACGGATCTCCTCGAGTATCCCGCCGGACAGCTGCCCGTGGAACCGGACGGCTCACTGGTGCTCCAGCTGAAGCCATGGGAGATCGTCACACTCGTCATCAAGCGGTAGGAATTGACATTCCTTGCGGCCTTGTGTACCATTGAACATCGCGTTTCTTTCCGGTGGGCAACCGTTGGCATCCCGCCACGGGCGGACCGGAGTGAGTCCGGTACCGGCCCTGTCAGGATGCGCGCGGTGCCCGAACATGAACAGACATCGGAGTATCTACTATGAAGACCTTCATCACCTGGTTGACCGTTGCGCTCATCACCATCACCGGCATGGCTCTCGCCGCCGGTGACTATACGATCCAGTTACCCGCGGGCTGGACAAAGAATGCCGGGTCGGCTGCCAAAGAGCATTACATGAAGAACGGGGTGAGTTTCATCCTGACGGTGGACACCGCCCCCGCCTCTGCCCAGACGCCCGACGCATTCGTCGAGTATGTGAAAAAGCAACTTGCCGGCACGTTCAAGAACACGAAGTTCGAGGCGGTGAAGAAGGTGACCATCAATGGTCGCGAGGGACGTGAACTGGTGTATACCGGGGAGATGAGCGGGATGAAGATGAAGTACGACGTGGTCTATCTCCCGAAGGGAAATCAGTACTACACCCTGACGTTCGGCGGGCTCGCGGACACGTTCGGCGCGGTGAAGGCCGACATAGGCGCGATCGTGAATTCATTCAAACTGAAGTGACCACGAAGGGACGCCGACCGCATGTTCACCCTCACACGCCCCCTGGTCTTCTTCGATATTGAATCGACCGGGCTCGATACCGTGAACGACCGCATCGTGGAGATCGCGTTCGTCAAGTGCGGTCTGGATCTACGGCCGATCGAACAGCTCCATTACCTCCTCGATCCCGGGATGCCGATCCCCGCTGCGGCGACGGCGGTGCACCATATCACGGACGCGGATGTCACGGGGAAGCCGAAGTTCAAGGACGTTGCTGACACCATGCGCACGTTCCTCACCGGGTGCGATCTGGGCGGATACAACCTCCTCCGGTTCGACGTGCCGATGCTCGGACTGGAATTCGAACGCGCCGGGATCGTCTTCCCCGATGAGGATACGAAGATCGTGGATGCGCATACGATCTTCATCAAGCAGGAGCCGCGGAACCTGACCGCCGCGTACGCGTTGTACTGCAATAAGGTCCTGGAGGGTGCACATTCGGCCCTCGCAGACACGCTCGCGACCGCGGAGGTGTTCATCGGACAGGTCCAGCGGTACCAGGATCTGCCATCGACGGTGGAGGAGCTGCACACGTTCTGTGGGGCAGACGAGATCGTCGATCCGGCGGGATATCTCAAGCGACTGCCGCAGGGGGTCGTGTATAACTTCGGAAAGCATAAAGGCGTGCCGGTGGGTGATGAACCGGGGTATGCAGACTGGATCCTCTCGAAGGATTTCCCGGTGTCCACGAAGATGCATCTTTCGAAAACTCTGGGCCGGCCATGGCCACCCGCGAAGGGTGGCGGAGGGAAGTGGTGAGCCACCATGCACCGCCCGGATCTCATCGTGCGGACCCGGGCGGCGCATGGGTGTCATGGGCGTTCGCGGGGATAGAGCCTGGTGAGGTGACGGACCGTAGACTTGATCATCTTCCGGAGCGTCGATCCATGGATGTCGTCCATGGACTTCACATAGAGGCACCCCTTTCCCGCTTTGCATTTCCCAAGTTTCTTGATGAGCGCATCGCGTCCCTCATAGGCGCCCATCAGATAGAGGACCAGTGCGTCCTTCCGCGGTGAGAATCCGACAAGGCATGAATCCCCTTCATGTCCTGACGCATACACGTAGTGGTACGAGCCAAAGCCAACGATGCTGCTCCCCCACATGGCGGGCTCTTCTCCGGTCGCAGCTCGCATCACCTCCAGCACAGTGAATGCATCCTTCTTCCGCCGCGGATCCTTGACCCCCCGCAGGAACTTCCCGACGTCCGACGCGGTGCGTTTGGTCTTCAACTCAGCCATGCATTTCCTCCTCCTGCGTATGGGCAGAAGGTACACACATGGGGGACAGAATGCAACCTGTCACCCATCTCCGGACATGCCAAACTGTACATTGTTTCCCTGCCGGGCGGTCATAATGTACCCCCCGATGTGTCTCCTACGCCCGGCACGGCCTCGATTGAAGGGGTCATCCGCTGGCATCGGGTTTGCACTACCTGCGTCATCTGGATCAGGGCAGGGAGACCACCATGAAGATGAGGAAGTGCGAACTCGTGCAGCCGCTGTTGCGGTCACCGTTGCGTCCGGAGGGGCTCGATGTGGTCCATCACGTCGGGTTCTACCATCCGTCCCGGAATGGCCGTCAGGATCCGGTGTCGTTCGCCATGGACGAGTTCCGCAAAGGGCACGGCAGGGCCATAGAGCGCTGGCTGACCCTGGTGCCGCATATGCTCACGGGGCTCCCCGGGCATGACATCATCATCCGTGCGTTGTACTCCGACGAGACCGAGGTGTGCGATGCATCGCCACTCGACCGGCTGTGTGATGCGCTCGCTGAACGCTCCGGTGCCTCCTATAGCCCGATGCGGTTGAAGAAATCCCATGTCACCCACCCGCTCCAGGGCCTGGGCGGACACGCTGCGCACCTTCGTGAGCTGGACAGTGTCTTTCAGTTCGACGGTGCGGGACTCGCGACCGGTGCGCGCGTCCTGATCGTTGACGATGTGATGATGACCGGTGCGACGCTCGAGGCGATCGCTGGTGCCATTCGTGCCGCGCTTCCCGGGGCGCATATCTCCGCGATCGTGCTGGGATGTGCAGGTGGAGGACAGAATGACCATCTGAATTCAGACTTCTTCGAATCTGGTTCCGGCGTGGAGCCGTCGGTGGCATCAGCGTTTGCCACAACGAAGGGGAGAACGCGGCGCGCGTCACGTCCTGTGGCCCCGCCACTGTCAGCGCCTGCGCCCGATCCCCGGGCGATCTCCGCGGGCCGGTCATCGGTCCGCACGTTCCTGTTGTATGGTGCCGCTGTGTGCATCGTGGCGCTATTGATGGCGACGCTCGATCCGCTCCATGCCGACAAGCAGGTCGCCATGCCGGCACTGGCACGATTGGATGAGCCATTGGCGGCCCCCGCGTTGCGTCCCTCGGAACCCATGTCCGTTCCCGGTCCGGCACAGAGCGCGGAGCAAGTGCACCGTGTGGTCAACCCCGCCCGCGTGGTCGTGCCCCAGGTGGGATTGCGGGAAGGCCATTCCTTCGATGCGCGGCTGATCGGGCGTGCTGTTGCGAAGGCGGGGGAGACTGTCGAGATCGTGCGCCGGCATGCGGCCGAGCATGGGCCCGATTGGTATCTCATCCGGCTGCGGTCGGGGAGGACGGGATGGGTGATGGCATCGGTCGTCACCCGGGGCACCACGCATTGACGGTAGACGAAAGGGGCTTATGGATCGGTCGCGCGATGTACTCCGGATCGCAACGTTTCAGCCACGGATACTCACGAAAAGAGAAGGAGGTTCAGCGCCTGCTCTGTCTGCAGGGGGGGCACCGCCAGGGTCACCGCACGTAGTTCCCCTTGTCGCCGGTCCACTGTTACCGTGGTCCGGCCTCACTGTCCCGCGGACCGATCCTCTCGCCGAAGGAGCGGGCCCCGGTGAGCACGGCGTTGAGGGACGCCCCGGCCTCCGGGTCGGCCGCCACAACGGTCCGGATCAAAGCCTCGCATTCGGCCTCCACAAGGATGCGCATACCGAAGCGAACCATCTCGGCATGCACCAACACGAGGCGGAAGGCGGTCGCGATCGCGACGTCCCGCTCCCGCGCTCCGAGCCCTTCTCGCAGCCGACCGATCACCGAGGAAATTTCTTCCGTCTCCCGCATCATGGCGCGATAGACAAGCGCGATCCCGAGTCCACCCAGCGCCTCGACATGACCGGGGGCGAGGGCGAGGGCAGCACGAAACATATCAGCGGCCTCGATCGGCGCCAGACGAATGCCATCGGCATCCCGTTGCTCAAGGAAAAGATTTCCGAGCGCCACGAGTCGGTGAACGTCAGCTTTCGCATTCTCGCAGACCCAGACATCACTCCAGGCCTTGCTGGTCGGCTCCGTCAGGATCGACGCATACGGATTCTTTCCCAGACCGAGTTCGGCGGTGGGCCAGAATCGGTTCCCCAACAGGAACTCCCGGAAATTGTCGCGAAGAAAGACCCTCCGGTAGAATAGCCGCGGCCAGTGGTGTGTGTAGATCGAGGGGGTGCTGGCGACGAACGTGCCTCCCGGTGTGAGGACGCGACGGATCTCGTCGAGCGCGAATTGCGGGTTGGCAAGGTGCTCGAGGACATCGAACGCGAAGACAATGTCAAAGTGATCGTCGGCGAACGGGATCACCTCGCGGTCCGCATCCAAGAGCACCGCGGGGACCCCCAGACGGCCGCACCCTTCCACACCGCTCGCGGATGCGTCCAGGCCCTGCACCTCGTTGAAGTCCTTGAGGCCGTACAGCAACCCACCTTCTCCCCCCACACCGATCTCGAGGATCTTCCGTCCCCGTGGCAGCACGGGGAATATCGATGCAAGGACCGCCGCATTCCGCTGGAGGGTCGTCTCCGAGATCGACGTGCCGAGGTCCCAGTAGCCCTGATAGAACCTCTTTGCATCCGTGTGAAGTTCGCTCGTGCTTGACCATCGTGTGTGAGTCCTGTCGGCCATGGTGTCCCTGGGTCGTCCGGTCGTGATCGATCACATCGCCCTGTGTCGCGTTACGATAGACGGGCACGGGCTGAAACACAAGCATCCACCCCGGTGCTATGGCCGGGCCCGTCCCTCACGATCCTCCAGAGGGGCTGCCATGCGAAGTTCCGCCGGCGTCGCCGGACGGATCTCCATGGCAATGCCTCCTGATGCGCGCAGGGGTGCGGTTATCCGGCTCCCTGCCGTGACCAGTCCCCGGGCGATCGCGACGTGTGTGCGTGTTGGCACCGTGTCGCCGCCGTCCGTGTAGATGGTCGCATGATAGGTCGTGGCCGGCTGCAGGAACGACAACGGGATCGTCAGCGTCCGGGCGTCATTGTTCGTGATCGCGCCCACGAACCAGGTGCTGTCCCGACGGCGCGCCACTGCGGCATACCGGCCGATCTCCCCGAGCACGACCTTCGTGGTATCCCACTCGGTGGGGAGATGCTCGAAGAATGCCACCTCCGGCTCTCCCTGATAGTCCGATGGTTTGTCGTACCAGAAGATGAACTGCAGGGGGCTGTAGTAGATCACCGCGAGGGCAAGCTGATGTGCCGACGTGGTCTTGATCCCCGCAACATTCCTGATGCCTGCCTGGTGGTAGTAACAGATGGTGTAGTCCGCCGCACCCGCAAGGAAGCGCGTGAACGGCAACGTCGCGTTCAGCGTCGCCTCCGGCATGCATTCATTCCCATACACACCTTCCTGGGTGAGCAGGTTCGGGTATGTCCTGCTGTAGCCCGTGGGCCGGTATTCATCATGGACATCGACCATCAGGTGATGGCGTGCGGCCTTGCGGACCGCTTCATGCAGCCAGTGTGTCCACCGGTCGGACCCGACGTGCACGAACCCGAACTTGAGCCCCGCGATCCCCCATCGCTCATAGATCGGCAGGATCTCATCGATCTGGTTCTCCAACGCCCGGTGGTTCACGTACAGAAAGACCCCCACGTTCTTCTGTCGCGCGTACGCCATGATCCGCTGCAGATCTAGGTCCTTTGCGGGGTTTCTCCGCGGGTCGACATCCACCCGCGACGCGTCCGAGGTGTGGGAATATTCATATCCGTACCATCCCGCATCGAACTCGACGTACTCGATGCCGTGTGCGGCGCAGAAGTCAATACAGGCCTCAGCACCGGTGGTGGACAGCGTGATCTCCCGCATGACCTTCCCGGGCTTGATCCAGCGGGTATCGCTGATCTGACATGGTTCATTCAGGTTCAACACGAGGTCGTTCCGTTCGAGCAGCTCCCCGGGCGAATCCGCGACCATGATGAAGCGCCAGGGCGTGGCATACGGAGATGTCGCCGTCACGGGGCCGAACAGCCGGACCCCGATGGTGTTCGGCTCCTCCGGGACGTGAATGAATTTCATGCGTGCATGATCGACCAATCCGGCCTCCCCGATGGCAAGGTAAGTCCCCCCGGGGAGCTCCACGGTGAGCGGCCGCTCGCTTTCGTAGTCCCGTGTCCGCGGACTCCAGCGCGGGAGTGGAAGCGCGCCATACGTCCAGTCCTTCACCGGCACCCGCTGGTAAAGTTCCTGGGCGAACGGGGTGACCCAGGCCATGCTGCCTTCGGGCAGAGTGAACGACGTGCGTTCGCCGGTGATGTTCAGCACCGAGGTCAGGAGTCTTTCCGGGAACACGTAACGGAAGGCCGCACCTTCATCGTAGACGCGGACGTCCAGTGCCATCACCGCGTTCGTGTCGTTGTTCCGGATGAACCTGAACGTAGCTGCGTTGTGCCTGTCCCGCACGACGCTTCGTTCACCGTACACCGGTCGCCATGCGGTATCTCTGGTCGATCCCGTCCACGCCCTGAGAGCAAGCCCCGAAGTCCAGTCAGGCAGATCGCTGGTGCAGATGCCCAGCCGCGAACGGCGCACGATCTCCTTCCCATGCCGGACGATCGAGTATGCGATCTCTCCCGCTGCCTGCCGGTCCTTGTCTGTGTGTAGAATGAATGCCAGGGTACCATCAGGCGATGTGACCCTGTGCGTGTCCTGTGAGGCAGAGAGCGTGGAGGTCAGGATGATCAGGCCTGCAAGCAGGGTCTTCATGGCGTTGCCTGGCACGTGTGAGAATCGGGTCCGCGGGGAGGACCAGGAATGGCGCAATATACGGAGGAAATCCGGGAGATGCCCGACCGGACGCCGAGCCCGGCCCCGATGCCCGGCCCCGGCATCGTCCACCGGATGGAGACGCCACGCGTGGATTTGGATCATTCCCTGAGACCGTGGCATGGATACGGTTGCGTATCTTGTCCGTGTTGACGTTCTTATGAAGTCTTGCCCATTGAACGATCGTATACCACGTGTACAGGCCCCCGTCTTGCCGTAATGAAAGACATAGGACTCCATATCGTCCAATCGAACCGGCTGGAGAACCTCGCAGAACGGTTCGCGGCGATGCTCGTCCGGGAGCCGTTGCCGGACCCGCTCCAACCCGAACGGGTTGTCGTGCACGACCGGACCGTCGGTGAATGGCTGGATCTGATGCTGGCCCGCACGCGCGGCGTCTCTGCGAATGTCATGTACCGGAGTCCGGGACAACTCATCTGGGACCTGTACCGGTCGGCTAACCTCACCTCGTCCTCCCGCTCCGTGTATGATGTAGAAGTGCTCCAGTGGCACATCCTCCGGTGTCTCGAGGATGCGTCGTTCACGGATGGTTTTGCACCGTTGCGGGGATACCTGACGGGTGGCGGGACCGAGCGCCGGTTCGATCTGGCCGGGCGGCTGGCGGAACTCTACAACCGGTATCTCGTCTACCGGATGGACTGGCTGCGTTCGTGGGAGCTGGGTGAAACACGCAACCTCGGACCGGACGAGCCGTGGCAGGCGCAACTCTGGCGGCGACTGACGCAGGAATTGAACGAGCCCCACCGCGCATCACTGTTCACGACATTCCTTGAGGGGATCGCGTCCGGCACGCTGCGCGGTTTGCCGGACCGGTTGAGTGTTTTCGGGATCAGTTCGCTGTCGCCGGCGTATGTGAAGATCCTGCAGGCCCTCGGCGAGCGTATGCCTGTGCATGTCTATCTGCTCAATCCTTCGCAGGAAAAGTGGGACGACATTGCCGATGAGCGGTATCGGTCCCAGGTGGACCTGCAGTACTCCGCGGAATTGATGCACATCGATGTACCGCATGCGCTTCTCGGCTCGCTCGGGAAGCAGGGACGTGATTTCATCCGGTTCGCGGTGGATGCCGAAGGGGAAGGGAGCGGTGTGGACGGGTGCTTCGAAGACCCCGGTACCGGCACGCTTCTCCATGCGCTGCAATCCGGCATTCTCCGTCTCTCGGAAGAACCGGTCGCCTTCTCTGCCCGCGATGGGTCTTTCACGATCCATGCGTGCCACTCGCGCATGCGTGAGGTCGAAGTCCTTCGCGATCAGTTGCTGGCGATGCTGGATGCGGACCACACGCTCCGGCCTTCGGATATCCTGGTGCTCGCGCCGGACATCGACGTCTATGCCCCGTACTGCGAAGCGGTCTTCGGACGAAAAGGCGATATGGACGCCGCACGGGCCGCCATACTGCTGCCGGTGGATATCGCGGAACGGAAGACCGGCCAGGTCGATATCATTGTCGACCTCTGGTCGCGATTCCTTGCGCTTCCGCTGTCCAGGTTCGATGCCGATCTGATCCTCGATCTGCTGCGTCTCGAGCCCGTGAGCGAGGCCTTTGGGATCAGTGGCGGTGATGCCGGAACGATCAGTGGCTGGGTCGAGGACGCGGGTATACGATGGGGGCTGGACGGCGAACAGAAGAAGCAATGGGGACTCCCACCCTCGGATCAGTTTACCTGGGAGTGGGGCCTCCGGCGCATGGTGCTTGGTGTCGCGTTCCCGCGCGACCTTGCAGGTCCGGCGATACCGTTGTACGGCGGGCTGCTCCCTTTCGATCATATCGAAGGTCAGCAGGTTGAACTGCTCGACAGATTCCTTGCATACCTTGACGCCCTGCGTGGATGGGTGGACGAACTCCGCATCCCCCGCACGATGTCCGACTGGGAACCGGTGTTGAATGCCTGGCTCGACCGCTTCACAGGTACCGCGCGGGAATATACCGAGAGCCGGGAGATGGTCCGCGAAGTTCTCAACCATGCTGTTACCGCCGCCGCCGATGCCGGGTATCACGGCCTGGTGGACCAGGGGACGTTGCGGCTCATTTTTGGAGGGATCGATGCGGACGCGCAGCCCGGTGCACGCTTTCTCAGCGGCGGCATTACCCTGGCTTCGATGAAACCGATGCGCCCTCTTCCGTATCGCGTCATCGCCCTCCTGGGCATGGGCGATGGGGAGTTCCCGAGGACGGTGAAACCCCCGAGTTTCGATCTGATGCAGATCTGGTACCGGTACGGCGACAGGTCGGGCCGGCTGGATGACCGGTATCTCTTCCTGGAGTTGCTGCTCTCCGCGCGTGACCGGTTCCTGGCGACCTATATTGGGGAGGATATCCGCTCGGGGAAGCCCAGGGCGATGTCGCCGGTGCTCTCCGAGGTACTCGAGTTCATCGGGAGGGTCGCGTTCGACCGGCCCGGGGTCCCGGGACACGACCGGGTTGCCGAGGCGATGCGGTCGGTCGTTGTGCCGCATCCGCTGCAGGCGTTTTCCCGACGATACTTCGACGGGTCCGATCCGCGCCTGTTCAGCTACGCCTCCGATGCAGCCACGATCGCTGGTGAAGCCGGTAACGGCAGGGAAGCGGGTCATGGCATCTTTCCGGTCCTGCTGGATCCACCCGGCGAGGAATTCTACCGTGTACGGTTGGAAGACCTGTGCCGGTTCTTTGCCAATCCGGCGTCGTTCCTCATTCGAAAACGTCTCGGCGCATACTACCGGGAGGCCGAGGATGGTATCGAGACGGTTGAGCCGCTCACGATGGGGAACATTGAAACGCGCGCCGTCTACCGGGCCCTGTACGAACAGATGCCGAAGCGTGTGCTGGATGAAGCGGAGATCTTCGCATTGCTGCAGGCGGGCGGTGCCCTGCCCGTCGGAGTTGCGGCGGAGTACGGGTTTGCGCATGTGATGGAGACCGTCCGTCCATTCATCGATGCGTACCGGTCACTCCTCGCGCAACCGCGTCTCCCCGGCGTTGCGGCGGTCAGGAGCTTCGGCCCCTGGACCCTCGAGATCGATCATGCCTGGGTGACGCACGATGGCATGTTCGCCGTGAAGCCCGGGAACATCCATGAGAAGGACCTGGTGTCCTTCTGGATACGTTTTCTTGCCGTCTCGCTGGTCCATCCGTCCGGTGCGCCCGCTGCCGTGAAGGGCAGCTACCTCGGCATCAATGCGCACTGCGCGTTCGCGCCCCAGATGGATGCCGGAACGCTGCTCGGCCGTTTGCTGGAGGCGTATGGCGAGGGGCTGCGACGTCCGTTGCCGTTCTTCCCGAAGAAGGCATGGGAGTTCGTGACGGCAACGCGGGAGGAGGAGGAACCGCCGGGGAGCACCACGAAGAAGGATCCCGGGAAGAAAAAGAAGAAGGTCCGTAAGGACCCGGATGAAAAACTCGAAGAGATGAGGCACGGGTGGGATGAGCCCGATTCCTTCGCGCGGTTCGATGAGTCGGACGATCCGTACATTTCCCGCTCGTTCCTCTCCGGGAAGGAGGCGATGACGGACGAGTTCCGTGATCTGGCCGGGCTGATCATGGGCCGGATCGCCGCGGGTATGGAGAGGACCGAGCTGGTGAAGAAGAAGAGGGGGAAGTGACCGGCCATGGCCTTTGAACTCATTGAAGCGAGCGCCGGGACCGGCAAGACCTACTCGATCACGAGCAGGTACCTGGTGCTGCTGCTCGACCGCGGCCTTGCCGTGGACCAGATCCTCGTGGTGACGTTCACCGAAGCAGCGACGGCGGAACTCCGCGACCGGATCCGGGTACGCATCCGGGAGGTCCGCGATCTGCTCGAGGGCGGACGTCTGACATCGCTCGAGGACGCGACCCTTCGCGCGGATCTCACACCACTGGTGAGCCCGCCGGGGGCAAGCGAGAAGGCGGTGAAACGTCTGACCAACGCGATCATCTCCTTTGATGAGGCGGCGATCTTCACCATCCACGGATTCTGCACCCGGGTCCTGCGGGAACAGGCGTTCGCGACGGGGATGGATTTCAATGCAGAGGTGCTCACCGACGACATGCCGCTCCTGGAATCGGTGGTCGCTGACTTCGCGCGATCGTATCTGGCTATGCTGACCGCCGAGGAGTTCGGCTGGTGCGTGGAACACGGACCGATGTTCGGCGGTGCGAAGGAGAACGACTGGCGGGTCACCGGACGTTTGCTCACACCCAAAGACCTTGGCGTCCTGCGTACCATCATCGGCAATCCGCTGCTGGAGATCGTGCCGGATGCCGTCTCCCTTGCGCAGGCCCGTGAGCAGCGCGATCCGGTCGCGGTGGCCCTCGCGGTGGCACACGACCTGATCGCGTTCGTGCGTGCCGGACTCGCGCAGCGGAAGCGTGAGTTGCGTGTCATGTCGTTTGGCGATATGCTGGTGCATGTGCATCGTGCGCTCATCGCACCCGGGGGAGATCGGCTCGCGGAGACGCTGCGCACTGCCTACCCCGCGGCACTCATCGATGAATTCCAGGATACCGACCCCCTGCAGTTCGAGATCATCAAACGCATCTATGAGAAGAGCGCGTGCCCGGTTGTCTTCGTGGGCGACCCGAAGCAGGCCATCTATTCGTTCCGGGGCGGCGACATCCATACGTATTTCCACGCGACGTCTTCGATCACCCGGGGGAACACGACATCGCTCGCCGTGAACTACCGATCGGCGAAACCCCTCGTTGCGGCGGTGTCGCAGGTCTTCCTGGCGACCGGCGATCCGAAACCGTTCGCCGACCATGGAATGACCACATTCCCGGCGGTCGAAGCGCATTTCGCGGAGGGGAAAAATCCCCGGGCGATCCATGACGCGGACCCCCGGGGTGCGCTCCACTGGCTCCTCCTCCCGGAGCAGCCGGACAAGAAGGAAGGCGGGTGGATGTGGGGAAAAGGCGAGGCGCAGATCGCCGCGGTGGGTGCCGTCGTCCGGGAGATCAGTGGCTTGATCGCGCGCAGCGGTGATGATCCGGCGGAGCTCCGGCCGAGCGACATCGCCGTCCTCGTCCGCTCCAATCTGCAGGCGAAGATCGTTCAGGCGGCGCTGCAGGATGCCGGCGTCCCGTGCATCGTCAAGACGCTCGACAGTGTCTACCGGTCCGTCGCCGCCGATGAGCTGCTCACGCTCCTGCGTGCTGTCGCGAACCCGGGCAACGATGCGGACGTGACGGCTGCCCTTCTGACGCCTTCGCTCGGCTATACCGGCGTCGATGTGGCGGCCCTGAAGCAGGACGCAGCGGCCTATGCGGCGATCGCCGGCCGGCTGATCGCGTTGCGCACCATCTGGGAGGGTTCTCAGAACGGGTTCATGCGGATGGCCACGGCGCTGATCCATGAACCCGGACTCGCGCAGGGTGGACGCTCCGTGGCAACCCGGCTCCTGATCTATACCGATGCGGAACGCCGCATCACCGACCTCCTCCATCTCGTGGAACTCCTGCATCAGGAGAGCATCCTGCATCCGGGGCACGACCACATCGTCCACTGGCTGGAGCAGCAGATCGCCGAGACCGTGGAAGAACATGAAGAGTCGAGCATACGACTCGAAAGCGATGCGGACCGTGTCCAGATCGTCACCGTGCATCTGAGCAAAGGTCTCGAATACCCGGTCGTGTTCTGTCCGTTCACCTACGATGGAAAGGCATTCAAGGAGTCGGAGGAGAGAGTGGTCTTCTTCCACCGGGATCTGCCGGGGAAAGGAAAGGGGGGGGCTGGCACGTCGGTCCTGACCGCCGATATCGGTTCACCACGGAGAAGCGAACATTTTGAGCGGAAGGTCGAAGAAGCGAGGTCCGAGAGTATCCGCCATCTGTACGTGGCGATGACCCGCGCACGGCAGAGGTGCTATGTTGTCTGGGGTCACGTCAATAATATGGAGGATGCCGCACTCTCGTACCTGCTCTTCAAAGAGCAGGATCGTGAACGCGATGCCTTGAAGGCCGCCGGTCATCGCGGGGTGCTCGCCCCCGTTGAACGCCTGATCAAGGCTTCGAAGGGGGCCATGGGCAGTTCGATCATTGAGTTGTTGTCTGCGCCAGGGGGAGGAGACCTTCCATCCGCCGGTGCATCCCGGACACTCCTGCCGCGCCAATTCCGGCGTCCACCCGTGCGGCCGGCCTGGTCGTATGCGAGCTACACCTCACTAACGAGTGACTGGGTGCGATCGGGAAAGGATACGGACGCGGTCGTGACCGGGCCCGCGGTGGAGCCGGAAGGCGACTCGATCTTCGCGTTTCCCTCGGGGGCGCGAACGGGGAAGGCCTGGCATACCTTCTTCGAGCATCTGAATTTCCAGTCCGGCGAAGGCGCAGTCCGGGATGCCGTCGGGCATATGCTCGCACGGTACGGGTTCGACGCGGCCTTCGGGGAAGCCATGACCGCGATGGTGCAGACCGTTCTCCACACGCCGTTGGGGCCCGCCGGCATCCGCCTTGCCGCTCTTGATGCCGCATCGTGTGTGCGGGAACTGGATTTCGTCTTCGGGTGCAACCGGTTCCAGACCGCGGCATTCCGTGCGATGCTCGCGCAACCGGAGTCAGGCCTCCCTCCGGAATTCGCCCGGGCATCGGCGTCGCTGCGCGATCGTGACATGGCGGGGTTCATGATCGGCACGATCGACCTTCTCCTCCGTCACGACGGTCGTTATTACATCATCGATTACAAATCGAACAACCTCGGAGCGGCGCCGGACCGGTATGATCCCCCGGTGTTGCCGGGTGTGCTGGCCCGGGAACATTACTACCTGCAGTTCCTCCTGTACACCATTGCCGTGCACCGGTACCTTCGCACGCGGATCACCGGATACACGTACGATACCCATATGGGTGGCGTGCTGTATCTGTTCCTTCGCGGCATGCAGGCGGCCACACAGAACGGAGTGTTCTTCTGTCGACCCCCGGCGGCACTGGTCGATGCCCTGGAGTCGCGGTTGTTCGGGAAGGAGGTCGCCTGATGGAGCACGTGGGAAAGATGCTGGGCGGCCTTCTTGCTGCGCGCGCCGGCCGCGGCAATGCCGAACTCGAGGCAGCAGTGTGCGCGGTCCTGTCCGGGCTGGCCGAAGGACACGTCTGCGTGGATGTGCACGCCGATGAACGCCTCCATGCCTCGCTGCCTCTCCTTCAGAGTCTCCCCGGTATCGTTGGTACATCCGGTGAACCGGCACCCCTGATGCTCGACGAGGGTCGTTTGTATCTCGGCCGCTACTGGCACTACGAGCAGACGGTTGCCGCGTCGTTGCGACGGCTGACGGCACCTGTTGCTCCCATGCCGGAGACGGGGCTGCTTGCGATGCATCTCCGTACGCTGTTCCCGGGAGATGCCGTGACGGGCGAACATGCCTTTGCCGCACTCGGGTCCGCTGTGCGGAACCTGACCGTGATCTCCGGCGGCCCCGGTACCGGGAAGACCACCACAGTGTCACGCATACTCGCGCTCAAGCTCTTGCTGCAACCGGAGGGAGCGCCGTTCACGATACGCCTTGCGGCGCCGACCGGCAAGGCCGCCGACCGGCTCCGTGAATCGATCGCGTCGGCGAAGTCCCGTTTGACGCTCCCGTCGGCGGTCCTCGACAGGATCCCGGAGGAAGCTTCCACGATCCACCGCCTTCTTGGCATCCGGGATGCGTCGGGAAGGCCACAACGGTCCGCGGAGGACCCGATCCCGGCGGACCTGATCGTGCTGGATGAAGCGTCGATGATCGACCTCTCGCTTATGGCGAAGGTGTTGGCCGCGCTCAGGCCGGGTGCCGGGCTCATCCTGTTGGGCGACAAGGATCAGTTGGATGCCGTCCAGCCGGGAAGCGTTTTCGGGGAATTGTGCTCAGAACCCTTGTATTCATTGGCGTTTCTGAACCTTGCTGAAGCTGTGCAGGGGGTCCGCCGCCGCGGCCCCGATAGTCCCGCAGGGGCGCTGCAGGATGCGCTGTTCCGCTTGACGAAGAGTTACCGGTTCCGGGAGGACGCCGGGATCGGTTCCTTTGCGCGCGCGGTGAATGGGGGCGATGAAGCGGGGGCGGTGCGGATCCTGGAGAACGACACGAGTGGTGAACTGCAGTGGACCGGTGCCGATGGGACAGAGGGGACGAGTTTTCCCGCCGATGCGGTGGGACGCTGGTTGCGGCCGTACTTCGAGAGCATCCTTCATGGCGGAACGGAGGAGGAATGTCTGCGCAGGTTCGGGCTCTTCCGTCTTCTCACACCGCTGCGCGAAGGGCCCGGGAGCGTGGATGACCTCAACGACCGTGTGGAGCAGTGGTTGAAGCGGGAAGGACTGATCGCCGACACCGGGGGCTGGTATCCGGGGAAGCCGGTGATGATCACGGCCAACAATCATACGCTGGGCCTGTACAATGGGGATGTAGGCGTGACGATGCCGGATGCCGGTGGCAATCTGCGGATCGTCTTCGCGGGGACGGCGGGAGCGTTCCGCGCGTACGCGCCGTCGCGCATCCCCGCGCATGACCGGGCATATGCCACGACGGTGCATAAGAGTCAGGGTTCGGAATTTGATGAAGTGCTCTTGCTGCTGCCGGCGAGCGAGAGCCCGGTGGTGACGCGCAACCTCCTCTACACGGCGGTGACGCGCGCGCGCCACCGGTGCATCGTGCAGGGGAGTGAGGACGCTGTGCGTGCCGGGACGAGAAGCTGTCCGCAGAAATTGTCGGGCCTGGCCCGTGCCCTCGAACGGGCCGGGTGATCGGCGGACGAGGACGTGTGGGTTACGATGGACGCGAGGGCCCCGGGAGTCAGTGCCGGGGCTTCTGCATGATGCAGGGTGCAGGGAGCTTCGCGAATGGAGAATTTTCTCAGTACATTGCACAGAACAGATCTGAACTGCGGAGGAGAGAATATGGATCGTGTGCGGTTGCCACGAGTGAAGATTTGCTGCATCATGGATCACGATGAAGCGGCTCTCGCCATCGCAGCGGGTGCCGATGCCCTCGGGCTGGTCAGTGCCATGCCGAGCGGGCCGGGTCCGATCGCGGATGAGCTCATCGCCGCGATCGCGCGGCGCGTGCCGCCTCCGGTCGCGACGTTCGTTCTCACCAGCCGCCAGTCCGTGCGTGGCATCGTGGAACAATGGCAAACGGTACGGACGAGCACGATCCAGCTCGTGGACACGCTGACCGAAGGCACGTACGAGGAGTTGCGTGCGCAGCTGCCGGGGGTGAAGTTGGTACAGGTCATACATGTCACCGGGCCCGACTCGGTGGGTGAGGCGGTCCGGGTAGCGCCGCATGTGGATGCCGTGCTTCTGGATTCGGGGCGGCCGTTGGCGGCGGTGAAAGAGCTTGGCGGCACGGGGCGGCAACACGACTGGTCGGTCAGCCGGACGATACGGGAGAGGGTGCTGGTGCCGGTCTTCCTTGCCGGGGGGCTGCATGCAGGGAACGTCAGGGAAGCCATATCCCAGGTTGGCCCATTCGGGGTCGACATCTGCAGTGGGGTTCGTTCAGGCGGGAAGCTTGACGGGACGAAGCTGGCGGCATTTATGGAAGAGGTTCAGCGAGGCTCTTCCAACTGAATGGCACAGCTAGCACACCATGTTTGATTAGGTATATGTATTACATAATACATATGATTGTATTCTTGTCATTCTGATGTTGTCTTGGATCAGAATACCTATTGACCGGCTCAAGGTCAATGGGTGCTCTACCATCGGTTCACCGGCACCCGCACATTTGTCCCGGAGATCACGAAACACGTCGAAAAGTTCAGATCTTTGCCAATTCTGGTCTGTTTTTGATCAATTCCAGGGCGAAAACGATCAAAACGGGGACATATTCGAGCGCCATCAGCCACGGACTTATTCCCCATGTTCCGTTCGTGATGTAATCGACCATTGTACAAGAAGTCAGGCTTGCCAGGGCGAGGAAAGAGATCCCGGACCAGGCGGGTGTCAGGGGGACAAGAACCGCCAGCCAGGTGATATACCATGGATGCACCACGGGGGAGAGCAGCAGCAGGAGGAGGACGCTCCGGTAGGTGCTGGTAGGGAGGGAAATGCGGTGCCGGGCGACGATCAGGATCGCAATCGCCAGGGCCGCACCGCAGAGCGATCGGGCAGTGAGATTGTTGTTGACGAACGACATGACGATCTCGAAAGCCACTCCATTATAGTACCAGTTCCTCCCGAATGCGGCTATCCCGGCAAATGGGTTCGAGGTCCAGAGATAGGGGACGAACTGGATGGCTACCACGGTCAACGGCACGAGAGCGACCATCAGCCGTTGGCGCCACGGGCGGACGGCGAAGAAGAGTGCGGGCAGCATCACCAGGGCGACCGGTTTGATGGCGAGTGACAGGCCGAGCACGGCCAGGGCAGGCAGCCACCGATCCCGGGTCCAGAGGACGAGGGCAAGGAGAAGGAGCGGCAGACCGAGTCCATCGATGTGCGCGTCCAACGCGAACATGACGATGGGCAATGGGCAGAGTGCGTACAGCAGGATGTTCTGGCGCGGGAATCCGTACGTGCGCAACATGCGGTCCAGGAGGAGGATCGTCAGACACTCCGCAAGGAACAGCACCAGTTTGAGTCCGAGGAAGTTCTCCCCCGCGACCCACCACACCAGCACGAACACCCATTGGGTGAGCGGAAAGTAGGGCGTGTGAACCGACGGGTTGTTGACGCGCGCCGGGAGGTCCGCGGTGTGGAGGTGTGCAAGGGTACTATCGGCCGGTGCGTACGCGTATGGATCGAAGCCGGCGGATTGTACGCGGCCGTCCCACAGATACCGGTACACATCGTCCGACCCGATCGGGTGCACCGGCAGCAGGGCGGCACGAACAGCGATACCCAAACCGATGAGCGCGAGGACCACCGGCCGTGGAAGGGCTCGCCTGCGCACGACGGCCGCGGCGATGAGGTACAGCGCTGACGCGGTGATGAACGTGACGCTGTATGCCGAGATGGCACTGCCGGGGAAGAGGATCTGCATGGAGGGAAGTATACAGCTTCCGCGGAACAGAATCCAGACCGGGGGCGCGCGGCGAACGGTTACCCCGAACCTGCGCGGCGGAGTACAGCAATGACCATGGAACCATGAGCAGGAGGTGGATGCGTGTCGATAGATGATTTCATACGGGTCGAAGGGACACGCCTTGTGCTGCGCGACCGTCCGTATCTGTATGCCGGCACCAACATGTGGTTCGGTGCCTATCTCGGTGCGGCGGGGGCCGCCGGGCAGCGAGCCCGCCTTGTGCGCGAACTGGATCTCCTCCGTGCGCACGGCATCACGAACATCCGCATCATGGCATCGAGTGAAGCGTCCGTCCTTCCCGCCGCCGTGCGTCCACCCATCCAGCGTGCACCCGGTGATGTGGATGAGGACCTGATGTGCGGACTCGACTTCCTCCTCGCGTCCATGGGTGAGCGTGGGATGCATGCCGTGTTGTACCTCACGAACTTCTGGGACTGGTCGGGAGGGATGTCATCGTACAACGCATGGACCGATGGCGGCGCCGTCCCCGTGTCCCAGGATCCGGCCACCGGCTCTGAGGCGCTGGTCGCCTACACCGCGCGCTTCTATGCCAACGGCGCGGCGAACGATCTGTACCGTGCGCAGGTCCGGCGTATCGTGACGCGCACCAACACGTGTACGGGACGTGCGTACCGCGACGATCCCGTCATCATGGCGTGGCAGCTGGCGAACGAGCCGCGGCCAGGTCTGCACGGCGTGCGCGGTGAGAAGAACCTCCCGGCGTTCTTCCGCTGGCTTGCTGAGACAGCGGCATTCCTCCACGCGATCGATCCGCATCATCTGGTCTCGACGGGCAGCGAAGGGACGGAAGGATGTCTCGGGTCGGACGCGCACTATCTGACGGCCCACGCGAGCGCGCACATCGACTATCTCACGTTCCATCTCTGGCCATTCAACTGGCGGTGGTTCGATCCTGCCCGGCCCGAGGCTACATTGCCGGTCACACGCGACCGGTGCCACGCGTACGTGGAACGGCATAGTGCGCTTGCCCATCGCCTTGGCAAACCTCTCGTGCTGGAGGAATTCGGACTCACGCGGGACGGTGGCGCAGTGGAGGCGGGGACGCCGACCGTTGCCCGTGATGGGTTCTTCACATTTCTGTCCGATGTGCTGACGGGAGAGATGCGTGCTGGGTCACCGATCGCGGGCTCGAATTTCTGGACCTGGGGTGGAGAGGGTCATGCACCGCCGGTGGACGAACCCGCGGCCCTGGTTGCCAGTGCGCCCGGCGACCCGCCGCATGAACCGCAGGGGTTGAATTCCGTCTACGATACGGATGCGTCCACGCTTGCCGTTGTACAGGAACATGCGCGGATCCTCGATGGCCTGCTACGCTCGCGGATGATCGCATAGACCCACATATGGCCAAATTCGACCGAATTCCGCCTTTCCTGATGCATTTCGTCGCAATACCCTTGCAGATAGGAAGGGGTATCCGGATATTGTAAAAACGTACCGTGATCCAACTTTGATGGGAGTTCCTATGTCGATCCGTTCTACTGCCTGGCCGTCAACGCTCCTGGTCGTTGTGCTGACGGCGGGCGCTCTGTCCGCTACCGCGGGTGAAAAGAAGGTCCCCGATTTTTCGATGAAGTCGCGCTCCGAGGTCCCGGTGGAGTACACCTGGCGGATCGAGGATCTGTACCCGACCATGGACGCATGGAACGCGGACCGTACGGTCGTGCGCGGGTTGATGGCGCAGCTGGATGAACGCGCGCGCGACTGGACCGCCACCTCGCAGCGTTTCCGCTCCGTGTATCAGCTCGCCGATTCGATCAATCTCATCGGGGGGCGGCTGTATTCGTACGCGAGCCACCAGAGCAACGTGGACATGTCGAACCCCACCTACCGCAGCATGCAGGGCGAACTGCAGACCATGTTCGCCGAGTTCGGTGCACGCATGGCGTTCCGGAATGACGACATCCTCCGGATGGACGAGAAGAAACTCCGCGGGTTCTTCACCGACGATCCGGCGATGGCGAAGTACCGGTTCCGGGTGGAGGAGGTCCTCCGGGCGCGCAAGCATGTCCTTCCCAGGGATCAACAGAGCATCGTCACGATGACCGGGTTGTTCTCCGGCGCAACGCAGGAAGCGGCGGATGTGTTGAACAACGTCGAGCTGCCGCCGGCCAGCATCACCCTTGCCGACGGGACGCCCCTCACGCTGAACGTTTCCGCGTACATGCGGCACCGGGGATCGGCGAACCGTGCCGACCGTTCCCTGGTGATGCACACGTTCTGGGAGAACCACAAGAAGTTCGAGAACACACTGGCGTCGATGCTGGATGGCGGGATCAAGACGCATCTCTTCGCTGCGCGGACCGGGCACTACCAGAGCTGCCTGCATGCCCGGCTCTTCGATGACAACATCGACACCACGGTGTACACCCAGCTGATCGCCGCCGTGCGCGCCAACCTGGGGCCGCTCCACCGTCTGCTCCGTTTGCGGCAGCAGATGCTCGGGCTGGACACCCTGACGTACGATGACATCTATGCCTCCGCGGTGAGATCGGTGGAGAAGGAATACTCCTACGATGAGGCCCGGTCCATCATCACCGCGTGCACGTCGCCTCTCGGACCGGCATACGCGGCGGGATTGAAGCATGCGTTCGCCGACCGCTGGATCGACATCTATCCGAACAAGGGGAAGCAGCTCGGTGCCTACTCCGGCGGGGTGTACGGCAACCATCCCTTCGTCAAGATGAACTTCAACGGCGACTATGATGACGTGTCGACCCTGGCACATGAACTCGGCCATGCGATGCATTCGTATTTCTCCAACGCATCCCAGGACTTCGGCAATGCGGGGTATCCGACGTTCCTCGCCGAGATCGCATCGACGTTCAATGAGCATCTGCTGATCGAGCATATGCTGAAGACGGAGAAGGATGATCTGGTCAAGTTGTCGATCCTGGATGCGTACCTCGATCAGGTCCGCGGCACGATCTTCCGTCAGACCCTGTTCGCGGAATTCGAGCTGGCCATGCACCGCCATGTGGAAGAAGGGAAGACACTGACCGCGGACTGGCTGACCGAGCAGTACCTCGCGCTTACGCGCGCGTACTACGGTCATGATGCGGGCGTGATGCGGGTCGATGACTACATCGGGAACGAGTGGAGCTACGTGCCCCACTTCTACCTGAACTTCTATGTGTTCCAGTACAGCACGGGCATGATCGCATCGCTCGCACTGAGTGACAAGGTGTTGCACGGCGGCACGCAGGACCTCGACCGCTATCTGACGATGCTGAGATCGGGCGGCAGCGATTCACCGCTCGTCCTGCTAAGGAACGCCGGCGTGGATATGACCAGTCCGGCCCCGGGGCAGGCGGCGCTCAAGCGCTTCGATACGCTCGTCGGTGAGATGGAGAAGATCGTCACACGGCTCAAGGCCCAGGGCCGCATCTGATCCCGCCGCGCGGGACGGCGGTGCACGCAGAGCACTGAGAATACCGGATCCCTCCGGCGCGATCGCGGCCGGAGGGATCGGTGTGTGTTTCACAGGTTGACCATTCCTCTTTCGTGTTTCCTGTTGACTCTTCGCCTCTTCTCCCCGTATCATAGAGAGTGTTCCGCCGGAGCACCTTGAGAGATCCCCTGTACCGATCTGTTCGCTATGAACCTTTGTCGTTTCCTGCTATTGAGCTGGTGTGTGCTATGGTGGTGTGCCCCGGGTGCCATGGGCCAGGCGCAGCTGCCGTCCGTTGATCCGGCGCAGGCCGTGCGGCCGCGGTTGCTCGCGCCGCTGTCCGGTGCGGGTCCCACCCGCATCACGCCCGCGTTCCTGTGGTCCTCTGTTCCCGGCGCTGCCACCTACCTCTTCCAGGTCAGTCCGGATACGACATTCACCACCGTGCTCGTCAGCGACACTCTCGGCGCCGATACCACCACCGTGTCCCGCCGGCCCTTCGGCCCCCACGAGTCGTTCGCCTGGCGTGTCGGTGCCGCGGATGCAGCCGGCGGGTACGTATTCTCGGACACCGCCTGGTGCATCACGGGGAACGTCCCGTCCGTCCGGCATGTCACGCTGGCCGATTCGCGGCGCGACGAGCAGAATACGGCAGTGACCGTCATCCGGAACGACAATCCGTATCCTCTCACGATCGATTCTGCACTCGCCCATCCGCGCATGTCCGTGCTGATGCGCACGCCGTTCGTCATCGGCGCGGGCGACAGCATCGTTGTGCCCCTGATCTACCGGCCGCGCAGATTCGGGCAGGAATCGGACACACTCTGGATGGCGGGTGAATCGGGACTGACGGGTGTCCCCTTCCGCGCGACGTGCTCGCCGCCCGTTCTCGCCGCGCGGTTCTCCCAGATGACGCTCGGGCCGTGTTCGGTCACGGATTCCGCGGCGGCGACACTCGAGTTCGCCAATGCCGGACCATTCAACAAGCTCACCGTCCGGCGGGTGCGGACGCGCACACAGTTCTTCAGTGCATCGTTCCTTCCGGTGCGTACACTGGAACCCGGGGAGGTCCTCAGGGTCCCCGTGAAGTTCCATGTGCGGGCCTATAAAGCGGATGCGTTCGGGACATACACCGACACGTGTCTGGTGGAGAGCGATGGAGGTGATGGCCGGGTGGTGCTGCGTGGTGAGTCGCCGTCGCCCCGCGCGTGGGTCGAACCGCAGGTGCTGAGTTTCGGCGATGTGGCCGCGGGGGACACGGCCGTGGCCGTGCTCCGTCTCATGAATCGTTCCGTGAACGATCTGCGGGTCGATTCGATCGGGACGCGGACCCGTGCGGTCCGGCCCCTCGTGACGAAGGGGCGTATCGCCAGGACCGACACGCTCCTGGTACCGTTCCGTTTCGTTGCCGGGAAGTACGGGACATTCGTGGACACCGTGTCTCTTGCGAACAATTCGTGGTGGGGGGCTGTCCGAGTTCCGGTGATCGCCAGGATCCCGCTGCCCATGCTCGAGACCGGCATGGACCGCGTGGATTTCGGCGCGGTGCGCAAAAGCGATACGGCGGGCGTGGTGATCAGGATCGCGAACAGTTCCATCAGTCCGTTGAGGGTGGACTCCATCCGGACGCGGACACGGGCATTTCGCTTTTCGCGTCCGCCACTGCCGGCGACCGTCCGGAAGGGCGACACGCTCGCGTTCACAGTGTATTTCTTCCCGGACAGCGTCAGGTTCTTCAGCGACACCCTGATCATCGGCAGTAGCGCGGCAGGGAGTCCGCGAAAGATCATCCTGACCGGCAACGGTTCTCCGCCCGGCGAGAACGCCGGTACCGCAGCGACACCGGGACAGTTCGAGTTGTATCAGAACTTCCCGAATCCGTTCCGGGGGACGACCACGTTTCGTTATGTGCTGCCGGAGCCGGGGCATGTGCGGCTGGAGATATTCACCACGCTCGGTCAGGTCGTTGCGGTGCTCGTGGATGGCGAGCAGGACGCCGGCTTCCATAACGTCACATGGACCGCGACGGTCACCTCCGGCGTGTATTATTACCGGCTGGTGGCGACGCCGAGGAGTGATCAGAGCAGGCAGTTCAAGGGCACGCGCAAGATGGTGGTGATGCGATAGTGCGGCGGAGATCTGTCGCTGCACCCGCCTCGCCCGCATCCGTCAGTTGCTTTTGAGCGGTTGCCTCTCTACATTCTCAGGCCGTCAGGCACCCGGGGGAGGGGATCGATAGCGGACGTGCTCCCGGGGGAACTGGTGTTGCCATCAGAAGTGTCAGCTCCCGCTCCCGGCCGGTGCGCGGTGTCCGGGTGCCTTCAATTCCGCACGTGTCATCATCTGGGAGATCCACAGTGTCCACCTATCTCGTCACGGGTGCGGCGGGGTTCATTGCATCCGTCGTCTGCGAAAAGCTCATCGAAGCCGGCCATACGATCATCGGGCTGGACATCCTGAACGATGCCTATGATGTCCGCCTGAAAGAGTGGCGGTTGCAGCGTCTGCGCGGACTGGACCGGTTCACGTTCATCCAGGCCGACATCAACGATCGTGCTGCCGTTCGTCCGGTCTTTGCCCGGGGCGTGGATGGCGTGTATAATCTGGCGGCCCGGGCAGGGGTCCGGCAGTCCGTGGAGAATCCCTGGGTCTATGTTGAGACGAACATGGCGGGGACGGTCACGCTGCTGGAATTCTGCCGTGAATTCGGTGTCAGGAATTTCCTGATGGCGTCCACGTCGAGCCTGTACGGTGCCCATAACCCCCAGCCGTTCCGGGAAGATGCGGACACGAACAAACCGCTGTCGCCCTATGCTGCTTCGAAGAAGGGTGCCGAGGCCGCGTGCTTCACCTATCATCATCTGTATGGCATCAATGTGACCATCCCGCGCTACTTCACGGTCTATGGACCGGCGGGGAGGCCGGACATGAGTCTGTTCCGCTTTGTCCAGTGGATCGTGGAGGGGCGGCCGGTCACGATCAATGGTGATGGATCGCAGTCGCGGGACTTCACATTCGTGGAGGACATCGCGCGCGGGACCATTGCCGGATTCGGCAAGCCCGGGTATACGATCGTGAATCTGGGATCCGATACCCCGATCGTCCTGAAGGATACGGTGTCGTTGATCGAGCGCCTGACCGGCAAGAAGGCGATCATCAAGTATCAGCCGTTGCATGCGGCCGATGTTATGGCGACGTGGGCGGACATCGGTCGGGCGCGATCGGTGCTCGGGTGGGAACCCCGTGTCACGTTCGAGGAAGGTGTTACCCGTCTGGTTGACTGGTACATGCAGAACCGGCAGTGGGCGTCGCAGGTGGTCACGGACTGATCCTGTCCATGGCCGGCGGCCTGCAAAATGGTCGGGGTATTCTTCTGTACAGGGGTTTTCGCTGCGAGAACCCCTGTTTCATTTCCCATCACTTCCTGCCCGGAAAACATCGAATCCGGCCTCTTTCTGCTGCTTTTGGGGTATTTCTTCGTGGCACGCTTTTCGCGTAAACCTCCAACACAAGTGTAAGCACACTTTCATCCCAGCGGCACGGTCGGGCGATCGGCCTGGTCGGTCGTGCCCTGGCATGTTCAGGCATGGTGGGTGGGGCACGGCGCCGGGGGGCGCACATTCTGGAGGTTGAACGCGATGGAGCACACAATGCGAGGAGCAACGCCTGAAGTGCCGATGGAGGGCCTGAAGCGGACGTTGCACGGCCTGACCCATTTGCGCAACCGGTATCTCATCGGCATCGACACGATCGGCCTCGTGCTCATCCCTGCGCTTGCGTTCTTATTGCGGACGGAATCGACGGACCAATTGATCGGGCGCTGGCAGGTGATCGCGGGCTACACGGTGCTGATGGTGATCATGAAGTGGGCGGTGTTCTATCGGGTCGGCCTGTACAACGCCCTCTGGGCATATGCGAGTGTCCAGGAGCTTCTGCTTGTCGTCCGTGCGGTGGCCCTGACCGGACTGCTCGAGATCTCGGTCTTCTTTGTGTTGATGGGCATGCTTGGTGCGACCGGTGAAGGACTTCCGCGGTCGCTCCCCCTCATCAGCGCGATGCTGACGGCATTCCATGTGACGGGAGTGCGATTCTCCATTCGTGTCATCTTTGCGCTCGTGTCGCGCAGGGAGTTTCAATCGGTCCGGTCCAAGCCTGTCCTGATCGCGGGGGCCGGGACGGGTGGGATCGCTGTTGCCCGGGAGCTTCAGCGGAATCTGCAGCTCGGGCTCGTCCCGATCGGATTCGTGGACGACGACCCGAAGAAGAGTGCGATGATGATCTGTGGCGTGCCGGTCTTTGGTCTCATCAGTGATATTCCGTGGTTGGTGGAGCGGCACGACATCAGGGAGGTGATCATTGCCATGCCGGCGGCATCCGGACAGGTGATCCGCCGGGTGGTGCAGGTGTGCAAGGGGGCTGGTGTGCCGAGCAAGATCACTCCGGGACTCTTCGATATCCTCCGCGGAGCGGCGCGTGTGGTGAATGTGCGGGAGATCCAGCTCGAGGACCTTCTGCGGCGCGAGAGCATGGAATCGAATCCGGACACGGTGCGGGCAGCCATCGGCGGTGCGCGGGTGCTGGTGACCGGAGCGGGAGGATCGATCGGGAGTGAGATCGTCCGGCAGTTGAAGATCTTCCGGCCCGCTGAGATCATCCTGCTCGGGCATGGCGAGACGTCCATCTTCCACATGATGAAGGAACTGGAGGAGCATCCGGTACCCGGCATGACGGTCACGCCGGTGATCGCGGATGTGCGGGACCTGGAACGCATGCAGCAGGTCTTCTTCAAGCACCGCCCACAGATCATCTTCCATGCCGCGGCCCACAAGCATGTGTGGCTCATGGAGCAGAACCTCCCCGATGCCGTCACGAACAACGTGCAGGGGACGCGAGTGCTGGTGACGCTGGCCGAGAAGTTCGGCGTTCGTCGGTTCGTGATGATCTCGAGTGACAAGGCGGTGAACCCCACCAGCGTCATGGGGGTGACGAAGCGCATTGCGGAGCTGATCGTGCAGGATGCCGCGAACAGGACCGGACGGGGGTTCGTGACGGTGCGGTTCGGGAACGTCCTGGGGAGCCGGGGAAGCGTGGTCCCGATCTTCAAGCATCAGATCGACATGGGGGGGCCGGTGACGGTGACGCATCCGGACGTCACGCGGTACTTCATGACGATACCGGAGGCGGTCCATCTGGTGCTGCAGGCGGGGTCCATGGGCTCCGGTGGTGAGGTCTTCGTGCTGGATATGGGTGAGCAATTGAAGGTCGTGGACATCGCCCGGGACGTGATACGGCTGAGCGGATACACGGAATCGGAGATCGGGATCGAGTACACCGGCTTGAAGCCCGGCGAGAAGATGTATGAGGAGTTGTTCTACGGGGCGGACGATATCGAGGTCACGTCGCACTCCATGATCAGGGTCTCGCGGCACAACTTCGCATCGGAGTACAGGCGGCATGCGCGGACAGGCTCATTGGCCCCGGCTGAGACCGCTCTGGGCATGGATGTCGATCTGCTGATCGAGGCGGCGGCGGAAGGTGATCTTGCCTCGGCGCATGCGCTCATCCGACGGATCGTGCCGCACTACACCCCGGCGGCCGACTATGTGGCAGAGCCTGCGGAGCCGCGGGCGGTTCATCCGGTGCTCCGGCAGGTGCACGCTGAGGGCATCGCGGTGAACGGGTGAGGCCCGGCGGGTGCGGCGGACCGCGTTGCCTCACATGCGTTTCTATGCGAAGCTGACCTTGACATTTGCGGTTTCCCTCCGTACGTTATCACCACTGCTCCCTGATGAACCCGGCCTGGCCGGGTTTCATTGGGTCCGTTATGTTAGCGCTAACATCCCCACCAACGTCCGGGGTCCCATGCTCCATCCGCATCGCAGACGCAACCCGCTCACGGGCGAGTGGGTCTTGATCTCCCCCCAGCGCACCCAGCGCCCATGGCAGGGGAAACAGGAAGCCCTCCCCCCGGCATCCCTCCCGCACCACGACCCCGCGTGCTACCTCTGTCCGGGCAACACGCGGGCCGGCGGCGCACAGAATCCGGACTATTCGTCGACCTTCGTGTTCACCAATGACTATCCCGCGCTGCTCCCGGACGCCCCGGCGGATGCGTCGGCGGAGGAGCAGCAGGACTCCTTTCTCCTCACCGGGGAGAACGTCACCGGAACATCGCGCGTCGTCTGCTTCTCCCCCCGGCACGACCAGACGTTCGCAGACCTTCCCGTGGAAGGCATCCGCGCGGTGATCGATACGTGGGCGACGGAGACCGCCACGCTCGGCGAACGCTATCGCTGGGTCCAGGTCTTCGAGAACAAGGGGGCGCTGATGGGGTGCTCCAATGCGCATCCTCACGGACAGATCTGGGCGGGGTCGTTCCTCCCGAACGAGCCCGCCAAGGAGGACCGTGAACAGGGCGCGTATCTCCGGGAGCATGGATCCGTGCTTCTGCTGGACTATGTGGCGCTCGAAGCCGGGCGGGGCGAACGCATCGTCGCCATGAACGACCGCTGGGCAGCCCTGGTCCCGTTCTGGGCCGTGTGGCCATACGAACTCCTGATCCTCCCGCGCACGCACATCCAGCGCATGCCCGGGTGCAGCACCGCCGACCGCGATGCTCTTGCCGCGCTCCTCTCTGTGGTCCTCCGCGCGTATGACCGAGTCTTCTCCGTCACCTTCCCGTATACCATGGGGTGGCATGGTGCGCCGTTCATGACCGGCGCAACGGACCACTGGCAGCTGCATGCTCATATCTATCCGCCCTTGCTGCGCTCCGCCTCCGTGAAGAAATTCATGGTGGGCTATGAAATGCTCGCCGAACCGCAGCGCGACCTCACGGCTGAATCCGCTGCCGGCGTGCTCCGCGCGCTGTGCACAACCACTGACCACTGACGCAACCGGGACCGTTCACATGCCGACACCAGGAAAGCCACAGCCGGGTGGAACCGCTCACCACGGCGCCTCATTCGCACAGTATCTCGAGAGCGTGTATCCGGGACAGGGCGATGCCGCCCGCACACGATATAGCGCGCTGGAGAACGCGTTCCGCGCAAGGTACCATGGTGCCCCCGTACTGTATGCGAGCGCACCGGGCCGGGTCGAGGTCGGCGGCAACCATACCGACCACAACCATGGCAGCGTGCTTGCCGCCGCGATCGACCTCGATGCGGTCGCTGCCGCGGCCCCCACATCGGATCGTCTCATCACCGTGACATCGGAAGGATATCGGGACCCCGTTTCGCTCCGGTGCGACGACCTGGCGGTGAAGAAGGGGGAACACAGCACGACGCTGGCGTTGGTCCGCGGGATCGTGGCGCGCTTCGCGGAGAAGGGATACCGCACCGGCGGATTCTGCGCGCATATCACGAGTCAGGTCGCAGCCGGATCGGGCTTGAGTTCCTCGGCAGCCGTCGAAGTACTGATCGGTACCATTCTCAACGGGTTGTTCAATGACGGCGCGATCAGACCTGAAGAGATCGCGGCCATCGGGCAGTATGCCGAGAATGTGTACTTCGGGAAGCCCTGCGGATTGATGGACCAGACCGCGTCGGCCGTGGGCGGGATCGTGACCATCGATTTCCGCGACCCCGCGCATCCCGACATCCGTCAGCTCCGCCGGTCGTTCGGTGAGTTCGGCCTCCAGGTGCTGGTGATCCATACCGGCGGCAGTCACGCGGACCTCACGCCTGAATACGCCGCGGTCCCGGCAGAGATGAAGGCCATCGCGCAGGCCCTCGGTGGGAGGGTCTGCCGCGATATCGACGGCGAACAGGCGCTGGTGGCGGCGCTGCCGGGGCTCCGGTCCGTGGCAGGTGACCGGGCCGTGCTGCGTGCGATCCATTTCCTGCGGGAGACCGCGCGGGTCGGGGAGCAGGTGCGTGCCCTCGAGGCAGGCGACATCGCCGGGTTCCTTGCCGGCGTCACGGCTTCGGGCAGGTCGTCCGCACTCTGGCTGCAGAACTGCTACCCGTCATCCGCTCCCTCCGAACAGGGGATCATGCTTGCACTTGCACTCACGGAGCAGTATCCTGGAGTGGCGCAACGTGGTGCATGGCGGGTCCATGGGGGAGGGTTCGCCGGGACCATGCTTGCCATCCTCCCCGGCGATCTCGTGCAGGGGTACCGTGCAGCGATGGAAGCGGTGTTCGGAACGGGGAGTGTTGCGGTGCTGACGGTCCGGCAGGCCGGTGCCGTGTCCTGGAGAGCATGAAACAACGTAGTTGAGACCAACGATCACATCACTCGAGGTGACCCATGCGTATCTTCCGTGCTGGTATCGTCGTGGCGCTGATAACGGCGGGATCGATGATGGGATGTTCACGTTCTACGGAGAAGACAATGAGTACTGACCCTGTGGTTTTCGGCACGACGCCCGATGGGAAGAGCGTCATGCTGTACACCCTTCGCAATGCCACAGGCATGGAAGCGAAGATCACCAATTACGGCGGCATCATCGTGAGTCTCACCGCTCCCGACAAGAATGGCACCTACGCTGACGTCGTGCTCGGATACGATTCACTCGCCGGATACATCCGCGCAACGCCCTACTTCGGCGCGCTCATCGGACGTTATGGCAACCGGATCGGGAAAGGACAGTTCACGCTGGATGGCAAAGCGTATCAGTTGACCGTCAACGACGGCGCGAATCATCTGCATGGCGGCAAGGTCGGATTCGACAAGGTCGTGTGGGATGCGCAGCAGGTCACGACCGCCGACGGCCCGGGTCTCGTGCTGACCTATGTGAGCAAGGATGGGGAAGAGGGATATCCCGGCACGCTCACATCGACGGTGACGTACACGCTGAAGGCGAACAATGAACTCGTGATGGATTTCACGGCGACAACAGATGCGCCGACGATCGTGAACCTGACGGCGCATTCCTACTTCAATCTGGCCGGGGCGACCTCGGGCAAGAGCATTCTGGATCATCTCATGATGATCGACGCGGACCGGTACACGCCGGTGGACAATGGTCTGATCACCACGGGTGAGTTGAAGGATGTGACCGGCTCACCGATGGACTTCCGCACACCCACGGCGATCGGCGCGCGGATCGGTGCGGATGATCCGCAGCTGCACCTCGGCCCGGGCGGGTATGATCACAATTGGGTGCTGAACTCAGGCGGGAGATCGCTCGCCGTCAATGCCCGTGTCGTGGAACCGGTTTCGGGCCGCGTGCTCGAGGTGCTGTCGGATCAGCCGGGCGTGCAGTTCTATTCCGGCAACTTCCTGGACGGGACGATCGTCGGGAAGGGTGGCGTGAAGTATGAATTCCGCCACGGCTTCTGTCTGGAGCCACAACATTTCCCCGATTCACCGAACAAGCCCGCGTGGCCGACGGTCCGTCTCGATCCGGGCCAGACGTATGTGGCGAAGATCGCCTACCGCTTCAGCACGAAGTAAGTTCGGTACGGTTGAGCCATTCTGACGGGTGGCATTCCATGGGTGTGCCCCCATGGCGTGCTGCCCGTTGTGATTTCCTGCGCCGATGATCGTGCCCGGAGGAACTCGCCGGACGTGATCGCACCGTCGAAGAACAACAAGGGGACCCAACACATGCATGGCGCGCGATCGTGGCTCCTTCTCCTGATCGGGATCCTGCTGTCAGGTCCTGTACCGGCACAGGATATCCGGGGTGTGAATCTCGGGGTCGGCACCGGACTGATCGTGAGGGGGTTCACCGGGGCGGGCGGGCAGACGGTCACATTCCAACGCCCCCTGCCTCTGTTCAGCGTCTGGTGCAACGACACCCTGATGTCCTCCGCCTCGTTCAAGAGTCGGGCAACGGGTGACAGCATCCTCTGGTCATCCCGACGAAAGCTCCATGGTGTGGTGAGGACGCGATCACTGTCGCGCCGCGGTGTGGAGATCGATGTGACCTTCCGGAATGCCTCGCAGGAGACACTGGCCGTCGCGAATGTCGTTCCGCTGGGCGAGGACGCATCACGGGTCTTCATCCGGGCCAACGGCCCCGCCACGCCGGAGCTGCGTCTGAGCCGGTCCGCGTTGTTCCGCCCGGGCTGCGGACCCATCGGGGTGGTGCTTCCTGACAATGCATGGGAGATGGGCTTCTGTGATGTTCCCCTCGGCGCCGGCCGTGGACTCGTCGCCATCGCCCGCAGGCAGGATCCAGCATCGGCCGACCTCCGGCGGTTCCGCGCGCTCCTCCCTCCCGGTGGATGGGTCACCTACCGGTTCCATATCGATGATCATCCCGGCGATTGGCGCGACGGGCTGCGCATGATGTTCCGCGACCGGTGGCTGTATGACCTCGATGCATTCGACAACTCCCTCTACGAGCGGAATGATCTCTCCTGGATCAGGAACAGCTATCTGCTTCTGCTGCAATTCGCGTGGGACCGGGACTACTACGATGCCCAGGCAGGACAGTACCGGTTCGACGCATTCCTGACGCAGTGGCAGCATCTCCTTGGAGGATTCGAAGCGTTCATGCTCTGGCCCACCTGGCCGCGGCTGGGCGTGGACCAGCGGAACCAGTGGGACATGTACCGCGACCTTCCCGGTGGTCTGACGGAGATCCGACGACAGGTGCGTGTGGCGCGGCGGTCCGGCACGCGGTATTTCATCGCATACAATCCGTGGGATGAGAGCACCCGCCGTGAGGATCACCTCGCAGGGCTTGCGGATATGGTAAGGACCATCGAAGCGGACGGCGTGGTCCTGGATACCTGGGGCCAGTCGAGCAGGGAGTTCCAGGCCGCGGTAGACGGTGTGCGGCCGGGGGTGGTGCTCTTCAGCGAAGGGATGGCGGTGCCGCGGGACATGCCTGGCATCGTCGCCGGACGCGTGCACGATGCCATCGTGATGCCACCGCCTCTCAATCTGAACAAACTCATCAAGCCTGATCTGGCTATCTTCCGCGTCATCCAGCTGGCGGAAGGACGCATCCATCGCGAGGCGGCGGTTGCGTTCTTCAACGGCTATGGGAGCGAACTGAATATCATGCGCCCCGGCCGGCCGGACTGGATCGGGGAGGACCTCGCGTACCTCGGCCGGACAACGAAGATCCTGCGCGAGAACAGTACTGCGTTCCTCAGTCCGGCGTGGGTCCCGCTGGTCAGTACGATGGCGGACAGCATCTGGGTGCATGCCTGGCCGGCACAAGGGAAGACCCTTTTTACGGTCTATAACCTGCGTCCGGAAGGCTGGAGCGGTCCGTTGTTCACCGTGAGCGCGGACACGTCGATGCATGCCGTGGATATCTGGAACCATGAGGAGCTGCCGTGGCGGAGTGCAGGAGACAGTGTGACGCTCACGGTGACTGCCGATGGGTTCAGCCGCGCGTGGCTCGGTACGCGGAGAGAGGGAAGCGTGGATTGCATCGCGCTCTTCACGAAGCGACTGGGTGTCCGGCGGGATGGCGATTCGCTTGCGATCACGACGCGTGGCGGTTCCCGCGTTGTTGTCTGGGCTGGCGAGCCATCGTACCACACCCCATCCGTCACGTTCTCGACGGGAGCGCGGACGATCTCGCTGTACCAGGCGCTGGGCCGGCATGAGGAAAAGGTGGTGGTGCAGCTGTTTGATGGGTCCGAACTGCTGGATGAGCGTGTGGTGTCGATCCCGCTCGCGACGCCACGTCCTCTCACGCGCCGCGTCACGACCCCTCCGTCACTGAATCCGCCGGCAGGCATGGTCCGGATCCCTCCGGGATCGTTCACCTACCGCACCACCAGGAGCTTCTTGTCACCGAACGAGGTGATCCCGTATCCGGGTTCAGCGGAACCACGCACCTGTCTCATGCCCGAATTCTTCATGGATGTCACGCCGGTCACCAACGCGCAGTTCCGGACGTTCATGAGCGCCACGCACTATATGCCTGCCGACCGGACGAATTTTCTGAAGCACTGGGTGGACGGCGCGCCGGTGCCCGGGATGGAGAACCACCCGGTGGTGTATGTTGACCGGCATGATGCTGCCGCATATGCCGTGTGGGCAGGGAAGCGTCTCCCCACGGAGGTGGAGTGGCAGTATGCCGCGCAGGGAGCCGATGGCCGGAAGTATCCCTGGGGAGCGGCATTCGATTCGACACGGTGCAACTGTGGCCGGCAGATGACCACGCCGGTGGATGCCTTCCCGTCCGGAGCGAGTCCGTTCGGCGTGCAGGATCTTGTCGGAAACGTCTGGCAACTTACGGCCGATCTGTACACCAACGGCACCTTCTATTATGCCATGCTCCGCGGCGGGAGCTACTATGATCCGTCGTCCAGTTGGTGGTACGTGCGCGGGGGGCCGCAACCGGTGGACAATCCGCAGATCCTCCTGCTGGTTGCTCCGGGTTTCGACCGTTGCGCAACGGTGGGATTCCGTTGTGTGAAGGATGGTGGACGATGAAGCGCCGGACGGTACGCCATGTCACCGCCAGCGACGTGGCCCGGGCAAGCGGCGTCTCGGCGATGACCGTCTCGCGTGTGTTCAGCGGTCGCGCCCCGGTGGGCGATCGGACGCAGCGGAAGGTCCTTGCCGCGGCCCGGACGCTGGGCTACCGGCCCAACCAGATCGCACAGAGTCTGGCACTGAGCAGGACGCAGACGATCGGGGTGGTGGTGCCGGAGATCTCGCATTCCTTCTTTCCGGAAGCGATCCGGGGGATCGAGGAGGTGACGTACCGCGCGGGGTATCATCTGTTGCTGATGCACAGTGCGGAAACGGCGGAACGCGAACGCGATGCATTGCTCACGCTGGAATCCAAACGGGTGGATGGGATACTCCTTTCGGTTGCGCAGGATGCGGGACCCACTCATCCGTACCGGAGGGTGGTGCAGCTGGGGATCCCGCTGGTCTTCTTCGACCGGTGTGTGTCCGGCATCGGGGCAACATGCGTCAGTATCGATGACGAGGAGAGCGCACGCGTCATCACCGCGCATCTCATCGGGCATGGCTATACGCGTATCGCACACCTTGCCGGGCCGCGTTCGCTTGCTATCAGCCGGGCGCGGCGTGCGGGCTATCGGGCGGCACTGCTGGGTGCAGGGCTGGCGTGTGACGATGCCCTCATCGTGAGTGCCGGACTGCACGAGCAGGCCGGCTACGCGGCGATGGTGTCACTGCTCGCGCTTCCGGTTTCGAAGCGACCGCGGGCGGTCGTTGCCATCAACGATCCCGCGGCCTATGGGGCCATGCTGGCGGTCATGCACAGCGGGCTGCGCGTACCGGAGGATGTCGCCGTCGTCGGTTTCTCCGATGATCTTCGTGCGGAGCTGATGCCGGTGCCGCTGACCACGATCCGGCAGCCTGCGTATGAACTCGGCCGGACGGCCGCGGCGGAACTCATCGCGCAGATCCAAGGTGCGACGGCGGGGAAGAAACAGAAGACCGTTGGAACGGAACTGGTGACACGGCGATCGTGCGGATGTGTGACGCCAGCGGACACCGAGTCCCCGGCACGGCCCCGCTGACACGAGCGGTGGCGGTCACTGCTTCCGTGCCTCTTCCGCCATCGCCTGGACGTTGTCCGGCGGAACGTTGGGCAGGATGGCCTCGTGACTCGGACTGATGATCACATGAGGTCCGAGCAGCTGCTTCACCCTGCGCACGTCGATGCGGATATCGTCCGGAGAGCCATGGACGAGCAGTTCCTGCGTATCGATCCCGCCGAGGAATGCGATCGACCCTTTGAAGTCGCGGGCCAGCGCCGCGGCGTTCATCCCTTCGGCGCGTGCCTGCAGTGGGTGGAGACATTGAATGCCGGCATCCACGAATGTCCCGATGATCTGGTGCACCGAGCCGCAGGAATGGAGGATCACCTGATAGCCCCGTCCGTGGGCCTGCGCGGAGAGCCGGCGGATCCACGGCATCACGAAGCGTTCCAGGTCCGCCGGACCGATCATCAAGCCGCGTTGCGTCCCCAGGTCGTTCCCGAAGAAGTACGCTTCCATGCCATCCTGTACCGCATCAAACAGCCGGTCGTTCGCCTCGAGATAGAAGGTGCACACGCGTTCGAAGGCGGCCTCGACGATCTCCGGCTGCGTATGCATGCGCACGAGCATCTCTTCGAATCCGAACAGATCGGCCACATCGTGGAAGAACGGCGCCCAGTACCCCCCGGCCCTGTAGTATCCTTCGGAGGCACCAAGCGCGGCGATGGTCTCGTCCAGATGGATGTGGGCGGTCGATGGCCAGTGATACGCCCGCTCGAGATCATCGACGCTCTCACACTGCGCAAGCGGTCCCGGGTCGCCCAGGGCGGTTTTGTGGCGCCATGCATCGAACAGACCGTGGCCTGCCGGATCGCGGTAGGAAGATTCCGTGAGCTGCGGCGAGATCCATCGGAAGTCGCTGCCGACCGCACGGTGGAGGTCTTCAAGAGTGCTCACACCGAAGTGCCGGAAATAGCCCGGGAGCGTGTCGGGGTGCGGATTGCCGAGCCAGAATCCACAGCGGTCCGCAGGCCGCCGGGCAATGATGTTCGTGATCCGTTGTCGGGGTGTCATGATGGTCTTCCGGAGTTGCGATCAGTGATCTTGTACCGCAGCCGCATGGCCTATCGGGGATCCTCCGGCCATTTGTGCTTCGGGTAACGTGCGCGCATCTGCTTACGGACATCCGCATAGGCATTGGCCCAGAAGCTCGCGAGGTCCGATGTGACCGCCAGTGGTCGTCCGGCGGGTGAGAGGAGGTGCAACAGCACCTTCACCTTCCCCCCGGCAATGGTCGGGTTCTGCTTCTGTCCGAACATGTCCTGTAACTTCACCGCCATCACCGGTTGCTCCCCGGCCGTGTAGTCCAGATGCACCTTGCGGCCGACCGGCGATGTGAGAACGGCCGGGGCGAGGGTCTCCACCAGGCGGCGGTTCTTTTCGCCGAGGATCTGGCGGAGGATCCCGCCGGGGTCGAGACGCTCCAGATGAGAGATCCGGCTGAGGCCGTGCAGGTGGGGGAGCAGCCACTCGGGTGCGGTCGCGTCCAGGTGCTCATCGCTGAGATCCGGCCACTCTTCTCCTACGAGTCCGCGACGGCGGAGCCACTCGCTCCGTGCGCGCACGTTCTCCGTTTCCCTGTGCCAGGGGAGGCAGCCGATCCCGCGGGTGATGATCTCCTTGAGCAGGAGTTCTGCCGCGGCTGCGGCATCCGGTGTGACCATCTGTTCCGCGATCGTGACCGCACCCAAACGGCGGAAGCGGCGGGCCAGCACGGCTTCGGTCCGTGTGTCCCAGAAGAGTTCGTCCGTCGTTACGATCGAGCCGGCACAATGGATGTCGATCTCGTCTTTCGTGACCGGGGCGGCGAGGAAGATCTTCGCTTCGAGTCCGGCGCCGTCCACATCGCCGACGGCAAGGAATTCGTGCCGCGCGAGCTGGCTCCACTCGGGAAGCAGCGCACCGGTGGTGTTGGCGAGGAGGTACCGCCGTCCGCCGTCCTCGCGCCTGCGCGCGATGCGGTCCGGAAAGGCGAGTGCGAGCAGCACGCCGGGCTTCTCCTCACCGGCATCATCCTGTGTCGCGCCGATGATCATGCGGAGTCTCCTGGCGTCCGCCTGAAGACGTGAACGCGCCGCGGAATCGCCGCGGCCTTCTCCGCGCATCGCCGCCAGTTGCCCGCCCAGATCGATGTCCGCCTTCGAGGTCCCGCGAGAGATCTCCGGTCCTTCCAGCAGCGCGGCGATATCGCACGCGAGTGCCGCCATACCCAGTTCCTTCCCGCGGAGGATCATATGCGCAAGCCGGGGGTGCACGGGGAGGTCGCTCATCGCCCTGCCGTGCGGGGTCATACGTCCCGCAGCATCGAGAGCACGGAGTTGCGTGAGGAGCGTACGGGCCTGCGCAAGGTGATGCGCCGGCGGTTGATCCAGGAAACGGAGCGTGGCGGTGTCCGTGACCCCCCATCGTGCGAGGTCGAGTGCGAGCGGTGCAAGGTCGGCGGCGAGGATCTCCGGTGTCGGGTACCTGTCGCGCCGCTCTTCTTCGGAAGCCGTCCAGAGGCGGTAGCACACTCCCGGAGCCTGGCGACCGGCGCGACCGCGGCGCTGATCGGCGGTGGCAATGGATGCCGGCACGGTGATCAGCCCGGACATCCCGCGGCGTGGATCGAAGTGCGGGACGCGGGCCAGACCGCTGTCCACCACCACACGCACGCCATCGATGGTAAGGCTCGTTTCGGCCACGCTCGTGGCGAGAATGATCTTGCGTGAACCGCGTGGAGCCGGGGCGAGTGCGGCGTCCTGGTCGGCGCGCGACGCTTCGCCGTGGAGGAGATGGACGTGCATCTCGGATGTCATGCGCGCATCGGCCAGCAGGTCCCGGCAGCGATGGAGTTCCCGGCGGCCGGGGAGGAAGACGAGGATGTCGCCCTCGGTCTCCTTGAGTGCGCGTCCGACGGTTTCGACCACGGCCTGTTCGATGAACCCCTCGACGGGATGATTTCTGTGGACCGTCTCGACCGGGAACATCCTCCCGTCGCTCCGCACGACCGGTGCATCGCCGAGGATCGTGCCGACGGCGGCGCCGTCGAGCGTGGCGGACATGACGAGGATGCGGAGGTCGGGGCGGAGATGTGTGCGCGCGTCCAGTGCGAGCGCGAGTCCGAGGTCCGCGTGGATGCTCCGTTCATGGAATTCATCGAAAATAACAAGGGCGACGCCCGGGAGGTCCGGTGCATCCTGGAGCATGCGTGTGAGGACGCCTTCGGTCACGATCTCGATGCGGGTACGCGGCGAGGTGCGCGATTCGCCGCGGATGCGGTAACCGATCGTCGCGCCGACGTGCTCTCCGGCGAGCGACGCCATGTATTCTGCGGCGCGGCGGGCTGCCAGGCGGCGGGGTTCGAGCATCAGGATCTTCCCATCCGGGACTCCTGATGGTACGAGGAGGCCAGGCGGGACGCGCGTCGTTTTGCCGGCGCCGGGCGGGGCGATGAGGACCGCCGTGCCTGCGCGTTCGAGCGCGGCAGCAAGTTCCGGGAGAGCGGAATCGACGGGGAATGAGAGAGTCTGGGCGGCCATACGGATGGAGTCAATCTACGATGGCCTTGTGAGAGAGTCAATTGAGAGAGGCGTTCTTGCATCACCGTTGATAATCCCGAGTATATGTTGTAACTTTATACACTAGAGAGGAATCCCACGTGACAGTGAGAAGGACCGGGGAGCTGTCTGAAGCCCAGCTTCGGCAGGAACTCTCCCGATGCGAGTCGTGCGAGGAGAAGCCGTGCAAAGAACATTGCCCGGCCGATTGTTCCCCCGCCGATTTCATCATGGCGGCCCGCGCCGGCGGGCCATCGGACTACCGGCGCGCCGCGGCCATCATCATGGGCAGCAACCCGCTGGGTGGCATCTGCGGCGCCCTCTGTCCCGACACTCTCTGCATGCAGGGGTGCGTCCACCGCCTCTTCGATCACCCCATCAACATCCCCGCCGTCCAGTCGTCCATCATCCGCAAGGCCTATGACGTTGGCATGCCACCGTTCCCGGCCGCGCCCTCCAACGGAAAACGTATCGCGGTCGTGGGCGCAGGTCCTGCCGGACTCGCCGGCGCCGCGGTGCTCGCGCAGAAGGGGTACACGGTCGACATCTACGAGCAGTCGGACCGCGCCGGTGGCATGTGCAACCTGATCCCGGCATCGCGCCTTGCGCGTGAGGAGCTGCAACGCGACATCGACTTCACGCTCGCCCTCGGCGATACGATCCTGTTCACCGAAGCAGCGATCCTCGATCCGGCGAAGCTGCTTGCAGGCGGGACGTACGATGCGGTGCTCGTCACCACCGGCCTCGACACACCGATGTCCGCCCGCATACCGGGCGAACAGTACGCGCTGACCTGGGAAGAGTTCCTCGATCAGCATCCGTCCGTCCCGCTGAAGAACAAACGCGTGCTCATCATCGGCGGCGGCGCCATCGCCGTGGATTGCGCCACGACCGCCGTGAACGGCGGAGCCGCGCATTGTGAACTGGTCTATCGCCGCAAGATGGAGCACATGCCTCTCACCGCGTACGAACGCGACCTGCTCCTTGCGCATGGCGTGGAGATCACCTCCGGCACACGCGTGACGAAGGTGCATCACCGCAAGGGCGCTGTCACGGGAGTGACCACGATGAAGCAGTACGTGCGCCGCGGCAGGAAACCCACGCCGGACAACTTCGCGCCGCTCGCAGCGGAGAAGCCTGCATTCCGTGCGTGCGATATCGTCATCGTCGCGATCGGCAGTACCTCACGGTTCACTGCGAAGAAACTGCGCCGCGTGTTCACCGCGGGCGACCTGGTGCACGGCGCGGCCACCGTGGTGGAAGCCGTTGCGTCCGGCAAGAATGCCGCCGCCGCGATCGATGCGGAGCTCTCGGGATCGAAAGCGCTGCGCATGCCGCGCACGCCGAAAAGCCGACTGGCGCTGGCCGGACGCACGATGCGCCCGGTGTCGCTGGCCACGTCCTTCTTCGGCCGGCAGATCCTCTCGCCACTCCTCCTCTCCGCAGCGCCGCATACGGACGGCTACGAGCAGATGGTGAAGGCCTACAAGGCCGGCTGGGCGGGCGGCGTGATGAAGACCGCCTTCAACGATGTGCCCGTGCACATCCCCGGCGGCTATATGGTGGTGTTCGGCGATTCCACATACGGCAACTTCGACAATGTGTCCGGCCATCCGCTGAAGCGCGTGGCCGAAGAGGTGCGCACGCTCGTGCGCGAATTCCCCGACCGCCTCACGCTCGCGTCCACCGGCGGACCGGTCTCCGGCAACGACACTCTGGACCGCGCCGCCTGGCAGACGAACACGAAGATCCTCGAAGATGCCGGCGCGATGGGGGTCGAGTACAGCCTGTCGTGTCCGCAGGGGGGCGATGGCATGGACGGCGATGTGGTATCGCAGAACGCCGAGCTCTCCGCGAAGATCATCGACTGGGTGATGGAGGCTGGCGATCCGGAGGTACCGAAGATCTTCAAACTCACCGGTGCCGTGACTTCCATCCGTGCGATCGCCGTGCGTATCAAAGAGGTGTTCGCACAGTACCCCGACAAACAGGCAGGGATCACGCTGGCGAACAGCTTCCCCGCGCTTGCCTGGCAACAGCTCCCGGAGAACCGCGGGAACCGCGGCGTCATCGTCGGGATGTCCGGCGAGGGCGTGTTGCCGCTCACGTATCTCACCCTTGCCCGTGTGGCTGACCTCGGCCTGTACATCTCGGGGAACGGTGGGGCAATGGATCACCGCGCGGCCGCGGGCTTCCTCGCACTCGGCGCGTCGTCCGTGCAGTTCTGCACGGCCGTCATGAAGTACGGCCTGGGCGTTGTGGACGAACTGGAATCCGGGTTGAGCTACTTTCTCGCCGGCCGCGGGATGAAGAGCGTTCAGGAGCTGATCGGTTCATCCGTGCATATGCCCATCGTGCCGTTCGAGCAGCTCACGGCCACGAAGCAGGTGCCGTCGCTCACCGCGGCGCTCTGCGAACATTGCGGCAACTGCGTGCGTTGTCCGTACATGGCGATCAGCATGGATGCCCGGACGGTGCCGGTGATCGACGCCACGCGCTGCATCGGCTGCTCGCTCTGCGTCCAGAAGTGCTTCGCAGGGGCTCTGCACATGCGCGACCGGTCCGCCGCCGAGCTCGCCGGGATGCTGGAGCACTGACATGGCCTCCCGCCTCCTCCTCGTGAACGGCGTCATCGCCGATCCATCACCCGTCTCCCCGCGTGTGCTCTATGATCACGCGCTCATGATCGAGGGCGGGAGGATCGCGCGCATCGCGCCGACGACGGAGTTCACCGACCTGGACGTGGACTATCTTGACCTTTCCGGACGGTTGATCCTGCCCGGCTTCATCAACCTCCATACGCATCTCTACAGCACCTTCGCGCGAGGCCTCCCTGCGGTGCAGCCCGCGGCGGACTTCGCCGGTGTCCTGAAGAACCTCTGGTGGAAGCTGGACCGCTCGCTGACGTTGGATGCCGTCTATTATAGTGCTGTCCCGGTGCTCCTGGAGGCCATCCGCTCCGGCACAACCACGATCATCGACCATCATGCCAGTCCGCACGCGGTGCGCGGGTCGCTCGCAGCGTTGAAGCGCGCCCTCGCCGATACCGGCCTGCGGGGGTGTCTCTGCTATGAAGTGTCGGACCGCGACGGCGAGGCGGTCGCGGCTGAAGGGATCGCGGAAAATGCCGACTTCCTCGCCTCATGCCGGCACCAACAGGATGGTCTGATCGCCGGGCTCTTCGGGCTGCATGCGTCCTTCACCCTCTCTGAACGGTCCCTGGAACAGGCCGTTGCCGCGGCACAGGCCACGAATGCAGGATTCCATATCCACGTCGCGGAAGCGGCCACGGATCAGGAGGTGACCTTCAACCTCACGGGCGAGCGTGTCGTTGGCCGCCTCCACCGTCTGGGTATTCTGGGTGGGCGGACCATCGCTGCTCATGCCGTGCACGTGAATGATGCCGACATGGACCTGCTGGCATCGACCGGTACCGTTGTCGCGCATAACCCGCAATCGAACATGAACAACGCCGTCGGCATCGCCGATGTGGAGCGGCTGCGCTCACGCGGTGTAGCCGTGGGGTTGGGCACGGATGCCATGACGCACGATATGCGCCAGGAACTCCGTGCCGGACTCTGGGCACAGCGATTGAAGCAGCAGAACCCGTCGGCCGGGTGGGACGCACTCTGCGCAGCGCAGTGGGATGTGAACCCGGCGATGGCATCACGGGTTTTCGGCCGTCCGGTGGGCACCATGGCTGAAGGGGCGATGGCGGATCTGATCGCCATCGCATACGATCCCCCGACGCCGTTGACGAACGATTCACTCCATGGGCACCTGGTGTTCGGCATCGGATCTGCGCCGGTGGATACCACGATCGTCGACGGAAGGGTGCTGATGTACCGTGGGAAGCTGGAGTTGGAGTTGGATGAAGAGGAGGTGATGGCGAAAGCCCGCGAGGTGGCGAGTGGTGTGTGGGGGTCGCTGCGCGAATTCTGAATTCAGATATCTGAATTGTCTGAAAAAGCAACATGACGACGTTATCACGAACAGATGAGTACCTTACAATGTCAGACAAACACCTTACCCGTGCAGCGGCTCTGGAACAGGACACCGTCCGCATCCTGTGCGACCTCATCAAGACACCATCGTTCTCCTCCAAAGAGAAGGATGTCATCGAGGTCATCCGCAAAGAGATGACCGCCATCGGCTTCGACGAGGTGCGCATCGACGGACTCGGCAGTGTGATCGGGCGGATCGGCCACGGGCCGCGCGTGATCTGCTTCGACGCGCACATCGACACCGTGTACGCCGGCGATCTGCAGCAGTGGAAGACCGATCCGTTCGTCCCCGTGGTCGCCGACGGTAAGGTCCATGGCCGCGGCACCGTGGACCAGAAGGGCGGCATGGCGAGCATGCTCACCGCCGGACGCATGATCAAGGAACTCGGCCTGCAGGACAAGGTGACCGTGCTCTTCACGGGCACGGTCATGGAAGAGGATTGCGATGGCCTCTGCTGGCTCCACCTCATCCGCGAGGAGAATGTGCGGCCGGAACTGGTGGTCATCACCGAGCCGACCAACATGAACATCTACCGCGGCCACCGCGGGAGGATGGAGATCCACGTTTCGGTGAAAGGCGTGAGCTGTCACGGCTCCGCGCCCGAACGCGGCGTGAATGCCATCTACAAAGCGTCGAAGATCGCTCTGGAGATCGAGAAACTGAACGACCGCCTGCGGAACGATCCGTTCCTCGGCAAGGGCACCGTGACGGTCACCGAGATCGTCTCCTCCTCGCCGTCGCTCTGTGCGGTTGCCGATAGCGCCCGTCTCCATCTGGATCGCCGGCTCACCGCGGGCGAGACCCGCGAAAGCGCGATCGCCGAGGTGCAGGACGCGGCCGCACGTGCCGGCATCACGGATGCCATCGTGCAGCCGCTGACGTACAACGAGGCGGCGTATACCGGCAAAGTGTATCCGATGGAGAAATACTACCCGACGTGGACCATGCCCGAGGATTCGCCGTACCTGAAGGGCGCTGTCGCCGCGTACACTTCCACGTTCGGCAAAGCGCCGGTGGTGGACAAGTGGACGTTCAGCACCAACGGTATCGCGGTGGCGGGGATCCATGGCATCCCGTGCCTGGGGCTCGGACCCGGGAATGAAGTGTATGCCCATGCCCCCAACGAGGCGACCCCGATCGAACATCTGACCGGCGCGGCCGCGTTCTATACGAGTCTGGTCGAGACCCTGGCCAGCACTCCGAAACACTGACGGAACCCGATGACCCCTTTCCGTTATACATGCACCCTCTGCGGCCGGTCATACGCGCGTGACGAGGTCCGGTACCTTTGTCCGGAGTGCGGCACGAGTTACCGGCCGGGCATGCCGTTGCACGGGGTGCTGGAAGCGACGTTCGATGCGGAGGCTCTGCGCCGGTCGTTCGATCCGTCCCAGCCATCGTGGGAGGTGTTCTCCGCCGTCGAGCCGGAGTACTACCCGGCGTATCCTGTCGGCGGAACCCCGCTGTCCCCGGCGGCACTGCTGGGACAGGCGATCGGACTCGACCGTCTGTTCCTGAAGAATGACGGTGCGAATCCGAGCGGCTCGCTGAAGGACCGGGCGTCATTTCTGATGGTTGCGGAAGCCAACCGGCTGGGGGAATCGACGATCGTCACGGCATCGACAGGCAACGCGGCGAGCGCACTTGCCGCGGTGTGTGCGGCCGCCGGTAAAAAAGCGGTGATCTTCGTCCCTTCGACAGCGCCACGTGCAAAGCTGGCGCAGATCCTCCTCTATGGCGCAACACTGGTACCGGTGGCGGGGACGTATGACGATGCATTCGCGCTGTCGCTTGCCTATACCACGCATGAAGGCGGACTCAACCGGAATACGGCGTATCACCCGCTGACCATCGAAGGGAAGAAGACCGTTGGCCTCGAGATCTTTGCGCAGTCGGGGATGAAGGTCCCCGATGTCATTGCCGTGTCCGCGGGTGATGGCGTCATCCTGCACGGTGTGCACAAAGCATTCACCGATCTCCGTGCAGCGGGATCGATCCACAGCCTCCCGCGTCTGCTGTGCGTGCAGGCCGCGACGTCCGATGCGATCCACCGCTACGTCACCACGGGCGTCTATGCTGATGCGGCCAACCCGGTGACCGCCGCTGATTCCATCAGTGTACGCACGCCGAGCAATGCCCACATGGCACGGCGCGCGGTCGTGGAATCCAAGGGGATGTCGGTGACCGTGACCGATGATGAGATCCGTTCGGCCCAGGCGTTGCTGGCACGCACGACCGGCATCTTCGCCGAGCCGGCGGCGGCAACGGCGGTCGCAGGACTCATCCGTGCGCAGTCGACCGGCTGGCTTGGCCGGGGTGACCATGTCGTGGCGCTCCTTACCGGTCACGGGTTGAAGGATGTCGACTTCGCGTTGAAGGGCGCGCATGTGCCGGAACCCGTTGCACCGGACCTCGATGCCGTCCGTGCGTTCCTTGCGGGGAAGCGCGCATGAACCTTCTCATCCGCAACGGGAACATATGGCAGGGCGACGGGTTCGCCCCTGCAGACATTCTCATCAGGAACGGACTGATCGAGCGTGTCGGTCCCGCGGACCCGGCGTACGATGGACCCGCCATCGATGCGCAGGGGTTTCCGGTGTTGCCGGGATTCATCGACATGCATACGCATCTCGACGATGCCATCGGGCCGTATACGCTCGCGGACGACATCGCATCGGGGACGCGCACTGCGGTGGAGAATGGGATCACCACGGTCGGCACGTTCGTCACGGAATCGCCGGATATCCCGTTGACCGCGGCGTTCGCCCGGATGTCGGACAGGATCCGCGGACACGCCTTCGCGGATGTGGCGTTGCATGTCACCCCGACGCGCTTCGACGCCACGGGATGGCGCGCGATCGAGGATGTGCTTGCCTGCGGTGTCCGGACGATCAAACTCTACACGACCTACAAGAAGGCCGGGATCTACACGTCGTACGACGAACTGGATCGGATCTTCGCACGCCTGAAGGGACGTGGCGTCAGGGTGCTGGTGCATTGTGAGGATGACATGATCCTCGAGGCCGCTGCCGCGGATGTGACCGACTGGTCGCTGCCGTCGGCGCACGGCCTGGCTCGTCCGCCGGCGGCCGAGATGGCCGCGATCAGAGAAGTGCTGTCGCGCGGTGCCGCGCAGGGGATCCCGCTCCATATCGTCCATGTGTCCACGCCCGAGGGCGCGGACCTGATCCAGGACGCACGCCGGTCGCAGGATGTGTCGTGCGAAACGTGCCCGCAATACATTGCCCTGGATGCTACGTGGCTCGACCGGGCCGACGGTCACCGGTGGATCTGTTCGCCGCCGCTCCGCCCCCCCGCCCTCGTGAAGCAGATGGCTCGCCGGGCAGCCAATGGTGTGTTCGATGTGTTCGCCACGGACCACTGTCCGTTCCTGTGCGAGGACAAGGACGCCGGGGCGGGCGATGCGCGCACCGTGGCCAACGGACTCCCCGGTTTGGGCACGTTGCCCCATCTCGCATACGCGGCATTGACGGGAGGCACGGGCGATCCCCTGGCGCGCCTCGGCACGCATCTCTCCGAGAATCCGGCGCGGGCGTTGGGTCTGTATCCCCGGAAGGGCTCGCTGCAGCCCGGTGCCGACGCGGATATCGTGATCTGCTCACCGGACGACGACCCGCACCCCGTGCGGTCGTCGCTCGCGGAGACGTATGAGCCGTACCCCGGGTTCCTCACGCGTTTGAGGATGCACTCCGTCCTGGTGCATGGCATCCCGGTCGTTCATGACGGATTCCTCCTGGATCCGGATCATCCGCAAGGGGGTTGCACATGGGAGAGCTGATGCATTCATCGTGGCGGAACGATGCGGTCGCGAAAGTGACAGGCCGGACACGATACACCGACGACATCAAGGTACCGAACGCACTGCATGCGGTGCCGGTGTATGCAGACCACGTGCACGCCGTGCTCCGGGGCGTACGGACCGCCGATGCCGTGCAGGCGCCGGGAGTCGTCCGCATCATCACCGCGGCCGATGTGCCAGGCGCGAACCGGCAGGGACAGATCGTGAAGGATTTCCGGACGTTCGCCGATGACCGCATCCGCTGCCATGGCGATGTCGTCGCGGTGGTCGTGGCGGAGACCCGTGAGCAGGCGATCCATGCTGCCGGGCTCGTGACCGTGGATGCGGAACCGTTGCCCCTGATCCTGGACCCCGAGGAGGCGATGCAGGATGGGTCGCCGCTCGTCCATGAAGAGCTCGGAACGAACATCATCAATACGCATCATGTGCGCCGCGGGAAGGTCGAGGATGGATTCCGGCAGGCGGAGGTGGTGATCGAGCAGGAATTCCGTACGCAATGGATCGAACACGCGTACATGGAGCCGGAGGTCGCCATCTGCATCCCGCGGCCGGACGGCGTGCTGGAAGTGCGCGGGAGCATGCAGCATCCGTTCAGCACCCGGCGGTTCGTGGCGTCGCTTCTCGGCGTGCCGCTCGCCGACGTCGAGATCGTGGGTGTGCCGATGGGTGGCGGGTTCGGCGGCAAGGACGACACGGCCGCACTCGTCTGCGCACGCGCTGCACTGGCATCGAAGCTCACCGGCCGTCCCGTCCGCATGATGTACCGGCGCGACTGGTCGATCCGCGAGAGCTATAAGCGTCATCCGTACCGCGTGCACTACACGATGGGACTGACGAAGGAAGGGAAGATCGTGGCCGTCCGCTGCCGCATCGTTGCCGATGGCGGTGCCTACTGCTCGGTCACACCGTGGGTCACCTGGCGCTCCACGGTGCAGTGCTGCGGGCCGTACGAGGTGCCCCATGTGCATTGCGACACCTACGGCGTGTACACGAACAACCCGGTCACCGGCGCCATGCGCGGGTTCGGGTCGCCCCAGATGAACTTCGTCATCGAATCGATGATCGAGATCGCGGCGGAGCGGCTGGGCATGCCCTCCCTGGCACTGCGCCGGATGAATATGGTCCGGCAGGGGGCAACGACCATCACCGGACAGAAGTTGGACGATCACACCGTGGCGATGGAGCAGGTGCTGGACGCGGTCGCGAAAGAGATCGGGTATGAAGAGAAGCTGAAGAAGAACGCCCGGGGCGGAGGGGAGTCAGAGGAGATGTATGGCATCGGGCTGGCGATGAGCTACCGGGGTGTGAGCCTGGGTTCGGAGGGGGTGGATTTCTGTGCCGCGATGATCAATGTGCAGGCCGACGGTTCCGTGATCATCGAGACCGGCGTGCATGAGAACGGCCAGGGGGCGGAAGCCGCGATGATCCTGCTGACGGCAAAGGAGCTCGGGGTCGATCCCGATCGTATCCGCTACCGGCAATCGTCCACATCGGTCATTCCCGACAGCGGGACGACCGTCGCATCGCGCGGCACGATCATGGGGGGCGGGGCGATGGTCATGGCGGCGCGCGAGCTCAAGGCAAAGATGGCGGAGACCGCCGCGCCGATGCTGGGGTGTGCGGTGG
>JAUQWO010000023.1 GCA_030835135.1 Bacteroidota bacterium
TTCTCCGCAATCGCGTCTGAGAGTCGGCGATAGTTGATCATGTATCCGATGCCCGCACACACAGCACAAGTGGCGAAGATGACGAGCATAGTCATGGGATACCCCCAACTTGCGTGATCGCGACTTTCCGCCCGCAGTTCCAACAGAATCTGAGAGCGCTTGTGTCTGCACCGAGCCACTGGAATTCCTGCTCGCAGGACGTCTCGTACAAATCATCGTCATCGCCAGCGTCGGGGATACGATTCCACGTGCACGATTCGGCCGCCCGGTTCTTCAGGGCCCGGTATTCATCGAACTGCTTCACGGTTATGCCCACCATGGGCTCGCCGAAGAACTGCGCGGGCTGTCCGGGGACTTCATTCAGCTGCTCGGTCTTGTCTACTAGTGGTCCAGTCATGCTTCTACCTGCGTCGGATTGAAGACTACATGACTACCAACAATGTAATCGCTCCTGCATGGCATCATTGCACAAAGGAAGTCGCCTATCTTGAACGACATCGCTTTCATCGGCTCGACCTTTGACACAAGGAAGATAGTCTCCACATCAGCAGCTTCTGCGACTTCCAGAAGCTTCCGTACGACGGGCTGGAGGAAGGTCACCCCGAAGATTTCAATCTTGGCTCTCGGGTCCCAGTGTTCGCACGGTTCTTTGGGTGGGAGCTTCCCGCTACCGTGGCATTTGTCGCATCGGTGATTGTGTCCACAGGCGTCACATTCACAATCTCCACTCCCATCGCAGTCGGGACATTCATCCATGACTTTCACCAGTGGTATCCCATCGACAAGCATCCGGAGTTCGGGTGCTTTGAACGGAAGACTCTGGACCACGTCTGGCATGATTTTGGGGACATCCGGGCCATCAGTCGGTAGCCCCTCGATGTCGGATTTCAGCATTAGGGCAATATGCCCATCGGATGCGCACACGTACTCTCCGCAACGCCACGGCTTTATCATCGTCGGCCTCAGTTCGTCGTCAGAGCAGAATCGTTGCATCAATTCGAGCGTATTCATGCTGTCCTCCCCATTTGCGCCGCCAGTCCGCTGACCAGCTGAGTGATTTGTGCCGCCGGCTTCCCGTTCTCGGGATAGCATACAGGGCAGAGCGACTTCCCGGTCTTCCATGGGTCCCACGCGAGCCCGCATTTCTTGCATTTCTTCCCGCCGGGGGGCTCCACCTGCTCCTTCGCCAGCATCAAGACGACCTTCTCGAGGAACGCTGGGACGTTCTTCACGCCACCGTGCAGTCGATCAGTTGCTTTCCAAAACAGATTCGGGTGTGCCTTCTTCAGCTCCAGGACCTTGTCCATGTCGAACCGGGAGAGCCGATTCTTCCAACCAATCCGGTCGTACAGGACCTGTTCCAGATCCTGCCCTGGGGCCGCTGGCACCGCGGTCACGCGTTCTACCGCCGGTTCCTCGTCTTTCGGCTTTGAGTTATCCACATCCGCAGCCTCAGCCGACGGGGATGCTGTTGCTGTTGTTGGGTAGTTAGTACGTTCGTTAGGGGAGTCCTTAAGGGACTCCTTGAGTGGTTCGGTAGGAGTCCTTGAAGGAGTCCTCGTCTGGGCTTTCTCCGCCCGGATCCCGGCCCAGCGAGCATCATTCGCCTTACGGGCCCGTTCCTTGAATGCAGCGATGTGCCCATTCAGACTTGTGAAGTCGTGAACGTAGAATCCGAGCTCGTTTTCCTCCATGAGACCGACCTTGATCATGGCCTGGACAAAGTGTCCGCTCTCTCCGGTCCACCCCACGCAGGACTCAATCTCCTGGACGGAGTATCCTGCCAACAGTCCGCTTTCGGCGTGATACTTGGCACACCAGCACCATAGCCGGATAGGGAACACTTCGGCTCCCTTGCCCAGCAGGCCGATCAGGCGCAGCGTCTTGGGGTGTGTGAAGTAGTCAACGTCGACGTTGATACATGTCGTTGGGACGCTCATGCAGCTATCTCCTGTTCGAATATCGTGGGCTGGGTGCCTCCCCAATTCGCCAGCCTGTTCCGCCGGGCTCTGATCTTATTTGCTCTGCTGTCAAGGTGCTCCAGCGTTCCGAGCAACTCCGCCGGATGGCGAGCAAGAAAATATCCCATGGGCTTCTTCAGCGACGAGCCGATCTTGTGGCCGGTATCGCGCAGGTCCTCAACCACCTCTGCGACCTTCCGCCAGTTCGTCCCGAACTCAACCGCCAGAGCCTCGCCCGTGATCGGATTCTCGATCGTATACTGCTGTATCCGAGCCAAGATCCTTAGAGCCAGTGTCGTGTTTCGATCTTTCACGCTTCTCTCCTGTCGAATAGACTCGCCCGCCTGGTACGTTACCAGTGCGGCGGGCAGCACTGTTGGGGGGAGATGGCGCCTCTTTCCTCAAGCGGCCGCGACGCCATCCCGGGCACGTACCTATCACCCTATGCCTGCCCGCGGCCGCCCGCTATACACGCACCTGGTCGGTGATCTCGTTGTCCCTATTGCGTCGCGCCTGCTCGAGGAGCTTTTCGGCCTCTTCCGGAGTGTGCGTGATCTTGCCCTGTTTCGCCGGCGAGATGATCTTCCAGAGACCATCGGCCGTCTTCTCGACACGCGCGCCATTCTTCTTCACGGCGTTCTGATTCAGGGCCGTTGATACGCTCAGCTTCGCCTTGGCGAACTTGAGGCGCACAGCCTCGGTAATCACCCTGATCGGTTGCGGACCGTTCGCCCGGATGAGATCGACGGCGATCTTGAGCACGTCGTCCTGCGTGTACGGCCTCGCATTTGCGCGGGCTTTCACCGCCGGCCGGGACTTCTCGGCCTTCACCTTGTGGACCTTCCGCGGCTTTGTTGCGTGCGCCGGCAGTGCGGCTTTCGGCGCCGTCTCGTCGTGATCCTCCAGGAGCGCGATCGTCTGGGTGACATGCGTGATCACTGCGTCGATCGCCTCACGCTTGCTCTCAAATACCTCCTTCACGCGTTTGAGTATCGGAATCGTGGGGTCACTCATCGTCCTTCACCTCCTTCTTGGTCTTCTCCTTCTTGATGTTCTTTCCCGCCGGCTTCTCCTTTTTGGGCGGCTTCGGTTTCGATTTCTCGAGCTGGGCGCGGCCCATTGCCCTGGCCGCACTCAGGACGCCATTCTCTCTGCCGTACTGAGCCGAGAGCGAGGCAAAACACTCATCGCTCGGCCGCATCCCCGAGACGTCGGCGATCATCTCCCTCTGCAAGAGCATGGCGAAGAGTAGCTGCACAAGCTCTCTGTCGCTGGCGTGCTTCATAGCGCTATCCCATGAGGATAGCGTCCCCCGACGCATGTAGTCCTTTTTCGGAAGTTTGACGCCAACAAGTCTGGCTGCGACATCCTCGCCACCGTGGTTCTGCTCGCGCAGTTCGCGCAGGAGCATGAGCAGCTGCGTACGGCCGACCTCTCCCTCGATCTGCCCAATGAGTGAGGCATAGCAGATTTCTCTGGCCGCCTGCTCCACCTTGTTCTCCCATATCTCCATGCGCCTCTTGTATCGGGCCGCCGGCGTGACGGCTTTCTGATGGTGGCTGCCGCCGGAAGACCCATGGTCTCGTCCCTTTGGATTGCAGATCTTGCACGTCTTGTTCAGGCAAACCTGCATCACACGCCCGACGCCATCACCTTCCCCGACAAGAGCGGTCTGAGGCCTCGGACATCCCTTCTTCGCATCCCGCCAGCCGTCATCATCGTGCCACGTCTTGCTAGCCGCCCTCTCTACGCCCTTCGTCCTGGTCCAGTTGTCGAGGGTGATGCTGACCAGCGCTGTTCCGTTTGCCTTCGCCTGGGCCCGGACACGAGAGAGATGGGCCTCGACCTTCGCGTGGAAACAGGCCGGATCCATACAGCGATCCTTCGTCGTGATGTCGTTGAAGAGCTCCTTGTTGAAGCCGGACCGCTTCGGGCAGACCGTGCACGCGCCGGCTTTGTTCACCAGCATCGGGTCCTTCTTGTCGAAGGCGACAGCATCGAGGATGCACATGAGCTCTTCCTCGATGTGCTCACGCAGGTGGTTCACGGACCAGACATTCCCGCCATGCCCAATCATTGCTTTGGCTATCGTCTTCTGATCCGCAGACTGGAGCCGGGAAAGCAGTGAGGCATGCCCGCTGGTGATCTTCTCCTCCCACAACGCTTTCTTCACCTCCGGGATGAGATTGTTGAGCGCGAGGCGCTGGTAGATGTAGCTGGTGGATTTGCCGACCTTGGCCGCCAGGCTCGCGACGTCGTACCGCTTCGTGTCCAGGAGGCGCTTGTACCCCTCTGCCTCGTCCAGCGGGTGGACGTCCTGGCGCTGGAGGTTCGCAATCACCTGGATCTCGAGCGCGTCGTCGTCGGAGAGGGTGCGTACGATCGCCGGGACCTGATCGAGGCCTGCGGCCTTGGCCGCCCGGAGCCGCCGGGCTCCATCGACGAGATCAAAATGCGAGTTCACGCGCCGGACCAGGAGGGGAGCGACCACGCCTTTGGTCTTGACGCTCTCGGTCAGCTCTGTGAGACCCTTCTCGTCGAAATGCTGCCGCGGGTTGGTTGAGCTCTCCTGGACTTCGGAGATGTTGAGGATGGTGAAGGCTGCGTCGTTCATGCCTGCCCCTTTCGTGCGGTTGTCTCGCCGGCACCCGGGAGCTGCTTGAAGCCGCGGTCCTCGAGCACCTGGTAGAGCGTCTTGCCGGCTGCGGAGTCATACCAGTATGGGAGGAATACCTCCGTCGTCTTCACCTGACCCATGAGGATCATCGATACCTGCACGGACACCCAGTCATGGAGCAGCTTCCATGCGGTCCTCTCCGCCTGCTGCCCGATCCGCTCGAGGGTGCCGGGACGCGGCCGGGAGATCCCCTGGCGCATCAGGCGTTCGCACTGCTCGATGTTGGATGGGAGCTTGAAATCCAGAGGCCGTTCATCATGCAGGAGACGGAAGGAGAAACCCACTACGCGCTTCTTTTCGTCATACCAGCGCGAAATGTGCATTGCCCCGACATCCACCAGAAGCCGTTCGATGTTCGCCTGGCTGACATGCGCCGCGCCTGGCTGTCCTTGTTGTGGAAGCGGTTCACTGCCAGTACCGCCAGGACACCGACGAATCCAAGGACCGCGACGGCCGCGAAGAAGATCCCGATGGGCTCCATGGACTCACTCCTTCGTTGCATTATGAACCTCTTTCCGCGTCCGGTCATCGAGCCTTGGCGCACGGCTGGACCAGAAGATGAGGCCGCCCAGAAGCCCAACGCAGAGCGTGATGCTGCTGATCGCGCCAACCTTGACGATGAACCACATCACGCGCTTGACCTCGGCGATCTGCGCAGGCGACGCTTCCATGTATGCCTGCCATACACCTTGCACCGCGAAGGCGGCGAGTATAGTGATCGCGACACGAAGGCCCCACTTGCCGAAGCGGTCCATGGTCAGTTCTCTGAGATGGTGAAGTGGTATCCGTACTTCTGGTTCATCCGCCGGACGAGGTGGTAGAAGTCTGACAGCCGATTCAGCGCCGTGAGGGACACGGGGATCCGTGGACGTCTGGGAATCATGAGGCCCTCCGTGTTCCTTGCGCTCCGTGCCACTCTTCGAAGTGCTTCATCGACCCGTAGCGCTTCCGTACCCACTCCAGGACTTCGGGCCAGAGGTATGTCTTGCTCTTACCCCTCTCGTAGCACGGCATCCCGCGCCGGACGTCGGACAGAACCGTATCCTCATGCACCTTGAGCCGGCTCGCGACTTCTGCCGTCGTTAGGAACTCTCGCTCCGCCTCGATCACACCGCTAAACTGCCGGATCACAGTCTGGACTCCATCCAGCGACCGGGCGAGTTCGCGCATGACGGCAGCCGTGTGCTCATCGTGGGTCATTGTTCGCCTCCAGTTCGGCTTCTGCCCGGTCCAGCGCCTGACGCATCAGGGAGATCGTATGGCGGGCCTTCCGCGCCTCCATGTGTCCCGAGTTGACCTGCTGGGCGATCTTGCCCAGATGCTCCGTGATCTCCATCGCCTCATCAGCCACGGTCCCGTTGAGGTTGATGATCTTCACTCGCCGGCCGAGCGTGTACCCAGAGCGGTCCGTGATCCAGCGAAGGAGGTCCTCCCGGAACCCAAGCAGGCAATCGTCGTGCAGCATGGGAATAGCAAAGGCTGGTAGGTGGTGGTCGCCGCCGGGGCTCATCCAACGGCTCACGGTCGACTGCTCAACAGACAGAGCCCCGGCGACGGCTTCCTGCGTAATGTGGTTGTCCTGGATAGACTCCCATGCGCGAGCCCTGAAATCCTGCGCGGCACGGGCTACATTCTGATCAAAGAAGTGCATACCTCCCCCGAATTATTATGCAGCCACAGACTGGGTCGATTTCGTAGATTGCTTCCGACGCTCGTATCGTTCAATCCACCGAATGATGCGTCCGAGCAAGACAGCCCGTTCGCCCCGCAAAGCGCGATGGATCGCGACGTCCGACCGATTCAGCTCTCTGGCGAGCCGGGTCTGCTCGATTCCCAAAGTGGCCAAGCGGGCCTTGGTGTCGGCTCCGAGCTTTACTTGACTCTCGATTGGCTTACTCATACATTTACCGGGGTTAATGGGGCACAGTTAACAGGGGGAAATATAAGTACCACATGGTACTCATGTCAAGGAATATATTTATCACATGGTACTTATTTTGTCGTGAAATCCACCCCTATTGGCACGCGCCTTGCAGAGTTCGGGAAGAAGAAATTCGGGGATGTCTGGGGGTGGCAGACGCGTCTCGCTGAAGCGCTCGGAATATCCGCATCTTCCATGCGACACTACTTGAGCGGGATACGCCAACCCGGCAATGAGATGCAGTCTCGCCTGCGGGACATCGGCTGTGACATCGAGTGGTTGATGTATGGGGAGAAGAAAGGCGAAGAGGGGAAGCAGGATCCGGAGCCCTTCTCCGTTGGGGCCATCCCCCTGATCGGCAAGATAGTCGCGACGCCGAACGGGAAAGAGTACTTCGAGGACTTCCCCGAGGGTCTGACCATCCCATGGGCGAAAGGAAACTACTTCGCTCTCGTCATCGAGGGGGACTCACTGATCAACGCTCCAGATGGGGACGGATCCACAGAGCTCTACCCCGGCGACATCTGCGTCTTCCTCCTGGGCCTGCAGCCCAAGACCGGTGATATCGTCTGCGTGCAGATGAAGCAGTCAAATGCTCGCATGGTGAAGATCCTGAAGCACAAGAATGCCGAGGAGGTCGAACTCGCCTCGGCCAACAAATTCCGCAACTACCCTTCCGTGGTAGTGAGGAAGGAGCAGATCGCCGCGTTCGGCGTCTTTGCCGGCAAGGTGAAACTGACGAAGAGGGAGACGAGAGGGAGGGGGATAGACTAAACCAATAACGGGGAGCCTCTCATGTCGATTCGTTCACTCAGCATTTTCGCCGCCGTCCTTTCAACTGGACTTCTCGGTTGTGCCCAGTCAGCAAACATCTTGATGGTCAATCCGGCCGGCGAAGCGGTCTATTGCAGCGACGCCAATTTGACCGCGTGCGCAGATGATGGCTATCATTCTGTCGTCGAAGCTGGATTTGTAGGGATTGAGATTGATACTGTCCCGCCATTCAGGATATTGAAGGTTACCGATCCTGCGATACTTCAGCAAGATGCGATGATTGAAGGAGGGGATCTTCTTGCCGTTGGCAACACAGAGGTTACTGACTACGGCCAGGCACTGAACCTGCTCTTTGGTTCCCCAGGATCACGCGTTGATTTCACAGTATCCCATCGAGGGAGCAGATCAAAGATCCATGCGACGCGATCGAAGTACGTCCATCCTGAGAATGTCGCCATCCGTTCATATCAGGGATCGTCTTCTTACTCTGGCTCTGCCGGCGCACAACAGCATGTTGGCCCCCGGGGAGGAGTATACCACTATAGCAAATCGGGGAAGAAGGTGTACGACAGCAGCAGCGGCAAATCCAAAGGGAAGAGTCGCAAATAGCTGAGCGCTGCGTCGACGCAGAAGCGCAAGCTTGGGATATCGGAGTGAATGGACACCTGAAATACGCCGTGGAAACATCTAATGCAATACACGATTGCCGAGAGCGATCTCGGACCCTTTTGCGTCATCTCCATTGAAGGTGGCGTCGGCAATAGCGACATCGTTGAGCTGCACAATGATATCATCGAAGCCATAGATCACTACAAGCACGATTTGTTCCTGCTTGATATCCGAACCCTGAAGGGCCGGCCTGAGCTGTTGAGCGTGATGCACAGAGCCAGCGGGCTTCCGCGAGGGTCCTGGGATCCGGTTCGGAAGCTGGCTGTGCTCGACAACATCGGCCACCGGATCGATGCGATCATCGCCGAAGCGGTGATGCGAAACCGCGGCTTGCACGTGAAGTTCTTTTTTGATGAGACCATGGCGATCATGTGGCTCATCGGGGGATGAGAAGGTCTCGATCCCACCGGTGGTTGGAACAGCTCACGAAGAGGGAGACCAGGGGCGGGGGAGTCAAATAGTCTCACATCAACGGGGGTTCCTCTATGCGTCCGCTGCTGTTGTCGCTGGCACTGC
>JAUQWO010000024.1 GCA_030835135.1 Bacteroidota bacterium
GTCTTCATCCAGGCTCGCCTTGAGTTTCTCAAGCGACACAGCAAAAGAGGGGGAACCGCCTAACCAGCGGCTGCACCTGACGCCGCGCCACGGGCCCGGGGTATTGACCTTAGTCATTTATAGTGTTGGTTGAGGTTTTCAAGATCAGCAGTCGTTTGCGGCGCAGGTGAGCCGCGATCCGTTAGGCGGTTGCCATTCAAACTGATCGGAGACCGAATGAAGATTGCAGCGTTCCTGTTCGCGTTTATCCTTACACAAATGGTGGACGATCCCTCCGTGGGCCCGACCCCAGTTCGGATCGCTGGCCAGACACATGGCCGCGTTGCATTCATGCCGGGACTGCCGGAGTTTAAGCCGGTCTCTCGCTGGATAGTTGCCGAGCGCCTTTTTGCACCGATCCCGGTCCCCGACTCTTGCGGTGTAGTACATGTGTGCTTCGGACTTGACCGCGAAGGCGGACAGAAGGTCGTGATTGTCAGCATTCGCCGTGACAGCACCGTAAGCATGGACAATGTCAATGTGGATCAGACCGCTGGGGATACGCTTGTTTGCACAACGGCGCCTCGGCTATTACCATCCAACGAGTCTCGCTTCCCATTGGAACTTCGCATCGTTCCATCAAGACACGAATTCCTCTTTAGGTGGACACTCGCAAAGGAGGACTCCCTCAATCCCGGAGGCCTACCAGTACCACGCTCGACGCTGATATCAGTCGGAAAGGACTTCCCCGATTTCGAAGTTAACTTGCTCAAAGGAGGGAAGCTCAATCTCGGTGTGTCACGAGGTCGAATCTGCGTGTTAAATTGGTGGTGGACCCGTTGTGGTCCCTGCATCGCGGAAATGCCAGGCCTAAACACGCTTGTGAAAAAGTACAAAGGAAGAGTCGATTTTATTGCAATAAATCCCGATCCGATCAAGGAAGTCCGCGCGTTTCTCGCCAAGCGCACGTTCAATTATCAACACGCACTAACGGACACCTCCGGAACCACGATGTTCGGTTCCTCTGCACCACGGAATATCGTCCTTGACAGAGCCGGGATCGTTGTCTTTGATGAAAGTGGTGGCAGTACGGATAGCTACAAGATTATCGAGTCAGTAATTCAACGTGAACTCTCAAAGTAGGTGGCAACCGCCTAACCAGCGGCTGCACCTGACGCCGCGCCTCGGGCATCGGGGTATCGACCTTAGTCATTTATAGTGTTGGTTGAGGTTTTCAAAATCAGCATTCGTTTCGCGGCGCAGGTGAGCCGCGATCCGTTAGGCGCGCGTGTATTGCACGCGCGACATCCGGAAATGAGTCCAGCGTCGGGGAGGTGCGCCTCGTCCGTTGACAATGGCCGAATCCCGCTGTATCTTGCTTGTGTACTATCGGGGGAAATGATGCAAGACCTGTATGCCTCTTATCCAAAAGTCGTGGATGGGAGGCATTTGTGTTTTTGGGCGACTCAGCGTTCTGGTGCCATATTCGCATCCATAACTGATGGCAACTCGGTGTTGCAGGATCTCAAGAGTTGCTCCGGAAGGCCGTTGCCAACGTCCACACTGTATCAGTCTACATCCAAGGATTGGTGGCCGGGATCGTCAACGGGCTTTGCTGTATCATCGAGGTCCGTTTGCTGAGGGACGGATCACCGGCAGAGTGAGATTAACGGGGGCTCCGCACCCGCGATCGGCGCGCCTAACCAGCGGCTGCACCTGCCGCCGCGCCACGGGCTCGGGGTATTGACCTACATCATTTGTAGTTTTGGCTGAGGTTTTCACAATCAGCAGTCGTTTCGCGGCGCAGGTGAGCCGCGATCCGTTAGGTCGCGCTCGACAATGCGCGTCTCACACTTGACGAGATGCCCGGGCAAGGTCGAGCGCCATCACACCTGTGAAGTGAGAGAGGTTCTCCTCAGGTGCAGTGAAGTGGAAGCGTGCTGTTGCCAGGTTCATCTGCTCACGGATTGGCAGCGCGCCGTTGCAGGATCTCAGTAGTTGATCCGTTGGCTGCGCGATGAATCCGGGCAGGCGGGATCGTCGGCTCGGCGTCGCCGAGTTCAATAGTTGCTCCTGAGGGCCGCTGCCAACATCAGCGCTGAATTAGGCGACACCGAAGGCCTGGTGGCCGGGGATGGCGACGCGCTGTGCTGGCAATCAAGCGGTAAACCAGTTATTCGGGGCGGGGTCATGGGGCCGGCGGTGGGAAATCAGGTGAGGTCCCTCGCCCACGATCAGCGCTACCTAACAAAGCGGCTGCACCTGACGCCGCGCCACGGGCATCGGTGTTGGATACTTCGCCGTTCGCGGGGTTTGGCAAGTACGAAAGCAACAGCGTTTCCAATTCAGCAGTCGGTTCGCGGCGCAGGTGAGCCGTGGCCGTTAGGCGGCACCTGATACGCATTCCGTGGAGTCGACATGGCATCAATTCTTCACCACACGTGGCGCCTGAAAGCGACCATCGTCTTGGTGCTTGTCCTGTTGCCCTGGGGCTGCGAGAAGCATCAAGAAGACACCAAATTGAACAACCCCGTGGTTTGGAGGTTGAATCCCTCCCCCGGCGCCATCATTGAAGCTGGGGGTATCGGTGGCCCGGATGGTATCCGGCGCGAAGTTCATATTCTCATCGGTATTGAGAATGACTCAGAGGTAGAATTGACTATTGATTCGGTCATCGTCTTTGATAGTGTCCGGACCAATGTCCTTCCGAGCACATTTGAGGGATTGAGCACTGCCACGACCTATCGAGCAGACTCATTCAGCAGAGAATCTCTTGGCATTCCTCCGAAGTCGTGGAGAATGGCCCGTACCTTATGCTACAGGCCGGATGCAAGGTTGTATCTGCGAGCGCTTGGCATTCAGATATATACAAATCATGGCAACGTAACTGAGAGGGTTGATAGTCTCTTGACATTGCCGGACCGCGTTCGTGTGTTGCCTGCTCGAGCCGGAGACAATTCAACCAAAGTGGGTATCATTGGTTTTTGATGTGCCGCCTAACCAGCGGCTGCACCTGACGCCGCGCCGCGGGCAACGGGGTATCGCCCTTAGTCATTTATAGTGTTGGTAGAGGTTTTCACAATCAGCAGTCGTTTCGCGGCGCAGGTGAGCCGCGATCCGTTAGGTTGTGCTCGACAATGCGCGTCCACCAGTTGAGAAGGCCTTCGGGCAAGATGTGCTTCTGCGCAATACGAATGAGAGTATTCAGCGGGTCTTCTCGGGTTCAGGTGTGATGGAGGCGCGCCGTTGCAGGATCTCAGTAGTTGATCCGTTGGCTGCGCGATGAATCCGGGCAGGCGGGATCGTCGACTCGGCGTCGCCCAAAACAAGGATGGATCCTGAGGGCCGCTGCCAACATCAGCGCTGAATTAGGCGGCACCGAAGGCCGGGTGGCCGGGGATGGCTGCGGGCTCTACTGGCAATGTGAGGGTAAACCTGTTCCTCGGGGCGGGGTCGAGGGGTCGGCGGTTGGAAATCAAGTGAGGCTCCGCACCCACGATCGGCACAACCTAACAAAGCGGCTGCACCTGACGCCGCGCCACGGGCATCGGGGTTGGGTACTTCGCTGTTCGCAGGGTTTAGCAAGTACGATAACAACAGCGTTTCCAAATCAGCATTCGGTTCGCGGCGCAGGTGAGCCGTGGCCGTTAGGCGGGAATCCATAGGAGTTCAAGAAATGTTCAGACTCATTCTAGTGCCGTTTCTCATGCTATCCTTCGCTTGTGGGCGCCAAGCAGACCGGTCAATTGATGGCGCACCACAGTTTGGTTTCGTCGCAACATCCTCGCTAGACGCACCAAAGGGATGGTCGTCTTCAACTGAACATGAAGAAGTCATTGTGGTAGATCTCTCTCTTGGATCTGTTTTGAGATTGACAAAAGACGGGTGCGATGACAGATATCCATCTCTTTCTCCGGATCGCAAAAGGGTGGCGTTCTCTTCGGGGAGGCCAGCCAGTGGCCCGTTCTCTGGAAACGGAACCCATAGGTTGTTCGTTTATGATTTGGCAAGTCGAAACATATTGCCGCTCTTTGAATTGGTGAACAAACACCTCTCGGGCTCATTGAAGAATGCCCGAATGGAATATCCTGTTTGGGGAAAGACCACGGGTAGGATTGCCTTCTGCATTGACAACTCGGAGTATTTTCGAATTGCAGTGTATGACCCCGCCGTAGATACGCTGTTCCTTGGCCCATCTATCCTTGATCCGCTCCACTTCTGTTGGTCGCCCAACGAAAGGTACATTGCGTTCGATGGAAACAAGCCAGCCAGGGGACTTAAAAACCTGTGGACGCCACTGGAGTACGGATTGGGGATTGTAGATCTAGTATCGGGCAATGTCACCATGATTGACTCTACCCGTCGTTGTCGCGAAGCAATAGATTGGGCGCCAAGTGGACAGAAACTCCTGGTGTCACAAGCTGATTCCGAATATGCACCAATTGTAATATCGGAGTATATCCTTGCAAGTCGCGAATTCGTCACGCTTGACACACTGGCCAGTGGGACTGTCATCGGGTATGGAGAAACTGAGAATGACATTCTACACGATCATCCGTGGATAGACAGCAGTCACATTTACATCTACAACAAGATCACGAGACAATCCGAGCAATACGGTCCATCATTGCGACGAATTGAAGGCGCTCGCATCTTTCGGTAGAAATGGATTCCCGCCTAACCAGCGGCTGCACCTGACGCCGCGCCACGGGCCCGGGGTATCGACCTTAGTCATTTATAGTGTTGGTTGAGGTTTTCACAATCAGCATTCGTTTCGCGGCGCAGGTGAGCCGCGATCCGTTAGGCCGCACTATCGAGAGGTCGACACCATGACACGATTCAAGCGTTATGCCTTCACGATCTCCGTGGTGCTAAATGTGTTGTTTATCGCTGATGGCATTTGGTCGTACTTCACGGACCGTGTAGGCGTATTGACTCAATCCATCGAGGTAGGTCATTTTGCCAGCGGTGACGTGCTCTTCACCCTGCCTAAGGGTCTCGCCGTTCGAGACGTTTCGCCTCAAGGGTTGGGTGCGATAGGTCAATTTGAGCCGTATCGCTTCGCGATTGTGATTACCACAGGCCACAAGGACGCCGTCGACTGTTCGGTTGACTCCGACAGTCTTCCGTTGGGCAAATACATGTACTCCATGGATCTTCGAGGGCAGACGGGAGTGAAATAGCCGGGGGACAACTCTTCGGTTTGAGGTCCTTTGATTGGCTCAACAGTATGCGCTAAACTGTCCGCGATTCATTTTTGGGTCGTCCAGTTTATCTCTCACAGATGTGCGGCCTAACCAGCGGCTGCACCTGACGCCGCGCCACGGGGCCGGGGTATTGACCTTAGTCATTTATAGTGTAGGTTATGGTTTCCAACTCAACAGTCGTTTCGCGGCGCAGGTGAGCCGCGATCCGTTAGGCGCGCGCGGCGACAAGTGGGGACAATTCAGATGAAGGCCAATTGGGGAGCAAGACTCCTGGCTGCACTACTTGGGACGCTGTTGTCGACGTGTACTCAGCTGTCCGTCGATGGGCCCATGATGCCAGAGGCCGAAGGGGGAAATCTCGTATTGTATGTGTCGAACCAGAGCTTCGCCCTGGATCCAGTGGACATCAAGGTGTACCTTGACGGAGTTCTGGCAGTGAACCAGGATTTCTACGTGAAGAGTCAGCACAATTGGATCAAATTCCAGTTTCAATTGCGCGGTGGCACTCACGAGATTCGAGCGGTAACAAAGGCGGGAGAGACACAGAAGGCCAGTTTCTTCGATATGGACAAACAACGTTGGTGCGTGGTCAATTTTTGGTACTACCCTGAAGGCTCGAGAGGAGCGGAGCCGACCCCCACGAAGTTCACCATTTGGGTCTATGACCAACCAGTCGGCTTCCAATGACATACGAAGCAGAACAGCCAGGCTTGGGCGATTCGACAACTAACATTCTTGCGCGCGCCTAACAAACGGCTGCACCTGACGCCGCGCCTCGGGCACCGGGGTATTGACCTTAGTCATTTATAGTGTTGGTTGAGGTTTTCAAATTCAGCATTCGTTTCGCGGCGCAGGTGAGCCGCGATCCGTTAGGCGCGCGTGTATCACACGCGCGACATTTGGATAGCTCTCATCGGGCAAGGTCGAGCGGCATCGCTTCTATGCGGCGAGCGTCTGTGGTTCAGCTCGAAGCCAGTGGCTGTGGTAACGCGCTGTTGCCAACCTCGAAGTCGTCCTGGTTGGCCGCGCGGCGTTGCGGCACCTCAGTGGTTGTTCTTTGGCTGCATCGCTGAATCCGGGCAAGCGGGATCGTCGGGTCGGCGTCGCCGATCTCAACAATTGCTCCGCGAAGGCGCTGCCAACGTCAACTCTGTATCAGTCGGCTGAGTAGGTCGGGTGGCCGGGAATGGCAGCGGGGTTTGCTGAATCCTGAGAGTCTGGGGCCGAGGGTGCGGGGTTTAAGCGGGCCGCGGATGGAAATTAGTCGAGGCTCCGCCCCCGCGATCGGCGCGCCTAACAAGCGGCTGCACCTGACGCCGCGCCACGGGCACCGGGGTATTGACCTTAATCATTTATAGTATTGGTTGACGTTTCCAATTCAGCAGTCGTTTCGCGGCGCAGGTGAGCCGCGATCCGTTAGGCGGCGCAATGTCCACCATGACCTATCCGAAAAAGTACAATGGAGATTCGGCGCCGGCCCAGATCGTAGAGTTGGTCGGCCGACTCATCCCGGCTCTACTGAGCGGCCAGCAGCCAGTCCACGCCGTTTTGCTTGAGCAGTTCAGTCAAGCTACCATTAGGGAAATCGAACTGACGGGGGTGGGCTTCTTCGTAGAATTTGACACGCCGACTGATGTCCCTTTGACCACGCCTAGTGACATCACGGGTGGGCACGCCGAGATAGTCCTTGAAGGAGTGCCAAATGGTGCAGGGTGCATCTTGTGGGTTTGCGAAGGTCGACTGTCCACACTTGAGGGCTTCACCTACGGCGATGAGGGTTGGCCGGACGATGCGCGAGTTGTTCGCATTGAAAACGTCATCCCGATTTGCACTAACGGCGCCGCCTAACCAGCGGCTGCACCTGACGCCGCGCCACGGGCACCGGGGTATTGACCTTAGTCATTTATAGTGTTGGCTTGAGGTTTCCAATTCAGCAGTCGTTTCGCGGCGCAGGTGAGCCGCGAGCCGTTAGGGGGCTACTCACATGACAATGCTAACACTCACCATACTACTTCAATCCGCCGTGTGCGGCCAATCGGACTCCTCGTTCCAGATTGCGATCGAAGATCAGTGGACCGCTCCCTATTACGTGATCGTGCAGGTCGTGAATGACTCTACCGGTGCCAGCCGGGAAGTGTGTACAGAAGCTCCTTCACTGTTGGAGGCAGTCCACTTCGAGAGAAGAATTGGGTTCAACGAGCGAGGATACTATCGAGTCCTGAGGATCGTGCTGAATACAAAGGACCGTGTGTTCCACTTTTCGAACCCCAAAGCGTTGGAGTCAATTCCCGTTCCATACTCCGAGGAATTACTTGCCGCCACACGCAAATGGGTAGCAGGTCTTGCGGTTGGAGATCTAGTTACGGACATGGGAAAGCCCTATCTGCCAGTGTACAACTACTACAGGGCAAGGAAGGGGAATGAGTATTTGGCCTACAAGCTGGCGCTTGCTCACGCCCTCGTGGAGAGAGGTTTCAGTGTTCGGCGTGGCTGCTATATTAGTGATCTAATAGTGGAAAGCAAGTAGCCCCCTAACCAGCGGCTGCACCTGACGCCGCGCCACGGACTCGGGGTATTGGCCTTAGTCATTTGTAGTGTTGGTTGACGTTTTCAATTCAGCAGTCGTTTCGCGGCGCAGGTGAGCCGCGATCCGTTAGGCGGTTGCGTGCAGAGATTTGCGGAGAAATTCAGGCGAGAAGTCCGCGCCGTTAGCCCATACAATCGTATGGAGTTCCGGGTGGACTTGGAATTTGCGGAATGCCACTGGATCCTTGAGAGGTTCAAAGACCGGACCCCAGAGTTCGTCCTTCAGGTCGACCTCGCCATCCGATCCATCGCTAAATCGGATCCAAATGGTATAGCCCTGCACGTGGCGTGCTTCAATGATTCTCGGTATCATAGGATTACTCCAGCGGAGGAACTTGCTTCAACGGCTTTCGTTCTTCAGCAAGTCTCCAATTATCGAGTAGCTCATCTTTGTGAAGACTCTGCCACTCGAGAACA
>JAUQWO010000025.1 GCA_030835135.1 Bacteroidota bacterium
CGTGGTATCGCTCTGGCCGACAAGGCGGGCGTGAGCCTGAAGGAGATCGTGGGTGTGAGTCAGAAGGTGACGGACATGGTCACGCAGATCGCCGCGGCGAGCGAAGAGCAATCGAGCGCCAGTGAAGAGATCTCGAAGAACGTGGAAGCGATCAGCAAGGTGACGAGCGAGACCGCCCAGGGTACGCAGCAGATCGCGCATGCGGCCGAGGACCTCAACCGCCTGACGGACAATCTGCAGAGCCTCATCGCAGCATTCAAGGTAGGAAGGGGGGGGCGGGATGATGGAACGCCGGTGCACCACCCTCATGCAGCGGTCGAGGAACGCGGTATGCTCGTGGGAGGCTAAGCGGGGGCAACGGACCGGGAGGAGTGCCAGATCAGTGACCGTCCCACAGGGTCAGGGGAGAAGCAGCGTCCGTTGCCGGACGGGAAGCATTGTGAAAGGTGTGAGACAGATAAACGGGGAGAAGGTACTATGTCAATAGCGAAGCGTATCAGTCTGATCGTAGCCGCGGTATTGACCGTGGTTCTGCTCGTCATGTTCATCATCCTCCGGATCACCCAGGAGGACAATATGATGGCCAAAGCCCGCGACTCGGTCCACCAGTCGGGCGAGGTTCTTGTCCGGTCGATCACGTCGGCCATGGGGCAGGGGGTCACGGAGGTCAAACCGCTCCTGGACAAGATGGAGGGGGTCGATGATCTCCGGGAGTTGCGGGTCCTCCCGGCGGAAGTGATCAAGACGGGTGGTGAGGCCGCCATGGACTCGATCGAACGCATGGTCATGCGCACCCAGAAGGGGTTCGTTCAGGAGGAGGAGTTCAAGGGAGAGCCGGTGATCCGGTCGGTGGAGCCGATGCTTTCTGATGACGGATGCGCCGCCTGCCACGATACCAAGCCAGGCACGGCACTGGCGACGATCAGCATGCGGATCTCGATGGCCAAGCACCATGCGGCCATCACCAGTGAACGGTGGCTGGTGATCGCGACCGCCGTCCCCACGATCCTCCTCACGTTCCTTGTGGTCACGTTCATGGTGAAGCGTCAGGTGGTGAAGGACCTGGCGCTCGGTGTGGCGGATCTGCGGCAACTGGCATTGGGCGATCTTTCGAATAGCCGTGAGGTGACGCGCCAGGATGAGATCGGACAACTGGGGCGGTCGATCCAGGACCTGCAGGCCAGTCTGCGCGGCAAGACCGAATCCGCCCACGCCATCGCCCAGGGTGATCTCTCCACCGAAGTGCCGGTCGCTTCGGATGCCGACGTTCTCGGCAAAGCACTGACCGAAGCGTGCATCGCATTGCGCGGGCTGGTGGCGGAAGCGGGCATGCTCTCCCGTTCCGCGGTGGAGGGCAAGCTTGCCACGCGCGGTAACGCGGAGAAGTTCCAGGGTGGGTACCGGGAGATCGTGCAGGGTGTGAACGATACGCTGGACGCGGTGATCGGTCCGTTGAACGTGGCGGCGTCGTATGTGGAGCGGATCTCCAGGGGAGATATCCCGGCGAAGATCACGGATGATTATAGTGGTGACTTCAACGCGATCAAAGACAATCTGAACCAGGCGATCGGGGCGGTCAACGCGCTGGTGGCCGATGCCAACATGCTGTCGCAGGCGGCCGTGCAGGGCAAGCTCGCCACCCGGGCCGATGCCTCGAAGCATCAGGGCGATTTCCGCAAGATCGTGCAGGGGGTGAACGATACGCTCGATGCGGTGATCGGGCCGTTGAATGTGGCCGCGGAGTACGTGGACCGGATCTCGAAGGGAGATATCCCGGCGAAGATCACGGACAGCTACAACGGTGATTTCAATGAGATCAAGAACAATCTGAACCAGGCGATCGACGCGGTCACTGCGCTGGTGGCCGATGCCCATATGCTGTCGCAGGCGGCGGTCCAGGGGAAACTCGCCACGCGGGCCGACGCGACGAAGCACCAGGGGGATTTCCGGAAGATCGTGCAGGGTGTGAACGATACGCTGGATGCGGTGATCGGCCCGCTGAACGTGGCGGCGACATACGTGGACCGGATCTCCAAGGGTGATATCCCGGCCGTGATCACAGATACGTACAACGGCGATTTCAATGAGTTGAAGAACAACCTCAATCAGGCGATCGGGGCCGTGCATGCCCTCGTGGCGGATGCGAACATGCTCGCCCAGGCGGCAGTGGAGGGACGGCTGAAGACGCGGGCCGACGCGACGAAGCATCAGGGCGACTTCCGGAAGATCGTGCAGGGTGTGAACGATACGCTGGATGCGGTGATCAAGCCGGTGCAGGAGGGGTCGTCCGCGCTCGCGGTGATGGCCACGGGAGACCTCACGGTGCGGATGCAGGGGGACTATCGTGGCGACCTGCAGCTCATCAAGGAGAGCATCAACAAGGTGGGTGGATCACTCGAGGAGGCTCTCCGGAAGGTGGGTGAGGCGGTGAGCGCCACGGCCAGTGCCTCGAGCCAGATCAGTTCGAGCACGGAACAGATGGCCGCCGGCGCGCAGGAGCAGACGAGTCAGGCCGGCGAGGTGGCCAGTGCGGTCGAAGAGATGACCAGCACGATCCTGGAGAACTCCAAGAACGCGAGCATCGCCGCGGAGACGGCAAAGCAGGCGCGGGTGAGCGCGGAGGCCGGCGGGAACGTGGTCGGTGCAACGGTGGACGGCATGAAGCGCATCGCGGAGGTGGTGAACAAGAGCGCAGCGACGGTGAAGGAACTCGGGAGATCTTCCGATCAGATCGGTGAGATCATCGGGGTCATCGATGACATCGCGGATCAGACGAATCTGCTGGCGCTCAACGCGGCGATCGAGGCGGCGCGTGCCGGAGATCAGGGACGGGGCTTTGCGGTGGTGGCCGACGAGGTGCGGAAGCTTGCCGAGCGGACGACGAAGGCGACGAAGGAGATCGCCGGGATGATCAAGAAGATCCAGTCGGACACGACGGGCGCCGTGCAGTCGATGGAGGAGGGAACGAGCGAAGTGGAACGAGGGATCGCTCTGGCCGACAAGGCGGGCGTGAGCCTGAAGGAGATCGTGGGGGTGAGTCAGAAGGTGACGGATATGGTCACGCAGATCGCCGCGGCGAGCGAAGAGCAATCGAGCGCCAGTGAAGAGATCTCGAAGAACGTGGAAGCGATCAGCAAGGTGACGAGCGAGACCGCCCAGGGTACGCAGCAGATCGCCCATGCCGCCGAGGACCTCAACCGCCTGACGGACAATCTGCAGAGCCTCATCGCAAGGTTCAAGGTGAGAAATGGGATGGATGAAGATCCATCCGCGGCCCGACGGTCAGGTGTTGCCGTGCGTGAGAACGGATCCCTGGTAGCGGGATGATGGGTGGAAGGGGCGGCCCACAACGAACGGCGCGTACGGGAAGACCCCGTACGCGCCGTTGTGTATCATGCCGATGATCCTCTGTCCCGTTGAACGATCCACGCGCTGAGCCGGGTGTTCCGGGGACGCTGCACTCAGTGTTCCTGCTTTCTCTTCTCCGCGGTGGCGGGGACAGGTGCCGGTGCTGCATGGGATGCACCGGCGTGGGTCCCGGATGAGGCTCCCTCGAGGAATGTCACACCGCCGGTCGTCAGACTGTAGGTCGCTCCGAGGATGCGGAGGTGGCCCTCGTCAACCATGGACTTCAGGAGTGCACTCTGTCCGGTGACCTGGGCAACCTGATAGCGGACATTCTCGTGAATGCAGACGCTGTCGATCCTGACGCCCTTGAGATGTTGCGCTTTCACCTTCTCAACCGGCGGTGAGATGCGTTGGACGATCTGGCCGATGTTGGGGGGCACTTCTCCGCCCTTGATCGTAGCATTCACCGCGCCACATGCCTCGTGTCCCAGAACGACCAGGAGTCCGGCGTGGAGATGTTCGGCGGCATATTCGATGCTGCCGAGGACCACCGGGTCCACGACGTTGCCGGCATCGCGGACCACGAACAGTTGTCCGAGCGATTCATCGAACAGCAGTTCAGGCGGGACGCGTGAATCGGAGCAGGTCAGGATGATGGCATACGGATGCTGCCCTGCGGTCAGGGCCGGTCGCTCGTGCACGAAGTCCCGGGCAGCGGTCCTTCCTTCCACGAACCGGCGGTTGCCGTCCAGCAGGCGCGCCACCGGGTCGTTGCTCACCGCGTGCCCGCCGGGTTCATGCGATGCGGTTGCGCCGGTCTGCACCGATCCTGGCTGTGTTGCCGAGAGCTCGGACCGCAATTGGTTCACGGCCGCCTTCCGGGCGCGTTCCTCTTCCGCGAGCATCTTCGTAAGGCGTTCTTCCATCCGCTGCACGATGTCGATCACCTTCCGGTAATCCTGTGCGCCTGCCGCGGTGTGTACAACGGCGACCATGATGAGGACTGCAAGTCCACGGCGTCCCATGACACGTATCCTTTCGTCTGGTGGTTTCCATGATCCCGCGCCTTCCGGTGACGGCGGGAACAGGGAGTGGGCCCGACATTCTCCCAGCATGGGGTTCAAGATACATGCCAGTCATGGAAGAGAACGGTGGAGAAGTGGAACTCCGGCAAAGTGCGCGATCTGAAGTGAATTGAGGCCGTCCGGAACCGTCAGGCCACGGCGCTGAGACGGGTGCCAAGTCCGCTAAGTCTCGCAATATGAAGGATATTGGACTCCTGGCCAACAGTGTTGACGGGGATTCCTTGAGCGCATTATGGAACGGGGGATGACCTTATGTAGGGGGGTGAGTACCCTCATGGATTCCCGGCGGAGTGCGGGGTCAGTGCTGCACCATTATCAGGTTTTGATGGCAATTGACAGAGACTGGTGACAGAGAACAGAGGAGGGCATGTGGTCATATTTAGTCACCGTTCGGCAGGCCTTGAATCCAAGAGTCCTTCCTCTCGTTGAGCAGAAATGCTAATCGCTTGATGTTCTTGATGTTACAGCAGGTGTGGGGCCGGGGGCTCCCGGAGGATTTTTGGTACACTGCTTGCGCACAAAATCGGTGCGAAATAGCGTCGTCATCCGTTGGGGCGGGGATGCGGCATCACAAAATATCAGGAGATACTCCAATGGCTCGACTGAAGGATTGGTCGCTGCAGGTCAAACTTCTTGTCGCCTTCGCACTGGTCGCGGCGATCACGATAGCGGTAGGATATGTGGGGATCAGCACGGCACAGCAGCTTGTGGACGCAGACAAGGAATTGTTCGACGACAAGACGACACCTCTCACGCACATCGCGGACGCGCGCGAGGCATTCCACAAGACCCGTCATCAGTTGCTGGTCCTCGTTCTGGCAAAGACCTCCCAGGATCGCCAGGCACCGCTGGATGCGATCAAGCGGAACGTTGAGGTCTACGAAGCGGCGATGGCAGAATTCGGGAAGACGATGGACTCTGAAGCGGGTCAGAAACTCTTCAATGCATACAAGGAAGAGTACGGGGTCTACGCGCCACTCCGGGAGCTGTTCATCGAACTCGTGAAGGCCGGCAAATCCGATGAGGCCTTTGCCCTCATGAAGAAGGAAGGCAACGCGGCGGTCAAGAAACTGGATGAACGGCTCATCTCGTTCCAGGCGCGCAAGGCGGATGGCGCGAAGGAACTCCATGAGGAAACAGAAGCCCTTGCCGAACGTTCTGACCTCATCATGATGGTGTCGATCATCGTGGCGGTCATTCTTTCCGTGGCATTGGGGCTGGCGTTGACACGTGCGATCGCGCGTCCGGTGAACCAGGTGATCGAGGCCGCCAATGCGGTCGTTCGGGCCAACAAGGAACTCACCGACGCCGCAACGCGGATCGCTGCAGGCGATACGGACGTGCATCTGGGCGAGAGTGCGTCGCGGATCGGGCTGGCACGTGAGGATGAGATCGGCAAGCTGGGCACGGTGGTCGATGAACTCGTCGACTCGCAGCAGGCGCTCCGTACGTCGTTCACCGGCATCGCGGGCACGCTCACGGATCTCGTGACCGAGGCCAACACCCTCTCGAAGGCAGCAGTGGACGGCAAGCTTGCCACGCGCGGGAACGCGTCGAAGTTCCAGGGTGGCTATCGCGAGATCGTGCAGGGTGTGAATGATACGCTGGACGCGGTGATCGGTCCCCTCAACGTTGCCGCGGAATATGTGGACCGGATATCGAAGGGCGACATCCCGGCGGCGATCACGGACAGCTACCATGGCGATTTCAATGAGATCAAGAACAACCTGAACCAGGCGATCGGGGCCGTGCACGCCCTTGTTGCCGACGCCAACATGCTGTCGCAGGCGGCCGTGCAGGGCAAGCTCGCCACCCGGGCCGATGCCTCAAAGCATCAGGGCGATTTCCGGAAGATCGTGCAGGGCGTGAACGAAACACTGGATGCTGTGATCGGACCTTTGAACGTGGCCGCGGAGTATGTGGACCGCATCTCCAAGGGTGATGTCCCGGCGAAGATCACGGACAGTTACAACGGTGATTTCAATGAGATCAAGAACAACCTGAATCAGGCGATCGATGCGGTCACGGCGCTGGTGGCCGACGCGAAGATGCTGTCTCAGGCGGCCGTGGACGGGAAGCTTGCCACGCGCGCGGATGCTTCGAAGCATCAGGGCGACTTCCGCAAGATCGTGGAAGGCGTGAACAATACCCTTGATGCGGTGATCGGGCCACTCAACGTCGCGGCGGAGTACGTGGACCGGATCTCCAAGGGCGACATCCCGGCGAAGATCACGGACAGTTACCATGGCGACTTCAATGAGATCAAGAACAACCTGAACCGGGCGATCGATGCCGTGAACGCGCTCGTGGCGGACGCGAACATGCTTGCCCAGGCGGCAGTGGAGGGACGGCTGAAGACGCGTGCCGACGTCGCGCGGCATGAAGGCGACTTCCGGAAGATCGTCCAGGGGGTCAACGAGACACTGGATGCGGTGATCAAGCCGGTGCAGGAAGGGTCCAGCACCCTGGCCGTCATGGCCACGGGTGACCTTACGGTGCGGATGCAGGGGGACTATCGTGGCGACCTCCAGCTCATCAAGGAGAGCATCAACAAGGTCGGCAGTTCCCTCGCCGATGCCCTCCGCAAAGTGAGCGAAGCCGTGAGCGCCACGGCGACCGCGTCGACGCAGATCAGCTCAAGCACCGAAGAAATGGCCGCGGGGGCGCACGAACAGACGAGCCAGGCCGGTGAAGTGGCGAGCGCGGTCGAGGAGATGACCACCACGATCATGGAGAACTCCAAGAACGCGAGTGTTGCCGCCGAGACCGCGAAGCAGGCGCGCATCAGCGCGGAGCAGGGTGGACAGGTGGTCGGCGAGACGGTGGACGGTATGCGGCGCATCGCCGAGGTGGTGAACAAGAGCGCCCAGACCGTGAAGGAGCTGGGGCGGTCGTCGGACCAGATCGGCGAGATCATCGGGGTCATCGACGACATCGCGGACCAGACGAATCTCCTGGCCCTCAATGCCGCGATCGAAGCAGCCCGTGCGGGCGAGCAGGGACGCGGCTTCGCGGTGGTGGCGGACGAAGTGCGGAAGCTTGCCGAGCGGACGACCAAGGCGACGAAGGAGATCGCCGGCATGATCAAGAAGATCCAATCCGACACGACCGGCGCGGTGCAGTCGATGGAAGAAGGCACCAACGAGGTGGAGCGGGGGATCGAACTCGCGGACAAGGCGGGTGCGAGCCTGAAGGAGATCGTCGGGGTGAGCCAGAAGGTGACGGACATGGTCACCCAGATCGCGGCGGCGAGCGAGGAGCAGTCGAGCGCGAGCGAGCAGATCTCGAAGAATGTCGAGGCCATCTCGAAGGTGACGGGTGAAACGGCACAGGGGACGCAACAGATCGCGCGCGCGGCGGAGGGTTTGAACCAGCTGACCAACACGCTGCAGAGCCTTGTCGGACAGTTCCGTGTGGATCGTGGCGCCGGCGCGAGCGCGCAGGGTCCGGGGCGGTCCGGTGTTGCCGTCAAGGAAGATGGCGCCCTTGTGGCGCATTGACGGATGAAATTCACTCGATCGAGAGTTTGACAACCAAGGAGGAGTAGCATGGCAGACGTCGCATCGGTGCACCAGGCGGGGGAGGCACGGCATGGCAGCGGAGAGGAACTGCTGCAGCTGGTCAGCTTCAATATCGGCGAAGAGGAGTTCGGTGTTGATATCCTGCAGGTGCAGGAGATCAACCGGATGCTGGAAGTGACACGCGTCCCGAACGCCCCGGAGCATGTGGATGGCGTGATCAATCTGCGCGGCAAGGTCATTCCGATCATCGATCTCCGCCGCCGGTTCGGGATGGATCGCAAGGAGCATGATAAGCATACGCGCATCGTGGTCGTCGAGTTGGGTGGCAAGGTGGTCGGCTTCGTCGTCGATGCCGTGCGTGAGGTCCTGCGCATACCGCGCAGTGTCACCGAACCACCCCCGTCCATCGCGGGCAGCGTCAACGAGGAGTACATCACCGGGGTCGGCAAGCTCGAAGACCGGCTGCTGATCCTGTTGGACCTCGAGAAGGTGTTGGGGGCCGAAGGCAAAGCCGCCTGATACCCCGACAGGAGCATGACTCCCCCTCCGGCCGAAGCGCGAATCCCGCGATCAGGCCGGAGGGAGGAGAGCAATGGAACCATGAGGGGACCTCGCTGTGCCATGGGGGCATCTCAGCGTTGACGCACCGACCGATGGTCATCCCCCGGTTATCGGAGACCGTGCCCCCGCATGCATGCGGGTCCATATCATATCCGCGGCAGCGAGTCACAGATCGCGGTGAAGCAGAGTTGATGGCATCAGCAGCGTGACCCGCGAGACCGCGCTGGCGGTGCATCGGATCGCCACGGCGGCGGATGATCTCAGCAGGCTGACGGAGTCGCTGATGGCTTCGGTCCATCTCTTCAAGACGCACGACGGGGATGCGTCGCGTGGGTTGGGAGGTCTCTCCTCGCACACTGCCACGATGATCACGGCCAGACACCGGCCACCCATCCTGGCGGAACAAGAGCACACTCTGGAAGGGGGAAATGCTGGTCCTGATCGCTGAAGACGATGTGGCGACCCGGATGACGCTCGCCAAGCAGCTGAAGCAGCTTGGGCATAGGGTCCTCGAGGCCGAAGACGGGGAGGTCGCCAAACATCTGTATGACCAGCATCATCCGGATGCAGTGTTCACGGACTGGATGATGCCGGAAGTGGATGGTGTGGAGCTGTGCCGGTACATCCGCACGCATTCCCAAAGCAAAGGCACGTATGTCTGCATGGTGACCGTGAAGGGAGGCGACTGGAGCCGGCGGGAAGGTTTCGAAGCCGGCGCCAACGACTATCTCGTGAAGCCCGTGCGTCAGGAAGACCTGGAACAGAAGCTCCGTGCGGTGGTTGATCTGAGAACTGTGACCCGGATACGCTGAGTATGAGAGTTCTGATCGTTGAAGATGATGCTGTCAGTCTGGTCCTGTTGAAGAAAGTGCTCCGCAAGGAGCAATACGAGATCCTCACCGCCAGGAACGGCGCCGAGGCCTTCGAAGTTCTCCGCCGGGAACCGGTGGATGCCGTCCTGACGGATTGGATGATGCCGGAGATGGACGGGATGGAACTCGTGAAGAAGATCCAGACGAACATCACACCCATGCCCTTGCTCATGATGGTGACGGCGCTTGCCTCGCCCCAGGCACGGCAGCGGGCGCTGGAGGCAGGGGCGGATGTGTATGTGACCAAACCGATCGATGCCGGGCAGGTGATCGATGCCCTGCAGAAAGGGTTGGCGCAGAAGCGGCAGGGCCAGCAGTATGAGAAGGTGTTGAAGGGCGCCGACGGTGGGTGGCGGGGGAATGTCGTGGGTGTCGGCATCACGGCGAGCACCGGCGGTCCCCCGATGGTGCGGGAACTCCTACATGGGATCTCGCCGACCACGGATGCGGCGTTCTTCATCGTGCAGCATGGCCCGGCCTGGATGCTGGAAGCATTTGCGACACGGCTTCAGGAAGAAACCACGATGCCCGTGCGCCTCGGCAAGCACGATATGCGCGTGGAGGCGGGCACCGTGTATCTCGCCCCGGGCGACAGGCACATGATCGTCGACCCTGGACAACCACGCCTCCTGCTGACGGATGATCCGCCGGAGAACTATGTACGTCCCGCCGCCGACCCGCTCTTCCGGAGCATGGCCACGGCGTTCCGGCAGCGGGCGCTCGTTGCCGTGCTCACGGGTATGGGGCGCGATGGAACGATCGGCTCTGGATATGTGAATGTCTCCGGAGGCGTGGTCCTCGCCCAGGACCCTGCAACCGCCACGGTCGAATCCATGCCGGGCTCTGTTGTCGCACTGCGGATCTCCCGGATGCATGCACCGGTGCCGAAGCTTGCGACCGAGATCAACCGGTTGATCCAGGAACTGCAGCACGCTACGGTAAGGGCTCTCTGATGGCCTTCACGTTCTTCTTCCGGGACATGAGCATCCTGGATCTCATCGGTCAGCACGTCGTTCCCGCCGTCTCGGGCTTCACCCGGGTGCGGGTCTGGGATGCCGGGTGTGCGATGGGACCCGAACCGTATTCGCTCGCGATCGTCATCGCGGAACGCATGGGGCATTTCATGTTCCGCAATGTCCGCATCGATGCCACCGACATCGATGAACAGGACCAGTTCGGCAAGACCATCATCGCCGGCGTCTATCCCGAAGAACCCCTGAAACGCATCCCGCCGGAGTTGTTCGCGCGGTATTTCGAACCGGCGGACCAGCCCGGCCAGTACCGCGTGGTCCAGATGGTCCGCGACAGGATCCATTTTCAGAAGCATGATCTGCTGTCACTGAAATCCATCGGCTCGTCCTATCATCTCGTCATGTGCAAGAACGTCCTCCTGCACTTCCAGCAGCACGAGCGCGCAGAGGTGATCCGCATGTTCCATGCGTCCCTCGCCCCGGGCGGGTTCTTTGCCACCGAGCAGACCCAGAAGTTGCCCGATGAGGTCGCGGGGTTGTTCGAACAGGTGTCGCCGGAAGGACAACTCTTCCGGAAGCTCGAGCGCGCGCCGTGAAGGTCATCCCTCTCCGGTCGCCGGGCCCGGTGTATTCGGGCTGGGCGTATCTGCTCCTCGGCGAGTGGAACAGATTGGAGGACGTGAATGCCCTCGTGGATACCGGGACCGATGGAGGGATCGTCGATATCGTACAGACGATGAACACCGGGATCGGCAAGCGGCAGGTCGACATCGTTCTTCTCACGCATTCTCATTTCGATCATGCCGGCGGCGTCGGACGCGTGACCGCCACCTATGGCTGTCCCGTTGCAGCCATCGCTCCCACCGACGGTGTCACACGCCTTGTGCATGATGGAGAGATCATTCGACTCGCAGACAGGGACGCGGAGATCATGGCGTGTAACGAGCACTCCATGGACTCCATGTGCATCTATGTGCACGGCGATGGCTATCTGTTCACCGGCGATACCCCGCTGTTCGTCCGGTCGACGGGGGGAACCTACAGCGACGAGTTCGCGACCCTCCTCCGGCGTCTCACCCGCCTGCCAGTGCGAGCCATTTTTCCTGGCCACGATGTCCCTACCGTCGAAGGGGCCCAGGAGCTCATCTCCAGGACACTGGCCATCGTCGAGGCAGATATCGAGAAATCCCGTCCATGTGCACAATAGTCACCACCTAGATCCTCTCCGCTTCGTTCACACCTGTTCTTCTCCGATCCGCACTCATCATTTCCTGCTAAATCCCTGAAATTTCAATGGAATAATTGTAATAATTACACGCATCCTTGGCATGGGTTTAGAAGTGTAATTTTTGTCCGGGGAGTGGGATGAGCCGGTGCTCATCCAGCATTCTCCTCCATTGGCGAACGCAACAGGGATCATGTCCAGGGCAAAGATACTTATCGTTGAGGATGAGCGGATCGTGGCCAACGATCTGCGCGGCCGTCTGGACCGCATCGGGTACGATGTGGTGGGGATGGCGTGTACGGGTGAGGATGCCATCGCCCGTGCGCGCGAGCATCTGCCCGATATCGTCCTGATGGATATCACCCTCAAGGGAACAATGGATGGCGTGGCAGCCGCGGAAGAGATCGGTCGCGTCTCCGATATCCCTGTCATCTTCATGACCGCTCACTCGGACGATGTGACACTGCAACGTGCGAAGCTGACCGGCCCGTTCGGGTACATCCTCAAGCCGCTGGAAGAGCGTGAACTCCACACCACCATCGAGATGGCTCTGTACAAGAGCACCATGGACCGGCGGTTGCGCGAGAATGAGCGATGGCTTTCGACCACCCTTGGTTCCATTGCCGATGCCGTCATCACAACGGATGCGGCAGGCCTCATCCGGCTCGTGAACCCGGTTGCGGAGATGATGACCGGATGGACAAAGGAAATGGCGCTCGGCAAGCACATCAACGAGGTGTGCCGGCTGGAGACGGAGCAGGGTCATGGTGACCGCCACGCCCCGTTCGTGTTGCTCGTCGGACGCGATGGGCGCCGGACACCTGTCGAGCAGAATGTGACGTCCATCCGCGATGCGCGTGGCAGCGTGAGCGGCATGGTCCACGTGTTCAGGAACCGGACAGAGCAGCAACAGGTCCTTTCGGTCTTCGACAGCATCGCGGAATCCATTTATGTCTCCGATCCGGTCACCTACCAGATCCTGTTTGCGAACAGGCATTTGCAGGATGTCACCGGAAGGCAGCTCATCGGCGGGACCTGCTACAAGGAATTGCACGATGCGTCGGCCCCGTGTTCCTTCTGCACCAATGAGATCATCCGCCGGCCCGGCAATGAGTCGCTCCAGTGGGAATATCACGACGAGGCGAGCGGTCGTGACTACCTGATCACGGACAAGATGATCATGTGGTCCGACGGCCGGCCCGTCCGGTTCGAACTTGCGCTCGACATCACCGAACACAAACGTGCGGAATCGGCGATCCACCAGCAGGCGGTGTTCCAGCAGTTGATGCTTGACGCGATCCCGTTGCCGGTCTACTTCAAGGCGTCGGAGGGACACTTCCTCGGGTGCAATACCGCATTCGAGACATTCACCGGGTGGACCCGAGACGCATTGGTCGGGAAGACGGTGTATCAGATCTTCGGCGACCAGCATGCGCCTGTGCAGGAGCAGCTCGAGCAGGAGATCATCCGTGACGCGCATGTCCTCGTCCGCGAGATCGAGGTGCGTAATCATGCCGGAGAACTCCGGCAGGTGCAGTTCCATGCCGCCCCATTCTCTTCCGGCGAGGGGGGCCCTGTCGCAGGGTTCGTGGGGGCCCTGCTGGATGTCACCGAGCGACAGCACAACGAAGAGGAATTGCGCAAGCTTTCGCGCGCTGTGGATCAGAGTCCCACGTCCATCGTGATCACGAATATGGACGGCAATATCGAATATGTGAACCCGGCGTTCGAGACACTGACCGGATATTCGCGGGCCGAAGCACTGGGCCAGAATCCGCGCATCCTCAAATCGGGTCTCACAGACCCCGCGATCTACCGCGACATGTGGATGCAGCTCAGCAGCGGGCGTGTGTGGCGGGGCGAGCTGGCGAACAGGAAGAAGGATGGCGAGACCTTCTGGGAAACCGCCTCGATCTCCCCGGTCCGCAATAACGAAGGAGAGATCACGCATTTCGTGGCCGTGAAACAGGATGTCACGGCGAGAAAGAAGCTGGATGACGAGCTCTCCCGTCTGGCGTATGTGACCCGTTCGATCGGCGAATTCGTGGTCATTGCCGACACGCACGCGCGGGTGACGTATGTGAACAAGGCGTTCGCCGACCGGTTCGGCTACGCCGCTGAAGAGATCACCGGCCACCGGCTCGAGGAGTTCATCTCCTCGTCCACCGATCCCCTTCTCATGCGGGGTATCCTCCGGGGTACCATCCGCGGTGGCTGGAGCGGCGATCTTCGCGGCCGGACGAACACCGGCGAGGAGTTCTGGATGTCGCTGACCACCTCCCTGTTGTCGCAGGAGGGTCGTGTCATCGGCGTCGTTGTGGTCGGTCGCGATATCTCGGAACGGCGGCGCGCCGAGGACCTCCTGAGGAAATCCGAGGCGCAGTTCCGTTCGGTGTGGGAGCATTCCCAGGATGGCATGCGGCTCACCGATCCCCTCGGAAACGTCCTGATGGTGAACGAGGCCTTCTGCCGGATGGTCGGGAAGACCCGGGCCGACCTGGAAGGCGGGATGATCGATGCCTTTTATGCTCAGGGCGACAGTGTGCGTGTGCTCCACCAGTACCGCGTGCGGTTCGAGACACGCACCGTGGAGAAGTTCTTCGAGCGGGAGATGTGGCTCTGGGACAACCGCCGCGTGTGGTTCGCGGTGTCGAACACCATCATCGAGGTCGAAGGCCAGCAGCCTATGCTGCTGAGCCTGTTCCGGGATATCACCGAGCGGAAGATCGCGGATCAGGCGCTGGCAGACCATGCCGCGGAGCTGCTCGTGGCCAAATCCAAGGCCGAGGAACAGGCGCGGATGCTTGAACTGCAGGCGGTGGAACTCCGTCAGGCCAAGGAAGAGGCGATCCAGGCGTCGCGCTTCAAATCGGAGTTCGTCGCGAACATGAGCCATGAGATCCGCACACCCATGAATGGTGTCATCGGCATGACCGGCCTGTTGCTGGACACGCGGCTGTCCGATGAGCAGCGCGAGTATGCGGAGATCATTCGGACCTCGGGCGACGCGTTGCTGACGATCATCAATGATATCCTCGACTTCTCGAAGATGGAAGCCGGCAAGCTCACCCTCGAGAACACGGATCATGATCTGCGGTCAACCGTGGAGGAGGCCATCGACCTGCTTGCCACCCGTGCGCACGAGAAGCACCTCGAGCTTTCCTGTGTGGTGGATGAGAATGTACCGGTCATGGTCTATGGTGACCCCGGCCGTCTGCGCCAGGTGCTGGTCAATCTGCTGGGCAACGCGATCAAATTCACCGAGCAGGGTGAGGTTGGGATCCGTGTCCATTGCGAGCATCAGGACGGCGAAGGGATACGGCTGCGGTTCGAGGTGTGGGACACGGGGATCGGATTGACGCCGGAGGGCCGGAGCCGTCTCTTCCAGCCGTTCTCACAGGCGGATGGCTCGACGACGCGGAAGTTCGGAGGGACCGGTCTGGGACTCATGATCTCCAAGCAGCTGGTCGAACTGATGGGTGGCATCATCGACGTGCAGAGCGAACATGGCAAAGGCAGTACATTCTGGTTCACCGTCCGCTTCCTCCAGAGTTCCCGTGCGGTGCCCGTCTCGCTGGATGCCCGCCCCCTGATCGGCCGGAGGGTGTTGATCGTTGACGACAACCAGACGAGCCGATCGATCCTGCTCCATCAGCTCGAGCGGTGGGGCATGCGGTGTGTCGCGGTAGCGGATGCGTTGCAGGCTCTCCGGCTGATGCAGGAGAGTGCTGCACTGGGCGATCCGTTCGCCCTCATCCTGGTGGATATGCAGATGCCGGGGATGGATGGCTCATCGCTGGCGGCAACGATCAAGCATGATCCGTTCCTCAGGAGTTCCATCATCGTGATGCTCTCGTCGCTTGGCGGTGGGCAGATCCCTGTGGATGCGGCCGAAGGCGTGGCGTTGTGCCTGACGAAGCCCGTTAAAGAGGGTGCGTTGTACGAAGCATTGCTGACCGTTCTGGATGGAGAAGGGTCCTCCGCGAGCATGGTCCCCGTTCCCCATGGACAGGACTCGACGGTGCGGACCAGAAAATCGTTGCGGATCCTGGTGGCTGAAGATAATCCTGTGAACCAGAAAGTGGCATTGCGCATGCTGACCAAACTGGGCTGCCGGGCGGATGTCGTCGGGAACGGGAAGGAGGCGGTCGAAGCCGTCCGCGCCGTGCCGTATGACATGGTCTTCATGGACTGCAATATGCCCGAGGTGGACGGATTCGAAGCCACCCGGATGATACGGGCACTGAATCATAATCATAAACAAACGGTGATCATAGCCATGACAGCGAACGCGTTGAAGGGCGACAAGGAGAAATGCCTTGAAGCGGGGATGGATGACTACATAGCGAAGCCGGTGCGGCAGAACGAGCTCGCGGCCATGGTCGACCAGTGGAGCGGAACACAGGATCCGGCGCCGGATATCCCTGTTGCTGCTCCGGCGCCGGGCCCGGTCGCAGAAGATCTGGGGGGGCCTGCGGTGGACGTTGCACGCCTGGACGAGCTCGCAGAACTCGGGGATGAGGAGGATCCGGACTGGCTGGTCAGCATACTGGACAAGTTCGTCGAGGATGCATCCTCCCGGATCGTGAAACTCGTGGTCGCATCCGAGTCCGGCGATGCCACCCAGCTTGGCCAGGTGGCACACGCCCTCAAAGGGAGCTGCGGGAATATAGGTGCGGCAGGCATGGTGACCGTGTGCCAGCAGCTCCAGGTGCTGGGGAAAGCTGGCTCCGTGCAGGGTGCGGGGGACATGATCACGGCCCTGGAAAAGGAGTTTGCCCGGGTGCGAACGTCACTCACGGGCTACATGCAGACGAAAGTCAAGGCGCAATGAAGGTCCTGATCGCAGAGGATGACCCGGTCTCCAGTTACGTGCTGGCGGCGCGGATCAAGAAGATGGGGCATGAGGTCCTCGTGACCGAGAACGGCAAGGAAGCCTGGCAGGCATATCAGCAGGACCATCCCCGGCTCGTCATTACGGACTGGATGATGCCGGAGATGAACGGCATCGAACTGATCCGCCTCATCCGCAATGCGGACTCGAACCTGTACACCTATGTGATCCTGCTGACGGCCCTGAGCAGCCGGGCGCACTATCTGGAGGGGATGAACGCCGGCGCAGATGATTTTGTGACGAAACCGCTGGAGGCCGATGGCCTCCGGATCCGGCTCCAGGTGGCCGAGCGCATCCTCTCGTTGCAGCAGGAGCGGCACCAGCTGGAGGGACTTCTCCCGATCTGTGCGTACTGCAAGCGCATCCGGGATGAGCATGATGAGTGGCACGTGTTGGAAACATATGTCGGGGAGAAGACGGAAGCCTTGTTCTCGTCGACCCTCTGCCCCGATTGTCAGTCGACGTAATACACTAAGGGAACGATGGTATGGGACTGATCAGTCTGAATGATATCAAGCCGGGAATGAAACTGGCTGCCGAGGTGAAGGACCGCGCAGGCCGGACGCTGCTGGCGGCAGGCCAGGAGATCACGGAAAAGCACCTGAAGATCTTCAAGACCTGGGGGGTCACGGATGCCAATATCGAGGGGGCATCGCAGGAAGATATGGTCTCCCAGGATCTGGTGGATGTGGATCCCGAGATCCATGCGAAGGCCGAGGAGTTCATTCTGGCGAAGTTCCGCCATGCGGGAACGACCCATCCCGGTCTGAAAGAACTTGCACGCCTTGCCACCATGCGGCGGGTGCGCGAAATGACGGAGGGTGGCCATGGAAATTAGTCCGCGTGACCTGCTCAAAGGCTATGTGGAGGTCTCCTCATTGCCGATGATCCACCTCCGGCTCGAGGAGGCGATCAACAATCAGAACAAGTCGATGTCCGACATCGCGAAGGTCATCCGTGAGGACCCCGGCCTGACCGCACGGCTGCTCCGCATCGTGAACAGTGCGTTCTACAACTTCCCGTCCAAGATCGAGACGATCTCGCAGGCTGTCACGATCGTCGGCACCCAGCAGCTCAGCGCGCTCGCCCTCGCGACATCGGTGATGAAGATGTTCAAGGGGTTGCCGCAGAACCTGGTGAGCATGGACTCCTTCTGGCGGCACAGCATTGCGTGCGGTCTCGCCGCGCGTATGATCGGGTCGCTCCGGCGGGAGACCAAACCGGAACGGTTCTTCGTGGCGGGCATGCTGCACGACATCGGCCGGTTGATCATGTACACGAAGCTCACCGACCCGATGAAGGAGATCCTGGATACGGCGGCAAAGCAGCAAACCCTGCTCTACGAAGAGGAGCGCACCAGACTCGGGTTCACCCATGCGGTCGTCGGAGGCATCCTGTTGCAGACGTGGAAGTTGCCGACCAGCCTGGAAGAGATCGTGATGTATCATCACAACCCGAAAGCTGCCACGCGCTATCCGATGGAGACCGCCATGGTGCACGTCGCTGATATCATCGTGCATTCGATGGGCCTCGGCAGCAGCGGCGAAGTGTTCGTGCCGCCGCTCGACAACGAGGCGTGGGACAAACTCGGGCTGTCGCCCAGCGTGATGTCGAGCGTGGAGGAACAGGTCGACCGGCAGTATCAGGACGCGCTTCAGACCATGTTGACGGACATGTGACATGACCGAATTGACCGATATCATCGAGCATCTGCGGCAGACGGAAAGCCGCGTGCGGCACCTGGAGGACGTGAACCGTCGCGTGCTTGACGCACTCGACTTCGTTGCCTCGCTGGGTGATTTCCAGAACAGTCTGAATGCGGACCAGGATACCGGGTCGATCCTCGCTGCCACGAGGGCGAATTTGTCCCGCCTCCTCTCCTTCCGGGCCACGGCATTCCTGTTGGATGAGGCCGGGGACGGCAACCTGGTCGTCGCCGACTGCGAGCCGGGGGACGGGCGCGACAAGATCCAGACCGAGATCGATCAGCAGATCGAAGAGGGGACCTTTGCGTGGGCCCTGAACCAGAACCGGTCGCTGGTGGTGCCCGCGCGCACCTTCGACAGCTCGATCATCCTGCACGGACTGGCGACACGCTCCCGTATCATCGGCATGTTCGTGGGCATCCTGCCGAATGACGATCAGATCATCACCGATGTGCCGTTGAACCTGCTCACGATCCTGCTCTTCACCTGCGCGAACGCTCTGGAGAACGCCTCGCTGTACGCCCAGGTCCGGGACTACAACAAGACCCTGGAGCAGGCCATCCAGGAGCGGACCCGTGAATTGCAGGCCGCCCTCGAGCAGGCCCAGGTCGCGAACGTCGCAAAGCGCCAGTTCCTGGCAAACATGAGCCATGAGATCCGTACGCCGCTTAACGGGATCATCGGTCTCGTGGATATCATGAAGAATACGTCGCTGGATCCGGAACAGCGGAAGTACATCAGCATCATCCAGGGGAGCAGCGGGGCGCTCCTGACGGTCATCAACGACATCCTGGATTTCTCCAAGATCGAGGCCGGGAAACTCACACTCGAGAAGCGGGCGTTCGACCTCCGGTCGGTCGCCGAGCAATCCGTGAATCTGTTCAGCAAACGTGCCGAGGAGAAGGGGCTTGAACTCACGCTGTCGATCGATCCCCAGGTGCCAGGGGGTGTGAGCGGCGACCCGGTGCGTGTTGCACAGATCCTGAACAACCTTATCGGCAACGCCGTCAAGTTCACCGAAAGGGGAGGGGTGACCGTCCGGGTGGAGGTCGTGCAACAGACCACCACCGAGGCGTTCATCCGGTGTGGTGTCACCGACACCGGGATCGGGATCTCGCCGGAGCACCAACGGGCGCTCTTCCAGTCGTTCTCCCAGGTGGACGGATCCGCGACGCGGAAATATGGCGGGACCGGGCTGGGGCTTGCGATCTCACGCCAGCTGGCCGAAATGATGGACGGCGCCGTGGGGGTGGACAGCACGGTGGGCAGCGGCAGCACGTTCTGGTTCACCGCGCGTTTCCCGGTGGATGGGAGCGCATCGGTCGAGCATGCCTCGCCGGCACCGAAACTGGAGCGTCAGAGCGATGCGTTGCAGGGTGCCCGCATCCTGGTGGCCGAGGACAATGAAGCCAACCGTCTTGTTGCATCGATCATGCTTGGCAAACTCGGGTGTGTCACCACGATCGTGGGGAATGGCAGCGAGGCTCTGACCGCACTGACCACGGCCGATTTCGATGTGATCCTGATGGACTGCCACATGCCGGTCATGGATGGCTTCGAAGCCACGCGGATGATCCGGCGTACCGAGGGTGCCGCGAATCACCGGACCATCATCGCGATGACCGCCAACGCATTGCAGGGAGAGAAGGAGCGGTGCCTGGCAGCGGGAATGGATGATTTCCTGTCCAAGCCGGTGATCCTGGATGACCTGGCGGACAAGTTGCGCGAATGGGTCCGCCGCCCGCAGGGCGGTGCCCCTGCCCGCCCGATCGCAGAGACCCCGGTCGTCCCGCCCATGCGGCTGGACCATGCGCGGTTGCGCCATCTCCGGGATCTGGGTGTGAAGCAGGACCCGGGGATGTTCGAACGGATCCTGCAATCCTTCCTTGAGGATGCGCCGCAACGGATCGTCACCATGTGGCACGGGCTGGAGACCGGCGACGCGGAGAAATTCTTCGCGGCCGCGCATTCGTTGAAGGGGATCAGTGGCAACCTGGGTGCGATGATCATGATGTCGATGTGTCAACGGTTGCAGACCGTCGGACATTCCGGGATGTTGACCGGTGCCGAGAGCATGATCCGGGAACTCGAAGCGGAATTTGAGACCGTGCAGAGTGAACTCCGGGAAACGTACCTCACATGTGAGAGTGGGTCGTGAACATCCTTCTGGCCGAAGACGACGCCGTCACCCGCCGCGTGCTGGTCTCCCAGCTGCGGAAGCTGGGCCACGTCGTCACCGAGGCCGAGGATGGGGTGGAGGCGCTGACCCGGTACCGTGCCGTTGCGCCGCAGGTGCTGATCACGGACTGGATGATGCCGAACATGGACGGTCCGACCCTGTGCCGCAACATCCGGGATGAGAAGGCGCGTGAATACATCTTCATCATCATTCTGACCGCTCTCGAGAAAAAGATCGGGTATGCGGAAGGGATGAAGGCAGGGGCGGATGATTTCATGACCAAGCCGGCCGACATCGTGGAACTGAATGTCCGGTTGCGGGTCGCCGAACGCATCGTCCGGCTGCAAAAAGAGGTCCAGCAATTGCAGGGCCTGTTGCCGATCTGCTCGAAGTGCAAGCGGATCAAGGTTGCGGAGAACCGATGGGAGCAGGTGGAGAGCTATATCACCAAACGATCGGTGGCGCAATTCTCGCACGGCATCTGTCCGTCGTGCTACGCCGCGGTCGTTCAGCCGCAGTTGGAAGCATTGAAGCAGAAACGCAGCGTGTAAACCGTACGAATACTGTGTTACGCAGGGAGGGACCCCGATGGCTGAAGTGATCAATCCTCCACAGGTGCGCTGTCGCATCGGCGATGGTGGTGCGCGCGCCTATCTGGAATCGCACGAACCCGTGCCGCCGGGTGCCGTCACACTTGCCGCGCTCAAAGAGATCGTGAAGGAGGCCGGTGTTATATACGGGCTCCAGGAAGACGTCCTGGCGCGGATCGTCACGGAAGGCTATGACGGCCAGCCACTGAACATCGCATTGGGCGATGCCGGGGTGCCCGGCAAGGACGGCCGGGTCGAATACACGTTCGAGGTGGATGCGGCGACCCCGCATGCCGGATCGGGCGACGAGGCCACGTTCGTTCCCCGGGTGATCACCAGCATCGCTGCCGGACAGCCGCTTGCGGTGCAGATCCCTCCGGAGCCGGGGAAACCCGGACTCAGTGTCACGGGACTCCCGATCGCCGTGAAGCAAGGCAAGGCCGCCCGGTTGGGCGCTGGTCCGCACACAACGTTGAGCGAAGACAAGTTGACCCTGCTCGCGGCCGTCGATGGATGTCCGATATGGCGACCCGATGGTTCCGTCGAGGTGCAGCCGGTGGTCACGTTGCCGGCGAACCTGGACTATACGATCGGCACGGTGGATTTCATCGGATCGCTGGTGGTGCGCGGCGACATCGTCGGGGATGCTGTGGTGAAGGTCAAGGGCTCCATCGAAGTGAAAGGGAATGTGGAAGATGTCAGCATCGAAGCAGGTGGCGATGTGACCGTTCACCAGGGATTCTCCGGGCATGGCAAAGGGAGGATCCACGCCGGTGGCAACGTCAGTGTCCTGTATGTGATGAACCAGACGGTCGTGGCGGCAAAGGACATCACGATCGGGCGGGAGTGCATCAATGCCACGATCGATGCGGGGGGAAAGATCCATGCCCCACGGGCGTTGATCGCGGGTGGGAAGCTCGATGCGGTGCAGGAAGTGGAGGTGGGGGATATCGGTACCATGGACATCTCATCGGCGAAGATCCGGGTAGGGCGGCACGGGAAGCTCTTGGAGCATCTTGCGCAGGTGGACAAAGACATCAAGCAGGTCGAACGCCAGATCGTGGAAGTGAAGGAGGCCGTCTACAAGCTTGTGAAATTCAAGCTCGATACGGGGAACTTAGCCCCTGACAAGGAACAACTCTTGTCAAAATTACAAGAGGCACAGAAATTGCTCCCCAAACGGGCTGAAGGACTGAAGGGCGAAAAGGCGGCGATCGAGGCTGAACTCCAGAAGAAAAGCGATGTGCGGATCGTGGTCCGGGGCACGATCCATAAGGACACGATGGTGGAAGTGAACGGTGTCCGCAAATTCATCGATAGTGCGCTGGAAGGCGTGATCTTTGTGGAACGTGCGGGGGCTCTGGAAGCCCGCGCAGTTTGATGGAGCAGACCAGGAGAACGATCAGTCATGATTCCTGAAACCAGAAAACAGCTTGCGGCCCTGCTTGCGGATGAGGACCCGGATCTCCGGCGGCGCGCAGCAGAGGATCTGAGTCATTGCACGGGCCTGGCGGCGGTAGCGGCGCTGGCAGCAGCGTTGGAGGATGAGAGCAAGGGTGTCCGGGATGCGGCCGCCCGCTCCCTCCAGTCCATCGGCGGCGTGAATGTATCCCGGGCGATCGTGGAGTATCTCGATGCGAAGAACATCGTCACACGGAACCTGGCCTCCGAACTTCTGATGAAGCTCGGTTCGACATCGATCCCCGCGATCATTCCGTATCTGGAGCATCCGAGTCAGGACACCAGGAAATTCGCCGTCGACATCCTCGGGCTGATCGGCAACGAAGAGCCGACGCAGCACCTGCTGCCGTTGCTGGTGGACCCGGACGAGAACGTCGTGGTATCGACCGTGGAAGCGCTCGGCAATATGAAGAGTGCACGGTCGTTGCCCTTCCTGTTTGAGGCGTATGATCGTGACGAGTATACCCGTCCCGCTGTGGCGGAAGCCCTCGGCAAGATCGGTGACCCCAGCGCCAGCGGGTTCCTGATGGACCGCCTGCGTCAATCGCTGGTGACGGTTGCCGCGGACCCGGTGACGCCGTTCGCGATCATCGAGGCGCTCGGCACACTCGGTGGCGATGGCGTTCTGACCGTCCTGGAAAGCATCGTCACCCAGGTCAAGGGCCGGCTGCGGTCGGCCGTGCTGCTGGCCATCTCACGGATCTCGGACCGCCACCAGCGGCCATTGCCGTCGCTGCCCGGCCTGCGTGCAGACTTCCTGTCGGCCCTGAAGGAGGACGACCTGTCCGTTCAGATCTCGGCGGTACAGTGGCTTGCCGGGTTCAAGGAGGAGGATGTGACCGCCGCGCTGGTCGGCCGCCTCGGGCTGTCGGCGGAGCTGGATGCGGTGCTCGGCACAGAACTCGCGACCCGGGAGGATACCTTCCGTCTCTGCGTCAACGGATTGCCCGTGCTGCCGGTGCCGCAACATAAATCCGTGGTCGCCATCATCGGCCGGCTGACCATGGATGTGATCCGTCACGTGATGTCCGGCGGGCTCGGGAAGTACGACGAAGACTTCTTCACGCGTGCCTTCGATGTCGTTGCGGCGGAGTGGGAGAGTGGCGACGAAGAGACGCGTGCTGCGATCGTCGACGTCCTGTTCCATCTGGATGGTGACAGGGCGGTGACGTTCCTGGACGCCATCATGAACGATCCGGATCCCTGGTTGCGCATCCATGTGATCGAGGTGATCGCCGCGATCGCGGACCGCCGCGCCCCGGACTTCATCGCCCGTTTCCTCGAGGATGATGATGAGATGGTCCGTGAAGTTGCGGTGAGTACACTGCAATCGCGAGGATTTGATCCGGCAATCGTGACACCTGGAGCTTGACGAACGTGACCGTAGGCGCGCCTCTCATAGGAAAAGCACCCCTGACCTCCGGCGTCAAGATGTCCGACGATACCTTCCGGCTCATCAGGGAGTTCATCTATCAGCAGACCGGCATCTATTTCCAGGACAACAAGAAGTATCTCCTGGAAGGTCGGCTGGGCAAACGGCTGCAGGTGCTGAACCTCGGGACCTTTGAGGAGTATCTCCAGCTGATCAAGTACGGCACCCGGCGGAACGAAGAGCTGAAGTTCTTCTATGATGCCATCACCATCAATGAGACCTTTTTCTTCCGGAACGAGCCGCAATTCGAGGCATTCGAAAAGACCCTGGTCCCGGCGATCCTGGCCGGCAAACCGCCACGGTACAAGCTCCGTGTCTGGAGTTCCGCGAGTTCGTCGGGGGAAGAGGCCCACACGATCGCGATGCTGTACCTCGAACGCCTGAAGCCGAAATATCCGGCACTGGAACTGGAGGTCGTCGGGACGGACATCAACTCGACGGTCCTGGATACGGCGCGGAAAGGAGTCTACCGGGATTACTCGGTGCGGAACATGCCGAAGATGTACCTGGACAAATACTTCAAGGCGGAAGACGGCCGCTTCACGGTGCGGGATGATGTCCGGCGGCTGGTCCGGTTCGAGCACCTGAATCTGTACGACCAGATCCGGATGCGGCAGATGGGGACCTACGATATCATCTTCTGCTGCAACGTCCTGATCTACTTCGATGCGCCCTCGAAGATCCAGGTGGTCTCGAATCTGTATGACGCATTGAACCGGGGGGGGTTCTTGTTCATCGGGTATGCCGAATCGCTCCACGGGATCTCCACAGCATTCAAACTCGAGAACTTTCCCAAGACCGTAGCCTATAAGAAGGAGTGATGCCCTCATGAGCAAAGTCATTATGGCGGTCGATGATTCCACGACGGTGCGCAAGTTCGTCTCCGTGGCGCTCACCATGCAGGGCTTCACGGTCGTGACAGCCTCCGACGGCATGGATGCATTGGAAAAGCTCCCGCATTCGCATGTGGACGTCCTGATCACGGACCTCAACATGCCGAACATGGATGGTTTCGAGTTGATCCGGGCGATCCGGGATATCCCGCAGTACAAGGAGCTCCCGATCATCATTCTGAGCTCGCTGTCGGATAATGCGAGCAAGGAACGCGGCGTGGAGCTGGGGGTCGGCTCCTACCTCGTGAAGCCGTTCAGTCTGGAGAAGATCCAGTACGAGGTCTCAAAATATGTGAGCTGGGTGGAATGAACCACGCTGCTCTGCAACCCCTCATAACAGTCAGGATGATGCGATGGCAACGGTAAAGTTTCTCGTGGTGGACGACTCCCTGACCATGCGGCGGATCGTCATCAATACCTTGAAGACGATCGGGTACGCCGACGTGGTGGAGGCCGCCGATGGCAAGGATGCGATGGCCAAACTCCTCAGCGAGGGAGCCGATTTCCTGATCACCGATTGGAACATGCCCGAGATGAACGGGCTGGAGCTGACCAAATGGGTGCGGGGCAACGCGCAATTCGCCGCGATGCCGATCCTGATGGTCACGACCCGCGGCAACAAGGAAGACGTGATCGAGGCGATGAAAGTGCGCGTGAACAACTACATCGTCAAACCCTTCACGGCGCAGGGCCTCAAGGAGAAGATCGACGCGATCCTGAAGGCGGGCGAAGCAAAACCGGCATAAGGTACGGGCCGGACAACCGGAGCATTTGGAAAGCACAGGCAGATGAAACCTGAGGAACTCAATATCATCGTTCGCAAGGTCGAGGAACTGCGGGCGCTGATGGTCTTCACCCAGCGCACGATCCCCTTCCTTGAAGATGTCTTCGCATTCGTCAAGGACATCGTCCCGTTGCTCGATGTCCTCAAATCGTCCGTCGAGACAACGTCTGAAAAACTGCCTCATGCATCGAAGCAGCTGGACAAGATCACGACGGCGACCGAGCTGGCATCCACCGAGATCATGAACATCGTGGACGGCATGTACCCGAAGGTGGACCGGATGCGGGCGGAACAGGACGTGCGGAAGGCAGCGATCGCGTCCGTACGGGCAGCATTGCAGCGGCTCGCGGAACTCGCGGCGGGCACCCCCGGTGCCGGCGAGGCGAATGCGATCTGTGCCAGCGTGACGGCACAGATGGACGCGCTGATGCCGACCGAGGTGGCCGTGCAGGAGCTGGAGAGCATCCAGTCCGATTGCACGAACATCATGATCGCCCTGCAGGTGCAGGACATCACCGCGCAACAGATCGCGGCGGTCAACAAACTGATGCAATCGGTGGATGAAGGGCTGAACCGGCTGCTCAAACACTTCAGCAAATCATCCAGCGAGCCCCAGCTGTCGCGCTACAAGCATCGCCGCCTGGACATCGTGTTCGATTCTTCCGCGGAGTTCGATGCCAGTGGTGAGCGGCAGCGCGCCGCGGATGCAGTGGTGGAGGAGGAGGCCCGGAAGACCCAACCCGCGCGCGCCCCGCGCGCACGGCGCAAGAAGGCCCACTAACGACCGGCCGCCCTGCCGGGGTGGCATGTGTCCGGATGAAAGGTCGCTATGTCAGTGAGAAATGTGCTCGATACGCTCTTCGGGATGATCCCCCTTCTGGACCGTATCAAGGTCTCGATCGAGGAAAGCAGCGGCGCGATCCCTAAGGCGTCCACACAACTGTCCAGCGTCACCCAGGCAACGGAGTCCGCCACCGTCGAGATCCTCAATACGCTCGACCGCATGACGGGGAGGATCGATGCAGGCGAGACCAGTATCGGGGTTCTGCGCGCCGGTATCGAGGCAGGGTCCCCGCTGCAGGAGCAGATCGCGGTGATTGAAAAGGTCCTCATGGATACCCGGCAGGACTCGATGGCCATCGCGATGGCCCTCCAGGTCCAGGATATCACGTCTCAGCAGATCGCGGGTGTGACGGCGATGATCGAGGCGGTCCGCGCACAATTGCTCGATGTTGCCGGTCAGCTGGACCGCGAACACGAGCGTTCCACGTCACAGATGTCCCCGCAGCCGAGCGGCCACTTCGACAGCAACGCGCAGTACAATCTGACGGGGGAACGGCAGCAGACCGCGGATGAGATCATTCAACAATGGCAGAAGGTGCACCATGAGTGAGCAGGCGACGGAGACCGGTGGCGAGGGTCCGGTGTTCGATAGTGAGATGGCCGAGATCCTTGAAAGCTTCATCATTGAGACCCGTGAGATCTTTGAACGCCTGGGGCAGGACCTGCTCACGCTTGAAAAGGGCGTTACCGACAACGAATTGCTGAACACCATCTTCCGGGCGGTCCATACCGTGAAGGGGACGTCGTCGTTCCTCGGCCTGGAGCAGATGACGTCGCTCGCCCATGTGTTCGAGGATGTGCTCAACAAGCTGCGCCGTGGCGAGATCACGGTGAGCTCGGGCAAGATGGATGTGATGTTCGAGGCGTATGACATCATGAAGGACCTGCTGGCGCGGATCGAGGCCAAGAACCTTGCGAAGATCGACCTGGAAGGGATCATTGCCAAGCTCCGCGTGATCGGGCAGGTCGGCATGGCCGCCCCCGATGTACCCGCACTGGCCCCGGCTGACGAAGCAGCGACACCGGACATCGATATGGCGGAGCCCGATGCGTCCGGGTTACCGGAGGAGGCAGAGACCCCCGCTCCGGTCGCCGCGGCCCCGGCCCCTGCGCCCGTTCAGGCGAAGGCTCCGGCGCCGTCAGCCGCGGCTCCGGCCCAGCATCCGGAAGCGGCCCAGGCGGCGGCAAAGGCCGCCGATACGACCATCCGCGTGGATGTGGCGCGCCTTGACAGTCTCATGAACCTGGTGGGCGAGCTCGTGCTCGGCCGGAACAGGCTCACGCAGATCTCCTATCTGATGAACCAGCAGCACGAGGGGATCCCGATCACCAAGGACCTCACGGAGACGAGTTCCCAGATCGATTTCATCACGACGGAGCTGCAGATGGCGGTGATGAAGACCCGCATGGTGCCCATCGCGAAGGTCTTCAACAAGCTCCCGCGTCTCGTCCGCGATCTGATGAAGGAAACCGGCAAGGACATCGAGCTGGTCACCTTCGGCGAGGATACGGAACTCGACAAGTCGATCATCGAAGAGCTGAACGACCCGTTGGTCCATCTCATGCGTAACGCCGGTGACCACGGACTCGAATCAACGGCGGACCGCCGTGCCGCCGGGAAATCCGAAAAGGGGACCATCACGGTCCGTGCCGAGCATGAAGGGAATCATATCGTCATCTCCGTGGCGGATGATGGACGGGGCATGGATCCCGAGAAGCTGAAGGCCAAAGCCATCGAGAAGGGCATGATCACCGAGGCCCAGGCGCGCGAGATGTCGAAGACCGAAGCCTTCAACCTGGTGTTCGCGCCCGGGTTCAGCACGGCCGCCAAGGTCACGAACGTGTCGGGACGCGGCGTCGGGATGGATGTCGTACGGACGAATATCCAGAAGCTCAAGGGCATCATCGAGATCGAATCCGAGATGGGGAAGGGGAGCAAGATCATCATCAAGCTTCCCCTCACCCTCGCCATCATCCAGGCACTGCTGGTTGAAGTGGACCGGGAGGTGTTCTCCGTGCCGCTGGAATCGGTCCTGGAGGTCGTACGCATTCAGCCCAGGGACATCAATACGATCAGCGGCCGGGAGGTCGTCCGGCTCCGCAATACCGTCCTGCCCCTCGCGCGGCTCCAGAGCATCATGGGGACGTCCAATGGCAACGAGCAGCAGGACGACTGGATCTACATCGTGGTCGTGGGTCTCGCGCAACAGCGGTTGGGTATCGTCGTCGACTCGTTGCTCGGACAGAAAGAGGTCGTGATCAAATCGCTCGGCGGGTATCTCGGGACCGTGCCCGGCATCGCGGGTTCGACGATCCTTGGCGATGGCCGCGTGATCATGATCATCGATGTTGGTGAACTGATGAAGTTGTACACGGAGCTCAGATGACACGCACCATCAATTGCATCGTGGTGGACGACTCCGCGTTCATGCGCAAGTCGTTGTCCATGATGTTGGAGTCGGATCCACAGATCAAGGTCGTTGCGACAGCGCGTGATGGCAAGGAAGGGATCGAGAAGATCAAGCAGTTCGGCCCCGACCTGGTGACCATGGACATCGAGATGCCGGGGATGGACGGTCTGACCGCGCTCGGCATCATCATGAAGGAATGTCCCCTGCCGGTCCTGATGGTCAGCTCGCTGACGACGGACGGCGCGAAGTCGACGCTGGACGCCCTGAACCTCGGGGCTGTGGATTTCATCCCGAAGGAACTCTCCTTCGTGTCGCTGGACATCGTGAAGATCAAAGCGGAACTCGTGAGCAAGGTCCGTTCGATCGTCCAGAGCCGGTCGTTACAGTTCCGCCTGCAACGCATCAGGGCCGCATCGCAGGGGATCCGGGATTCGGCGAATGCCACGAAGGGTGGCCACACCGCGACCGCGGCGCCGGCCAAAGCGGTGACTCCCGCGTCCATCGCACGCCGGAAGGACCTCCGTGCGGTGGTCCTGGGCATCTCGACCGGAGGGCCGTTCGCACTGCTGCAGACGATACCGAAACTCCCGAAGGATTTTCCCCTGGGCATCGCCGTGGTCCAGCACATGCCACCGCGGTTCACGAAGTCGATGGCGGAGCGTCTGGATGGCCTGAGCCAGGTGAGCGTGAAGGAAGCGGAGGAGGGTGATGCCCTGCTTCCCGGCCGGGTGTTGATCGCACCGGGAGGACAACATCTGACGTTCCGGCATCAGGGGAGTGAGTTGGTGGCCCGTATCACGGCCGAGCCGGCAGACACTCTGTACCGGCCGTGTGCGGATGTGATGATGCTCTCGGCACTGCAGGCGATCAACGCGCCGCTGCTTGGCGTGATCATGACGGGCATGGGGAAGGATGGCCTGGAAGGACTGAGGAAGATCAAGCAGAAGGGTGGCATGGTCGTGGCACAGAACGAAGAAACCTGTGTCGTGTACGGCATGCCGAAGGCTGCCGTGGACGATGGGATCGCCGATCTGGTCCTTCCTCTCGAGGAGATCCCTGGCGCACTGACAAAGATCACGAAAGGGTGACGGAGGATGACGATGGTTCAGCAGGGTGTTCCGCAGGGGGATGAATTCACCGATCTGGCAGCCTACAAGAAGGTCAGTATGCCCGGGGTCCGGTCCGACGACAACGTGATCAAACGGGTCCACGTCGTCCATTCAGGGGTGGAGGAGATCCACCGGGATACCCAGGAGGCGGGGTCTCCGGACATTGTTGTGCACCGTGATGGTGACGTTGTGGTTGGAGTCGATTTTGTCTGCAAATGCGGCCATTCTGCGGGCATTCGGTTCACATATGACGAAGAACAGCCATCACATGGCTGATATTGACCAGATTTAGGCTAGCCAGAGCCCCCCTCGATTCACGATTCTCCTATCTGTCGTACTCATTCCTGCAGAAACCAAGGTTGGCACCGGTCTTGATAGAGAGATGCAAGGTAACCATGACAGCATCTTTCATCAGAGGAACACCATGATCACGCATCAGAGTAACAGCCTGAACCTTGGAGTCGGTAGCATCGCCTTCCTTGCCGGTGTCTTTGCCACAATTGTGACGGCCTATGCCATGGTCTCGAAGAAGAACCGGACCGTGCAGAAACTCCAGGACCACTACGAGGGCTGGGAAGAGGGGCTTGGTGTCTGATGTCTGATCGTCCGTTGCAGCCGTGGCCGCGTGTCAGGGTCAGAGGGCTGCACCGGGCGATGCCGGAGTGTGCGGCCAAACACGGATGTTGGGCCGGAGGTGTAGGTGCAGGACGCGTGTTGTGACCGGACAGTGAACGAACGGCGAACAATCCTGTGTGGAAAACCCGTGAAACTGTTTGATGGAACGAAGATCCCTGTGTTGAACAGGGCGCTGGATGCGTACGCATTGCGTCAGAAGACCATCGCGACGAATCTGGCGAATATCACCACGCCGGGGTACCGGGCGCGGGCGGTCGCATTCGAGGATCAACTTGCCTCGGCGATGCAGACGCCGTCCATCCCCGGTCTCGTCACGAACGAGCGCCACATCCAGTTCGGCGGGCCGAACCTCGCCGCGGTCCAGGCGCAGGTCGAGCAGCCACCGGCCGATGCGAACCTGCAGGGGGATGCGGTCGCCAGCGGGATGAACAACGTGGATCTCGATCAGGAGATGGCCGAACTGGCGAAGAACCAGATCCGGTTCCGGTTCTCCAGCCGCATCATCGCCGACACATTCCGCGGACTCCAGAAGAGCATACGGGGTACCCAATGAGACTTGATCGAGTGTTCGGCGGATTGAACATCAGTTCCGAAGGTCTCGGCGTCCAGCGGCGCCGCATGAATGCCATCGCGGAGAACCTCGCGAACGCGGATACGACGCGCACCGAGCAGGGCGGGCCGTACAAGCGCAAGATCATTCAGCTCAAGGCAAAGGGGGCGCAGATGTTCTCGTCCATGCTGCGCCAGTCGTCGCTCCCGATGAGCACGACCCAGCGCGGCCACATCGCGAACGCACCCACGTCGCTTCCGGGCAGCCCGACGACAGTGTCCACGGTCGAAGCGACGGAAGCGGTGGATCCTGCACCGCCCCGCGTGGTCTATGATCCGGGCAATCCGGACGCCGACCCCAACGGGTACGTCACCATGCCGAACGTCAATATCGTGACGGAGATGGTGAATATGATCTCGGCCTCACGGGCGTTCGAGGCGAACGTTGTGGCGGTGAATGCGGCAAAGAACATGGCGAAGGACTCTCTGGAGATCTGATCATGGATGTTCGCAGTGTAACACCACATGCATTCCCGGTCCTGACCCCGCCGCAGGGTACACGCAAGGGGACACCGGCGACGGGTGATACAGCCCCGGCCAGCGATGCACAGAGTGCCGCGTCACCGCGGCACCCGGCGCTGACGTCCGAGGAACAGCGGTACTTCGAATCGGCATTCCCTGCGTCAACGCAGGAGAACGCCGGCACCACCACCTACAGCGGGGGCGGTGCCATGCGGCAGACGTTGCGGTCCGGGACATTGGTCGACAGAAAGGCGTGAGCGATGAAGATCGGGCAGGCACTCACATTGATGCCGAATATCCGTCAGGTCAATAAGAACGGCCTGATCGATAAGACGCTCAAAGAGACGCAGGCATCGTTCGGCGAGACGTTACAGCGTGCGATCACCGACGTGAACACGTTGCAGAACGAAGCGGGGAAGGCTGTGGACAAGATGGTAACGGGTGAAGCGGTGGATCTGCATGAGGTGATGATCGCCGTGGAGAAGGCCAGGACGAGTTTCGACCTTCTCATGGAGATCCGGAACAAGACGATGGACGCGTATCGTGAAATCATGAGAATGCAGGTGTAATCCATGGCCTCCAGCGGCGCAACAGTGCAGCAGCAAATGACCGGTTTCATGAACCGGTTGACGGGATCCCAGAAACTCATGCTGGGTGTCGTGACCCTCGGCGCGATCGCCGCGATCATCACGCTCGTCACCCTCGTGAATGCCCCGAGCTATACGACCCTCTTTTCCAACGTGAATGCCGAAGACGCGTCGAAGATCGTCGCGAAGCTCAAGGAGAAGGACGTTGCGTACCAGCTCGACGACGGCGGCAAGACGATCCTGGTGCCGAAGCAGAGCGTGTACGAACTCCGTCTCGCCCTGGCGGGCGAAGGGCTGCCCCAATCGAGCACGATCGGGTACGAGATCTTCGACCGCACGAACCTGGGTGTCTCGGACTTCGTGCAGAAGGTGAACTACCGCCGGGCGTTGGAAGGTGAACTGGCACGGACGATCCTGACCCTGGAAGAGGTCGAGGCAGCGCGCGTGCATCTTGTGGTCCCGGAACGGGCGCTCTTCAAGGAGGACGAAAAGGCCGCCACGGCCTCGGTGGTCCTGAAACTGAAATCCGGCAAGCCGCTCCGCCGCGAGACGGTGCAGGGTATCTCCCATCTGATCGCGAGCAGCGTCGAGGGCATCGAGTCCGGTAACGTGACGATCGTGGATTCCCGCGGACAGCTCCTCTCGGACGTGCACAAACCGAATTCCATCGCCGGCATGACGTCGTCGCAGTATGAACTCCAGCAAAAGGTGGAAGCCTATCTCGGCCAGAAGGCACAATCGCTGCTCGAAAGTGTCGTGGGCACGGGGAACGCGCTGGTGCAGGTGAATGCCGATCTGGATTTCCGGCAGGTGGAGCGCACCCTCGAACAGTACGATCCGGACAGGACCGCCGTCCGCAGCGAATCGATCACGGAATCCAAGAGCACCGGCAGCGATTCGTCGCAGCTGAGCACCAACTCGCTCACGACGACGAACTATGAGGTCAACAAGACCGTCGAACATATCGTCGAGAATATGGGCAATATCCGCCGGTTGACCGTCGCGGCGCTGGTCAATGGCGTGCCGCGGAAGGTCACGAAGGATGGTCAGGAGACCACGGAGATCACGCCGCGCAGCGAAGAGGAGATCGGGCAGTTGACGGATCTCGTGCGCCGTTCCGTGGGCTACGATCAGTTGCGGAATGATGAGGTGTCCGTGACCAACCTGACCTTTGGCCCGACGGAGCACGAGCAGGAGTTCGTCTACAAGTCGTCGCCGCTCTCGGACTGGACCGAATACACGGAAGAGATCTTCATCATCATCGCCATGCTGGGTGCCGTGATCGTGTTGCGCTCCCTGTTGAACCGCGTGCGCACGCGTATCGAGCCGCCGACCATCGAGAAGGATGTGGAAGAGCTGGCGAGCCAGCTGACCGGCAAGAGACCGCCGATCGCCCTCCCGCCTGAAGAAGAGGAAATGAACGCCGAGGTGCTCCTGCGGCAGGAGCGCCGCAAGCGGGTGGTCTCGTATATCCGCGAGAAACCCCATGAGAGTTCACGGTTGTTGAAAGTCTGGTTAGCAGAGGAGTAGGCGCAGGAATGGCACAACCCGTAAGCACGGATCGTTTGAACGCGCGGCAGAAGGCCGCCATGCTGATGCTGTCCCTGGACGTCGAGACGGCGACGCGGCTCATGCGCCAGCTGTCGCAGGAAGAGATCGAGATGCTCACCATCGAGATCGCGAACGTCCGCGGGATCAGTTCGAGCGTGGCCGATGCCGTGACGGAAGAGTTCCACCACATGATCACCGCCCAGGAGTATGTGATCCAGGGCGGTATCGACTATGCGCAGAAGTTGCTGGAACACTCCCTGGGGTTCAGCAAGGCGACGGACGTGCTCGAGAAGGTGAAAGCGCTCACGCATGTGAAGGGCTTCGGCATGTTGAAGAAGGCCGATGCACAGCAACTCGCCAGCTTCCTGGGGAAGGAGCATCCCCAGACGATCGCCCTGATCCTCTCGAACCTCACGGCGGACCAGGCGGCGCAGGTCCTGACGGAGTTCTCGGAGGAATTGCGGAACAATGTGAGTTATCGCATGGCAACCCTCGGCAAGGTATCGCCGTCGCTGCTTGCGGAGGTGGAGGATGTCGTCGAGGATATCGCGCGCACGGAGATCAGCCAGAGCATGAGCTCCATGGGCGGATCGAAATCGATGGCGTCCGTGCTGAACAAATGTAATGGCGCCACGGCGAAGGTCATTCTCGAACACATCGAACAGTCCGATCCGCAGCTGGCCAGCGAGATCAAGCGGCTCATGTTCATGTTCGAGGACCTGCTGTATGTGGACGACCGCGGGATCCAGCGCGTGCTGCGCGAAGTGGACAAGCGCGATCTGGCGATGTCGCTGAAGGTCGTGGACGACAAGCTGAAGGAGAAGGTCCTGCGCAATATGTCGGAACGCGCGCGCGAACTGTTGCAGGAGGAGCTCCAGTACATGGGGCCGGTCCGCCTCAAGGAAGTGGAAGGCGCGCAAACGCGCATCGTGGAGATCGTCAAGCAGCTCGAAGACCAGGGCGAGATCGTGGTCGCGGGCCGCGGAGGGTCGGAGGAAGTCTTTGTCTAGCGTCCTGCATATGTCCCGGAAACCCGGCAGCACGATCCGCATCATTCGGACCGCCCCGCCAAAACCCAGGCCCGCTCCCGTGGTCCGGCCCGCTGAAGTGCGGCCGAGCCCGGCAGAGCAGACCCATGTCGCAGCCACGCCGCCGGAGCCGTACCGGATCCCGGTGGATGATAGCCTCACGGAGGAACGCCTCCATGAGGAATTCGAGCGCGGACGGGTCCAGGGGCTGACGGAAGCCGCGGCAGCCATCGGCGAGAGGGATGAGGCAGAGCGGATGGCCGCCGGCCGCCGGTTGGACACTCTCCTGGAATCCATGGCGAAGGAAACCGCGGCATTCGCGGCAGAACTTGAACGGGAGGCGTACCAGTTCGCGGTGGCCGTTGCGGAACGGATCGTGAAGCGAGAGATCACTCTGGACGAGGCGGTGGTGATGCGGCAGATGCGGGAGGCCATACGGCGGATCGTTGGCGTCGACAAGATCACGGTGCGCGTGCATCCGGAGGATGAAGCCCTGGTCCGCTCGCACCGGGCGGCCCTGCTGTCGTCATCGGACGCGGTCCGGGAGATCCTGATCGAAGGGGATGAGTCCATCGAGCGGGGCGGATGCATCCTCGAAAGCGCCACGGGCAATGTGGATGCACGGATCGGGTCGCAACTGCGTCAGATCGAGACGGCACTGTTCGGGCCACAACTACCCAGCGAGGAAGAAGCAGGGTGAATCCGTCGACACTGACATCGCCCCCCCCGGCAACGCCTGCGCCGTCGCTCGTGACGCATTCGGATTACACGGACCGCCTCCGTCGCGTGGACCTGCTGAAGGTGAACGGCAGCGTGAAGCAGGTGATCGGTCTGGTCATTGAGTCCAGCGGCCCCAACTGCGCCCTGGGCGATGTCTGTGTCATCAAATCCAAGGACGGACAGGACCAGTGTCTGACCGAGGTCGTCGGGTTCCGCAATGACCGGGTCCTCTCGATGATCCTTGGCGACGCGGCACGGGTCGGCCCCGGCAGCGAGATCGTGGCAACGAACCAGGTCCTGTCCGCGACGGTGGGGGAGGAATTGCTCGGGCGCGTCCTGAATGGCCTCGGCCACCCGATCGACGGCAAGGGCCCCCTGCATGCCCGCGAGGTACGCTCCATCTATAATGCGCCACCGAACCCTCTCGAACGTCAGCGCATCAGTAAACCGATCGTGACCGGGATCCGGTCCATCGATACGTTGCTCACCTGCGGTGAAGGTCAGCGCGTGGGTATCTTCGCTGGAAGCGGCGTGGGCAAGAGTGTGACGCTGGGCATGATCGCGCGGCACACCAGCGCGGATGTGAATGTGATCGCCCTTGTCGGCGAACGCGGACGCGAGGTCGCGGAATTCCTGGACCGCGAGCTCGGTGCGGAGGGGTTGCGCCGCTCGGTGGTCATCGTGGCCACGAGCGACCAGGCCGCCCTGATCCGCATCAAGGCGGCATTCCTTGCCACCACGATCGCGGAATATTTCCGTGACCGCGGCCTGAACGTGATGCTTCTCATGGATTCGGTGACACGCCTGGCGATGGCGCAGCGCGAAGTGGGGCTGGCCATCGGCGAACCGCCGACCACCAAGGGGTATACGCCGTCCGTCTTTGCGATCCTGCCGAAACTGCTGGAGCGTGCGGGCACGGCCCGCCGGGGCAGCATCACCGGCATGTATACCGTGCTGGTGGAAGGCGATGACATGAGCGACCCCGTGGCCGATGCGGTGCGGTCGATCCTGGACGGCCACATCGTCCTTTCGCGTCGGCTGGCGTCCTCCGGTCATTACCCGGCAGTGGACGTCCTGGAGAGCGTAAGCCGCGTGATGCCGGCGGTGACCACGGAACAGCACCGGAAAGCGGCACACCGGTTGCTGGACATGATGGCGACGTACCGTGAAGCGGAGGACCTGATCAACATCGGGGCCTATGTGAAGGGAAGCAACCCGCGCATCGATGAGGCGCTGCGGAACTGGGAGAAGATCCGGACCTTTCTGCGTCAGGCGTCCACCGAGAGGGCGGAGTTCGAGCCGAGTATTCAGCATTTAATATCCATGATGGGACAGTGAGGGGTGCATGCGCGTGTCGGACTCACCATTGTCGACGGTCATTCGTGTCAGGGACATGCAGCTCAAGAAGACCCAGCGTGAGCTGGCGGTCATCAAGGTTGAGCGGCAGACGGAAGAAGGCCGCCTTTCCACGCTGGAAGAGCAGCAGAGCAGCGCCATGACCGATGCGGTCCGGAAGATGAAGACGCGGGCGGTCGATCTGCAGACGAGCCAGGCATTCTTGCAGAGTCTCTCCCGGAAGATCGAGCATCAGGAGGAGAAAGTGCGTGAAGTGACGACCGCGGAGGAGGGGAAACGCGTGGAGCTGGTCGAGCGGTCGCAATCGAAACAGATGGTCGAAAAGATCGATCAGCGGCGGCGGGACGAAGAGACGAAGGAGCAGGAGCGGAAGGCCCAGCGGGTGATCGATGTGCTTGCACAACGGATAAAGACGGACCATTAGCCGTATGAAGCAGCTGCTTCCCGTATTGATCGTGGTCATCGTTGCCGCGCTGGCGGCGATGATGCTTGTCGGTACCGTGTTCTATGTCAGGCCGGACCTCCTGGGGGTCGTCCCCCCGGCAGCCCCGGTCGATTCTGCTGCGCACGCTGGTGCGGCCCGTGATTCAGTTGCCGGACCGCACGCCGCCCCCGTCATGCAGGAGGGGGAGGATAGTACGCACGTTGCGGAATCACACGTTGTGAGTCCAGCGGACTCGCTCATGGGTGTCGTGACAGCGGCACTCATGCGTTCCGACTCGCTGTCGGAACGGCTCCGTCAGGTCATGGAGAACAACCGTGCGGTCGTCGCTGCCACGGACAGCGCGCGCGGTGCTCAGCGAACAGCCATGGCCAAGGTCCTGGAAGCGATGGATCCGGCGAGCGCAGCCCGGATCCTTGCCGACTTCCCGGACGAAGATGTCAAACATGTTGTCCTATCCATCAAAAAGAAGCAGGCGGCGAAGATCCTGGCTGCGCTCCAACCGGATCGGGCTGCCCGCATCATGAGGTGAACCCTATGAACAGTACTCCCGTACAGCTGCTCGCGATGGGCGGGCAGTTGAACGTACTGGGAGCTGGCGTCCGGCCTCCGGGTGCTGACGACACCGCGGCAGGTGGCGATGCGTTCCTCGGGCTTCTGCAACAGATGCTGCTCGGTGGCGGCATGCAGATGACCATGAATGCACTGGCCCCTCCGGTGGACACCGGTACCACAGGTTCAGGAGAGAACGGGTCGGGAGGAGAGGATCCTCCCATGGAACAGCTCAGCGTGCCCGCCACAGGCGTGGTGGTGAGCGACCTGGTGTCTTCGGAACTTGCCGGAGCGGTACTCCAGCCAGCCGGTACAGGAAGCGGCAGCATCGAGACAGCGGCGCAGGCGGCACTACCTTTCACCGCCACAGCCGTTGATGCGAACGTCGCCCCGGTGGCAGCACAGGAACAGGCCGTACCAGCCCCCGTTCCTGCCGCGCCCGCCCAGGCGATGGACGCCATACTCGCCATGATGGAACCCGTTGCAGAAGGCCAGAGCACCGCGCCAACCGTCGAAGCCCCGCAGGCCGTTCCGGTTGCGGTCGAAACCCCGGATCCGGTCGCGGTCTTCACGACAACGGTCGTTGAGGAGCCGGCCACGCCGGTGGTGGTACCGGTCGACGCCGAAGAGCCGAAGCCCGTTCCCGTTCAGAACCCGAAGCAGGGGAAGACTGGGGCCGAGGCGAAGCCCGTCCGTCGTGCAGGTACGCTCGCGGTGACACCTGAACTCTCTTCCAATGTCCCGGTCTCCCCGAAGGAGGGGGACAAGATGCCGGTTCGAGCGCAGGCAACTGCACCGGCCTCGATGGAAGATGTGACGGGTAGTGAGGATCTCCGCCGTATGGTGCGTGTGCTGCAGCACGTGTCAGGTTCCACTGATGTCCGGTCTTCCGCCAGCACGGAAGCGGCAGCGCGGACTGAACGTGTGACGGCACAGGCGGCCACGAAGGAGATCACCGCAGAGACGTCATCGCCGGCGGCGACGCGTGAGCAGGATGCGACGGTGCTCAAGACCGTGCAGCCGCCCGCACACACAGGCCAGGATGGCATGCGTGACAGCTTGCAACACAAGGACCCGTCCTTTGCGCAGGCTATGCCGGTGCTGACGAAAGTCGATACGTCACGCACCACCGAGTTCACCGTCCGGATGCCGGAGTCGTTCGTCTCGTTGCCGCCCGAAACGGCGAAGAGCGTGGCGGACCAGGTCGTGAAAGGCATGGCTCTCCAGGTGAACGGTGAGAACTCCGAGGTGCGGATCAGGCTGGTGCCGGAATCGCTGGGCGAAGTCTCGGTGCATGTGAAGATGGAAGGCGGGAAGATGCAGGCCCAGATCGACGTGTCACAGGCGGGTGTCAAGTCCGCCCTCGAGGTCCAGCTGCCCCAGATACGCCAGTCGCTGAGTGAACGTGGCATCGATGTGCAGCGTCTGGATGTGTCGTTCGGCGGCGATCATCCGGCGAAGGAGTCGGGTGGTGGCCAGGGCGACCGCCGGCAGCGTCAGGGATCGAAACACGCCTACATGGTGGACACGGTGGAGCAGTTCGACACCGGCCGGACCATGGGGTACAACACCATGGAAATGGTCATGTAGGAGGAAGAACCATGGCAACGATCTCTGAGACATCTCTGAGTGCGGCTGCTCCGAATTATGTGACATCGTCCGCCAATGTCCTGGGGAAGGACGATTTCCTGAAACTGCTGGTGGAGCAGTTGAAGAATCAGGACCCGCTCAACCCGCTGGATGGAACCGAATTCGCGTCGCAGCTGGCGCAGTTCAGTTCCGTCGAGCAGTTGACGAACATGAACAGCAATCTGGAAGCGAGCGTCACGACCAACCAGCTGATGGCGCAATCCATCGGGAACTCGCTGGCCACCACGATGATCGGGAAGGAGATCAAGGCTGCCGGGAATACGCTGCAGTGGGACGGCGAACATGACCTCCGGTTCGGTTTTACCGTGGGCGCGGTGGGTCTGAAGTCGACGGTCAAGATCTTCAATGCCGACGGCGAACTCGTGAAGGAATTCAACCCCACGGACATCCCGGCCGGCGACACGAGTCTGACCTGGGACGGGACGAACCTGGGGGGGAAGACCGTAGAGAAAGGGAAGTACACGTTCAAGGTGGAGGTTCTGGACGCGAAAGAAAAGGCGATGGAGACCTCGTCATTCGTCCTTGGCAATATCACCGGGGTGCGCTTCACGGCGAACGGGACCGTGTTCCTTGTCGATGGTGTCGAGATCCCGGTGGCGAACATCCTGGAGATCCTGAACGGAGCGACCCATGGCTGATACCTATGTGAACGGCGTGCGGGTACCGTTCCTGCCCGCGCGCGGGGTGGAGGGCTTCAAAGAGCGGACCGGGGTCGGCGAGACCAAGGGACCGTCCTTTGATGCCGTCTTTCAGGAGGAACTCCGTGGCCTGACCTTCTCGCGTCATGCCCAGGAGCGGCTCCAGGCACGCAAGATCCAGCTCAACGATGTGGATCTGGCGAGCCTGCAGAATGCCGTGAACCGGGCGGACGAGAAGGGAGCGAAGGATTCGCTCGTGCTGATGCGCGACATGGCATTCATCGTCAGCGTGAAGAACAGGACGGTGGTCACGGCAATGGACAGCGAGCATTTGAAGGAGAACGTCTTCACCAACATCGATAGTGCAGTGATCGTGTAGATGTCACGTTGTACCGGGGCTGGCCCTCTCGAATAGAGGAGGCCCCTCCGACCGGTCCGAACGAACGAGGAACGGTCATCAGACATACTCAACAACATACCTGAATCAAGGAGGGTTAGTATTATGGCATTCCTGAGATCACTCTTCTCCGGCGTTTCTTCCCTGCGCAACCATCAGACCATGATGGACGTCATCGGCAACAACATCGCCAACGTGAACACGGCGGGGTACAAGGCAAGCCGCGCAAGTTTCTCCGAGCTCTACTCACAGACCATCCAGACCGCCAGCCGTCCGTCGGCAACCAATGGCGGTACGAACGCGATGCAGGTCGGTCTGGGCATGTCGGTGAGCTCCCTGGATGCGACGTTCAATCAGGGCAGCATCGAGCGCACCGGCGGCGATCTGGACCTTGCGGTGTTCGGCCCCGGGTTCTTCGTCGTGAAGTCCAATGGCCAGAATATGTACACGCGTGATGGCCAGTTCAAGTGGGATGCGGATGGCCGTATTGTGACGGGTTCGGGCGCCATCCTGCAGGGCAAGATGGCCGATGCGAGCGGTGTGGTCCCGTCGGGCACGGCGATGGGAGACATTCAGGTCGATGCCGGCATCAAGTCGCCGGCAAAGGCGACCAGCGAGGTCAAGTTCGCCGGAAACCTGCTGAGCGATGAGGATATCTATGTGGCCGGATCACAGGAAGGGCTCCTGAAGTCCACCGTCGACGTGTTCGATTCACTCGGCAACAAGATGTCCGTTGAACTGACGTTCACGAAGACCGCGATGGACACCTGGACGTGGAGTGCCGACATCCCGGCGACGACAACGGGCGGGACCCCCACGCACGTGGGCGACGGAAGTCTGACGTTCGACAACGTCTCGGGAGCCCTGTCCGTGCCCGGAACGCAGCAGGTGACATTCACACCGCCGACCGGGGCCAGCGACATGACGATCGATTTTGTCTTCGGCACGCAGGGCGAATTCACCGGCGTGACGGGTTCCAAACTCGGTTCATCGTCGATCGTGAAGATGAGCACGCAGAATGGTTATGCGGCCGGCACGCTGCTGAGCGTGGCATTCGATGAGAAGGGATTCATCAACGGGACGTTCAGCAATGGGACGATCCAGAAGCTTGCGCAGATCATGCTCGCGGAGTTCGCGAACCCTTCCGGTCTGATGCGCGCCGGGGACAACGCCTTCTCGTTGAGTGCCAACTCGGGGAGCGAGGTGCTGGTGAATCCGGGAGACTCTTCAACGCTGACCGCGGGCGCGATCGAGCAGTCGAACGTCGACCTCGCGGATGAATTCACGAAGATGATCACCGCCCAGCGGGGATTCCAGGCGAGTGCGCGCGTCATCAGCACGAGCGATGAGTTCCTGCAGGAAGTGGTCAACTTGAAGCGGTAAGGCATAGGTGACCGGGGACGGGCCATGCGGCCTGTCCCCGGCCGCTCATTTTTCCGGAGACGGGAATGATCGAACTCACGAAATTGCAGAACGCCAAGATCGTGGTGAATGCCGACCTGATCGAATTCGTCGAATCTACGCCGGATACGCTGATTACCACGACCACAGGGAAGAAGTTGATGGTTCGCGAGACCGTGGATGAGGTCGTCAAGGCGGTCATCGCGTATAAACGCCGTTGTCTCGCAACTCCTCGAAAAATGGGGTAATTTGAGGGTATACGTCCCTCAGTAGCCACCACCTGGCTAATATTATCATCTCAAAATCCGCTTCCTGCGCGGTGTTACCCCTCTTCCTGCGCAAAGTTACGCATTCCTGCACAAGACTCCGTGGCACATGATTTGACCTCTGCTAAAGGAGTGTCCCACAACTACCTGCAAGAACTATGGCAAAACAAGAAGAAGCGGCACCGGCTGCACCGGCAGCAGCAGGCGGCGCAATCTCCATCAAACAATTGTTGATGTTCGGCGTGCCGGTATTCGTCGTCATCTGCGGACTCATGATCTGGCTGCTTCCGAAGTTCATCGGACCGCCGAGCGCCGCCACACCGGAGACGACCGCGGCCGGAGAAGCGTCGGCGCATGGCGAAAAAGCCGAAGGGGGCGAGGAAGGCGAAGGCGCTGCCGAACCGAACATCTATATCGTCAAAGACGTGATCCTCAACCCGGCAGGGACGAACGGAACGCGCTTCCTGCTCACCACCGTCGGCTTTGAGGTGAGCAATGCCGAAGCCAAGAGGGAGATCGAGGCGAAGGACGTTCAGGTCCGCGATGCACTCAACACGATCCTGACCGCCAAATCCTTGACGACACTTTCGATGCCCGAGAATCGCGATTCCATCCGCCTGGAGATCTCCGAACGCGTAGGAAAACTCCTCGGCACCGGAAAACTGACCAGCGTGTATTTCAGCAAGTTCATCATCCAGTAGCGAGCGCACCGTGCCGGAGATCCTTTCCCAGCAGGAGATCGACAGTCTGTTGTCCGGTATATCCACCGGAACGATCGAGGCCGTCGAAGCACCACCGGAACCGAAGAAGTCGGAGAAGGAAGCCATTACCTTCGACTTCCGGTTGCCGCACCGTCTGTCCAAGAACCAGCTGCGCACGTTCCAGGCGGTGCACGAGAGTTTCGGCGAAACGTTCAGTTCGTACCTCGTCTCCCGGCTGCAGACGACGGTAACGATCAACGTGTCGTCCGTCGATCAGTTGTTCTATTCCGAGTTCGTATTGTCGATCGCGAGCCCCAGCTCCCTGTACGTCTTCCGGATCACGGAATCGGACGCGCTCGCCGTGCTGGAGGTCAGCCCCCAGCTGCTGCTGGCGATGGTGGAGCACCTCATGGGCGGCGTCGCGGAAGGCGAGAAGAACGCCCGTCCGATCACCAAGATCGAACAGAGCATCGTGAAGGGCATCATTCAGCGCGCGTTGTCGGATATCCAGCGTGCCTGGAAGACGGTCGCCGAACTCACGTTCAAGCTCGAACGCTATGAGATCGAGGGCGACTTCGTGCAGATCGCACCGGCCAGCGAGATCGTGATGGTGGTGTCGTTCGAGGTCATTATCGGCACGCAGAAGTATATGATGAACCTCTGCTTCCCGACCTTCGCGCTCGAGGACGTTCTCGCGAAGCTGAACATGCAGCACTTCAGTGTCGGGGCAGGGGTGAAGGGTGAGAGTGACTGGCGCGCGCCGTTGTTCCGGCAGGTGGGCAAGACGCGGGTGAATGCCACATGCCTGCTGGGAGAGACCTCGCTTTCCCTGCGCGAGCTGCTGCACCTCGAGCCGGGCGACATCCTGCGCACGAATATCCCGGTGAACGGGGAAGTGCAGGTGCAGATCGGCGGGAAGACGCGCGTGCTGGGCCGCCCCGGTGTGTCGAAGGGCAAAGTGGCCGTGAAGGTAACGAATGTGCTTCATGAACACTCATCAGGAGCCTGAAGGGTATGCAAGAGTCGACAGGAACAGAGATGGACGGACTGCTCGGGATGGATCCGAACGAAGGGATGGCGGCACCGGATGCGTCCGTGGAGGTCCGCAATGCACAATTCCAGAACCTCGAAGCGTCGAACGGGCTGGAAGGCGAGCGCGACAAGAAGCTCGACCTGCTGATGGACCTCACCTTGCCCGTGGCGATCGAGCTGGGCCGCACGAACATGCTGATCCGGGACGTCCTGGACCTCCAGCGCGGTTCCGTGGTGGAGTTCGAGAAGCTCGCCAGCGAGCCGGTGGATGTGCTGATCAATGGCAAGAAGATGGCGGAAGGGGAGGTGGTGGTGATCGAGAAGCACTTCGGCATCCGCATCACCAATCTCGTCGAGGCGTCGGAACGCGTACGGGGACTGGGACGCTGATCATGGAATGGCTCTTCGTCAAAATGCTGCTGTCGCTGGGTGCCGTGCTGGCGCTCATGTTCGGCCTCATGTACGTCCTGAAGCGCTACGTGATGCCGGGTGCCCAGGCACCGGGCCAGCGGCTGGAGATCGAGGTGCTCGGGCGCAAGGCCCTGCAGCCCAAGAAGTCGGTCGTGGCCCTGAAGATCGCGGACCGCGTCGTGGTGGTGGGTGTGAGTGAACAGGGCATGCAGACCCTGACGGAATTCGCGGCCGAGGAATGCGGCCAGGCGGAGAAGCCGCGGCCGGCGGGCATCGCCGCAGGGCAGCCGACGGGGTTCGCCGCCCATCTGCAGGCAACATTGCATACCCTCGTGAACCGGAAGCTGGAGAAGAAGAGCGCATGAAGCGGGTGATCGTGGTGATACTGTTGTGCCTCCTGGTGGCGGGCGTTGCGGCATCGCAGGACAAGGCGATCCCGATGCCGAAGATCTCGGTGGAAGTGGGCAAAGCCACCAGTCCGGATGATGTAGCCGTGACATTGCAGATCCTGTTCCTGATGACCGTGCTGTCGCTCGCACCGGCCATCCTGATCATGACCACCGCCTTCACGCGGATCGTGGTCGTGCTGCATTTCCTCCGTCAGGCCATCGGCACGCAACAGGTGCCCCCGTCGCAGGTCCTGATCGGCCTCGCGATGTTCCTGACGTTCTTCGTCATGGCCCCCACATGGAACCGGGTCAATCAGGACGCCATTCAGCCGTACATGAAGAACACGATCACGCTCCAGCAGGCGTATGACCGTGGGGTCGTGCCCCTGCGGGAGTTCATGCTCCGGCAGACCCGGGAAGAGGACCTGGCGTTGTTCGTGAAACTGGCCAATGTGGAGAAGCCCGAAACGCGGGACGATGTGCCCATTCACGCGTTGATCCCGGCATTCGCCATCAGCGAATTGCGTATAGGGTTCGAGATCGGATTCCTCTTGTTCATCCCGTTCCTGGTCATTGATATGGTGATCTCCAGCATCCTGCTCTCCATGGGCATGATGATGCTGCCCCCGGTCCTGATCTCTCTGCCGTTCAAGATCCTGTTGTTCATCCTGGTCGATGGCTGGCACCTGGTGATCCGGTCACTCCTTGAAAGTTTCCGGTAACACAGGAAAGGCCCGACCCATGAACGAACAAATGGTTGTCTATCTGTTCCGTGAGGCATTCTACACCATGATCCTGGTCTCGTCACCGATGCTGGTGCTCTCCCTCATTATCGGCTTGATCATCGCGATCTTTCAGGCCGCGACGTCGATCCAGGAGGTGACCCTGACATTTGTGCCCAAGATCATCATTGTGGCGGTCGTTGCGGTCCTGACTCTCCCCTGGATGATGGAGATCATGATCGGCTTCACGATCACCATTTTCAATCAGATCCCTGCGTTGGGACGCTAAACCATGGAAGTGTATGCCCTTCAGCTGGTGCTGTTCTTCATGATCTTCGTGCGATGCACGACGCTCCTGTCGGTCGCGCCCATGCTGGGTCATGTGAGCGTGCCCGTGCAGGTGAAGGCAGGCCTCGGCATGTTCATGGCCATCGTCCTGTATCCCGTGCTGGCGGCGCAACACCCCGAGGTCGATCTGCGTCTCCTCCCGCTGGCGATCATGGCCGTGCAGGAAGCGTTGACCGGCCTGGTGATCGGGTTCGCGATGTCGCTGGTGTTCGCCGGTGTCCGCGCGGGCGGCGAACTCATCGGTTTCGATCTGGGCCTGTCCATTGCCACTGCCTTCGATCCCGAGACGGGGTCCAACAATATCGTGGGCGCCTTCCTGTACCTGGCGCTGCTGCTGGTCTTCATCCTGATCAACGGCCACCACTTCGTGCTGCAGGCGATGGTGCTCAGTTACGACGCGATCCCGCTCGGCGGGTTCTCGGTCGGCGGACCCGTGGCGGAGCAGTTGATCCGCATGTCGGGGATCATGTTCGTGGTGGGATTGAAGTGCGCCGCTCCGATCATCGTGGCGTCGTTCCTGATGAACGTGGCGCTCGCGATCCTGTCGCGCGTCGCACCGCAGGTGAATGTGTTCATCGTGAGTTTTCCGGTGAAGATCGGCGTCGGCGTGCTGGTGCTGATGGCCGCCGCACCGTTGCTCGTGTACGCCTTCAAGAACCTGCTGACGGGGTTCGAGGAGGACATTGTGGAACTGATCCGTGTGATGTAGGGCCATGGCCGAAGAATCATTCCAGGAAAAAACCGAACCAGCGAGTGATCGCAAGCGCGAGGAAGCGAGACGCAAGGGAAAGGTCGCCCGCAGCGTGGAGCTCAACTCGGCCCTGGTCCTGCTGTTCGGGCTGATGATCCTGTATGCGGGCGGGACGGTCCTGGCGAGCGGCATGGCGGATATCGCGCGGACGGCGTTCATGCGGTCGGGTTCGCTCGCCGTGAATGCCGAAAACGTCCATGCGCTCGTGGGTGGCGGCGTGGTCCGGCTGGGGATGCTGCTGGCTCCGGTGATCTTCGGGATCATGGTGGTCGGACTGGCGTCCTCGTACATGCAGGTCGGGTTCGTGTATTCGCCGGAAGTGTTACGGCCGACCTTTGACAAGCTGAATCCGTTCAAAGGCATCCAGAAGATCCTGGTCTCCCGCCGGTCGGCGATGGAACTCGGCAAGAGTCTGGCGAAGGTGGCTGTTGTCGGCATGGTCTCGTACTGGGCGATCGAGGATGTGATCGCCGAATCGCCCCTTCTCGTGGACAGCGATCCGGTGGCGGTGATGGGGTATCTGGGCAGCGCCGCGTACGGTCTCGGCATGAAGGCAGGACTCGCCTTCCTGGTCCTGGCCGTGGCGGATTACTTCTTCCAGCGATTCGAGCACGAACGGGACCTGAAGATGAGCAAGGAAGAGGTGAAGGAAGAAACGAAGTCCACGGAAGGCGATCCGGCAGTGAAGGGGCGCATCCGGAGCATCCAGCGCCGCATCGCGTATCGCCGCATGATGGCGGATGTGCCGAAGGCGGATGTGGTCGTGACCAACCCGACCCACCTTGCGGTGGCGCTGAAATACGACGCGGAAGAGATGCACGCCCCCACGGTGGTGGCGAAGGGGGCCGATCTCGTGGCACTCAAGATACGCGAGATCGCGACCGCCAATAGCGTCCCGATCGTCGAGGACAAACCCCTGGCCCAGACATTGTTCCGTTCGGTCGAGATCGGACAGGAGATCCCGGAGAAGCTGTTCCAGGCGGTGGCACAGTTGCTGGCATCCATCTACCGGCTCAAGCATGCAACACAGACAACGATCCTGAACTAGGCATATGGCGACAACAGCGGTCCAGACAGGCAGTACCGGCGCGTGGAAGACCCCGATGCGCATGATGAACGCCAACAGCGACGTTGTCCTCGCTGTGAGCGTGATCTTCATCCTTGCGCTGCTCGTGGTGCCGATCCCCGCGATGATGCTGGACGTGCTCCTCGCCGCCAATATCGCCGTCGCCATCGTGATCCTGATGGTCTCGATGTATCTCACCAACCCCCTTGAGATCTCGGTGTTCCCGGGGTTGCTGCTCATCCTGACCATCTTCCGCCTTGGACTGAACGTTGCCTCGACCCGCCTGATCCTTGGTGAGGGGTATGCCGGCGAGGTGATCACGGCGTTCGGGTCGTTCGTGGTCAAGGGGAACTATGTGGTCGGGTTCATCATCTTCCTGATCCTCGTGTTGATCCAGTTCGTGGTGATCGTGAAGGGTGCCGGGCGTATCGCCGAAGTGGCGGCACGCTTCACGTTGGACGGGATGCCGGGCAAGCAGATGGCCATCGATGCCGATCTGAATGCCGGCATGATCTCGGAGAAGGAGGCCCGTGAGCGCCGCCGCGAGATCTCCCGCGAAGCGGAATTCTATGGCGCGATGGATGGCGCGACCAAGTTCGTCAAGGGAGACGCCATCGCCGGCCTGCTCATCAATATCGTGAACATCCTGGGCGGATTCGTCATTGGTGTGGCCCAGCGCGGGATGTCGTTCACGGATGCACTGCAGACCTACACGCTGCTGACAGTAGGCGATGGCCTCGTCACCCAGATCCCGGCCCTGATCGTGGCCGTGGCGTCCGGTATGATCGTGACCCGCAGCGCTGCGGGCAATGCCTTCGATATGGAGATCCGTGGCCAGGTGTTCGGGCGGCCGAAGACCATGCTCATCACGGCCGGGGCATTGTTCCTTTTCGCTATCGTTCCCGGACTCCCGACCATTCCGTTCATGATCCTGGCGATCATCTCGGGCAGCGTCGGCTATGTGAAAATGCGCGATGGGCAGGCCCCGGCCGCTCCCGTGGAGGGTGCGGCTCCGGCGGCTTCCGCCGCCCCCCGTGAAGAACGCGTGGAGGATTACCTGCAGGTCGATCCGGTGGAGCTCGAGATCGGCTATGGCCTGATCTCCCTCGTGGACGAAGCCCGTGACGGCGATCTGTTCGCGCGCATCACGAACCTCCGCCGGCAACTGGCGATCGACCTCGGCATCATCATCCCGCCGGTGCGGGTGCGCGACAATCTTCAGCTGGATCCGAATGACTATGTGATCAAGATCCGCGGCAATGTCACCGCCACCGGCTCGTTGCTGATGGACCGCTATCTCGCGATGAACCCCGGGACGGCGGATGGATCGTTGGATGGCTTCAGCGTGCAGGAGCCCGCGTTCGGCCTGCCGGCCGTATGGATCGCCGGTGGCGACCGTGACCGTGCGGAGCTGTACGGGTATACGGTCGTGGAGCCGTCCGCCGTGCTCTCGACGCACCTGCAGGAGGTGCTGCGCAGGAATGCCGACCGCATCCTCGGGCGGCAGGATGTGAAGAAGCTGGTGGAGAATCTGAAGAAGGACTATCCGGCAGTGATCGAAGAGCTCACGACGGACCTGCTGCCGACGGGTTCGGTGCAGAAGGTGTTGCAGAACCTCCTGCGCGAAGGGATCCCGGTGCGTGACCTGGTCACGATCCTCGAGGCGCTCGTCGATTATGCGCGTGTCACCAAGAACGTGGATGTGCTGACCGAGTACGTCCGTCACGCGCTGTCGGAGACCATCGCCCGGCTGTACAGCGATGCCCGGGGCATGGTGCATGCGATCGCCATGGATCCCCGGTTGGAGCAGACGATCACGGCGGCGCTGCAGAACCAGCGCGATACGAGCCCGAGTCTCGGCCTGTCGCCGCGTCAGATCCAGTCGATCCATGTGAGTCTGACCGAGAATATCGAGGCCGTGCGTGCGGCGGGTTACGCCCCGGTGGTCCTGTGCGCGGCGACCGTGCGACCGTACTTCTACCGTTTGATCCATACGACATTCCCCGGCGTGGCGGTCTTGTCGTTCACCGAACTGCCCCCGGACACAGAAGTGGAATTCTTAGGAAAACTTGAGGCCAGTCATGAGGATTAAAAAATTCGTCGCCCATTCCCTCAAGGAAGCGACCGAGCAGATGAAGACGGAGCTCGGACCGGATGCGATCGTGGTGAGCAGCCGCAAGGTCACCCGTGGCGGCCCGTTCAACTTCCTCGGCCGCGATGCCTTCGAGGTCACCGGGGCCATCGATGACGCACCGGCGCCGGCTCCCAACACCTACCGGCGCCGCCAGGCCGCGGGCGGGTTCGAACGGCAGCTCGAGCAGTCGCGCGCCGCGGGAGATGATGAGACCGCCCTCACGGAATTGCGCCGCATCGCGGAGCAGTTCGGCGACCGTCAGGCCGACGACGTGCGTGCGGCCGCGGCCGGCCGCCGCCGCTCCGACACCGGGCTGGTGGAATTGCGCAGCGACATGGAAGATGTGAAGGGGACATTGAAGGCGATCGTGGAGCAGCTCAAATACGCCCACCTGCCGCCCATGCCGGACATGCTGCAGAAGGCCTATGGCCGTCTGATCCAGCACGATGTGGACGAGCATCTCGCCGCGGACATCATCCAGTCCGTGTACACGCGCTCGAATCAGGACCAGATCACGAACAAAGTGTATCTCGAGAAACAACTGCTCGCGGCCATCGCCGGCATCATCCCGACGCCGGATGTGGAGAAGGGGCGCCGCAAGAAGACCAAGATCATCGCTCTCGTCGGGCCTACCGGGGTCGGCAAGACCACGACCATCGCCAAGCTGGCGGCGATCAACAAGCTGCTCAGCGGCCTGGACGTCGGTCTGATCTCCGCCGATACCTACAGGATCGGGGCCATCGAACAGCTCCGGACGTTCGCCGGCATCGCCGACATCCAGATGGATGTCGTGTACAAGCCGTCGGAGATGAGCACGGTGTTGAAGAAGTTCCGCGGGAAGGATCTGGTGTTCCTCGATACGGTCGGCCGGAGCCAGCGGTCGAAGAAGGAACTGTACGACCTCGCGAAGTTCGTGTTCGCGGCCGAGCCGGACGAGACCCATCTGGTGCTCAATGCTTCCACGAACGTTAAGACCTGTGAGGAGATCATCGACCAGTTCAAGGTGGTGAAGCCGAACAGGCTGATCTTCTCCAAGCTGGATGAAGCGGCGACCTACGGCCCGATGCTCAGCATCATTCACCGCCACAATCTGCCGTTGTCGTATGTGACCACCGGACAGGCCGTTCCTGACGATATCCGCCAGGTCCAGGCCCCGCAACTTGCCGCCATGGTGTATACGGGAGAGATGGCCCATGCATGATCAGGCAACAGGGATGCGCGCACTGATGCGGGGGTATGCCGATGCCGGCCGGCCCGCGCGTCCGTATCTGCTGACCATCACCAGCGGGAAAGGCGGCGTGGGTAAGAGCACGGTCGCCCTCAATGTCGGTCTTGCACTTGCAAAGCTCGGGAAGAAGGTGCTGCTGGTCGATGCCGATGCGAATCTGGCAGGTCTGGATGTCATGGCGGGTGTGGCACCGCGATTCCGTCTCGGCGATGTGTTGCGCGGCGATCAGGATGTGGACAGTGTTCTTGTGACCCTGGCACCGGGACTGCAACTCCTCCCCGGGAGCAGCGGCGACCCGTCGTATCCGCAGCCGACGATCGGTGAACAGGAGGCATTGCTTGCGGAGGTCATGGACCGTGAGGAGCACGTGGATGTGGTGATCATCGATACGGCGGCAGGGCTCACGCCCGAGATCATCCGGTACGGCGAAGAAGCGGACAGTGTGCTGGTGGTCACGACGCCGGAACCGACCGCGGTCATGGATGCCTATGCGATGATCAAGGTGCTCGGGCTGAATGCGCCCGGACAGATGGTGGAGCTGGTGATCAATACTGCGCGGACGATACGGGATGGTGAGGAGACGTACACGAAGATCCGTGCGGCGATCCAGCATTTCCTCGGTCGCGAGGTGGCGTGTGCCGGTATCATCCCGGCGGATGTGCGGGCGGGCGAAGCGATCCGCGGCCAGAAGGCGCTGGTGAGTGCGTTCCCGCATTGCGCGGCGGCGCTCTCGCTGCAGTCGCTGGCCCGGACGATCCTTCGTGATCATGTTCATGCATCGATCCATCGGACGGTGGCGTTATGACGAAAGTGATGTTTCAGATCGGATTGCTGGCCTTCTTCGTGTCGGCCGTGATCTTCGGTTCCCAGGGGATGCCGGTGATGGCTGCCGTTGCCCGCGCCTTCATCGTCTTCATCGCGGTGGTGGCAGGCCAGATCGTCGTGCTCGTCGTGGCGAGCAGCATGAAACGGCAGCCGCACCCGACAGCACCGGTCGTCGCACAGTCGTCCCGCAGTGAGGAGGGGGCTGCGGAGGATCAGGAACCCCCAACAACGCAGACATCCGCTTCGGCGGCGTGATCTGCAGGACGCTAGACCATGCACACAACGGCACAGCACCTGTGGGATGAGTTCCTCCAGCACCGGAGTCCGGAGCTGAAGCGGAAGCTCGTTGTCCAGTATCTGGACCTCGTCCGCTATGTCGTGTCCAAGTACAACCTGCACCTGCAGGCGCGCTCCCAGGGGTTGGAATTCGACGATGTCGTGCACTTCGGCATCCTCGGATTGTTGACGGCGGTGGACCGGTTCCTTCCGGCGCAGAACGTGAAGTTCGAGACCTATGCGGTGCCCCGGATCCGCGGTGCGATCCTGGATGAAATGCGGAAGCTGGACTGGGTGCCGCGGTCGGTCCGTGAAACGTCCCGGAAAGTGGGGAAGGCCGCCCACGAGGTGGCACAGGAACATGGCCGGGAGCCGCTGGAGGAGGAGATCGCAGGAAAACTGGAACTCTCGCTGGAAGAGTACCACAAGCTCATCGGTGGCGGGAATGCGGTCCCCGCCCGTGATGCAGAGTATATGATTGACAGTGAGAGTGCGGAAGCACTCGACGCGGCGCCCTCGGATGGTCCGAGTCCGTTTGACCGGATCAGCGAGCAGGAGACCAGGGCGATCCTGGTCGAAGCCGTGGAGCGGTTGTCGGAGCGTGACCGGACCGTCATCGCGCTCTATTATTATGAGGGGTTGAAATTCACTGAGATCGCGAAGGTGCTCTCGATCTCCGAAGGCAGGGTGTCGCAGATCCACTCAGAGGTATTGAGATCATTGCGCAACAAACTCGTGACGATGGAAGCATGAAAACGAACCAGCAGACAGCCGGCATCACGTTCGAACACCGGGCATTGGATACGGGAGCGTCCTTCCCGTTCAAGGCACGTGTGATGGAGTACGTGGTGGATCTCGTGAACGACCCGGGTGCTTCGGCCTCCCGGCTTGCGGCGGTGATCGGATGGAACCCCATCCTCTTCCGCTCGTTGTCTGCCTCCGCGAATTCCGCGTTCGGATTGCCGGGGCGGGTCCGCGACGTCAATCTGGCTGTCGGCCTCCTGGGTGCCCAGCGGGTGAAAGACACCGTGAAGTGGGCGGTGGCCGGGCGAGCCACGCGCCATATCGCGAACAGCTTTCATATGTGCGAACCCCTGTGGAATCACTCGCTGCTCTGCGCCCTCGTGTCGCGGGCAGTGGCGCTCGAGACCGGATACGCCGACCCGAACCGGGCATTGATCGCGGGGCTCGTGCACGATATCGGCTTTCTGTTCCTCGCGGAAGACCTCCCCTCTCCCGAAGTCGACGCGATCCATGACTGGGACACGGAGGATGAGAACGGACCGATGGGCATGGACCAGCAGGCACGGATGCACGAAGAAGCGGGGTCGTGGATGCTGGACAGGTGGGAAACGCTCGATCCCGCGATCCGGGATGCTGTGCGCCATCATCATGCACCGGGCGGGAACGAGACCGATCCCGGGCTTGCCGCGATCGTGCACGTCGCCGACGTGATCTGTCACCGCTTGTTCGGCGGTCCTCCGGGCAGCAAGCCTCGGACCCTTTTCTCGGCCAATGCGCTGCTCACCCTCGGCCTCCAGCCGGGGAACAAGGGCAAGAAGGGGGACGACCCGGCCGTGCTGCTGGAAACCCGGATCACTCACCGCGCACCGGCACTGGAGTTGAAAGCCCGCGTCCTCCGTGAGGATCTCGTCAACACGTACGAAGAGCTGGAAGAGCGCGAACGGCTTGTCATCGCGCTGCACTATTTCGAGGGGATGTCCCTCATCCGCATCGCGGGCATGATCGGGGTGTCGCGGGCGGATGTGGATGTCCTCCACCGCCGGGCCGTGACTGGCGTGGCGGAGATGCTGGCTGGATTCGGAGAATGGTCATGACCGTCAGGGCGGCCAGAGCGAACGAGCCGGAGAGCGCAACCGTGACCCGGCCAGCAGACCAGGCGCCATTGCTGGAACAGGTGCTCGAGCTCATGCGCGATCCCGCGTCGAGCGTGTCGCAGCTCGGCGCCGTCGTTGCGACGGACCGTGATCTCAGCGAACGCATCATCCAGCGTGCGAATTCGCCGGTCCTGGAAATGCCATCGCGCGTGGCAACCGTCTCCGAAGCCATCACCGTGCTGGGCTTCGATGCCCTGCGCGATACGCTGATGCGCATGGTGGTCTCCGGTGCACTGCAGACCGTTGTGACCCTGTTCTCGCAGTATGAACAGTTCTGGCGTCATTCGATCGCATGCGGACTGGCGTCCCGGTTGCTTGCCCGCAAACACAAACTGGTCCATCCAACGGATGCATTCATCGCCGGATTGTTCCATGATCTCGGATTGCTCATCCCGGCGGGTGCGGTGGATGGTTCGATCCGGTCGGTGCTGCAGAAGTCGCGGCCGGCCGGCTCGCCCGAGGATCATGAGCAGGCCGGGGCTGCCCTCGTGGAGCGTTGGGGCCTGGGCGCGCGCATCGTGGAAGCAGTGCGGTGCCATCACCAGCCCGCCGCGGCCGTCGCCGATCCGGCGCTCACGGCCACGGTCCACATTGCGGATGTGCTCTGTCACCGGATGGAGATCGGGGCGTACGGCGCCGATCATGTCGGGACGATCGCGCCGGGTGCGCTGGCGCTGCTCGGACTGACGGAAGAGGACCTTGTGGTGGAGCGGCTCACGGAAGAGACCGCACTGCTGAAGCATGATCTGGAACAAGCCCCGTCGTTCGACCGCCTGGTGTCCGCACTACGGTTGTCGCTGGTGGAGGCGGTCGGCAAGCTGCCGTATCAGGAACGGCTGGCACTTGCCCTCTGCTACCAGGAGGGGTTGACAATGGGGGAGGTCGCGAACCTGATGGGTGTGACCGAACCCGAAGCACGTCAGGTCCACGACAATGCCCTGGGCCGGCTTGCATCGATCATTCATGACTGTGTCTGACGGGAGAATGGCCACGACATGATGTCACCCGAGACAATAAAGGAAAAGGTCCAGACGATCATCCAGCTGCCGGCGCTGCCGACGATCGCGATGGAGATCGTCGATCTGGTCGACAACCCGAAGACCAGCGCATCGAAGCTTGGGAAGCTGATCTCGACCGATCAGGCCCTGACGGCCAAGGTGCTCAAGATCGCGAATTCGCCGTTCTACGGCTTCCCGCGGAAGATCTCGACCATCGACTTTGCGATCATCGTCCTGGGCTACGATGCCCTGAAAGAGATCGTGATCTCGATCTCGCTCGTGAGTTCGCTGCAGAAGAAGGGTGATGCGATGTTCGATGCCAAGGGGTTCTGGGACCATGCCATCATGAGCGGCGTGCTCGCGCGGCGCCTGGCCCGTGACCTCGGCTACCGTGTGTCGGGCGAGGTTTTCGTTGGCGGATTGCTCCACGATATGGGTGTCTCGGTCCTTCACCGGTACTTCAAGAGCGAACATAAGCGGATCATGGAGATCGTCCGTGAGACCGATCTGACGGCCCTGGAGGCGGAAGAGAGCGTTCTCGGCGTGACGCACGCCGAGGTCGGTGGCTGGCTTGCCGAACGGTGGAACCTGCCGAGCCATCTGGTGGAAGCGATCTCCATGCACCATACGCCGGGCAGGGCGGAGAACAACAAGGAGCTTGTTGCGCTGATCCACTGTGCGGACGTGTTTGCCGGGCGCATGGCGGCGCAGACGGTGGAGTTCGACAAAGGGATCGATTTCGATCAGGAGGCGCTGAACCGTCTCCAATTGACGGATGCAGCGGCACTGCAGGATTACATGGAGAATTACCGGGAGCTCGTGAAGGGCGACCTGGAAGCGGTCACACAGTTTGAACAGACGCGGGAGGCGTGACCATTACGTCGGCCATGGAACACGGGACCAAACGAAAGAATCGGACGCAATTGCTGGAGGAAGGCCTTCCGCAGTTCGAACAGTTCATCGAGAGCCGTGAGAACTACATCAAGGCCCTCGAGAAGACGATCGACGTGCTGCGGGCGGAGAATGTCCAGTTCACACAGAACAATCTGGCGATCCGCAGTTCGATCGATGAACTGGTCGCCACCCAGCGTCTCTCCAACATCATCAGCACCGCCACGGAACCCGAACTGATCGTGAGCGCGTTGATCGAGCTGACCCGGCAGGTGATCCCCGTGCTGGACTGCAACATCTTCCTGTTCCACACGACCTCGGGCAAGCTGCTCCCGTTGTCCTCGAAGGGTGCGCCACGTCTGCAGGCCGAAGCCGAGCACCAGCTCGAGGCCGGCATCGTGGACTGGGTGATCGCCGAGAAGAAGACCGTCATCATCCCGGACCTGGAGCATATGCTCGCGAAGTCGAGCGCGCGCAACTTCGTGATCGTTCCGCTCATTCTCCGGTCCCAGGGGATCGGGATCTTCATCATCCATACCGAGAAGCCGCAGCAGGAGTTCTCGAACCAGGACATCCAGCTGCTGTCGGTGCTGGCGAACCAGACGGCCGTGGGGGTGGAGAACTGGCGGACGTACAAGCAGCTCCTCAAGGCGAACGAGGAGCTCAAGGCCTCGCAGGCCCAGATGGTGCAGGCCGCAAAGCTGGCGGCGATCGGCGAACTGGCGGCAGGCATCGCGCACGAGATCAAGAACCCCCTGCAGGTGCTCATGCTCCACCTCGAACTCGTCCAGGCCGGCAGGCCCCTGCCGAACTGGATCGAGATGTTCAGCAAACAGCTCAAGCGCCTGTCGGATATCACCCTGCGCCTGATGAACTTCTCGCGCAATGCCTCCGAAGAGGTGACCGCGGAACCGATCGATGTCAACCGCGCGATCGAAGATATCGTCATGATGGTCCAGCATGAGTTCGAAGGGAATGGGATCGACATCGAGCAGAGCCTTGCGCAAGATCTGCCGCCGGTCGGCGGGAATGGGAACTATCTGCAGCAGGTGTTCCTGAACCTGCTCATCAACGCCCGCGATGCGATGCCGAAGGGGGGCACAGTGGCGGTGTCCACCAGTCTCACCGGGTTCCACGTGTGCATCCGCTTCACGGACACGGGCACGGGCATCGCGAAGGACCTGCAGGAGAAGATCTTCAAACCGTTCTTCAGCACGAAGGGCGACAAGGGGACCGGGCTCGGGCTCGCGATCTGCAGCAAGATCATCGCGCAGCACAAGGGGGATATCAGGGTTGAAAGTGAGATCGGCAAGGGTACGACGTTCACCATTTTTCTGCCAGTGTGGAGAGGAACACGATGAGATCGGTCGTTTGCACGTTGGTCCTAACAGTGGTGCTGGGTGTGCCGGGCACGGCATGGGCCCAGGAGATGTCGGTATTGAACACCGTCAGCGCCTCGGTCGTGGGCGGACATACGCGCGTTGCGTTCCGGTTCGCGGGTGATGTCCGATTTTCCACCGAACCGGCCAAGAATGGCGTGCGGATCGTGTTCTCCCGAACGCGTCCGGCATCGACGCCGGTGCTGAGCCGCCGGCTGCTCAACGCAGGGCCCCTCGAAAGCATCGGCTTCCATCGCCCCGCTATGGACAGCATCATTGCGGTGCTCGCGTTCGTGCAGGGGAGCACCTACCGGTGCGTGTGCCCGGCAAGTGGCAATGAACTGTATGTGGATGTGAACGGGAGTGCTGCGGTGCGTCAGGTGCCCGTGGCGAAACCCGCCCCGGCGAAACCCGCCCCCGCACCGGTGGTCGCGGCCCAAGCGCAGCAGCAGGCACCCGAACAGGCCCGCCCTGCCGGCGGATCGTCGCTGATCGACATCCCCGGTGTCGCACGGATGCAGATGGAACGCGAGAGCGCCACAGCAACACGACGCACCGGAGGGTCAACATCCCTGACAATGCCCGTCCTCGTGGCGGTCAGTGTTGGTGTGAGCCTGGCCATCACGGCGGTCGCCCTGCTGCTTCTTGCGAAGACGATGCAGCGTGAGCCCGCGCCCGCCCCGACCCCGGTCGTTACAGCGGCCGCGCGGCCGAAGGCAGGCATCGCGGCCCAGGTGAAGGCGTACCAGCAGCAGCCGGTGCTCCCGGAACCGGAAGAAGATGATGATATGAAGCCGGAACCTGAGAGGGTCCGGGCACTCTTCAATGCCCCGGTGCGGGAAGAAGAACCGGACGAGGATGCCGGCCGCGAGACCTCCCTGCAGCTGGCCCGGACGTTCCGGCGCGGGAGCGAGGAGATCACGCTCGCCCGGAAATTCCACGAACGGCCCTCACCGGCATTGACGCCGGCGAAGATGCAGACCGTCATGGCGCGCGCGACGACCAAGAGTCAGCGCCTGACGGCAGCGCGGAAGCTCGGTGTGGGCCGCGGTGAGTTTGACCTGGCAGAGAAACTGAAGGCACTGTCGCAGCCACCGGTAACGAACGAGGAGAAGCGGGGATGATCAAGGGCATCTATTCTTCCGAGGCCGCGATGCGGCCCAAGATGGCGCGGATGGAAGTTCTCGCGAACAACCTCGCGAACATCAACACGACGGGTTTCAAACGGGACCGTGTCTTCGTCCGCATGCTCGAACAATCCGCCCAGGCGGCGGCAGATGGGCGTGGCGACATGACCGGCGTGACCACGGGACGGTATATCGATACCACAGCCGGTTCGTTGCAGCAGACCGACAATCCGCTGGACCTGGCGATCGACGGGGACGGCTTCTTTGCGGTTCAGACGCCCCGGGGAACGCGGTTGACCCGCAACGGGAACTTCACCCTGAGCACGGAGGGCGTGTTGACCACGTCCGAGGGATACCCCGTCATGGGCGTGAACGGCGCGATCCGATTGCCCGAGCGTGACCGGCTGGATGTCCGTTCCCTGTCGGTCTCGCAGTCCGGCGAGGTCGTCCTGAACAAGGAGCCTCTGGGCCAGCTGCGCATCATGGTGCCGGAGCGGCCGGATGCGTTGCAGAAGGACCATGAGTCGCTGATGTTCGTGGACCAGAGTGAACGGCTCCTGGATGTTGCGCCGGACAGGGTCAATGTCCGTCAGGGGTTCGTTGAAGAATCGAACGTGGAAGGCATCGAAGAGATGATCGCGATGATCGAACTGAGCAGAGGGTTCGAAACAGACCAGAAAATGATCCAGTCGCAGGACGCGACGCTCGACCGGTCCTTAGAGATCGGCCGGGTGTAACGACAACACCGTGAGAGGAGAGGAAGTATGAACAGAGCATTGCGCACTGCGGCGACCGGGATGTACGCACAGCAGTTGAACGTCGACACGATCGCACACAACCTGGCCAACGTGAATACGACCGGGTTCAAGAAGAGCCGTCCGGAATTCCAGGACCTGATGTATCAGACCCTGAAGACCACCGGCGTATCCCAGAATCCGAATGTGCAGGTGCCCGGCGAATTGCAGGTCGGCACCGGCGCGATCCCCATCTCCACGAACCGGAGCTTCATTCAGGGTGACATGCAGCCCACCCAGAACCAGCTCGATGTCGGGATCGAAGGCGAAGGGTTCCTGCAGGTCCGCCGTCCTGACGGCACGATCGCCTACACCCGCGACGGGTCGTTCAAGATCTCGGGCGAAGGGACCCTGGTGACCTCGCAGGGGTACCTGGTGGAACCGGCGCTGACCTTCGCGGACGATACCGCCTCGATCTCGATCGCCACGGATGGGACGATCGAGGCCACGTCGACGGGAAGTGCGGAATCGTTCAAGGTGGGACAGTTCGAGCTTGCGAAATTCATCAACCCTGCCGGACTCCGTTCGATCGGCGGGAATCTCTTCGTGGAAACGGTGGCCTCGGGGACGCCGATGGTGGGCATGGCCGGCAGCGAAGGATTCGGCGAGATCAAGCAGGGCATGCTCGAATCATCGAACGTCGATGTGGTGGAAGAGATGGTGAGCATGATCACCGCGCAGCGGGCCTATGAGATCAATGCCAAGACCATCAAGACCGTCGAAGACATGTTATCGATCGCGAACAACGTCAAACGTGGCTAAGCTGATCACCATACTGGCGGCTGCCCTCGGTGCCGCATACCTGCTCACCAGCTGTGCGGTGGCCGGAGGGTTCAGCGTCGTCCGTGCAGAGGAGCTGCGCGAGGCGGTGCGCGCATACCTCGTCCAGCGCGAAGGTGAGGCCGTGGAGCGCACGGAGCTGTCGTTCCGGTCCGTGCCGGACAGCATCGGCATCACTGCGACGGCGTACGACCTCCGGGTCGGGATGGGATCGTCGACACGCGCACGCGGGCCGGTCGGGTTCGTCGTGGAGGTGGTGGTGGGCGGACAGACGGTGCACCGTTGCCTGGTCACGGCGGTCATCCGCTCGTTTGACACCGTGCTGGTGGCGGACAGGACCATCCTGCGCGCAGTGACCCCGGTTGCAGAGGATGTCCGGCGTCTGCGGATCGAGACGACGGGAATCGACCGGGCCCTGGTTTCCGCGTTGGATGATCTGATGGGACAACGCACACGGAGGGTCATCACCAGGGGCAACATACTGTACAGGGACATGTTCGAAGGTGTGCCGCTGGTCCGTCAGGGTTCGCCGGTGTCCGTCCGGGTCACGTCGGGCTCCGTTAGCGTCACGGCAGAGGGTGTTGCGTGCCAGGATGGCAGGTTCGGAGAATGCATTGAGATCACGGTCCCTGGCAAGGCCGGGCGGCTGAAGGCATGGGTGGCCGACGATCGTACCGTTGCCATCCGGGCAGATTGAGAAAGGGAGTGTCATGAAAACAACGATCATCGCGCTGTTCCTGTGTGCCTCCGTCGCGGGCGGCCAGACCATGCGCTCGAGCATCGGGAGGTCACTGTTCTCCGATCAGAAGGCAACGATGCCGGGCGATGCGGTGACGGTCGTCGTCGTTGAGGTGTCGAGCGCATCGAACGATGCAAGCACGTCCGCCGGACGTGCCAGCAATCTCTCGCTCTCCGGCTCCGGCAACTCCTCCGGGACTTCGCTTGCCGACGTCTCGCTGGGCGTCGGGACCGGGAATTCGTTCAAGGGTGAGGGGTCGACATCGTCGCGTGGATCGATCCGGGCACGGATCAGCGCACGCGTGGACTCCGTGCTCGCCAACGGGAATCTGGCGATCACCGGCAACCGTACGATCGAGATCAACGGCGAGGAACAGATCATCTCGCTCTCGGGGATCGTGCGTCCATCGGATATCCAGTCGGACAATTCGGTCTTCTCGTACAACATCTCCGATGCCCACATCGTGTTCAAGGGCAATGGCATGGTGGACCGGGCGCAGGGCCCGGGGTGGATCACGAAACTGTTGCATTGGCTCTTTTGAGCGAGGGTGACATGAGAACGAAACTGACAGTCGTAGCGATCGCGGTGATCCTGTGCGTGCAGGCCGCATCCGGTGTGGTCCGGATCAAGGACATCGCCTCCGTCCAGGGTGTGCGCAATCAGCAGCTCATCGGGTACGGGCTTGCTGTGGGCCTGAATGGCACCGGGGATACGCAGCGGTCCACATTCACCCTGCAATCCGTTTCCAGCATGTTGAAGCGTTTCGGCATCACGGTCCCGCAGTCGGATCTCCGGCTGCGCAACGTCGCCGCCGTCATGGTCACGGCGACCGTGCCGGGATTCACGCGGGAAGGCGCTGCGATCGATGTGATCGTGTCGTCGATGGGCGATGCCACAAGCCTGCAGGGGGGGACGCTCCTGATGACGCCCATGGCCGGCATCAATGACAGTCTGTATGGCATGGCCCAGGGGCCACTGTCGGTGGGCGGCATGAGCGTCCGTGCGAATGGCAACGAAGTGCGGAGGAACCATACGGCGGCCGGTCGGATCCCCGGCGGCATGATCATGGAGAAAGCGGTGACCAGTTCGCTCATGCAGGATTCCACGGTGGGGATCTCTCTGCAGCAGGCGGATTTCACGACCGCAACGCGTGTGGCGGAGGCGGTGAACCAGAAGGTTGGTGAGCGCATAGCGAATCCGGTGGATGCATCGAGCATCGCGGTCCGGGTGCCGGAGGCCTTCCGGAAGGACGGGCGCCTGGTGGAGTTCATCTCTCTCGTCGAGCTTCTCGAAGTGCAACCGGATGTGACGGCGAAGGTGGTGATCAATGAGCGGACGGGCACGATCGTGGTGGGTGGCGCGGTCACGATCCTTGCCGCTGCCATTTCACACGGCGGATTGAACATCGAGATCGAATCGGTGCCCATGATCTCCCAACCGGCACCATTTTCCCAGGGGCAAACGGTGTCGGCCCAGTTGACGGCGGTGTATGCAAATGAGGATAGCACGACGGTGACGGCCTTTGAGGGAGCCGCAACGGTCCAGGATGTTGCGAAGACATTGAATGCGTTGAAGGTGACGCCGAGGGATATCATCGCGATCTTCCAGGCGCTGAAACGGTCGGGTGCATTGAATGCTGAACTGGTGATCATCTGATGGCACCGATCCCGGCACAGCCCGCCACGACGGGCACCGAACAGCAGCAGCGGGTCCTGGACCCGAAGGCAAAGCTGCGTCTGCAGCGCGCGGTGAAGGAGTTCGAGTCGGTGATGGTCGGCTATATGCTTAAGAGCATGCGCTCGAGCATCCCCAAGGACGATATGGGTGGGGAGAGCTACGGGGGCGATATGCTCGAAGGGATGTTCGATGGCGAGCTGGCGCGGTACGTATCGCGCGGCAGCAACCTGGGATTGGGTGAGATGCTCTATAAAGAGATCACCGGCGAAGAGATGCCGCGCCTCACTGCTGCCGCGTCGGGCATGCCGAGGTTCGCGCCACCGGAGGTCCGCGTCGCGGTCCCGCCCATGACGCCCCTCGTGCCGCGTCCGGCGATCACGCCGGCAGCGGCGCACGCAACCGCGACCACACCGTCATCCGCGGACGAGGCGGCTGTGACGACCGGTGTGGCAGTGGGTGAGTCGATGCCAGCTCGTCCGGGAGTGTCGGCGGGAATCCCGGCTCCGGCAGTCCCCGTCGCACCGGCGGTTCGTGAGCAGATGAAGCCGCACGAGGCTCCGCTGCAGCGCAAGAGCGGGGAGTCGGTTGTCGCTCCGGCCACGGTGACCGCACCGTCCGATACGATACGGCGCCGGCTCGACGCCCTCGATCCGATCATCAGGACGGCGTCGGATACGACGGGTGTGCAGGCGAGTCTGCTGAAGGCGGTGATCGCGACCGAGTCGGGTGGACGCACGCAGGCACAGTCGCACCGCAACGCGAAGGGGCTGATGCAGCTCATCGATTCGACCGCAACGGCGATGGGTGTGAGGAATGTCTGGGACCCGTTGCAGAATGTGCAGGGCGGGGCACGGTACCTCGGTCAGATGATGGACCGCTTCGGCGGGAACCTCGAGCATGCGCTGGCCTCGTATAATGCCGGTCCGGGTGCCGTGGAAAAACACAAAGGCGTGCCCCCCTACCGGGAGACACAGCAATATGTCGGCAAGGTACTGGAATATCTCCGGTACTTCGAACAACAGGAGACAGGCGGCGATGACCAGGATTGAGGAACTCGAGCGGGTCCTTGCGGCGGAAGTGGAACTCGGGGAGGCGCTGCTGCAACTGTTGATGAACAAGCAGCGATCCATCGTCGGCTTGCAGAGTGATGAACTGTCCATGGTGCTGGCACAGGAGGAACAGCTCCTCCGTCCTTTCCAGAACCTGGAAGCGGAACGTGTGCGGCTCACGGCGGAGCTCGTGGGTGCGACGGACCGGAGCAGGGGGGGCGCGGGCATGCCGTTGTCGGTGGTCGAGCTCATGGACCACATCCCGGCGACGGACTCGCTGCGGATCTCCACGATGGCCACGCGGTTGCGGACGGTCGTGGAGCGGATCCTGCAGATGAACGGTCAGAACCGGGTGCTGTTGCAGCGCTCGCTCCGGTTCGTTCAGGATACCCTGCGGTTGGTCACGGACGACCATACACGCGCACTCGTCGATCATCGCGCGTAATCACGGAAGGAGAAGGCAGCATGTCGGGCATATCGCAGGTTCTGGAGATCGCGCGTCGCGCACTGCTGGCACAGCAATACCAGATGAACGTGACCGGGCACAACATCGCGAACGCAAGCACGCCGGGGTACTCGCGGCAGCGGGCCCATGTGGTCACCACGTCACCCACGGAATCGGGCGGAGGGATGCTCGGCACCGGCGTGATCGTGCAATCCGTGGATCGTCTGCGCAACCGGTTCATCGACACGCAGATCCGTGCCTCGCATGACGCGTACGGACAGGCGAGTCAGGAGTACCAGATCCTGGACCAGATCCAGGCGACGTTCAACGAATCGCCGGGGTCGACGGGATTGAGCGCGACAATGAGCGCATTCTTCACCTCCTGGCAGGCGGTGGAGACCAACCCGGAAGAATCGGTGACGCGCAACTCGCTGCTCCTCGCGGGCAGGAACGTGACGAACATGTTCCACCGGCTCAACACGGAGATGAGTGAACTGCGCGGGTCGCTGCGCGACGAGATCCAGGCAAAGCTGGACCGGATCAACACGCTGACCTCGGAGATCTCCAGCATGAACGTGCAGATCACCGCCGCGAGCGTGTCGGGGGTGAATACGGGCGATATGCGGGACACCCTCGGGACGAAGCTGGAAGAACTCGCGACTCTGGCGAACATCTCTGTCACGGAAGGGTCCAACGGCACGGTCTCCGTGATGATGGGGAGCGTGCAGATCGCGGACAACGGCGGCTCGCATACGCTGAAGCTCTCCGCGGCTCCCGCGGCGACCATCGCGGGTTCCTCCTTCGACCAGCTGAGGATCACCACGGAACTGGGCGTCGAAGCGCCGGTGTCCGGCGGCGAGACCGGCGGAGTGTTGAAGGCCTACAATACGAGCATCCCGGATGCGCTCGGCCGGTTGGACCGGCTGGCAGAAGCGCTGGTGAGCGAGGTGAACAAGCATCATGCAACGGGGTATGGCCTGCAGGAACCGCCGCAGACGGGGATCAACTTCTTCAGCGGCACCGGCGCGGCCTCCATCCAGATCGATCTGACGGACACCTCGAGTGGTGCGCAGCCGGGCAGCAATCCGAGCCTTGCCAACATCGCGGCCTCCTCGGTGGCCGGAGCGTCCGCAAACAACGATATCGCCCTGCTCATTGCCTCGGCATTCGACAGGAAATCGCTGACCACCTCAGGGGGCACCGCGCTCCTCGGCGGGTTGTCGATCTCCGCATACTACAACCAGAGCGTCACGGGCCTCGGGTCCGCGATCAATACGGCGGGCACGGTCATGGAGTCCCACGAGCAGGTGTTGACCCAATTGGGCCAGCAGCGGGATGCGGTATCGGGCGTGTCGTTGGATGAAGAGATGACGAATATGATCAAGTTCCAGCGTGCGTTCGATGCTGCGGCGAAGATGGTGAACACAGCGGACGAAATGTTCCAGACAATATTGAATATGGTGTAGCCATGAGGATCACAGACGCAGCGATCATTACGGACTTCCTGACGAGCATCACCAGGAGCAAGAACAGGATCAACCGGCTCAACACGCAGCTCGTGAAGGGGAAGATCCTGAAGGTATCGGACGATCCGACGGCCGCGGGCGCCATCCTTCGCATCACCGAGGACCGGAACCGGGTTGCCGCATACAGGAATAATGTCGTGGACGGCCAGAACTTCCTCAGGGCGACCACCTCCGCGCTCGGAGCGGTCTCCGATATCATCGGCGATGTGAAGGGGGTCCTGACCGGCGCGGAGAGTTCCGGAGACCAGTTGCTGCTGGAACAGCTTGCGGGCCAGGTGGAGCAGAAGCTCGATGCGGCCATGTCGATCGCGAATCAGAAGTTTGGCTCGAAGTACCTCTTCGGGGGGACCCAGACGACGAGTCAGCCGTTCGTGCGCACCGGTACCCCGACGCAGGTATCGTATATGGGCGACGCCCGGTCCATCCAGTACCAGGTCGGCGACGGCGTCTCCCAGGTCGTGAACATCAGCGGAGCGGCGGCGTTCAACTCGACGGGGTTCGTGGACCTGACAGGAACGCTCGACAGGAATGCCGCCCTGAACACGGTCGTGAGTCAATCGGTGCAGGTCACCGACGGGTTCGGCGCCGTGCACAACGTCGTGATGAATATGCGCAAGACCGACGCCAATACCTGGTCGATCTCCGCTGCATTGCCACCGGGGGCCACGGACGCGAACCTGACCGGTGGTACGGCGACCGTGACCTTCGATCCCACGACCGGCGCCATGAAAGACATCGTCCGGGGTGCGCCCCTGGTGGTGAGCCCGACCGGCGTCACGCCGGGCCAGACGGCTCCGCCGGTCAACCTGGTGTACTCCGCGACAGGGATCGCTGAGGGAACCCCGGCGGGTGGTTCCACGCTGGCTGGCGCGCAGCGCAATGTGTCCGTCTTCAACAAGCTGATGGACATCAGCGCCAAACTGCGGAGCGGAGTGAAGCCGTCGGCAGATGATACGGCGATGTTGAACATGATGCAGAATGTGGTGATGCGCGAGGAGGCGAAGGCCGGTGCCTACGCCGCGAACCTGAAGACCTCCGATGAGTTTCTGACGGCTCAGGATGATCACCTGGTGGACCTGTACGCGTCCAAGCAGGAGCTGAGCGAAGTGGAGCTTGCGGAGGTGGCTCTCCGGTTGAAGCAGGAACAAATCATGCTCGACGCCGCGCTCAGCGCCGCGGCGAACCTCATCCCCAAATCACTGGTGGATTTCCTGAAGTGACATGAAACGCACACTCGACAAAGCGACGGTTATCGGGCTGGTCCTGGGTCTGGCGGCGATCTTCGGCTCCTTCCTGTGGGAAGGCGGAAAGATGGCCGGACTGCTGCTCCCGGCGGCCATGCTCATCGTGTTCGCGGGGACGTTCGCTGCGGCACTCATCGGGACATCCATGCAGGCGTTCCTGAACATCGGAACGCTGACCCGTCTCGCGCTCTTTCCTCCGCGGTTCGCGGTCCGGGAAGACATCGGAACGATCGTCCGCTTCTCCACCATCGCGCGCAAAGATGGCCTGCTGGCCCTCGAGCGCGAATTGGGGAGTCTGGACAACAAGTTCATGCAGAAGATCCTCCGTCTGGCCATCGATGGGACAGAGCCCGAGACGCTCCGCCATCTTGCGGAGACGGAAGTGAACTATGTGACCGAACGCCACGCACAGGGGGCGGCGCTCTTCCAGAAGATGGGCGGGTATTCACCCACGATGGGCATCATCGGGACGGTCATGGGACTGATCGCGACGCTGTCGAACGCCGGTGAGGATCCCGACACCCTGATCCGCAGCATTGCGGGGGCGTTCGTGGCGACGCTGTGGGGCGTGTTCATGGCGAACCTGGTCTGGCTGCCGATCGCGGATAAGCTGAAGTACATCCACAATGAAGAATATTTCTACATGGACATGATCGTTGAGGGGATCCTCGCGATCCAGGCAGGTGAAGTGCCATCGGTGATCAAGGCGAAACTCAACAGCATGTTGCCGGCTAGCGACCAGGAGCAGGACGACTGATGAGGCGGCGGGCGAAACATCAGGTGCACGATAATGAGGAGCGGTGGCTGCTGACCTACTCCGACCTCATCACGCTGCTCCTTGGCCTGTTCGTGATCCTGTATTCGATCTCGAAGGTGGATGCGGGGAAGTATGCTGAGATCTCGTCCGCGCTCAATGGCGTGTTCGGCGCGCCGACCGGGGTGTTGACCGGGGCACCCGCCATGCTCGGGCAGTCGGTGGATGAACGCCGGGAGATCGCGAATGATCTCGAACAGGCGCTGAACCCGGACGGCAAGCAGATCCCGATCTCCGTGACGACGAGTGAACGCGGCGTCACGGTGCATATCATGGAAGAGTTGCTCTTTGCCTCGGGCAATGCAGACCTGAAGCAGGCCTCGCTGCCTGCCATCGATACACTTGCCGGCGTGCTCCGCCGGCTGCGCAACGATCTGCGCGTGGAAGGGCACACGGATAACGTGCCCATCAGTACACCGCAGTTCCCGTCCAACTGGCATCTGTCGGTTGCACGGGCACTCAATGTGGCCTACTATCTCATCCAGCGCCATGGACTCACGCAGGAGCGCGTGTCGGTCGTGGGGTATTCGGAATATCGTCCCCTCGTGCCGAACGATTCTCCCGCGAACAGGTCCAGGAACCGGAGGGTCGACATCGTGATCCTCACGCCCGGCACCGGACAGAAAGCCACACCGGCATCGCCGACAGCGGACGCAGGACGTGTCCCGGCGTCTGGAGGGAGACCCTTATGATCTTCACAACAGAACGCTTCGGGGAGATGGCCTGCACGGATGAGCAGGTGATCACCTTCCCGGAAGGCCTGGCGGGCCGGAGCGCGTGCACGCGCTTCGTGATCGTGGACGATGACCAGACGGCCCCGCTGCAATGGCTGGTGAGCCTGGACGAGCCCGCGCTCGCACTGCCTGTCCTCGATCCCGCCGTCGTCCTCGACGGTATCGCTCCGGAGGCACTGGTGACCGAAGGGACCACGACGTTCGTGGTCGCGAAGGAAGGTGCCGGTTCGATCGCCTGGTGGCTGGATCTCCGCCATCCGGTGATCATCACGAACGTGGAGAGGATCGGACAGCAGGTGACGCTCGATGACACGTCGCTGCCGGCGAATTTCCCGGTCGCATTGCAGCCAGCAGGCGGGGGGGAATGATCCATGCTCGTCCTCTCACGTAAACCGGCAGAAGCGATCAGGATCGGCGACGACATTCTCATCAAGGTCATCGCGATCCGCGGTGGACAGGTCAAGCTCGGGATCGAGGCACCGCAAGGGATCCGGGTGATGCGGACGGAGCCGCGGAACGGGGAGAAACCCGCACCGGCGACCGGCGCGGACGGGCCGCCATCAGGGGCAGAACAGAAGAACGAAGACAGATAATCACATGAAAGCAGGATAGACACCACCATGTTCGTGATCATCGGAGCAGTCGTTGTTCTCGTCGGCGTCGTCGGCGGATTCATGATCGAAGGGGGGCCGGTCGCCGTCCTCATCCAGCCCGTCGAATTGATGATCATCATGGGAGCAGCCGTCGGGTCGCTGCTCGTCATGAGCCCTCTGGCGGTTCTGAAGGGGATCATCGGCAATGTGCTGAAGGTGCTGAAGGGGGATCCGTACAGCAAGGAACGGTATGTCGACCTGCTCAAGACCCTGTTCGAGCTCTTCACGGTGGCGAAGCGTGACGGTCTGATCGCGCTCGAACCCCATGTCATGGACCCGGAGAAGAGTGCGGTCTTCTCCAAGAACGAGTTCCTGCTCCATCAGCATCATGCGCTCTTCTTCCTGTGCGATACCATGAAGCTGCTGCTTGGTGGCGGCGTGCCCCCGTATGATGTGGAGGCATTGCTCGATGCCGATATCGAGAGCCATCATGCCGAGGGCGCATCCGCCCCTGCGCTCATCCAGAAGATCGGCGATGCCCTGCCCGGGCTGGGTATCGTGGCCGCCGTCCTCGGCATCATCATCACCATGGGTGCCATCAGCGGCCCGCCGGAAGAGGTCGGTCACCATGTGGCCGTCGCCCTCGTCGGCACGTTCGTCGGTATCCTCCTGTCGTATGGGTTCGTTCAGCCGGTCGCAACACACATCGAGTTACTGCAGGCATCGGAAGCACGGTACTTCGAGTGCATGAAGGCCGGTATCGTGGCCTATGCCAAGGGGAATGCCCCGATCATCGTCGTGGAGTTCGCACGGCGCGTCATCTATCACAGCGTCCGCCCGTCGTTCGCCGAAGTAGAAGCGGCCGTGCGCAGCGCCAAGCCCCAACAATAGGTGACGCATGGACCCCTTTGAGCAGCCAACAGAAGCACCGATCCGGATCGTCAAGAAGAGCGGCGGTCATGGCGGCCACCACGGTGGCGCCTGGAAGGTGGCCTATGCCGATTTCGTGACGGCCATGATGGCCCTCTTCATCGTCCTCTGGATCGTCGGACAGAGCAAGCAGGTCAAGGTGTATGTGGCAGAGTACTTCAAGGATCCCGGCGCGTTCATGGAGAACACGAAGGGCGGCGGCATCTTCGAGATGAACCGGATGATGGTCGGCGAACGGATCGATGACGAGCAACTCAAGCGATCGGCGGATTCGACCCGTCTCGCGGAGATGGCGGCGGAGATCATGAAGGAAATGGGGGGGAAGGCTGGGCTGGAGAAGCTGGCGGAGCAGATCCAGATGGAGATCGTCCGTGAGGGGCTGCGCATCGAACTGCTGGACAAGTCGGAGTCGTTCTTTTTCGATGTCGGTACCGCGACCCTGAAGCGCGATGCCCAGAACATCCTGGAGATCATAGCAAAGGAGCTGGTGAAGTTGCCGAACCATGTGATCATCGAAGGACATACGGACAGCCGTGCGTACTCCACTGCCGATGGCTATACGAACTATGAATTGAGCGCCGACCGGGCAAACAGTGCCCGCCGCGTGCTGGTGCGCAACAGTGTGCCGCTGTCAAAGTTCGATGAGGTCCGCGGGTGTGCGGATAGCCGCCTCAAGATCCCGTCCGACCCGATGGACATCAGGAACAGGAGGATCAGTATCATCGTCCGGTTCGCGGGAGACCTCCGATGAAGACACGCCCTGTGATCCTGCTTGTGGAGGATGATCCCGTTGCCGCGAACATGACGAGCGCGGCCATCACGATGGAGATGGACTACCACGTCGTGACGGCGCCGAACCTGACCGAAGCGAAACAGATGGCGGAGCTGTATACCCCCGCGCTGTTCGTTGTCGACTTGTTCCTCGGGAACGAAAGCGGGTTCGACCTGGTGACGTGGGTCCGCGCCCATAGCCTGCTGCATGATGCGGTGATCATGATCCTCACCGGCGCCGCCGAACCCCAGCTCAAGCTGAAGGGGTATGAGAGCGGGGTCGATGACTATATCCTCAAGCCGTTCCAGCCGCCGGAATTCCTGTCGCGGATCCGTGCCCTCATGCGCATCAAGGGGATGCAGGAGGAACTGAAGGCGGAACGCGCGGCACTTGCCCGGGTCAATGCTGTGCTGGGAGAGAACCTGGATGCCCTGACGACCCTGCTGCTGAACATCGTGAGTCTGCGCGTCCCCGACGCCGCGGCCCGGTCACAGCGTGCGGCCACGTTCGCACGGTGGCTCTGCACGCGGCTGGAGATCGCCGAGGAAGCCGCCCGCACGATCGTGATGGCGGCGCGGATGCATGAGATCGGGAAGGTGGTGGTGGGGGATGGCGTGCTCACCAAGGACCGCTCGCACTGGACCGCGGACGACCGGGAGGCGATGTCCCAGTTCCCCATCCTGGGGCACATGATCGTCGGCAACGTGGAGCAGTTGAAGGAGGTCGGACACCTGCTCCGGCACCAGTCCGAGAACTACGACGGGACAGGCATCCCGGACAAGCTGTACAAGGACCGGACGCCGTTCGGATCGCGCGTCCTGCGGGTCATCAACGGTATCGAGACCGCGTTCCCGTCGGGATTGTCGGATCTCCCGGCGGTGAAACAGCATCTGGAGGAGGGACGTGGCACCAAATATGATCCGCGTCTGGTGCAACTCGCACTGGAGTTCCTGACGGCGGTGGTCGATCCTGCATGGATGGTGGGGAAGAAGGAAGTGATGATCAACGCGCTGCAACCGGGGATGAAGCTCGCCGCGGATATCGTGACGTCCAACGGCGCAAAACTGTTGCCGGCAGGGACCGTGCTCACCGATGTGATGGTGGAGCGGATCCTGGGGCGACACTCCCAGGACCCGATCATCACCCGTGCCTACGTGTACGCCTGATCATGCCGGTGTGCTGCTGTTGCGTTCCGTGAGGTAGGAATGGATCGCCGCGGCGGCGTTCTTGCCATCACGCATCGCCAGGATCACCGTGGCACCGCCACGGGCAAGATCGCCGCCGGCAAAGATCCCCTGTCTGCTCGTCTTCTGTCCATCATCGGTCACGACCGTGCCGCGCTTGCTTGTCGATAGCCCCGGTGTGGTGGACTGAAT
>JAUQWO010000001.1 GCA_030835135.1 Bacteroidota bacterium
TAGGGGCCGAGCATGCTCGGCCCCTACAAAATCATAACGCATCACAACACATCAAAACGCATCATCGCGCATGAACCCTGCACCCCTCGGGACCGTTCACCCCCCGAGACCGTTCACGCCCCTCGGAACCGTTCACGCCCCCGCACCCTTCTCCGTCCACAATCTGTTCACGACATACAGCAACGCTGCCCCCGCCACCAGAAAGACCGCCAGGAGAACCCCGGCAAGGGCCATCCGGCCATACAGAAAATTGCCCACCGTGAACAGAGCCGACCACACCACCGCACACCCCGCCACCCACCCAAGCAGCGCCAGCGGGATGTTGTCGCCAGCCAGCTTCGATGCTTCTTCCGGCAGGCCGGCGGCTTCGCGGATGGTCTTCCATCCCGGACCGAACGGACGTACCTTCTTATAGAACGCGATCAACACCTCACGGTCCGTCTCCGGCCCGAACAGTGCCGTCGCCACCCAGCATACCGTCGTGATGCCGATCGTCAGCAACAACGCCACATGCGTGCTGAACACGATGTCCTCTTTCTTGAGGATGAGGAACCCGATCGAGACCAGGAAGGAACTCGCCATCGCAACGATCTCGCTCCAGGCATTCACCCGCCACCAGAACCAGCGCACGAGATACAGCAACCCCGTGCCCGCACCGACCTGCAGGATGATATCGAAGGCGTCCTTCGCGGTGTCCAGCAGGTAGACCGCCCCCGACGATGCGAAGAACAGGATGATCGTGACCACGCGCCCGGCCGTCACGTAGTGATGCTCGGTCTCGTTCTTCTTGATGAACCGGCGGTAGAAATCGTGCACGAGATACGACGCGCCCCAGTTCAGATGCGTCAGGATCGTACTGGAGTTCGCGGCGATCAGGCCGCCCACCATGAGACCGACGAATCCGATCGGGAGGAACTTGAGCATGGCGGGATACGCGATGTCGTGCCCGAGAAGACCCGGATCCAGGTTCGGAAACGCCGTCTGGATGTCCGAGAGCTGCGGATACACGATGATCGATGCAAGGCCGACGATGATCCACGGCCAGGGGCGGAGGACGTAATGTGCCACATTGAAGAACAGCACGGCGCCGAGGGCATCGCGTTCCGACTTCGAAGCGAGCATACGTTGCGCAATGTAACTGCCGCCGCCCGGCTCCGCACCCGGATACCAGACCGCCCACCACTGGACGGCGATCGGCATGATGAAGATCGCGACAGCGATGTCCCAGTTGTTGCTGAAATCGGGAAGCATGTTCAGATAATTGATGCCGTTCGGTCCGGTCGCGGTGGAGAGCTTGTCCACCAGTCCGGACAGTCCGCCGACCTGGGGAAGCTGCAGGGCGAAGTATGCCGCGGCGATCACGGCGGTCATCTTGATGAAGAATTGTATCATGTCGATCACCAGCACCCCCCACAACCCGGAGTGCGTGGCGAACACGACGTTGAGCGTCCCGACGATGAGTAGCGTCTGCCACCGGTCCATGCCGAACAGGATGCCGGCGATCTTGCACGCGGCAAGGTTCACCGTCGCCATGATCATGCAGTTGAAGAAGAGGCCGAGATACACCGAACGGAACCCGCGCACCACGCTCGCGGCCTTGCCCGAGTAGCGGATCTCATAGAATTCGAGGTCGGTCATCACCCCTGATCGCCGCCAGAGGCGCGCGTAAAAGAAGACCGTCGCCACGCCCGTGAGCACGAACGCCCACCAGACCCAGTTCCCCGCCACACCCTGCCGGCGAACGATATCGGTCACGAGGTTCGGCGTATCGCTGCTGAAGGTGGTCGCCACCATGGAGAGCCCCGCCAGCCACCACGGCACCGAACGTCCCGACGCAAAGAATTCCGCCGTGCTCTTCCCGGCGCGCTTGCCGAAGAAGAGCGCAGGTCCGAAGCACACGAGCAGTGTGATGCCGATGACGACCCAATCGATGAGTGTGATTTGCACGTCGGACCCTCCGGAGCTGTGATCGGATGAAGGTGGTTAGTTGCGAGTCGAGTCCTGTGCCGGCGGTCCGGCCATCTTCGCACGGAGGAACGCGGAACAATTCCCGCCGATGATCGTGGCGGTGCAGCCGATGAGCGTGTGCCAGGTGTAGTCGATCCTGGTGAACATCATGACGGCGACCATCGCCGCGATACCGGTCATGAATCCGATGAACGCATCCCGCTCCACGAGCCGCCGGAACAACAGCCCCAGGAAGAACGTGCCGAGCAGCCCGCCGTACGTGAACGATGCGATCTTCAGGCCGATCTCCACGACCGGATTCGTCGTATCGGTGAACAGCATCGCGCCCCCGATGAGAACGACCCCCCAGAGGAGCGTGAGGGCCCGCGACCACCGTAGCTCCGCTGCCTCGTCCAGCGAGCGCCCGCGTGCGGTCATCTTGAAGATGTCCAGGAAGGTCGATGAGGCAAGAGAGCTGATCGAGGACGACAGCGTGCCCATGGCCGATGCCAGCACCCCGGCAATGAGCAGCCCCGACAGTCCCGACGGCAGCTGGGTCACGATGAAGCGCGGGAAGATCTCATCCGACGACCGGAGCCCCAGGTCCTGAAAGGGCACCCCCTGATAGAACGCATACAGGCACAGCCCGAGCGTCAGGAAGAACGCGAACTGGATCACGATGAATGTGGCGTCCAGCATCAGGGCTTTCTGGCTTTCCCATCTGCTCCGGCATCCCAGCAACCGCTGGACCAGCAGCTGATCGGTACCGTGCGACGCCATGGTCAGGAACGTGCCCCCGAGCAACCCGCCCGCCAGGGTGTACGGAGAGGCCAGGAACGACATCAGGTCCGCCCCCCCGCCGACGTTCACGATCTCGAACTTATTCAGTCCGTTCCGCGTGGCGTAGAACACCACATCCTGCCAGCCGTTCGGCAGGGCATGGAGGATGAGCACCATCGATGCCACGGCACCGCTCAGATAGATCATCATCTGCACGACATCCATGGCGACGACCGCCTTGAGTCCTCCGAGATACGTGTACATGAGCGTGAACACGCCGATGATCAGGATGCTCGTGCCGTAATCCAATCCGGTGATGAGGTGGACCGGGATCGCCGTTGCGAACAGGCGGACTCCCGAGGCGAGGACGCGCGTCGTAATGAAGACGCTGGAGGTGAACTTCCGCAACGCCAGGCCGAACCGTTTCCCCAGGAAGTCGTACGCCGTCTCGAGGTCGCCGGCATAATAGGCGGGGATGAAGAATATGCTCACAAGCAGCCGGCCGATGAAATAGCCGAAGACCAGCTGGAGGAAATGCATATCCGACCGGTACGCGAGTCCGGGGATGCTGATGAAGGTCAGCGTGCTCGTCTCGCTCGCCACGATCGAGAAACCGACCGACCACCAGGACATGCTCTTGCCGCCGAGGAAGTAGTCGCGCGAGGTCTTCTGCTTGCCGGCCACGAGGATACCAGCAACCGTGACACCGGCAAGATAGACGATGACGATGGTGTAATCGAGGAGAGAGAAACCCAAAGGGCGCCCGCGTTCGTGGGAATGTCTTATTAATGTACGAACGCACCATGAGGAATCCAAGCGGAAATCCCCGCCGCCTTTCGCTTCTCCTCCGGTATCGCTATCTTCCGGTGGTGTCTGGACCCCTCACGGCCTCGAAAGGTGCTCACGCATGCAGCATGTCCTTCTCATCGCTCTCGGCGGATCCCTGGGAGCCGTCGCCCGGTACGGGCTCGCGACCTGGATCTACGGACAGACCGGCACGTCGTTCCCATGGGGGACCCTGATCATCAACGTCACCGGTTCGTTCGCGATCGGGTTTCTCGCCGAACTGTTCGAGACCACACTGGCCCCGGCGGAGTGGCGGAGTTTCCTGACGATCGGATTCCTGGGCGCGTATACCACGTTCTCGACCTTTTCTCTCGAGTCGTTCTACCTCCTCCGCGACGGCGAGCTGCGTCTCGCAACAGCGAACATCCTGTTGAGCGTTCTCACCGGCCTGATCGCGGTGGTGCTCGGCATCTATGGGTTCCGGCTTCTCGCGAAGGTCATTCACTGACGATCGGAGGCACCATGAAACTTCCTGATGAAGCATTCCTCCTCAGGATCTATGTGGGCATCAACGACAAGCACCACGGCGTGCCGCTGTATGAGGCGATCGTCACCAGGGCGCGCGAACTCAATCTTGCCGGCGCCACGGTCCTCCGCGGGGTACTCGGCTATGGCGCGAGCAGCCGGATCCACTCCGCAAAGCTCCTCGACCTGTCCGTGGACCTGCCGGTGGTGATCGAGATCGTCGACACCGAAGATCGCCTTGCGTTGCTGTTACCGTTCGTCGATGCCCACGTGACCGAAGGGCTCGTGACCATGGAAAAGGTCCGTGTCGTGGGATACAGGCACCGGGCGGGGGAAACGGTGCAACATCCGGCGTGATCCTCCGTTTCTACGAATGAGGGACGCACAGGGGTACCCGACGCCACGCAAGATGAACGAGAGGACGCCATGACGCTGGAGCAGATGAAGGCCGAGATTCAGGCATTATCAAAAGAAGACCGCCGCAAGCTCGGGACATACATCCTTGAGCTCGAGAAGCAGTATTTCCAGGACACCGTGGGGCCGCAGCTCCGCGAGGACCTCGATGGCCTCACGAAAGCGGCCCAGGATGCGGTCGACAAGATCTCGAAGGCGATCCGCGAGCGGCTGTAGTGCCAGTCATGAAATGGAAAAGCGTGCACCGGGGCCTCGTGGATACCCCGCTTCGGCCCACGATGCTTTCCCCGGTGCACGCTTCTCCGTCTTCAGCCGGATCATTCAGATATCCGAAGTCAGATATCTGATACCGGCATTCACCCCGCCACCAGCGCGCCGTTCTCCCGCACCGCGACACCGCTCCGCGATCCATCGCTCCGCCCACCGTCATTGCGGCCAAGTTTGAAGTCGCCGATCAGCCTCTGCAGGTTCTCCGTCAGCCGGTTCAGGTCCTCCGCCGCACGCGCGATCTGCTGCGTCCCCTGCGCCGTCTCCCCCGTCACCTTGCTGATCCCTTCGACGTTCTTCGAGATCTGCTCGCTCGCGCTCGACTGCTCCTCGCTCGCCGCCGCGATCTGCGTCACCATGTCCGTCACCTTCTGGCTCACCCCCACGATCTCCTTCAGACTCGCTCCC
>JAUQWO010000026.1 GCA_030835135.1 Bacteroidota bacterium
GTCAATACCCCGAGCCCGTGGCGCGGCGTCAGGTGCAGCCGCTGGTTAGGCGCGCCGATTGCGGGTGCGGAGCCTCCATTGATCTCCCTCTGTCGATGACCTGTTCCTCATCAGAACGAGGTCGATGATACAGCAGACCCCGTTGCCAACCCCGGCCACCCGTCCTGCTCTGCCGCCTGATACAGCGATGAGGTTGGCAGCGACCATCCGGATCAACACTTGAGATCGGCGACGCCCAGCATCCAATCCCGCTTGCTCGGACTTATCGAACAGCCAACGGATCAACTACTGAGATCCTGCGAAGGCGCGCTGCCACACAAAGCGAGCAGGAAGCAGGCAACAGCTCACCTCCAATACTGCCACCCCGAGGGGATCTGCACGCTCACTCCTCGACAGTGATATCGGCGGGCCTTGCTCGTTGCGAACCTTCCAGATGTCGCGCGTGTAATACACGCGCGCCTAACGGATCGCGGCTCACCTGCGCCGCGAAACGACTGCCCAATTTGAAAACCTCAACCAACACTATAAATGACTAAGGCCAATACCCCGGTGCCCGTGGCGCGGCGTCAGGTGCAGCCGCTGGTTAGGCGGCCCACTGCCAACGCCAGGCACAAGCGCCGCCGCAGATATCATGTTGACCATCAAAGCTGTTGCTGTTCAGTCAGAGGGATCGAGTGTTCCTTGGCCAATCTGCGGACGAGCCCTTCAATCTGAGAGAAATCGTTTCGCACTGTAATGCCCCGAGTGCGGAGAACAAGATTGAATGCCACGATCCGTTCTCCCTTACGCCTCAGTACGATACTCTGAACCTCTACGACTCTCACGGTCTTTCGGACGATTCCGTTGAACCAAGAGAAGTACGACTCCGTGACATGATATCCGAACCTGAAGCATGCGTAAGGGCTATACCAGAGCACCACAAAGAGTGGTGGAATTCCCTCTATCCCTGTAGCCGTACCCGCCTGCAATGAAGAGAGAACTGCCACGTGAAAGACAACCACAATGTGGACAAGTCCACTCTTGGCCCAATGGCTAAACCGGAACCCGTTCTTCTCCTTTTCGAAAAGCCGGGTTAGACCGAGTATGAAATGAATGAGCGCAACGGGCATCCACCACATCATCAATTGCGACATCAACGCTCCGAGAGTACGGTGGTGTCCCTGTTGAATAGGGGCGAGTTCTGGGCCGCCTAACGGATCGCGGCTCACCTGCGCCGCGAAACGACTGCTGAATTGGAAACGTCAACCAACCCTATAAATGACTAAGGTCAATACCCCGATGCCCGCGGCGCGGCGTCAGGTGCAGCCGCTGGTTAGGCGCCACCGTCCGCGGCTGAATCACAATCCCTCAGTTGTGCAATACTCGCAACACGAACCTCCATCTGATTGGCTCACTCGCCGAATCCTCGGTCGACAATAGGGTGTCCATGTCTGATTAGTAGATCAGTTGAACGTCATGAGAAGTTATGCAGACTTCCTTGGCCAACGATAGAGCGAAGTAGTGTTTGGAGGCTGACTCAACAATCAAATATCCCCCCTCCGCGTATGCTCCTTTCAAAGGATTGGCCCCGTTCACACTGAATGACCAGTTGCCTGACGATGGATTCGACACAAACACCGATGTGAGAGGGCGTTCTGCGTTGATCCGTTCCTCCATCGTAGGTGCCGCTTGAGTAGGACTGTCACTGTCCTTGCAGCCGATGAACACTACTGTTAGCAGGCAAATTGCAACAACGCGAAATAGCATCTCAGTCCTCTCGATTGTCAAGTGGCGCCTAACGGATCGCGGCTCACCTGCGCCGCGAAACGACTGCTGAATTGGAAACGTCAACCAACACTATGAATGACTAAGGTCAATACCCCGAGCCCGTAGCGCGGCGTCAGGTGCAGCCGCTGGTTAGGCAACGCCTTGACTGACAAATACTATTTTAACTCCACGACTGAAGTTCAATAATGTTGCCTTCAGGGTCCCTCACGTAGCACCACCTCACCTTAGCTCCAGTGGGCAACTCAATTGTCACGATGTCTCCTAATGCGCTCCCGCCAGCCTGAATCACTTCATTTTGTGCTTCAGTCACATCTGGTACCCCGAACGCTATGTGGCCAAAGCCTGGCCTGTTGACTGCCGGCAGGCTCCCTTCCGCAAGTCGGGTATACGTGAAGATCTCGAGCGTCGGCCCCTGGTCGCCATGCCCGGGAAGCCGCATATGGACACCATGGAGCTCCGAGCCCGGTACTCCCGTGCCCCGCTCAAGGTCCTGGCCCTTCAGATGGCGTTCAGGAGGGACCGGAGTACAACCGAATACCGATTGATAGAACTGTGCAAGGAGCTGCCAGTCCCTCGCTATCAGATTCGTGTGTGCGTATGAGGCCTTGATTGCCATTGCGTGCGTGTGCCTCTCTGCGGAATACTCGGCGTTGCCTAACGGATCGCGGCTCACCTGCGCCGCGAAACGACTGCTGAATTGGAAACGTCAACCAACACTATAAATGACTAAGGTCAATACCCCGAGCCCGTGGCGCGGCGTCAGGTGCAGCCGCTGGTTAGGTGGTTGCCCTCTCTAGAGTCGGTACAAGATAGTACATTCGAGTGACACACTGTGAAAGCTGAGACTCCCGACACTCTGCTCGGGAAATCGAGAGAATGAATACTGTGGAAGCAAAAACACCGCTATGTGATCTGACGCCGCGTAACTCACACCTCCG
>JAUQWO010000027.1 GCA_030835135.1 Bacteroidota bacterium
CACGACCTGCACTACCTCGATGTGGCGCGCCTGCTGGTGCACGACACCAAATCCATGCTCGCTCTCCCGGGACGTCAGTACGATATGAAAGGGATCGGATGGCAGCAGGAAGGCTGGCGTATGGGTCCGGGCGGACCCGGCCGGGGGGTTGGGGGGCACCGGTTCTGGCTGCCATGGGTGTCTGCCAACCATCTGTACAGCATCACCGGGCTGGAAGAATTCGATCCGGATCTGTATCAACAACTGGCGAATGGGAAATGAAGATCTCGATACTGTGTTCAGCAATGCTCGTGATGCTTGCCTGCGCGCCTGTTTGTGCGCAGCAACCCGCGCCGGTCAAGGTCGAAGCGGGTGTGATCCAGGGAACATGGGAAGACGGGTTGACCGTGTACAGGGGCATCCCGTTCGCCGCGCCGCCTGTCGGCGATCTCCGCTGGCGTCCGCCTCAGCCCGCCGCGAAATGGGACGGCGTACGACAGGCCACGAAGTTCGCGTCCGGCCCCATCCAGGCATGGGGTTCTCCTGCAGGGAAGAGTGAGGATTGCCTGTACCTGAACATCTGGACACCGGCGAGATCTGCGACCGACCGTATCCCCGTGCTCGTCTGGATCTACGGCGGGGGGTTCAATGGAGGGTCCACTGCCGAACCCGTGTACAGCGGAGAGAAACTCGCCGGGAAGGGTGTGGTTCTGGTCAGCATCGCCTACCGCGTCGGGCAACTCGGATTCATGGCGCATCCGGAGCTGAGCAATGAAAGCCCGGATCATGTCTCGGGGAACTATGGACTTCTGGACATGATCGCCGGCCTCCAATGGGTGCAGAAGAACATTGCCGCATTCGGGGGAGATCCGGAGAAAGTGACGATCTTCGGCGAATCTGCCGGGGGTATCTCGGTCAGCATGCTGTGTGTATCTCCGCTGGCCAAGGGGCTGTTTCATGGTGCCATATCGCAAAGCGGAGGGTCCTTTGGGCCGATGCGGCGCACAACGTACCCGGGCGAAAACATGAAGCGTCTCAGCGATGCGGAACGCGCGGGGCGCGTCTATGCCGACAGCGCGGGTGTTTCGTCCATAGCTCAGTTGCGGAAGATCGCGGCCGACAAGCTCCCCGCGATCCGGGGGCTGGCGTGGCCTGTTGTCGACGGCTATGTGATTCCGGATGATCAATACAGACTCTACGAGGCAGGCACGTTCAACGATACTCCGATCCTTGTCGGTTACAATTCCGATGAAGGTGCGAGCTTCATGCCCCCCAAGACTCCGGGGGAGTACATCGCTGGCGTGGAGACGCGGTACGGGCCGTTCGCAGAAGGCCTTCTGAAAGCCTACCCTGTTGCGCCGAATGCAGTCCCGAAGACCGCACGGGATCTTGCACGCGATGCGGCCTTTGGATGGCATACGTGGAGCTGGGCCCGGCTTCAGTCTGCGAGAGGGAAGTCGAAAGCCTACTTCTACTACTTCGATCAGCACCCCGACTATCCGGCAGATTCACCGAAGGCAGGGTACGGATCACCTCACGGCCAGGATGTGGCCTACGTCTTCCGACATCTCGATCCTTCGAATCCTCAGACAACGAAAACGGACCACGAGATCTCCGAGGCAATGGCCACCTATTGGACGAACTTTGCGAGGTACGGCGATCCGAACGGGGCAACGGTTCCGGAGTGGCCGGCCTTTAGCGAGGCCAACCCCGTTGTCATGCACTTCCGTCAGACCCCGCACACGGGGCCGGTGCCGAGCGCCGGGTCGTTAAAGATCCTGGATGCATATTTCCGCTGGAGGCGGACATCTGAGGGAGAAGCGTGGGCCAGGTGAGATCGCGCCCCGGTGTGATCGAACTGCTTCCTGCACCCCCACCCGTGCGCACGGAACGGCACTTCTGAAGACGATATTGGTCCTTGATGATATGTGCTCCGTAGTCAACTGTTCAGGAAAGGGATCCAAGGCATGAAGATATCACCGTTGACCACCGCAGTACTTCTCTGGGTGATCGTCGCCGCGGCCAATGCTCAGCCGTATCAGAAAACCGACAGTGGGGTACGATCGACGATCCGATCGACGACGATAGAGATTCAGTTCACCAGTCCTTCTCTGGTGAGGGTGCTGAAATCGCCTCAGGGAACATCCTTCGTGAAGAGGAGCCTTTCGGTCATTCAGGCCCCGCAACACGTGCCTTATGACCTGCGGCAGGCCGGCGACGAGTTGTTCCTCAATGCCGAACGGATCCATGTACGCCTGAACCTCACAAGCGGAACGATCGCCTTTGCCAGCGCTTCGGGAGAGCTGTTGTTGTCTGAGAAGGAATCCGGAGCGGGGTTCACGCCGCGCGATGATGCCGGAACGAAGACCTTTACGGTCGTTCAGGCATTTTGTCTCGAGAAAGACGAACCGATCTACGGTCTGGGCCAGCAGCAGAAGGGGAAGATGAATCACCGCAATGATACCCTCACCATGATCCAGGGGAATACCGACGACTATATTCCGTTCTTCGTTTCGGCGAAGGGATATGGATTGTTCTGGGACAATACGTCGCCGACGACATTTGCCGATGACACGGCTTCCACATCATTCACCTCGGAGGTGGGTGATTGCATCGACTACTACGTCATGTTTGGCGGCAGTGCGGATGGCGTTATCGCTCAGATGCGCGATCTCACGGGGCAGGTTCCCTTGTTCCCACTCTGGACATTTGGCTACTGGCAAAGCAAAGAGCGATACAAAAGCCAGTTCGAGACCGTCGACGTTGTCAGAAAATACCGGGAGCTGGGTGTTCCGATCGATGGCATCATCCAGGACTGGCAGTATTGGGGAGACAACTTCCACTGGAATGCGATGGAATTTCTTAATCCCCAGTTTCCTGAGTCGAAGAAGATGATCGACAGCGTGCATGCGATGAATGCGCATATCGCCATCTCGGTCTGGGCATCGTTTGGTCCGCACACCAGGCAGTTCGACATCATGAAGAAGAAGGGGATGCTGTTCGATATTGGAACATGGCCCATGAGTTCAAAAGACGAGTGGCCACCCGATCCGCAGTTCCCTTCGGGGGTCAAGGTCTATGACGTGTATAACCCTGAGGCCCGGGATATCTTCTGGGAGCATCTGAACACAGGGGTCTTCTCGCTTGGCATGGACGGGTGGTGGCTTGATTCGTCGGAGCCCGATCACATGAACTTCAAGCCGTCCGATCTTGACACCAGGACGTATCTCGGGTCGTTCCGGAAAGTGCGGAACGCCTTTCCGTTGATGCACGTCGGAGGCATCTACGATCATCAGCGTGCGAGATCGTCTGCCAAGCGCGTGTTCATCCTCACGCGGTCGGCGTTTGCAGGCCAACAACGGTACGGATCGAATACCTGGTCGGGTGATATCGTCTCGTCGTGGAAGGCGCTGCGGGAGCAGATCTCCGCCGGACTCAATCTCTCGCTTTCCGGGATCCCGTACTGGAACTCCGATATCGGCGGGTTCTTCCTTTGGAATTTCCCACGCAAGCTTGAGGATCCGAATTACCGCGAACTCTACGTCCGTTGGATGCAATTCGGCGGTTTCTGCCCGATGATGAGATCTCACGGCACCGATGCCCCCCGCGAGATCTATCAGTTCGGCAAGCAAGGCGAAACGATCTTTGATGCGATCAACAAAGCCATCGTGCTTCGCTATGCATTGCTGCCATACATCTACGCGACATCCTGGGATGTTACTGCCCATCAGTCCACCATGACCCGCGCCCTGGTGATGGACTTTGCCGGGGACCGCAATGCACTGGACATCAACAACGAATACATGTTCGGCAAATCGTTGCTGGTATGTCCCGTGACGGATCCGATGTACGTTGATTCCACGGGGAGCGGCAAGGAAGTCCGCCGGTTCGCGAATTTTACCAGTGTCAAATCGACCCCGGTCTATCTCCCGGCTGGAACCGAGTGGTATGATTTCTGGACGGGGGCACAATGCGCGGGCGGGCAGACCGTACAGAAGCCCGCAGCGATCGACATCATCCCTCTCTACGTGAGAGCCGGTTCGATACTCCCCATCGGACCCAGGGTCCAGTATGCGGAAGAGAAGACCTGGGACCGTCTCGAAGTCCGCGTGTATCCCGGGGCGAATGGCCAGTTCACACTGTACGAAGACGAGAATGACAACTACAATTACGAGAAGGGGGCGTACTCCACTGTTTCCTTCTCCTGGGATGAGGCGAACAAAGCCCTGACGATCGGTGATCGAACCGGGTCGTTCCCGGGTATGCTCAAGGAGAGGACATTCAACATCGTGTTCGTGTCCGGGACCAGGGGCGTCGGGATTGCGCCTGCTGCGGCCTACGATGCCGTTGTGACGTACAGCGGGAAAAGGGTGGTGATCCAACGATGAGAACTACGGGAAGGCCAAAGCACACGAACGCGCTCAGACTTCTTGCCCTGGCGTCAGCATGTTTCCTCAGCGGTGTTGCATGCGGCATTGCGCAGGAGATGCCAACGCGATCGCGTCTCTTCGACGAGACCTGGAGATTTCTCCAGGGAGATCCCCCCTCAGCCGCCACCACCAACTATGATGACAGGAGTTGGCGAGCACTGGACCTGCCACATGACTGGAGCATCGAGGGGAAGTTCAGCCCGCACAACCCGCCGGGGGGCGGTGGCGGCTATCTCCCCGCAGGTATTGGGTGGTACAGGAAAACATTCACGGTGCCCTCGGTCTGGACCGGCAAGCGCGTGTCGATATACTTCGAAGGCGTGTACATGAATGCCGAGGTCTTCCTGAACGGGCGGACTCTCGGAGTTCATCCGTACGGATACACTGGATTCTGGTATGACCTCACGCCGTTGGTGGACTTCGGAAAGGACAATGTCATTGCGGTCCGGGTCGATAATTCCCGGCAAATGAACAGCCGTTGGTACAGCGGGTCCGGTATCTATCGCCATGTCTGGTTGTGTGTTACGGATCCTGTGCATATCGGCGTGTGGGGAGTGGGAATCACAACCCCGGAGGTGTTGCCTGAGGTGGCGACGGTGAAAGTCCGAACCCTCCTTCTCAACGAAGGTGATGTGCCACACAGCATCGTCCTGAAGACGGTGGTTCGGGACGCGAATGCCATATCCCGCGGTGAGGACCAGGTTCGGGTCGATCTTGGCGCACGAAGCGAGAAGACGGTAGAGCAAACGCTCAGGCTGCTCACGCCTTCCCTGTGGACGCCGGAAGGTCCGCACCTGTACCAGGCGCATGTGCGCGTGCTCAGGGACGGTGCCGTCATCGACGAGACCAGAACGACGTTTGGGGTCCGGTCGATCGCGTATTCCGTTGAGAACGGCTTTCAGCTCAACGGCAAGACCGTGAAGCTGAATGGAGGGTGTGTGCATCATGACAATGGCTGTCTGGGAGCCGCAGCGTTTGACCGTGCCGAGGAGCGTCGGGTTGAATTGCTCAAGTCGGCAGGATTCAACGCGATCCGCACGTCGCACAATCCGCCTTCAACTGCCTTTCTTGACGCATGCGACAGATTGGGATTGATGGTCATCGATGAGGCGTTCGACGGATGGAAAGAGGGCAAAACCCCCTACGACTATGCCGTTGTCTTCAATGATTGGTGGCAACGCGATGTCGAAGCGATGGTTCTACGCGATCGCAACCATCCTTCCATCATCATGTGGAGCACCGGCAACGAAATCATCGAGCGGAAGAAATCGGAAGCAATCGAAACGGCGACGATGCTTGCGCACTGTGTTCGCACGCATGATCCGAGCCGCCCGGTGACCTCTGCGATGACGACCTGGGACAAAGAATGGGAAATGTATGATTCGCTTTTTGCCGTCCATGACATCGCTGGATATAACTATCAGCTTCACCGGGCCCCCGGTGATCATGAACGGGTTCCTGGTCGCATTATTGTGCAGACGGAGTCATTCCCGAGAGATGCCTATGCAAATTGGCGGATGGTGCAGGACCATCCCTACATCATCGGAGATTTTGTATGGACGGCTCTCGACTATCTGGGCGAATCGGGCATCGGTCGATGGTACTACACAGGCGATGTGCCGGGCGAACATTGGGAAGCCAATATGTTTCCCTGGCATGCTGCATCGTGCGGTGACATCGATCTGACGGGCTGGAGACGTCCAATCTCACACTATCGGAACCTGCTGAACACTGGCACGGAAAAACTCTACATGGCCGTCCGGGAACCCGATCCGGAGCCGCTGCACATCAAGGAAACTCTCTGGTCCGTCTGGCCAACATGGGAAAGCTGGACCTGGCCGGGGCATGAAGGGAAAGATCTCCAGGTGGAGGTGTATTCACGATATCCCAAAGTCCGACTGTACCTGAACACGAAGCTCATCGGTGAACAGTCGACGGCCGAGGAACACCAATACAAAGCGACGTTCTCTGTGCCGTATGCCTCCGGTGTGTTACAGGCCGCCGGCGTGGCGGATAGCAACGAAGTCGAGCACATCACGCTACGAACTGCCAATCGCGCTGCCAGAATATCCCTCCACCCGGACCGGCGGATCATCACTGCCGACGGACAGGACCTGTCGTTCGTTGAGATCACGATCAACGACGAGAGCGGAACACCGCAGCCGAATGCGCAGAATCGACTGCAATTCGATGTTACCGGTCCGGGAGTTCTCGCCGGAGTGGGAAATGCCGATACCAAGGACCTTGACCAATACGTCGGCACGACGCGCAGAGTGTGGCATGGTCGCGCGCTTGCCGTCATCAGAAGCACGAGGCACACAGGGAGTATCACGCTTACCGCACGTTCACCGGGATTACCCGAGGCATCCGTGACCATCACTGCCAAGGCTGCAGAATGACCGCGACTTTCCTGGAGGAGGTGTCCATGAGAACTGCCTCGCTTGCTCTGCTTGTAGGGCTGATAGCCTCCGACTGTGTTGCTGGAGACAAACCACGGCAAGTCCAATCATGTGATTCGGCCTGGCGATTTTGCGCAGGTGAAATCCCGGGCGCCGAACGGCCGGAATTCAACGATGCCGCATGGCTCAAGGTCACTGTACCCCATGACTGGAGCATTGAAGGCCTTGCTCCCTCGACAAAGAAAGTGGACGATCCTTCGGAGATCGCTGTTGTCATCGGCGAATGGAGATCTAGCAGGCAACGGCAACCCGATCAGTCACGAAGCATTCAAAGCGCGCGAGCGGAAGGCATTCCACGGTCTGTGTCTGGCAATCGTGCGATCACAACGCAAACCAGGTGCGATCACCCTTTCTGCCTCTTCCGAAGGTCTCCAGGCGGAACAGATCGGAGTCCGGACGAAGTAGATATCACCAGTGGATAGGCAGAACGCAATGAAATATCTTCTCTGTTTCGCAATTCTCCTGTATCCGTCGTTGTGTGCCGGGCAAGCCGTCCGAGGGCATGAGCAGATCTCCGATAGGGTGAACATCACAGTATCGGACGGGACGCTCAGCATACGTCCGCTCACTGACAACGCCGTCAGGATCACATTCGTCAAAGACGCTGACGCACGTCTGCCTGAGCTTGTCTTCACTGCCGGTGTTCATACTCCGGCGTTCTCGGTCTCCGATCAGCCGTCACGACTCGAAGTGCGGCTCAACCAGATGGTTGTCGTTCTTGACAAGCAGGACGGCAATCTGTCGTTCGAGGATACGGCGGGGAAGATCTTCCTGAGCGAAAGAGGCGGAACCCGTTACCTGGTGCCTGACACCGCCACGGGTGAGCGGCGCTGCAAAGCGGAATTGACATTCGATTCGCCGGCAGATGAATCTCTCTTCGGGTTGGGTCAATTCCAGGACGGGCACTTCAATGTTAAAGGCGTCACGCGTCGCATGGCGCAGGTCAACTCCCAGATCGCCATCCCCTTCGTGTACTCCACCAGGGGATATGGACTCCTGTGGCATCAGTACGGGTTGACGGATTTCAATCCGGCCGACAACGCGGTGCCGCTCGCGCCTGGCGCGCAGCAGGGCGGGCAGGACGCGTCGACCGCTGATGTTACCACGAGCGCCGGCACCGCGGCTGTCCCGCAGGGCCAGTCGCTGTTCAGAGGCCGATTCACGGTTCCTCGTTCAGGCCGCTATGCCGTCTTTCTTGACCTCGGCGATATGGGGAACCGGCACTTCGTTGCCATCGACGGGACCGCGTGTGTCGACCAGAGCAACTACTGGCTGCCCCCATGTGTATCGGCTTTCGTGAACCTTGCGGAAGGGGAGCACCAGGTGGAGATCGTGTGCAAGTCCAGCAACACGCCGTCGCTCTTCTGGCGGGAGGTTGGTCCGACCACGACCTTCCGCTCTCCGCATGCATCGTGCATCGATTATACGGTCTTCTATGGCGCGTCCGCCGACAGCGTCATTAAGACCTATCGCACGCTCTCGGGAGCCGTTCCCATGCTTCCCCGGTGGGCGTTTGGATTCTGGCAGTGCCGCGAACGATACACATCGGGAGAGCATCTTGTGCGCACCGTGCGCACATTCCGCGAGCGTGGGCTGCCAATGGACGCGATCGTTCAGGACTGGCAGTACTGGGGGAAGTACGGGTGGGGAGTGCCCAGGTTCGATGAAACATCCTACCCCGACCCGGCAGGATTCATCAGCACCCTGCATGGTCTTCATGCGCGGTTTGCGGTGTCGGTGTGGGAGAACGTGGACAAGAACTCCGCGATCGGCCGGGACTATCTTGCCCGCGCCCTCTATATCCCCGATAGTCCGTGGCTGGACATGACCGATCCGCTGGCGCGCGAGGCGCACTGGCAGTCGCTCCGCCGCAATCTCTTTGACGTGGGCGTTGATGCATGGTGGATGGATGCGACGGAGCCTGAGAATGATGCCCTGAAGAATGTCACGACGCATCTGGGCAGCGGCAACGCGTTGCGTCTCATCTATCCCTTGTTCACATCCCGCATGGTCTATGAAGGGCAACGTGCGGCGTCCCGCGAGAAGCGGGTGTGTATCCTCACGCGGTCAGCATTCCCCGGCCAACAGCGCTACGGCACGATCAACTGGTCGGGGGACATCGCCGGAACCTGGGATGGATTCCGCCGTCAGATCACCGCCGGCCTCGGATATGCCATGACGGGAATGCCATTCTGGACGACCGATGTCGGCGGGTTCTTCCGTCCGGGTCCCGCCCAGTATCGCGATACGACATATCACGAGTTGCTGACGCGATGGTTCCAGTGGGGCGCTTTCAATCCTCTCTTCCGGGTCCACGGATACCAATCGGAAACCGAACCGTGGATGTATGGACCCGCGGTCGAAGCGAACATGAAGGCGACCCTTGCTCTCCGCTATCGACTCCTGCCGTACATCTATGCGCTTGCCTCGCAGGTCTCGGACGGGGGAACGACGATGATGCGACCGCTCGTCATGGATTTCCGTGATGACCCCCTCGCACTCGAACAACGATATGCTCATATGTTCGGCCCGGCGTTCCTCGTCGTGCCGGTCACGGAACCGGGCGGACGGCCGCAGCACATCTACCTGCCGGGGAAAGCGCTCTGGTACGATTTCTGGACGGGCAAGTCCTTCAGCGGCTCGCAGACATTGCACATGCCCGCGCCTGAGGATCACATCCCCGTGTTCGTGAAAGCGGGTTCGATCGTCCCCTTGGGCCCGGTGATACAGTATAGCGGTGAACGATCAGATCCCATCGAGATCCGCATCTATCCGGGTGCTGATGGCATGTTCACATTGTATGAAGATGAAGGCGACTCATACCGGTATGAACAGGGACAATGCACCCGGATATCCCTGGTGTGGAATGACAGAGATCGGACCCTGTCGATCGGAGAGCGGAACGGGGCCTACCGCGGAATGCCTGATGGCCATACGTTCCATGTGACGGTGGTCGGGCCGGGGCGTGGGTGCGGAAGCGCGGAGGTGAGTGAAGGCGCGACCACGATCAGATATACCGGAAGCGCAGTTCACGTCGTTGTGCCATGAGAGCAATGCCATGATAAAATTCCTTCTTGTGATCGCGGCCCTGATAGCCATGGTACCGTCGCCGCAGGGGCGTGCCCAGAAACTCCAAAGCGACAACGGCGATGGGACCTATACCAATCCGGTGATCGCGGCGGACTTCCCCGACCCCGATGTCATCCGGGTGGACTCCGTGTACTACATGGTCAGCACGACGATGTTCACTTTTCCCGGTGTGCCGATCCTCAGATCGCGGGACCTGGTGAATTGGGAATTCGCGTGCAACGCGGTTCCACGGTTTGACCACGGTCCATGCTATGACCTTCAGGGGTGCAACCGCTACGGGCACGGGCAGTGGGCGACCAGCCTGAAATATCACAACGGGAAATTCTATCTGCTCTTCATCACGCTCGACGAAGGCGGATTTCTGTGCACGGCCGACAGGCCGGAAGGCCCCTGGCAAACGCGGAAGTTGCCCAAAGGCTTCTACGATCCGGGCCTCTTCTTCGATGAGGATGGGAAGATCTACGTTGCGCATGGGTACAACGACATCCGCATCACCGAACTGAATGCCGACTTTGCGCCGGTGTCCGGTGATTCGCTCGTGTACAGGGGTGACATTCGCGGTGGACTCGAAGGGACCCACGTGTATCGCATCAACGGCTATTACTATCTGTATTGCACGTACGGCGGGCTGGACGGCTTTCAGGTGGCGCTCCGTTCGCGCTCCATCCATGGCCCGTACGAGCAACATGTCGTGATCCGTGATACGACACATGGGATCAACTACGGCATTCACCAGGGTGCATTGATCCAGACCGTGACCGGAGAATGGTGGACCATGCTGTTTGTGGACAACGGTCCTTTCGGCAGGTTCCCGTCGCTGCAGCCTGTCACCTGGACCGATGGCTGGCCTATGGTCGGCGTCCGCGGGAAGGCGGTTGTCACTCACCGCAAGCCGGATGTCGGTGGGGCCTTCCCACGGCTCGTCCTGCCCACGTCCGACGAATTCTCGAGCAACGTCCTGGGGATGCAATGGAGCTGGAATCACAATCCGGACCCCGTGTGCTGGTCGCTCACCGAACGGCCTGGCTACCTGCGGCTCAGAACCGCGAGCGTGACCGACAGTTTGCCGAAGGCGCGGAACACACTGACCCAGAGGATGTTCGCTCCGTACGTGGATTCACTCGTGACCGTCGGAACGGTGAAGGCGGACGTCGGTCACCTGCAGGAGGGTGATGTCGGGGGGCTGGCAGTGTTCCAGGACCCGTACGGTTTCATCGCGTGCAGAAGGTCGGGCGGGGTCACCTCTATCGTGATGGTCAACAACGGGAAGGTCATCGACTCGGTCGTGATCACCGCGCCCGTGGTGTTCTTCCGGGCAATCGCTTTCCATGGCTCCGGTGCGGCCCCGCTCTATGGCGGCAAGACCGTTCCGTTCTCCGGCATGACGGCATTCTCCTACAGCCTGGATGGCACAACATTCCTGCCGCTGGGAAATGCGGTCGCCATGCGGTTCAATCTGCGCGTCTTCACCGGGAACAAATTCTGCGTCTTTGCGTACGCCGGGATCGGAAAAGGAGGGTTCATGGATGTCGATTGGTTCCGGACAAGCATGGTGCCCTCTGATCCGGTCGCGCAGGGGTTGACGTCGAAGTGATCTTAAGGGAGGGGGGTGTGGTGACAGTTCATCCAATTGAACACAGACAGGACAGAGTATCATGAGAAACATTCGTAGCGGCCGCACCGTCCTCACCCTTGTGACCCTTGTTGCCGTGCTGTCCTGCATCGGGTCCGCACAGCACCTCAGGATCAATGACCGCGAGTACTTTGAAGAACCCGGATTCAACGTCATGGTGTTCAGCGGCGAATACAACGGCTTCTTCTTCGATGAGAAGACCGCGGGCATCGGCATGGTGCATCACGGTGTCCGGACTGCCACCGGTGGAGCGGTCCGGCTGAGCGCCACACCTGAGCAATGGGACCTGATCCCCGAAATGACATCGCGTCGTGTGGATCGGGCCAACAACGCGATCGAGGTGACACTCAGGTACAGGGACTTCGACTTCGATTCCAGGGTGACCGTAACGGCCGAGGGCTCCGGCGTCCGGATCCGCGTCGTGCTGGACAAGCCCCTGTCGGATAGGTTGGCGGGTCATGCCGGGTTCAATCTCGAATTCCTGCCGTCCGCGTATTTCGAGAAGACGTACTTCATGGACCGGACCAGCGGTGTCTTTCCGGTCCATCCGGTGAGCGCTGCGGCGGTCCGTTCGGCCAGCGAGATCATTCCGCAGTTCAATGGCTATTCGACATTTGATGCCCATGGCCGTGGCGAGTTCATTGCACCGCAACCCCTGGCCACCGGAAAGACCCTCGTGCTGGCGCCTGAAGATCCCGAACGCCATGTCCGGATCCGGTCGCTCTCAGGAGACCTCCTCCTCCTCGATGGAAGGATCATGGCGCAGAACGGGTGGTTTGTTGTACGCACGCTGATCCCCGCACGAACGACCGGCACCGTCGTGGAGTGGGTCGTGGAGCCCACAACGATCGCCTCCTGGAAGCGTGCTCCTGTCATCGGATTCTCGCAGGTGGGCTATCACCCGCGGCAGAACAAGGTCGCCGTCATCGAGCTCGACCCGGCCGACGCGCCGCTGGCACAGGCCACCGTCGTCCAACTCACGCCGGACGGGTCTCCGAAGGAGAAACTCGCTGGGCCGGTCCGGCCGTGGGGGAACTATCTCCGGCATGCGTACGCAACATTCGACTTTTCCGCGCTACGGGATACGGGGATGTATGCGATCTGCTATGGCGACCAACGGACGCAGTTCTTCCGCATCGCGGACAATGTCTTCGATGACGTCTGGCATCCGACCATGGATGTATGGTTCCCTGTTCAGATGGACCACATGTCAGTGCGTGAGGCGTATCGGGTCTGGCATGGGCAGCCGTTCCGTGATGATGCCCTCCAGGCCCCGACCAACATCCGCCACTTCGATGGGTACTGGACTGACTCGACGACAAATACCCGATACAAGCCGCTCGAGCGGATCCCCGGCCTCGATGTCGGAGGCTGGTTCGATGCGGGCGACTTCGACATCGAAACCGGGCATCACTGTTCGGTGGTGCAGACGTTCGTGGACGTGTGGGAGCAGTTCGGCGAGCGGCGCGATCAGACACTCATCGATCAGCAGACCCGTTTCGTTGGCATGCATCGGCCCGATGGGAAACCGGACATTCTGCAGCAGATCGAGCATGGCACACTCCAACTGGTTGCGCAGCACGAGAACGTCGGCTTTGCGGTGCGGGGGATCAATTTCCCGTTCCTGCATCAGTATCCGCATCTCGGCGACGGTTCGACCCTCACGGACAACTTGCCGTACAACCCACGCCTCAAGCCGTACGAATCGGATGGCAGTTCGTCCGGGACGCCGGACGACCGGTGGGTCTTCACCCCGCGGATGCCGCAACTGAATATCCAATCGATCGGTGCGCTCGCCGCTGCGAGCCGGGCACTCCGCGGGTACAGTGACGGGCTCTCGCGCAGGGCTCTGACGTGTGCACTGAATGCGTGGGCGAAGGAACAGAGCGACAAGCGACCCGTGGACAACCGGTGGGCCGCCTGGTTCCTGTCGAATGTTGAATGTCAGGCTGCACTGCAACTCTACGTGACGACCCATGACCAGGCATTCCGTACGAGGTTTGAGGAGCTGATCTGGCCCCAGTTGGATTCCGCGCTGGTCTGGAACATCGGGACCGCAGTGCGCGCGGTACCCCACCTGTCGGATGCGTACAAGGCCCGCCTGCGCCCGTACATTCTCCGCTACAAAGATATGATGCCTCGCCTGGCGGCTGACAATCCGTACGGCGTGCCGATCGGGAAACGCGGATGGGCGGGGAACAGCGAATTGATCGTGTGGTCAACCACCAACTACTACATCCATCGTGCGTTCCCGGAGATCCTCGGACCCGAGCCCGTCTATGCTGCACTCAACTACGTCTTCGGATGCCATCCGTATTCCAATATCTCCTTCGTCGCCGGCGTTGGTACGCACGCAAAGAGGCGGACATATGGGAGCAATCGTGCGGACTTCTCGTTCATCGCCGGAGGTGTGGTCCCCGGGGTGCTGCTGATCAAACCTGATCTCCTGGAGAATATGGAGGACTGGCCATTCCTGTGGGGCGAGAATGAGGTTGTCATCGATATCTGCGCGGACTATGTCTTCCTGTCGCTCGCACAGAGCGAGCTGTTGCGTGCCGGCGGCAAATGAGCCCTCCCGTATCAGGATCGTGGTGGGGACAACGTCAGCGCCGGGACATGACCGGCCAACTTCCATCATTCGCACATCCAACGGGCCTGGTGGCAATGGACCCTGAGGAATATTGTCATTCATCCGTCCATCAAGCATGAGAAGAATATGAAACGAACGCTCTGGCTCCTTCTGCTCCTCCTTCCCGTTGCCGTGCATTCGCAAACGGCACGGATCTCGATCGATACCGCCCGCGTGATCAGCGCCATCGATCCGAAGATCTACGGAATGTTCATGGAACCCATTCAATTCGACCCCAAAGTCTTCGGCGAGACCGGCCTTCCGCGGAATACGCTGTATGGGACCATCTATAATCCGGGTTCTCGGTTTGCGAACAAGGATGGGTTTGATACGCGGTACATCGACGCAGCACGCGAACTGAAAGTGACGAACATCAGGTGGCCGGGAGGCAATTATACAGCCGGGTACAACTGGCAGGACGGCGTTGGGCCCAAGGACAAGCGTCCGGTGCGGAGAGAACTTGCCTGGAACTGGCTCGAGACCAATCAGGTCGGCACGGACGAGTGGGTCAAGCTGAACAGCGCGATCGGGTCTGAGAATATTCTGTGCCTGAACTTCGGCACGGGAACCATCGATGATGCCCGTTACTGGCTGGAGTATTGCAATGGCGAGCCGGGAAGTGCCTATGCGGACCTCCGGGTGAAGAACGGGAACAAGAGCCCCTTCAAGATCAAGTACTGGGACCTCGGCAACGAGGTCGACGGCGAGCCATGGATCATGGGATACAAGAGCGCCGACGACTACTGCAAGATGGCGAGAGAAGTTGCGAAGATCATGCGCTTCGCGGACAAGGACATCTCGTTCATTGCGAGCGGTTCGTCCAACTACACCCCGGATGGCAAGTGGGTGGACAGGAACTACCGTGTGCTGACGGAGCTTCATGACCTCATCGATTTCATCTCGATCCACCGCTACTGGGAAGGCCCGCCCGACTACTACGGCTTCATGGGCCAGGCCGCACGCGACTTCGAAGAAAAGATCACCACGACAGCCAGCCTCATCGCCGCGGTACGGGCGAAGTACGCCATGGCGAAGCCAATCTTTATCTCCGTCGATGAATGGGCGGCATTCGGCCGTGGACTGCTCCCGACACTGGCCGTGGCACAATGCTTCAACAGTTTCATCCGTCACGCCGATGTGGTGAAGATGACGAACTATACGATGCTCCCCAACGTCCTGGAACACGACCGTGAGAAGGGGCCCTTCCGGTCTCCACTGTTCTATACGATCAAGATGTTCTCGAACAACTGCCTGGGCAATGCCCTCGATGTGTCGGCGCGGTGCGATACGTTCAACACCAGTGCGGTCTATACGAACATTCCGTATCTGGACGTCACCGCGGTGTATGCGCGCGATGCCCGGTCGCTTGTCATCAACGTGGTGAACCGGCACAAGGATGCGGCGATCAGCACGGAGATCGTCAGCGTTGCCGGCGCATTCAGCGGCAACGCCTCCGTCACGGAGATCAATGCCAGCGACGTCAAAGCCCCGTTCGTCTTCGACAAGCAGCAGGAATACGTCCCCGTGCCGAAAGAGATCGCGGTGGGAGGCACTACCTTCACGTACGCATTTCCAGCCCACTCATTCACCCAGATCATCGTGCGGCTTGAGTAGGAACGCCGGTGCAAGCGGGTGCTCCTGACGGTCCTGCCCGCGGGGGCAGGGAGCGGTCAGCATTGACATTGATGTCCCGGTGCTCGCGAAAGGTGTGCGTCCCGGATATACAAGCTCACAATCATACAAAGGACAATCGCATGAGATACCTCGTGTTCATGGCGTTGCTCGCCAGCCTGGTGTGCTCCTCCGTCGCCCGGGCTGAAGACCCGGTGATCCAGGCTCCGCGCGGGTTTGATGCACTCAGGGCCGGGATTCCCCACGGTTCTCTGGACTCCGTCTTCTATCCCTCCGGGACCGTCGGGGCAACACGGAAGGCGTATGTGTACACGCCGCCCGGCTTCACTCGAAGCAAACGGTATCCGGTCCTGTATCTGTTGCACGGCATCGGCGGTGATGCAGCGGAATGGCTCACGGGTGCACGGCCGCAGGTGATCCTGGATAATCTCTATGCGGACGGCGTGGCGGAACCGATGATCGTGGTCATGCCGAACGGCCGCGCGATGAAAGATGATCGTCCGGGAGAGAACATCTTCGACAGCGCGCGGGTTGCGGCGTTCACGACATTCGAACGCGACCTCATCGATGACCTGATCCCGTTCATCGAGCGGACGTATCCGGCGGACCGCGACAGGGAGCGACGCGCCATCGCCGGACTGTCGATGGGAGGCGGGCAGTCGCTGAATTTCGGCCTGGCGAATCTCGACCGCTTCGCCTGGGTGGGTGGATTCTCCTCGGCCCCGAATACGAAGAGACCGGAACTGCTGGCGCCTCACCCTGCGCAACTCAGAGAACGGCTCCGCCTGCTCTGGCTGTCGTGTGGCGACGATGACAATCTGATCTCGATCACGGCCCGCACGCATGCGTATCTCGAAGAACATGCCGTGCCGCATATCTTCTACATCGAGCCGGGTGTCCATGATTTCGCGGTGTGGAAGAATGACCTGTACATGTTCACACGGTTGCTGTTCAAGCCGGTGGATCCGTCGACCTTTCCCCGGTACAGCATCGTCGGCATGCCGGCGTCCACGAATGTCCCTGGTGCGAAGTATCCCCGTATCCTTCCGGATCGCCGGGTGATCTTCCGGACGAAAGCGCCTTCGGCCCGCGCGATGCAGGTCGACCTGCTCAAGAAGTACACGATGGTTGCCGACACCGGTGGGTACTGGACGGCAACCACCGAGCCGATCGTCGAAGGCTTCCACTACTACTCGCTCTACATCGACAGCTTCGCCGTGGCCGATCCGGCGACACGCACATTCTTCGGCATGGGCAGGATGGCAAGCGGGATCGACATACCGGAAACCGGGGTGAGTTATTACCTCCCCAAGGGTGTTCCCCGCGGACAGATCCGGTCTGTGCCATACTATTCGGCGATCACACAGTCATGGCGGCGGGCGTTCGTGTATACCCCGCCGGGGTATGACCAGGCGACCACGAAGCGGTATCCGGTTCTCTATCTGCAACATGGAGGAGGTGAAGATGAGACCGGCTGGCCGGAACAGGGATTCATGGGGAACATCCTCGACAACATGATCGCCGAAGGAACGGCGGTTCCCATGCTCGTCGTGATGGATCGTGGCTATGCCGTCAATCCCCTGGCTCCTCCGCCTCCCCGTGAGTTCAGTCCCCGGGCATTTCTCCTGATGAGCCAGACCCTGACCTCCGTGTTCACGAAAGAGATCATTCCGCTTGTCGACCGGGAGTTCCGCACTGTGGCGGACCGTGACCACCGGGCCATGGCGGGACTCTCCATGGGAGGATTCCAGTCATTCCAGATCGTGATGAACAATCTCGACCTGTTCGCGCATGTCGGGGGGTTCAGCGGCGCCGGGTTCCTCACGCCGGGCACGGATATCCGGACGATGCACAATGGGGCGTGGGCGGATTCCGCCGCGTTCAACCGGAAAATGAAAGTGATGTACATCAGCATCGGCACGGCAGAGCCGGAGATGATGTACAAAGGCGTCAACAATCTGCACCTCGAGCTCGCGAAAGCCGGGATCAAACATGTCTACTATGAATCGCCGGGGACCGGCCACGAATGGCTGACCTGGCGACGATCATTGCATCAGTTCGCCGGTCTCATCTTTCACTAACAGGGATATGCATCATGAACGCACGCACACTGCTCGGAGCACTCCTCATCGTGGTCACGGCCTCAGCGTTCGCGCAGCCGCCCAGGCCGGCCCCCACCAATGCACCGGGTGGGGAGTATCCACAGATCGACTCGTTGTCGCGAGCGATCTTTCGGGTCGATGCGCCCACCGCGCAGAAGGTGCAGGTCGACCTGAAGGAAGTATATGATATGGTCAAAGGTACAGATGGGATCTGGACCGTTACCACGAAACCACTGGATCCGGGGTTCCATTACTATTACCTCATGATCGATGGGTACCGCTTCTCGGATCCTGCCAGCGAGTCGTTCTTCGGTGTCGGAAGGATGATGAGCGGCATCGAAGTCCCGGCTCCCGATCAGGGGTTCTACATCCCCGCGGACGTTCCCCACGGTCAGGTCCGCGAGTGTACGTATTTCTCGAAGGTCAACGGTTCCTTCTGCCGGTCGTTCGTCTACACGCCGCCGGAGTACGACAGTGCACCGGACAAACGCTATCCGGTGCTGTACCTCCAGCACGGCATGGGCGAGGATGAGCGCGGGTGGGTGGTGCAGGGGAAGCTCGGCACCATCATGGACAACATGATCGCCGCCGGGAAGTGCGAGCCCATGCTCATCGTCGTGTCGAACGGAGGTATCGCGGCGATGTTCAAGCCGAAACCGGGTGAGGATGTGCAGGCGGCGAGGGCGAAATTCGGGGCGGGCTTTGCGCCCATGCTCGTGGATGAGATCATACCGTACGTCGAGACGCACTTCCGCGTGAAGCCCGGCCGGGACAACAGGGCCATGGCAGGGCTGTCGTGGGGTGGCTACCAGTCCTTCGGTATCGTGTTCACGCATCTGGATGCTTTTGCGTACCTGGGCGGCTTCAGCGGGTCCGGGATCTTCAACCCGGAGACTGAACTGCCCGTGGTCTACAACGGTGCCCTCCGTGATGCCAGGGGAGTGAACGAGCGCCTTCACGTTCTGTTCCTCGGGATCGGGACGCTCGAGGGGGCGCGGATGAAAGCCCTGCGTGACGCCCTGACCCGTGCCGGCATCCGGAACATCTACTATGAATCGCCGGGGACCGCGCACGAGTGGCTGACTTGGCGCAGGTGTCTCCGGGAGTTCGTCCCGTTGTTGTTCAGGAAGTGAACCGGCGGGGGCAGTTCGCCGTACACCGCGCGGTGTGCCGTACGCATGCGGCGCTATCGTCCACAGTTGATGAGAGTGATGACAATGAAAATAAAGCAGTTGATCGTGATCGGAGCGCTGGTAGCCCTGCAAGGGCGTCTTCTGGCGCAGTCCGAAAATGTCCTGGTCGTGCATGCCGATGCGGGGAAGGATACCATCAGCAGATTCATCTACGGTCAGTTCGCCGAGCATCTCGGCCACGGCATCTACGGCGGCCTGTGGGTCGGGGAGAAGAGCGCGATACCGAATACGCGTGGCATCCGCACCGATGTCCTCGATGCGCTGAGGAAGATCAAGGTCCCGGCCATCCGCTGGCCGGGGGGGTGCTTCGCCGATGAGTACCACTGGCGTGATGGCATCGGACCGCGTGCGAGCCGCCCCCGGATGGTGAACTCGAACTGGGGAGGCGTCACGGAGGACAATAGCTTCGGCACGCACGAATTCATGGACCTGTGCGAGCAACTCGGGTCCGAGCCGGTGATCTGCGGGAATATCGGGAGTGGCAGCGTGAAGGAAATGGCCGACTGGGTGCAATACATGACGTCGGCCGGGGAGAACCCGATGAGTGCATTGCGCAGGAGCAACGGGAGAAACGCCCCCTGGACGGTGAGGTTCTGGTGCGTCGGAAATGAGACGTTCGGCTGCGGGGGTATCATGGATGCAGCGCACTATGCCAACGAATTTGCACGGTACTCGTTCTTTCTCAAGGACTTCGATGGGAACAGGTTGTACAAGATCTCATCCGGCGGACTCCCGGAGGATTACGCCTGGACCGAAACGATCATGAAGAAGTGGCGCGAGACCGACGGATGGCTGCAGGGATTTCTGAGCGGCTATTCGTTGCACTACTACACGGTGGATGACTGGAACCACAAGGGATCGGCGACGGCGTTCGAGGAGCGGGATTGGTTCACGAGTCTTTCGCGAACGTTGAAGATGGAGGAGTTGATCCAACGGCATTCAGCGATCATGGACACCTACGATGCCGGAAAGCGGATCGGTCTGATCGTGGATGAATGGGGCAACTGGTTCGACGTTGAGCCGGGGACCAATCCGGGGTTCCTCTTCCAGCAGAATACGCTTCGCGATGCGGTGGTGGCCGCGGTCAATCTGAACCTCTTTCACAAGTATTGCTCCCGCGTCAAGCTGACCAGCATCGCGCAGATGGTGAACGTTCTCCAGGCCATGATCCTGACGCGCGACAAGGAGATGCTCCTGACACCCACGTACTATGTGTACAAGATGTACACCGTACATCAGGACGCCGTCATGCTTCCGGTGGACCTGCAGTCTGGCACATGTACGAATGGTGGAAAGACCATCCCGGCACTCAGCGCGTCCGCGTCACGCGACAAGAACGGGAAGGTGCATCTGTCGATCGCGAACCTGGATCCGGCGCATGCACAGAGCGTCCGCTGCACGCTGGCTGGCGCGAAGACAACGGCAGTGACCGGAGAGGTGATCGCCGGCCCGGCCATGAATGCGCACAACGAGTTCGGGAAGCCGGAGGCGGTGACGATCGCGCCGTTCAATGGTGCGACGATCGAGAATGGGGTCATCACGCTCACGCTCCCCGCGCACGCGGTGGTGACGCTCGAAGTGCGGTAGGCAGCGGGTTGCTGAGGGGTGTGGTGGACCGCTGATCCTTCTGTCCTCTGTACTTCTCCTCCTCTTTGTGCCGTCGGCGCAGACGGCACAAAGAGGTGAGCGGGCATCGGTCACTCTACGGCCGGATCAACGGGACAGCGGCGGCGCGGACTGGTCGAGGTTCTACCCGCCAGGGAGGCCACGTGTTTCCACCCGGATATGCGTGGTCGCCGAACCGGCAGTCCCTTTCCTGGCTATCGGACATAAAGGAGCTTGATGGTCTCGGAGAAGCCATCGGCCTGCATGCGACAGAAATAGGTTCCGCTGGGCAGGGCCTCGGGCGTCCAGACGACCTGATGGTCGCCCGCCGCATGCTCTTCATCCGTGAGCACCTGGATCCTCGCTCCGGTCACGGAGTAGATGGACAGCGAGACGTGACCGTTCCGGGGAACGGTGTATGCGATACGGGTTGCGGGGTTGAACGGGTTCGGAAAATTCGGGAGGAGCCGGTAGTTGTCCTGAGGCAGGCCGGTGGCACGTTCGGCAACGGAGGTGACGAGGTGCGTGCCGTCTCCCGTGAGGGTGATCTCGGACCGCTTGTTCGTGCCTGCACCGCGGGCATTGAGCAGGGCGAGATGATTGTCGCATGTGGCTCCGCCTCCTTTCGGAAGTGGAAGCGTTGCGGCCTCGGCGTCGAGTCCCATCAGCTGTGCGCCGATGGTGTCGGTTGCGACGGGGTCCTTGCCGGCGATCAGGGCGTGGCGACGGGCGGGCGCGAACGTCGGATTCCAGACGCCTTCGCCTCCCGTGGCATTGCGGATGCCATCGATCACCGCGAGGTGGACAGGTCGTGCCCTGTTGAGGTCGCACACGGAGCGGGGGAGATAGAGGGTTGAGGAACCGCCATCCGCACTGTGCAACGCGGAGCGATTCCCGGTATTCCCGGGGAGGGTATAGCCTGTGATGGGAACGATCCCGACCTGGTTCTTCAGCGAGCCGGAGAATCCGTTCTCGTAGTGGTGCTTCAGTTTCGGGATCGAGATGTACGTGTCGACCTCCGTGAGGATCCGGTTCATCGAGAACGACGCGAAGTTGTGATACGGTGCTCCGGTCGTCACGGTCGCGAGGTCCGGATACGGTGCGGCGGCACTGAGATTGATGAACTGGCAGCCGACCGCATTCTTCGCCGCGGTGAACCCGAAGGTGTCGGTCGCGCCGAACGGCGCGTTCGTCCCTGTATCCCACAGCGCCTCGACGATCGTGATGTTGCCCGGGGAGACACCGGCGTCGACAAGGAGTTCCGCCACGGCGCGCATCACCGCCGGATGTGTCCACATTGCCTCGGTGATCGGGACGCCTTTGAGTGCGGCGCTGCTCGCGCTGCCGGAGCCGCCGACAAGGTTGATCTTGATCGCCACTTTGGAGTCGGTACGGACAATGTCAGTGATCCCGCCGATCGCCTCGAACAACGCCTGGACCTGTGCCTTCACGGTGGCGACATCATAGGCATCCGCCGCAGTGGAACTGGTGTCGGCGATACCCACCGTGGCCAGAGATGTTGCTGCCATGTTCGCGAATGCGCTCCGCGGGATGAGGAGGGGCGAGAGGGCCATGCCGAATGCCGCGGTGCCGGCCGCACGGAGAAAATCACGGCGGCATACGTCGTTCGCATGGTACGGGCTGCTGTGTGATCGTTTCATATGTGCGCTTTCCTGAAGTAGGGGACAGAGAGCCCGGCGGGTGTGAGGCGGCCCGGGGTCTCCTGTCCGATGATCCGGACCGAACGACAAGGGCGGTTCCGGAGGACAGGCAGGGGCCGGGTTGCGGACCGGACGGGACAGCAGATAATATGGGGTGTTTTTGACAATGTCAAACTTTGGTTTTAGTTCTTGCTTTTTGATGTCGAATCCTGTATACTTGAACCGGTTCATTTCTATCTGTCAAAGTACAGAAGAAGAACCCAAACGAGGAAGGGAGAAGAGTGTCAGCAAAGAAGGTCACCATCTCGGATGTAGCGCGCCGCGCGAAGGTGTCGAAGGGAACCGTCTCGGCAGTGATCAACGGCAAGTCGAACGTCAAGTCCTCCACCCGCGACCACATCCTGGAGTTGATGAAGGAGATGAACTACCGGCCGAAGGGGACGGCGCGGAATCTTCGTGGCGAACAGCCCGAAAAGAGCATCGGATTGATCCTGAAGGACATTTCCTATCCCTTCTACACGGCGATCGCTGCCGGCGCGAAGGAGTACGCCGCATCGAAGGGATATGCGGTGGTTGTCGCCGGATCGGATGATGATGTGGAGAACGAGAAAAAACTGACGCGGTTGTTCTCGGCGAAGGACATCAAAGGTGCGATCATCGCCCCCGTGGTCGCCGGCACCGCCGAGTTCGAGCACCTCTACATGCTGAAGATGGTGAACTATCCGTTCGTGTTGCTGGAAGACGTGCAGGGGATCCAGGCGAATGTCGTTGCGATCGATAATATCAAAGCCGTCAAGCGTGCGGTGAAGTATCTGATCGAGAACGGTCATCAGCGCATCGTGCATTTCGCCGGTCCGCCGCATTCCTCGCACACGCTGGAACGCGTGGAAGGATTCCGCTACGCCTTCAGCGAGAGCCCGCTGGTCTTCGGTAAGGAGAATGTCGTCTACGCCGGCTCGCATTACGAGGAAGCCTATCAGAAGACGATGGAGTATTTCAACGGACGACCACGCTCCGAGTATCCGACCGCGATCGTTTGCTTCAACGATCATCAGGCGCTTGCGGTGATGTGCGCCCTGCGCGAACTGAAGATCCGCATGCCGGAAGATATCTCGCTGGTCGGCATCGACGATATCTACTACGCGCAGATGTACCCGATCCCGTTGACGACGATACGTGCGCCGCAACACGATATCGGTATGAGGGCAGCCGAGATCCTGATCCGGAACATCGAGTCACAGCACATCCTCCCGATCGAGCGCGTCGTGCTGGAAACTGAATTTGTGATCCGCGAGACCACCCGGGCGTTCAGCGCTCCTGCAACCTCCTCACCGGCCTGAGACAGCAAAACACGGCAACAGAGGCCTCTCGCAGTGCCGTGAATTGAACCGGGTCAATGATGGTTTGACTGATTCATTTATGTTAGATTGATTTTTTCCATGAGTCGCACCCACTAGAGAATGAAGGCAACCTCCCATGGCCTACTTCCCCGATGTCCCCTCACCGATCCCGTTTGAAGGTCGTGATTCGAAGAACCCTCTCGCGTTCAAATGGTATGACAAGGGCAGGAAGGTCGGGACGAAGACCATGGCCGACCACCTGCGCTGTTCGGTGGCGTACTGGCATACCATGAAGGGATCCGGCGCCGACATGTTCGGTGCGCCGAGCATGCAGCGTGCGTGGAGCAACGGCGGGTCACCGATGGACATCGCACGGAAGACCCTCGATGCAACGTTCGAGTTTCTCCAGAAACTCGGCGTCACGTACTATTGCTTCCACGACCGTGACATCGCGCCTGCGGGTGCCACGTTCGCGGAGAGCTGCCGGAACCTGGAGGCGATCGCCGGAGAAGCGAAGCTTCTGCAGAAAGAGACCGGCATCAGATTGCTGTGGGGAACCGCGAACCTCTTCGGCGATCCGATCTATGGGCAGGGCGCCGCGACAAGTCCGAACGCCGCGGTCATGGCCCGTGCCGCGGCCCAGGTGAAACTCGCCATCGATGTGACCCAAATGCTCGGCGGCGAGAACTACGTGTTCTGGGGGGGGCGGGAAGGGTATGAGACCCTCCTCAATACCGACATCCGGCATGAACAGGATCAGATGGCACGCTTCTTCCGGATGGCCGTCGACTACAAAAAGCAGATCGGGTTCACGGGACAGTTCCTGATCGAGCCCAAGCCGGCGGAACCGTCGAAACACCAGTATGATTTCGACGCGGCAACCACACTCGGCTTCCTCCGCGCGTACGGACTGACCGACCATTTCAAGCTCAATATCGAGGCGAATCACGCCACGCTGGCGGGACATACCTTCGAGCATGAACTCGCCGTGGCCTCCGCGGCGGGTGCGCTCGGCAGCGTCGATGCCAACCGCGGCGATCTCCTGCTTGGCTGGGACACGGACCAGTTCCCCACGGATGTCTACAGTGCGACGTTTGCGATGATGATCATCCTGCAGCAGGGTGGCCTCGGCACGGGCGGACTCAACTTCGATGCAAAAGTGCGCCGGAGCTCCACCGACACGCTCGATCTCTTCCACGCGCACATCGGTGGCATGGATACCTTTGCCCGCGGGCTGCTGATCGCCCACGAGATCATCAGCGACGGAGTCCTCGCTCAGCATCTCGCGAACCGGTATGCCAGCTTCGCGTCCGGCATCGGGAAGGACATTATGGATGGCACGGTCGGCCTTGCCGACATCTACCAGCGCGAACGTGAATCCCAGGATCCCGTGCTGACGAGCGGCAGGCAGGAGATGCTGGAGAATCTCATCAACTCCTATATCAGGTGAGGCCCTCGCCCCATGGCAACTCTCGATGACATTTCCACTGCCGGGGTCGGGCAGTCGACCGCACGTGCACACTACAAAGATCACCGGCGTCCGATCGATGAACGCGTGGAGGATCTTCTCGGGCGCATGACGCTCGAGGAAAAGGTCGCGCAGATGATCTGCGTCTGGCACCAGAAAGATGTTCAGGTACTGAACAGCGATGGCAAACCCGATGTCTGTGTCGTGCAGAAGCACCTGCCGTCCGGTGTGGGACAGATCGCGCGCCTCAGCGATACGAACGGGGGTTTGACACCCCGGCAGACCGCCGAGTTCGCGAACGAGATCCAGCGGATCTTCGTCGAGCACACGCGTCTGGGCATTCCGGTGATCTTCCATGAGGAGTGCCTGCATGGTCTTGCGGGACGCGATGCGACGAGTTTTCCCCAGCCGATCGGCCTCGCGGCAACCTTCGATCCGGATCTCGTCGAAGAGATCTATGCCGGCGTCGCCGCCGATGTCCGGAGCCGGGGCGCACATCAGGCGCTCACCCCCGTGCTCGACGTGGCCCGCGAGCCGCGGTGGGGGCGCGTGGAAGAGACGTTCGGCGAGGATCCCTATCTCGTCTCCCGTATGGGCATCGCGGCCGTGCGTGGATTCCAGGGGGATGCATCGTTCCGCGACCGCAAGCATCTGATCGCCACGCTGAAGCATTTTGCCGCACACGGGCAACCGGAGTCCGGGACCAATTGTGCCCCCGTCAATGTGTCGGAACGCCTGTTGCGCGATACGTTCCTCTATCCGTTCCGGGAAGTCCTGACCCATGCCAACGCCCACAGCGTGATGGCCGCCTACAACGAGATCGACGGCGCGCCCTCGCATGCGAACCCGTGGCTGCTGCGTGATGTCCTCCGCACGGAGTGGGGGTTCGCCGGGACGGTCGTGTCGGACTACTACGCGATCACCGAATTGCACCAACGCGAGGAAGCCACCAGCCATGGCGTGGCGGGCAGCAAAGCAGAGGCCGCGCTCCTCGCCGTGAAGGCTGGTGTGAACATGGAATACCCGGAACCCGATTGCTATCCGTCGATCGCACAGCTGGTGCGCGAGGGCGCACTCGAAGAGTCAACGATCGACGAATTGGTGAGGCCGTTGCTGTACCAGAAGTTCCTCCTCGGACTCTTCGAGGATCCGTTTGTCGATCCATCAGCACTCGACCCCGATCGGACGCTGGCAGAGGAACGGTCGCTTGCCCGGCGCGCTGCCCGTGAGACGATCACGCTCCTCAAGAATGAGGGGGCGCTCCTCCCCCTGGACCCGGCGAAGTACCGGACGGTGGCGGTGATCGGACCGAATGCGGACCGCATCCTGCTCGGGGGGTACAGCGGTGTCCCGCGCTACACGTCAACTGTCCTGGACGCGATCCGGGACCGGATCGGCAAGGAGTGCACGGTTCTCCATAGCGCCGGCTGCAGGATCACGGAAGGGGGAAGCTGGAATGAGGACGCGGTGCATCTCCCGGACCCGGCAGGGGAGGAACAGCGCCTGGCGGAAGCGGTCTCCGTCGCACGCAAGGCCGACCTGGTAGTGCTCGTGGTCGGCGATAACGAGCAGACGTCGCGTGAAGCGTGGAACCGTGCCCACATGGGCGACCGGACAAGTCTGGATCTGTTCGGCAGGCAGGGCGATCTCGTCAAAGCGATGGTGGCGACCGGCAAGCCGGTGGCCATGGTCCTCTTCTGCGGACGTCCGCACTCCCTGACATTCGCGCATCAACATGTTGCGGCGATCATGACGTGCTGGTATCTTGGTCAGGAGGCGGGCCATGCGGTCGCTGACATACTCTTTGGCGATGTCAACCCCTCGGGGAAGCTGCCGATCTCCTTCCCGCGGTCGGTCGGCCACGTGCCGTGCTACTACAATCACAAGCCTTCGGCACGAAGGGGATACCTCTTCGACGATTCGACGCCGCTGTATCCGTTCGGATTCGGTCTGAGTTATACCCACTTTTCTCTGGCGAACATCAGCCTCGCTGCACCCTGCATCGGGACCGGCGAATCCACGAGCGTGACCGTGGATGTGACGAATACCGGAGACCGGGAAGGAACCGAGGTCGTTCAGCTGTACATCCGCGACGTCGTTGCCTCTGTCACACGACCGGTCAAGGAACTCCGGGGTTTCAGGCGAGTGACGCTCGGGGCGGGGGAAACCACGCGTGTCAGCCTGCCCATCACCCCGGATCTGCTCGGCTTCACGACCATCTCGGGCGAATGGAAGGTTGAACCCGGTGAATTCCGCATCATGGTCGGATCGTCTTCAAAGGACGAGGACCAGATCAGCGTCGCGTTGTCCGTGCGCTGAGGCCGGTGCATCCACAGCAGGATCCACAGCAACCATGTGAGGTGGCAGTGCAGGGAACACAGAAACTCTCGGTCGGCGAGAAGATCGCCTACAGCCTTGGCGACGGTGCAGCGAACTTCGTCTTCATGACGATGATCCTGTTCCAGTTGAGCTTCTATACCGACACCATGGGTCTCGCCGCCGGCGTCGCAGGGACGTTGTTGCTCGTCGGGCGCTTCTGGGATGCGTTCTTCGATCCGTTGATGGGGACGATCGCGGACCGGACGAACACCCGGTGGGGGAAATTCCGTCCGTGGGTCCTGTGGACCGCCCTGCCCTGGGGGATCGTCATGGTCCTCGCCTATACGGTGCCGGATTTCGATATGACCGGCAAGATCGTGTGGGCGCTCCTGACGAACATGCTCCTGATGACATTGTATTCCGCCAACAACACGCCGTATGCGGCAATGACGGCAGTGATGACGGGCGATGTGCACGAACGGACGAGCCTGTCCGCATACCGTTTCGTCTCCGTGACCGTTGCTCAACTGCTCGTCGGCGGCTTCACCCTGCCTCTGGTGCTGAAGCTCGGGCAGGGCGACTCGGCGAAGGGATGGCAACTGACGATGGGGATCTGGGCCGTGGTGTGTGTGGTGGCGTTCGTGATCACGTTCCTGGCCACGCGCGAACGGATCCCGCCGGTCACCGAACAGAAGGTGTCGGTCAAGGAGGACTTCGGCAACCTCCTGAAGAACGGTCCGTGGATCGCGATGTTCATCCTCACGCTCGCACATTTTCTCGTCCTTGCGATGCGTGGCGGGACCGTGTTCTACTTCTTCCAGTACTATGTGGACCGGACAAGTCTGTTCACGTTCCTGCAGCACTGGGGACTCACCACCGTGGGGGTGCATGAAGGCGGCGTGGGCGTGTGGTTGCTCGACACGTTCGGCCTGGTCGTCGATCCCGCGCAGACCAATGTGTCGTCCGTCGGGTTCAGTCTGCTGAACATCAGCAGTCAGGTCTTCACCATGATCGGTGTCGCCTTTTCGACGGCGCTCTCGGTGCGGTTCGGCAAGAAAGCGGTGGCGATCGCAGGCTTCAGCATCACCACGGTGTTCATGGCCGCCTTCATCGTCCTGCCGGCGAATGCGATCTGGTCGATCTATATCACCGAATGGCTGCGGGCACTCAGCTACGGGCCGACCATCCCGCTCATCTGGGCGATCTTCGCGGATGTGGCGGACTACGCCGAGTGGAAGTTCAACCGGCGCTCGACCGGCGTCATCTATGCGACGATCCTGTTCGGCCTGAAAACCGGACTCAGTCTGGGTGGCTTCCTCGCCGGCGCGATCCTTTCCTTCTATGGCTACCGAGCGAACATGGTGCAGACGGCGGAAGCGTTGGTCGGCATCCGGCTCGCGATCAGTGTGTATCCGGCAGTGTTCTTCGGTGTCGTGATCGTGTGCTTGCTCTTCTATGGCATCTCAAAACAGATGAACCTGCAGATCCAGGACGAACTTGCGGAACGACGCCGGCTCGCGGCACCGCATGCATGACCGATGGCCGGGCCGACCCGTGCGGCCCGGCATGACGTGGTGACGAAGACCCCCCGGGTCCCTCCCCGGGAGGGCAATGGTTGCGCACCTTAGCGGACGTGGTTGGGCAATGACCAGAACACTCCGGCATCAGCGATCGATACTGCTGGCCCTGCTCTCGATGGCGATCCTCTCGCTCGAGGTGATCGCCACGCGTCTTGCCTCCGTGATCTTCGTCAGCGACCGGGCATACATCATCCTGTCCGTGGGCATCCTCGGGCTGGGAGCCGGTGGGTTCATCGCTCACGTGCGCGAGCAGAAGGGGAATGCGGGGGGGAGCTTCAGTCCCTGGCAGCTGTTCCTGCTTCTGGGCATCGCTCTTGCACTCTTTGCCGCGATCGTCACCACTCCCGCTGCCACATCACCAGTCGTCATTCTGCCCCTCCTCCTCATTCCGTTCGTGATCGGGGGATACCTGTCCGCCCGTCTGTACCGGGGTGCGTCGGGCTGGGGCTCCCTCGCATACGCTTCGGACCTCGCCGGCGCGGTGATCGGTGCGCTCGCATCGCTCTGGATCATCAACACGTTCGGCGGCGTGAATGCTGTCCTCTGCATCACCCTCGTCGCGTGGGGCGGGGCGGGCATTGCCCTCGCATTCGATGGAAGGAAGAGGGCAGGTGCCCTCGCGGCGGTGCTGGTGCTTTCGGCGTTCGCCGGTCTGTGGTCGGTGGGACAGAAGCGGATCCTCGGGGACGTGCCGATCGGTGTCGCCCCGGAAAAGGATTTCTACTCCGTCTATGATGACCCGGGGGCGCGCCCGACGATCATCGACAGCCGCTGGAGCGTGTTCGGGAGGGCAGACCTCGTCGCCTATGGTCATCAGGATATGGTGATGCAACTCTTTGTCGATGGATCTGCCGGTTCCCAGGTGTATCGCTTCAACGGAGATATCCATCATACCAATCCATTCCTTCATGAACTGCTGCTCCACCACACGAACGCCATCCCGTTTCTCTGTCTGCCGGACTCGGCGAAACGGCGCATGCTGGTGATCGGTCCGGGGGGAGGGAAGGACGTGCTGCTCGGACTCCTGGGAGGGGCCGGGAGCATCCGTGCGGTGGAAGTGAACCCGGATTTCGTCGCGATGGTCCGGGACCATGGGTCGTATACGGGTGGGATCTACACGGACTTCGCCAACGTCTCGGTCGTCGTCGATGAAGGGCGCCGTCACGTTCAGCGGATGCGCGACACCGTCGACCTCATCGTGATGGCGCTGCCGTCCACGGCACAGGTGCAGGGGATCGAGGCGTTCGCCACGAACGAGAATTTCCTGCTGACGCGCGAGGCGTTCAAGGAGTATGCCCGGGTCCTTTCACCGTGGGGCGCCATCGTTCTCACCGTGCACAATTCCTGGGAACTCGCACGGGTCCTCGTCACTGCGGTCGCCATGTTCCAGGATGCAGGCGTGCCGGCAGGAGAGATCCCGCATCATTTTGTGATGCTCGAATCGGAGTACGCACCGACGATCGTGATCGGCAAGACGGCGTTCTCGCCCGGAGAGGCTGCCCGCTGGCGCGATGTGTGCACGCGCCTCCGGGCGGATTATCCGCGGGTCACCTATCTTCCGCATGACATGCTGGGGGAGAACCCGTCGGCGATGTCCGGTTTTCTCCGCGTCATCGCACAATCTCCGATGGCGCTTCAGACGGCGGTGGACCGGAACCCGGTCCAGATCGCACCGTGTACCGACGACAGTCCTTACTTTTATAACCGCTTCCGGACCGGTCCGCGTGAACTGCACTGGCTCCTTGCCTTCATCGGCTTCTGGTGCCTCGTCGTTGCCCTCGTTGCACTTCTGCGACGGCGGTCAGGGATGCATCAGCAGACAGCTCATGTGGGTGTGTTGCCGGAATGGATCGCACTGTGCGCGGGAGCGGGGTTCATGATCGTAGAGGTGTCGTTGCTGCAGAAGCTCGTCCTGTGGGTGGGTACACCCACCACATCCCTCGCGATCCTGTTGTCGGTACTACTGACGGGGGCGGGTATCGGCAGTCTCATCTCGAGCGCACTGTCGTCCACGCTCAGGCCTCTCAGGGTGCTGCTCATCGCCCTGACCGCGATCATTGTCCTTGGCGTCTGTCTGGTCGTCGCGTCGCCATATGTTCTGTCCCTCGTCATTGATGGCAGCGATGGATCCCGGTTGGGGGCAGTAGCGGTACTCCTGCTGCCACTTGCCGTGGCGCTGGGCATTCCCTTTCCGGTGGCCCTTGGCATGCTCACAGATGCAGGGCGTGAACGGTCCATCCCGAGGTTGTATGCTCTGAGCTGTTCGTTCGGTGTCCTGGGGTCTGTTCTTGCCATCCTGCTATCGGTGGTCTGGGGGTTCACCGCCGCCATCGTGGTAGGCCTTGCATGGTATGGTGTGCTGTTCGTTCCGGCAACCAGGGTATGGCAGGGATCGGATGCGGGGAGGGGAAAATGATCGGTCGGACTCGATTTTCTGGCATGGGACCCCATCACTTCCGGGTACTGCAAAAAAAAGTGTCATTGTGTTCTTTTTACTTGACTTTTGAAACTGTTGAATGTAAATTTGAACCGGTTTCAGTGTGGTTTAACCAGTTCATCATTCGATGTCAGACTGACGGATATTTTCATCGGACCCCCTCCCCCTAATCTCCACCTGTGAGCCAGGGATCGTCCGTGAGTGCAGTCGTGAAGCATGTGAGTGTTGAAGTCCTGTCCTTTGTTCCGTTGGCAACCGCCGCCCGCACCACGCTCAAGAGAGTTGCTGAGCCGTGTCCTTACACGGGCGACAGAGCAAGTACTCAGGTGACGTAGAACGACAACGGTGCATCTTCTGGTGTCTGTGCGATGCGATGGCTCGGGAATGGGCCATTGGTGAGGATGTGACGTTCTGTCCCCGGTTCTCCGAAAATACTACACATCAATCCTACTACTACACACAACTACTCGTGGGACTCATCATGCGACATTCACGCGTTCTGTTCGCACTTGCTGTCCTCGTCATCGCCGTTACGGGCCTGGCAACCGCCCAGCAAACGTCCGGCCAGATCGAGGGCTTCATCGCCGATTCTCTCTCCCACGAACGATTGACGGGAGCGAATGTCTGGATCGATGGGACGGGGATGGGAGCGGTCACCAACCTTGACGGAAGGTACGTGATCACCAACGTGCCGCAAGGCAGCTATACCCTGATCGTCCGTTACATCGGGTATCGTGCCAAGCGGCAGCAGGTGGTCGTGACGGCAGGGGAGATCCTCAAGCGGGATTTCGCCATGATCCCCGAGGCCCTGGAAGGAGAGACCTTCCTCGTTCTGGCGCAGGCGCGAGGCCAGCAGGAAGCCATCAATCAGCAACTCTCCTCGAGCACGATCACGAATGTGGTCTCATCGGAGAAGATCCATCAGCTGCCCGATGCGAACGCGGCCACGGCGCTCAGCCGCCTCCCCGGCGTGTCGCTGATGAACGGCGACCAGGTGGTCATCCGCGGTATGCAGGCGAAACTCAATACGGTTCTGATCAACGGCATCCAGATCCCGTCCACCGATATGAATGACCGGTCGACGAACCTTGGCTTTATTTCCTCCAACCTGCTGTCCGGGATCGAGGTCATGAAAGTGCTGACCCCCGACCGTGATGCGAACACGCTGGGTGGTTTGGTGAATCTGCGCTTGCGGGAAGCCCCCACCGGGTTCCATGGCGACCTGTTCGCCCAGGGGAACTATAACACGCAGGACCGTGTGTCGGACAACTACAAGTTCTGGGGAAGCGTCAGCTCGCGGTTCCTTGATGATAACCTCGGGATCTTCGTCCAGGGAAGTGCCGATCGTTCGGATATCGGTCAGGACATCGCGGCGGCGACGTACGGCATCAATGGTGCGGGTTCCATCCGGTACGGTGAAGCCCCCTACCAGATGAACCAGTTCACATTTCAGGACCAATGGAATGTGATCACCAACAGCAGCGCCAGCGTGATCATCGATTATGTCCTCCCGCACGGGAAGATCCTGTTCTCGAACACGTTCGCGAATAATCTGAGCGACAACACCACGTTCCGGAACCGCCTCGATCTTGAACAGACCGTCGTGGGCTACACCCTGAGCCGCGACAAATACGGCAAGGCCCTGATGATCAATGCCCTCCAGGGGGAGTACAATTTCGGCGATCTGAAGGCTGAGCTCTCGCTGTCCCATTCCCTCTCGAACAAATACACGCGCGTCCGGTATGGTGATCCCGGCACAAATTTCACGTTCGAGAACCAGGCACACCGTCCGTTCGGGGTCGATCCGGCGAGCGGCCTTGCGATCAATTACGTCTCCCAGCGGCGCTTCATGACCCCGGAGGACGTGTATGGGATCACGATCGATCCCAATGATGCCCTTGGTGCGAAGGTAGGGGGATGGGTCATCTCGCGCTCCGAGGCCTTTGATCAGCATGTGTACAATACCGCTCTGGATTTCACACTGCCGGTGACGCTGTCGGAAGACATCACAACCAAGATCAAGTTCGGCGGAAAGTTCTCGCGATCGGCACGTGCCAACGACGTGGAGTCGACGTTCAAGGGCTCTTCAGACGACGACTACTATAACGCCACCCGGTCCTTCTTCCCGAACCACCAGGGGCTGTCGGCAGCCAATCCGGTTCTGTTCGGGGATCTCTGGGACCGCGGCTTCACACGCGGCGACTACTTTCTGAAGGGCGACTATCCGTTCAAGTACGCATATGACCGCGATCTGATGGATCAGTATATGGGCACCTCGATCTCGGGCTGGGCGGTGGCGCGACACAAGCCGTCGTCGGAGCGGGACGATTGGGGTGGGGCTGAGATCTATTCGGCCGGATATCTGATGGGTTCGTTCGACTTCGGACCCATGGTGTCCCTCATCGCCGGCGGTCGCTATGAGCACTACAACATGCAATACCATTCGAAGTTCGTGTACGTCACGCACTCGGTGTATGGGTATGCGAACCTGTACGATACGCTGAACACCGTGGACCGCAGCGACAACGACTTCTTCCCGAATGCCCAGCTCCGGTACCGGGTCAATGAATGGTCGGATATCCGGCTGGCGTACTCGAAGGGCATCGCGCGACCCGACTTCCGGGCCGTCATGCCGAGCATCTATCTCGAACCGGGCGGGGGAGCACAGGCAGGCAACACGAAATTGCGGCCGGCCCTTTCGGACAACCTGGACGTGATGGTTTCGGTGTACAGTGGCGACGTCGGGTTGTTCACCGTTGGCGGGTTCTACAAGAAGATCCGTAACTTCTTCTATCAGACGGACATCTTCTACCAGAACCTGGGGTACTACAATGCGTCGTTCCCGGATTCGATGACGTTCGCAGCGCTGGGTATCAAGCCCGCCGGCATGCCCACACCCTCGCAGCGTATCACGACGTTCCTGAACAACCCGAATCCGGCGTATGTCCGTGGATTCGAACTCGAATGGCAGACCAACTTCTGGTATCTCCCGGTGCCGTTCAACAGCCTGGTGCTGACGGTCAACTATACGAAGTCGTGGTCGGACATGGATTACCAGCAGATCAGGAACATCGACTCCGCCTATCAGGACCCGACCAACCCCCGTATCACCCGCCATAAGTACATCACCATCGACACCGTACGCAATGCACGTCTGCTGTTCCAGTCGGATGACGTCATCAACGTCGCCCTCGGCGTCGACTACAAGGGGTTCTCCGGACGTCTGTCGTTCAACATGCAGGGGAACATCATCACGACCGTGGGTGCACGGCCGGAAGATGACCAGTTCACCGGCAATATCTACCGTTGGGATCTTACGCTTCAGCAGCAGCTCCCCATCGAAGGCTTCCGCGTCATCTTCGACGCGGTCAATCTCTTCCACAATGCCACGTATACATACCAGAAATTCCGGCGTGTCAGTGATGGCGAGATCCTTGAGAATCTTCAGTCGACAGCCTATTCACCGCGGTTCATTCAGCTCAGTCTGCGCTATAGCATGTGATCAGCGCGGAGACGTAGCGCCCGCGCGCGGTATGCGGCATCGTGGTCACCAATTCAGAGTCAGGTATCGTGAACAACACACGGAGGGTGAAGGCTCGTGAATGGTACGTCAGTCTCTACCAGTCCTTCAATAACCAGTCAGATTTAGGAGGATTCCATGAAGAAGCTGCTAATACTCTCGATGTTGCTGTTGCTTCTCGCAAGCATGGCGGTGTCCCAGACCCTGATGGATTATGTTTCCGCGGTCAGCGGGGATACGCTTGTCATTAAGGATTTCGTTGAGATGGGCAATCAGCCGAACTCACTGTACAACGCCATGTTGCTGGACTCGTTGAACGTTCCGGCCGGCCGCGTGTACAAGCTGAAGGTCAATGGTACCTATCCACTCGTCAATTCGCCGAACACCGTCCGGCCCGTGACGATCGTGGGTGGCGACGCGACGATCCTCGTGAACAACACGAACGCCGCATCGGCCCCGCCGCTTATCTGCGGTTCGACCTATGAGGGCGGTGCGAATACCGGTGGCATCAACTATTCGTACGACCTGACCGTGAAGAACTGCAGCGTCATTCCGGCAACGGCGGCGCGTGACCTCGGCTGGAACTTCTTCTGGTCAAACGGCCAGAACGCAAAGCTGACGCTGGACAATGACTACCTCGAACGTACCCGGTGGGTTCTCTTCGCCAGCAGCGCCTCCGGTCAGCGGTATCTTATCAAGAACTGCTACTTCGTGAACCTGAATGGCCAGCCCTGCCGCCGTAATGGCGGTGTGTATGATGCCTTCGCCTTCATGGATTCCATGTGGGTCGAGAACTGCACCCATATCATGACACAGGGCATGATGTACAAGTTCCGTCAGTATCCGTTCAAGCGCGTCGTCATGAACCACAATACCTTCATCAACTGCTCCGGCAATATCTATCTGGATTGGGGCTATCAGACGAATGTCAGCAACACCAACAATATCTATGTGAACTGCAACGTTCAGGCATATCCCGGGATCTCCACCATCGATGTCGGCGAACAGGATCTCGACGGCCTGCCGATGGGCCTCGTCAATCTGCATACGTTCCCCGATCCCGATTCGTCCTATGACCAGTACAGAGCACTTCCGAGGAAGTATCTCTTTGAAGGAAACGTCGTTTACTGGGATCCGAAACTCAGCAGCGTCGTCTCCACGTTGAACACGAACCACGTGAATGGTGTCACGAACTGGCAGGACCAGATGATCATCATGAACTCGCGCACAACCGCGATGTTCAACGACAATAGCACCTATCCGTACCTCACACTGGGCACGAACTACACGGAAGCGCCGGTCTTCACGGATCCGAAGACGCTTATGACGACGGAGGTGGATAATCTCAAGGCGTTCACCATCGCGACGTGTGACACGAACAGCACGGATGTCCTTCCGGACTGGCGCGTGACGAACGTCGGAAATGACTTCTACGTCTATTCGGACTGGCCGATCCCGGTCAATCTCGCCTACAGCAACGCCACACTGTTGACGGGCGCGACGGGCGGATTCCCGGTCGGCGATCTGAACTGGTTCCCCGTGAGGAAGACCCAGTGGAACGCCCAGCGGACCGCAGAGTACACCGCGATCGATCAGGCCCTCAATACCGGTGGCAGGACGATCACGGCCGTCCCCACGGACGCGAACGCTCCGGTGGAGTTCAGCCTTGCGCAGAACTATCCGAACCCCTTCAACCCGAGCACCAAGATCTCCTTCTCCATCGCGAAGAGTGCCGTCACCACGCTGAAGGTCTTCAATGCTCTCGGACAGGAAGTGGCGACACTGGTCAATGGTATCATGCCGGCAGGTACGCATGATGTCAGCTTCAATGCCTCCGGCCTGGCCTCGGGCATGTATTTCTATCGCCTGACCAGCGGCGCAGCGACGCAGATGAAGCAGATGGTGATCCTGAAGTAGTCCGGCTGTACTCCCGCTAGCGACCCTAAACAGCGGTCCCCCCGCTTGGAGCCGCGATC
>JAUQWO010000028.1 GCA_030835135.1 Bacteroidota bacterium
GTGGCCTCAGAGGCCGCCCGCGCTCCGCCAGGCGATCCTCTCCCCCTCTGCGCACACCGCCCGGTGGCGCACAGATACCCTCCATCGACCCCACCGAGAACAGCGCGCAATCACAGGCTTCAGGCAGGGTACTCTCCCAGAACATGTCGAGGTCTGCCGGCTCTCACCGCTCCCGCCGATACCGCCACACCTCTTTAGGAGGAAGGCCTGAAGGCATGACTCCTCAACGGGTTGTGAGCCGCCCGATAATGTCCGATCGCGCTGGATACATGGCGAGCAGCTCATCACGCCGGGCGAGATCGAAGTCGGTAAAATCAAACCCAGGAGCAACAGTGCATCCGACCAGCGAATAGCCTCGCTTCTGAGGTCCCTCGGCACCCATCCAGATCCCTCGTGGCACGGCAACAACGTACTGCTCCCCCTTCCGGGGATCCTTTCCCAGGCAGACACTCCCGTACGTCCCATCCGGATGGAGCAGGTGCAGTGTGAGCGGGACACCCTCATAGAAGTGCCATAACTCATCCGAACGAAGCCTGTGGAAACGCGAGACTTCCCCCGATCGGAGGAGAAAATAGATCGATGTCACGCATGAACGCGAGCCCAGATACCGCTCGGGGAGAGCGGAGGGAGCGAAGCGGTCAGCCGAGCGGAAGACTTCTCTGTACCACCCACCCTCGGGGTGCGGTTGGAGCTCCAGAGCAGTGATCAGGGAGCGGATCGGGTGCATACCCGAATATACGACAATCATTCGGGATGAGCAAAAGGTTGTATCTCTCCTGCCGACTGACTACCTTCAGTCATTCGCGATCGCAATGAACTACCCCCTTCTTTCCCGTCCTGCGAACGGATCGCCACGCATCCTGGCACCCGCTCTCCAGACCCGGAGCGGTCTTCCGTCTCCGGACATCCATGGACCATCCCGTGAGTTACCATGAGAACCCTGATCGTCTGCCTTGCTCTTCTCTGTGTCCTCCCGCTGCGCGCCGAAGAGCGGTTGTCCCCTTCCACGACGCTCTACGTCTCGCCCTCAGGGAATGATCGCTGGTCGGGTCGCCTCCCCTCACCCAACCCGACGAACACCGACGGTCCGCTGGGAACGGTACACCGCGCCCGCGCGATGGTCCGGCGTATCATGAAGTCCTCCACGGCGGGATCAGATACGGTCATCGTCTATCTCCGGGGCGGGACGTACGTTCTCGATTCGTCGCTCACGTTCCGTGAACCGGACAGCGGAACCGAACAGCGGCCGCTCCTCTGGTCGGCGTTCCAGGGAGAGCGGGTCAGACTCACCGGCGGCCCGGCGGTGACGGGATTCACCGCCGTCACGGACAGTACCGCACGCGCGCGCATCGCTCCGGCAGTGCTGCCGCACATCGTGCAACTCGATCTTCGCGCACTCGGTATCCGCAACTATGGCACGATCACGCCGCGGGGCAATCCGGGCATGGAACTCTACGTCGATGGCGTGAGGATGCGGCTCGCGCGCTGGCCCAATGAAGAGTGGCTGCACATTGCGGACGTCCCGCAATCGGGCGATACACTCTACAATGCGGGGCTCGAACGCGAGAAGCGGTTCAACGGCGTCCCGGTGGGCAGACACTTCGGCCGGATCACGTATGGCGATGACCGTCCATCCCGCTGGGCACCTGCCGGCGACATCCTGCTGCACGGCTACTGGACCTGGGACTGGAGCGATTCCTTTCAGAAAGTGGAGCGGATCGATACGGAACACCGCGAGATCACGATCGCGAGTCCGCACCACAACTATGGCTACACGAAGAACCAGCGGTACTACTTCCTGAACATCCTCGAGGAACTGGATACGCCGGGCGAGTGGTACCTCGACCGCACGCGCGGGATCCTTTTCCTGTACCCTGTCGCGCCGGGAAGCATGGGGACAGCCGAGGTCTCCCTCCTGGAATCCCCGCTCGTCAGGTGCGACAGCACATCGCATATCATCCTCCGCGGGATCGCCTTTGAGAACACTCGCGGCACCGGGATCAGCATCAGCGGCGGTGAGGACATCACGGTCGATGCATGCACCTTCCGTCACCTCGGCAGCGATGCTGTCGTCGTGAACGGCGGACGCGCCCATGCGATCCTCAACTGCGAGGTGAGCGATGTCGCACGCGGAGGCGTCCTGCTTGCGGGAGGCGACCGGCACACGCTCACGCCCGGCAGGCACCGCGTCTTCAACACGGCGGTCCATCACTACAGCACCTGGCTGCGCACGGGATCCTATGGCGTGATCCTGGACGGCGTCGGCAACACGATGGAACACTGCCTGATCCACCACGCGCCGTTTGAAGCGGTGTACATCAAGGGGAACGACCATACGGTGACGCTCTCGGAGATCCACAGTGTGATGAAGGAGTCGGGCGACGCGGGCGCGATCCACACCGGACGCAATTGGACCTGGCGCGGCAACCGGGTGACCGACAACTATTTCCACGACCTGCAGGGACCCGGACTTCACGGCGTGATGGGTATGTACATGGATGATTGGGCGAGCGGGTTCACCGTGACCGGCAACATCTTCTATAGGGCGGGACGGGCGACGCTGATCGGCGGCGGACGCGACAACATCGTCGAGAACAACCTGTACGTCTCCTGCAGCCCATCGGTACATCTCGACGCGCGCGGACTGAGCTGGGCGGGCTACTACTTCGACGGGACCTATACGGTTCTGTTCGATGGGCTGAAAGAAATGCGGCACGACCAGCCCCCGTACAGCACGCGGTATCCGGCGCTCGCGTCGCTCCCCGGACCGACGCAACAACTGCCGATGAACAACCGCATCGCGCGCAACATCTCCTGGGGCGGACGCTGGATGGACATCTATGACTATCTTGCCTTCAACAAATCCGTCTCGACCATCGCGGGCAACATCATCGGCGATGCGGTGGTCCTCCGCCGTCGTGCAGACGGCCAGACCGGATGGGATCCGTACTATCTCGACATCGATACGAAGGAAGGGTTCCTCGCGATCGGTGCCGGCGACCCGCGGTGCGCAGAAGAATTCCCGGGCAATGTGTTCGTCACGACACCTCCGGTCCTCTTCGATCCCGAACGGCGCACGGTGACGATCCCGGAAGACTCGCCTGCCCGGTCGGCCGGCTTCGTGCCTCTGCGTTTCGGTGAAATGGGCCTTCTCCGCCGCTAGACACCGATTCACCGATGTAGTCACATCATACTCACTTCTGCAGCCGTGTGTGCAGAAATGATAGTGTGACCCATGTCATTTCTACAAAATGTGACGGCCCGCACTTCCTTCCCCCCCGTTTCCGCGTTATATTAGTGCACGATCGGACGCCACTCTCCCTCCCCTATGGACAGAGTCCGATCATCGGAAACAGCAGCACACGCCATCACAAGCACAGAACTCATGGACATGACAACGACGACGAACCGCATCGCGCATTCCGCACTGGTGATCGCACTGGTGGTGGCGTGTGGCAGCATCGGACTCGCCGGCGACGGAAGCACGCTGTACTACACCGCTTCCGCGAAGACCGACGGCCGTGGCGTCGTCCGTTCGCTCTATAATGTCCGGAGCCTCGCGAAGTCCGGCAGTGCGGCAAGCGCCGCACGGTCGTTCCTCTCGGCCCATACCACTGCACTCGGCATCGGCAACGTCACGCTCGGCACAGAACAGACGGTGATCGCCCCGGGTGGGGCGCATGTGCGCATCGCCCAGGTCCACCGCGGCATTCCTGTGTATGGAGCAGGCGTGTCCGTCGCCACCAACGCGGCACATCAGGTGACCATGGTCAGCAACGCAACGATCGCCGATATCGAGGTCGCCACCGCGCCGCAGTTCGACGCGCAGCGCGCCGTGATCCTTGCGCGCGCCGCACTGCACACCGGCGACCGTGCGATCGGCTCCCCCGACTCCGCCTCCCTCGTGGTGTTCCGTGCCGCCGATGGGAGTGACCATCTTGCCTACCGCGTGACGATCACGCGCGAAGAACCTGCGGGCGATTGGGAACTGATCCTGGACGCAGAATCCGGTGCGATCCTCCAGCAGCAGGATATGTTCGTCAAGTATGAAGAAGGCCAGCGCGTCCGGGGCAGCGGCATGGTCTACGTGACCGACCCGTTGAGCTCCGCGCGTCAGGCGTACGGTGCGAACGGATTCGTCGATGCCGGCGACACCGACTCTGATTCGCTCAATGCCTACCGCACGCGCGTCGGGCTCGACTCTGTCACGTATACGGGTGGGCAGTTCGTCCTGCAGGGACCGTATTGCACGCTTGCGGATATCGAGATGCCCATCGATTCGATGTTCTCGGCAGCGACCCCCGATGGATTCGATTTCACGCGCTCGCAGCAGGGTTTCGAAGCGGTGAACGCATTCTATCATATCACCGCATCGTACCGCCGCCTGCTGGACCTCGGCTTCTCCTCGGACCGCCTCGCCGCGATCCGCGTGGACCCGCACGGCTTCCAGGGGCAGGACAACTCGCACTTCAGCCCGACGGGCAACTGGGTGTCGTTCGGCACGGGCGGGGTCGATGATGCAGAGGATGCCGACGTGATCTGGCATGAATACGGCCACGCGATCCAGTATGCCTTTGCACCCACCTGGGGCGGCGGCGAATGCGCGGCACTCGGCGAAGGGTATGCGGATTACTGGGCGGCGTCGTTCTCCCGCTCCGCCGGTGCGTGGACTGCCGCTGATGCCCAGTTCAACTGGGTGTACAAGTGGGACGGACACAACGAGTTCTGGGGTGGCCGGAAGCTGAACGACGCCCGCACGTATCCGTTCGGCACGCTCTCCGCCCACACCGCCGGACAGATCTGGTCATCGGCATTGATGTCGATCTGGAACGATCTCGGCCGCGACGTGACGGACCGCCTTGTCCTGAAGAGCCTCCTGTATCTCGGCTACGGCGCGACGGCAGTGGACGCGGCGCATGCGATGCTGCAGGCCGACCGCGATCTCTACAACGGCGTGCACATCGCGACACTGGTGCACTGGCTGGGCAGCGTCAAACACTTCATCGATCCGTCGATCGCCGGAGGATCGGCCACGGACGTCGAGGATGACACCGTCATGCCGCAGTCGTTCGGGCTGGCGCAGAACTATCCGAATCCGTTCAACCCGACCACGGCGCTGCCCTTCACGCTGGCATCTGCCGCCCGCGTGCGGCTGGCCATCTACAACGTCCTCGGACAGGAGATCGCGGTGGTCGCCGATGCGGACTACGCAGCGGGTGCACACACCGCACAGTGGAATGCATCGAATCAGGCGGGGACAGCGGTGAGTTCCAGCATGTACATCGCGCGCCTCACGGTCGTGCCGGCGGCGGGTGGTGAGCCGATGACCTTCACGCGCAAAATGGTCCTGATGCGCTGACGCGCTACGCCTCTTCCCGGAGGCGACGTGCCAGCACGGCGGCGACCGTGGCATATGCGGCGTCGGCAGCGGGCACATCCGGCAACGCCGCGCGCAGTTTCTCCAGATACTTCCTCCGTCGAACCGCCTTCAGCGTCGGCACGAAATTCATATCGTACACCCACCCCATCTGGAGCAGCTTGAAATCGTTCTGATTCCGCAGGTGCGCGCTGCGCACGATGCGCCCAGCCAGCAGGTCGGCCAGCACTTCCGGCGTGAAGTCGCTCGACTCCCGGAGGCCGACCGCGATCGCATGATTCTTCTTGTCCGGGTGCGCGTTGTAGTAATTGATCACCAGGCGCAGGATATCCAGCTTGTCCGCATCCCGCATCAGCCGTGAGAACAGCAGGACCTCGGGGTTCGTCACCCCCGGGGGTATCTGCGGCAGGTTGTGGTACGCGATCGCGCGGCGGATGATGCTCCTGTCGTGCGGCGTGAAGCGGTCGAGCACCGACTTCTTCCGGAGGATCGCAAGGGTGAGCTTCGCGTGGTTCTCCGACTGTGCGTCGGAGAACGTGCGGTGGCGGCGGTACTGCTCGAACCTCCCGACGTCGTGCAGCAGCACGATCGTCCCGATCATGCGCAGCGACGCGGCATCGAGGCCGATGCCGCGGGCAACCATCAGCGCTTCGCGGCCGACCCGCGCCGTGTGGGTATCCTTCAACCGCATGTTGCGCCGCAGATCGGCATCACCCGTCATGTACTCCGCGACGTGGTCCGTGAACCACGCACGGAGCCAGCGCACATCCTGCACCGTGACCATCTACTCATCCTCCCCGAGTTCGCGGATGAACGTCAACGCCTTCTCCCGGCGGGGCCGGTCGATCGCGGTACGGACCTCCAGCGCTGCAGCCTCGCGGAACATGCGACGGGCCTCACCTTGCCGGCCCTGATCGAGATACACCACGCCGAGTTCATAGCGGTGACGCATGATCTCCGGGGCCAGCCGGATCGCCGTCTTCAGCGCTTCCTCCGCTTCAGTAAAACCGCCCCGCGGGATACTCCCGAGCAGGATGGATGCGAGCTGGCGCTTCACCCAGCCAACGTTCCCGAGTGCCCGGAAGAATGAGCCCCGGATCGACCACGCGGCGTCATTCGACGGGTCCAGCCGGATCGCCGCATCCGTGGCGCTGACAAGTTCCTGCGCGATGCGCACCTGGTCCGACATGCCCGCATCGAGTGCCTGGTAGCCGAGGGCCCCGGCGAGCCAGGTGTAGCCCTCGGTCATCGTCGAATCGATCTGGATGCACCGGCGCGCCGCTTCCTCTCCCTGTGCCAGCAGCGACTGCCTCTTCGCCGGGTCCTCTTCCACCTCGGCCATGCACACCGTAACACGGGCCAGTCGCCAGAGAATGTGCCGGTCATGCGGTGCTGCCGACAACCCCTCGCGATACGCTTCCACCGCATCCGTGTACGCGATGCGGGCGAACGCCGCATCGCCGCGGTTCATCGCAACGAGGGGGTCACTGCCGAGGGAGAGTACCAGACCGATCAGAGCTACCACCACCACCGACCTCCTGACTAATGGGGTTGACAATGTACGGACATCCGGAGGGACAAACAAGCGCGCCCTCCTCCGGCCCGCTGGTGCTTGGCACTCTGACGAAATTGTCGTATGTTCCAAGCATGTTCCAGACCGACATCCACCGGTGGCTGCAATCGTTCGGCACGCCATTCCTCGACCTGCTGATGCGCGGGATCAGCATCGCCGGCGAGGAAGAATTCCTGGCCCTCATCATGCTCGCCGTGATCTTCGGATCCGAACGCAGGCGCGGATTCCTCCTGACGCAGGTGCTGCTGTGGACGGCGATCGTGACAGCGATCCTGAAGGATACCCTTGCCCTTCCCCGCCCGGTCGACGTCGACGCGGCCGTCCGCGATGTCGCTGGCGAACGGAATGTTCCCACGCCGTACAACGGACGCGGGGCCACCGGGTTCCTGGATGTGCTGCCGGCCGACGTCGTCGCGTATTTCCGCTCGATGCCTCATCTCTCCTTTGGCTTCCCCTCCGGACATTGCAGCACCACGATCGGCGTGAGCGGCTCCGCGGCGATCCTCTGGAGGAAACCATGGCTCCTCTTCACAACAGCAGCCCTGATGGTCCTGATGCCCCTCTCGCGCATGTACCTGGGCAGGCATTTCCTTGCCGATGTCCTGGGTGGCGTGGTCCTCGGCCTCCTGGCCGTTCTCGTCGTGATCATGATCCAACGCGATGCGCCCACAGCGCGTCCGCCGGGATTCATCCGCGTTCTCAACGTGATCGCCCTCTTTGCGCTGCCGGCACTCTGCATCATCCTCTTCCCGGGTGCTCCCGCGGATGAAGCCGCGATGCTCGTTGGTGTCAACCTCGGAGAAGCGTGGACCGACCGCATGCTCCCGCAACCGGTCCGTCCTGCGGGGCGATGGACACGGATACTCCATGTTGCGATCGCCCTCATCGCCTTCATTGCGTTCGTGGCGGGCCTTCGGGCGCTCGTTCACATGATCCCCGGGATCGGAGTTGCCGGGAACACGGCAAGCAGGCTGCTCGCACCCTGCGGTGCGATCGTCCTGGCATCATGGATCATCGACAATCTCGGCCGCGGAAAACGCTCGATACCGTAAGATCTAACTATTTGTCATAACACATGTTAACCATCAGGATGGCATGTCATGTCTAGGACCCGCAGCTATCTCCTTGTGTTCCTTTTCCTCACACCGGTCCTCACTCAGGCCGAGGTGCTCACCCCCGAAGCCCTGCTCGGCTTGCGGCACGTTGGCACGGCGGTACTCAGCCCGAATGGAACGATGGTCGCGTACACTATCGAGATCCCCCGTCAGCCGGGCGATGATCCGGGAGCATCCTACATGGAATTGCACGTGTACGCCAGGGATACCAGGCAGACCAGGGGGTACATCACGGGCAAGGTACGCGTGAGTTCTCCGGCCTGGAGCCCCGATGGCCGGACGATCGCATGCATCATGAAACGCGGAGAGAAGTCACAACCCCAGGTGTGGACCATTCGCACCGATGGAGGGGAGGCAACACCGGTGACCAACGCCGAGACCGGCGTCCTGGCCTTCCGCTGGCATCCCTCCGGCAACTCGATCGGCTACGTCGCCGAGCTTCCCCGGTCGGCCCGCGCCCGTGCGCTGGAAGCCCGCGGATACCGCTTCATCACCTACGAGGAAGATCTCCGCCCGCGCACGCTGTATCTCGCGGACCTCGGTACCACGGCATCTCCGCGAGCGCTCTCCCGTGGAATGAACGTCTGGTCGTTCGAGTTCGCACCCGATGGGAGATCTGCGGCCGTCGCCGCTTCGCCCCGCAACCTGGTCGACGAAAGCTATATGTTCCAGAAGATCTACCGCATGTCGCTGCAGGATACCTCCTGCACCCTGATCTATACCCCCGCCGGGAAACTCGGTCCATACGCCTTCAGTCCCGATGGGTCGAAGCTCGCCCTTGCCGCGGCGGCACGACGGAGCGACAACCAGGTCAGCAGTGGCTATGTCGTGGACCTTCTATCAGGGGCGGTCCGATCGTTGACCCCCGACAACTTCCGGGGACACACGAGCTGGGTGGGATGGAAAGATGAGAAGACCGTGCTGTGCCGTTCCGGGGAGGGCGTCGACGTGACCCTGGCAACGGTCCGCACCGATGGCACCGACCGGAAAGTCGTCCTCTCGTCAGCAACAACCGGCATCACCTTCGGGCCAGTCTCCGCTGTTCCCGGCGCGAAGGTGATGGCCTTCGTCGGACAGACCGTTTCCTGCCCGGGCGACCTGTACCTCTGGTCACCGGGCGATCCCCCGGAGCGGGTGACCACGCTCAATCCCGGATTGAGCACGACCGCGTTGGGCGCGCAGTCGGTCGTCCGGTATACGTCGCGCGACGGTGTCGCGCTCGAGGGGCTGCTGATCACGCCCGTGGGGTACGAGACCGGGAAGAAGTATCCGCTCATCGTCGTGGTGCATGGCGGTCCGGAGTATCATTGGTCCAATTCGTGGGTCACATCCTACGGCGAGCCGGGACAGGTCTTCGCGGGCAAGGGGTACGCGGTCTTCTATCCCAATTACAGGTCGAGCACCGGATACGGTCTGGAGTTCGCGGCGTCGGGCCTCGGAGATCCGGCAGGACGGGAGTTCGATGACATCGCCGATGGCATCGATCATCTTGCCTCGGCGGGGATCGCTGACCGTGAGCGCGTGGGTCTCGGCGGCGGATCGTACGGCGGCTACGCCGCGGCCTGGTTCGCGACATACTACACGCGCTACGTCCGCGCGGTCGTCATGTTCGTCGGCGTCAGCGACCTCATCAGCCGCAACAGCACAACGGACATCGCGTATGAGGAGCTGTTCGTGCATTCGGGGAAACCGCTGGAGGAGATGTGGGACCTCGCGCTCAAGCGGAGTCCGGTGTACTGGGCGAAGCAGAGTACCACCGCCACGCTGATCTGCGGCGGTGCCGATGACCCGCGCGTCCCACCGACACAGAGCGTGGAACTCTTCCGCCGGATGAAGATGCATGATCACCCCGCCGTGCGACTCATCCAGTACCCCGGCGAGCAGCACGGCAACGCGCGTCAGCCGGGACGCAGGGACCTGTTGTTCCGGACACTCGAGTGGTACGATTGGTACGTGAGGGATGCGAAACCGCTGCGGGGAGAGATGCCGCCGTTGGATATATCCGGAAAGTACGGGCTCGAGGGATTGCCCACCGAAGGAACGCCCTCACACTGAGGACCGATACACTGCAGGAGGCCGGGCTCTGCGGCCCGGCCTCCCCGCGGCGTATCACATGATCGCCACCGCATCACCTACACGTACCGCCTTCCCCGCTTCGTCCGACCCGATCGTCGTATTCACCGAAAGACGGTAGTAGTGATCGAATCGCGCCTTCGCCGCCCACGGGGGCAGAGTTCGCTCCCGCCGCTCGATGAAGGTCTTCATGAACTGCGGCAGGGCGTCGCCGCTCAACGGTTCCCGTGTCGGCACCACGCAGCGGGCGCACGGATTCTGTCCCGATAGAACGACGTCGCCAATGCGGAAGCTGATGCTCCCTGTGGCCGTGTACAACCGGTCCTCCCAGAACGCCGGCACACCCGCCACAATGAGGTTCGGCCGGAAGCGCCGGATCATCTCATCGCGTGAGATCCCCGGGAACCAGCTCGCGACCGCATCCAGCGTGGCCTCGCTGACCACGGTCGGCCCGAACGCCTCGGTGTCATCGGGGAAACCGCGCACAGGATCGGCATCGAAACGCACGGGTTGTCCCAGCCTGCGCTCGAGCCACCCCGCGATCGCATCATCCTCGTCGCCGAGCCTGAACGTGAACTCCTCCGTTTCCGATCCCCACGACAGCGTCACGAAATTCCCCGGCAGCATGAAGCGGGCGCGGACCTTGTGGATGGCCTCCGTGGATTTGCCACAGATGAATTTTCCGTCGAGCCCGCGCAACGCCCACACGCGGTCGAACTCCAGGATGCCACCGGCCGTGATACGTGCCGACTGCATCCGGACCGGGTCCAGCGCCTTGATGGGATAGATGAGGATCGATGCGAGGGTCATAGGACGGATGGACCGGACGGAAGCCGGTCAATTCCCTGTGGTCGTGGGCTGGCCGCAGTGCTCCTCGAAGAGGTGGGTCAGGTGCGTTGCGATCGTGCCTGCATCGCGGCTCTCGATGAGATACCGGGGGATGAACTCGACGAGCCGTCCATCCTTCCAGAGGGCCATCGAGGGAGAGGAGGGCGGGATCTGGCCGAGATGCTCGCGAACGCGGGCGGTGGACTCGATGTCGCCACCCGCAAATACCGTTGTGAGAGTGTCGGGCCGAACGCCTGCGTTCTGCAGAGCAATACCGATGGCCGGACGGGCTTTCCCGGCCGCGCAACCACACACCGAATTGATCACGAGGAGGTTGGTGCCCTTCCCCTCGAGAATGGACCGGTCAACATCTTCCACGGTCCTGAGTTCCTTGAAACCGAGACGGGTCAGCTCGTCCCTGTACGGCTGGATCATCTGTGGATCGTAGCGCATGGAAACATTCCTATGAGTGGATACTGGTGCTCTGCTCTTAGGAACATCGCCATGCGCCCACGGGTTCCAGCGGTTACCGGCGCCGCTTGACGGCCTTCACCACACGCTTCTTTGCCGCCTTCACCACGCGCTTCTTCGCGGCCTTCGGCTTCCCCTTCCTGGCGAGGGTGACTTTGCCCTTCTTCACGACTCTCGCTTTGGCTCTGGCTTCTGTCTTCGCCTTCTTCGGGGCCTTCGCAGCACCCTTCTTCGCTGTCCCCCGCTTCCTCTTTGCTGCCACCGTGGCCCTGGCCTTCTTCGTTCCCCTCTCCTCCTTCACATTTACGCGCGACGTGCCTTTCGCGATCAGATTCAGAGCGCTGCCGGCCTTGTACCATCCGATCTGGTTCTCATTGAACGTATGGTTCATCACGCACGCGTCGGTAGTGCCATCACGGTGCTTCAGTACCAGCGTCAACGGCACACCGGGAGCGAATGCCGCGAGGCCGGTGATCGATGCGCGATCATCCTCGCGCACCTTCTCGTAATCCGACGGATCGGCGAATGTGAGCGGCAGCATCCCCTGCTTCTTCAGGTTCGTCTCATGGATACGGGCAAAACTCTTCACAATGATCGCACGTCCGCCCAGCCAGCGCGGTTCCATCGCGGCATGCTCGCGGCTCGAACCCTCGCCGTAGTTCTCATCACCGACCACCACCCAGCCGAGACCCGCGGCCTTATACTCGCGCGCAACGGCCGGAAATTCCCTGGTCTCTCCGGAGAGGATGTTCTTCCCTGTCCCCGCCGCACCGGTGAACGCATTCACGGCACCGCTGAACATGTTGTTCGAGATATTGTCGAGGTGGCCCCGGAACTTCAGCCACTTGCCCGCGGGCGAGATATGGTCCGTCGTGCATTTCCCCTTCGCCTTCACCAGCACCGGGACGTCGACGATGTCCTTCCCGTCCCACGCCGGGAATGCGGACAACGCCTGCAACCGGTCGCTGGTCGGAGCGATCTTCACAGCGATCTTCGATCCATCCGCGGCGGGAGCGAGGTATCCGGCAGCACCGGAGGCGAAGCCCTTCGGCGGAAGCTCCGCGCCATTCGGCGGGGCGAGTTTCACCTTCCCACCGTCCGGCGTGTCGAGTTCGTCCGTCACAGGATTGAAGGTGATGCGTCCGGCCAGCGCAAGCGCGGTCACGATCTCAGGACTGGCCACGAACGCGTGGGTCTCGGGGTTGGCATCGTTCCGGGCGGCGAAGTTCCTGTTGAACGAGGTGATGATGGAATTGCGCACGCCCTTCGCGACGTCGCTCCGCTTCCACTGACCGATGCACGGGCCGCAGGCGTTCGCCAGGACGCTGCCCCCGATCTGCGTTAACACGCTGAGATGCCCATCCCGCTCGATCGTCGCACGGACCTGCTCCGATCCCGGCGTGATCGTGAACTCGGATCGGGCCTTGAGTCCGTGTGCCAGTGCCTGGCGCGCGATGCTCGTGGAGCGTTCGATGTCTTCGTAGCTCGAGTTCGTGCAGCTGCCGATAAGGGCAACCTTGAGTTCCTCCGGGAAGTTGTTCTCGCGGACCGCCTGCGCGAATGCCGAGAGCTTCCATGCACGGTCCGGGGTGAAGGGGCCATTGATCATCGGTTCTAGCGACGACAGGTCGATCTCGATGACCTGATCGTAATAGTCCGCCGGCGATGCAGCGGTCTCGGGATCCGCCTGCAGGTATTCCGCGATGCCGTCCGCCCGTGCAGCGACCTGTGCCCGCCCCGTGGAACGGAGGTAAGCACTCATGCGCTCGTCGTAGGGGAAAACGGACGTCGTCGCACCGATCTCGGCACCCATGTTGCAGATGGTCCCCTTGCCGGTCGCGGAGATGGAGGATGTGCCTTCGCCGAAGTACTCGACGATGGCCCCCGTGCCGCCCTTCACGGTCAGGATACCGGCAAGCTTGAGGATGATATCCTTCGCGCTCGCCCAGCCGTGCAGTTGCCCTTTCAGGTGCACACCAATGACCTTCGGGAATTTGAGTTCCCAGGCCATGCCGGCCATCACGTCGACCGCATCGGCACCACCGACGCCGATCGCGATCATGCCCATGCCACCTGCGTTCGGCGTGTGCGAATCCGTACCGATCATCATCCCTCCCGGGAACGCATAGTTTTCCAGGACCACCTGATGGATGATGCCCGACCCGGGTTTCCAGAACCCGATCCCGTGCCTGGCTGAGACACTCTCCAGGAACGCATAGACCTCGCTGTTCTCCGTCCGCGCCCGGTCAAGATCCGCGTCCGCCCCCGTCTGGGCAGTGATCAGGTGATCGCAATGCACGGTCGACGGGACGGCGACGGAGGGGATCCCCGCGGACATGAACTGGAGGAGGGCCATCTGTGCCGTCGCATCCTGCATCGCAACACGGTCAGGCGCGAAATCCACGTAGGAGCTCCCGCGCACGGCGGGGGCCTTCGGCGCGCGCCAGTAGTGGGCGTACAGGATCTTTTCTGTGAGAGTCAGGGGGCGGCCGACGAGGCGGCGCGCAACGCGGACCCGGCCGGGGGTACGGGCGTACACCCGTTCGATCATCGGGAGATCATGGATCATTGGTGGTGTCCTCCAGGGTGGGCTTGACAATGGAAAATAACGTGGCATAATATACGCAGTGACTGTGCGACGCGCAAGTGATGGATTGCACAACACCTCGCTTTTTCGTATTTTTGACGATACAACCGAATTGACGCATGACCACCAACCCGCTGGGACTCGAGCAGTCGGACGAGGACGTTGCAACACATGATCCTGCCAAGGTCATCTTGTTCAATGACAACGTCCACACGTTCGACGAAGTGATCACCCAATTGATCAAGGCAACACGCTGTACGCAGGAAAAGGCGGAAGGCCTTGCCTGGGAGGTCCATACCCGGGGGAAAGCCATCGTGTTCAGCGGTGAGATGATGCGTTGTGTACAGGTAAGTGGCATCCTTGAAGAGATCCAACTGATGACCCAGATCGAGGTATGATGAAAGCCGACGAGATACGCCAGAGTTTCCTTGACTTCTTCGCCCGTCACGATCACCGCATCGTCCCCAGCGCACCGGTGATCCCCCACGGGGACCCCACCCTGCTCTTCACGAACGCGGGCATGAACCAGTTCAAGGACGTCTTCCTTGCCACCGGCAAGAGAGACTATGTCCGGGCCGCAGACACGCAGAAGTGCATCCGCGTCAGCGGCAAGCACAACGACCTGGAAGAGGTGGGCCGCGACACGTACCACCACACCTTCTTCGAGATGCTCGGGAACTGGTCCTTTGGCGACTATTACAAGACCGAAGCGATCGCGTGGGCCTGGGAACTCCTGACCAAAGAGTGGGGGCTCGACAAGTCGAGGTTGTACGCGACGATCTATGAGACCGACGAGGAGGCGGGCCGGCTCTGGGCGAAGGTCACCGACATCGATCCGACGCACATCCTCAAGTTCGGCAAGAAGGACAACTTCTGGGAGATGGGCGAAACGGGCCCCTGTGGTCCGTGCTCCGAGATCCACATCGACCTCACGCCGGACAGGTCCGGTGGGGCCCTCGTGAACGCCGGCGACGCGCGCGTGATGGAGATCTGGAACCTCGTCTTCATCCAGAACAACCGCACGGCAACCGGCGAACTCGAAAACCTTCCCGCCAAGCACGTCGACACCGGCATGGGGTTCGAACGCGTGTCCGCCGTGCTCCAGGGGAAGTCCTCGAACTACGATACCGATGTGTTCATGCCGATCATCACCGCGATCAGCGATGTGACCGGTCGCCCGTACACCGCACCGGCGGACCAGGTGGCGATGCGAGTGATCGCGGACCACATCCGGATGCTGAGCTTCGCGATCGCCGACGGCGCGATCCCGGGCAATGACGGGCGCGGCTATGTCCTGCGCCGCATCCTGCGCCGGGCCGCACGGTTCGCGCGCGATCTCGGGATGAAGGAACCCTGCATCTACGGGATCACCGACACCGTCGCCGCAACGATGGGTCATGTCTTTCCCGAACTCATCGAGAAGCGCGAGCACATCAAACGCACGATCAAGGCGGAGGAAGAGAGCTTCCTCGTGACGCTCGACCGCGGGATCCAGATCTTCGAATCCGTCGTCGAACGCATCGGCCACTCCACCGTCTTCCCGGGTGACGACGCATTCAAGTTGTATGACACCTACGGGTTCCCGCTCGATCTGACCCAGATGATGGCGGAGGAGCGCGGTCTGAAGGTCGACACCTCCGAATTCACCGGACGGATGGAGGAGCAGCGTACACGCGCGCGTGAAGCCGGCAAGCAGGAGTCGCAGGGTGTTGCCACCGCACTGATCCGTGAGATCGCCGATCTCCCGCCCACGGAGTTCGTCGGGTACACGACGACGGAGACCCCTGCACACCTCGGCCGGATCCTGAGCGGCAAGTACCTCTACCTCGACCGCACCCCCTTCTACGTCGAATCGGGCGGGCAGGTCGATGACAGCGGCACCATTGAAGGCGATGGGTTCACCGCGGAGGTGGTGGACTCGCTCCGGCTCGATCGCAAGATCATCCATGAGGTGCGGTTCGTGAAGGGGTCCCCCGACACGGTCCGCGAAGGTGCCGTGACCGCGCGCGTGGATACCGCCCGGCGCAACGATATCCGCCGCAATCATTCGGCGACACACCTTCTGCATGAATCGCTCCGGCGCGTCCTCGGCGAGCATGTGCACCAGCAGGGTTCGCTCGTCGCTCCCGACCGGCTCCGGTTCGACTTCCCCCACTTCGGCAAGATCACGCCCGGAGAGATCCGGGCCATCGAGGATATGGTGAACGGCAAGATCGCGGACGCCATCGCGGTGCACACCGGCGTGGATATGCCGATCGAACAGGCCCGATCGATACCGCATGTGAAGATGTTCTTCGGCGACAAGTACGGCGACACGGTGCGGGTGGTGACGATCGACGAGTCCTTCAGCGTCGAGTTCTGCGGCGGCACACACGTGGCATCCACCGCGGACATAGGCCTGTTCAAGATCATTGCCGAGTCGAGCATCGCCAGCGGCGTACGCCGCATCGAAGCGGTGACCGGGGCCGGTCTGCGCCACTATATCGAGGAGCAGATCCAGAAGGCCGCCGGCCTCGATGACCGGATCGCCCGGCTCATCGAGGAGCAGCAGGAGTTGGAACGGAACCTCCCTGCCCCCCGCACGGGAACGTCGCGGTTCGTCCGTCCATCCCTCGGCGCGCTCTCGCTTCCTCCCCGGGGGATCGATCAGCACACGGTGGACACCGTGGAGCAGGGTCTCCTGGACCGCCAGGCGGCGCTCGAGAGCATCACGTCGTCCGCTGCCGACATGAAGAAGGAGTTGAGCCGGTCACGCGTTGCCGGTGCTGCCGGTGCCATCGATGCCCTGCTCACCCGGGCAACGACGGTCAACGGCCTCACCGTCGTCTCCGGACAGGTGGACGCGCCGTCCATGGATGAACTCAAGACGATCGGTGACACGCTGCGCAGCAAGCTCGGCAGCGGCGTCGGTCTCCTGGCGGCGATCCATGAAGACAAGGTGTCCCTGGTGTGCGTCGTCACGGATGATCTCGTGGCAGCGAAAAGGATCGCCGCGGGAACGGTTGTGGGCGCGGTCGCCAAACTGCTCGGCGGCGGCGGCGGCGGACGGCCCCATATGGCGACCGCCGGCGGCAAGGACATCGCGAAACTGCCCGAGACACTGGCGCAGATCCCCACCATCATTGCATCTCTGACCGGAGCCTGACCATGGCACATCTCCCCCTTACCATCCTGGCACGACAGGCCTATATCGAGGACGAACTCAAGGCCAGCGCCGAAACCAAGAAGAAGATCGCGGAGACCTGCACGGATGTGATCGTGAAGGCCGTGGACCTCCTGATCCGCACGCTGAACGGAGGCGGAAAGATCCTGCTCTGCGGGAACGGCGGCAGCGCTGCCGATGCACAGCATCTGGCCGCGGAGCTCGTGATCCGGATGGACCCCTCGATCAAGCGCCCGGGCATTCCCGCCGTTGCCCTCTCCACCGACACATCGGTCCTTACGGCGGGAGCGAATGACATCGGGTATGACAACGTGTTTGCGCGCTCCGTCGAGGCCCTCGGACGCAAGGGCGATGCCCTGATCGTGATCAGCACCAGCGGCAACTCCGAGAACATAAACCGTGCCCTCGCACAGGCCCGCTCCGCCGGGATGGCGACGATCGGGCTCCTCGGGAAAGACGGCGGCACGACGCGCGGACTCGTGGATGTGGCCATCGTGGTCCCCTCGTACAGCACCCAGCGCATCCAGGAAGGCCACATCACGATCGGCCATATTCTGTGCGGGATGATCGAACGGGAGATGTACAGCTGACAGCAGCGGAGAACACACGGCGTAGCGATGTGTGGGTGCCGGTCCTCGCGGCATGTACGGATGCGGTGGCGATCGCCAGCGCGTTCATTCTTGCCTACTGGATCCGGTTCCGCACTCCGTTCTTCAGCTCCTTCGGCTTTGTCCTGGAGGAAGCGCCCCCCTTCTCCGCCTACCTCCTCGGTGCCCTGTTCGTCATCCTCGTCTGGCTCGGCATCTTCCGCTCCCGCCAGATGTACCGGGCCCGCCGCAATGTGAATCTCTCCGACGAGGTCTTCAATATCATCCGCGTCGTGACGTTCGGGATGCTCATCGTCATGAGCGCCGCGTTCTTCTACCGCGCGTTCTCGTATTCCCGCATCGTGTTCGGCATGGTCTGGGGCTTCTCGATCGTCGGTATCACGCTCGGCCGCATGGTGATCCAGTGGGCCGAACGACGCTCCTACCGGAAGGGCCGCCACCTCCAGCCGGCGATCATCATCGGCAACGGAGAACTCGCGGAAGCGGTGTACGGCCGCCTCCACCGTCATGGTTCGTTCGGGTTCGACATTGCCGGCTATTTCGCCGATGCCCCGGCCCCGGACGGAACCCGTCTCGCCTCGGCACCCTGCCTGGGCACCGTCGCGGATGCACCGGGGTTCATCCGGGAGCACGGGATCCGGCTGGCCTTCATCGCGCTCACCTCACGCGACCAGCCCCGCCTCTTCACCCTGATCAGTGAGTGCGAGGGCGTGAACATCGAGTTCATGCTCGTGCCCGATATGCTGGATGTGCTGACGAGTCAGGTGCGCGTCCGGGACCTCGAAGGGATCCCGTTCCTCCGCGTGAAGACCATCCCCCTCGGGGCGTTCGGTCAGGTGGTGAAACGCGGCTTCGATCTGTTCGTTGCCGGCACGATCCTGATCGTCCTCTCCCCTCTGATCGCGCTCATCGCTCTGGCGGTGCGGCTCACCTCGCCCGGCCCCGTCCTCTTCCGGCAACAGCGCATCGGCCTCGACGGCACGGAGTTCGCCATGCTCAAGTTCCGGTCCATGGTACCCGGCGCGGAAAAGTTCGACGCCCGGGCCGGACTCGGCATCCGGAACGATCCACGGCGGACACCGATCGGCAGACTGCTGCGGCGGTTCAGTCTGGACGAACTCCCCCAGCTCTGGAATGTGGTGCGGGGCGACATGAGCCTCGTCGGACCCCGGCCCGAGCGCACGCATATCGTGCGGGAGTTCGGGCAGAGCGTCCCCCGCTACCTCGACCGCCATCGCGTGAAGACCGGCGTCACCGGATGGGCACAGGTGAACGGTCTGCGCGGCGATACGTCCATCGAAGAGCGGATCAAGTACGATCTCTACTACATCGAGAACTGGTCGATCGCGTTCGACATCCGGATCCTGCTGCGCACGCTGCGCGCAGCCCTCACGTTCAAAGAGCAGGAATAGCCATGGTTCCCCTGATCGTGTTCTATGCGCATATCATCGCGTTCACGGCGGTCTTCACCAAACGGTGGCAGGAGGAAGGGGTCAGCGAAGGATCTCTCGGCGTCCTGTTCATGCTCCTGATCTTCTTCGTCGGTTGGAGCATGGCCTCGTTCGTGATGCGGCTGGTCCTGCCGCCGGAGGGATTCGGGAGGTGGTTGGATGCCGACGCTGCGGCACTGGCTGTGCTGGCCGTCGTCGAATCCGTGTTCTACTACTTCTACTTCAAGAAGGATGCACCGCGGGAAGACCAGGAGGCACCCGTTACTTCACACTGAATGTGAAGGACACGACACACCGCTGATCGCGCTGTGGTCCACCCCGTGCCAGCCGGTCGAACCGCCAGCGCTGCACCGCGCGGATCGCAGCATCCTCACATTTCTTGTTCCCTTTCTGACCCGGTCGCACCGACCGGACGCGCCCATCGGGCGCGACCACTGCTTCCACCTTGATCTGCGCATCAGCAGTGACGCCGGCGGGAAATCCCGGGAGAGCCCCCGCGGCTTTCCTGCGGCGCCCGCCCCCGATCCACTGGATCGATCCCAACTGGACACTTCCTGTCACCTTCTTCGGCGTAACGACCCGTGGGCGGCCTGCGGGCGGCTTGTCATTCATTGTGCGAGGGGGAATGGTTCGGACACGAGGGTCGGGCCGCGGACGTGCCGTAGGACGTGTGGCATGCGCGCCGCCGCGGGGATACTCTGCGGCCCCGGCAGCTGCGAGGAGCGATGCTCGTACGGCTTCCATCAGGGGAGGGTTGGCGCGGGTCGGCGATCGAAGGGCTGTCGCTGCGCTCCCGGGTTTGACCGCTGCCACCTCTCGCGCCTTCGTGGTGTCGGGCGGCGCAACGACCGGCAGAGCATGGGTCGCCCCGGGGCCGGTGATGAGGGTCGTCGTGAAGAAGAACACCATCATGAAGACAGCCAGACCGGCGAGCGAAGCCACGCCGGTCATCGTCAGAGGTCGATGCTCCGGCGCGAACTTCATGTCACTTTGCGCCGGAAGAACTCCGGCTCGCTGACAATGGCAGATCGTGACAGCGACGGTGCATCGTCCCCGGACGTCACCGTGGCCTGAAATCCGGCCGGTCCCTGGCCGAGCATGTCCAGGAACTCACGTGCCGTGAGCTCCATATCATGTGCGATGCGCGTGATGCGGGCAAGAAGGAGATTGTGCGCAAGCAATGCGACGATCCCCACGCACAGGCCGAACCCCATCGTAAGCAGCGCCTCAGAGATGCCCCCGCTCAGCACAGCAGCGCTCACCACACCGGCCTGTTCTTCCACGGTCTGCACGGCCTTCACCATCCCGATCACGGCCCCCAGGAATCCGAGCATCGGGGCGACACCGCTGATGCTCGCAAGAATGGTCAGACGCCGTTCGAGACGATACAGCTCCTCCCGTCCGGCGCCTTCCATGCTTTCGCGGATCTTTGCATCGCCTTCGCTCAGCCGTGCCATGCCGCGGCGGACCACCGCAACGATGGGGGCTTCCTTCTGGCTGCAATACGTCAGGACCGCATTCACATCGGCATGGCGATAGATGCTCTTGAGCTTGAGCATGAACTGTCCCGCATCCATGCGCGCATGGCGAAGGACACGCAGCCGGTCGATGACGACATACACGACCAGCAGTGCGCACAGGAGGATGGGCCACATGAACACACCCCCCTTTTCCATCATCTCAACCGGATCCATGCCTGCTCCTGATGCGGCGCCTAGCGCTGCTTCGCGACGTACACTTCATCTTCCGTCATGTTCTGCAGCTTCGCGAGGGCTTCCTGGGCCTGGGCGCGCGAGTCGTAATTGCCGACGCGCACGCGATGCCACCCCTGTGCCTGGTCGACGAACGCTTCGTACCCGCCCGCAACGAATCGTGCGGCCTGATCCTCCGCTTTCGCTTTCGAGGTCCACGCCGAGAACTGGATCGTGAATTTGCCCGTGCCGGTCGGCACGACACTCAGGTCACGTGCCGGTGCGGCCTTCGCGGGGGCCTGCGTGGCCGCGGGCTCGGGCGTGGCGGCAGGCAGCGGAAGATTCTCTGCCGGCGCTGTCGTGGCCTGGTCAGCCGGGTTCGGGAGATCGGGTTCCGGCAGCGTCTCCGTGACCACTGGGGCTTTCTTTCCCCACAGGTGGATGACCTTGAAGTAGTTCAGTGCAAAGACACCTGCCGCGAGGATCACCAGCGCAAGCAGCACCAGGATGAGTGGCGATACCGAGCCGCCACCACCACCGACCTCACGCAATGTCGGGGCTGCCGGGGCTTTCCCGGTATCCGGCGTGATCGGTTCTGCGCCGGCTGCTTCATCCTTCAGATTGAACCGTGGCATCGATTGACCCTCCTTAGTGGTTCGGATGATGATGTTACTGTCTGTCAGGAAGAACCGCGCGGGCGATCGGCGCCGCGCCGGGCCTGATGTCACGCAGCACCGTCATGCATGACCCGCTCATGCTCACGTGATCATCAGCAAGAGGCACCATGCCCGGATGTGCCGGACAACATAAAGTATCTTCTCAAGTCCCCGTGCTATATCGTTAATTTAGCACTTCGGGCGTGAGAAGTCAAGTTGATGCAGGAAGCCCTTCCATGATCCGTACCAGCATGCCATGCAGGAGATCGCGCTGGTCCGCCCCCCCTGTCTGGCGCGACGCGAATTCCGTCTCTGCCATGATCCGGAAGGCACGCTCGATCAGGCGCGGCGGAAAAAGCCTCATTGCGGCCAGAAATTCGTCCTTTTTCCAGTTCCAGGCCTTCGGAAATTCGGACGGATCGCGTTTCTCGCGGGAGGCCACGAGGTGATGCAGCCGCCAAAGTGAGGAGAAGTACCCCGTGAGCATGACGATGAAATAAGGCAACGCCTGGCCATCGTTTAGCATATGATCCATGATCGTGATCGCGCGCCGCACATCCCCCCGCCCGATGCTCTCCTGGAGCTGAAAGATGGTGAATTCCCGTGAGAACCCGACCACGTCCGCGACGTCGGCGGCGGTGACGTGTTTCCGGTCGCCAAGGAATGTGAGCAGCTTCACGATCTCGCTATCCACCTCGCGGAGCGAGGCGCCGACATATGACGACAAGAGGTCCGCGGCATCATCATCGATCGATGCCCCATAGCTGCGCACGCGGTCGCTGATCCAGGACGCCATGGACGAGTCGCGCACGGGTGCGAATTCGAACGCCGCACCGCGCGCGTTGAGCGTCGAGAACGGTTTGCGGCGCAGGTCCGCCTTTCTGCCGGCCAGGATCAGCACGGTGGAGGCGGACGGCGACTCCACGTAGCCGGTCAGTTGTTCAAGGTCCTGCACCACCATGCGGTCGATGTTCTTCGCGATCACGACGCGTGTATCGCCCATCATCGGAAACGACGCGGCCCGCGCAACGATATCGCGCCCCGCCACGTCGCCGCAATCCAGCACATCCAGATTGAATGACCGGAGATCCGCGGGCAGCACGGCATCGAGCACGGCGCGCAGCGCGATCTCAAGCAAAAAATCCTCCTCCCCGTGGAGCAGATACACGGGGAGAAAGGACTTCTTCTTGAGTGCGCCCAGCAGGTCCGCGTATGTCGGCCCGCCCTTTGCCACTACTTCTTTGCCGGTGCGGCGAACGGTTCGCGACGTACGGTGACGCTCTTGATCACGATATCCACCTTCGGCTTGCCGTCGCGTGCGCCCATCTGCGGAATGATGTCGACCTCACCGATCTTGTCCACGACCTCGATGCCCTTGATCACCTTGCCGAAGATGGTGTAGTTCTTCGGCATCCGCGGAACGTCCTGGAGCATCACGAAGAACTGACTGGTGTTCGTGTTCGGGCCGCGGTTCGCCATCGCCATCACGCCCTTCAGATAGCCGGCCTTGTACGACGGCGTCTGGGGATTGAGTTCATCAGCGAATTCACCGCCATAGATGCTCTTCCCGCCCGACCCCGTGCCCGTCGGGTCGCCGCCCTGGATGACGAAGCCCTTCGACACGCGGTGGAAGATGATGCCGTTGAAGTATTTCTTCTCTGCGAGGCGGACGAAATTCTCCACCGTCTTCGGAGCATCGGCGCGGTACATTTCTGCCTCGAACGTACCGAGCGACGTTTCGATGACCACGATCTCCTTGCTCTCCGGAGCGGCGCTCTGCGCGCCGGCCTGTTCAACTGTCATAGCTGTCATGATCCCTGCGATGAGTAATGTGAGTGTACGCTTCATTGAAACCTCCATGTGAGAAAGAAAACAGTACAGGAAAACGGAAACGGGAACCAGGATGCATTCAGGCCAGCATGGTATCCGATCACAGGTACAACGTCAATCCGATGCGCGCGCCAAGGGCGAAGAAGTTCAGCGTCGCGGGCTGTCCCTCCGAACCGATCCCCGGCGACACGCCGTTCGCATTCCGGAGTTCACCCAGCATCCCTGTCCGCATCGTGCCGGCGAGATGCACGAACAGGTCCTCGGACACCGCGGTGTTCCCCACGAGCATGACCACCATCCCCGGTCCCTGCGCGGTGTAGCTGGCATCGAGCCCCCCGTACTGCAGGTGGAGGTGCCCGAAGTGGAATCCCCCGCCGAGGCCGGCGCTCAGATTGTATGCCCCCGCATCCAGGAACGAGTACTCGATCACGACCGAGGGCATGTGCACCGTCGTGGTGAACTCCGTTGTCCCCGCGAACAGCCCCGCGGCATTCACGGTGTTGAGCAGATACGCATACTCGAAACGGAGACCGAACCGTTCGCCCACCGGCAGCACGAACGCGCCCGAGAAATCCACCGCGACATGATAGCGTTCCAGCCGCTTCGTGAGGCCATAGCCGCCGTTCAGCATGTCCACCACATCACGCTGGGCGAAGTAATTCACGCCGAGCCCCGCACTGAAACCCGCGCGGCGCGCTGCGGGGACGCCGGCGGACGACAGACCGGCACCGAGGACCAGCGCAAGGAGACAGCCGGCAACGGCATTCCGCACGCTCACTTCTTCTCCCCTTCGGCCGTGGCTTCGGAGACCCGGATGTGATCGCGCAGGAAGTAGTACAGCCCGATGAGCGTCACCCCGACGAACCCGACCGCGTGCGTGACCGTCGCATAGCTCAGCGCCGTCGTCGCGTTCACGGCATACAGCCGGCTCAGCGACTGCGACGTCAGCACGTGATACGTTCCCGTCCCGCCCGGCGTGGGCATGGCCACACCGATGCTGGAGATCGCCAGGACGACGACCGCGCTCCGGAATCCGAGTGCCTGCAGGTCGAAGGCGTAGTAGGCGGCATACATCATCACCGCATACAGCGCCCAGACGAGCACACTCAGGACGAAGATCGCGAGAAAGCGGTCGGGACGTTTCAGGAAGATGAAGCCATCCAGGAATGAATGGACGCCGCGTTCGATCTTGTCCGCGAGCCGGGGCGCCACCGCCTTACGGACGAGCGTCAGGAGCGCGGAGGTCCAGTTCCGGCGGAGCATCAGCACGATCAGGACCGTGAGCGCCACCCCGGTGACGATGGTGACAATGATACCCGTATTCTCCAGCCAGGGGAACGATTCCTTCAGGGGGCCGCGGTAGAGCAGCGGGATCGCCGCAACCAGCACGATGAAGGACAGGGTATCGATGAGACGTTCGACGACGATGGTGCCGAAGGCAGCGCTCTTGGGGATCCCTTCCAGCTTCCCGATGGCGTAGGGCCGGACCAATTCGCCGGCGCGCGGGAGGATATTGTTCATCATGTAGCCGACCATCACGCCCGAGAACAGGTTCCGGAGTGAGATGCCCGGCTTGACCGGCTCCAGCATGTAGCGCCAGCGCCACGCACGGAGCCAGTGGCTGACCATCAGGGCGGTGAAATACGGGATCATCCACCAGTAGTTCGCCTTCCGCATCGAGGCCAGCAATTCACCGAAATTCGTCCCGCGGAAAGCCAGGTACAGAAAGAGCACCGTAACGGCGATACTGATAGTGTATTTGATCAGCGAGCGGACGCGCGTCGACGCAGCGGGAGCGGTATTCATGCGGGAGTGGGCCCTCAGCGTAGGTCAACTGTCTCAGCGCCCGCGGGTGCCTGGAACGTGAACCGCGCGTCCGGCACCCCGGTATTCGTCTTGATGGCATGCACCAGGTACGTGGTCCGTTTCCCGTGCAGGTCAAGGAGTTCCGCTTTGCGGATCAGCCACTCGCCTTCCTGGACCCAGATCTTCATGGACTTCAGCATTCCGGACCCTTCCGGCGGGGTCAGCTTCAGGACCACGGTCTCGATGGTCCCGACCTTCTCCCGGCCGATGAGCGTCGGGGCATAATCATCCGGGGCTGCGCCCAGGATCCGCTCGGGCGTCAGCGACCGCTCGTTCAATTTGAAATTGTCCACGAGCACCTGGTTGGTGGACGGTGAGTACGACCACACGGTCTTCCCGTCCGTCACGATCACCTGTCCGTCGTACTCGACACGGTACTTGTTGGTCTTCTTGAACACGAGCGTGCCGCTCACTTCCTGCTCCACCTGGGCCACGGCAAAGCCGGTCTTCTGGGTGAAGCGGAGTTCGCCATCTCGGATCGCGTCGTACCGGTCGCTCACCTTCTCGAGGATGTCCTTCGCCGTATCGCCCGCGTTGGCCGTTGTCAGTGCCGTGGCACACGCCGCCGCGGCGAGGATCCCCCGCCACCATCCCTTCGTCATCGTCATCATCCTTGCAGGATCACATCAAGTTCACTTTCCGATTCCACGAGCACATCGCGCGCTTTGCTGCCGTCCGCGGGACCCACGATACCTGCGGCCTCGAGTTCATCCACGAGCCGCGCAGCGCGGGAGTAGCCCACCTTCAGGCGGCGCTGCAGGAGCGAGACCGAGCCCTGCTGATAGCGCACGATGATGCGCGCCGCCTCTTCGAACAGGTCATCATGCCCGCCCCCGCCGGCACCTTCCGCACTCCGCTTCTTCTCGATGACCGAGGGCAGCTTGAACGGGGACTGATACCCTTGCTGTTTTCCGATATGTTCCATCAACGCCTCGACCTCGTCGGAGGAGATATAGGCGTTCTGCAGGCGGATGGGTTTCGGACTGCCGCTCGCGAGGTACAGCATGTCGCCATTGCCGAGCAGCTGCTCCGCACCGTTCATGTCCAGGATCGTGCGGGAATCGGTCTTCGACGCCACCTGGTACGCGATGCGCGCCGGGAAATTCGCCTTGATCACGCCGGTGATCACGTCCACCGACGGACGCTGTGTCGCAACGATGAGATGGATGCCCACGGCGCGCGCAAGCTGCGCAAGCCGTGCGATGGGCTCTTCCACTTCGCGCGCCGCCGTGATCATGAGATCGGCCAGCTCGTCGATCACCACGACCAGATACGGCATCTTCACGTGCGGCTGCTCGGGCGTGCTCTTGAGCTTGCCGCTGGCGATCTTGTCGTTGTAGTCCGCGATGTTCCGCACCGCGGCCTTCGACAGGAGATCGTAGCGCCGCTCCATCTCCAGCTCCGCACCTTTCAGCCCGAGCACCGCATTGCCCGGCGTCGTCAGGATCTCTTCATTGAGGTCGGGCGATACGGCCAGGAAGTGCTGCTTCAGACGTGAGTACAGCGCGAGTTCGATCTTCTTGGGATCGATGATCAGGAACTTCAGTTCCGACGGATGCTTCCGGTACAGGAGGCTCGCGATCATGGTGTTGATGCCCACGCTCTTCCCCGAGCCCGTGGATCCGGCAACGAGAAGGTGGGGCATCTTCGACAGATCGTCCGCGAACACCTCGCCGGCAATGGTCTTCCCCATCGCCATCGGGAGCGCCGCCTTCGCTTCACGGAACACGTTGGAATTGATGACGCTGCGGATCGTGACGAGCGAGCGGTGCGAATTCGGGATCTCCACGCCCACGGCCGACTTCCCGGGGATCGGGGCCATGATGCGGATGCCCCGGGCGGCGAGCTTCAGCGCGATGTCGTTCTCCAGGTTCACGATCCGGCTGATCTTCACCCCGGTGGCGGGGACGAGTTCATACAACGTGATGACGGGCCCCGGGGTGACGCTCACGCTTTCGAGCTCGACGTCGAACTGGAGGAGGGTTTCACGGAGAAGCTCGGCATTCGCCTGCAGTTCGGCTTCGTCCACATCCTCCTTCCCGGGCTTCGGGGCATCGAGCAGTTCCACCGGCGGGAAGACATAGTCGATCTCTTCCACCGTGAGTGGCTGGGCGGGTGCAACGGACCCTTCCCCCGCGGAGTCCTCCAAGGGATCCGGCACTTTCGGATTGATGGTCAGCACGCGCCGCGTGGTCGCGGGCACGCCCTCCGGACGCGGGGGCTCTTCGAGCGGCCGGCGTTTGATGCTCACGGGAGCGGGCGGCCGGGGTGCCTCTTCCTGTCCGTCCCCGTCGTCGTCGTTTTCCGGGTCGGCGACAGGCGTCCGCATTTGCACACGTGGCTCCCTGCGGGCCTTCCCTTCGTCGCGTGCTTCGGTCAGTCCGCCGGCATCATCGCCATCCGCCGTCGCATCATCACGCTCCTGCCGCTTCCGGTCGTACCAGTCGAGTGCTTTCAGATACCATGTGCGGATGTGTTCGGCGAGCTGGTGCGCGTCGATATCGGCACCGATCATTGCCGTGATGAACATGCCCACGCACACGGCGATGGCACCGCCGGCGCGTCCGATGAACCGGGAGAGATAGGTGGAGATGAATTCGCCGACCGCGCCGCTCCATTCCATGGACGGTCCCGTTTCCGGGAAGATCCTGCGGATCATCCCGAATGCGCCGGCAATGAGGAGGGCCCAGATGATCGAGTAGTTCGTCAGCGTGATCGCACGGCGATAGTCGCCGCGGCGCAGGATGGTCCAGCCCCACAGCACCATCAGCACGGGGAGGATGAAGACGACGTAGCCGACCGTGGAGCGGATGAGAAAATCGGAGAGGATGACACCGACGATCGAGAGGCCATTATGGACCCGGTTCTCGTCGCCGAGATTCGTGCCCTGGCGCCAGAACCCGGAAAACCCCCTGTCCGCGAACTGTTCATCCGCCGGATCGTAGGTCACGAGTGCGATGAAGAACAGTGCCGCGAGGGTCATGAGCAGGATGGCCAGGATCGCCCACCGCCGGTTCCCGCCGGGGCGGGCGGAGTCCTTCTTCGGTGGTGCAGAGGCAGGCCGTTGTCTGATCGGTTGAGGCATCCTGTCCTTCTCCCTTAACGCGCGGGTTCCTTCTTCTCCTCATTCGGGCGGAGCCGGAGCACGTTCCCGTCCATCCGTGGAACCACCGGAACGGTATCCAGCTCGCTGCAGGCAAGCACATCGGCGGCGAACCCGATCTCCTCGAGCATCACGCCGTTATCCGACCGCCGCAGCATGCGCTGGAGTCCGCGCGCGTGCCCCTTGTACAGCGACAACGCAGCCGAGGTGGCATCGGAAACATGGCCGGTCGCCCCGGACCCTTCCGCGAGGAGGTGCAGGAGCATGCCTGCGCAGACCGCATCCTCGATGCAGAACCCGCCGCTGTTGCCCGCACACACGATCTCCACATCGCCCTGCTGCTGCCGGACGAATTCCGCGACGGCGGAGATATTGACGAAGCTGCACACTGCCAGTTCACGCGCGTGCCGGGCACGGATGATCGCCGGCGTGCCGTTGCTCGTGAGGAAGACGATCGCCTTCCCCTGAACCCGGTCGGCGGTGAACTCGAGGGGTGAATCGCCGAAATGGAACCCTTCGATCATCTTCCCGTTCCGTTCACCGGCGAGCATCGTGACCGCCCCGGCAAGATTCCCGGAGACCCGGGCCGCGGCCTCGACCGTCGCCGTCGGGATCACCTCCCGTGCGCCATTATGCAGGGCGGTGGCGATGCAGGTTCCCGCACGCAGGACATCCACCACGACGACGACCCGGTCGCGCAGGGCAAGTTCATCCACAAGGTGAGGGGTAAGATGGAGCTTGGGTGAGGCCATGGTCACTTCTTCACGAACGGCAGTGGAACAATGGTCGCAGCGACCGGCTTGGTGCGGATCATCACTTCGATGCCGGCGCCCACCGTGGCGTGATCCGCTGGCACGTACCCCATGCCGATCCCCTTCTCGATCGTCGGGGAGAACGTGCCGGACGTGACGTGCCCCGTATCGACACCCGCGATCTGGATCGGATAGCCATGACGCGGGAAGGCCCGGTCATTGACGGTGAAGCCGACGAGTTTCCGTTTCGGCCCATCCTCTTTCATGCTCCGGATCGCATCCCGGCCGATGAAGGCTCCCTTGCCCAGGCGGGTGATCCATCCGAGACCCGCCTCCAGCGGATTGGTGGTCGCGTCGATGTCGTTGCCGTACAGACAGAAGCCCATCTCCAGCCGGAGCGTATCGCGCGCGCCGAGGCCGATGGGTGCGATGCCGAATTCCTTCCCGGCCTGCATGAGCGCCTCCCAGACGGTGGAGCCGGTCGCGGCGTCCGACGGGAAGTACAGCTCGTAGCCGAGTTCGCCCGTGTAGCCGGTGCGCGAGATCAGCATCGGCACGCCGGCGATGGTGGCATGCATCCAGTGATAGTACTGCAGGGGTTCGAGGTCGGTGGGCGTGAGCTTCTTCAGCGTTGCGAGCGCGTGGGGACCCTGCACGGCCAGAAGCGACGTGGCGTCGCTCTTGTCGGTGAGCACCACATCGCCACGCACGTTCTCCTGCATCCACGCGATGTCCTTCGCCGTGTTCGCGGCATTGATCACCAGCATGAACCGGTCGGCCATGCGATACACGAGGAGGTCGTCCACGATCCCGCCATCGGGATAGCACATGGCGGAATACTGCACGCGGCCCGGGGTCAGCTTCGAAGCATCGTTGATGGTGATGTTCTGGACGAACGCGAGCGCATCGGCACCCGCCACTTCCACTTCACCCATATGGGAGACATCGAACACGCCGACGCGTTCACGGACGCACCGGTGTTCCTCCACGATCCCCGGTGTGTACTGCACGGGCATCTCGAATCCCGCGAACGCCACCATCTTGCCGCCGGCATGCACGTGCCGGTCAAAGAACGCTGTGCGTTTCAGTGACATGGTATGTCTTTCTACTTGTAAAGGTCGGTCACGTCCTTGTTCTGCTTGCGGGAGATCACGTGGAACTCGCCGATGGGTATCGAGGAGTCCTCCTCCAGCTTGATCAGGACGAAATACTTCAGCATGATGCGACGCAGACGGCTGATGGTCCCTTCGCGGAGCGACGGCGCAAGCGACGGGTGGACCCGCAGGGTGAAGCGCGTCTCACGCGTCTCCGACTTGAACCGGTGGATCCACCGCTCGAGCTGATTCAGGGCCGTGGTCTTCGACGTCACCAGGCCGGTGCCGGCGCATGTGGGGCACGCTTCGGTGAAGCTGTGCAGGATGTTCTGGCGGATACGCTGGCGCGTGATCTGCACGAGCCCGAACTCGGTCATCGGCAGCACGGTCACCTTCGCCCGGTCCTTCCGGAATTCCTTCTTGAGCTCCTCGTAGACCTTCTTCTTGTTCTTCTCGTCATCGAGGTCGATGAAGTCGCACACGATGATGCCGCCCAGGTCGCGCAGGCGGAGTTGCCGCGTGATCTCCCGGGCCGCCTCGAGGTCGGTGCGGAGCGAATTGATCTCCTGGTCCTTCTTCGGCGCATACCGCCCGCTGTTCACATCGATCACCACCATGGCCTCGGTGGGTTCGATGATGAGGTACCCGCCGCTCTTCATCCAGACCTTGCGCGCGAGCGTGGTCTCGATCTCTTTTTCGACCCCGTAGGCATCGAAGATCGGATTGCGCTCCTTGTGGAGCTCGATCTTCTCCAGGAGCTGCGGTGAGGTGTACTTGATGTACGACCGGATCTCTTTGTGCAGCTTCTTGGAATCGATGACCACGCGGGAGACATCGTTCGAGAAGAGATCGCGGATCACGCTGGACGTCGTCGCGAGATCCTTGTAGAGCAGACACGGGGCCTTCTCGGCCTTCACGGTCTTCTCGATCTCACGCCACGTCGCGATCAGGTCCTCGAGGTCGTTCTTGATCGACGAGTCTTCCTTCCCTTCGGCCACGGTGCGGATGATGGTGCCGAAACCCGGAGGGAGGATCGCCTGCACCGTACGGCGGAGGCGGCGTTTCTCTTTGAAGTTCGAGATCTTCTTGGAGATGCCGACCTTGTTGTCGAACGGCAGGAGGACAAGGAAACGTCCGGCCAGGGAGATGTCCGATGTGACGCGGACGCCTTTCTTCCCTACGGGTTCCTTGATGATCTGGACGATGACCTCCTGCCCCTTTTCGAGGTGGACTTCTTTGGGGGGAGGTTTGGGGGCTGGTGGGCGCTGGCGGTTGTGCTGACGCTCGTCGCCATTCCCGTTGCCGCGTGCATGCTGATCGTCGGAGGCGCTCCCGGCGGGTGCCGATGCGCCTTCCCCTTCACCTTCTTCTTCCTCGTCCTCGATGAGTGTGTTGTACTCATCGAACCGGCTGCCGATGTCCGAGAAGTGAAGGAATCCGTCCTGGCCGAGTCCCAGGTCGATGAATGCAGCTCTGATGCCGGGCATCACCTTGGCAACCTTGCCAAGATAGATGTCGCCGACCATTTTTTCCTTATTGGCAGTCTCTACAAAGAGTTCTGCCAGGCGACCATCCTCGGTGATTGCGATCCGGGTCTCGTTGGCCGCTGCGTTGATAATGATCTCTTTCTTCATACCGTACTGGGGGTTCCAGCCTTTCTTCCAGAGAGGTGAGCCGGGCAACACCACCGTTACGGAACGAAGAGAGCAGGCTCCCGAGCAGGATCGAGAGACACAATGTTAGGACTGCATACGCTCGCATCGTTTACCGACCTGTGGTGTCGAACACTGTTGTTTGGGATCGGTCCATGTTCATCCAGAAGAGGAAGCGGTCATCGCCTCACTCAGAACCTGAACTCGTCAGGATAAACTACGAAAAACCATCATGTGGTGCAACAGGGACCAATAAAAAGAGGCCAAGCTACCCTGCGTCACACCATGGGGTACTGACCGTTGCTTCCTTCCGGACCTGGCGGGGTTGGGTACCTTGCGGTTGCACAGGACTTGACCTCAGTGGAGCTGATCGGGGTCGAACCGACGACCTCCTCGTTGCGAACGAGGCGCTCTCCCAGCTGAGCTACAGCCCCGAATGTCATACATGGCAAAAGGCAAAGAAAAATTGGTAAAAGCGCTACCGCGTCTCATCGACTCTTACAATGTGTACGAATGTAGGAAATGGGATGGAAAAAAGCAAATGCATTTGGAGGAGTGTTCCACCTCTGTTATATTGACAGCATGTCCGCACCGCGCATATTCCCCGCCCTGTTCGTCCGCCGGTCCGTCCCGGTGCCAACGTGGCGCGGATGGTTGCTGATCGTCACGCTCACAGCTGCCGTCGTGTGCTCCCTGCCCGGCGCCCTCTTCTCCCTGCTGTCTGTCACCGACCCTGTCGGCGCCGGGACGCTTGTCATCGAGGGCTGGGTAGCGGACCAGGCGATCGAGGAAGGCGTTGCATTGTTTCGCACGGGACGCTACGATCGGATCGTCACGACCGGCGTCCCGATCGAATACGGCGGATACCTGTCGTCGTATGGCAGCACCGCCAACGTTGCCCGCGCGACCTGCATGCGGCTCGGTATCGATAGCGCCGCGATCTCGGCTGCGCCTGCGCAGGGTCACATCGAGCGTGACCGGACATACGCGTCCGCGCGGGCGCTCCGGTCGTGGCTGCAGCGCCACGCACCGGATACCCGGCAGCTCGACATCCTCTCGCAGGGCGTCCACGCACGGCGCACACGGATGATCTTCGCGCGGGTGCTCGGTGATTCGATCCGGGTCGGCATCATTGCCGCCAGGGAGCTCCGCTACGATGGGAGCACCTGGTGGAAGACCAGCGCCGGCGTGAAGGATATCGGGGCCGAAGTGGTTGGCTCTCTCTACGCTGCATGGGGACGGGATCAGGCACCGCCCGAAGAATAGACTTGATTTGTTTTCACGCAATACGTATATTATTCGACACACCGCTCCCGTTGTGTAATGGATAGCACGAGTGACTACGGATCACTTAGTCCGGGTTCGAATCCTGGCGGGAGCACTCCGTAAAAAGCAAAGGGAAAAAGGAAAAGGGTCTGACCCTTTCACTTTTTCCCTTTTGTGCTTCGTGCCTTCCCCCCGAAGGGGTGTATTGCCTTCCGGCAGTTTCCTCTGTTTGCTTAGCTTCCCGTCTTCACCCTCTCCACGAACTCCCGCACCTTCCCCCCCCACACGGGCTTCATGGCGTAGTAGGTGCCCAGCACAGCAACGCCGAACAGGAACGCAAGCACGGTGTTCGTGGCGCGCTTTGGATGTTCCTTCTTCACGGGCGGTCGGGCGGGATCGAGGACATTGACGACGGAGATGTTCTTGATCTCATCGATCTTCGCCAGCTCATACTGCTTCTTCAATTCGATCGCGATCGTCGACTTCACCGTCACCTCACGCAGCAGCCGCTGCTGCTCGAGCGTCAGCTGGGGCGAATCGGTCACGCGGCGGTTGCGTTCCATGAACGTCTTCAGGTTCTCTTCCGCCTGTCGCAGTTCCTTCTCCACCTCCACGAGGCGCGATTTGATCCACCGGACCTGTTCGGTGGCGGTGTTGATGCGTTTGAGCCGCATGAACTTGTCCACTTCGGCCACGATCGCGTTCAGCACATCGGCCGCGAGCTGCTGCTCCTCCAATTCCAGCGTGATCACCACCGTGCTGGTCTTGGTGTCGTACGCCGTGGTGATCAGTCCGCGCAGTTCCTTCAGCGCGCGTTCCATATCCTTCGCCGGGGTCCCCTCATCGATCTCCAGGAACGTGATGAGGTTGACCGGCTGCGGGTACCGCCGGGTCGCATACGTGTGTTCGATGACGGGGATCAGGACCGTCTCGCTGGTGAGAATGATCGGGTAGAGCCGCGAGACGTCCGCGTTCGGCACACTGACACCCGCGAGCTGGGCCAGTCCGGAGAACTGACTGAGCCCCCCCAGCTTTCCTTTTTCGGTTTCCGGAAGGAGCGTGGTCGTTGCCTTGTACGTCAGATCGAGCACCACAAAATTGAAGATGGCGGTCACGATGGCGACGCCGACCGACACGATAAGGATGCGTTTGCGTTCCGCCCAGACGGGCGCGAGCATCTCCGGCAGGGTGCGCGGGGAGGCGGTGGACTGGTTCCGCGTCCCGGCGGACGGCATGGTCTGCGGGCCGGTCATTTGGTCACCTGCACAAGCGCTACGGTGATCGCCGCCAGACTGGCGAGGATCGTGACCAGGTCACGGACGATGGGCAGGGTCTTGTCTTCCTTTTCGATCTTGCGTGGGACGAGGATCGTGCTTCCCGGAAGGATCTCACCGCTCTCCCACTTTTTGCCGCCCGGAAGGAAGACAACGGTATTGTCATCCTCCGCCTCTTCTTTATAGCCGCCGGCCTGATCGATGTAGTAACTCAGCCCCTCCCCTTCTTCATAAAGGACGGGTGAAGGGACGTAGACCTCGCCGCTCACATAGACCACGTCTTCCGTATAGGCGACGTTGATCGAGTCGCCGTCGTACATCACCACGTTATCCCGCGAGCTTGCATCCCCGAGAGCCAGATTGAAATCGAGCGGAATGAGGCCAGCGTTGTTGAATCGGCGGATGAGCCGCGACCCCTGGAGGTAGGCACCCGGACGGAGCCCTCCCGCACGGCGGAAGATGTCCGCGAGGCGCTCCCCTTCATACTGGATCGCATAGGTGCCGGGGTACGTTGCATATCCCGTCACCCGGACGAACTTCTGGGTGGAGAACCGGGGGTCGGACGGGATCGTGAGGACATCGAAATCGTCCAGATGCACGCCCTTGCCGCCATCGTTGCGCCAGTATTCATCATCGCCGCCGATCTTCATCAGCCGCGTATAGGTCTTCACATCCTGCGTATCGAGCCGGGCAAGCTCCCAGCCGGTGCGCATAGCGCCTTCCTGCAGGCCACCCGCGGCCATCACAAGATCCGCAACGGTCATGCTGTCGTGACGGATATACTGTCCGGGGCGGCGCACGGCGCCGAAGACGGACACCGGGTGCTGCGGATGAAACTGGTCGTAACTATAGACGACGACGCTGTCCTCATTCAGAAGGGTCAGATCATTGGCAGGGTCGCCCTTCATGGCCATTTCGAGATCGAACCCGATCACTTCCATGCGCAGGTTCTCGTTCATCCGGTAGAGGGTAGCACGTTTGACGAAGGTCGAGCGCTTGAGACTGTCGGCTGCGCGGACCAGGCCGGAGATCGTCATGCCTGGTGTGAATTCAAAGGGCCCCGGCTTGTTCACGCTTCCGGCGATCACGACACGGTTCTCATGAAGGCCGATGATGTTCTGGATCTTCACGATATCGCCATTGGCCATCGGGTAGGTGCTGGCGAGAAGTTCGCTCGCAGACGGGAAGCGGACGTCGAAATCGAGAAGGTCGCGGTCGTATGCACGTCGCTGGTCAAAGGGGACGATCCGTTCCACATGGACGCGCTTCACGTCGGCATCGAACCGGAGACCGCCGGCCATGCCGATGAGCGCCCCGAGGGTCTCGCCGGGCTTCAGCTCGTAGATCGCGGGACGGATCACTTTGCCGGTCACCGCAACGCGGGTGCCGGCGGGTTTCACAAACACGATATCGCCATCCTGGAGGGGTTGATCCTTGCCGCGGTCACCGCCGAGGATGAAGCTGTAGATATCGACCGCATGCGCGGTCTCGCCGCGGCGGAGCACCTGGATGTCGCGGAGGGAGCCGTCCGCTGTTGGTCCGCCTGCGAGGTACAGCGCGTGGAGGCCCGTGGACATCGAGGAGATGGCATATCCGCCGGGTTTGCGCACTTCGCCGAGGACGAACACCTGGATCGTCTTCAGTTTTCCGAGTGACACTTCGAGGTTCGAGCGGCCGCGCGCCCCGGCGAGGCCGGAGTAGACTGAGGCCATGCGTCGCTGCACGTTCTCGCGGAACTGTTGCACCGTCAGGCCGATGGCATTCACGGGGCCGACGTCGGGGATGAACACATTGCCTTCGCGGTTCACCTGGAGGCGATGGTTGATATACGTTTCGCCCCACACGCTGATCTGGATCTCATCGCCCGCTCCGAGCACGTAGGACGGCGGTGTCGCGACGTTGAGTGCGGGCATGAAGGTGCTGGACGGGAAGCGAAAGAGCTCATAGCCGAACGGGCGCATGCTGGAATCGATGCCGGCGCGGCCGGTGAAGCCAGGGACGGTCAGCGTATCGGAAGCCAGGTGCGCGAGTCCGATGGCGACGACGGCGCTGTCGATCGCTTCGCGGGGTGTGGTCGTGCGTTGCCAGTTCAGCCGGGGATCGACCGAGAGTTCTTCGGGGGCGTTGGCACCCGGGGAAGCCGTCGGCCGCGTGAGGAAGTCCTGGAGCGAGATCCCCAACGACTGGGCACGTTTGGTAGCCTCGTCGAGGGTGAGGCCGTATTGTTTCAGAGCTTGTTCGATCTCGGCGGGAGACATTTGTCGCAGGCGGGATTCCGCTTGTTGGCGGACCTGGTCCTGCGTCTGCGCGGGAGTGATCGTGGGGATGGTGAGGATGATCACGCCGATGCTCAGCCAGCGGTGTAAGCCGGTCACGGTTGCGGGTCTCCTGGTCTTGATGGCGATGGACGGGATGGGAGCAGTGCGACGCTATCCACCCGTATCATGAAAACTTGCGAAAAAGGAACGGAAGAATCAAGGGAAAGGCTTGCGGGGGGAAGTAATTTTGCTTATCTTGTCAGCGCACAAAAGAGGTTGCTGTCACCTTCTTTCTGCTTTCTTCATTCTTCTCTCTTCATAGCTGTACACATGGAGGGGTGGGTGAGTGGCCGAAACCAACGGTTTGCTAAACCGTCGTAGGGAGTAAATCTCTACCGAGAGTTCGAATCTCTCCCCCTCCGCACGAAGCCCCGCCTCTGGCGGGGCTTCGAATTCAGATATCTGAATTTGCCGTATCCCGCCTTGCGTCGATTCCCCGACTACAACACATTATTTGACCGCTGCGTGGGCGATTTAGTGTGCGGTCATTTTGAGCACGCTCGCACCGTCCTGGCCCATTTTGAATGGACGGAATATATGTTCCTCTCCAAACGCAGCGGAGTTTATCACCTCTTCTACGAGGACGAGACCGGCAAGCGTCGGTCGTGCAGCACGCACTCGCGCACGAAGCCCGAGGCCATGAAGTTCTTCCGGGAGTTCGACGCTGAGCGCGCGCGACAGTCCGCCCTCCTCAAGCCCATCTCGATTGAGGAGTTCACGAAGGAGTTCATCAGGTTCTCCGCAGGCATCCACACGCCCAAGACCGTTGATGCGAATAGAACGGCTTTGAACGAGTTTGGACGGATCGTCGGCGCCGATCTGGCGACGCACACCATTTCCCAGCCGGACATAGAGCGGTTCCTTGCGACCAAGATCACTGAAGCATCGGCATGGACGGCGAGAAAGTATCATCTGGCATTGGGCGCCGCATACGAACGGGCACTTACCTGGGGCCACGTCACCGAAAATCTCTGGCGAAAAGTCAAAAAAAAAGGCCCCTGAGGTCCTGCCCGCCTACTTCACTCGGGAGCAGTTCCGGGCGCTTCTGGATGTGATCAAGGACCGGAACCTGCGGGAACTGGTCACAGTGGCCGCATTGACCGGTCTCCGGCGAGGAGAACTCCTGGCGATGCGAATATCTTCCCCTCAGAGTCACGACCCGCTTCATATAGTCGCTTCGCAATGAAAGCCAACGTTGACGGATTGGGCCTACCATTATGGTCGTCCAAAGCCCGAGCCGCACTCTTTACAGTAGCGTTGGACAAAAGCTGAGCGCTCTTTGATTCACCCTTGAGGACCTTGACTGTCCCGTTTTTCAACTGCAATATCGCAATGATGTGATTGCCATGCATCGGCATCTTTCGATCGCTCTTCCACCGAAACTTGCGGATTGGAACTTTGAAGGGGGTTTGAGAGTCGACATACTCAGTTGCGATCAGCTCACCCAGGTCACCCGACTGCGTTCTCTTCGAAATGGGCATGCTGTTTCTGATGGTATTTGCGGCCTTGGGGTAGCCACCCATCTTCATGATGGTGTCTTCTCCCACAAAGTGATCGCAAAGCAACTTCGAGAGTTCTTTCATCGCAGGTGCTCGACTCTTCGGTCGCTCCTCGTAGATAGGCACTCCGGCGGAAGTCGAAGAGATACGCCTTAACCAGCGGATAGACAACTTGCTTGGCAATCCTGGTGCAACTCCTTTCCCATTTGAAACCGCGAGCCCTTGGTTCGATACGGTCGTTACCATCGGATGTCATATCGGAGGACTGGGGAACCGCGCCGCATGGATTTCAACTCTTCCTAGGAGGGGGATATGGCCTTGAAAATCTCAACTGAAAGTTGTAGATTACATTCACGATGAAGACCGCCAAACCCTTGTCTAAGACCAACAAATTCCTTCGCGACCCGAAATTGCGTGACGTTCTGATCTTGCGTCATGCTGCGGCCTCGGCGGCGATAGAAGGCGTGAAACAAGCCAGTCCCCGCGCGGCACGAATTCAGAGAACCCTTCGCTCCTCACGTTAATCGTTGCGCCAATCTCAATCCCCGTTTGATGATGGCCTGCATTGGCCGGTAGTCCGCGTCCAAAGCCGCATGTATAGCGTGTGCGTACCCATCGAATTCCTTCCCACGGGATTTGATGAAACTGAAATCGATCCCAGGCATCCCAGCCTGATACGCCGAAAGAGTTGCCAATAGACGAGCAGTTCGTCCGTTCCCTCCTCGGTATGGATGTATGAGGAGGAATTCGGCATGAACGGGTGCGATCTGAGCCGCAAGTGCATCCTCGTCGACTCTATTGCAGGGCGTAAGGACCCGCAACACCTCACGTTCGAAGTCCTTCATCGCTTGCGGAATGGCAAATGCAGACGCGAACGGGAATCCTCCTTTTGAGATATTCACTGTCCGGTACGATCCTGCCCATGCGTAGATACCTCCCAGAAACAACCGGTGAATCTCATCAACATCCGAAAGCGAGAATCTTTGGTCCGCACTTACGGTCTTGACCAGCGTGCCCTCGGCATTCATGTACGCCGCCAGTTCAGCTTCTTCCAGCTCTCGCACTTTGGTGATATGCTTGAGATTAATCAGAATCCTGCCGCGGGAGCCGGGTTCGCACTCGGACCGTGCATCGGTATGGTATTTCATACTTGGCTTCAAATCGTTTTCCGTCGATCGGATGTGCGGGTGGGTGTGCCCCCACCACACCATCTTTCGGTTGGGGAGGCCACATGAAAACATTCATTGCATCGGCAATGAAGAATCTTACAAAACGGCTCGACCAACATCAATGCGTTCGCGGACATACTTCGGTCCGCCCTTGACATCCCCAACCCTACGGCGCTACAATGACCCCGGCGTTGAGCGCCGCCTCGCCTATGCGTATTCAGCGTCAACGGTCCCGGGTGCCACGGGTCCACGAAATCCCAGTTTCACAATTTTCGGGAAGTGCGGGCATGCGATTGAGTGTGCGGCAGGTCAGGAATTGACGCATTGTGAAGCGGAACGGTCATTCCCAACGGTTTGCCTAACCGTCACACGGTGAGAGACTCGCGCGCCCGCTGGCACTATCGCAAGAAAAGGCACTTCCTCGTTTCGGAATATGATCCGGCCCGCAACCTGTAGAAGTACACTCCAGTCGGTAATTCACTTGCATCGAACTGCAGTTCGTGATTTCCAGCTTGCTCCTCTCCATTCTGGAGTATGACAACCTGTTGTCCCAGAGTGTTGTACACAGCGAGCGTGACGTGTGATCTGTCTGACACCGCGTAGCGGATCGTAGTGGATGGGTTGAATGGATTGGGATAGTTCTGTTCCAGACCCATCACAGTGACATGTGGCGGATCAGGCCCAATTGCGGTGGCGGACAGACCTCGAGTTCTGTATACACCAAGCGGTGTCGCAGCATACAAGAACCCATCGGACGAATAAACAAGGTCGTTGATCGTTGTTTTTGGAAGGCCATTGGACGCTGGAACAAACATGGAATCGCTCGGACGTATGAGTGCCACCACACCAGATGAGAGACCCAGTGCAACTTCTCCAGCTGAATCCACCGCAGCAGTCGCAATCTGTCCGCTCCCTCCGTATTGGTTGTACACGCTTCCCCACGAGTTTCCCATGTCACGTGTTCGATACATAGTATTGTTACTCGTGGATGCGTAAACCAGGTCTGCATCCGCTACGACTATCTTGAGAACAAACGGACTTGTCCACGACGGAGGATCTATCCGCTCCAGGTCCACTCCCTCGTTACTCGAACGGTAAGCACCGTTGGCTGTCCCGATGAACAACCAATCTGTCGATGGGAAAGCAATGCACCTCACATCCGCAATTCCAAGGGTAAAGGGTCGCCAGTATCGCCCTCCATCTGTCGAAGAAAAGAAGGTGCGACTTCCTGTTTCAGCAAAAAGGGTTCCATTCGAGCCACGGAAAAGATCTCGGATTTGTTTCAACTCCATCCCACTGTCACTGGATGCCCATGATTCACCTCCATCCGCAGACCGATACAACCCGTACGATTCCGAACCTACGAATATCCCTTCTGCCTCAAAATCCTTTATCGTCGTAATGTCGCTCGGCACCCCTTCCCCCAAAAGAGTCCATGATGCCCCGTGATTCGAAGAGGCAAACACCCCGCATCCGTCCGTGCCAGCGAGGATCCTTCCATCTGCCTGCGCCTCGAGAGCCGTCGGAGTTAGCCATGGCAAGCCGACACTGTTATGTTTCCAGGTTCTACCGCCGTCAATGGACGTGTGAACTCCGGAGTCAGTGCCTGCGATCAGACTATCCGCTCCATTCGCCACAAGCGTCCAAACACGGGACTTGCCAAAGGAAGTGGTTATGTGCGACCATTCCTGTCCCCCGTCTGTTGTTTTGAACAGCCCTCCATCGGTGACGAAAACGATCACAAACCCGGAAGCGTCCAGCCCCAAGGGGCGCGCGCTAACGTCGGTGAGGGTTGTTCCCATTGGCTTCCATGTCAGCGCCGTGTCAAGGGAACCCCACACACCGCAGGGTTGATAACTGCGAACATAGATTCCCCCAACATAGATATTGCCCAACCGGTCCTCGACTATACTGGAAGGTGCGATGTCGGAACAAACCCGCGTCCAACTCACCCCGTCGTCGGTAGAGCGATATATCCCATCAGAGGCGCATGCCACGACGTATCCATTTCGGAGCACAGTGATACAGTGGACATGATTGCCATCATCGATCCAGTTGCTCACATGTGCCCATGTAAGTCCATCATCCTCGGACCTGTACACACCTTTTGAAGTACCAGCAAACAGAAACCCATGTGGACTGACTCCAAGACCGTAAATCTGGGCCGATACATCCGTGGTCCCGACGCGCTTCCAAACATACCCATTGTCGATCGAGCGCCAAATATCTTGCTGACCCGTTCCAGCGAGAAGAGTACCCTTTGAGGTGACGACGATGCACTCGAAGTTATACGGGGTGGGGGTTCCAGATCCACGCAATCCCCAGGTCGCCCCGCCGTTGGTTGAGCCATAGATCCCAGCGGTCCTGACAGTGACGAACATGTTCTTGCCGTCCTTTACACTGATCCCACTCACCTGCCCTCCGAACAACCCACCGCACCGGGTCCAGGGTATTGACTGCGCAGATAGAGTAGAAGTGACGGGATCCACAAGGTACAGACCGACTACGAGCAGGAGAATTCTCATTTGTTCGTTCCATACTTTCAACGTTTGGTTCGCGCAATCCCCAAGCACACTGCATTGCACGCGACTCGACAGTCAGCGCAGAAGTGTTCTGAGACCTCGTGCCTCACTTGGGGATTGTGATCTATGAAGATCCGGAGGCGAGCCACGAAAGGGAGTCCCATCATGCAAATCCGACGAGACCCGAAAAGTCAATGAACACTTCGTGGTGACGCCACGGGTCAAAACACATCTTCAACCTCTTCAAGAATTCATCGAATGTGAGTGGATGCTCCGATGTGTCGCTCCAGGTGAGAGACCAAAACACAAAAGCCTCTCCCGCCCTAAAACGGAAGAGGCTGCAACACGTCTCCCCCCCGAACGGTGAACATTAAAATACGGATCGTCTTAAGCAACGTCATGGCACACATCGTGGCAGCAAGTCTCTGCAACCTCTTGACATCCGCCACGCCACGATGTTATATTATCTGCGTCGCGCTCACGATCGTCGGCGATGTGGAAGCATGGTTAGCGAAGGCGAGCGGCACGGGTTTGCGCGACACCCAACTTCACCATTTTCAGGCTGTGCGAGTGTGCGATTGAGTGTGCGGCGGGTCTGGATTTGACGCAATGTGAAGCGGAACGGAACGGGCATTACCAACGGTTTGCTAAACCGTCGTAGGGAGTGAATCTCTACCGAGAGTTCGAATCTCTCCCCCTCCGCGCGATCCCGCTTCGCGGGATCGAATTAAGAACTAAGAATTCTGAATTCTTAATTCATTTCGTCCCCCCCTGCGTCAATCCCCGCCCACAGTCCATTTATGACCGCTCCCTCTCTCGCGCCATCGCCGGACTATTTTATGAGTGCAAGTCGCCGAACGAGTGTCACGGCTCCCGCCTGCATCCTGTAGAAATACATCCCGCTCGGTAACGAGGCCCCATCGAAGCGCACCGAGTGGTACCCCGGATCCTGATCCTCGTCCATCAGCCTAGCTACTTCTTCGCCTAGACTGTTGTACACCAAGATTTTCACA
>JAUQWO010000029.1 GCA_030835135.1 Bacteroidota bacterium
CACCAGTCTTCAACGAACAACCTGCCTTCGCTTAAAAGGCGTTTGTATAAACGTGTTCCCGGATAAGGCGTGAGAATCCTCAGCTGGGCACAATCAATGCGACTCCTCAGGATAAACTCGAGGGTCTGCTCGAACACATCCTTGTTTTCATAATCAAAGCCAAAAACAAAGCAGCCCAGTATACCGAAACCTTCGCCATGGAACCGATGCATGGCTTCGTAAAAATCGATACTCAGGTTCTTAATTTTATTCACCTCATCCTGAGTGCCTTTCTGGACCGATTCGAATCCAATCAAAAGCCCCATACACCCCGAACGTTTCATCAATCCCAGCAGTTCCGGATCCTCGGCTAACGACACGGTGCCCTGCGCCAGCCACTGCCGCTTAAGAGGTATCATTTCAGTAAAGAGTTCTTTAGCTGCTTTCCGGTTCAACCCAAGGGCGTCATCAACGAAGAAGAGGTAAGGTGAATCAATGGCCTCGATCTCTGCAATCACCTCCTGAACCGGCCTGACCCGATAGTGAGACCCCAATGTCTGGCCGATGCAGCAGAATTCGCAATCGTACGGACATCCCCGGGATGTTTCGACGCCGACCGGAATTGGAGCATAAGCGTTGCCTTTGGTTCCGGGGAAGAGATCTCTCCGTGGTTTCGGCAGACCGTTGAGATCGGTCATTTTGCAGGCCCGATATATTCTTTGCATCTGTCCCGAGTCGGCATCCGCTACAAGTTGCGGCCAGATACCTTCCGCTTCTCCCACGACGACAGCGTCCGCATGTTCCAAGGCTTCTTCTGGCAACACCGTGGGGTGGATTCCTCCCATCACCACCTTCACACCTTTCCGGCGATAGGTGTCACCGATCTGATAGGCTCGTGGCGCGAGTTCGGTCAGGACGGTGATGCCCACCAGATCAACATCCTGATCGATGTCATCGGCCGCAAAAGCTTCCTCGACAATGGTAATCGTGTGGCCCGGCGGGGTGAGCGCCGCCAAGAGAGGAAGGTTTACCCTCTTTAGCTTGAAGGGGCTTGATATAGTGTCTTCACTGTGTTCATGGGGTGCGATAAGTTTTATTTTCATGTCCTTACCTTTCCACTGTCACTGTCCATAAAATCACCCAGCTCATTTTCATGACGGCGGCAATTAACCATATCACTGGTCCTCTTCCCATTTGGTGGCCAGTATCCCCAGGATAAAGACCACGACCGCGAAAACACCTATGATCGCGGAGTAACGGAGCGCGGCCATGTTGTCTTCAAATACCATAGCTGCCCGGAGCCCCTCGTTCACGTAAAACAGCGGCAGTGCCTTGGCAAACTTCTGCAGGAACCCCGGCATCAGCTCGATAGGGAAGAAGCTCCCCGAGAGGAACATCATCGGGTAACTGATGGCGTTTGTCGCGGCTGCCGCGCTCTGCGCCTCTTTTACAAAGCGGGTGAGCAGCATCCCTATTCCGACAAATGCGAAGACATCAAGCAAAATGAACGCAAGGAGCCAGGCGTTGATATGCAGGCTGACATGAAACACGGCGTAGCTCACCAGCAGCATGGTAATCGTGGATATGACCGCGAGTATGAACTGGTACAGGATATTCGACAGTATCCAGTCGGTGCGGGTGATGGGGGTGGTGGACAGCTTCCTGATGACACCCTTCTGGCGCAGCTCAGTATCCGAGTCCACCGTGCCGAACAGGCTCAACGTCATAACTGACATCGCGATGATCCCGGGGACGAAGAACTCGATGAACCGGTATTTCTTGGTGAGTATCGATTTCTGAACCGACCTGAGGAACGGCGGCTGTCCTGACATTTCCTGGTTTATCCCGGCGAGCACTGCGTTCAGGATATCCATCTTCGTGAGCACCGAAGAAGAGCTGGGGTCGTATATATAGGTGATGGTAACGGATGTGGTGAAGTCGTTGAGGAACTTCCTCCGCAAGAGGGACTTTTCCAGGCCTTTGGGAATAACGAGGACAAGGTTCACCCTGTTGTCCCTGACGTACTGCGCGGCTTTGGCGGCAGGGTCGACCCTGGTTATCTTGAACTTCCCGTCTTGTTCGAGTGTCTTGATGGACTCGGCGGACGATTTTGTCTGGTCGAGGTCCTGCACGCACAGGTGGTATTCCACATTGTCCTGGCTCATGAAGATCGTACCGAACACGAGTATCAGGATTATCGGGAACGCAAACGTGAAGAACATGGTAGTCTTCTCGCGGTAGAAACTCATGAGTTTCACGACGAGATTTGCGCCGATGACGCGCGGGTTCATTCCGCCTCCCTTTCCCCGACGGGACCGTTGCTGAGCGCCTCGCCGGTGAGCTTCAGGAAGACTTCCTCAAGGTTCGGCTTCCGAACGTCCAGGCCGAGGTACAACGCCCCGGCATCCTTGATGGTGTTCAGTATCCTCAGTACATCGCCCGTGTGCTCCACCATGATCCTGATGTTCCTGTGGTTGTTACGAACCGGCTCAAAGCCCAACTTCCGGACGATTTCAAAGGCTTTTTCATCGACGGACTTGAGCGTGAGTACCTGGTAATGTGCGTTGTTCTCGATGAGTTCCCCGGGAGAACCCATCGCAATGATCTTCCCTTTGGAAATGATTGCTACCGTGTCTGCCAGAAGCTCTGCCTCCTCCATGTAGTGCGTGGTCAGAAAAACCGTCTTCCCCTTCTCCTTCAGGCCCTGCAGGACCTCCCACACCTCGCGCCGTGCGCGGGGGTCGAGCCCGGTCGTCGGCTCGTCGAGGAACACGACCTCGGGGTCGTTCACGAGGGCAATCGCGATTCCGAGGCGCTGTTTCAGCCCCCCGGAGAGATACTTGTACTGCTCTTTGGCCTTTTCCTTGAGATTTACGAGCTCTATCAACCCGTCGATATCGGTATTCACGCAGAATAACCGCGAATAGTACTGGATGGTCTCCCTGACCGTTATCCTGTCGAACGAGCTGAATCCCTGCGGGAGGACGCCGATGCGGTGGACGATGTCGTGCTTCTTTTTCGTAACGTCCATTCCCAAGAGAGTCACCTTTCCGGATGTGGGTGTGCGGATGGTCTCGATGATCTCCACGGTAGTGGTCTTGCCGGCGCCGTTCGGGCCCAGGAAGGCGAACACCTCGCCTTTTCTGACGGTGAACGATATGTCGTTGACCGCCAGTAAATCTCCGTAACGCTTCGTCAGCTTGTCGACTTCGATGGCGTATTCAGTTTCTTTGGTCATGAATCTCCATCCTGGGCCAGAACCGTAGGCGGCTGAGGATCTTCCCGATTACTGCAGGCTGCCCGACAAGAAGGTGGTCAAACACCGGCAGGCGGTGCTTGAAAAAAATAGAGCTCGGTATCAGCGTTGCGCCCAGGTGCGCTTTGGTCTTCTCCGTACCCTGGCCCGCGTAATAGAGAGGGATTTTCCGCTCCACACAGGTGCGGACATTTTCCATCCAGGACACGACATACAGGTTGTATGTGCGGCCGAGGTCGTACTCCATGCAGAAGTAGACATCCATCATTGCTTCTTGTTGTACGACGAGAAGGTTGAACGCGACGAGCTCTTCCTGCACAAAATAGAGCGTGTATTCGGCGCCCGGGACTATGTCGCAGATTTTTTCAAAAAATATGCGGTTGTGCACCCCAAGCGCCATGGGGCTGCGCTCCACTGTTTTCAGATACAGCGCGTAGATCCTGTCCAGAAAAGGAGAGATAGTGCGACTTCGAATTACCCTGACATCGGGAGCGACCCGCATCTTGCGGCGCACGTCTTTTCTCGCGCCCCGTGAGAGGCGGCTCAGGTATTCCTCCAGGGTGGTGAAATCGATCGACAGCCGGGCGCACGGCCGATAGTGCACCCGGTTGAATTTCTTCACTACTTCCCCGGGGAGTTTGCCGTATTGATTAAAGTTGTACAGCGCCACGACGTCGCTTTTCAGCTCGTCAGCCAGCGTTTGCACGGCACTGAAGGCCATTTCGCATGCCGCATGGCAGGTGACCTCATCAATGTGGGGATCAATCCCGATTTCACTCCATTCCCCTTCCACCAACCCCACGCCCAGAATACGGGGTTGAAAAACCGAGGGGATGAGACGGCCTGCCACTTTCAGTGACGTCTTGATCCATCCCTCCGCAAAAGTGGACAAATCAAAGCGGGTTTCAAACAACGGCACCACGAGAATAGGGACATCATCTTCTGACACCACGATGCTGTGCAGG
>JAUQWO010000030.1 GCA_030835135.1 Bacteroidota bacterium
GGGAGCGAGTCTGAAGGAGATCGTGGGGGTGAGCCAGAAGGTGACGGACATGGTGACGCAGATCGCGGCGGCGAGCGAGGAGCAGTCGAGCGCGAGCGAGCAGATCTCGAAGAACGTCGAAGGGATCAGCAAGGTGACGGGCGAGACGGCGCAGGGGACGCAGCAGATCGCGCGTGCGGCGGAGGACCTGAACCGGCTGACGGAGAACCTGCAGAGGCTCATCGGCGACTTCAAGCTTGGCCGCAATGACGGTGGGCGGAGCGATGGACCGCGGAGCGGTGTCGCGGTGCGGGAGAACGGCGCGCTGGTGGCCGGGTAATATTCAGATATCATTCCGCAGGGCGGGATGAATTGAGTAGAACGGGTGAGTGCGTCCCGGGGCCATGCGGACGGCTCACCCGTTGTTTTTCTGTCTGCAGGGCAATCGGTCAGAACGTATCGAATTCCGGAAAAGGGGCATATGTCGAATAGTGTGCACCCAGAGAAAGGTGATATTTTGAGCGGTCCTCGATCTCACCATGAAAACGAGGAATTCGGCGGATTTGGACTGCTTCGCCCGTCTTTGCGGCGGGGGCGGTGTTGGTACACCATTTGCGCAGAAGGCAGTGCGAAATAGACCCGTGGGATCATGGGGGATGTTTGGAGTACGCCGGCAATGAACATGGCAAGCGAACAGGAGCGGCAATGTCATCACATTCGGAGAATTCGTCCATGAAGTCGAAGGTTATCACAATCCTGGTTCTGCTCTTTGTGACGGGCACAGCGCTCGGTCAGGATTTCAAGAAAGTGATCGAGATCGTCGATGAGATGGAAACATCACTCAAGGGCATGATCTCCCGTGAGCAGACGGAACGGAGGAATGAGATCGCAAGCCTCCGGAGCGAGGTCATCGCGCTCCGTCAGAGTCTGGGGACACCCCGTGCAGACCGGAGCGACAATATCGCGGTTGCATCCGCTTCGGTCGAGGAATTGACCCGACGTATGGACATCCTGGAGAAGCGTCTCAGTGGCGTGCCGCAGAATGCCGATCTCTCGCAGTTGACCGGGCAACTGAACACGCTCGTTGCCGAATTGAAGCGAGTGATCAGCGAGAAGCCGTCGGTCGCTGCTCAGAGCAAGCCCGCCGCCCCGCCTCCGACAGCGTCAGGGGTCAGCTATACGGTTTCCGGACAGATCCGTGACCGGGGTGAGATGGATGGGCGTTCATTCGTTCCGGAAGCGCGAGCGCTCGGTTTCAACCTGCTGCGGTCGCGCGTGGCGGTCCTGGTCAAACCTTCCAACGATATTCAGGCATTCATCCAGGTACAGGATGCACGCTGGTGGGGAGGTGAGAATGCCGCATTGGGACGTGGCACAACGGACGGTGCGGCCAAGGCGCTGGACTTCCATCAGGCGTACTTCGCCGTCGCGGATCTGTTCTCCTCCGGTCTGACCCTGAAGCTTGGCCGGCAAGAGCTGACGTATGGTAACGCCCGGCTCATCGATGTCTCGAACTGGGGGAATACCGGACGTTCGTTCGATGCGGCAAAGATCTATTACGAAGATGACACGTATGCCATCCACCTGTTCGTGTCGAAACTGGTGGCGAGTCAGACGGCCACTCCTTCCGAGAATTTTCAGGGGATGTATGCGACACTCCGGAACCTGAAGCCCGTGATGGCGGACGTTGTGTATCTACTCGATGACAATACGACGGAACTGACGAAGGGTCCGGATCAGGGAAATGCCAAACTCAGCCGGGCAACGGCCGGTCTGCGCCTGTATGGCAAGAGCGCTCCCTGGGACTTCGATGTGGAGTACTTCCATCAATATGGGAGGATCGCGCTGACGGACGCCGATGCACGGTCCTCGATCAAAGCGGATCTGTACAGCATGAATGCCGGACTCACGGTCAGTGCAGCAAGCAAGATGCGCATCGGTGCAGTGTATACGATCCTGAGCGGCGACAACGATCCCAAGGATGGCTCGTACCGTGTGTTCTCGACACTCTTCGGATCCGGACACGCATACTACGGCTTCATGGATCTCTTCCCGAAGGTCCTCGGGGAGTATGGCCTCCACGATGCCATCCTTTCCTGGTCGGCGACGCCGTTCGACCCGTTATCGCTGGCGCTTGACCTCCATCATTTCCGGCTGGACCGCGGTGCCACATTCAAAGATCCGACCACGGGTCAGTTCACCGAGGCGAAGGTTCTCGGGCAGGAGATCGATCTGACGACGAACTACAAGTATTCGTCCCTGGTGACCTTCACGCTGGGATTGTCCATGTTCATTCCGGGTGAGGCGATGCAATACAAGCAAGGCCCCGCGGCGTCGTACTGGGGATATCTGGCAACGACAGTGAACTTCTAGGTGAAGGATCGAGTCATGAACAGTCACGGAGTGTACACACGAATCGCGGCCGGCAGAGTGGTTTCGGCGCTGGCCCTCGCGGTCCTGTTCCTTGCTGCGCCCCTGTCTTCGCAAACGGACAGCTCGGCAACGGGGATGTCGACCAGGGAGAAGCTCCTCCGCCTGATGGGCGATAGCAGCGCGCCGGCCGTAAAAGTCCCGCTCCCGGCGGTCAAGCCGGCACCTTCTCAGCGTCCCGTGGAGCGCGATGAACAGAGTCCGGATCGGACCGTGTCGCCCGTGACAGAGCGTGGAGCGGTCGCTTCGATCTCCACACCTTCTTCGCCGGTATCATCGGAGTCAGCTCCTGCGGTCCGGGGCGGTGACGACCGTGACAAGGCTACCGCCGTGCCGTCCGTCAAGGCGATCCCTCCGTCGGGGCCGGTCTCCGGCGGTACGTCTGCGTTGTGGTGGCAGATCCCCCTGGCCGCGGCCATCGGGGTGGGGGTCTGGTATCTGGTGACACGACGGAAGCAAGCCACAACACGCGTGTTCCATGCTGTGACCGACCGTCTCGGGCTCAACTCACTCCGGGGGCGGCTCGTGTTCATGACCGCAGGGTTGATCGTGCTGACGGTCGCTGTGACGGGGTATATCGCTTTCGATCGCAGCTCGTCCAGCATCGTGCATGGGTTGCAGGTGAATTTCGAGAACATTGCTCAGTCGACCATGGACAAGATCGACAGGGGCCTGATGGAGCGTTACGGGGATGTGCAGGCATTCGTCGCCAATCCCCTCGCCATCAGCACGATGGGTGGCAAGGAACCCCCGGAGCGTCTCCGGGCCTTCGCGAACGAGATGTCGCGGCTCTATGGCGTGTATGACGTGATGGTTGTTGTCGACCGGTCCGGCAGGGTGGTCGCCACCGCCAATACAACCCACGACGGCAAGCGCTATGACACCGAAACGCTCGAACGCACGTCCTTCGCATCGACCGAGTGGTTCAGGGCCTGTATGGACGGTCAGGTCGCACCGGGTTCTTCGTTCGTGGGTGAACCGGCGCGTGACAAGGCCACAGCGAGTGTGCTGGGGTCGAACGCGGTCACGGTGCCCTTCGCGGCCCCCATACGTGATCAGCGCGGTGTCATTCTAGGTGCGTGGTGCAACTACGCGAGTTACATCGCCGTGGTCCAGTCGATCACCGATGAGACCATTGCATTCCAGAGGGCCAACGGGTTCCCATCATTTCGCGTCACGATCATCGACCGGCGTGGTCTGATCATCGATGATGATGCGGACAAGGATATCCTGACGAAGAATCTCGCGAAAGCCGGCAACTCACAGTGTGTGACGCGGGTGCTGGCCGGAGAGAGTGGATCCACCGTCGAGAAGAGCGTCCGCTTCGGATTCACGCAGGTGAATGGGTTTGCATCCTCGAAAGGAGTGGGAGCGTATGCCGGTCACCGCTGGGGACTGCTTGTCCGTGCGAAGACTGATGACGCGCTCGCGCCCATCCAGGCCCTGCGGACCACGATGCTGATCGTCGGTCTTGTGATCGTGCTCGTTGGTGTCACACTCGTGTTCCTGTACTCCCGTCGGATCATCGCACCGCTGCGGGCCATCGCTGGGGCAGCGGACCAGCTGGCTCTTGGCGATGTGCGTGCGCACGTCGCAGTGACTTCGCGGGATGAAGTAGGACAGCTCGCGTCGTCCTTTGCGACCCTGGCGGAACACATGCGACATCAGGCGGACATTGCGAATGCCATTGCCTCGGGCGACATCGACGTGACCGTGTCACCGCGTTCGGAGAATGATGCCGTCATGATCGCACTCCGGAAAGCGGTCGATACCCTCCGGGGTCTCGTCGCTGAAGCGCAGACGCTCTCCCGGGCAGCGGTCAATGGAGAACTGGCGACCCGTGGCAATGCTGATCGGTTCCAGGGCGGCTACCGCGAGATCGTCCGGGGCGTGAATAACACCCTGGATGCGGTGATCGGTCCGTTGAATGTGGCCGCTGAGTATGTCGACCGCATCTCCAAGGGCGACATCCCTGCGAAGATCACCGACACCTACAATGGCGACTTCAACGAGATCAAGAACAATCTGAACCAGGCGATCGCCGCCGTGAGTGCCCTGGTCGCGGATGCAGGCATGCTCTCGCAGGCGGCGGTGCAGGGACGACTTGCCACGCGGGCGGATGCCCTGAAACACGGTGGCGATTTCCGCCGGATCGTCGAAGGCGTGAATGCGACCCTCGACAGTCTTGTGGGCTTCATCGATTCGATGCCGGTGCCGGTCATGGTCATCGATCGTGACCGGACGGTCCTCTATATGAACGCAGCCGGTGCTGCTGCCGGCGGACGCCGGCCGGCGGAACTTGCAGGAAAGAAATGCTACGACCATTTCCGCACCGATCATTGCACCAGCGGCGAGTGTGCGTGCCTGCGTGCCGTTGCGACCGGCAAGACCGAAGGGGGCGAAACCATCGCCCGCCCGGGTGCGAACGAACTCGAGATACAGTATACCGGCGTGCCGATCAAGGATGCGAACCATGAGGTGGTCGGCGTGCTGGAGATCGTCGTGGACCAGACCGATGTCCGGAAAGCTCAGAAGGTCGCCGACAAGGTGGCCGCATACCAGCGTGTGCAGGTGGAGATCCTGGCGGAAGACCTCCACAGGCTGTCGACCGGTGATCTGAATCTTCAGCTCTTCGTCACCCCGGGTGACGCTGACACCGCGGATGTCAGGACGAATTTCGAGAGGATCAATCAGCGTCTCGATCTGGCCCGTCAGGCGGTGACGCACCTCGTGCAGGACGCTACGATGCTGGCGGAGGCGGCGGTGGCCGGGAATCTGTCCACCCGCGCCGAAGCGACACGCCACGATGGCGATTTCCGGAAGATCGTGCAGGGGGTCAATGACACACTCGACGCAGTGATCCAACCGGTTCAGGAAGGATCGCGCACCCTGGCACACATGGCCACGGGCGATCTGACGGCCAGGATGCAGGGCCAGTACCGTGGCGATCTCCAGGTCATCAAGGATAGCATCAACAAGGTCGGTGGCTCGCTGGTGGATGCATTGCGGAAGGTGAGTGAAGCGGTCAGTGCGACCGCCAGCGCGTCGAGCCAGATCAGTTCGAGTACAGAGGAAATGGCAGCGGGCGCCATGGAGCAGACGAGTCAGGCGGGTGAGGTGGCGAGCGCGGTGGAGGAGATGACGAAGACGATCCAGGAGAACTCCCGGAACGCCAGCGTGGCCGCCGAGACGGCGAAGCTGGCGCGGGTCCGGGCCGAGCAGGGCGGGAAGGTCGTGACGGAGACCGTGGACGGCATGAAACGGATCGCCGGGGTGGTCCACAAGAGCGCGGAGACCGTGAGAGAGTTGGGCAGATCGAGCGACCAGATCGGTGAGATCATCGACGTGATCGATGACATTGCGGATCAGACGAACCTTCTGGCGCTCAACGCGGCGATCGAGGCTGCGCGGGCCGGCGAGCAGGGGCGGGGATTCGCGGTGGTGGCGGATGAAGTGCGCAAGCTCGCGGAGCGTACGACGAAGGCGACCAAGGAGATCGCCGGCATGATCAAGAAGATCCAGTCGGACACGAGTGAAGCGGTCCAATCGATGGAAGAAGGCACGAGTGAGGTCGAGCGTGGTATCGCGCTGGCGGACCGTGCAGGGTCGAGTCTCCAGGAGATCGTGGGGGTCAGTCAGAAGGTGACGGACATGGTCGGGCAGATCGCGGCCGCGAGCGAGGAACAGTCGAGCGCGAGCGAGCAGATCTCAAAGAACGTCGAGGCGATCAGCAAGGTCACCGGCGAAACCGCGCAGGGGACGCAACAGATCGCGCGGGCGGCAGAGGACCTGAACCGGCTGACGGACAACCTGCAGCGCCTGATCGCCGCCTTCACGCTGGATGCAGACCGCCGCACGATCCGGCCGGCAGGCGAATTCTCCGACCGGGTGCTCCGTGCGGATGGTGCGATGGCGGAGGGATAGGACGTGTGAGGTGACATGACCACCGGCATGCGGCCCGGGCCGGAAGACGAAGGGCATTGGGGGTGACACACAGAGGAGGCACGTATGGCAGACATAGCATCGATCCATCAGACGGCGGACGCGAAGCACAATAGCGAGGAGCTGCTGCAGCTGGTGAGTTTCAATATCGGTGAGGAAGAATTCGGTGTGGATATCCTGCAGGTCCAGGAGATCAACAGGATGCTCGAGGTGACCCGGGTGCCGAATGCCCCGCACCACGTGGATGGGGTGATCAACCTCCGGGGAAAGGTCATCCCGATCATCGACCTGCGCTGCCGGTTTGGCATGCCTCGGAAAGAGCATGACAAGCACACACGCATCGTGGTCGTCGAACTCAGCGGGCGCGTGATCGGCTTCGTAGTGGACGCTGTCCGCGAAGTGCTCAGGATCCCGCGCAGCGTCACCGAACCGCCGCCGTCGATCACCGGAGGGGTGAATGAGGAATATATCACCGCGGTCGGGAAGCTCGAAGATCGTCTGCTCATTCTCCTGGACCTGGAGAAGGTGCTGGGCGCGGACATGAAAGCGGCATGAGTCATCGGAAGTGTACATGGGGGAGAGGCACGTGAGGCGTATCATTGCCGTCGGCCAGGCAATGGTGCCACCGGAAGTGAAGAGGCAGGTGGAAGCAAAGGCCCCGTAACCCATAAAAAGAGGTACCTATGAATCGTCTATCGATCGTAGTCGTTGCCGTGCTGGCGTTCGCCAGCGCTGGCGTGGCGCAGGAACTCTCCCGCATCGCGGAGATCGCTGCCCGTGTCGACTCCACGCTGCAGCGTCTCGCACCGCGCACAGAAGCACCGCGCCCGGCCGGGCTTGCATCCGTTCGCACGGAGCCCGGAGCACCGGCGCGTGTCCCGGAGAAACCTGTGTCACCGGTCCCGGCCACCTCCATGTCCATTGAAGAACGCCTTGCAGCTCTGGAAGCGACCCTGAGTGCATCCTCGTCGCGCGAATTGCTGGAGATCATCGGTGAACTCAAAAGGGCCGTCGACGAACTCCGTATCAAACCGGCATCTCCCGCAGAGGTCTACCCGATGATGAAGGTCGGCCTGTTGTCCCAGTTCCAGGCACAGGCGCTCCAGGAGCAGACCACCGCCCAGCAGGACAACGACGCTTCATACTCGCGTCACTGGCAGCGCCAACTGTACATCCGGCGGTTGCGGGTCCTGGTCGGAGGGAACCTCACCAAGAACACCTCCTTCTTCTTCGAATCCGACGCCACGAACATCGGTCGGGTCGGAACGAACGGGAGCAAGACGAATGGCGTATCGATGTACGTGCAGGATGCCCAGATCCAGCATACGTTCATGCCCGAACTGTCCTTCGTTGCCGGCCTGCACCTCGTCGGCATCTCCCGCAATGGTCTCCAGGGTGCGACCACGCTCATGGGCATCAACTATGGGACGTATCAGTTCATCAGCAGTACCCCGCTGGACAATTCCGTGGGGCGTGACCTCGGTGTGACCGCGCGCGGGTTCCTGGCGGATGAACGGCTGGAGTACCGCGCCGGCGTGTACAGCGGACGGAACGTGAACCAGTACTCGCCACTGCGCGGTGCGGCCCGTCTGCAGTATTGCTTCCTGGACAGGGAAAAGGGGTTCTTCTACACGGGTACGACGCTCGGCAAGGGACGCATGGTCAACGTCGGAGCCGGTGTGGATATGCAGGGGACATTCCGGGGATACTCGGCGGATGCATTCGTCGATCTCCCGGTGTCCGAACTGGGTTCCATCACCGTCTCCGCATCCGTCGGGGCGCTCAATGGCGGCGGGAGCGATGTGGACTCGTCGGCGTTCACCGGGCTCGTGCCGCAACAGTCGATCGTTTTCTTTGAGGCGGGCTTCCTGTTCAAGGACCTGAATCTGCAGCCCTACCTCAAGTATGAATCCCAGAGCGTGCGGGCATCCGTCATGAAGCAGGTGGGTGCGACGGCGGCGACACTCGACTATCAGAACATGCTGCGTTCCGGCGACCGCTTCGGCCTCGGCGTGAATTACTTCCTCAATGCTCATGGGGCGAACGTGAAATTTCTGTATGAGATCGTGGGCCGCCATCGGGCCTCCAGGACCGCCGGCGTCGCCGAGCGCGTGACAAATGGAGAAGCAACCCTGCAGGTCCAGTTCTTTACCTATTGATGCACACACGACGGAGGATGTTATGACGGTACGGCGATTTGCGGACTGGGGGTGGGCATCGAAGGTGGGGGTGGTCACGCTGGCAACAGCGATACCACTGGCTGCACTGCTCTATTTCTACGTGCTTCCGGAAGTGGAACAGTGGGTCTATAAAGAGAAGGCCACATCGGTTCATCAGGTCGTCGATATCGCCTATACGCTGGTCACGGAGTATGAGGCACGGGTCGTCAAGGGCGAGTTCAGCCGCGAGGAAGCGCAGCGCCGCGCGATAGAACGCGTCAAGAACCTCCGGTATAACGAGAAGGACTACTTCTGGATCAATGATCTGACCCCGCGGATGATCATGCATCCCCTCAAGCCGGAGATGAACGGCACGGACATCAGTACGTTCAAGGATCCCAATGGCAAGGCATTCTTCAATGAGATGGTGGATGTCTGTAAGGCCGATGGCGAGGGATTGGTGAGCTACATGTGGCCGAAGCCCGGATCGGACGTGCCGGTGCCCAAATTCTCCGCGGTCAAGCTGTTCAAGCCGTGGGGATGGATCGTCGGTACGGGCGTGTATGTGGATGATGTGGAGTCCGACCTCGCGGGGCTGCGGTGGACGATCCTTGCCGTCATCGGGATATCGCTTCTGGTAGCGGGTTGCTCGGGTCTCATCCTCGGACGCCGGCTTGCGCGTGCGATGCGTGGTCTGACCGAGGCGGCCGGGCGTCTCGCCCAGGGGGATGCCGATGTCTCGATCGACGTGAAGTCCAGGGATGAGATCGGTGAACTCTCGGCGTCCTTCAACACCATGGCCGGGAACACGCGGGAGCAGGCAGAACTGATCGGGCGCATTGGATCCGGTGACCTGTCCGCCGAGCCCAGGGTGCGTTCGGACAAGGACGTTGCCGGGAAGGCGCTCGTCCGCGCAACCGATGCGTTGCGGGGCCTTGTTGCCGAAGCCGGTGTGCTCTCCCGGGCAGCGGTCGAGGGAAAACTCGCGACACGCGGAAATGCCGGGAAGTTCCAGGGTGCGTACCGCCAGATCGTCCAGGGGGTGAATGACACGCTGGATGCGGTGATCGGTCCGCTGAACGTGGCGGCGGCGTATGTGGACCGTATATCGAAGGGTGATATCCCGGCGAAGATCACGGACAATTATAGTGGTGACTTCAATGCGATCAAGGACAATCTGAACCAGGCGATCGGGGCGGTCAATGCGCTGGTGGCCGATGCCAACATGCTGTCGAAGGCCGCGGTGGAGGGGAAACTCGCCACGCGGGCTGATGCCTCCAGGCACCAGGGCGACTTCCGCAAGATCGTGCAGGGGGTGAACGATACGCTGGATGCGGTGATCGGTCCGCTGAACGTGGCGGCGGCGTATGTGGACCGGATCTCGAAGGGTGATATCCCGGCGAAGATCACGGACAACTACAGTGGTGACTTCAATGCGATCAAGAACAACCTGAATCAGGCGATCGGGGCGGTCAATGCGCTGGTGGCCGATGCCAACATGTTGTCGAAGGCCGCGGTGGAAGGGAAACTTGCGACGCGTGCGGATGCGACGAAGCATGGGGGCGACTTCCGGAAGATCGTCCAGGGCGTGAATGACACGCTGGATGCGGTCATCGGCCCGTTGAATGTGGCGGCGGAATATGTGGACCGGATCTCGAAGGGAGATATCCCGGCGAAGATCACGGACAGCTACAGCGGCGATTTCAACGAGATCAAGAATAATCTGAACCGGGCGATCGAAGCCGTCGATGCGCTTGTTGCCGATGCGCGCATGCTTGCCCAGGCGGCAGTGGAAGGTCGGCTCGCAACGCGGGCCGATGCAACCAGGCATCAGGGCGACTTCCAGAAGATCGTGGAAGGGGTGAATGAGACCCTGGACGCGGTCATCAAGCCTCTGCAGGAGGGATCGCACACACTGGCGGTGATGGCCACCGGTGACCTGACCGTCCGCATGCAGGGCGACTACCGTGGTGACCTCCAGGTCATCAAGGAGAGCATCAACAAGGTGGGTTCTTCGCTGGAGGATGCCCTCCGGAAGGTGAGTGAGGCGGTGAGCGCCACCGCAAGTGCGTCGAGCCAGATCAGCTCGAGCACGGAACAGATGGCCGCCGGCGCGCAGGAGCAGACGAGTCAGGCAGGAGAGGTGGCCAGTGCGGTCGAGGAGATGACCAAGACCATCCTGGAGAACTCGAAGAACGCCAATGTCGCGGCAGACACCGCGAAGCGCGCCAGGGAGAGTGCGGAGCAGGGAGGGAAGGTCGTAGGCGAGACCGTGGACGGTATGAAGCGCATCGCCGATGTGGTGAACAAGAGCGCGGCGACGGTGAAGGAACTCGGGAGATCTTCCGATCAGATCGGTGAGATCATCGACGTCATCGACGACATCGCGGACCAGACGAACCTGCTGGCCTTGAACGCGGCGATCGAAGCGGCACGGGCCGGCGATCAGGGGCGTGGTTTCGCCGTGGTCGCGGACGAGGTGCGGAAGCTTGCCGAGCGGACGACGAAGGCGACGAAAGAGATCGCGGACATGATCAAGAAGATCCAGGCGGATACCACCGGCGCGGTGACGTCGATGGAAGAAGGGACGGGTGAGGTGGAACGGGGGATCGCTCTGGCCGATAAGGCAGGCGTGAGCCTGAAGGAGATCGTGGGTGTGAGTCAGAAGGTGACGGACATGGTCACGCAGATCGCTGCGGCGAGCGAGGAACAGTCCAGTGCGAGCGAGCAGATATCGAAGAACGTCGAGGGTATCTCGAAGGTGACGGGTGAGACCGCCCAGGGTACGCAGCAGATCGCCCGTGCGGCCGAGGACCTGAACCGGTTGACCGAGAACCTGCAGGGCCTGATCGCAGCCTTTACGCTGGGCGATGGCGCGCGGGAGAGGGGTGCGCGCATGGCCCACCCGGGGGCTGTGACCATGGAGTACAGTACTGTCGGGGCGGGGTAGGGTGACCCGTCTCCGCAGTCGGAGCGATCGGAAACATACCATCAGAGGAGGAGATTCGGGGTCATGGCATTTCATACGAGGCTCTCCGGGATGAACCGGAATCTGCGCATCGGTACCCGCCTGGCGGTCGCATTCGCCATCGTCACGATCGTCTTCGCATCGGCGCTCGCGTGGATGATCCGTTCCCAGGCCATCATCGTCTCACGTGCGGAAGACCGGTCCGCCCACGGAGAGGTATTGATGTTCCAATACGGCAATCTCTATGCGGCCGGTCTGCAAACCGGCCAGGCCACGCGGAACGTCATCCTGAACCCGAACGACACGAAGGCACGGGCGAATTTCGAAACGGCGGCCGGAGAGATCCAGACCGCCCTGGGGACCGTCGCGGGTGTGCTGCGCACGTTCGAACCGGATTCGACCGCCAAGCTGCGGCAGATCGAGGATCTGGCAGCGTTGTGGCAGACGGATATCGGTCTGCAGAAGGAGGCGCAACAGCTGGCGATCAATGGGAAACCGGCGGATGCCGTGCAACTGATCAACAAGAAGGAAACGGCGCTCTGGCGGGATATCAAGAAGCGGGTCTTCGTCTTCCGTGATGCACAGCAAGCGGTGATGCGGGAGGACCTGACGGCGATGGCTGCGGAGACCGACAGGCAATCCGTTGTGATGATCGCTATCGGCATCGGTGCAGTCCTTCTGGTCATCCTGATAGGTGTGGTCATCACGCGAAGCATCACCTGCCCGCTGGCAGAGTTGCGGGAGGTTGCCGTGCAGGTGAGCACTGGGTCGGTGAAGATCCCCGATGCAGCTCCGTATAGGGATGAGGTGGGAGAGCTGCGCGCATCCTTCCGGAGCGTCGTCGATGCCATTCGCCAACAATCCGATACCATGGAGCATCTGGCCGCAGGAAGGTTCACGGATCAGGTGCAGGTCCGTTCAGACGATGATGTCCTCAACCAGAGCATCCGGCGCGTCCAGTCGGCCCTGTCGGAGTTGCAGCACGAAGCGTCGCTCTTGTCCCGAGCGGCGGTGGCAGGGAAACTGGCGGAGCGCGGTAACGCGGAGAAGTTCCAGGGCGGGTACCGGGAGATCGTGCAGGGTGTGAACGATACGCTGGACGCGGTGATCGGTCCGTTGAACGTGGCGGCGTCGTATGTGGAGCGGATCTCCAGGGGAGATATCCCGGCGAAGATCACGGACAAGTATAGTGGTGACTTCAACGCGATCAAAGACAATCTGAACCAGGCGATCGATGCGGTCAACGCGCTGGTGGCCGATGCCAACATGCTGTCGCAGGCGGCCGTGCAGGGCAAGCTCGCCAC
>JAUQWO010000031.1 GCA_030835135.1 Bacteroidota bacterium
GCACGCGTCTCTTCCACGAGAGTGCGGATGTCCGTGCTCCGCGCACCACCGGTAGCGAAGACCACCCGGTCAGCTACGGCCATGGGCGCAATGCGGTTCAACGAGCCGTCCACGAGGAGATCGGCAATGCCCAATGAGAGCATCCTGTGGGCCACGGCGGCGAGATCCGCGGTCTTATTGGGGCCCGCAACGACGGCGAGTCCGCCCTTCTCCACGTGGCAAATGACCACCTGACCGAGCGCGGTCTGAAGGCCGGTAGCATCGATGACGCGGAGGCGGGCGGTGGACGCGGCGAGGCAACGCTCGGACGTGGTGACGAGCATGCCTGGATGAACCGTGATACGGGGTTTGGGGAGAAGCGTCACGTTGTCTCGCTCTTCCCCGTCATACCCGATGCCCGTCACGCCGGGAAGTCGACCACGCCGGTACGCTTCATCGATCAGCGCACACAGCGTCGTCGTCTTACCCGTATTCTTGGCCGTTCCCGCGACGCCGATGATCATGCCTACGCCACCGTACCCTTGCCGAACGTGCCGGGATAGGCACCATCTTCCCGGTCGCCGAGCACGCCTTCCGCGATCGCGGTCGGGAGGTCCGGGGCCATGCGCACCCGGTCGAGGACATCTGCGATCTTCCTCTGCATGTCGGCCGTCATTGCATCGACGGCGGCAGTCGGCGCTACGGAAGCTGTGCCCATGAACCGCGCCGACTCATGGAGCCCTTGCAGACTGTCGATGCGGGATGCCATACAGATCGGGCCGCGTGAGTACGCTTCGTCCGTGGAGGCGATCGTCATGGCGTCCACCTTCAGCGCAGTGCCAAGGGCGGCATGGAACGAGGACGCGGTCGCGGATTGCACCCGGTCTTCGGTCTGCGTCATGAAGGCGATCGGTTCACCCGGCCAGATCGGACAATCCACGATCGAACGCAACGCAAGGATCTTCGCCGCGTTGTAATCGACGAACGTCTGCTCCATCAGCCGGTTGATGACGATGTGCGGGCCGTAGCAGAAGAGTGGCTTCAGGATCGCGCGTGCGCCAAGCCGCGTCCCGAGGTGGACGTTGATGAGGAGTCCCGCGAGCGTCTTCCACGCCGGCACGCCGCTGAGCTCGTCGTTCCCGGGGATGTCAAACGGCATCGTGAACTGCGCCGCGAGACGGATCGCTTCGACGCCGTCCACGGCGAGTCGTGCCGGATCTGTGCCCGCGCCGAGCGAACCGTAGACCAGATCGATCTTGGTCATGTCGGCTCCGGCATGGCCGGCGAGCAACACGGTCTCGGGCGTATTCAGCCCGCGGTGGGCGCGGACCGTCAGGAGCGTCGATGGTTCCAGCAGTTCCCGGACCAACCGGATGTTCTCACCGGAGGTCACGGTGCCATCGTTCTGGTGGGTCAGCGTCCCTTCCAGCAGGCCTTCGTAGCGGGCCTCCCATGAGGGGTTGATCAGCAGGAACCCATCCACACCCCAGCGTTCGCAGACCTTGGCATGCATGATGTCCATGACCGGACAGCCAGAACCGAGGAACTTGAAGAACAGGGGGCGGTCCCCCGCATGGCGGAGCGACACCGGCCGGTGCTGATGGCGCCCGGCGAGCATCTCCTTCAGCCGCGACAATTCTTCGCCCGACACAACGCGCACGCCCTTCGGCATGAGTCCATTGCGGAAGGCGTCGGCGATGACGGGATCGGAGATCGCAAGGTAGCGGTCCAGGAGTGCCGCGCGGCGTGACGGGTCCCTCTCCTCGAATATGCCGGCACGCAGCTGCGCGCGGCGGGTCCCCGGTGTGCTCTTTCCTTCGGTCCACCGCAGCAGCTTGTCCACGATCTCATCCAGGGCGGCAGCGATCCGGGCATCGTGCACCCTGTATGAATACCCTGCCGTGATGTCCGGCTTCGGTTTCACCACTGCGGAAGCGCCGCTTGAGGCGGGGAGCCCTTCCAGGTACGCGACCACGTCCTCGATGCGCGCGTGCTCATCGAACCCGCGGTCGAAGCCCAGCTCCGCGGCCAGTTCCGCCGTGATCGCCTTCCCGCCGAGTGTCACACGGGAACGTGACCGCACCCCAGCCGCGTCGAGAAGGTCGACGAAGCGTCCGAGCAATTCGGCAACCCCGTAGCCCAGGGTCCGGCTGACGAGGATCTCGTCGTACGAACCCTGCGCGGCACGCTGCACAACGTCTTCCAGCGGGAGGTCCGGGGAGAGGAGTTCGGTATCGAACCCCCGTTCCGCGAGAGCGTTCCGGATGATCTTGATCCCGACATCATGCACGGGATCGAGGGGGACGCAGAGGATGCGTTTCTTCTTCACTGCGGTCCTCCCTTCTCCGCGGCCGGCACGAGCCAGCGGTACGGATCGCCAGGCTTGTGCACATATTTGCGGAGCCGTACCCGCACGCCGTAGCCGTCGAACTCGCAGTACATCACATCCACCTGTCCGAGCCCGAGTTCCAGCCCCAGCCTGATCGCGAGATCCTTCCCCTCCTGCTCACTGCCGCACAGGAGATAGGTCTCGATATCGAGGCCGTCCATCACTGCATCGAGTGCTTGCATGGCTGCTCATCAGCGGGGCGGCCCGCAGGCCGCCCCGCCGGTGTCCTGTTATTCGAAGATACCTGCTTCGTTGCAGACGATCTCGATCAGCATTACGAGTCCGCGGATGATCATGCGGGCCCGTTCCGGGATCACCTGGCCGTGCTCGTCGGTCGTACCGAGGCCCGGGGAAATGAAGAAGTTTGCGTCGTACGCGATTGTCGGGATGATGCCCATCTGCGACATGCCATCCTGGAACAGATGCGAACCGGAGTACATGTCCTCGATCGAGAAGATCGGGATGCCCAGCTTGCCGTCCTTCCAGCTGTCTTCGTAGTTGATCTCGACCGTGCCGGAGTTGTAGCTCTTCGCGAACTGGAAATCGCCCCGGATGCGGCTATCGATGCGGCTGAACTCGTCTACCACGATGGCATACAGATCGTCGACGGGCTTCTTCATCAGTTCCGGCTTGTCGCGGAGGACCTTCAGCGCCGCCACCTGCCCGGAGAGACCTTCCTTGCCCGGATCCTGACCGACGTACGCAGCCTTGCCGTACGACGAGGTCGTGCCATAGCGGGCGCCATGGTACCCGAGTCCGCGGCGGACCGCGACCATGACGTCCTCACGGCCGATGATGAGCGCGCTGGTCGGTGATCCCGTGGCCTTGTCCATGCTGAAGATCATGCAGTCCGCACCGACCTTCTTGATGCTCGTGCCGATGAACGGCATGCCCCACGCATTGTCGATGATATACGGGACGTCGTAGGAGCGCGCGATCTCGGCGATGCCCTTCTGGATGAGTGGTGTGCCCTCGGCATCCTTCGCACTGTAGCCGTAGCCCGGCGTGTCGTACCCCAGCGATGCGAAGCCTCCCAACAGGACCTCGTGCTGCTTTGCGGCGGTCCGCAGTGCGGCGATCGCACCCTTGGCATCCGTGTTCTTCATGAGCGGTACCGGGTGGTAATTGATACCGTGCACGGGGTACGCGGCACCGGGGAGCGGGACATACACGACATCCAGGTTGTTCTGGCGTTTGCCGGAGAAGCCGAGTTCGCCGGCGGTGCTGCCGCGTTCGGCGAGGATGTCCTTGTACTTCGGCGGATACGGACGGCCGTAGCCACCCTGGTGGTGGATGTGGCGCTCGTAGGGAGCGATGTAGCGCGTGCGGTAGTTGTCGCCACGGCCGGTGATCGGCGGCGTCACGAGCGTATCGAAGCAGGTCCAGAGGCCGCCTTCACAGGTGTTCACCGGGGCTGCATCATAACCGTCGCCATACACGTCCTTCACGATCTCACGGATCTGGTCCACGTACACCGTAAGGGGGACGACCTTCCGTGATTCGACCGCCATCACCTTCTCGATGTCCTCGCGGAGCGGCGACGGGCAGCCGGAGATCGCTCCGGTGAGTCCGATGGCGCCCTTGAGCTCGGCGGGCATGTTCAGGGACTCTGCGGCCTTCTTCGCGGCGGCATAGATCTTCGGAGTGTTCACCTGGAGACGCTTATACATCTGGAACTTATACGCTGGCTTTGCCATGGGGCATGTCCTTTCTAAGGTTGAAGTGATGAAAAACCGGGGATGGCGACGGGGTCGCCGGGACGGAGACCCAGTTCGTCGCCCGGAACGCGTTTCTCCACGCGGAGAATGGTATTCTGGTGATTCGGCACGTGCGTATCGTCGAACCCGACGATCGTGCCGACCTCTGCATCATTGATGAGTACCCTGTCCCCCGCCAGCAGCACGCCGCCGTCGAGCAGCTCCACGAACGCGATGTACGCGATCCGCTGCACGCTGGCCCCCGGCCCGGCATCCTGTTCATCGGTACCGATGAGTTCGATGATGCTCCCTGCCGGGAATGCACGGGAGATCGGTGCGATGAGCGAGAGACTGCGGTTCTCGAGCATGCCGCGCAGGACCACGACCACCCGCCCCCGCATCGGGGTCTTTCCCGCGAAGAAGGATCGATTGGTCAGCTTCTGGGTGTACGGATCGGCCATGGGGTCCTCAGACGAAGCGCGTCACGAAACTATCCACATCGCCGTATAGAAAGTCCACCACCGGCAGTTCGATCATCGTATAGCACCCCGGCTGTTGCCGCATGGCGGCGCGGGCGGCGGAGACCATCACCTGCGCGGTGAGGGCCGGGTTGTTCACCTTGAGCTGAAAGCGCATCGACTGGTTGTGCGTCACGCCCGAGACGCCGTTGCGTTCCAGGAGCACGCCGTGACCGGTGTCCATGAGCGAGGCGACATCCTCGACCTCATAGACATAGGTGCGGTCCTTCACGAAGTACGGATCGGCTTTGATGCGCTGCTCGACCTCCTCGAACTTCGCGCCCGGTTGCAGCTGCACGTAGACCATGCGACGGTGGATGCCCATGCCGGCGGGAACGGTGATCGAAATGGCGTCCTTCACGCCGGCGATGGCGCGGACCGCGACCGAATGTCCCATCGACATGCCCGGACCGTAGTTCGTGTAGGTGATGCCGCGCGGTGCCATGGCCTGAAACCATCCGCGCATGACGGAGTCGATGCCCGGGTCCCAGCCCGCGGAGAGGATCGACACGGTGTTGTGCTCTGTGGCGATCGCGCCGAGTTCTTTCCGCACGGCGGGAATATCGTGATGGATGTCGAAGCTGTCGACCGTGCGGATGCCGTAACGGAGGATCTTGCTTGCGGTTTCGCGGACGACGCGGGATGGGCAGGAGAGGATGGCGACGTCGATCGACTGGAGTTCCCGCACATCGGAGACGATACGCACGGAGCGCAGGGCCATGGGGTCGCGTTCCGAATACGGGCAGTCTTTCGAGACCACTTCCGCCACTTCCACGATCCCGACCAGTTCCATATCGGGTTCGACGAGGATGGATTCCACTGCACAGCGTCCGACATTGCCATAACCGAGGACGGCGACGCGTGTCTTGTTCATCGGGTGCTCCGTTGACGTTCCTGGGGTTGATGTCCGCCCGCCTGGGAGTCGATGTAGGCGCACAGGGCCTTCCCGGCCGCATCGCCATGGGCACGGACGAGGCGCTCGACGAGCGCGGCATCGCGTTTGGCGAGCGCGGCGAGGATCCGCTCGTGTTCCTTCATCGATGGTGTCAGGTGGGACAGCACGGACAGGTAGATGTAGTTGTAGCGGAGGGCCTGGGCGCGGAGTGAGCGGACATAGCCGGCAAGTTTCTCGTTGCCCGAGGCATCGCTGAGTGTCTGGTGGAACTCTGCGTTGAGCTGCAGAAGTGTGCGGACGTCCTTGGTGCGCGCGCCGGCGATGCGGCACATGCGCTCGTGCAGATCATGCAGCGCCTCCATCGTCGCCGGCAGCAGATGTGCACACGCCAGCCGGGCAGCATAGGCCTCGAGCACGCCCTTCACCTGGTACGTCTCGGCGGCATCCGCATGAGAGAGCACGCTCACGACGGCCCCGCGGCGCGGGGTGACGCGGACGAACCCTTCGGAGTCGAGCTGGAGCAGCGCTTCGCGCAGCGGGGTGCGGCTCACGCCGAGCCGCGTGGCGAGGTCAGGTTCCACGAGCCGGTCGCCCGGGGTCAGGCCGCCGTCAATGATGAGTGTGCGGATCCGGTCGGCGATCCGGTCGCGCAGCGTCCGGACCTCCTCCCGGTCGAATGCCAGCCCTTCGGGCCGGCCCGCCTCCTCCTGCCGCATACCTCCTCCAATCTGCATATTGTATACAATATACAATATGCAAATATCGGGAACGGGCACCAGAAAGTCAAGGGCATTGACTTTCACCCCCCTGTTTCGTATGGTACGTCACGGTCAGGACATACTTGCCGTTCATCAAGAGTGGTGGAGGGACAGACCCTGTGAAGCCACAGCAACCGGAGCCAACCGGGCTCGTCAGGTGCTAAGTTCTGTTCCCGCTTTCGGGCGGGAGAAGATGAATCCGCAAGGGCTGCGCCTTCACAGCGCATACCCCATTCGGATCACATCACCCCGAATGGGGTTTTTTCGTATCATTGACACTCCAGAGAGGAGCCAGCATGGCTGAAGAGCGCGCCTACCGATTCGAGACACTGCAATTGCATGCGGGACAGACACCCGACCCCGCCACCAACGCCCGGGCGGTCCCGATCTACCAGACCACGTCCTATACCTTCAACGACGCGGCCCATGCCGCCGATCTCTTCGCGCTCCAGAAATTCGGGAACATCTATACCCGCATCATGAACCCGACCACCGGCGTGTTCGAAGCCAGGGTCGCTGCACTCGAAGGCGGCGTCGCCGCCCTTGCCACGGCCTCCGGCCAGGCCGCCCAGCTGATCGCGCTCACCACCGTCGTGGTCGCCGGCCAGAACATCGTCGCCACCAGCAACCTGTACGGGGGCACCTACAACCAGTTCGCCGTGGCGTTCCCCCGCCTCGGCATCGATGTGAAATTCGTGAACGGCGACTCCCCGGCCGAGTTCGAGAAGGCCATCGATGAACATACCAGGGCTCTCTATATAGAGACCATGGGGAATCCGCGCCTCAACATCCCCGATATCCGCGCGATCGCGGACGTCGCCCACAAGCACGGCATCCCGCTGGTCGTCGATAATACCTTCGGTGCATGCGGCTACCTCGCCCGCCCCATCGACTGGGGTGCCGATATCGTCGTCGAATCCGCCACCAAATGGATCGGCGGCCATGGGACCTCCATCGGCGGCGTCATCGTCGACTCCGGCAAGTTCAACTGGGGGAACGGCAAGTTCCCCATCTTCACCGAGCCCAGCCCCGGCTACCACGGATTGAAATTCTGGGAGGTGTTCGGCACGCCCGGTCAGTTCGGCAACATCGCCTTCATCATCCGCGCGCGGGTGGAAGGGCTGCGCGACCTCGGCCCCTGTATCAGTCCGTTCAACTCGTTCCTGCTCCTGCAGGGACTGGAGACGCTCTCGTTGCGCGTAGAACGACACAACCAGAACGCGCTCGCACTCGCCCAGTGGCTCACGCGCCACCCGCGTGTGGCGTGGGTGTCCTATCCCGGGCTCCCGGACCATCCGCATCATGCCCTCGCGAAGCGGTACCTCCGCCCGGACCACTTCGGGTCGATGCTGGTCTTCGGGATCAAGGGCGGACTGGAAGCCGGCAAGGCATTCATCAATACCGTGAAGCTGGCAAGTCTCCTCGCCAACGTCGGCGATGCGAAGACGCTCGTGATCCATCCGTCGTCCACGACGCATCAGCAGCTCCCGGAAGCCGAACAGACTGCCGCAGGCGTCACGCCCGATCTCATCCGCGTCTCGGTCGGTCTCGAACACATCGAAGACATCCTCTGGGACTTCGATCAGGCCCTCGCGGCGACGGGGGCTGGCGCATGACATCGCGTCAGGGCGGCGGCATCGTGGAAACGCGCAGCGTCACATTCTCCCCGGGCACGGTGCTGACAGCATCCGGGGCATGCGCAGCATTGCCCGAGCTGACCGTTGCCTTCGAAACATATGGAACGCTGAACGCCGCAGGCGACAACGCGATCCTGGTCTGTCATGCCCTCACCGGCAATGCGCATGCGGCGGGGCTTGCGTCACCCGACCCCCGTTCGCTCGGCTGGTGGGACCCGATGATCGGCCCCGGCCGGCCGCTCGACACCGACAGGTATTGCGTCATCGCGTCGAATTTCCTGGGCGGGTGCTATGGCACCACAGGGCCGACCTCCCTCAACCCCCGCACCGGGACGCGATACGGCATGACCTTTCCCGCGTACTCGGTGCGCGACATGGTCCATGTGCAGAAAGCATTGCTGGACCATCTGGGCGTGACGAGTCTCGTTGCGGTCATTGGCGGTTCGCTCGGCGGCATGCAGGTCCTCGAATGGCCGCTCTGCTACCCCGCGATGGTCCGGTCGATCATCCCGATCGCCACGGCAGCACAACATTCCGCCTGGTGCATCGGATTGAACGATCTGACACGGCAGGCGATCATGATGGATCCCGCGTGGAAGAACGGCGCGTATGATCCATCGGCACAGCCTACTGCGGGACTATCGCTTGCCCGGCAGATCGCGATGGTCACGTACCGGAGCGACATCTCGTTCGACAGGAGGTTCCGGCGCGATGTCGCGGCAGCAGGTCCGGATGGCCGGGAGCAGCTCTTCGAGGTCGAACGGTATCTGCGGTATCAGGGAGAGAAACTGGTCGCCCGGTTCGATGCCAACACTTATCTGTACATCACCCGGGCGATGGATGCGCATGATGTGGCGGCGGGGCGCGGGACGCTCGACGAGGTGCTCGGGTCGATCCGGGTACCGTCGCTCAACATCGGCATCTCATCCGACATCCTGTATCCTGCGCATGAACAGCGCGCGATCGCGGCGGCCCTCCCCCGCCCGGTGTACCGGGAGATCGATTCACCGGACGGACACGACGCATTCCTGATCGCCTACGATCAGCTTGGTCCGTTCGTTCACGGGTTCCTGAAGGAGATACCATGAGTCTTATCGTCATGAAGTTCGGCGGCACCTCCGTGGAAAGCGCGGAGGCCATGCACCGCGTCCGGGATATCATCCGGAACAGCCCGGGTGCGTCCACCTGTGTCGTTCTCTCTGCCTGCTCCGGCATCACAAATCAGCTCCTGCGTACCGGCAAAGTGGCAGCGGAGGGGAACGCCGAGGAGGCCGCGGGCATTGTCCGCGCCATCATCACCCGCCACACCGGGATCATGGAAGAGCTTCTCCCCCCGGAGAAGCGCACGGAAGTGCAGGCGGCGATCGATGTCTGGTCGCGTGAGTTGCTTGCCCTCGTCCGGGGCATCAGCATCCTGGGCGAACTCACCCACCGGTCGCTGGACATCCTCGCATCCTACGGGGAGCGCCTCTCAACGCTCATTTTCGAGGCGTACCTTCGTCACGACGGCACCCCCTCGGTCCTGGTGGATGCGCGCACGTTCATGATCACCAACGCCCAGTTCACCAGGGCCATCCCCGACCTCGTGGCCACGGCGGAGCGCCTGCAGCAGATCGTCCGCCCGCTGCTGATCAGTGGCAAGGTCGTGGTGACCCAGGGCTTCATCGGATCCACGCCCACGGGGATCACCACCACCATCGGACGCGGCGGCTCCGACCACTCCGCGGCGCTCGTGGGTGCGCTGCTGGATGCCGGCGAGATCCAGATCTGGACCGATGTGGACGGCATCCTCACGGCCGACCCTTCGATCATCAAGAATGCGCGGCGCATCCGGATCATGTCGTTCCGTGAGGCATCCGAGCTCGCCTATTTCGGCGCGCGGGTCCTGCACCCGGAGACGATCCTCCCCGCGATCGAAAAGAACATCCCGGTCCTGGTGCTCAACTCGCGCCGGCCATCGTCACCCGGCACGCGCATTGTCGCCCGCCCGGACACAGCCCAGCATTGCACGGTCAAATCGGTCGCGTACAAGGAGAACATCTCCCTGATCAGCATCGTCTCCACGCGCATGTTCATGGCCCATGGGTTTCTGGAGAACATCTTCGATGTCTTCCACAAGTACCGTACCGTCGTCCACACGGTGGCCACATCCGACGTCAGCGTGTCGGTGACGGTGAACGATGTCTCCCACCTCGCCGAGATCCTGGAAGAACTCCGCCAGTTCTCCACCGTCACGGTGGACAGCGGCAAAGCGATCGTGTGCGTGGTGGGTGATAATCTGCGCAACAGCATCGGTGTGGCCGCGCGCATCCTGTTGCCGCTCAGCCGCCTCAATGTGAACATCAACATGATCTCCCAGGGAGCGTCGGAGATCAATCTGAGCTTTGTGATCGACGAGAGCAATGTCCCGACCGCGGTACAGGCATTGCATGCGGAATTCTTTGACAACGGTAACGTGGACCCGGAGATCTTTGACTGATGGAAGCGAACGGCTATACAGTGATCGTTGCCGGTGCGACCGGCATGGTGGGACGGACCATGATGCAGGTCCTGGAGGAACGGCGTTTCCCCGTCGGGAAGCTCATCCCGCTCGCATCGGCCCGTTCGGCCGGACACACGGTGACATTCCGGGGACAGGAGATCGCCGTCCAGGAATTGTCCGAGGCATCGCTCCGCGATGCGCACGCCGAGGTCGCCCTCTTCTCGGCCGGCGCTTCGGTGAGCCGCACATACTCACCCATCGCGGCGAAGTACGGCACGGTGGTCATCGATAACAGCAGCGCGTTCCGCACGGACCCGGAGATCCCGCTCGTGGTCCCCGAGGTGAATCCCGGTGCCCTCACGCGCCACCACGGCATCATCGCCAATCCGAACTGCTCCACGATCCAGATGGTGGTGGCCCTGAAGCCGCTCCACGATGCATTCAGGATCACGCGCATCGTCGTGGCCACGTATCAGTCCGTCACCGGAGCCGGGCAGCGGGGCTATGAGCAGCTCATGGCGGAGATGCGTGGTGAGACCGTGCAGCCACCGAAGTTCCCCCATCCGATCGCGCTGAACCTGATCCCGCACATCGATGAGTTCGAAGCGGATGGGTACACGAAAGAAGAGATCAAGATGATGCGGGAAACCGTGAAGATCATGGAAGACCCGTCGATCAGGGTCAATGCCACGTGTGTCCGGGTGCCTGTCGTGGGCGGACACAGCGAGGCGGTCACGATCGAGTGCGCGCGCCCCCTCACGCTGGCGGCCGCGCGCGACTTGCTCCTGACCGCGCCAGGGGTTATCTTGCAGGACGACCCCTCGCAGAAGCACTACCCCATGCCCCGGAACGCCAAAGGCAAGGACGAGGTGTTCGTTGGGCGGCTCCGTCTGGATCCGACCGTTCCCAACGGACTCTCGCTGTGGATCGTATCGGACAACCTGCGAAAGGGGGCGGCCACCAACGCCGTCCAGATCGCCGAAGCCATGGCCGCACAGGGCCTGCTCCGGAGACCCTGACGGCTCTCCCCCGCAGGCCCGAGCGGTACCGGATCGGGGGAACATCCGAGTCAGGATCGCTGTTCACATGGCGGGGGCGTAGTGAGGCTCCCGCCTGCACCACCTGTTCAAGCCATCACCCATTCCCTCACACCAGACAGGAGAAACCCCATGCCTCCTCACCCCGGATCCGATGGTCCCATCGATTTTTCCGATGTGACCAGCGGCGCGACAACGTCCGGCGAACCGCGGACGTACGTGGTCAAATCGGGCGACTCGCTTTCCAAGATCGCCAAGGTGATGTACAATGATGCCAAGCAGTGGAAGAAGATCTACGAGGCGAACAAGGACCAGATCAAGAATCCGGATCTGATCCGTCCCGGACAGAAATTCATCATCCCCTAACCACGTTGTCTCTCACAGAAGGTGATGCTATGACCCGCTCACTCGTATTCCTCATGATCATCGCCCTCACGGCGACGGTCGCATTCGTTGGTTGCGGCAAGAAGGAAGAACCGAAGCCCGTTGTGCAGGAAGCTCCGCCACCGCCGCCGGCACCCTCCGTCGCGGACGTGGTCCTCGCGAAGGGATTCGATGCCTCATGGAATGCAGTAGACCCCACCACCGTGTTCACGCCGAAGGACCGGATCAACGTGCTCGTCAAGACCGCGAATGCCCTGCCGGGGAACAGCGTGGTGGCGACATGGTGGTATGTGAAGACGAACCAGGTGATCAAGTCGGATACCATCGCTCTCCGCGAGGCCGGCGCGAACAACACGCAATTCTTCATTGAGCGGGCGAAGGGATGGCCGACGGGCGAGTATCGCGTCGACGTCACCCTCAATGGTGGTGCACCGCGTTCAACGGCGTTCCAGGTACACTGATGCGCGTTCCTCTCCGTCCGTCCCGGTGCAGGGGACGGACGGAGATCTCACCATTTTTCGACGGGAGTATATGACATGAGTGCATTGCTTGAGATCCTCGCCGGATCACTCGGTCGCGGCGCGGTCGACCAGATCAGCGCAAAACTCGGACTCAATCCGAATACCACCGGCCGCATCGTGCAGGCCGCGATCCCGTTACTCGTCGGCGCCCTCGCCCGGAATTCATCATCGGACTCCGGTGCGACCGCTCTGCAGAGCGCGCTGAGCAAGGACCATGACGGTTCGGTGCTGGAGGATGTCCTCGGATTCCTCGGGTCCTCGCAACAGGGGCCGGGCGCAGGCATCCTGCGCCACGTGCTTGGCGATCAGCGTTCCGATGTGCAGTCCACCATCGGCTCCGCTGCCGGCGTGGATGGCGCGCAGGCTGGCCAGGTGCTCGAGATGCTCGCCCCGCTGGTGATGGGTGCCCTCGGGAAGAAGTCGGCGCAGGAAGGCCTCGATGCCGGCGGCCTGTCGCAGTTCCTTCAGGGTGAGGCGAAGGCGGTGCAGCAGCCACAACCGGACCTGATGGGTTCACTCCTGGGGATGCTCGATCAGAACAAGGACGGCAACGTGGTGGATGATGTGGGCAGTCTGCTCGGCAAGTTGCTGAACAACAGGTGATCAGGAAGGGTCCGATCGGTGGAAACAGCGCTGAGCATGGCACTTGGCATCGCCCTGAGCGCAGCGGCGGGGTTCCGGGTCTTCGTCCCCCTTCTCGCACTGAGCATTGCCGGCTACACGGATATCGTTCACCTCACGCCGGGGTTCGCGTGGATCGGAACGATCCCATCGATGATCGCCTTCGGCACGGCAACGATCGCTGAGGTGGCGGCGTACTATGTCCCGTGGGTGGACAACGCGCTCGACACGATCGCGGCACCGGCTGCGGTCATCGCCGGCACGGTGATCTCGGCATCGGTGATCACGGACCTGCCGCCGCTGGTCCGCTGGTCGCTCGCGCTCATGGGCGGCGGTGGCATCGCAGGGATCCTGCAGGGGGCCACGGCATTCCTCCGCCTCAAATCGTCCACGCTCACCGCGGGCCTCGGCAATCCGGCCCTGGCGACCATGGAGCTGGGCGGCTCCGTCATCACGGTGATCATGGGGATCCTGGTGCCGGCGATCGCGGCGGGAGTCATGGCATTGCTGGCGATCGGGGTGTTCCTCGTGGCGCGCCGACTTCTGTTCCGCAGGCCGGCGCGCGGGGCAAACGCAGCATAGCTACTTCTTGTAGTACTTCATCGCTTCGGGGATGAGATTCGTCAGATTGTTGATGCGGGTCTCATCCGACGGATGGGTGCTCATGAATTCCGGCGGTGCCTGCCCGCCACTGGCGGCGGACATCCGCTGCCAGAACGAGACCGCTTCGTGCGGGTCGTAGCCGGCCATCGCCATGAAGACCAATCCGAGGTGGTCCGCTTCGCTCTCCTGTGTCCTGCTGAACGGCAACAGCGCACCATACTGCGCCCCCACCCCGTAGACCGTCATCCACAGATTCTTCGTTTCCTCCGGCTTCTTCGCCAGCGCCGCCGAGAGCGCGGCGGCACCATACTGGGCGAGGAGCCCCTGGCTCATGCGTTCATTCCCGTGCTCGGCGATCGCATGGGCGACCTCGTGACCCATGACCACGGCGATCCCCGTCTCGGTCTTCGTGACCGGCAGGATGCCCGTATAGAACACGACCTTCCCGCCGGGCATGCACCACGCATTCACCTCGTTGCTTTCCACGAGGTTGAATTCCCACTTGTACTCCTTCAAGGCGTCGCCATACCCGTTCTGCTGCATGTAGGTCTCGACGGCATGCTGGATCTTTGCGCCGACGGCGCGCACCATGGCGGTCTGCTGTTGGTTCGTGCTCAGCTTATTCGACTTCAGGAACTCGCCGTACTCCTGATAGCTCATGCCGAGCATCTCCCCCGAGGGGATGAGACTGAGCTGCTTCCGTCCGGTGAGGGGCACGGTACTGCACGCCACAATGATCAGGGCAAGCAGGGTGACGACGAGAACGCCTTTCGTGAACACGCGCATGAGATGGTCTCCTTGTTCCATCGCCGCGACTACTCGGTCAGATGGAGCTTCTTGAGTTTGGGTTGGATGACGAATCGGCAATACGGAGCATCAGGGTGGTTGCGGAAGTAGTCCTGATGGTAAGTTTCCGCCGGATAGAACACATCGAGATCCCGGATCTCTGTCACGATCGGGTCATCGAAGTCCTTCTGGGCGGCAGCGCGCGACCTCTCCGCCGCCGCGCGTTGTGCGGGCGAATGGACGAAGATCGCCGAGCGATATTGCGTGCCGTGATCTGCGCCCTGCCTGTTCAATGTCGTCGGGTCGTGCGCATGCCAGAACATGTCCAGCAGCTTCTCATACGTTATCTTCTTCGGGTCGAACGTTATCTCGGCGACTTCCGCATGGCCTGTCGTCCCGGTGCTCACCTGCTCATACGTCGGATCCTTGACTTGCCCGCCGGCGTAGCCGGCCATCACCGCCTGGACCCCATCGAGGCGTTCAAAGACCGCTTCCACGCACCAGAAACAGCCCGCACCAAACGTCGCTTTTTCCATGGCCCCATGCCCCGTTGGTTGCCCCGGTACCTGCACTGGGAGGACCAGGATCGCAAGGATACAGATCAGTGTTTTCATACACCTGTAACACCTGTCCGTGGTCATGAGTTCATCGTACGGAAACAGGACACGGCCTCATTGGGCTCATGCCGGTGGGTTTCCAGAACGCGAACGCCTTCCGCACCGTGGTCGCGCAGGGCGAGCGCCATCGACTCCACCGCACGGGCGTTGGTATTGCAGTCCTTGCTGACGTGCGCGAGCATCACGGCCTCGGGATAGAACGAGGAGGCCGCGAGAATGTCGCGCACGAGTTTCCCGGATTGCTCATTGGAAAGATGCCCGATCGTCCGGATACGGTCCTTCAGCCAGTCCGGCCGCGATGAGGCAGCAAGCATCACGGGGTCGTGGTTCGATTCGACGACGAGAACGTGGGAATTCGCGCAATGGGCCGCGAGGCCATCCGGCACATACCCGAGATCCGTCGCGATCGTCGCCTTCGCGCTGCCGGTGAGGGAATCCAGATGCACCGCATACGCGAAGCACCCTCCCGGCGCATCGTGGGGGACCGGGAACGCATTCACGAGGAAGGGACCAATCTCGGTGCTCACGGTGCGCATCGACCGGAGGAGCGGGGTCCCTTGTACCTTCCGCACATCGCGACACTGTTCGGCAAGCACCTGAAGGATCGAAGGCGGTGCATGGACCGGGATCCGCAGGGCAAGGAATCCGACGAGCGTTTGCGGCAGGACATGGTCCGCATGGGCGTGGGTGATCACCACGCCTTCCACCTCCCGCAGCGTGAGGCCGAGGGGCCGCAAATGCCGGCTGATGTACCGCTGGCTGAATCCGCAGTCGACGAGCAAGGCACGGTGCTCTTCCCAGATCACCGTGCAATTGCCGGCACTCGAACTCCCGAGGACACACACGTGCATCAGCGTGCACTCCGGACGACGATGCTACCACCGGACGGCTTACGCGCCACGCTGACCTCCCCGCCGTGGCGCCTGGAAACTCGGCCCACGGGCACCCTGTCCACGCGCACCCCCGCGCGCACCGCCCTCGGTCTTCTTCCCGTGCCCGCTCACACCAGCGTGATGCTTGTCGTCCGACTTGGGCTCGGTGATGTCCTTCAGCGAGAGCGGGTAGTCGGTCAACTTCGTCCCATGCAGGCCTTCGATCGCCTTCTTTCCCTGTTCGTCGTCCGCGATCTCGACCTCGGCGAAGCCGGTCGGCTTACCGGTCACGCGGTCCAGATCGATGCGCGTGGAAGCCAGTGGTCCATACGGCTTGAACAGGTCCGCAAGCTTCTTTTCGTCGATCTCCCGTGGAAGATTGGCAACATGGATATGCATACGTGTACTCCTGTGTTGAACGTAGAAAGGACCGCTTCAGCTCTTTTCTGCGGGCGGATCCGGCAGTTTGACCGGTGGCGGGGCGTAGCCCACGACCGAGCCGGCCCGTACCCTTGCAAGATACGGAGAAATCGTCGTCCCCGGTAGTGTCCTGACGTTATCCTCGATCCGGACAGGCCCGATCCCGGTGCCCGCTCCTATGGTACAGTGTGCGCCGATCTCAATCAAGCCATACCTGAACTTTCCACAACCCTCGTAGGCATGGACCGTCAGCCGGCTGAACGCGCCGATCAAGGTGTTATCCCCGACGAACACCAGCTCGGGACGGTAGTGGTCCAGCCAGACCATCTGCATGATCTCAACGTTCTTCCCGATGTGAGCCCCCATCCAGCGGTACAGCTTGTTCTTGAGCGGGGTCCCCTTCATGAAGAACGAAATGCCCACCTGGAACAAGACAAGGATGCGCCGGCCGAAGGGCAGATTGATCTGACGCCAGTTGATCGCATTCGGCTCTTCGGGAGCACCGAGTCCCGAGAAGGTGTAGTACCGCTGCCCCGTGCTCAGGTACGCATGCAGGCGTTCGGCTCCCTCCGCCGTCGCGGGATCCAGCGTCGCAATATCCACGCCCTTCCCATTCGCGGTCTTCGAAATGTGGATGGTTCTCCCCTTCTTGCGGGCGAGCCGCAAGGCGCGGATGATCATATCGGTGGTCACATCGCGCATGATCCGGTCGGGGTCCGGCAGGCGCTCATCATGCGATGTCATACGGGTCTTCCTCGCTGTGCTCCGCCGCGATCGTCTCCGGCTGCCATGCGAACAGTTCCGGTTCGTCCATCATGCCCCCGGGAACAGGCATGAGGTTCTTCCGGTTCGATGGTTGGGAGAGATAGCGCAACAGGATCTTGTACGTATCATAATCGAATCGCACGGCCTTCGAACGCTGCACCAGTTCCATATCGCCCCCGGATCGGGCAGAACCGACCAGACACCAGTTGTCGACGAAGAACACCTCGACATCGCCGCCACCCGGATCCATCTCTTTGATCGCGACGGTCCCTCTGAACGGCCACGCGACCACGCGGCGGCGGCTGAAGGCGGTCTCGACGCGGTGATTGTACGCCGCCGCCGGCTCCTCCCCCACACAGGCGCCGTGACACTGATGCAGGTGATACGCGAAACACGCCCCCTTCGATCGCTCCAGTCCCAGCAGTTTCGAACACAGGTCGTGCTCCTGCATCGCCGTGTGCAGGAATTCCTCCGCCTGCTTGCGCGACTTGAAGACCGCCATGATCGTTGCGCTGTCGTCCGCGGCGATCGACTCGGTCTCCTCGAGCTTCACGCTCAGATATCCCTGCGCACTTGTCGATCCACGGGCAAGCAGGATCCGCCGGGTCCGGCGCGACATCACGTTGTAGATCGGGTGCAGATCCTTGATGAGGGACGATTCCAGCAGCAATGCCCCCAGCTCGCCGGGTGTCGGACGTGTTTCGATCCGGACGACGCTCCGGCTGAGTTCCATTTCCTTGACCGACCGTGTATCGGCGGAGAAGTGGCTCAGTACCCGTGTCCGGATGTTCTTGCTCTTCCCGACATACAGCAGTTCGCCCTTCGCCCCATAGAACAGGTACACGCCACAACAGTCAGGGATCTTCTTCACATCCGCGCGGTCGATATGCGGCGGCAGCCGCATGTCCTTCACCACGTGCTTGTACGCACCGGACAGACGTTCCTCCGGTTCATGTTCACGGAGATACTCCAGGAAGGCGAGGACAGCACGCGCGTCGCCCAGCGCCCGGTGGCGCGCGGGGCATGCGAGACCATACCGCTCGATGATGCTGCCGAGATCATGGCGGCGGTGTTCCGGAAAGAGCCGCCGGGAGAGCTTCATGGTGCACAGACTGCGCGGTGTGAACGAGCGGCCGACGCGGGCGAATTCCTGCTTGAGGAACCCCTCATCGAATCGCGCGTTGTGCGCCACGAAGATGGCGCCCTCCAGCAGCTTCGCCACCTCCCGCGAGATCTCGGAGAACACGGGCGCTCCGACGACGTCACGGTTCGAGATCCCCGTGAGTTGTTCGATCATGGGATGGATATAACACTCGGGGTTCACCAACGATTCATACACGCGTTTCACCTTCCCACGTTCCACGCGGATGATCCCGATCTCGATGATGCGTCCGTACGTCGCACTCGTTCCCGTGGTCTCGAGGTCCACGATCGCCATTGGCGCGTTCATGCATTCCCCACATGGATCACGGCGTCGCCGAACTTCGCCCGGAGGTCATCCACGGCCTTGAGCATCTTCTCCCGGTTCCCGTCGCGTTCCGAGAACTGCAATGTCAGTTGTTCGCCCGCGGAGAAGTTGGACAGGTGCACACCGATCAGCCGCACCGGGCGGCCGTCATGCAGGCCATGCAGGAGCTCGCGCGCGGTGCGGAACACGACCGTGTCGTCATTCGTCGGCTCGATCGTCCGCGCCGTGGAGTGCGTGGCGAAGTCCTGATAGCGGACCTTCACCTGGACCGTGCCGGTATTCCAGCCCTTCGCCCGGAGCGTGGAGCACACGTCTTCAACGAGGGTGAACATCTCGCCCTCCAGGTCGTCCTTCCGCTGCAGGTCCCGGGAGAATGTCTCTTCCCGGCTGATGCTCTTCCGCACCCAGTGCGTCACCAGTTCATCCGATCCCCCGCCCTGGGCGACGTCCAGGAGCCAATTGCCGTGCATGCCGAGCAGCGCCGTGGCCTGTTCACGGCTCAGACCCTGCAGATCCGCCACGGTACGGATGCCGCGCGAATGGAGCCGGGCCTCGGTCTTTGCGCCGACCCCGGGAATGACACCCACGGGCAGGGGTGCCAGGAACGCCTTCTCTTCACCCGGAGGGACGATGCACACACCGGATGGCTTCACGGTCCCCACGGCGATCTTTGCCAGCGTCTTCCCCGTCGCCAGTGCGATGGAACATGGCAGCGACAACTCCTTCAGGACGATGTCTTTGAGCGAGCGGATGAACCCGGGGAGATCGTTATTGTACAGCCCTTCGCAGCCGGTGAGATCGAAGTAGAATTCGTCGATCGATGCGCGCTCCACGACGGGCGCAAGCTGCATCAGGCGTTCGTGGAGCCGGTCCGAGTATTCACCATACTCATGGTGCCTGCCGCGGACCATGATGAGCTGCGGACAGAGCTTCAATGCCCGGGCGGCGGACATTGCGGAACGCACGCCGAACGCACGGGCTTCATAGGATGCCGACGCGACAACGCCGCGGCCTTGCGGCGACCCGCCGACGGCCACGGGCTTCCCCCGGAGGGACGGGTCCTTGATGCGCTCGACAGAGACGAAGAAACAATCGAGGTCCAGATGCGCTATGTGCTTCGGGCGGTCGTTCATCGGAGAGACTGACATAAAAAATACCAACTTCCACCAGCAAATGCTACCTTCCTCTGCGTGTACGCCGGCAGATCGTATAGCCCCCGAAACGCCGCACAACCTCGTAGTGATGATCGACAAGGAGGCGATCGTAGAGGCCCGCACCGAAGGTGCCAATGATCAGATAGCGCGCATCCACGGACGCCAGATCATAGTGCATCGGCTCCATACCCTTCAGCCAGTTCTTTCTGATGAATTCCACATTCAACTGCGCGGGCGGCATGTGCACGGGCCGCTCCAGGAGAAAGAGCAATTCACTTTCGTAGGTCTCTATGGTGGAACCGGGCGGCGTGACATGATTGACGAATGATGCCGTTTCCTCCAGTCCGGACCGTTGCTGAGGTTCCGCGATCGCCCGGGCCCCGATCCACACCTGCCGTCCGGTCATCGTGCTGAAGAAGAGCAACAGTGCCACGCCCCCGATCCGGTATGTCGATGCGCGCGGAGTGCCCATCCGTGTCCGCACCAGCCGGAACAACCGGACAATGAGATCCGCGGTGAACGGGGCCGCCAGGAACAACGCAGGGAATCCGTATCGCCCCCAACCGATCGAGAGCGTGACGTACCAGATGAACCAGCTCCCCGCGATGACGGCCAGGAGCGTGCGCGCAGCCTCGGTCCAGTGGTCTTCCACGGGATGCAGGGTAGAACGGAATATCCGGAGCGCCGCGATGCCCAGCGCACACGAAACGGATGCCCCTCCGAGCAGGGCGAACCGAATCGTGGAACGCCGGATCTCCGGATCGAAGACCATCGCTGTCGCCTCCGTCAGTCCGACGACGGGGTCGGCAGGCGTTCCGGGCGACACCAGCATGACCGTCTTGAACCAACCGATGACGTACATCACCAGGAGAGCGACCGCCAGGACCCCTCCAGTACGGATCGCTGCACGTTGTTGGCGGACCATCTGGATGCCGGCAGTGATCCCCAGACCCGACACGACAAAGGGAAGGACCTGGGATTTGGTGGCAAGAGCCAGTCCGAACAGGATCGCCGACAGAATGATCCGTGTCCAGCGGGTACCATCGCTGCTCAGATAGAGAAGGACCGCAAGCAGAATGAACAGCACTGCCGGGATCTCCCCGAGCACATTCCTGCCGACCACCAGGGCAGAGAGGTCCCATTGCGCCGGTGCAGCGCACACCAGCACCACGGCGATCAGGGCAGTGGCGCGCGAGAACAGACGTCGCGTGACGAGATACAGGAGGACGAGGGTGATGGCGGTGCAGAAGACCATCGCCATGCGAGCCTGTACGAGCCCCACGCCAAACGCCAGGAAGGATGCCGCGATGATCGACACGACCGGAAGATGTGCGGACAGTGACGGCCCGGCAGGTGCACCATTCAGCACATGGCCATAATGGCCGTGGGTCACCCAGTTCTTTGCCACGCTGAGCGTCCACCCTTCGTCCCACCACGGGAGCGGGAACTGCGTGATCCCGAACGATGAGAGAACGACGACGAATACAGCTCCCGTCAGAAGCAGTATTCTCTCTGACCGTGGGATCCGATCAGCGACCATAGCGGAGCACTCCCCAGACGTAGCCTGCACCCTGGAATTTTTCGGCCACCCAGTGGATCACGTAGTGCCTCCGCTGTTGAAAGGCGGAGGCGTTACACGGCCCCAGCACCTTCGCCTTCACGGCTCCCAGTACCCGGGCAGCCCGGGAGCGTTCGGGATCCCATATGATACTCTCCTGAGGTGACGTGGCCAAGCCGTGTCGACGGATGGCCCGATGCAGAAGCGCGACACCGACGCCGCGGTTGAATTGGTGACGCATGTAGCCTGTCACGGTCACCCTGCGCAGATGCCGGACGTGCGTTGGGACGTAGACCAACCGGAAGCCGGCACCTGTGATCCTCATGATCAATTCCCAGTCCTCCGATCCGTAGCGTCCCCATGATTCAACGAACACATGGCCATCACGGCGGCGCATGGCTTCCAGCACTGTGGAGCGGAGGACGAGGTTGCCGGTGTTGCCAACGAGTCCCGCTCCGTCGAGGACACGCTCCCGCGGCAGTGGCCGTGTGGTGCGGATCGCGTTGAGCAACGGATCGGTTTCGATGAATGAACCACCTGCACCATCGGCTCCGGTCTCATCGAGCGCGGCAACCATGGACGCAAGCCATTCCGGAGGAGGCACGGTATCATCATCGAGCAACGCGATGATGTCGCCGCGCGCCTGTTCGATCCCACGGTTCCGCGCCCAGCCGGGGCCGCGACGGTCGCGGTCCTCGATGACGCAGACCTCATCCGGTGCGAGCGTCTGTGCCGCGATGCCCTCCTTCACAGACTGCAGTGACGTCCGTCCGGAGGTGGGGATCACGATCGTGATACGATGATTGTGCATGGTCATGGAGTTCTCGGGTCGAGCCGTTGCCGCGGTGGGAGCAGCAAAGGCGCAGTGGAGAAGAATGCGACCCCTGGGGTCGCGTCGGATCGCCGTGGAGTGATCGAACCGTGCGGCGTGGCTTTGTCGCACGGTGGAGAGGATCGAACGCAAGCGTCACGCATCTCCCCCCCTCCTTCCCGCGCAGGCAAGCATCAGCGGACGGATGTGGACGAAGACGGGGCGCGCGACGGACGCCATAGACGGGGGGAGACTGGCCAGGACCTCGTCGAGTTCAGCGACATGCACGAGTCCCAGCCGCAGCACCATCACCACGAAGGCGATACCGCCAAGCAGTCCGCCCAGGATCACGCGTAGCCCCGGCATCATCGGAATGGCGGCGATCGCTGCCATCAGCGCGCCGGTCGCACTGAAGAGCAGGAGTTGGCGTCCCGGGAGGAATCCGTGAAACGCCGCGACTCCACATCCCCGAAGGAAGACCGCGTACGGCACCACGACCAGCGCGTAGGCCGTTCCGGTCGACACGGCAGCACCCATGATGCCCCACAGGGGTACAAGCAGGAATGCCAGGAGAGCATTCAGTGCGGTGGCGGCGCCGACAACTCCGGCCAGCCGCAACACCCCCCCGCGCGCATGGAGGACGGGACCGAGAAGCCTGCCGAGAGAGAAGCTGAATACGCCCGGGATCAGCACGCGGAGGATCGGCGCAGCGCCGACGAACGGCCGGCCGAAATACAGAGCAAGGAGATCGACTGCGAACACGAACACGAAGGTCAGAAGGAAGCCGGTCACGAGCGACACCGAGCGTACGGCGCGGCTGACGAGCACACCGATCTCCGCGGCGCGTCCTTCGACCCACAGCCGCGCGGTGGACTGAAGCATGACGCCCTCGACGGCGATCACCAGCACCCAGACGAATTCCGCCATCTGTAGTGCGGTCGCAAAGAGCCCCGTTGCCGTGTTGTCGCCGGTGAGATGGTGCACCAGCACCACTCCCGACCGGTAGAGCATCATGCTCAGGGAGGCGTACAGCATGGACATCAGGGTGAACCCGAGCAGATCGCGCGGCCGGGGGTCGTCCGATGTCAGCGCGGCACGCACGGTGGTCCGGGGCACCAGGCGGCGCGCGGCGCCGAGCGACCGGAGAGCCATGTACGCATTGCCGAGGAGCAATCCGAAGAAGACGCCGGAGATCCCGTACCCCACCACCGCCAATATCGCACTCACCACGGCGGTCAGAACCGCTGCGGCGGAACCCGCCATGCCCGCGACATCCTCCCTGTGCATTCCGTACAGTATACCACGCGCATAGAACCAGACCACATCAAAGCCGAGACAGCCGAGGAGTATGGCGATCAGCGGCCATCCTGCAGCGGCAGGGATCCCGGGCGCGATGATCCACCCCATGAGCGATCCCGCCAGGACGAAGCCCAGGAAGCAGATCCACCCGCTCAAGAGTGCGACGCGTGCACGGCGGTCCTGGTCGGGATGCTCCGCGACAAAGCGGGAGAGCGACTGCAGGGTCCCGGCGTTCGCAAGGGGCGCCGCGAGGAACAGCACTGACAGGTAGTAGGCATAGTGCCCGTAGCCCTCGGTCCCGAGCGCGCGGGAGATGAACGGCGTGGCCAGCATCGACGCACTGACGCGCGTGATGGTCCACATCCCGACCGACAGGACACCTCTAGAGATGTTTGAGGGCGGCATGCCGATCGTACTCCCGGATGTGCGCTGCAAGGGCAGCCGACTTCTCATACGTTGCAAGGACATACGCACGCGCCGCGGCGCCTCGCGCGGCGGGACCTGCATCGAGGATCCGGCGGACACCTGCGGCGAAATCATCGTCATCGACACGGACCCCGTACCGCCCGGCGAATCCATCGGGATCGACGGCACTGAGGATCGCGCACCCATGCGCGGCGGCTTCCAGAAATGTGAGCGGCAGACCTTCACGTACGGCAGTATTCACGAAGACGTGTGCCCTGCAGAGAAGCGCATGCATCCGTTCCGGCTCCGTGAAGCGATTGATGAAGCCCGGCATCTCGAGGTTCGGGATGCCCTCGTAGCGTTTGCGCAGCGAGGCATCGTACGAACTCTCGGCCGATGCGCTCCCGCGCCCCACGGCAACGAACTGATACGCCGGGAATGCGGCAGCGAGATCCAGGAACAACTCCGGACGCTTGCGCCGGTCCCACCGGGCCACCGAAACGAAGACCGGGGGATCCGCTCGCGCAGGGAGCGATGCGGGTACGTCGATGAGGTTTGGCATGAAGCCGGCGGGTTCCGGCAGCCGGAACATGCGCTGCACTTTCGTCCGGAGGAAGTGCGCCGGAACGTACACGCCGTCGACGCGGCCAAGGGCTCCGGCGATCACGGGTCCCGACTCCGACAGATAATTGAACGGTGTGATCACCCGCCGCGCCGGCGTTGCGTACAGGAACTCCGTCCACCAGTCGTGGAGATCCCGGGGATCGCGACACGTCACCAGGTGGACGAGTCCGGGATGGATCGCACGTGCGGCCGCGGTGAGAAGCGTGGGGTCCTGCGAATGGAATATCCGTGCGCGGGATGAACGGATGAGCCGGTATGCCTCGACGGGGCGCGAGATCGGAAAGCTCCTCACGCACACTCCATTGATGATCTCGCGGGGTTCCTGTCCGGCCCTGCGCGGGACAATCACCTCGACCTCGCATCCGGAGGCAACGAGGGATTCTGCCAGCATACGCGACATGCTGCCGAAGCCGCCATAGATGCCCCATCCAAAGTACTGGCTGGCGAGGATACAGATCGGGACGGAAGGGTGCGACATCACACCGCCCCCCGGGATGCGGGGGGCGAGGCGAGGACGCGCTCCAGAAGATCGAGGTACTCCCGGGTGATCGCCGCCCACGAGAATCGGCCCGCACGGGAGCGCGACACGTTCCCCATCGCCCGGAGCGTGGCGGGCACACTGAGACACTCACGCAGGGCAGCATGGAGCCCGTCCACATCAGCCCACCGCACAATGCGGCCATTCACCCCATCGTCCACGAGTTCTTCGGATCCCCCGGTATCGGTCACGATCACCGGAAGGCCGGATGCCATGGCCTCCAGCAATGCCATCGACATGCCTTCGCTTTGCGACGGCAACACGAACAGATCGGCGGCGGCGTACACCGAGGGCATGCGTTCGCGTTCGACAAACCCCAGAAAGGTCACGTGATCTGTCAGGCCGGCCTGCCGACATTGTTCGTGGAGTTTGGCTTCCCTATCGCCGGTCCCAGCGAACACGAGATGCACATCGCTCTGACCACCCTGCCGGAGCCGCGAGAACGCTTCGAGGAGATGGTGCTGGCCTTTCCGTTCGATGAGCCGGCCGGAGCAGAGAATCCGCACGGGGCCATCGCGCCGTCCTGACCGATCCGCCGCGAACGCGTGAAGATCCACACCGTTGTGGATGATCCGGATAGGGATGTCGGACATGAATGCCGTTGCAAGGGCACGGTGCGCCGCGCTGATCGCGATCACCGCACGGGCTTCACGCCAGACCTTCCGGAGGAGAGGAGTGAGGAAGGGGTACAGTCGCGCGTAGCGGGCTTCGAAGCCCGGGACGTCGGGGCCTTGCAGCGACACCACGTACGGCACACGGTACAGCTTCCAGAGCGCAAGGCTCATCGCGCCCGCGGGGACACCGGCGAAGGCGAACGAAATGTCGAACTGCTGCGATCGCACGAGCCGTCGCGCCATCCGGGAACCACGCAGGACATACCGGACGAGTTCCGGATTGGTCGCGTGGTGAATATTGTGGTTGTCAACGGGAACCTTGTGGATCCGGATGCGCGACGAGAAGTCCTCGTACTCGTACGTCGATCGCGTGCGCGACGACGTCACGAGATCGACGTGCACATCCGGATATGCGGCGAGTTCCTCGAAGAGGTGGAAATTGACCACCCCGGTTCCCCCGCCGAGGGGCGGGAACTCGTTGTCGAACATCAGGATGGTGATACGCCACCCCCGCGGAAGACCCGCCGGACGACGAACACCGGACGACGCTTCACCTCGTCGGAGATCCGGCCGACGTATTCCGCCATGACGCCGATGGTGATGAGTTGCACGCCAGCGAGAAAGAACACTGCAACGATCAGCGTGGCGAAACCCGGAGGGTCGAGGGCGAACAGCAATTTCTTCATGAAGTAATACGCCGCCAGTGCAAGGGAGAACACCGAGACCCCCATGCCCATCACGGAGATCAGCCGCAGGGGCATGTAGCTGAACGACAGCAGACCGTCGGCGGCAAGATAGATCAGCTTGCGCAGAGTGTACTTGGGCTTGCCGGCACCGCGCGCATGCCGCTCGTAGGCGAGTCCGACCTGCTTGAATCCAAGCCAGCTCCTGATACCGCGCAGAAACCGGTTCCGCTCGGGCATGCGCACGAGCAGATCGACCACCCGCCGGTCCATCAGGCAGAAATCGCCGGAGTCCAGCGGCATGTTGACGTGCGCGATCCACTGGAGGACCCTGTAGAACGCCGCATAGGCGAATCGCTTGAAGATGTTCTCTTTCCGCTGCTGCCGGATGGCATACACGACATCATACCCTTCGCGCCAACGTTCGACGAACGCAGGGAGGACCTCCGGCGGATCCTGCAGATCGCCGTCCATGATGATGACGGCTTTCCCCCGTGAACACTCCAGCCCCGCGCTGATCGCCACCTGGTGGCCGAAGTTCCTCGAGAGGTCCACCACGACGAACCGGTTGTCGGCCCGCGCAACGGCTTCGAGCATCGCCACGGACCGGTCCGTACTCCCATCGTTCACCAGGATCACTTCAAAGGTGATCCCTGATCCCGTGAGGGTGGTGGAGAGCCGGGACGTGAGTTCCGGGATATTTTCTTGTTCGTTGAAGACCGGGATGACCACGCTGAGCTCGGGAGGCGGAGGTGCTTCTCCCCCTTCGACAGGCCAGCGCAGTGCCTGTTCCTCTGACACTGCGCTGGCAAGTCTTCTGCAGAATTCGAGCGCGGCAGCCGGATCATGAGTTGGAATGGTCGCCACGGGATCGCTGCCCCCTCGTTGCCGGTCAGTTGGTCGTTGGGGCAGGCTGCTGTTGCTGCTTCTTCCACTCTTCGTACCGCTGCACTTCGGCGTCGAGATCCTTGAACGCTTCGGTCGCACGGAACCGTGTGTACAGTTCCTTGTTCTTTTTGATCTCATCCATCAGGGTCGCATTCGCGGCACCCAGAGGAAGCTCCATCAGCACGTAGGCACGCCACATCGCGCCATCACGTACGGTCTTCTGGTCCTTCATGCGGCTTCCGTTCAGCGTGGTCGACACGACCAGCTTGGTGGCCTGCGTGAACTGCTGGATGAGGGTCGCTTCCTGGGCCGTCCCCGTTTCCTCCTCGAAGCGCTTCTGCATCGTATTCACTTTCGTCTCGACGAGGCGCCCGAGCTCGGCACGGGCACCGGTGCTGGCCTTGTCCACGGCGATCTGCAGGTCCTGCGAGACCGCGGTGTTCGCCGCACGTGCATACAACGGGTCCTGCGGTGCATTCGGATACCAATCAGGGATATCACCGGTCTTTGACGCCTGGAGCGTCTCCGGACTGCCGCCGCATCCGGCGAGCATCACCAGTGAGAACAGGATCACCGCGGTGAAAGCAACGAAACGCATGACTGCCTCCTTCGGTTGTGAACGTGTGCGTGTGTCCAGCGTGAATTGACTGTCATTCCAAAGCGTTCTTCATCTCCTGGCGAACCTGTTCGGACGCGCTGCGCGCCATCTTTTCCAGCAGCTTCCTCCCCGCTTGCTCGTAGGTCGGCCCACCCTCCTTCTGGTCCTCCATCACGACGCTCCCCAGCACGCGGCCGGTCTTGCAGTCGAGGATCCGCAACAGAACGCGACCGGCCCCGAAGTACATCTGCGGGAATGGATTGCTCCGCTCGGCTGCCGATGCCTCCCCGACGATCACCACATCCGCCCGTGTGCGCACGGTGGCAAGGATCGACCGGTAATCGCCGCTCGCGAGGGCGCCGTGGATCTGCTCCTCCGACATGTTCTCGAGGGCCTCGGAATCGTCGAGGATGCTGTACTGACTCCCGAGCAGACCCTTCTGGATCGCCTCCTGCACGGAGGATTTCGGACGTGGCGTACCCATGTTCGTTTCCATCACCCTGATCGCCAGCGTGATGTTCGTCCTGCTCTTCATCTTGAATGTGAAGTCCAGATATGCCGTGGCCCAGCAGCGCGCAAGATCGGGCGATTGTGCTTTCAACACCGCGGCACCCGCCACGCCCGGAGCGATCCGGACCCTGTTCACCGATTCACCGTTCTTCACTTCGATCACATCCAGCGTGAAGGCGCCCGTGGCATCGGTCCGGATATCATCGGGAACGCGCCCCGAGGCAGGCGCGACGACCGATGCGGTGAGAATGGCATTCTTCACCGGAGAGACGCCGTGATCCGACTTGAATGACAGCCTGCCACGCAACGGGGCATCGAGCCCCTTGCCGCGCTCGGCCTGCTGATCGTTGCCATCGATGATCTCGAACTGCAGTTTGCTCAGGATGCCACACAACTGCGTCTGCAGCACGGGCAGCACCGGCGCGGGGGCTCCGCCGTCGTCCAGGGCAGCGGTCAGCGTGCGGTCCAGGGCACCTTCGGCGAGTGCGACGACAAGCATGGCCTCGGAGAGCTGTCCGAGCGCAGTGAAGGGATCGTTGCGTTCGAGTGCCCGGCGCGCACCGGCATGATACACGCGGGCAGACGCGACGGCATCCTCCATCTTCTCACGGAAGCGGCGCTCAACCTCGGCCTGGGAGATCGCACCATAGGCATACAGGATCCCCGCATCCTCATCGAACCAGCGCTCCAGAACGATCCCTTCGAGAGATGCCGTCGTGATCTGATCGGTCGTTGAGGCATAGGCCTCGGCCACGGTAATGTCGGATCCCGACGCGGTCTCCTGAACGGCACGCGACACGGTATTGGAGACACGGACGCGGATCTGCGACGAGATCTGCGCCCGTGCCTTCCCCGATGCATCATTCCAACCGGCCGAGCCGTCGGAGGTCACCGTGGTGATCCCGAGTCCCTGGTAGTAGCCCTGTCGCTGCGGCAGGTTCGGAAGATCGTCCGCCCACCGCGGCTTATCCTGTGCCTGCGCACCCATGATGCCCATGCCGGTGAGGAGGAACACCGCGATGCACGCGGCAACGGTCGATGATGAACGAGCGGTCATGCGCATGGTCATTGTGCGATGGTGGATACGAGCATGTTGATGGCGTCGTACATGTCCTGGTCACGGCATTCTTCGCAGATCACCTCCCGCCCCTTCAACACCTTTCCCGTCTCCACCGAGATCAGCTTCGCGGAGAACACGACACTGCTGCCGAGCTTGCCGGCATTCCCGATGAGGATCACGTCCGCTTCCACGAGCTTCCCGACATTCACGCTCTGGGCCTCGGTCAGGCCGCTGAGCTGGAGCTGCTGTTCCTTGAGGATCGATTCGATCTGCCGCCGTTCGACGAGGGTGATGTAATCGAAATTCGCGAGCGCGTTGGAGAGCGAGCTCATGGCGACATCCGCGACATCCTGGGAGACTCCCTTCGCCTCGAACGCGACGATCGCGAGCTTCACCGGCTGCCCGGGTGTGAGCGCCGGCTGCGTGGATCCCCGGGCACGAATGCGCCCGGCAAGCGAGGGCGTGCCCGCAGTGGCCACGCTCGCATCGCCCTTGTACTGCAACGACCACACGGTCACGGTGCCGTCACTCCCGCCACCGGCAAGCCAGCGGTTGTCATCGGCCACCGCCAGCACCTTCGGTGGCTCGGTCATGGTGACCACACTCCCCGTTTCGCCTTTGCGGAGGTCCACCATCGTGATCGTGTTGGCATCATCGCCCGCGACCGCCAGATGATCATTCCCGGGTCCCATGGCCATGCGTTCGACCGACTCCGGGATCTTGACCCGCTTCAGCTCCGTGCCCGTGGACCAGTCGTAGGCGATCAGCATGGCGCGACGTTCCAGATCGCGTGCTCCCTGGATGCCTCCCTTGGGGATCGCCACCTCTTCGAGCGCCGCGGCAAACACATTCGTCGCGCGGTTCGTGGCCGCCGCGTGGATCACCGTACGCGATCCGTGGAGTTCACCCCCGGCAAGGACGAAGGAACGGAGCGGCTTGAGGGTGGCGGGATTCCAGCTGTGGACATCGCCATAGGCGAGCACCGCGACCAACTGTTGTCCGAGCCGGTCGAACCCGAGGAACAGGATATCGTCAACCTTCTCGCCCGCCGCGATGGTCCCCGCGGGCATCATCGCTTTCAGATCGAAGATCTCGATCGCGCCGTCGGTGTTCGCCACGGCGAGATACTGCCTGCCGGCATCCACCGTCGTGCGCGCGGGTTTCCCGCGCGATGCGAATGTCGCGACCGCGGTGCGCTTCATCGGATCGAAGACCTGCACCGTGCCGGCATTGTCCACGGCAACAAAACTCTGGTCATTGGACAGGAACGACAGGAACTGGACGCCGTTCTCCATGTGTGCCGTCATGAGGGGGACGCGGCGAGAGAGGTCCCAGCAGGTGACCGCACCGGCATCATCACCGGACAGCAGAGAGGTTCCTTTGGAGGAGAACGCCAGGGCGGTGACGTCGTCACCATCATCCATTGTCAGCATACCATGGGCAGTGAGGCGCATATCCTGCCCGGGAGCGGCGACCGTACAAAGGATGACGAGGGCGAGGATGACACCCGGGACCAGGGTCAGCCGGGCATGCCTGCGTGCAAGGATGGAGAACACTGTCTTCATCATCGTGAAAGCTCCTGGCACAGGTACGGTCGAGATCCCCGCAGACGCCGTGCGGGCGGCGTCCGCGGATGAGCAATGGAGAAGAACGGATGACTACAACAGGAAGCTGAGGCCGACGGCGAAGTACAGCAAGCCGCCTTCCTGGCCCTCGTTCAACGTGAAGAGATAGTTGCCGCTCAGGTCGAATGCCGCCTTCTTGCTGAAATAGAACTTCACTCCGGCGTTGACGCCAACACTCCCCTTGTCGTCAGAGTCGCTGAAATCCTGCTTGAAATACTGGGCGCCCACGTATGGCACCGCCTTGGCACCCCGGGTCAGGAACGATGCGACGATGAACATGGTGGAACCGAACGTGGTCGTCGTCTCCGATGACTTCTCCAGCTCGAAGGTCGTCGGGTTGAAATTCTGCGTCGTGGTGGTCGTGATCGACAGCGTCGGTCCGATACCCACCTGGAGCCAGTCCGTCAGGTAGGGACCGATCTTCCCTGCCAGATTTCCCATCCCGAACTCGAGGTCAGACCCTACACTCCGGAAATAGTACCCCTGAAACTGCAGTTCAACGTCCCCCTTTTGCTGCTGAGCCACTGCCGGCACGGAAAGCACCACTGCGCACAGCACCAGGCACAAGATCAAGGACTTCATGGGTTCCTCTTCATAGATATTGGTCGATCATCCGGAACCAGCAAAGCACCGGGTTGACGCTGAGAATGTACTGGATTTCGATTCAAGTAGCAAACCCGCCAAAAGCTTGCGTCTTTTCAACGGAAGACGTATGTTTGATACCGATGATAGCACTCCGGCCGCTTGCCGAACAGCTCCAAAAGAACCGCCAGGTCCTCGTACTGGCCATTGCGCTCGTGGGAACCCTCGGCGCCCTGGGGCTCTCCACCCTCACGCTCTTCGATACGCTTGAACGCAAGACCCTGGACCTCAGGTTCCGCACGGCGGCACATACCGAATGGGCCGATACCTCCGTCGTGCTGATCGCGGTCGATCAGAACAGTCTCGACTTCGTCGAGCGCCAGTGGCAGATGAAGTGGCCCTGGCCCCGCGAGTACTACGGCTTGCTCCTCCAGTATCTGCGCGAAGCCCGCCCCCGCCTGGTCGCATTCGACTATGACCTCTCGCAACACGATGCCAACCGCCTGGAAGTTGATGGCGCGGAGTCGGACCGTGCGTTCGCGGACGCCATTGCCGCCTCCGGCAACGTCCTCCTCGGCGTCAACCTGAGCATTCAGGAGCAAGGAGACCTTGCCGGCGACTCCGTACATGTACGCCACCTGATCGGACACACCGCAGTGCGTCGGGCCCGGACCATCTATGACCGTGCGGCCGCCCCGATCCCGGAGTTTCAGAGTTCCGCGGCTGCTCTCGGTGTCACGAATTTCGGCGTCGACGATGATGGCATTGCGCGCCGCATCACGCCGGTGTACCCGTACCGGTCGGATGCGCTCTACCAGTTCTCGACGGCGTGCTACGCGCTCGCACGGAACGGGCTCCACGATCCGCCGGACACACTCCTTGCGCGTGTTCCCCGGACCACCGACGGGTCGATCCTGATCTACTGGTATGGACGCGGGGGCCCCGCGGGTGTGTTCACGTACTACTCTGCGCACAGCCTTCTCGTCAGCTCCGTGAAAATGCAGCAGGGCATGCTCCCGGATGTCCCACCGGAAGTGTTCCGCGACAAGATCATCATCGTGGGGGGTTCCGCTGCGGGACTCTACGATTTCAAACCAACGCCCTTCACCTACCTCGAGCAGTATCCCGGGATGGAGATCCAGGCGACCGTCCTGAGCAACCTTCTGAACGGACACCACCTCCATGAGACCCCCGCATGGCTCACGGTGCTCCTGATCTTCATGATCGCCCTGGCAACCGCCTGGCTCTTCTTCCGGATCCGGCGCCCGGCGATCTCTTCGTTGCTCATCGCCGTCATCGGCATCATCTTTCTCGCGGCCGTGTACGCCGCATTCCGGTCGGCCAGTGCGTGGATACCGGTCATCGCCCCCATGCTCGCCCTCGTCGGCACCTTCGCTCTCTCGGCCGTGGTGAGTTACGCTTCCGAAGGACAACAGAAACGCGTGCTGCGACGGGCGTTCAACCGGTATTTCAGTCCGCACGTCGTCACGGACATCCTGAACAACGCCGGCGAGGTGGAACTCGGAGGAAAGACCATCGAGGCAACGGTGTTCTTCTCCGACATCAAGGACTTCACTTCGATCGCCGAGAAGTTCACACCGAAGGACCTCGTCCACTTCCTGAATGCATATTTCTCGCTGGCGAGCGACATCATCCTGACGAACGAGGCGATGCTCGACAAGTACATCGGCGATGCGATCATGGCGATCTTCGGCGCCCCGATCCCCCGTCCCGACAACGCGAAGGTCGCCTGCCTGACAGCACTCGAGATCCAACGCGCCCTCGCCGAGGAACACAGCCGTCCGGACCGCGACCCGAACATGCCGACGTTCGTGACGCGTATCGGCCTGCACACCGGGAAGATGGTGGTGGGCAATATCGGGAGTTCGAGCCGGCTCGACTATACGGCGATCGGCGACACGGTGAATCTCGCTTCGCGCCTGGAGGGCGTCAACAAGGTCTTCGGGACGAAGATCATCATCAGCGAAACGACGTACGAAGGAGCGAAGGACTGGATCGTTGCCCGCCCGCTCGACTTCCTGCGCGTAAAGGGAAAGGCCATCCCCGTCCGCATTTTCGAACTTGTCGGTGTCCGCGGCACGATCGCGCCGGAGGTCGAGCAGAAGATCGCACGCTTTGAACAGGGGCTTGCCCTGTATCACCGGAAGTCGTTCGCGGAGGCACGGCTGATCTTCGAAGCGATCCTGGCGGGTGATCCGACCGACGGGCCGTCATCAACCTACGTTACACGGTGTCAGGAACTTTCACAGGTGTCACTCCCCGATGAGTGGGACGGTGTTTATACATTGACGTCGAAATAAACGGAGGACCATCATGAGATATGTGCTCGCATGCTGCATCGCACTGGCCACGGTCGCCGCGGCGATCATGCCCGGACCATCGTACACGAAGCGCGCGGACAACTACATCCGTGAGGGCCCGGGGTCCTATTTCGGGCTCATTGCCGTTGTCCCGGAGAATACGCAGGTCAGCGTCCTTGAAACCAAAGGCACCTGGCTGAAGGTCCGGCTGTCCGACAGCAAGAGCGGCTGGATGGCTGCGAACTCTCTCACGGAGACGAAGCCCGCGGGCGCCCGCGTCCTCCCCGTCGAGAACGTGTGGAGCTCCGCAAAGGCATCCCGCGCCGGCGTGTCGGCTGCTATCAGGGGCTTTGCGGAGAAGCGTGACAAGACGCCTCCCGGCAGCGTGGAGACCGTCCTCAAGAACGCGGTCAAGAATTTTTCTGAGGCGGACATCGCCGCCATCCGCCGGCCGCTCCTGGCCTCACGCGAGCCCCTTGCCGGGATCATGTCCTTCGATGACCTGGACCTGGGAGAGATCTCCTACGACGCAGGCATCAGCGAGCAACAGGTCGGGCTCGGCGTCGCGGCCCGGCTCGCATCACACGGGTTCGTACAGAGCAGGACCTTGACTGCCTATGCGAACATGCTCTGCGCGGTCCTTGCCGAGAACTCCCCGGCATACGATTGGGACTTCACCGTCTTCGTGCTGAACGACCCGACCATGAATGGCTTCGCGCTCCCGGGCGGCTATATCTTCATCACCCGTGGCGCACTCGCGATGTGCGCGGACGAATCGGAAGCCGCCGCGATCATCGCCCATGAGATGGCGCACGTCATCCGCAAACACGGCGTGCAGGAGATGAGCAAACGGAAGGTGCATATCAAGGCCGACGATGCTTTTGCCGAACTTGAGGAAGAGACCGGCGAGAAATCGGCCGACGAGGCCGACCTGGACGACCTGGTCCATAAGACCTACGAGAACATCGTCGCACCGCGTCTGTTCGCGTATGAGCTCGAGGCCGACCGGTATGCCACGGTGTTGCTGGCGAAGGCCGGCTACGACCCCTTCGGGCTCGTCCGCATCGGACGCAAGGCCGCGCTGATCCCGAAAGAGAAGCCGGGGCTCTTCGATCCGGGCTACATGTCGCCTGACCATCTGGCGGAACGCGCCAAAGCCACCGAAGAGTTCGTGCGCTCCCACTACGCCGACGCAACGAATGGCGCTCGTGTGCGCGAGCGGTTTGTGGACAAAACCTCAGCACTCAGGTAACAGGGAGTTCCATGCACGCACTCGAATGCGACCATCTCTCCAAGACCTATACGAGCGGCGTCCGGGGCCGGCGCGAGATCCAGGCGCTTCAGGACCTCACGCTGACTATCGGCCGGGGAGAGATCTTCAGCCTGCTCGGACCGAACGGCGCGGGAAAGACGACCTGTGTGAAGATCCTGCTCTCACTGGTCCACCCCACCACAGGATCCGCCTCCCTGCTCGGCCTGCCGGTCAGCAACCCACACGCACGGCGGCGCATCGGTTACCTTCCGGAGAACCATCGGTTCCCCGGCTATCTGACCGGTGAGCAGGTCCTGTCATCGTTCGGAGCACTGACCGGCGTCCGCGGCCCGGAACTCGCGACGAGGACAACGCAGCTGCTCGGGATGGTGGGGATGCAGGACTGGCGGAAGGTGAAGGTGAAGCGGTACTCCAAGGGCATGATGCAACGGCTCGGCCTCGCCCAGGCGTTGATCAACGATCCGGAGGTCCTGTTCCTGGATGAACCCACCGATGGCGTGGATCCCGTGGGCCGCAAGGAGATCCGCGACGTGTTGCGTACGCTGAAGGCGGCGGGCAAGACCATATTCCTGAATTCTCATCTCCTCTCGGAGGTGGAACTCGTGTCCGACCGCGTGGCGATCCTCGATCACGGGAAGCTCCTCAAGGTGGGGACGGTGGATGAACTTACAACGACCGACTCGTCCTATCACATCGGCATCGAAGGGACGGTTCCGGCGGCATTCGTCACGGAAGCGACCGCACGCGTTCTGGGCGTCACGGCGGGCGCGGACGGGCTGACCGCGCGAGTCGCCGACGTCCCGGCACTCAACACCGTGATCGATCTCCTCCGCGCGCATGGGGTCAGCATCACCTCCGTGCAGAAGCAACGGAACACGCTCGAAGAATCGTTCATCGATCTTATCACGCGGGAGGTGCAGTCATGACGCTCCTTGCCATTGTGCGCCTGACGCTCCGCGAACTTGCCTCCAAGGCGACGATGTATATCCTTGCGGGCATTTCCACCGTCGTCCTCATCGGTACCGCCTTTGCGGTCTCGGCATCACAGACGGATGCGGGCTCCCTCGTGACCATGTTCGGCCAACCCCTCATGGAGGTCCCGATCCCCCAGGATGCTCTCGTCCATTTTGTCCGGCAGATGCAGGCCGGCCTTGCAGGCGGACTGTTCACCGGCATCATGCTCTTCGGCGTCTTCGCCACCGCCGGCATCGTCCCGGATATGCTGGAACGCGGCACGGTGGACCTTTACTTGTCGAAACCGATCGCGCGGTGGGAACTCCTGCTCGGGAAATATCTCGGCGGCGTCGCAGCGATCGGCGTGAACATCCTGTACTTCCTCGTGGGCGCATGGCTCGTGTTCGGGATGCGCACGGGCGTCTGGGACCCCACGCTGATGCTGACCGCTCTGATCATGATCTTCATGTTCGGCTGCCTCTTCGGGCTGGTCACGTTCATCGGTACGTGGACACGCAATACGGCGACGACGATCGTCCTGACCTTCCTGTTCCTGTTCATCATTGAAGGGCCGCTCCTCGCCCACCGGGAATCGACACTCTTCCGGCTCTCCGAGAACACTATCTATCGGACGGTCATCGACGGACTCTTCTACCTGTTCCCGCAGATCTCCGGGATGCAAGCCGGGGCAGCGGCACAGCTGAGCGGGCAGACGGATATCGATTGGAAACCGTTCCTGCAGGCGTTCCTGTCGGGCACCGCATTCTTCCTTGGCGGAGCGGTCCTGCTCAAGAAACGGGATTTCTGATGCAAGGGCGGGGGTGGTGCCGGGCGATCGCAACGGTGCTGATCATGATCCTTGCCGACATCGCTCGCGCACAGGACGCGGACCCCCGCTTCTCGGTCACCGACTCCGCGGCGGCGGCATATCGCACGGCGATCGCGCGATTGACCTCCCCCGAATTCGAACAACGCAAGGCGCGACGCCTCACCCTCCAGCGACGCGGCTACGCAGCGATGCTCCACAACACACTCGCGCGCGATGCCTGGGGCGCGGTGTTCGCCCTGCTCAAGATGGGGGCACAGCTGGATTTCCACCTGCCGGCCAATACCCTTGTGACAACGGTGTACATCGAGCAGCCGGCGACCGTTGCGCGCGGGCCCGCATCGCTCGCCGCTCCGCCACCCACGAAGTACGTGCAGTTCCCACTGATCGAAGACCGCCGCTTCCCCCGGGACCCATGGAACAAGTGACCGTCCCTTCCGCGCTGGGCCTCATGCTCGAGGCCGACCACCGGCGCCAGACCCGGCACTCGGCATGGTGGACCATCGGGGTCGCCGCACTCGGACTCCTCAATCTGTTCGCATGCGCATATCTTGAACGGTTCATCGGGTCGGACCGCAGCGGCGAGGGATTCATCCTGTTCCTGGCCACGGAGTCCTTCTTCGCGTTGTTGACCGGCGCGGCGGTCGCCAATAGCGGACTGGAGACACTGGCGCGCCGGACGCGGGTCCTCCCTCTCGCGGCGGCAACCCGCTTTGATTTCGTCCTCCTCGCTCTGGTCCGGCACCGGGCCCTCCTCATGCTCACGGGCACAGCGGTCTTCGCCGGCGCTCTCCTGGGCCCCGCGACCGTTCCCGGAGTCGGAGGACGGGTCGTGATGATGACGCTCCTGATGCTCTTGCTGATGGTTCTCATGAGCACGCTCCTGATCCTCCGGATCCGCCCGGGTGCCGCCGGCCGTTCGATCCTCGCTTCGGCCGGCCTTGCCGCCGCCGCGTTCCTCATCGCGACCGCGGTGATGTCGCCGGGCCCCGTGCTCAGGATACTCCTCCCCCTCCGCTGGGTGGCCTCAGGGGTGGCGGAAGTCGAACAAGGCAACATCATTCCCGCGCTCTCTAACGCGATGTATCTCGCCATTGCCGCCGCCGCATGCGCATGGATCGGTCGCCGGTATGCGTGACCTCCGAATGATCGCCCTCGAGCTCCGCGGCATGATCGCCACCGGCCACCTCCTGCGGATCGCACCGCTTGCGATCATCGCCCCCGTGCTCTCCCTGTGGCCGTATATCGGCTCGATCTTCGCACCGGCCATGGTCGCCACACTGGTCACGCTCGAACCATTCTATAATAATGCGTTGAATCTCTGGCACGGACAGACGACATCTGGCGTGCTCTTTCCCGTGGACGGTGCACGGATGCTGCGCGCGAAGAATGCCGCGCTGATCATCCTCACGTGGGGATGCGCGTCCTTCTTTGTCACGCTGGTCTGCTATGTGCAACCCGAACCACCAGGGGCCCCGCAGATCACTTCGTCTGCGCTGTATCTGGCCGCGGTCCAGTTCCCCCTGCTCATGCTCGGGAACAGCTTCTCCTGGCAACAGCTCCGGCCCCGGTCGCGCTGGACCCTCGAGGATGCTGCGGGAGCGATCCTCATGCTGATCGGCGGTGGACTGGTCTCCGTACCACCGCTCGTGCTGGGCGAACTCCCGGGGAGTCAGATCATGCTTGTGGTGTACACTCTTGCGATGGGCGCGGCGTGGTGGGCCGTCGCGATACCGCATGTGGCACGGGTCATTCAGGAACGACGGACGGATCTATGGCAGCAGACACATCTGACATAGTGCTGGAGCATGTGACGAAGAGCTATGAGAACGGTCATCGGGCACTCACGGGTCTGAGCCTCACGGTCCCGCGGGGATCGATCATGGGATTCGTCGGTCTCAATGGCGCGGGAAAGTCCACGACGATCCGACTTCTCGCCGGTCTGGAACACGCGGATGATGGGAACATCGTGGTCCTCGGGCACCCCGCGCTCACACGTCCGCCTGCGGTCGCTGCACGGATCGGGTTCGTCCTGGATGATCCGTTCTACTTCGAGTGGCTCTCCGGACGGGAGTATTGCATCTGGACGGGGATGATGTACGGAGTGCCCGGGGCGGAATGTGAACGCCGGACGGCGGAGTTGCTTACACTGCTCGACCTTCCGGGAGACGACCGCATGCTGATCGGCACCTACTCGACCGGGATGAAGAAGAAGATATCGCTGGCAGCGGCACTGATCCACGCACCCTCGCTGCTCATCCTGGACGAGCCGTTGGAAGCCGTGGATGCCGTTGCGGCCCGGACCATCAAGGACATCCTGTCGGATCTTGCGTCCCGCGGGACCACCGTGTTCATCACCTCTCATGCGCTCGACACTGTAGAGCGATTCTGCACGGACGTCTGTATCATTCACGAGGGTCGCGTCATCGTGCAAAGCCCGATGGCAACACTGGCGGACGCTGTCCGCCCTCTCCTGGGAGAGCAGGCAGGAGCGACGCTGGAGGAGAACTTCGTATCGCTCGTTGCCCCGACCTCCACCCGCAAGCGGCTCTCGTATGTTTGACCACTCTGCCGCGCTGATACTCCCCTTCCTGCCGGCACGCACCGCGTCCCGCATTGCACGCGCACCTCGCTGGGTCGTGCCGCTCATAGCCATCGTGGCGGTGCAGATACTCCTTGAGATCGTGGCCCATCCGATCCATGTCGACCGGACCATCGCCCACATCCCGCCATCCGCATCCCGGGACGAGCTGCGTGTGGTGCACGCGGAGCTTGATGCGGCGTTGCCGTGGGAGCTGGCGATCCTGCCGATCAAGGAGTCGGCGGGAGCGGCAGCGGGTGCGCTCCTCCTGGGACTGATCGTGGCGGCGTTCAGTGGCGGTCAGCGCCCCCGGTTTGCATTGCTTTTCACGATATGCATAGGTCTTGCCGTGATCGGGGTCATGGAAAAGGGGGCGGAAATAGCGTTTCTATCGGGTTCCAGGGAGATGCAAGCCCTGCCCATCTATCCATGGAGCGCACTGGCATTCACGGGGCCGGCGGCGCTGTCGTATCCCGCGGCACTTTTGCTTACCATCATTAATCTCTTTACATTATGGTACGTAAGTGCGCTTGCCAGGGCACTCGCCGTTCTCTGCAACATACGCATAGCACACGCCGTCCTGATCGCGATCGTGTTCAGGGCGGTCACCGCAGGTTGTGCCATCGCTGTCCTCCATCTCCTCCGGAATGCCTACGTGTTCACACTCTGACCCCGTCTGGCGCGGCAGGAGCAACTGCTGGTGCGATGCGCGACCGCGGCATGGATAGTGATCGAAAAGGAACGTCATGGCACAAAAACTCAGATTTGAGGACCTCGAGTCCCCGATCGTGCGGAAGCGCACGGGGGACGACAAGTTCCACCAGGTCGGCGTCATCGGCCTGGGGGTAATGGGACAGGGCATCGTGGAGACCATTGCCAGCGCCGGGATCGAGGTCATCGGCGTCGAACGTGATGAAGCATCATTGAAGGCCGGCATGGACGGCCTGAGCAAGGCGATGGACATCGAGATCAAGCGCTGGGGGAAGACCGCATCCGAAAAGCGCGCCGTCCTCTCCCGCGTGAAGGGCACCGTGAACATCGCTGATCTCAAAGGGTGCGAGGTGGTCATCGAAGCGGTGGATGAGAACTTCGGCCTGAAGCAGAAGCTCATTGAATCCTTCTATGCCATCGGCAAAGAAGACGCGGTCTTCATCTCCAATACCGCAACACTCAGCCTCTCGAAACTTGCCGAGACCGCCCGTCACCCCGAGCGGATCATCGGGATGCATTTCCTCAACCCCGTACCGTTCGTCCCGCTCGTCGAGATCGTCCGCGGTATGAAGACCTCGAATGAGACCTTCGCGCTGGTGAAGGCCTTTGCCACACGGATCGGCAAGACCCCGGTGGAGGTCTTCGAGTACCCCGGGTTCATCACCACCCGTACCATCCTGCCGATGCTGAACGAAGCGATGCACGCGCTGATGGAGGGGATCGCCAGTGCGGAGGACATCGACACCGCCATGCGCCTCGGGTACGCGATGCAGAACGGCCCGCTGGAGATGTCGGACAATATGGGTCTGGACGAGGTCCTGATGTGGATGGAAACACTCTGGCACGAACTCGGTGAACCGCGCTATCGCCCCTGCCCCCTGCTCCGCCGGATGGTGCGTGAAGGCAAACTCGGCAAGAAAACCGGCGAAGGTTTCTTCAAGTACAACGAGGACGGCAAACGGCTATGAATATCCTGGTCCTGAATTGCGGCAGCTCATCGGTCAAATACCAGCTCATCGACGATACGGCTCGCAAACGCCTCGCGGGCGGCTCCGTCGAACGCATCGGCATGTCCGGTGCCACCCTCTCCAACACACGCTTCGACGGTGACGAGATCAAGATCGCCGGCGAGATCGTGGACCATACGGTCGCGATCGAATACATCCTCGCCATTCTCCTGAGCAGGAACCACGGCGTCATCAGCGACAAGTCGGACATCCATGCGGTCGGGCATCGCGTGGTGCACGGCGGCGAAGCGTTCGCAGGCGCGGTCCTGATCACGGACGAGGTGACCAAGACGCTCCGCGAGAACATCGAGCTCGCGCCGCTCCACAACCCGCACAACCTTCGTGGGATCGCTGCATGCGAGGCGAACCTGCCGGGGATCCCGCAGGTGGGCGTGTTCGACACCGCGTTTCATCAGAAGATGCCGAAGAAGGCGTATCTGTACGGCATCCCCTACGCACTGTACTCGCAGTACAAGATCCGGCGCTATGGCTTCCACGGTACCTCGCACCGCTATGTCGCGGAACGCGCCGCGGCAATGCTCGGCAAGGACCTGTCGTCGCTCAAGTTGATCACCACCCACCTCGGGAATGGCTGCAGCATGGCGGCCGTGGACCGCGGCGTGTCCGTCGATACCTCGATGGGGTTCACGCCGCTGGAAGGGTTGTTGATGGGGACCCGCTGCGGTGACATCGACACCTCGATCATCCTCTACATCATGGCCAAGGAAGGTCTGACGATGAACGAGGCGGGGACGCTCCTCCAGAAGCATAGCGGACTGCAGGGGATCTCGGGCATCAGCAGCGACATGCGTGAGATCATCGCGGAGATGAAGAACGACGACCGGAAGGCACGGTATGCGTTTGAAGTGTTCACGTACCGCGTGAAGAAGTACATCGGGGCATATGCGGCCGCAATGGGCGGCGTGGATGCGGTGGTCTTCACCGGCGGGATCGGCGAAAACAGCTCCGAAGTGCGCACAGCAAGCTGCGAGAACATGGCGTTCCTCGGCATCGACATCGATGAGGCAAAGAACACCGCGGGTCCGAAGGAGAAGAACATCTCCAGGGACGGCACCCGGACGCAGGTCCTGGTGGTCCCGACCAACGAAGAGCTCGTCATCGCTCTCGATACGGCAGAGATCGTCAAGGCCCGGCAGCACGCCTGAGCGGTTCACACTGGTGACGGCGGATCGACCGTAAGCTGCCCGTGGGTGGCTTCGATCAGGTCCGCCGTCAGTCGTTCCAGCCCTCCCCGACGCACCTCCAGACACATCCGTACCAGGGCATCGTACTCCGTCGTCAGGATCTTCACCTGCCGCGCAGAACACAGACGCATCACCGTGCTGATATGGGCGTGCGGGAACCGGACGATGCATGTGGCGGTCAGATAGCACGTGAGCATACCGGCACCCGCCAGAGCCGCCGCGGCAGCATCGCCATAGGCACGCACAAGCCCCCCGACCCCGAGTTTGGTCCCCCCGAACCAGCGGGTCACCACCACGATCACGTTGGTCAACGACCCGTGGTCGATGGCGGCCAGGATCGGCCGGCCGGCGGAGCTGCCGGGTTCCCCATCGTCATGGATCCGGTACGTTTCCCCGCCAGGCCCGAGCCGGTATGCGTAACAATGATGGGTGGCATCATAGTGCCGCTTGCGGATATCCTCCAGAACGGCTTCGGCGGACTGCCGGTCTTCGACCGGAACGGCATCCGCAAGGAACCGCGAGCCCCGTATCTTGGTTTCAACGGTATGACGGCGGGCTATCGTGTGGAACGTATCGACCATGCTGTAATATATTCAATCCCCCCGCGTGTTCAAAGTGCTTGCGCCTTAATACCACCTTGATTATCTTCCTCCGACCATGAAACGACCGTTGAAGATCGGCATCGTCTGCTACCCGACCTATGGGGGCAGCGGCGTTGTTGCCACGGAACTCGGCAAGGCGCTCGCCGGACGAGGCCATCAGATCCACTTCATCAGCTATGCCCTGCCGATGCGGTTGGATTCCTATGAGGGAAACATCTTCTACCATGAAGTAGAGATGTCCAGCTACCCCCTGTTTGAATTCCCGCTGTACACGCCGGCCCTGGCGAGCAAGATCGTGGAGGTGGCGCAGTTCGAGAAGCTCGACATCCTGCATGCTCACTACGCCATCCCGCATGCCACGAGCGCATACCTCGCACGCGAGATCCTCGGCGGGAAACCGAAGGTGATCACGACCCTGCACGGGACCGATATCACGCTGGTGGGTCTGGAGCCAAGCTTTCTGTCCGTGATGAAGTTCAGTATCGAGCGGAGCGATGGCGTCACCGCGGTCTCCCGGTTCCTGAAGGAAAAGACCCTGACGAATTACGGGATCGACAAGGACATCCGGGTGATCCCGAACTTCGTGGACACGGACAAGTACCGCCGTGTGGAATGCACCCAGGTCCGCGAGCGCTTCGCTCCCCCGGAGGAGAAGATCCTGATCCATGTCTCGAACTTCCGCGCGGTCAAACGGGTGGCCGACGTGATCCGGGTTTTCAACGAGGTGCAGAAGAAGGTGCCGTCGCATCTGATCCTGGCGGGCGACGGCCCCGACCGGTCGGCGTGCGAACTGCTGGTCCGGGAACTCGGGATCCAGGACAAGGTCCGCTTCCTCGGCAAGCAGACCGAACTTGTGCGCATTCTGTCAGCCGCCGACCTCATGCTGATGCCGAGCCAGTCCGAGAGTTTCGGCCTTGCTGCGCTGGAGGCCATGGCGTGCGGTGTCCCGGTGATCTCCACCAGCGTGGGCGGATTGCCGGAACTTCAAGTGCACGGACAGACCGGCTACATCGCGGAGATCGGCGATATCGAGCGGATGGCGAAGTATGCGGTGGATCTGCTGACCAACGATACACGCATGGCGATGTTCCGTCAGGCGTGCCGCGCGCGCGCGGTGGACCACTTCGATGTGGGTAAGATCGTGTCGATGTATGAGGAGTACTACTGGGAGAGTTGTTCAGAAACGTGATCGACAGTGAGGAGTGCCGCTATGCTGGATGTCATCCGGTGGAATAAGCCCAAGAAGCCAACGCTCGAAGAGCTGCAGAAGTCGCTCAGCGCGGAGGGGCTCGAGCACGATCTGTATTCCGACAGCCCGGGCACCAAATACGGGCGCCACAAGCACGCCTTCGACGATTTCATCGTGATCGTATCGGGAAAGATGCGCATCGTGACCGACACGCAGGATTGGGTGATGAAGCCCGGAGACCGGCTCAATCTCCCGGCGAACACTGCACACTCGGCCGAGGTGGTCGGACGTGAGGAAGTACACTACCTTTCCGCGGCGAAGTAGCCCGGCCGCTCCACCCTTCCTCCCCCCTGCCGGGTCCCTACCCGATCAGCCGCCGCTTCGCCAGCACATGGTCCGCCCAGAGGAACAGCGGCACCACCAGCATCACGGCCAGAGTCACCTGCACGGCCTCAGCGCTGAACAGTTGTGGCACCATTCCGGTGATCCACCCCGACACGGCTTCCGCGAGCACGCCGATGCCCCGGTACGACCCGCCCAGCACCCGCTCCCATGCGACCGGCAGACCGTTCCCGGGAACCTCCAGTGATGCCGTGAGGATCGCGCCGGCACCACCAACCGCCCCGAACAGGACCAGCACACCGCCAGCCAGAACCCGTGGCCGGAGCATCCGGTCGAGGAGTGTCGCTTTGCGGGGGAGCATGATGCGGGCAAGAACGGTCTCTGTCATGTGCCGACCCGCCTGTTCACGCGGGATGGTGCGCAGGATCCCGTCCACCACCACAACGCCCCGGTGGAGCGCTGCACACGCCGGGCATATATCCAGATGCATCCGGAGTGCGACACGCGCAGCGCCGGACAATCGTCCATCGACATACTCGTGGATCGTCTGCTCATCATAGTGACCGGTCATGCTGCCCTCACATTCTTGTCCACATCACGGGCAAGGAGAGACTTGAGCCGTGCCCGCCCACGGAACAGATAGGTCTTCACGGTACCGAGTGGAATATCCATGATGTCCGCGATCTCTTCATAGGACTGCTCCTGCAGGTAGAACAACTCCACAGCGATGCGGTGCCCATCCGGAAGCGCCTTCATGACCCGGTCCAGCCGCTGCACCTGTTCATCACGCTCCATCTTGTCCAGGACATCCATTCCCTCGCCGTCGAGCACGGCGGGACACTCATCATCGGTCAGGAGGTCCAGGCTTTGTGCCGGCCGCTTTCTCCGGGACACCCGGGTCATGCTCAGATTGAACACGATACGATAGAGCCACGTGCCGAACCGGGATTCCCCGCGGAAAGACGCGAGACCCTGGTACGCCCGCAGGAACGCATCCTGCACCACTTCCTCCGCTTCCTCCCGCGATCCCAGGATCCGCACGGCAAGCGTGAAGGCGCCATCCTTGTGAAGTTCAATGAGCAGGCCGAACGCGCGGGCATCCCCGGCTCGTACCCTCTCGAGTATGGCGTGTTCGGTTTCCATGGACTACTCATTGGACGACACGCCGGCTGTGGATGTTTCACTGTGCCCGGTGAAACAAACCTCCGGAGGATGCGGTCTAACTGACACACAACCACACACGAGGTCATCATGCAAGACATCGCGATCGTTTCCATCGTCTTCCTGTCCATCACCCTTGTCATCGGCACATTCCTCCTGACGCGCCACCGTGAACGGACATTGATCATTGAAAAGGGCCTGTCGTCCGAGGAGATCCGCGCGCTCGCCGGCACCGGAGCATTCCGGACCGACCCCCTGTCGTCTCTCAAGTGGGGCATGGTCTTCGTCGGCGTGGGGTTGGCGGCGCTGATCGGTGTATGGCTCGAATCCATGTACCACAATGATGGCGGGTACATACCGGGACTGATCGCCCTGTTCGGGGGAGCGGCATTGGTGCTGTTCTACGTGATCGCCAACAGGAAGGGACGAGCGGCCGCCTGAGAGCGGGTCGGAAGGGTACACCACCGGGGCCGGCTGTCGCCGGCCCCGGTCACATTCTACACATACACTGCTGCGCGCTTGATCTCCTCGAGTACCCGGATATTCGACAGACTCCCCTGTTCACTGCTCTCGGGCCGCGTACCCTCCTCGATGCACCGGGCAAAATAGTCCATCTCCGCAACGTAGGGATTCTCCGCGGGGAAGACTTCTTCCGAGCGTTGGTCGTTCTCGAAGAGGTGCATCTGCACCGCATTCGGAACGACACGGCCGGCAAGCGAGCCGGACACATAGACCGACCCCTTCTCGCCTCCCAGCGCATAATAGTTCGCGTCGCACGAGAATCCGGCGGTCAGGGCCATGAGTGTGGAGCCGGACCGGAGCACGACATGTGCGAAGCTGTCGACGCCATCGCCCCCGTGGCGCTCGATCGTGGCATGGACCACCGTCGGGACTGGCATGCCGAGGTAGCGGAGGAAGTCCACGCCATAGATGCCGAGATCGTTCAGCGCACCTCCCCCGTGCGAAGGGTCCAGCCGGAACAGACTGCGCTTGAGCGCTTCGATGTTGAAACACCAGCTGAAGTCGATGAAGCGGAGCGGGCCCAGCGTTCCTCCATTGACCAGGTCCCGCACGTGGCGGTGAATGGCCTTGAAGCGGTACATGAATGCTTCCATATAGAGGACGCGGGTGGAGGCGCACGCCTCGAGCATGCGTTCGACGTCGGCCGACGATGGGGCCGCCGGCTTCTCAAGCAGCACATGCTTGCCGGCGCGGGCGGCACGGATGGTCCACTCGGCATGGAGCGAGGGTGGAAGCGGAATGTACACGGCATCGATCGCGGGATCGGCGAGCAATGCGTCATAGCTCCCGAAATGGGCGGGGATGCCAAACTCTCTGGCAAATGCTGCGGCCTGCGAGGAGCTCCGGCTTGCGATCGCCGTGATGGTCGCGTGGCGCAACGGCGCACCGAAGAACGGGCGCGCGATAGCCGCGGTACCCAGAATGCCAATGCGGACCATCAGGCGTCCGCATCCGGACCGGACTTCTCATCGTTGCCGCTGTCGGCACTCTGTTGCCCCTGCTGCTCCATCCGCGCCTGGCGGGCGAGGAGAAGACGGAGCGTGATGCGCACCAGGTACAATGCCAGCGCCACCGCGAAGAGCGGCATGTGCCAGGATTGCGGGACGGCCTTGAGCAGGACCATGACCAGCAGTGCGAACATCAGCGCGATGGCGATGTAACCATAGGTGTTTGCCGCCTTATGCGTGATCCTCATGGCACGTTTCTCGTCCTTCGATGTGGTACCCTTGCGAACGTGTTCGCGTTCTGTCCCCCCGAATCCGATACTGATCGTTGCATCGAATGCGCTTCGTGCGGGCTGCCCGGCACGGCCAGGGTCACGCACACCACAAAGTAGCAAATCTGTGCGACCTTCACAAGGTCGACCAACGGAGACTCAGAACCGCAGAATTCACGCGAGGGGGGGATATCGGGGTCCAACCAGGGTTCAGCTGGTCTGGCGTTTCACCTCAGGAATTCGTATATATTAAGGTAATACAAACAGCACCGAAGAAATGTTGACCGTCCATCGATGAGATCATCCCCCCTTCACGAGCGAGACCATCAATCGCAGACTACCCCGGAGGAGGACGATCCAGCCCCTTCCTCAGACCAAACAGCAAGGCGGTTGGTTGAGGTAGAGCTCCCATCCCTCGAGGTGTCCCCGATACGCGCCAGGTACCAGGCCAACGAGAAGCAGG
>JAUQWO010000032.1 GCA_030835135.1 Bacteroidota bacterium
TCAGCGAGCTGCCCTTGCCTCAGGAATGGTTGTCCTCGTGCTCCTCCTACTGCAATTCGGTTTTGCCATGTACGTCGAGTCCCGTACAGCAGAGGCGACCGAATCTAGCCTTGAGATCGAAGCCTCGGCGCGAGATGTCGCTGCGCGCGATGCTCAGGTCAGGAGCCTGGAGGAGCAGCTTGCGGGCGTCAGAGCCGGCGCTCACCGGAGCCAACTTGCCCGCTCGCTTCATGACCTTGCCTCGTCTGTCACGCCCGGCGTGCGTTTTAACGAACTTGATATTACCTTGCCGGTCACAGGGGCGCAGGTCTTTACGGTGAAGGGCAGGGCCGGCGCTCACGCCCATCTTGCTGCGTGGCTTGCTGCGCTTGACTCAGTGCATTTTGCGCGTGGGGCCCAGCTCGTGCGCTCCGGCAGACCGGAGGAAATGACCAGCAATGAGGGTGCTATTCCGCGAGGTGGGGGGATTGGCTTTGAGGTGAGGGGAGAACTCTCGCGATGAAGAAGCGGCAGTACATGTTGCTTCTTGGAGCCGTGGTCCTCGCAGCGGTGTACATCCTCTCGACTGAGGTTGCTGGCCGGTGGATCGAGACCCTTCGCGCCTATGATGAACTCAGGGTGCGGGAGTCTCTCATTGCTGCTCCCGAATCACTTGCAGTGCGCAGGGCCCAGCTCAGGCGAAAGGAGGCATTACTTCGCAGGGAGCTTGCCGAAGCAGCAGGCGATTACAGCCGCTCGTTCTCGGGTTTTCTCTCATTGGCGAGCAAGGAGGCGACATCTACCCGCGTTACTCTCACCGGCGCTTCTCCTCTTGCCGGCCCTCAAGGCGGAAAACGGACACGGGAAGAACGCTTCCGCCTTCAGCTCAAGGGTGAGTTTCACGCCATCGCGCTGTATGTGAACCGTCTGGAAAACGGTCCGCTCGAGATCCAGTGCGGACGGATTCTCCTCAAGCGATCATCGGGACGCGGCCCCGGACTCGATGCCACGCTCGAGGGGTCATTCCCTTCCGGAGAATAGTCATCCATGGCTGGACTTCCGCAGAAGCCGCTCACGCGCGCCCTCATGATTCTCCTCCTCATGATCTGGGGTGCCGTCGCCTACCAGGTGGTCGACGCTGTCTCCCGCATGGATTCCCCACCGGAGCCGGCATCCGCTTGTGCTATTCCTGAGAAGAGGCCTCCATTCATATACAAGGCGGATGTACCAGATCCTTTCACCGGCAGACAGGCAAATGCCGACAGCACGGTGAGAATCATAAGAAAGAAGCCGAAACCTCTGCCCTGGATGCCGCCACCACTAGCGCTTACCGGAATCCTAACGCAGAAGAAGAAGGCAACGGCCGTTCTCCAGTCATCCGATGGAACGACGTTTTTCCTGGGTCGCGGGGACACCCTGCGCGGCGTGCGGATACTCCGGATCGATCCGAGGGTGGTGTTGTACAGCTACAGTGGGAAGAAGGGACAGTGGGTGCTCGAATGAGGAACCAGTCCGGCGAGGAGGGCTTTGCGCTTCCATCAGTGCTGATGCTGATGCTCATCCTCACACTTCTGGCGATGTCCGTGCTTCTCTTGCAGCACCTTCGGCGCATGCAGGCGGTGATGGATGTCGCGCGCGTCCGAGCAGACTTAGCTGCGCAGAGCGGCATAGCACGGGCTCTGAGTGAACCGTCTGCTGGGAAGGGAATCCAGACCTACGAGTTTGCTGATAGCAGCGTTGCTGTTGTCCGTACACGGCCGTGGGGGCTCCTCACTCTTGCCGAGTCGGAAGGACGGGCTAGCCGCGCGCATGCATCACGAACTGCGCTCCTCGGCGCGTCACCACCCGAGTGCTACCGGTACGCTCTCACGTTTGCCAATCCCTCACGCCAGCTTATTTTGACCGGGAGTGCCACGATTGCGGGAGATCTGGCACTTGGATCAATGGGGGCTGCTGTCGGCACACTGCCGGGAGAACAACAGCCGCGCCAGCTTCCGGTTACGGGGAGTGTCCATCGGGGAGCCGCCTCATTCCTTCCACCGTTTGAGTCCCGGGCGATGGGAGCTGCGTTCGCGTCATTCGACGGTTTCCTTGGAGGTCAGCTACCTGCGTCAGGATCCGGCAACAGCGCAATACATACCGAGGACCTGACTCTTATTGTGGATTCTGTGGAGACCGCGTTCATGCAAGGGAATATCCGCATAACACAGAGACTGATCCGCCGAGAACATCCGCTTGAGGTCTATGTACAGGGAGACCTTGATATCGTGAGTGGCGCAGCGATTGAGGGGCTTGTGGCAATCTATGTGACCGGATCAGCGAGAGTCTCTTGTGGCGCGCGCTGCGAGAACATTGTTCTCATGTGCAGCGGTTCTGCTACAATCGATAGCGGAGTGGTCATGAGGGGACAAGTGATCGCGCCCTCGATCTCGGTCGGCCCGGATGCAAAGCTCCTGTATCCCTCAGTGCTCTGCTCCCGAGAAGTCGCGGGCGTCCGTTCAGCACGGAAGATCAACCTCTTGCGCCGCTCGCGCACCGAGGGGATGGTGATCCTCCTTCGGAATCGGTGTGGAAATGCCTCCATGGATATTGTGACGGTGGACCGCGAAGCGACGGTCTTTGGGGCGATCCACGCAGAAGGAACAGTGACGCTCGATGGGAGAGTGGAAGGTACCGCACTCTTTGAAGACCTCTTCTTCTTTCAAGCCCCGACATCCTATCATGGTTGGATGCGATCAGGGAGGATTGACCGGAGTGCTCTTCCGGAGGGGTTTGCCGTGCCTCCTGCTCTGTCGCCCGGAAAGGGGGAGGTGATGCTGTGGTTTTAGGATACTCAACCCTGGTTGTGCCGCTGGCGAATAGCGCCATTCTCAAAACCTTCCGGAAGGCCAGCAGGAAAGCGAGAACGGCCGTTCATGATGAATCCGGCCACACGCTTGCCGAGACCCTCGTAGCCCTGACGCTCTTTACCGCGGTGCTCATACCTCTTCTGACTGCTATCGGCAATCTCACTACGGACGACCGGGCTGAGCGCACACAGGAAGCGCTCCGGCTTGCTCAGGCCGAACTTGCTTCTTCTGGTTCGCCGGGCGCAAGTGAGGGAGATACCCAGCGCACGGAGCACGGCCTTCAGGTACTCCGGCGCATCACAAGGCATGGAGAACTCATCGAGGTCGAGGTCATTGTCACGGACACAAGGAAGGGAGGACGCACGCTTGTCCACTTCGCTCGGACATCCGTTCACGCGCGCATTCGCTGACGAATCAGGCTTCACCATCAACGAACTCATTGTCGCGATGGTCGTCGGCTCGATCCTCGTTGGCTACGCCTTCGAGCTCTATGTGTTCGCAAGCCGCATCATCACGTCATGGCGGGCCAGGACGGAGATCGCAGGCGCCGCTGAAGGAGTGCTCAACCGGATGACACTTGATATTCAGCGTTCATCAGAACTTATCCAGGAGGGCGACTCGCTTTTCGTGATGATCTCAGACAACCGGGAGATCGCGTCATATCGAGTGTCGAGGGGGATGGTCATACGGGGGGAAGTCCCTATGCACGCAAGCGAGAAGACGCGTGTTGGCATACAACTCGTTCGTACTGGTAGGACTGTAGATCTGCATGTGCGCGCGGTCTCTGGAACGAACGAGCTTGAGGTTCACGGCTCTGCACAGCTCCAGGTGAGTTCGACGGCCTTGGTGACGAAGGGGGAAGGAGGCCGAGGTGGCGCTCACTGAACTCAGATCCAGGATATCCGGGGCGGATATTGCGACATTTGCTACGCAGCTCTCGGTCATGCTTGAGTCCCGCGTCTCGCTCCAGCGTTCTCTTGAGGTACTTCTTGTCCAAACACGCAACGTGCGGCTCCGCGAGGTCATTGCCGATATCGGGCGGTCGGTCAGACATGGCAACCCTCTCCATGAGGCCCTCGCCAGGCATCCACGCGTCTTCGATGCGCTTTTTGTTGTGACTGTGGAAGTCGGTCAGGAAACGGGTCGTCTGGCGGAGGTCCTCGCCCATCTGGCAGAGTACCTAGAGAAGATGGCCGCGCTCAAACGGAAGATCACGCAGGCAATGACCTATCCTCTCCTCGTCGCTCTCGTGGCACTCGGATCGATCCTCTTCCTGCTTGTGTTTATCGTACCATCGTTCGGAGAGATGTTCGCGAGTTTCCAGAAGGAGCTTCCGCCAGTCACGCAGATCGTCGTCGATGTCAGCCATATCGTGACCGGATATGGGTGGTATGCGGCAGGTGTGCTCGCCCTCGGGGTGGCCGGCCTCGGGATAGGTGTAGATCGTCAGCATCTTGCCAGAAGAAGCGCGCTCTTTGCCCTCAGGCTTCCTGTTGCTGGGGACATTCTTGTGAAGACGCAGGTGGCGAGGTTCTGCCGTACGCTCGCGACGCTTCTCGGTGCGCAGGTCTCGCTTGTGAAAGCTCTCGAAGTGACGCAGCGGGGGATCTGGATTGAAGGGATGCGCGATGAGGTGGGGCGCATCCTCCGTTCGGTGAAGCACGGCCGGTCGATCGCCGCGCCGCTTGAGTCATCGCCATTCTTCCCTCCGATGGTGAGCCAGATGATCGCCGTTGGTGAGGAGACGAGTGAGCTCGACCGGATGCTCTTCAAAGTCGCAGCTTTCCACGAGCGGGAACTGGATGCCAGGATCGATGCCCTCTCCTCATTAATAGAGCCTGTCGTTGTCCTCCTGCTTGGCTTTGTGGTCGCAGGGATCCTGATTGCCATGTACCTTCCGATGTTCGAACTCGTGGGGGCGTTTGGTGGAGGGTGATCTCTCGCAAGTCCCAGAACAGTGCTTCATGTGAAAAAGGAGCGCTTGGGATCGAAAAAGCATGACAGGGGAATCGCTTGGAGACAATCGGGGGTGATCAAATAGTCATCCGAAGATGGCTGGGGAGTGGCGATACCATCACCGTATTGGGTAGAGTGTAAGTGCTGATAGATCAATTGGTTAGACTCGCTCACCCTTGCATTTCATGATCGAAGACGTCAAGTTCGCCGAAATTGTCTCGCTTGGATGCCCAGTTCAGAACAAAATCTTGTGCGGCTCGCCAGAATTCTAATGGGAGCGAGCCACTTGCGCTGAATGGGTTGACATATGTCGATCGATTCCGTATGATTTCAATATAGAAACCCTTTGGGAGAGGGTGGTGGGGAAACGAGTTGAGGCCTCTTCTGTCCGAAAGGATAGAGAGGCTTTTTTGTTTCGACGTCCGTATGAATGTCGGCACCGGAAGCACGACCTTATGGGAACTCGGCCGATCCTACCACGGGTAAGAAGACGGTTTGGTAGAATTAAATGATTGTGGTCAGGCCGTGTCTTAGGGAATTGCTCGATCAGCCAATAGCATGATTTGAGGAGGATGTTTTCGAGGAATGTATTTACTGGGGAAATCAAGATCGGGATCTTGTGACGGTCGCATTGACGAACGAATGAGGATGCGTGCGATTTCGATGTGGATGAGACTCAAGAACAACACCGGATTTATTGCCGCACAAAATCTCAATAGAATGACGGCGGTAAGAAGGCGGAATCGGCGTCTTGACCCGAGCCCGCGATGCGACATTACGTCCGCGCAGAATGATGTCTCTGGAATGATGAGCTAGATTAACCGAAGGACGGCGAGTACATATGACGCAGAACGAATTGGCTGCCGCTGTACGGCAGATTCTTGGCATATCCTCTGGGAATGATGATTTTGCGGAGTTGTATGTCAAATTGAAGCAATATCGAAACGGGTGTCACCCCGACAAGACAACTGATGGCGAGGAGAAGAAGCGTCGAGAGGAAGCATTCAAGGGAGCCTCGCAACTGTTGGAGGAAATGGAGATATACCTGAAGGGGGGAACACTCGAGAGGCTTCCGGCCAAGATAGCCAAGAGAGGAGTCGTCAAGCCTATAGACATCGAGATCCTGATTCGCAACCGACGACTTGAAGATGAAGTGCTAGAGCTGCGATCGAAGAACGAGACCCTTACATGGGAGGTCGAGCAGCTTCGTGACGAAATCGAGAAAGCAAAGAAAGTCATTTCGACGAAGGCTGCGGACATCGTTCGGCAAGACGCTAGGCCCCGGAATACCCCACAAAGGGTGACCCTCGGAATCAGTGGAGTTCTCGCCATTGCTATTGGCATGAGCAAGGATCTATTTGGCTTATTGGATCGCGTTCAGGGTTACGATGAATCGACAATCTCGATCGTGCGGATTATGGCATTCACGGTTTTCGTTGGTTGCTTCTGGGCCGTCTTGGCGAAGGAGAGACGACTAGCCAAAATAAACAAATCACTTGACAATCTCTTCACTGCGGTCGAAAGAACAAGCTTCGTCCAGTCGATGGCGGGAATCAAAGTCTTTAGCGACACGGATGTAGCCGAGTACATCCAACGGAGCGCGTTTTCCAAGAGACTCTCCGGATCGTATCTTCTATCTTGGCGAAGATTGCTCCCCGGTAGACTCAACAGAGTCGACATTGAGCATCTGTCACAGGCATTCATTTCAAGGCTATTAGAAGAGGGGATGGCTCGGGAGATTGGGATCTCCGAATGCAAGCGCTACTATGACCTGACAGACAACAGTACGACCATCGCTTGGCATCTTCGGCAGCCCAACGGGGCCAAGGGGTAATTGACTCTCACTGTCATGAACTCACAAGCCCGGGACACCCCTGGAATGACAAGCTAGTGCAAAGACTATCGTGCAAGAGATTCTCGATTTCAGCGTTCCTAGCATTCCAGGTGTCCGGGTGAACGTCGTCAGCCTCTCGCTTGCGGTCTTGGTGGGATCGTCGTTCCATTTGCGTCAATGAAAAGCGGCTGACCACTCGGACCCATCCAGTTGCTCTGCCTAACACCGCGTCGGGGTCGTCACCGAGTCTGTTATAAGTGTTGGTTGCTTGCAATTATACAGTCGTTTCGCGGCGCAAATCGGCGAAGGAGAGATCAACATGGAGTTCGATGAGCGGGACCAACTGTGGAACGCGGTTTGGAAGACGTACTACGATTCCTATTTTCAAGAGGTTCTTTCAGAACGGCTTGTATTGCGATGGCAGAGATTTGATGAGTTCTCCAAGGTACTGATCGCGTTGACGGCATCCGGTTCAGCTATCTCAGGATGGGCCCTTTGGAATGAGCCGGCATTCAAGTGTGCCTGGGCTGGCTTGGCTGGCACGAGTGCAATCTTTGCAATCGCTCATAAATCTATGGATGTTGCTAGGAAGTTGAATGATTGGGGAGTCTCTCGAACCCAGTTTAGCGCAATTCGCATAGGCTGTGAGAAACTCATTATCGAGCTCCGAGTCAATCCACAGTTTGACGTTCAAGTCTTCCTCGAGAAACTGAATTCACTCAAGAACAGTTTTGCCGATTCATACGGGCAATCGAAGGTCGATGCCTTCTTGACTGGTCGACTCAAGTCTAGTGTTCAAACAGAGCTAGATGTTTTCATCACTTCCAATTACTAACCAAGGATTACACCCATGGGAATCCGAACAGGTCCGCCTAAGCCACCACCGCCCCCACCGCCCCGGCCAAGGCCCACGCCAAAACCATAGGCGTGTCGCGATGGGATCGAGCGAAATGCGGCTGTAATCACCACCAGGATTTGGAAGGATCACAGTTCAGTCCCCGCGACGAGCATGACTATTCAGACCAACGGTTCCACCTGTGGGGCTGGTGAGCAGAAATCCAGTAATCAACTGCGTCAATGCCTCCCGCAGTAAGTATTAGCTGCGAGGCGCGACCCGTCAGAATCGCGAAGGTAACCAAATATGATATCGCAAATTCGAATGGAGCAGGTAGCCAGCTTCAAGGAGGCCACAACCATTGACTCTGATAAGAGGGTAAACTTGATCTATGGTCTTAATGGCACCGGGAAGACGACGATCTCGGATTTTCTTTACGGTTCTACGAATCCTCGGTACAACCATTGCCGGATTGTGGCTACGACTCAATCCAAGATTCTAGTTTACAATCGAGCATTCATAAATGACCATTTCTTTGTCGCTGACGGGTTGAAAGGGATTTTCACTTTGTCCAAGGAGAACAAAAGGGCAGAGGAGAGAATACTCGAGGCACAGGCAACGATCCGAGCGATTATGGGCAATCGTGGCGATACAGAAGCGAAAAAGCAAGATCTCATGGCGGCCGTCGCCCAGCAAGCCAAAGACGCAGTTGACGAAGTGTGGAAGATCAAGCAAGACTTCTCTGGCGGCGATCGTGTACTTGAGTATTGTCTCGATGGTCTGAAAGGAGACAAAAGCAAACTGTATTCCCACGTTGCCTCTATCGAGAGGCCTAAGGCAGAACCATCAAGATCCGCGTCGGATATCAAAGAGGATGTAGAGATACTCAGTGCTGACGGTGCCGCTGTCCAGAAACTTCTACCTGCTCTTGATCTCTCGGTGGCGGAAGTAGAGGAAGCGAAAGTGCTTGCAAAGGTGATTGAGGGCAGCAAGGACAACGATCTCGCGGCGCTAATCACTCGTCTCGAGAATGCGGATTGGGTCCGAGTAGGAATGTCCTTTCTCTCCGAAAGTAGCGATGACGGCAGTGAGAGTTGCCCGTTCTGTCAAGAGAAGACGATCACAACGGCCTTTAGAAAGAAACTCCGCGAATACTTTGACGAGGTCTACGAGGAGGATCTGCAAAGAATCCGAGAGCTTCAGAGACGCTACAACATGCTCATCGCAGAGGTCCCCAATGTGGAAGTCTATGCAAATCACCCACTCATCGGTCCGTCAAAGGCATTGATCGAGGAAAGGCACAGAAATCTTCTGACTGTATTGAAGTCAAACGCCAATTCGATCCAGTCCAAACTGGCCCAGCCCAGCATTCCGATAGCACTGGTTGAATCCAGTGCAGCTATGACGGGCCTCAACACACTGATCATGGCTGTGAATGAGGAGATACAAGGGCACAACGACAGGCTTCAGAATAGGGACAATGCACTTGTCGTCCTAAAAAATGAGTTCTGGCAGATAATGCGCTGGAAGTATGACCCTGTCATATCACGTCATGAAAGGGACAAGGCGGCCACAACCGAGAAGGTTCAAACTCTTGAAAGGGAAATTAAGCATTTCAACGATGCCCTAAAGTTCGAGAATGACAAGATAGTATCTGCACAGAAGGACACAGTGAACACCCAAATGGCGGTCGACGCGATCAACGGTGCCCTCATCGACCTCGGTATGAACGAGTTTCGTATCGTTCGACTTACGGACACACACTACCGGATAGAACGTCCCAATCAGGCAGATGACGTGTTTCGGACGCTGAGTGAAGGGGAGAAGATGATCATCAGCTTCCTGTATTTCTGTGAACTCTGCACTGGAAAATCTAGTCCCGACGAGGCTGACGTTGATCGTATTGCCGTGATTGATGACCCCATCTCGAGTCTATCTCATGTATTCGTCTTCAATGTGGGCCAGATGATCAAATCGCGATTCTTTTCTTCCAGGCAGATAACTCAAGTCTTCGTGTTGACTCACAGTCTGTACTTTTTCTACGAATTGGCAGAGAAGGATTCGGTCAAACGCCGAGATAACCAAAGGCTTTTCAGACTGACGAAACCAAGTTCTGGAAGCAGCATTCAAGTAATGAAGTACGAGGAGGTGCGCAACGATTATGATGCATACTGGTCGATTATCAACGATCCAACGACCCACCAAGCGGTGATCGCGAACTGCATGCGCAACATTGTTGAGTATTTCTTTGGATTCATTCGGCACGAAGGCTTGAAGAATGTGTTTCAGAGCCCCGAGCTTCAAGCGCCTCGGTTCCAGACCTTCTACCGCTATATTAATCGGGAGTCACACTCAGACGGGCAAAACATCACGGACTTGAAGGAATTCGACTACGACATCTTCAGGGAGGGTCTACTGCTGGTTTTCCAAAAATCAGGCTATCCCGAACACTTCGCCGCTATGTCGAAGCTTTAGCCAATTGCTCGACTGGGTATTTGAATTGTCTGTAGGCAAGGATGTATTGCCAATTATTCAGATACGCCACACCCATAGATGGGCACCTGCTGCCCAAGCTGGCTGCGGTTGATCCTAGTTGTCCTTTGTCAACGTGAGACGTCATTCAAGACGAACGACGGCGACACTAGCCAATATTTTCATTTGGCAACTCCAACAGAGTAGAACGTGGCTGTGCCATCCCCATACCCCATCCACTCCGCGACCGTTCTCCACGCACTCGATCCGGTGAGCAGATCATCGACCGAATCGATCCACTCAAACCTCTTTCCCTTCATACCCGACAGCACCATCCAGTGCTCTTGGTCGTCTATCAGGATGATGACAGGTGTGCCTCGCCTTAGATACCGCGTGATCAACTTCCGAGCTTTCGCCTCTCCGTGAACCATGTGGGGGAGGGGCTTGCACCCGCTCCTTCTGATGCCCCTCATGATGGCATGTTCGTCAGTTCCCTCAACCATTGCTCTCAACCGCGACACTCCAGTCCTCCTGTGTGCTTCCCCGATCGAAATATGGATGCCAAGACAACCCAAAGCGTGAACGAGAGCGTGCTGGCCGCAGTGTCCTTCGATTGAGTACTGTCTGTGATACTGTCGTTTCATGATGTGCTCCTGCGACGTGATAAGAAAAGAAAAAGCCCGACGGAAGACTCTCCGCCGGGCTTGTGAGAAAGTGGAATGCGCTCAGCTGCGCGCACGCTGAATGAAGATGGTGAGCGCGATCGACCTGATCGAATCGACATCCCACTGCACAGTGTTCACGGCCTTCGTCGCTTCGATGGCATCCCTGAGCGACTGTTCCATGATGTCCCGGAACCCATCATCCGGGACTTCGGTCGGCATAACACCAGGCTGAGAAGCCGGAACTACCGCTTTCGACACGACCTCGAAGTCCATTCGGGCTGTGACCTTCTTGCCGTTCTGAACCGCTGTCTTGGAAATGCGGAATTCATCACCGGCCTTGAGTCCTGCTTCCACGATCTTCTGATGCAGGTCGCCGGACGTGAAGAATGCCTTCTCGATGCCTTCATGGGCCACACTGTACAGATAGTACGCCCCAAAGGAGTTTTCCCCTGAATAGGGCTTGTCTTTGGTGAGCTTGAGCGTTGCCGACTCATTAAGAGCCAGTTCAAGCTTCGGTTTGTTCTGAGTCTGTGTCCCGTTCCCGTTCGCCATCTGTCTCTCCTTTGATTGAGTATGAGAACTTGGTTTCCGCAGGGAAATACTCCACCCCTGGCGGTATGTCTCCAGTTGCCTTGATGCGGTTCAAGATCGCTTGGTTGTCCGGTGTAATCGATTCGGGCACTGACCGGACGAGACCGAGCTTTCCAGCGACTTTCAAGAACGCTTCCATTTGAACCACACTCACTTTGTCTCTGCCTTTTCTCATTTTGAGGGTTCCGCGCGGTAGCCGAATAGTCTTCTCGCCGCTGGACCGTGCAAACGCTTCGAGATTGTGCAGGAGCCATGAGCGTTGTTTGTCTAGGCGACTGAGTTCGTTCGAGCGGTAATCTTCAAGTAGCCGGACCTCCTTGTCGACCAGGTCATTCGCGTCAGACATCCGATCCTCGAGAACCGCCACCGCAGCGAGGAGCTGATCGGCTCGTAATCGATCCATCTCGATCTTGGTTTCTTGGTCAGCCAGTTCGGATTCCCGGAGGAGTTCTGCTATGAAGTCGATTCTTTCGGTCATCATTTCCTCCTTGGTCCAAAGATCGAGCCCAGCACGCCGAGTACAGCTTCTGCTACCATGAGAACGATCGTGATTGTTTTCCTTGTCATATGGATGTGTCTCCTAAGTGATTAGATCATGCCGCGTTCTGCGAGGGAGGTATAGCTGTTCTCCCCGATGATGATATGGTCGTGGACTGGGATTCCTATAGTCTTCCCGGATTCCACGAGCTGTTTGGTGATCTCGAGGTCCTCGGCACTCGGTTCAGGGTTGCCGCTGGGATGGTTGTGTGCAACGATGATTGATGCAGCCGTTGCGACTATCGCACCACGAAACACCTCTCTCGGGTGAACAAGGCTGCAGTTGAGTGTGCCCTCCGTGACCACCTCAAAACCAATCACCTTGTTGCTCGCATTCAGCCAAATTACCAAGAACCGTTCCCTGACCTGACCCGTGAAGATGTCGGCGTAGGACCGAAACACATCCTCCGGCGAGCGGAGAATGACCGATCGCTGAGCTTTCAGACCGGGAAGGTCTTCGGATGATTCCTTGAACCGCCAGACAACCGTCCGGAGGTGGTATTTCATTTGCTATTCCTCAATTGTGAGTGGTTCTATTGTTCGCCTTGATACCAGATACAGTCCTGTGGATGCTTATCCGCCCTCATCGAGACGAACCGAGGATGCCGTATCGCACCGGACTTGAGCCGTTCCATGCCTTGGATCAGAACGACATTGCCGACGAACGCTTCGGGATTGCGACCCATCTGCTTCCGGATTCTGTCGGTCATCCCGGATGCCTGGCCGAGTTCGGTCAGGTTTCCATCGACATATTGACCGAACACAACTGCTCCGATTGTTTCATTGTACTTGCCTTTCCCTCCCGTAAATCCCATCACAACGCAGTCGAACGTCGATGACTTCTTGGCTTTGTACCAGTTGTTCGCCGGTCTTCCGCCTTGAACGTATATCTCGTCCAGACGCTTGAGCATGATGCCCTCACCTCCACTGGCGAGCACCGATTCATATAGGCGTCGCTTATCGGCACTGGTTCTTGCCCACGGAAGGAAATGGATGAACTCCGAGTGTAATTGTCGCTGGAGGGTCACAAGGTGACCCAGCCGTTCTTCCAGCGTCAAAACACCCAGATCCCGGTCACCAAGTTTGAGGATGTCGAACACGAACAGCTGAACTGTGGTGCTATCGCCGTTCCCATTCTTCCGGTGTACCGTACCCGATAGAGTTGCGGAATCGATACCAGGAGCAAGGATCTCGCAGTCCAGAATGGTGCCGGAAAGGTCTGGAAATGTGAGCCGTGAGAGATGGGGAAGGGCAGAGGTTTTCTCGAGCGGTCTACTTGGATCCTCGACTCCCGCTGAGCGAGAGAATATGCGAAGTCCGGTTCGGGTGATGTGGACGATAGCCCTCATTCCGTCCAACTTCTCTTGGGCGATATAGCGGGGATCATCCAGAAGTGCCTGCAAATGAGCTTCATCCTTCACTCCCTGAGCACTCATCGGCCAGATCGTGGGGAGATTGTTCTTTTTGTTTTGAGCCGGGGCCGGAGAGATCGCTCCACCGGACCCAACGATGATGTACCCCCGCTTTTGCTTTTCGAGCTGTTTCTTCTGCATCTCCGCCAGTGCTTCCTGCTCGTTGTCGCCGTCGTAGATCAGCGCTTTCTTGGGAGCCTGACCGATGGCACCGTAGAGACCTTCCACAGTAAACCGTTCGCTGCCCCGGGAGAGATGCAGCTCATAGTACTTGTTGTGCCCTCCGCTCGTGCATTCAAGCCGAATCATGCCTCCTCCTTTGAAATGGAAAGGCCGGCCCCATCTCTGGAAGCCGGCCTCAGGTGAATGTATAGTGAAGGATCAGTTGTTGAGCCATGTACGAGCCAGATCGAATGCGCGGAGCTTGAGCGATTCGCCCGAGCCGAACCAGACCGACTTCAGTCGCTTCTCCGGGATGGTCGAATTCTGCACGTGATCGGTGTATTCGGTTACGGCATTGTATGCGCCCCACAGGCTTCCACGTGCCATATCTGACCCCGCGCCGGTCTCGTTCAGTTCGAGGATCTTCGACCGGATATTCTCGGTCCGGGTGTTGAATGAAGCGTCCTCATTGTCCGGGACCAACTCTTTCACGAACTGGATCAGCTGTCGTTCGGTGATTCGCTTGGCATTCATCCTGTTAAAGATGAGGTCCAGCTCCTGGTACAGAGAGTTCGTCAAGCCGAGAAGCTTGTGAGCCTGGGCAAGCCGATCCACAGCACTGGGAGTATGCCGGATGCGAACCTCCTGCTCTGCTCCATCCAATGCGGCTGAGAGGGTGTTGTTGCAGACGACCCGGATGGGAGTAAGCTTTGCACGGACCATCGACTTCCCGTCATGGGAATTGGTCAGAAGCAGGTATTTCTTGACCTCATCGTTCTTCCCGATCTTGATATATCCGGGGAGTTTTGCCAAAACCCATATTGTTTCTCCCTGACCAAGAACCCCTGCTGTTTCGAAGATTGCCTCTCCAGAGCCTACTAGGCTGTCGAAGAATGCGAACGCTTCCTCATTCTGCAGGACGGTGTACCGATCTCCGACCAGACCCAGCACCGATTGAGTATCCCGACGCACAGTCGCAAATGACCTCGGCACCTCGACCAGCGTGCGGCCATTCGGTTTACAGAACAGTGGCTTCTTGTCGACCTGATAATCAAGCCCTGCCGCCTGCATTGCTTCAGCTGAGGTCGCCAGCTGTGGAAGACGAACACCGAGACGATGCCATGGGCTTTCTCCCACGTACATCATGGAGGTCTTCCCATTTGTGACGTTAAGGTTGTGTGCCATAGCTACTGTACCTTTCTGTGTTTGAGTTGAATGGGCATGATCAAACCGACTGTCCCGGGATCGCCCTTGAGAGGTTTCACTAGGACTGCTTCGGTTGGTTGTCCGCACATCAGCACGAGTTCCTCTGAACCCAATGAATCCGCAAGGTTCTTCAGGTATGCGGCATTGATACCGATCTTGTAGTACTTTCCCTGATGAGCTTTCCGAAGCAAGTTGAATACTCTCGGAGGATTGTGTTTCTCTGGGCGCTGCATCGTCGTACCGTCCGGAAGAATCTGCGCACCGTTGAGACCGATCCTGATGGAATCGAGCCCTTTGCCAGACACCTTTCGAGCGTGTTTCAGTGCATCCGGTGACATCCATCCTGGTTCGTCTTCACCGTCTGTCGTGACCGGAACGATGGCGAGAATCCTACCGTCTGTGGCGAGTGCGTGACGTTTGCTCACGAACACGTTTTGCAGGCTTTCTCGGTTACTGTCGGTGGATACCGCCCTTTCGATCTTGTAGCGTTTGTCGATTTGCACGTTCTGCCTCTCTGATTAGTTCTTCGATATCGTTGTACGCCAGTTCGCATTCATGTTGCTCCGAGCCACCTGTGTCGATCTCATCTATTGCCAGCTCATAGAGCTCGGCGAGCTCAGTGCGAAGACTCGGATGCTCTTTCCCTTTCTCCCGGATATATGCCTTCAGCTCTTCGATAGTCATCGCATAATCTCCAGAACTGCCTCGGATACCGCCTGCCCAAATAGTCCGACCGATTCAGCAGAGATGTGGATCACCGGGATATGCTTTTTAGCCTCGGGAGTCATGCGAGCCTCGGTGATGACCAGAGACTTCTTGCCTTGCTGATCCTCATCGACATCGATGAAGTATGTGGTAGGCCCAGCTCGGACCAAAGTGCTGTACACCGTTCCCATATGAAGAAGCCCTCCTGAGTTGTGGTAGATGGACATCTTTACTTCTTATACCCGATTCTGGAGGGGTCTTGCGTAACTGGCAAACATGCAGTAATCCGCGGCAAAGAGGATTGAGCCATGAAGACAAGAGACGAATTGGAAAAGAGACTGGCACAGCTTCAGCGCCAGTACAGCGGCACGTCAGCATGTTGTCGATGATGGAGGAGGGAACGAAACTGGAGGAGCAGCTGTATCCGATCAAGGCAGAGATTGCTCAGATCGGGATGGAACTTCGTGGGGATCTATGATTTGGGTCCCATCCTCAAGTACTGTTACAGGAGATCCTGCGAGTTGCTTCTACTCGACATAGGCCGGGGGAGCGGTCGCCTGGAGGGTCTCAAATTTCCCAAGAGTACGGTACTTTGAACCTGGGTCAAGTGATTCTGAATTGTTTTTTTGGTTTTGTTCTTTTGGGTCCTCCTGGTGAATGGATTCAACGAAAAGAAGATTGCGGCAAGGATATGCGCTAGACGGTTCACCATATAGGGCAAATAGGGCAATATTCTAAGTTGACTTTCCCTTGCCGGCGCGATATATTAGGCCTACCTACCTTAGGGGGATACTCATGACTAACGACATTTCTCTTGGCCTCAATGAAGCATCAAGGGACAAAGGAGTCGTGTTGACTCTTCTGGCCTCCCGAATCAACAACCGCATGATCCGAGATTTGTATCATCATCTTTCCGGTCCTTCGCCTGAAAAGGTGGACGAGATATACAATGTCCACGTTCGGGAGGAACTTGCTTGGGTGTTCCGGACTCTTGGTGAAGATGGCGGGCTAACTGCTTCAGGCCTTCAAGAGCTTCTTGATCGGTAAGGCCAGAGGCTTTAGCCAAATTCAATAGCTGAGGTTCGTTGTCATTTTTCCGCTCTACCTATTCCACGTTGCACTCATACCACATTTAGGGGGATTCATGGCTAGCAACGTTCAAATCAAATGCATCAATAAATCCGACCGTCCAAATCCGCACGAGCGCATCATCAATATCGGAGGTACAAACCCCGATGGTTCGCGCTGGAGATTGACCCAACAACAGGCCATTGCTGACATTGAGAGCGGAAAATATCGCTTCTTTGTCAGTGTCAACGGAAACTCTGTGTGGGTTATCGTTGCCACCAGCAAGTATGACAACAAGTATCTCAAGACCGAATCTGACGGAGAACAGCCCAACAACCTGCTCAGCCTGCCAGAGTGCCCTTAGAATCATCCTAAGGGCCGCACCTTGCATGAGACGATCACATCAAAGGGGTTGGCTGCAATATCGGGATCGTTAGCCCGGAGCATGTCCAGCGTGAAGTCATAGTGAACGGGTTTAGTTTCGCGCCGTAAACGGCAAAGGGATTCCTGTTGTCGCCACTTCCACCTTCCGGCAACTGTGAATCGATAGGTCTTGTGAGTGTGACGATCCAGCCGGAACTTGTGCGAGCAAAGCCTGGTGAAATGCAGCCAAAGGGTTACTCGACAGCGTGGTATGGTGGTAAGCAGTTCTGGATAGAGAGCCTATCATCATCAGATGCGATAGAGCAGATGTACAAATCTGCGACATCTATGGGTGCTGATGCGCTTACTCAATTCAGTGTCGCCACCCAGGATATCCGTACACAGGAGGGTGGGTTATCCGTTAGGGTCTTTGAAGTTAGCGGATTCGCGATCAAGCGCAAATAGTCTAGCGGGGGATCGATGAACACATCAACTCAAGATCAGCGACTCATCTATTCTCACCATCGAGGTGGCGCTTGAGAATGCCACTCCAGATTGGACGGGTCCGAACTGCTCTCATTCTCTGTTCGCTCCTATGCTTCGCATTTGTCACTTCGAATGCCCAGACTGTCTATGTGACCAAGAGTGGGAAGAAGTATCACTCCAAGGGGTGTACATCGCTACGGGTGTCTTCGATCCCGTTGGATCTCAGTGAGGCCATAGGTCGGTACTCGCCATGCAAGAATTGTAACCCGCCAACGTTCGGAGCATCTCAAACCGGTGTAAGGGGAGAGCAAAAGACACAATCAAGAACAGCGTCGGATGGTCGGTGCGAGGCAATGACAAAAAAGGGGGCGAGATGCTCCAGGAAGGCACAATCCGGTTCAAGGTATTGTTGGCAGCACAATAAATGAGGTTATTGTGGCAAAGGTCGTTGAGAAGCGTGACGGGTCAAGAAGGATGAGGACTATTTGCTTTGATGGTTGTTCGCTGGAAGACGCCCCGAATGGACAAGGGACAAAACTCAATACCATGGTACTGCCTCGGGTGCAAAACAGAAACAGGTGCGCACTAGTATTGACACTATGGAGGGTATATGAAAGCAGTAGTCAATAGATCATTGTTATTGAACGTAGCCTTGTTACTGTCTTTAGCACTAATGTCCGTTTCATGTAAGTCCGATGACAATAACCCTGTGAATGAAGGAACGAGAATCGGTGCTGTATGCAAAGATGGAACGACGAGCACAGCAACAGGAAGTGGCGCTTGCTCAAGCCATGGAGGTGTTGACCATTGGATATATCGGTGAGTGGTCGCGCAGGTGGAGGGGCCGCTAAGGCTGGCGGTGAGCGAGCATAAGATGCCGAGGTGTGGGTTTGAACTGACTTGACCGATGATCCGGACGGTGTCGGATGACAGCAACGAACAATGAAGCTAGGGGACGCATGAGAACGCTCGCGAGGATTCTGCTGGCAGCGGTTTCGCTCGTCCTCTTTCTGTCTGTCCTTCCCGATACTATGGAAGCAAAGGGCTCAAGACCCGGAAGACATTCCTACTCTACCCACGCACGTTCACGATCGAGCACGCACTACCGATCGTCAACTATTCATCGCGCCAAATCCTCCCCCGCAATCCGGTCAACGAAGTCGCATCGCAGCTCTTACGTCTATGGCGTGCAGCGAGACTCGCACGGCAAGATCAAACGAAGCGAGGCTTCCAAACGGGCGTTCATGAAGCAGACGGGATATCCACATGGCCGACGGGGGTATGTGATTGATCACATTGTTCCATTGAGTCGTGGAGGGTCGGACAACCCTAGTAATATGCAGTGGGAGACAAAGGAGGAAGCTAAAGCCAAGGACAAGTGGGAACGGAAGAGATAGGTCGACATTGTGGTCCTTGGTGAACAACATTCGGAGATGACATGAGCGCCGATGAGAAACATCATTCGTATCTAATATTCATGTTGGCTCTGAGCGTACTGGCTATCGCATTGCTAGCCATTGAGGTAGTCGTTAATGTGGATCCGGATACAAAATCAATTCTACAAGATCTGGATACATTACTATGCATTCTCTTTTTTATAGACTTTCTGGTCAGTACGTACCGGGCCAAGGACCGCAAACGATATCTCTTGAGTTGGGGTTGGATCGATCTCATTTCAAGTATGCCGGTTATCGAGCCCCTGCGGCTGGGAAGAGCAATACGGATTGTCCGGATACTACGGGTCCTCAGAGGTGTACGAGCAACTAAGATCATTGCTGAATTTGTTCTTCGTCGTCGAGCTAAAGGGGCTTTTCTGGCGGCTGCATTGGCCACAATTCTGATTGTTACGATCTCAAGCATTGCAGTGTTACATTTCGAAACCACTCCGGAGTCGAATATCAAGACCGCAGACGATGCACTTTGGTGGTCTGCTGTGACTGTGACCACGGTCGGTTACGGTGACACATATCCAGTAACGCCGGAAGGTAGGGTGGTGGGAACCGTTTTGATGATTGCAGGTGTGGGACTATTCGGAACCTTCTCTGGCTTCGTCGCATCGTGGTTTCTGAAATCGGGTGATGCCCAGAAAGAGTCGGACCTGCAACGCCTTGAGAATGAAATCGCGAAGTTACGGGAGCTTATGGAGAATCACGTCAAGACATGACCAGAACAATGAGTCGGTCACGTTCCGCCCGACTTCAATAGGAATTCGACTATGTCGTCGACAACCATCTCGAACAATCCATATCCTCCATGCTCGACCGGATCGCCGATCTGCTCGATGCGAAGGGTGAGAATCGGTTCCAGATTCACAGATACCGCAGTGGAGCGAGGACTGTTCTGAGAATCAGGAACGGTGTCATCGCCATTGTCTGAAACGGGTGATGGAGAGCAAGACGGTATAGGATGATAATAGTGATTGTTCCATTTTCGCCCCGAAGTGGGATTAGGGGGACCCCCTAAGATGCCCCTCATCGCTCGAAAAGCAGTTCGAATGAAAGAGAGAGACCCCCTTTGACTTTCGACAGTGTCCTGAAACTTGTTGCGATAGCGCTCGCATTGTACGCCCTCCTTCCACAGTCAAAGCGCCTGGAATTTAAACTCAGGTTGTCTTGGTACCATGTGCTTTCCATGCTGGCAATCGGCGTTGTTGTGCACATTCTCCTGTTCTACTCTTCGCTTGTCTCTTGCGAAGTCGTCCCGCAATTCCCTTCCGACCAATTCAAAATGAAGCCGCAGGAGGTCGCCTATCTTGTGGTCATTTCGTCATCTCTCCTTTTCTGGGTCTGGTTTCACTTTAGTCCTATTCCCCGTAGGAAAGTCAAGGACTTGTCGCTGTTGATACAGCAATTGCTCGCAGAGAGCAGATATGGAGAGGCCGCCCTTCTTCTTGACGAGAATCTGCACAGGATTCACCGAATCTCACTCCTTGATTTTCGGATGGATAGACTTCGCAGTCGTCTTGTGAGAGATGTGCGGTTCCCTCCGTTGGAGAAGCCAGAAATAGTCCGTTTGCTGGAGGCAGGTGGAAATGATGATTCGCTGGAGAGTGTGGTTAGGTCTCGAAAAGGGTTGAGTAGATTGATCCGTGTCCCACTGCACAGACTTGAGCAGTTTGTGGGACAACTGCTGCCTTCACACGAATTGTCGAAGAGAGCCGCAGAAGATGTCTCTCGTGTCACGCTGCTTAATCAGGAGTTATTGGACTACATATCGAAGTCGAAGCCGTATTTTCTACTCAAGGTGCTTGAAACAGATCCAATTGAAAAAGAGAGGTTTGTAAATGGAGTGATGGCCCGCCTTCTCCGCTCACCGAGGAGCGTTTTGTCGTTCGAATTAGAACAAAGCCAAGACATAAGCACAGAACATCGGTACGCGATAAGAGAGTCGAATCGTTTGGTGTATTATTTCTTCTCAGATGTCACTAGGACGGAGAAACTCGGGGTGTGGAAGCCTGTAGGAGATGAGATGCTTAGGCACCTCAAACGGCCAGGCCGTGGGGGGGCAGCAGACGATGAATACAACCATGCATTGGGAGATTTTAGCGATATGGGTCGCTGGGAATCTCCCTTGTTCGTGGGTATCCGTTTCTTCGACATAATGGTCTCTGAGGCAATCTATCAGAAAGTCGAATGGCATATGTGGTTGATGTATTTCCAGTTTGTTCTGAAGGGCATATGCCAGAACTACGCACCTCACCCAGATAGTAAGGACTCATATTGGGAAACCCCCACGAAATACAGCTATCTGATATATGAGATTCTCGACGTGCTGCAACAGTGGATTCTCTGTGTGCGACACGTTCCGAAAGACCAAAAGAACATGAGCATTTCATCGGATAGACTTGACCATGAAAACAGTAGCATAGTGAAAACAAGCATTATGGTTCTCGGCGAGGGCTTGATGACCATATTCGAAACACAGTCAATTCCGAAAGACTTCTTCGCAAAGCGAGTTCAAGGAGTGTGCCATACGTATTTTGAATTGGTCAGAAGCGGTCGCATCTCACCCTTCGGGGAACTGCTTCTGAAATCAATTATGCGGGGTGGGTACCAACACAATAGCCCATCGGAAGGTTACCAAGCAGAGCTCATAAAGGCATTCATCGACAACGATAACGAGCCGCAGAGGCACCAGGACGTAGAGGTAGGTTTGGCTTTTCTCGTGAATGAATTCGTCTCTGGGTTCGGTGAGGTGTGCCTGAAGAATCGACTTCGATGTGAATGTACTCCCAAAAGTATCACGCTCATTTCCGAAAGTAGGGGGCGCAGGTACAGCGTTACCCGCTGAAACCGCTCGTGCCGTTGCTTAGGCATTACCAAAAGTAGGCACTGTGTGAGAAGGCGCACGCTGAATTGGGGCTCTCGGTCCAGGAGCATTCTTCCCGTGAGTGAATGAACCAAGAGGTCGAGTCATCGCAAGAGTTGCAGCTTCTACGTAATGTTGGTACCGAGAATATCGGCTCTACGGTTCTGTATCACTGGGCTCCCCCAGAAGCGCCCGAATATAGGTCTCTGGAATATGTCTCTGCCTCAGATCGTGATAATCGGCCACGTGGGATACGATGTAGTACTCATCGATGGCTTTGAACGCTCGCGGCATATTGCGGGCGCAGCATTCTATTCAGCCGTCGGAGCTGCCTCGTTAATATCGCGGGTTGGGGTAGTCAGTCGGTTGCCGCGGAATGAAATCACAATCATCGAGGCCCTGAAAACACTCAAGGTGGATCTCGGTGGCATCACGCTCGTGTCCGACGGCAAAACTCCAGAGTTCATTCTCCGTTACACAGGCTCCGACTTCGAAGATATGGACGCAACGAGGGGAGTGACAATATCTCTCGGCTGTGCTGAGTTCCTAGCTCCGGAGGACATTCCGCCATCCTTCCTGGATTGTTCGTTCGTCCACATTGCAACTGCGAATCCGACCAACCAAATTCAATGGATCAAATACCTTCGGGCCAAGTCTCGGAGTATTCAAACCATTTCGATGGACACAGACCAGTTGTTTCTAAGGAGTGATCCCTCCCTCGTATTGAAAGCGTTCATGCTATCGGACATTGCCTTCATTAACCACCGCGAGGAGAAAGTGTTGAATCTCCTTAGAGCCCTGAAGAAGCACGTAATTGTCAAGCGAGGAGGGGAGGGAGCAGAGCTGTGGTTTGGGCGCGAACTTATCACCAGGGTGCCTGCGAAGGGGGTGAGAGTGGTTGACACGACAGGTTCAGGAGATATCCTCGCAGGGGCATTCATGGCTCAAATCGCAGGGGGGAGCGACTATGTGCAAGCGCTAGCCACCGCGGTCAATATTGCATCGGAATCCGTCCGAGAGTACGGGGTGAACCATTTGTTCAAGAATTCGATCAGTCAATAGAAATGGGGAGCGAAAAGCGATCATGAAAAGCCTGAACCCCGACCAGATGGCCATCCGCATCTCCATAACTGGGCGATGCCAGATGCATTGCTACTACTGTACTCGAGAAAATCACTCGAGCAATCAACTCGAATACTCGCAGTTGGCCGGCATAATAGAAGCCTTGGCTCAAGGCGGTTTTAGGAATGTCCATTGGACTGGGGGTGAACCCCTTTGCCGACCGGACCTCGAGATGATCGTCGCGCACGCTCGAAGGGCGGGCTTTTCGTACCAGAAACTCACGACTAATGGAGCTGGGCTCGCGAAGCGTGCAGACTCTCTTTGCCTCGCCGGGATCAATCGGGTAAATGTCAGCCTTGATTCTTTAGACCGAGATCAATTCAACGGTCTGACCGGCTCAGCGCTATACGATCATGTTCTTGCCGGGATTGAGGAGGCTCGACGACGATTTCGGTGCGTCAAACTCAATGTTTGTGTAACCCGACAGAACGTAAGTGAGTTGGGACGGTTCATCTCTTTTGCGGAACAATTAGGGGATGGGATCGTAGTCAAGTTTCTTGAATTGGTGCCCTGTCAGAATCACTTCGAACACGATCGTGAGAGTTTTTACCAAGAGTTCGTCTCGATCCAAGAAATCATGTCGACGCTATACGGCACTTTCGGGCAGATAGTTCCGAGTTCGTCCCCTGAGCATTCACGGCAGAAATGCCAATATTTCAAGATAGTCACGAACAACGTCGTTTTCGGTCTGAACCCCAATGAATCCATCGAATACGCATGTCAACGAGAACAGTGTGCCGATTTTCGTATGAGTCCTACGGGATATCTCTCAGACTGCTCGGTCAACCTGACAAATGCAATCTTCCTTCCGGATTTGAATTTTGACGATCAGAAGACGGCCATCCAAGAGCTTATACACAAGAAACGGACGCGCACGACGGAAGAGTGGGAAGTCTATCGGCATAAGCAACAACACTACTCGTTCTGGAGATTTGGGGAGATGGTGCCTGAGCTTATTCCGTTCACGAAGAGCGCTTGCCAAGAAAACGGCATGTAGTGAGCCATGAACTGGATCAATCAACCATGAGCCGGAATATCCTTCTTGCGGTCGTTGGCACAAAGTCCTGGGTCGTATCCCAGGCATTGTATTGTTTCCGCGTTGAACAGAACATCCCCATTACTGAAATCATCATAATAACCACAAAAGTGGGCGAGGATGTTCTGAGGAAGGGCAATGTGGAAGTAGGGCCGGCCAATCTATTAGGGAAGGGAGGCATCCTTCAGAGGTTCTGCCACGAGTATGGGATTGCACCAATTGAACCCAAGATCGTGTTGATGAAGGATCAAAAAGGGGTTGAACTCAAGGATACAAGAACCATCGACGAGTGCCAATCGGGAGCGTTTTCGATCTTGGATACGATCCGCAACTGCGGATTATCGGACGATGACAATGTCTATTGCATTTTCGCCGGTGGGAGAAGACTGATGGTAAGTTATCTCATGTCAGCGCTTACAATAGCCGGTAGAGCTAACGATCGGCTCTACTATGTGTTGATCACACCAGAGGAAGCAAGCCACGTTCGGGACTTCTATTACAAACCGAAGGATCCTGCCACCATCGCCTTGCCCGGAGGCATCAAGAGCACAGCAGACGTGTCCATGCAAATGATAGAGATTCCATTCCCGAGGCTTGGGGAAAAGTACGCTTCAGTGATTAGGGGGGATAAGAGCTATCGTGCGGTAGTGCTCCATATTCAAGATTTCATTTCCTCTGAGCCCAAACCTGCGGTCTCCTCCGATAGTAGTGCTCGAAAGCACCAGGAAATCATCGGTGAGGACCCTAAGTGGAAGGAGGCGCTGAAAGAAATTGATCGATTTGCTAAGGCAAAGATATCCCCGATTTTGATCCATGGAGAGACTGGCACTGGGAAGGAATTGTGTGCACAGTACTATCACAGTTGCTTGTCCAACTATCTTCAGAAAGAGATGCCATTCGTCGCGATTGATATGAACGGAATTCCCCAGGAGATGAGTGAGTCGGAACTTTTCGGACACGAGAAAGGGGGATTTACAGGCGCAACGCACACCAGAGTAGGACTACTTAAGTCTGCAAATGGCGGGGTCGCTTTTTTGGATGAGCTGGGCAAGGCTTCAGCTAGCCTGCAAACCAAGTTGCTCCGGGTACTGGAGTATAAGGAGATGCGTCCTGTCGGGAGCGATAGACTGATGAAGATCGATGTCGCATTCGTATTTGCGATGAAAGAAGACATTGATCAACTCCTGGATGATAATTTGATGACTGAGGACTTCTTCTATAGGGTCTCGATGGCTCGAGTGCTGGTTCCTCCCTTGCGCGAACGACTATCGGACATCCCCTTGTTGGCTAGACATTTCATTGAACGGAGTTGTCGAACCCAGAATAAGGAGACGATCATCCTAAGTGATCAGTTGCTTGACCTGCTCTTGCATCACACATGGCCAGGCAATACGCGAGTATTGAAGCAACGTCTTGAATGGCTCGTTACTCAGAGCAATGGTAAGAAAGTGTCGGACGAACTGTTGGTGAAGTTGAAAACCCGACTGGAGGAAGATCGGGTAAGGATGATGCGACGAGAACGAATGAGAATCAACGGGGGGACGAATGACGCTTTGCTCTCTACTCCAGGAGCTAATGACGGTGGGTCAACTTTCAAAGAGCGACAGAGTGCCATTGAAAGAGATGTGCTCGAAAGGAAATACCATGAGTGCGGGGAGAATGCCGCGCGGACAGCCCGGGCTCTGGGAATGAAACCTTCTACTCTTAAAGACAAACTCAAGGGACACGGTATAATCCATCAGCGATAGCCGAAGGCACGGCGGAATCGCCGGATTTCCGGCGATGAAACCAACGTTTGATTCCTTCAACCCCTCAGATCGAAAGATTTGAGGGGTTTTTCATTTTGGCAAGGTTCCTGCCTCTCTTCTCTATGTAGCCAGTAAGAGATCATGAATAGATCACCGATGGGATTCTGACAAAGACAATGTCCGGCAAGCAAAAAATATCGAGAAGGAGTACAACGCGGCAAGGGCAAAACACACCGTTCGCCTTCTCTGCCAGGCTTGTCGGTGGTCGATTGATCGAGCAGATGCCGGTGGATGAATCAAAGGTCGATCAGATCGAGCTGAACGGGCGGGTCTTTGCAGTAGAGGGGACGGTCAGGGAGGTGGTGAGGATTGCGCGAGTCAAGTATAGCGAGGAACATTATAAAGCGGTGATCGCACTCATTAACCAGGGCTACCAGAAGAACGCCGCCGTTGAGCAGGTCGCAGTCAAGTACGGCTTCGCATCTGTGGATGGGTTCTACAAGCAGTGCGATAAGTACTTGGACACGAAAGATGGAAGCGTAGTTCCATTCGGTGGAACCGTACTTCCTTCACCTTGAGCCCTCGCGTGTGTATCATCATAAAGTTCTTTGACAACTGACCGCTTCACACGGCCAAGCTGGCACGCCGACAAGGTGCTGGCACCATAAAAGAAAGGTCCTCACGATCAGAACCGCGTCAGATAGTTCTGTAGATATCCCCAGGAAAGGGCGCCAGGAAAGACGCTCGTCACAACAGTCCAATCACAAATCAGAAAGGATCGGTTCCATGACGTACTTGGTAGTCGTATGCAGGAAGGATCGCATTGTAGGCGATCCGGATTTCTTGTTTCGCGAGGTTGAGCGCCATTTCAAATCCTATGCGGAAAGATGTCCCAAGGCGTGGTTCAGGATCCGGTGGAGAAAGGACAGCCTCGTCCTTGATACAAATAGCCTTCCCTTGGTGTCAACGTGGATGGAGACTGAACGGAAGTTCGTCGATTACCTGATTGCCGACTTCCACATCCCCCAGAATAAATACGATGCACCCAGGGAATGTCACTCCCCGTCGGCTGCATAGTGCGAGCGGACGGAATGAAAAGGCAAAACCCACAGAAGTCAAACATCCGCCCCACGGTACCGCCTTGCCCGCGGAAACCGAGGGCAGCAACCCTCAAAGACAGAAAGGAGGATAACACATGGAAATGATCGAAATCGCGGGCTACCTGCCCACCAGCGCTACGACGGTCAGACACTCAACGGCAAAGCAGATGGATATTGTCGTTCGAGGGATGGCCGAAGAGAGCAGTGGAAAGGTGCTCAGTTTCGAGGTCACGAAGCCCGGCACGGCTCTTCTGATGGTTGTGGGTGAAGCCGCCCAGCAGCTCATCGTCAAGGAGTTCAGGCGTCTGCAAGATGTCGTAGTTACGCAGATTCCAGCTCTGGACGTGCATCGTGAACGAAACAAGCGGTCACAAGAGCGGGCTGATCGCATGCGCGCCCAGGCCGCGAAACGCAAGGAGCAGTAGTGGGCTGGATCCGCTCCTTGCGGTAGTCAGTCGGTAAACAGCCTGCGTGTCAGTGTCCGGCCGGCACTGATGCCTGGTTGTCCCCGGCGATGTACAACCAAAAAGAAAGGACAATCTGTTTATGCTCGTGTGTATGGAGTGTTGGGAGGTCTACGCAGGTTCCGGTGGAGGCCTCGATAGCTACCAGCGTTGCCCGAAGCGGGCCTGCATGGGCAAACTGGCCGACATCGACGAACTCATGCTTCCTGCGATCATCTTGCTGAACGAAAAGGGGTACTACACGCAATATTGCTGCTCGGGCCATTTTGTCGACGGTGAACGGGCGTCGGCCTACATATTTTTCGAGGACTTTGTCGATGGTAAGGCCTTCAAGACGATCCCGAGGGGGTTTAAGAAGGAGAAAGACGAAGCCAAGGGCCTGATCATTCGAAGGAAGTTCAAAGCCAAGGTGCCCAATGCCAGGCACCGGGAGGCCCTAGAGACCTCACGCGATGTGTTGGACTGGGCGGAGCGCCTGAAACCGTTGGAAGAATAATGGCTGACCCTGGTGCGCAGCGACTGCAGCGCTGTGTGCGTGGGGTGGTACGGGTTGACGAACGAGTCGTAAAGGCCGTGCAAAACTTGCGCGGGCGGTAGAACAACCACAGAAAGGAATACATCATATGCCACAACAAGCAAATGGATCCAGCTCGCGATCGGGCTCCTTTATCACCGTCAACAGAAATCCCGCAGGCCGAATAACTCGGCTTGGGATCAAGGGAGTCAGATGTTGCTCTGAGAAGCCCCCTAGGGAATCGAGGAGCGAGGGGGTGATGCGATGGACGAAGGTGTCAAAGGACCGAATTGCGAATATTCCCGTGTCAGATTTGCCTGCCGACGTCGGTATGATCTTCGATGACTTCGGAGTTGGGAATTTCTACGTCAAGTACCTCAGCATCTGCAAGAACGACGTCCGTCTGGAGTGCGGATGGACATCATATTTCCGCGACAAGACTGCGTTTGAACTTGCCGCTATCTCCACGGATGCCTTTTGTGCGGATCTCCGACGAAAGGCAATTCATGGCGAGCGTGTCGAACTCCATCGTCGTGAGGAAGACTCTATCTTTATTGAACTTCAGTTTGACCTATTCTATCGGATACATAATCAGACGTTTGACGGCGTCTTTACCAGCGCGATCACTCTACTAACACGCTATGGGCTTGAGCCCTGAAGGATCACGAAACTCTCGACCCTGCCCGGCCATGCGGACTTGTGGCCTGGGGTGCTGAGATCCAAACCGGGGTCATGGAGCTGGAAGGATTCGTCGCCGGGTGTGAACTGCTGCAGACGATCGTCGCCACGGCAGATGAGTCGTCGAAGGCGGCGTAACCCAACTAGGAACGGTAGTACCGGAGGCTGAAAGAAACATTTGCGGAATCGAAATGACCGAAGAGAAGACGATGCACGCTGACATGGGTGATGGGAATCCCCATCGGGATGGTGTGAGGGCAGCCTCAACGCCCGATACTGACCACGCAGAGGGCTATAGCGGACGGGACTATGCTCAGGTATCCGTAAGCCTTCCTGGGACGCATAAGGCACCTTCGCGGAAGGGAGCGAGGTCCAACACGGGCCGGGCAACCACCAAGACGAGCTACACGGTGGACCCACGCAGGCGGCGTGTATCGGGACGGGAATGACAGCATCGATGGACCAAAGTGGCACCATCAAAACGAAGAGACTTATGCCAGAGTACACCTTCCTGACCAGGGAAGGTTCGACATTTACCGGACCGGAGCAGGATGATCTTGTCCGACTCGTCGCTGCCATGATCCTACGGGATTTGAGGTATAAGAAGAAAATGACGATAATACCCAACCAGGAGGACGAACATGGATGAGAGACTTGCCGCAGTGGGATATGTTCGGTGTTCCACCGATCAACAGGAAGACAGCCCGGATCAGCAGAAGCGTGCCATAACTGAGTTTGCAGCTCGGCAGGGATACGACATCGTCGAGTGGTACGTGGATTTTGGCAAGTCCGGCACCACGTTTGACCAGCGTCCCGAGTTCGAACGCTTGCGAATTGATGTAGAGAGACGTCCCTTGTTCCACACAGTGATCTGCTACGATGAATCCCGATGGGGACGTGCGATCGATGCGGAAGAGAACACGTTCTGGCGAGTTCATTTCCGTCGACACGGAGTTGACGTGATCCTGGTGAAGACATCCATAGACCCAGGTCATGAATTCGCCCCGATGATGAAGGCGTTTGAAGGGGTACAGGCCTCACAGTTTAGCAAAAAACTCTCCGAGCTCACCTATCGTGGGGCTAGCAGCAATGGAGTCTTTTCGAGTGGTGGCACGGCTCCGTACGGCTATAGGAGGGTTGCTGTGAGTATCAAGACCGGATTACACAGGGATCTCGCGCACGGAGAGTGGTGTGTCAAGAAACAGGAAAAGGTGATCTGGGTAATCGGTGACGAGCGGGAGGTCGCGACAGTTCGGTTCATCTTCACTCAGAGAGCACGTGGTACAGCATTCATTGTGATTGCCAGCGAGTTGAATGACCGTGGGGTGCCGTGCGCACAACGTGGCAGGTGGAGAAACCTTGACAGGAAGTGGAGTGTAGGTACGATAAAATCAATTGTCGAGAACCCGGCATATTACGGTGCTCGAGTCTACAACCGCTTCTCCAGCAGTAAAATCCGTGCCCAGCTGGAACGCTGGGACACCAAGAGCGGTGTCGCCCATCCACAATGGCGTATGGATGCTGATAAGTGGATCATTGTCGAGAGTGCCCATGAGTCTATTGTCGGCAAGGAGTTGTGGCAGGAGGCGAATGCCAGGTACGCGAAGCGTACGAACTATCGACCCAAGGCGTTCGTTCCCTATCTCCTGTCAGGAGTTGTGTTCTGTGCCCGTTGCGGGTTTGCTTTCCAGGGACAATCGACAAAGAACCGAGGGAAGGAGTATTTCCGGTATATATGTGGAGGTTATCATGCCAAGCGAGTGTGTGAGTGGGCAGCAGTAGGGCGGGATATCCTCGAATCATTTGCTATTGATGCGGTTACGGATGTATTTACGAATGATAGATTCATCGAAGGAGTTCGGGTAGAGTTGAATCGTCTTATGGAGATCGAGCCGGGTGTCGCCGAAACACAACGGATAGCCTCCACCCACCGGTTGGGAGAGATCGAAACTGCCCTCGGGAACATCACGCGAGCTATTGAGGGCGGTGCTCCGGTTGAAATGTTTACCGGCCGGATCAGCGAGTTGTTGGCGGAAAAAGAGAAGGTCCAACAACAGCGTCAGCAGGCAACCATCGTCACAGCAGCAGGATCATCCGTTGATAAGATGTCATTCGCCGTTTCGGATTTCTGTGCGTCTTTTCGGCAGGCGTTCGATCGCGCGCCTATTCAGGAGCGAAAGGAGCTGCTGCGGAGAACAATTTGGCGGATCAAAGTTGATGGTGGCGCCCGGACAGCAGAGTGTTATGTCCGTCGCTTTCCAGTGGTTGGAGGGCTCCAGGACCAGATGATTCGGGACCTGGAAAAACAGGCAACGGCAACCGATTATCGATTGCCGTTGTGCAATGAGTGGGTGCCCGGAACAGGACTTGAACCTGCACGACCTCGCGGCCACTAGCTCCTGAAGCTAGCGCGTCTGCCAATTTCGCCATCCGGGCGGATTGAACGTTCACAAATATACGGCATCTCATCGAAACATTCAAGGTCTCCGGCCGAAAATCACAGGGGCTGCGAATGCGCAGGGCCCAATGAGGATATCCGGGCGCCTCATGCCCCGCCTTGACATTCCCGCATGCCGGGAGTATCATGAATGGTGCTGCAACCCGGATCGCTCATGTCTATCGCTCAAAGGGGGAATCGTGAGATCAGTCAGCGTGCTGTGCCTGCTTGCCCTCGTCTCTGTGTCGCTGTTTGCCCAGACCGCGATCGTCGTTGACCATCACTGCACCAACCCCGATTCCATTCCACCAGCCTACCTGGATTCCGTCCGCGCACGATTCAGGATCGGGTACGGACACACGTCCCACGGCAGCCAACTCATCACCGGCTGGGAAGCACTCCGGGTATTCCCCGGCGGGAAGTTCACCTTCACGTCCACATCCAGCGGGCTGCACCAGGGTGTCTTTCTCAATGACTACTGGCCGTCGCCCGCCGGCGGCGCTGACCTCGGTGCCACCGGCGATCTGACCTGGCGCAACGCGACGCGTACGATGCTCAACCTCGCGAACAATGACCGGAATGTGGTGATCTGGTCCTGGTGCGGCGGCGTGAGTTCCAATACCAATGCCGGCATCGACGCGTATCTCACCGCGATGGACTCGCTGGAGATGCAGTATCCCGGTGTCCGCTTCATCTATATGACCGGCCATCTCGATGGGTCGGGCTCCACCGGGACACTAACCCAAATGAATAACAGGATCAGGCAGTATTGCTCATCCCACGGCAAGCTGCTCTTCGACTTCGCGGATATCGAGAGCTACGCTCCCGGATCGAGCCAGTCGGTCATGACCCTCATGGCGAATGACAACTGTGACTACGACAGCGATGGTAACGGTTCACGCGACAAGAACTGGGCGGCAACATGGGTCGCGGCGAATCCCACAACGCGCCTTGCCTCGCTTGCCTCGGCGTGCGGCAGCTGCGCGCATTCGCAGCAACTGAACTGCGTGCTGAAAGGCACGGCGTTCTGGTGGCTGCTCGCCCGTATGGCCGGCTGGCCGGGAACAGGAGCGGCGACAGCCGTTGCGCCGTCCGGCGTGCCCCTGACAACCATGCTTCATCAGAACTACCCGAACCCTTTCAACCCGGCCACAAAGATCTCACTCACGATAGGTGAACGGCAACTGGCGACCGTCAGCATCTTCGACGCCCTGGGCAGGGAGGTTGCCATCCTGATGAATGCAGTGAAGGATCCCGGAACTTACACCCTCGACTTCACCGCCGCAGGGTTGGCAAGCGGCGTCTACTACTGCCGGATGCGTGCCGGCGGAACCACACAGACCCGGGCAACGATGCTCGTCCGATAGCGCTCGTGCATGAAGGGGTGGCGGGATCATTGTCTTCGCGAACCCCGAACAAACGAATCATCGGCCGCCCGTTGCGTCCCCGCGGTCGGTTCCTTACCTTGGATCACTATGCTCCTTGAATCCCTCCGGCTTGCGATCGATCTCCTCTGCCTCGCGGCAGGCCTCTCGGGCATTCTGCTTGCCCTGCTCGTCTATATGCGCACCCCGAGCCCCCTCATCGCCGATCATGCGCTCACCCTGGGCATCTGGACCATCAATCAGTCGCTCCTCATTGCATTCTTCTATCTGAATGCCATCGTCCATGTCGTGATCCCCGGCGTGAACGCCGCGATCAACGATGCGAGCTATTTCGTCAGCGGCGTGTTCGCTGCGCTCCTTATTCGTCTGTTGCACGCCTACTTCCGGCGCGCGCCGGGCAGGACCATGACCATCCTCATGGCGCTCTGTGCCCTGACCGCCCCGATCCCGACTACACTGCTCGCGCGGATGTATCCCCTCTGGGGTTCCATCATGGATGTGGTCGAAGGGGTCAAACTGGCATCGTTCTACGTCGCACTCATCGCCGTGGCATGGTATCTCTGGCGCGCTGCAGAGAACATCGTATCCGATGAGATCCGCCGGATGCTCCGGATCCTCGCGGTCGTTCAGGCCGTGTTCTATCCTGTGATGCTCTGGGAGGGCAGCGGGTTCTTCAGCGGATCCTTCTTCATGCCCGTGAGTTCGTTCTCGGTGTTTTACGGCATCATCAATCTCCTCTGGCTGTACTTCGTCAGCCGCCACATAGAGTTCCCGGTGGTGCAGTTCGTGAACGCCGAAGGGTCGCTGGAACGCTTCGTCGCACTGTTCGAGATCTCCGAGCGCGAGAAGGAGATCGTGTCACTCCTGCTCGATGGCCAGAGCTATAAAGAGATCGCCGAAAAGCTGTTCATTGCCCATGAGACCGTGAAGTCGCATGTGACGAACATCTACCGCAAGGCAGGCGTGAAGAGCAAGATGGAACTGGCCAAATCGGTCAGAAATTGCTGATCCCCCGACTGGCGATTCCTCGCCAGTCGGCTCCGTCTGCCACCATTCACCTTTTCTCCCTATACTCTCACCCCCGCACGGCTTCGTATCTTCCGTACGTACCAACAACCAACGGAAGTGCTTCATGCGAATCTCAGTCGTAGCGACAATCCTCATCGTGGCCACAACTCTCTTCGCAGTTCCATACCCCGTACGCTCCCAGACATCGGCTCCCGGCACGATCAAGGGGATCGTCACCGACCGGGTGACGGGGACTCCGCTCCCCGGCGCTCATGTGATCGTGCGTGGTACCCAGCGGGGTAGCGCCACATCTGCGGACGGAACCTACGCCATCACCCGATTGCCTGCGGGAATGTACGTCCTCGAGTTCCGGTCGGTCGGGTATGAACGGTCGTTGGCCACCGATATCGTGGTCCGTCCGGAGAGAACGACCGTCGTCGATGTGGCGCTCTTGCCCGCACCGATCGAAGGCGAAGAAGTGACCACTACCGCAGGGTACTTCCAGACGGGTGCCGTGGATGCGTTGAGTGCCGCAACGTTCTCGTTCGAGGAGGTACGCCGCTCACCGGGATCGGCGGGGGATGTGAGCCGCATCATGACGGCACTTCCCTCCGTCGCGCGCGTGAACGACCAACGGAACAGCCTGGCCGTGCGCGGCGGCAGTCCGTTCGAGAACGCGTTCTACATCGACAACATTCCCGTACCCAATATCAACCACTTCGCGACCCAGGGTGCTACGGGGGGAGCGCTGGGGATGTTGAACGTCGATCTGCTGGGGAGCGTAACGCTGAATGCCGGCGGGTTCGGCGCATCCTGGGGCAACCGGCTCTCGTCCATCATGGAGATGCGCCTCCGCGAAGGTTCCCGCGATGGCTTCGCCGCCCAGGTGAACATGGATATGTCGGGGTTTGGCGGTGTCGCGGAAGGTCCCCTGGGCGATTCTTCGGCCGCGTGGTTGCTGTCCTTCCGGCACAGCTATCTTGACCTGCTCGTGAACGCGTTCTCCGTGGGCAATACCGTTGCCCCGCGCATGATGGATGGGCAGGGGAAAGTAACGGTGGATATCTCCCCGAACGATCAGTTGAACGTGCTGGAGATGTTCAGTCAGGACCGGCTCTTCACCGACCACACCACCGCGGTGGAGAACGAGATGATGTACTACGGCGACCAGAACAACCTCCAGAATTCTGCCGGGGCGACCGTGCGGCATCTCTGGGGTGGGGCCGGCGTCTCTCACCTGACGCTCTCGCATACGGTCATGAAGTTCACCGAGACGTTCCGCGATATCGCTTCGCAAGAGATCCTCTTTGCGAACAGGTCGAACGAGCAAAGCATGGACCTGCGGAACACCAACCGGTTCACGCTCGGCCGCCGGGCATCGCTCGAATGCGGTGTTGATGTCCGCCGCGAGGTCTCCACGTATGACAACCGGTTCGGGGCGACGACCGATCCACTCGGCGCGCCGACACCGGAAGTGCGCGTCTCGCGCGAGCTCTCCACGACCACGTTGGGTGCGTTTGCGAGTGTGTCGGTGGAACCCGTACAGGCCCTGACTGCAACCGTCGGAGTGCGTGTGGACCATTTCGGGTACTCCAGTCGGACCTGGTTCGCCCCGCGGCTGTCGGTGATGTACAAGGTCTCCGATCTCACAACCATTTCCGCGGCGGCCGGACTGTACGTGCAGTCGCTCCCTCATGTGATCCTCTCGCAATCGGTGTCCACATCAGCCCTGCGTGAACCCGATGCACGGCACCTGGTGCTGGGTGTCGGTCACCTGCTCTCCGAGGATACCCGCCTGACGGTGGAGGGTTACTGGAAGTCATCCCGGCACCTTCCGGTGGATGCCTCCCAGCCAGGGCTGTTCATGCTGGATGAGATCTTCACCGGCTCGACGTTCGTGGGGAACCATGCGGTGATCACTGACGCCGGAGAGGCGCGGTCATACGGTGTGGAGGTGATGCTGCAGAAGAAGCTCGCCCGCGACTTCTATGGTCTCGCAAGCCTGTCGCTCGGGCGATCGCAGTACAGGGCACTCGACGGCTTCTGGCGTGACAGGGTCTTCGACAACCGGGTCTCCTTCTGCATCGAAGGGGGATACAAACCGGATGAAAAGTGGGACTTCAGTCTGCGGTGGGTGTACGGCGGCGGGGTGCCGTATACGCCCCTTGACGTCGATGCTTCCCGGAAGATCAATGCCGGGGTGCTGGACGCGTCACGCATCAATGGCGAGCGGCTTCCGGCGTATCATTCGCTCAATGCGCGGGTGGACCGGCGGTTCAACTTCGACAGGTCGAGCCTGGTGGTGTACCTGAGTGCCTGGAATGTATACGACCGGAAAAACGTGGCCTCCTATTTCTGGAACAAGGTCACCGCATCGCCGGATACGGAGTACCAGTTCGGAATGTTGCCGATCCTGGGGGTTGAGTACGAATTCTAGGGCGTAGGGGCGGTGCATGCACCGCCCCTACACATGCACCGGAGTGCCGCGGGAGAGGGGCCGAATGCATCGAGACGTCGCATGT
>JAUQWO010000033.1 GCA_030835135.1 Bacteroidota bacterium
GATTCGAACCCGCGACATCAACCTTGGCAAGGTTGCGCTCTACCAACTGAGCTAGTCCCGCAATACCTGTGTCAATATACCCATTCAGCGAATGTCATGCAAGCGATTTCTGAACCACCACGACCGCCTTCATCCGCCGCCGTAAATATACGTTCACCTACGTATAAAGTCAAGAGGGGTTTTGTTCGACTTTCGTTGACTCTATCATCTCTCCGTAGGAACCCGCGATGATGTCCTCATCGCGCACCCCGAAGGCCGTCCGCAACGTGGCCATCAGCTGCTCTGCCTCCGCTGGTGGTGTCTCCACCACTTCGAACTCCAGAAAACTCCCCAGCCCGGCAACCTCATCGACGTGGATCCGTGCGGTGCGGTACAGGTAGAGCGTCCGGACCTTCTTGACGATGCACCGGATCCCCAGCGCATCCCGGAGCGCTCGCACCAGTCCGGCGGGATCCCCCACTGTGACGCGGGTGTAACGGCTCCAGCGGTCCCCCGCCACATCCGGACGGTCATACTGGATCAACTCCGCGTGGGAGCCGTCGATCTCACGGAGTTTCAAGCGGCCGTGGGGGACATGGAAATAGGTGTCGGTCTGCGCGAGCGTCGCCTGAAAGACGGCGCCCAGCCGCCGCGCGCACTCCTGCAGTTCCGCACACGACGCGCTGCGGCATTTCAATTCCAGATTGGTTGCCACGAGGAGGTCAGCGGGAGATAGCGAGAACTTCGTACCGCAGTTTCCCGACCGGGACCGTGATCTCCACGGAATCGCCCGGCTTCTTGCCCAGCAACGCCTTCCCGATGGGCGAGGTCACGGAGATCTTGTTCGCCTCGAAATCCGATTCTTCCGGGGAGACGAGGAGATACTCGAAGTTCTGGCCGGATTTCAGGTCCTTGAGCTTCACCCTGCTAAGGATGTAGATCTTGTCGTTCGGCAGGTCGCTCGCCTGGATGATCTTCGCACGCGACAGCGTGAGTTCCAACCGGGCGATCTTCAACTCGTGGTGCTGCTGCTCTTCCTTCGCCGCATCGTACTCGGCGTTCTCGGAGAGGTCGCCATGCCCACGGGCCTCGGCGATCTTCGCGGCGATCGTCTTGCGCCCATTGGTCTTCAGTTCACGGAGTTCAGCTTCGATCTCCGACAGACGCTCACGCGTCAGATACACGTTGGTCCCGATCTCGTCGCCCTGCATGGTCACACCTCACTGATGGAAACGGACAAAAAGAATAGCCATCATCCGTTGACGAATGGTGGCTACGCTGGTGATAGGTACTGTACCTAACGCCAATCTACGATTTCCTCTACCACAAATGCAAGGGGAAAGTGATGTTCACCCCCCTGCCGGCCCCCGCTGCAGGATGATGTGACCCAGCTTGTCCCGCTTCGTCTTCAGATACCGTTCGTTCTCCGCGGTCGGATCGATCTCCAACGGCACCCGCTCGACGATATCCAGTCCGTAGCCCTGCAGCCCGATCACCTTCTTCGGATTGTTCGTGAGCAACCGCATCTTCCCGACACCCACATCACGGAGGATCTGGGCACCGATGCCGTAATCCCGCAGGTCCGCCCGGAATCCCAACTGCTCGTTGGCCTCGACGGTATCCAGCCCCTCATCCTGCAACCGGTAGGCATGGAGCTTGTTCAGCAGGCCGATCCCCCGCCCTTCCTGACGCATGTACACCACAACGCCCGTCCCTTCCCGCCCGACCAGCGCCAGGGCAGCATTGAGCTGTTCATTGCAGTCGCACCGCCGGGAACCGAACACATCTCCGGTCAAACACTCCGAATGGACACGGACCAGGGCCGGCACTTCGGGCCGCGGCTTTCCCATGACCATGGCAATATGCTCTTTCTGATCGACGGCATTGCGATAGAGGTGCATCGTGAACGTGCCGTGACGCGTCGGCAGATTGGCCGTCGCAACCCGTTCCACCATCGTCTCGCGGCGCATCCGGTAGGCGATGAGGTCCTTCACCGTGATGATGCGGAGCGCGTGCTGTGCCGCGATCGCGAACAGCTCATCCCGCCGCGCCATTGTTCCATCGGGATTCATGATCTCACACAGGACCCCGACGGGTTGCAGCCCCGCCAGACGGCAGAGGTCGACCACGGCTTCCGTATGCCCGGCACGCCGCAACACCCCTCCTTCCGCTGCCCGCAGCGGAAAGATGTGGCCGGGACGAGCCAGGTCCGTCGCCTCGGTGGACCCGTCGGCCAGGGCCCGCACCGTTGCTGCCCGGTCCGCAGCGGAGACGCCCGTCGTGGTGCCATGGATCAGGTCCACGCTCACGGTGAACGGGGTCTCATGGGCCGAGGTGTTCACATCGACCATCAGGCTGAGGCCCAGCGCCTCAGCCCGCGCGGCCTCCAGCGGCGCGCAGATGATCCCGCGTCCGTTCGCAGCAATGAAGTTGATGATCGCCGGCGTGGCATGTTCGGCCGCGCACACGAAGTCCCCTTCATTCTCGCGGTCCTCATCGTCCATGACGATGAGCATCCGCCCCTGCCGGAGTTCGGTAAGGGCGTCCTCGATGGAGTCAAATGGTCGCATACAGCAGTGCCTGCCTCAGGCCTTCTCTCCGGTCGTCTCGCCCTCACGCAGAACGACGGACACCGCGGAGCGGTCGAACTTCATCTTCACATTGTCCGCGACCTGGAGAAGGATGGTCTTCTCGTCGATCCCGGCCACGGTGCCGTGCAGCCCGCCGGCGGTCACCACCTTGTCACCCTTCTTCACCTGGTCCAGCATCTTCTGGCGTTCCTTCTGCCGCTTCTGCTGCGGGCGCAGGATCATGAAGTAGAAGATACCGATGATGAGCGCGAACATGATCAGGGTGCTGATCAGGCTGTCCGTCGGGTTCTGTCCGCCCTGCGGCTGGGACATAAGGATCATTGCAAACTGTGTCACGTGGTCCTCCGTGTATGGATCATGGTGGTGAAATGGTGTCTGCGGTCTCCTCCCGGTGCATCGCGGCGAGCAGCGCGTCCTTCCAGGGAGAGAACCGCCCCTCGAGGATCGCTTCCCGCGCCGTCGACGTCAACCAGAGATAGAACGCAAGGTTATGTATCGAAGCCAGTTGCAGGCCGAGGATCTCGCGCGCACGGAACAGATGGTGGAGATAGGCGCGTGAGAACGTCCTGCAGGTGTAACACGAACAGCCATCGTCCAGCGGGGCCGGGTCCTTCCGATGCCGCGCATTGCGGAGGTTGAGCTTACCCGTCCGCGTGAACACGACCGCGTTCCGCCCATTGCGCGTTGGCATGACGCAGTCGAACATATCAACGCCGCGTGCGATCCCCTCGAGAAGGTTCTCCGGGGTGCCGACACCCATCAGATAGCGCGGCTTCTGCGCCGGCAGCATCGCCGTGCAGAATTCCGTGATCCGGTACATCACATCCGTCGGTTCCCCGACCGCCAGCCCGCCAATGGCATAGCCCTCAAAGTCCATATCCACCAGCGCCCGCGCCGAGGCCTCGCGGATCGCCGGGTACACGCTCCCCTGCACGATCGCGAACAACGTCTGGTCCTTGCCGTACAGGGGCCCGGTCTGCGCCAACCGTTCACGGCACCGCGCAGCCCAGCGGACGGTCATGGCGTTGGACGTGCGCGCATACTCTTCTTCGCACGGATGCGGCGTACATTCATCCAGCACCATCATCACATCCGACCCGAGGGACCGCTGAATGTCGATCACGCCCTCGGGCGTGAATTTATGCACGGACCCATCGAGATGCGACTTGAACGTGATGCCTTCTTCCGCGATGCCACGCAGGTCGGCCAGGCTGTAAACCTGGAACCCTCCGCTGTCCGTCAGGATCGGGCGGTTCCATCTATTGAAAGCGTGGAGTCCGCCGGCGGCCTCCAGGACCTCGCACCCGGGACGGAGATACAAATGATACGTATTCCCCAGGATGATCTGGGCGTTGATCTCTTCCAGCTCGCGGGGCTGCACCGCTTTCACGGTGCCCTGCGTCCCGACGGGCATGAAGACCGGGGTCAGCACCTCGCCGTGGCCCAGCACCATTCTCCCTGCCCGGGCGCCCCCATCGGTATGTTCCAAAGCGAATTTCAAGAATATCAATTTACGAATTTCGGGCGGGAGAATCAACGAACCCGGCAAGGATCAGGCGCGTCCTCATGCATGGCGGGCGGCGCGAACCTCGAGCACGCGTGCCACGCCGATCGCAGACGCAACGCCGACGCCATCGGCGAGAAGGTCGAAGATATCCATGCTGCGCCCGGGAACGAAATGCTGATGGAATTCGTCGCTGGCGCCATAGAGCACGCAGATCCCGAACGTGATCCATGCCGCAGCCCGCCATGCCGTCATGCCCCGCCGGCGGATCCCGCGATACGCGAGAAACCCGAGCACCGCATAGACCCCCCCATGAAGGAGTTTGTCCTGCGAGAAGATGATCGAACTCGGCATGGCATCGGATGGGATCGATGACGCGCAGAAGATCGCGATGGCCCAGAGGACAGCCGGGGCATATGCCCGGACCCTCGAAGGACCAGCAGAAACAGATGTCATTGAGTCTCCACGGTGAGCACTGCCTGAGGGAGCAACGCGAGGATATCCGATGCGAGGAGCGAGCGCTGACCGAAGCGCGCCGCGGCAAGATCTCCGGAGCGGCCATGGAGGTACACTCCGGCCGCGCTTGCTTCGAACGATGGCATGCCCTGGGCGATCAGCCCGCCGATCAGACCGGCCAGCACATCACCGGACCCAATGGTCGCCATCCCGGGATTCCCTGTTGTATTCACCACCACGGTTCCATCCGGCGCGGCGCAGAGCGTGGACGCCCCCTTCAAGACGAGTACGCTGCTGAGCCGTCTGGCGGTGCTCCGCGCCGTGTTCATCCGGTCCCCTTCCACTGCACTCGCCGTGGTCCCGAGCAGACGGGCAAGCTCGCCGCTGTGTGGTGTCAGGACCGTCGCCGCCGGTCGCTTCCATTGCCGTGCCGGACCGTCGCACAGCGCGACCAGGGCATCCGCATCCACCAGGAGCGGCCGGGGGCATGACACGAACAACTCGCGAACAAATGCATCGGTCTCCGGATGCCGACCGAGACCCGGGCCGACGACCAGCGCATCGGCCCATGCGATCCGCTCTGCCAGTTCCCCGAGGGCACACTGTGCGACAGTGCCGGCCGGGGATTCCGAAAGGGACTGGAGCAGAACATCCTTCGTGCGGGACGCGATCACCTGACGCACCCCCGCGGGAATCGCGAGCACAACGGCCCCCGCACCGGAGCGGAGCGCCGCAAGAGCTGCATACACAGGTGCTCCGGTATACTGCCGGGATCCCCCGATGACGAGGACCTTGCCAACGCTATACTTGTGCGCCGTCCGCGTGCGCCGGGGCAGCAGTTGCGCCACGGACGCATCGTCGTGCCGGAACACGCGCACGTTCCGCACAGGATCGAACGCCGGAGTGATGCCGATATCCACGACCTCGATCCGTCCGCACTGATCCGGCCCGGCACCAATGTACTGTCCCACCTTCTCTGCCGCCATTGACACCGTCAGGTGCGCACGCACCACATCGCCGGAGGCCATCCCCGTTGCCGCATCGAGACCGGATGGCACATCGACCGCGACCACATATGCCCCGCTCGTATTGATCCACCGGATCGCGGACGCAGCGACACCGCGGGGCACCCCGCTGTAACCGGTCCCGAACAGGGCATCGACAACGATCGCCGGCACCACGCCCTGAGGCGGGGTGAATCGCGCGGATTGGAAGCTGACCCGGAGGGATGCGGAAGCGGACTTCTGGAATTTCCGGAGGATCGCGAGATGGATGCGCGCATCGCCCGCGACCTCTGTGGGTCGGGCGAGGAGGATGACATCAACGAGAGCGCCACGCAGAAGGAGATGCCGGGCCACGACGAACCCGTCGCCCCCGTTGTTTCCCTTGCCGCAGACCACAGTCACCCGTTTCCCGGCAACGCTACCGGTTGCGGCCACGACGCGGTCCACGACGCCCCGTCCGGCATTCTCCATGAGGATGGAACCCGGAATGCCGAAGCGCCCGGATGCCGCGGCATCGAACGCCTTCATCTGTTCCGGTGTCGTCAGGATTTGCATTGCCACTCCCGGGAGATCCGGCGGGCGGGCCATTCGTCCGCCGTTAAAAGCACTGCATCGTGAGGTTCACGATGGTCGACGGCAGGAGACCGAGTGCCAGCAACGCGATCGCCGGCAGAACGAGGGAAGCAAGGCCGATGCCCGTCGCCGTCCCCACCTGATCCGGCGATCCCTCCTGGAAGTACATGACCACGACTAGGCGGAGATAGTAGTATGCCGACACCACACTCATGATCACCCCGACGATGGCGAGCCACGTATACCCTGCCCCGATCGCCCCGGTGAAGACATAGTACTTGCCGAAGAACCCGGCGAACGGGGGGATCCCGGTGAGTGAGAACATGAAAAGCGCCATCAGTCCGGCGAGCCACGGGCGGGTGCGCGAGAGGCCCGCGAGATCGTCGATGCGCACGTTCTCGACGGAGGCGGTCTCGAGAATGGACAGGACGCCGAACGCACCCACGTTCATCAGCGTATAGGCCAGGAGGTAGAACATCACGCCGTTCGCGCCGTCCGCGTTCGCGGCGATCACGCCGGTCAGGATGTACCCGGCATGCGCGACGCTGGAATACGCCAGCATGCGTTTCACGCTCGTCTGCGAGATCGCCAGGATGTTCCCGACGATCATGGACAGCGCGGCGAGGACCGCCATCACTTCGCGGATGGGGGCGGCACTCTGCAGGACATCGGCCCCGAACACGAGCAGGAAGGCAGCGAATGCGGCGGACTTGCCCCCGGTGGACATGAGGCCGCTCACCATCGTGGGGGCCCCTTCATAGACATCCGGAACCCACATGTGGAATGGCACGGCCGCCACCTTGAAGACGAACCCGACCAGAAGCAGTCCGAGGCCGACCAGGAAGAGCGGCTCGCCGGCATGCGCGGCAGCGGACGAACGGAGCATGGCAATACTTGTCGATCCCAGCGTGCCATATACCAATGCCATGCCATAGAGCAGGAATCCGGTCGCGAAAGCGCCAAGCAGGAAATACTTCATGGCGGACTCATTGCTCGTGACCGACTGCCGCGTGAACCCGGCAAGCACGTAGAAGGCAACGGACATCGTTTCCAGTCCGAGGAAGAAGACCACGAGATCATTCGATGCCGCCATCACCATCATCCCCGTCACCGCCGCAAGCAGGAGGATGTAGTACTCCGTGAAGGCCGTTGCGCGCTTGAGGAGATACGCCGGTGAGAGGAGCGTTACGAGGAGCGCGCCGGCACTGAACACCAGCGCGAAGTACGAAGCATAGCCGCCGGTGAGCACCGTCCCGCCGAATGCAGTGCCGGCGACGCCGATCGTCGCGAGGGCACACCCGGCAGCCACAGCAAGGACGCCCACGGTCACCCAGAACATCAGGGGCGACGCTTTGCGGACGATGCTCTCCAGGACGACCAGCAGGAGCGTGCCGCCGAACACGACAGCGATGGGCCCGAGGGCAAGGACATCATTCCAGGTGATGGGCAGGTTCATAGTCTTCCTGTCTTAAGCAACTGTCAGCAATCGGCTCATCCGTGGAAATGGACGAGCCAGAGGATCGTGAAGATCGGAATGAGCACCGGGAGTGTATACCGCACGACGTACCCGAAGAACGTCGGGCATTCTACGCCGGCCTGCTCTGCGATGGACTTCACCATGAAATTCGGGCCGTTGCCGATGTACGTGGCCGCGCCGAAGAATACCGCCGCGATGGAGATCGACTCCAGGTGGATCGGATGGTTTCCGATGATATAGCACACCGCGATATCGCTCACCGGCACGGACCCGGCCGCGATCAGATCATAGTGGTGGCGCAGCAGGGTCTGGTATGTCGCCAGGATGTCCGCAGGCAGGTCCGGCGGCAACGACGAGGCGATCCCTGCCTTTGCGGCGACGAGCGCCTGGACCGAGGACACGGTCTCGGGTGACACGAACAGTCCGATCTGTGCGCTGAGGAAGTTCAGATACGTCGGCGCGTTGTCCAGGAACGCCGAGAGGATGCCCGTCGCCCAGTAGAATTGCCCCGCGCTCTGAATGCCGAGTACCGCGGCATTCGCTTCGAGCCAATCCAGCGCCGGGATCATCGTGGCGAAGATACCGACGAACAGGATCGCAACCTCCTTGATCGGCAGGAAGTTGAAATCGTTCTTCCTGTGGATCTCCTTCTTCGTCGTGAGATACGAGCCCGCGGCCGCGGCTGCCATGAGTGCCTCGCGGACGAACGGCGGGTCGGTGATGAACACGGCCACGAGGATCACGGCCAGGAAGAAGATGTTCTGCATCCCCTCCACACTCCCCTCTTCCGGGTGCTCATCCGCATCCCGCTGCACACCTTTCGGAAGCGCACGGAACGACCGCAGATCGATCACATAGAAGACCGCGAGCAACAGTCCCATCCCGATCAGCCAGTATTCCCAGAGTTCCTCGAGTACCCAGAAGAAGGGCACACCTTTGAGATAGCCGAGGAACAGCGGCGGATCGCCGATCGGCGTGAGGGCGCCACCCATGTTGCTCACCGCAAAGATGAAGAACACCACGTGGAACGGCTTGATCCGGTATTTGTTCGCACGCAGGTACGGACGGATGAGGATCATTGAAGCACCGGTCGTCCCGACGATGTTCGCAAGGACGGCGCCGATGGCCAGCAGGAAGACGTTCGAGAAAGGTTCAGACTTCCCCCGGATCCGGATATGGATCCCGCCCGCCACGACGAACAAGGAACCGATCAGCATGATGAAACTGACATACTCCACGAGCGTGTGGACCAGACGCGACGGTGCCTGCAGGACCGCGAGATAATACACGACCGTGATCAGGCCGAGGGCGATCGCCACGTAGGGGTAGTTGTGTTCCCACCAGTGCTTGTTGATGAACGGCGCCACCGCGATCGCCATCAGCAGGGTGACGAACGGGATGATCATCCACGGCGACACAGCGGCGGATGCGCCCCCTTCATTCGCGAGGAGCGTGCCCGGCAGCAACGCCATCAACGCCAGGAGCAACATGGTCATCAAGGTGGTCCGTGATCTCATGGGAGTAGTTGCTTTCCGTTGGACACGGGGACGAGTGCCATGCCGGCGGGGGCGCCGCGGCGCGCATCCTCGAGGCGCTGCACCACCTGTTTGGTCGCCACGGCCGATTTGTCCAGGAACGTCTTCGGATAGATGCCGATCCACACGATGAACACGAGCACGGGCACCAGCACCACCCATTCGCGGACGGTGAGGTCCTTCAGCTTCGCATTCTCGGGGTTCTCGGCCTTTCCGAAGAAGACGCGCTGGTAGCTCCACAGCAGATAGACCGCGGCCAGGATCACGCCACTCGCGCCGAGCACGGCATACCAGCGGGAAGCAAGGAATGTGGATTTGAATGCACCGAGGAGTATCAGGAATTCTCCAACGAAGCCGTTCAGGCCGGGGAGCCCGACGGACGAGAGCATCACGATCATGAACATGGTGGCGTACACCGGGACGATGCGCGCGATCCCGCCGTACTCCTTGATCATGCGTGTATGTCTGCGGTCATAGATCATGCCGACCAGGAGGAACAAACCGCCGGTCGAGAGGCCGTGACTGATCATCTGAAGCATTCCGCCCTGCACACCCTCTTCGGTCAACGACATGATACCGAGGACCACGAAGCCGAGGTGCGACACGGAGGAATACGCCACGAGTTTCTTGAGGTCAGGCTGGACGGTCGAGACGAGCGCGCCATAGATGATGCCGATCACCGCAAGCGCGGCGACATACGGGAGGAACTCGATGGCTGCCGCCGGGAAGAGCGGCAGGCTGAACCGCACAAGGCCGTACGTTCCCATCTTGAGGAGCACGCCGGCAAGGATCACCGAACCGGCCGTCGGTGCCTGCACGTGCGCATCAGGCAGCCACGTATGCAGCGGGAAGATCGGTACTTTGATCGCGAAGCTCAGGGTGAACGCCAGGAACATCCAGGACTGGATCCCGAACGGGATCGACGGTGCGATATCGTACAGCGTGAGCAGGTTCGTCGTGAAGTGCCCGCCTTCCACCGTCGATGCATAGTAGCCGAGCCAGATGATGGCCACGAGCATCAGCAGGCTGCCGGCCATCGTGTACAGGAAGAACTTCACGGCGGCATACACGCGTTCCGCCCCGCCCCAGATGCCGATGATGAAATACATCGGGATCAGCATGAACTCCCAGAACACGTAGAACAGGAACATGTCGAGCGACAGGAACACACCGAGCGTACCCATTTCAAGGAGCAGCATCAGCGCCACGAAACCCTTCAGTCGGTCCTTCACCGAATCCCACGAGGCCAGGAGAGCGATGGGCGTCAGGAAGGTTGTCAGCACGACCAGCAACAGGGAGATCCCGTCGATGCCGATGTGGTAACTGACATCGAGTGACGGGATCCATGGGACGCGCTCGACGAACTGCATGCCGGGCGCGGCCGCATCGAAGGCGATGAAGAGCCACACGGAGAGCACAAACGCCACGAGGGAGAACGCAATGCCGGTCGCCTTGATCGCACCGGCCGCCTGCCGCGGAAGAAGGAAGACGATGGCGGCACCGAGCACGGGCAACGCGAGGACGATACTGAGTATGTTCTGCGTGATCATCGAACGTCCGGATATTTAGTGTACAAGGAGCCATCCAAGGATGGCCACCACGCCAAGGACGAAGGCGAGGGCATAGCCCTGCGCAACACCGGTCTGCACCACGCGTACCGTGCGGCTCAGGTATGCAACGAAGCGTGCCGAGGCATTCACGAGCCAGTCGATCACGCCGACGTCGATCCCCTTCCAGAGGATGCGCTCCGAGCCCTTCTGGATCGGGTTCACGACCACGGCATCATAGGCTTCATCGACGAAGTACTTGTTGACGAGGACCCTGTGGATCACCGGGAACCGCGCCGCGATACCTTCGGGCACCCCGGTCGTGCTGCGGTACCAGCGGCGGGCAACAAGGATGCCGCCGAGTGCAACGCCGACGGAGACGATCATGAGGGTGTACTCGAGCACATGGCTCGCATGCCCTTCATGCGGCAGCTTGTCCAGCGCGGGACGGAACACCGGCTCCAGCCACTGCTCGATGGCATTGCCGCCGCCGAGCGCCGCCGGGATACCGAGGACACCTCCGAACACCGAGAGGAATGCAAGGACCATCAACGGCACGGTCATCGTTGCCGGGGCTTCGTGGGGATGCTTGCCATGCGCCCACCGCGGCTCGCCGTCGAACGTGAGGGACACCAGACGGAACATGTAGAACGCCGTGAGGATCGCGCCGAAGAGTCCCATCGCCCAGAGAACGATATGTCCGCCGGCGAACGCCTTCCAGAGGATCTCATCCTTGCTGAAGAACCCGGAGAACGGAAAGATGCCCGCGATCGCCAGCGATGCCAGCAGGAACGTCCGGTACGTGATCGGGACATGGGACTTCAACCCGCCCATCTTCTGGATGTCCTGTTCCTCGTGCATCGCATGGATCACCGACCCTGCGCCGAGGAAGAGCAACGCTTTGAAGAACGCGTGCGTCATCACGTGGAAGATCCCCGCCGTGAAGGCGCCGACGCCCATGGCAAGGAACATGTAGCCGAGCTGGCTCACGGTCGAGTACGCGAGCACCTTCTTGATGTCGTTCTGCACGAGGCCGATCGTCGCCGCGAAGAGTGCGGTCGATGCGCCGATGACCGCCACGACGGTCATCGTGGCAGGGGCCAGCGCATACAGGAGCGAACAGCGGGCGACCATATAGACGCCCGCGGTCACCATCGTGGCGGCATGGATGAGTGCGCTGACGGGCGTCGGGCCCGCCATGGCATCGGGGAGCCAGACGAAGAGCGGGATCTGCGCCGACTTCCCTGTCGCCCCGACAAAGAGCGCCAGGGTGATGGCGAGCATGATCGGGGCGCCCACCGGAAAGGCCTCTGCCTGGGCGAAGACCGGCGCGAAGCGGAGCGTGCCGAACGTCGTGAAGATCAGGAACATGCCGATCAGGAATCCGAAGTCGCCGATCCTGTTCACGATGAAGGCCTTCTTCGCGGCATCCCCCGTCGTCCCCTTCTCGAAGTTCCGGTCGTACCAGAACCCGATCAGGAGATACGAGCAGAGCCCGACGCCTTCCCAGCCCAGGAACATGAGCAGGAAGTTGTCTGCGAGGATCAGATTGAGCATCGCGAAAATGAACAGGTTCAGGTACGTGAAGAATCGCCAGAACCCCGGATCGCCATGCATATACCCGATCGCATAGACATGAATGAGGAACCCGACACCGGTCACGATCAGGAGCATCACGACCGAGAGCGGGTCGATCTGGTACGCGATGCTCGTCTGCAGCCCGCCTGCCGAGATCCAGGGGAAGAGTTCCACCACGTGCGTACGGTGTTCCGGATCGGCGGCCAGCATCGAGAACAGCACATTGAGTCCGATCAGGAACCCGATGCCGACGGCAGCGCTGCCGATGGCACCGATCACGGCTTCCCGTTTGATGAGCCTGCCGAGAAGACCGTTGATCAGAAAGCCGATGAACGGCAGCAGGACCGCGAGGGGGACCAGTTCGTAGGTCATCACCACTTCAGAATGTTGATGTCGTCAAGATGGACGGTTGGCTTGTTGCGATACACCGCGATCACGATAGCGAGTCCGACCGCCGCCTCCGCAGCAGCCACGGCCATCACGAAGAAGACCAGCGCCTGCCCGGTGACGTCACCGAGGAAGGAGGAGAACGCGACCAGGGTCAGGTTCACGGAGTTAAGCATGAGTTCGATCGCCATGAACACCACGATCACGTTCCGGCGGACAAGGACGCCCACGACGCCGATCGTGAACAGCACGGCGCTCAGGGCAAGGTAGTACGGCAGTGGGACGGACATAGGGTTCTCTCAGGACAGGCGACGTTTTGCAAGGATCACCGCACCGACCACGGCGATCAGCAGGAGCAGGCCGGTGATCTGGAGCGGGAAGAGAAAGCCGGAATACAGCGCGTGCCCCATCGACTCCACGGTGCCCAGGCCGGACGGCCGCATGGCAGCCACAACGATGCTGCCCGCACCGGGGGCCATGGTGAACAGGTACAGGAGCTCGAGGAGGAATGCCACCATCAGGACGCCGCCCGCGATCATCCGGAGGTTCGGTCTGAAGGAAAGACTGACCTCATCGCCCACATTCAGGAGCATGATCACAAAGACCACCAGGACCATGATGGCACCGGCATAGACCGCGATCTCAAGGACGGCGAGGAGCTGGGCCTCGAGGAGGAGATACAGGGCGGCCAGGCAGAAGAAATTGCCGATCAGGCTGATGGCGCTGGTCACCGGATTGCGCTGGAAGACCATCAGGACGGCCGTTGTCACCGCGCAGGCGGCGAGAAAGGCGAAAAGGAGTTGTTCTGCTATCACGGGAGCGGTTGTCCGTTTTGCGCACAAACGTTTTTGGAAGAGAGAACATACGACAAAATGCCCAGAGAAGCAAAGAACGGGCATTTCAGCCCGTCAGAAATAGTAATGCAGCCCGAATTGGGGTAAGGGCAACACCGTCGCATCCGAGAAGTACGTGAAGATCAGCTCCACTGTCGCATGGAACCCCTGTCCGGAATACATCTCGCCGCCCAGACCCAGCCCGACACGTTCGGGGGCCTCCATCTCGTTGTGATTGGCCGTGCCGGCATAGTAGTACGCGAAGGCCCCGGCCACGAAGAACCTCGTTGCACCGCCACGGGAGAGGTCGATCTGCAACTCGCCACCGATGTCGTACAGGAGCCTGTCATCCACTTTGATGATCCCGCCGTTGATCTCATAACTGACAACGGAGGGAAGGTGATGACGGAAACTGAGGCCGAGGCCGGATGCCGGACCCGCTGCGATGCCGAGACCGAACACGCTTTCCCGCAAACGCCCTGCACTCCCCGGTTCCGGAGTCACCACCTGAGACCATGCGGCTGCCGTGAGGCATGCAACCGCAGCAAGGAGAGTCAATGCGCGAGTCATCATGAGCTTCCTATCCCGTTCGTATCCAGCGGAGGATCTCTTTGAATCCGGGGGTCTTGCCGGTGGAAAGGACCCCGATGCGGAAGATGCGCCCGGCAGCGATCATGCCGAAGTAGATCGACACGACCATGATCACCGTCGAGAGAAGGATCTCCCACCATTCAGGCATCAGGATGGGGATCCGCAACGCCATCATCGTCGGCGTCAGCAGGGGGACGAAACTGAGCACTTTGATCCACGGTGCACCGGGGTCCTTCATCGCGGGGATCGCCAGCACGATAGGGAGCACGAGGAACAGCACCAGGTAGGAGGTGACCTGCTGCGCTTCCTGTTCGGTATTGAACGGCGCCCCCGCGCCGATGAACACGGCAGCGTAGAACAGATACCCCAGGATGAAATAGAGAATGAGCAGGCCGGCCTGGGCCGGGTCGACGACGCTGATATTGAATTTCGCCGAGACCGCGATCCCGATCGCCGCCCAGAACGCCATCTGGGTAAGGCCCAGACCACTGAGTCCGAGAACCTTGCCGACCATCAGGTCGGTAGGCGAGCACGATGAGACCAGCACCTCGACGATGCGGTTGGATTTCTCTTCGATCATCGAACGGACCAGCATCTGCCCGGAGGTCATGATCAGCAGGAAGAGCATCATGAGGAAGACATACGCGGAGATGAAGACCTTTTCGAACCCGCCGCCGTCCTTCCCCTCGTCCTCGATCTTCACTATGCGCACATCGAGGGGCACATGGAGCTTCGAGAGTATATCCTCATCCAGCCCGAGCTCGCGCACACGTTCTTCCGCCAGGATGCCATGCAGCGTCTCGCGGATGCGGGAGCTGATCTCGAAATCCCCCACGACCTTCGAGCGGTACTCCACGACGGAATCGCCGGGCGTCAGCACAATGAACCCCTCGAATTCCCCCGCCTCCAGGCGCTGCACAGCCTGTGCCTCAAGCACCTTCACGTCCATGGCGGGCGAGGCGATGAGCGGCATCACCACGTAGTTGGGAAGGCCGCTCGGCAACGTGTAGGACGATTGCAGACGTTCCGCAAGGACCGGGGCGATCGAATTGTCCTTTGCCAGCACGGCGAGCGTACGGCTCGTGCTGTCCGACTGCGCGGCGAAGAATCCCGGCAACACCCCCATGGCGATCATGATCACCGGCGTCAGGAAGAGCCCGATGAGGAATGCCTTGCTCTTGACCTTCTCGAGATACTCCCAGCGAGCAACCGCGAATGCCTTCGTCATTGTGCCGCCTCCCCCTGCCCGTCGGCAGGATCGCCCACCACCTGCAGGAAGATCGAATGCAGCGACGGTTCCAGCAGCTCCACCTTCCGCAGTTCCACCCGCGGGTTGATGGCGTCGATCACGGTGCGCGTCATGGCGCCCGTCTCCAGTTCGAGCTCTGCACTCCGTTCGTACAGCAGCGTACGCTGGACACCCGGAAGGTGCTCCATGAACCCGCCGTCGCCGTCGAACTCCACATGCAGGGTGTTCTTGCCGTACCGTTGTTTCACGTCGCGGACCGCACCGCCGAGCACGACAGCGCCGCGGTTGATCAGACAGAGGGTGTCGCTCAGCCGTTCGGCCTGGTCCATCTGGTGGGTGGACAGAATGATCGCCTTCCCGTCCTGTTTCATGTCCAGGAGGATGTCCTTGAAGAGCAGCTGGTTCACGGGGTCGAGCCCGGAGAACGGCTCATCGAGGATGATCAGCGAGGGGTCATGGAGGACCGAGGCGATGAACTGGATCTTCTGCTGATTGCCTTTGGAGAATTCCTCGACCTTCCGGTTCTCCTGGCCCGACAGCTCGAGGCGCTTCAGCCAGAGGTGCGCCCGCTCCCGCGCGGCGGTGCGCGTGAGTCCGCGCAATTCCCCGAAGTAGACGAGCGTATCCATCACCCTGCTCTTCTTGTACAATCCGCGTTCCTCGGGCAGATAGCCGAGCACATTGCGGGTCGCCTCGGTGAAGGGGCTTCCGTTGTACAGGATGCTTCCCCCATCGGGCTCGAGGATGTGCAGGATCATTCGGATCGTGGTGGTCTTCCCCGCCCCGTTGGGGCCGAGAAGGCCGAAGATCTCACCGGCGTTCACGGTGAACGTTACCCCGTTCACCGCAACGACGGACGAGAAGCGCTTGACAAGGTCCTGAACGGTCAACATGGATCGTGTGGGTCCTTCTCCGGGATCAGGGTGTGAGACGATAGATCATCCGCGGGAACGGAATGGCCTCGCGCAGATGGTCGAGTCCGCAGATCCAGGAGACCGTGCGCTCGATGCCGAGGCCGAAGCCTGCGTGTGGCACCGATCCGTATCGGCGGAGATCCAGATACCAATCGAATGCGGATTGGGGGAGATTGTGTTCTTTGATGCGGCCGAGCAGGGCATCGAAATCGTCCTCACGCTGACTCCCGCCGATGATCTCGCCATATCCTTCCGGCGCCAGAACGTCCACGGCCAGGGCCACCTTCGGGTTCTGCGGATCGCGCTTCATATAGAAGGCCTTCACTTCCGCCGGATAGCGGTGCACCATGACGGGCCGGTCGAACTGCTGCGACACCACCGTCTCGTCCGTGCCGCCGAGGTCATTCCCCCATTCGAATGCGATCCCGTTCTTGTGCAGGATCTCCACGGCCTCATCGTACGTGATGCGCGGGAGCGGTGCCTTGACGTTCTCCAGCATCGCCGTGTTCCGCTCGAGCAGCTTCAATTCGGCGGCGCGATCCTTCAGACACGATTGCACGACGTGCTCCAGCATGGCCTCGGCGAGGTCCATATTGTCGCTCAGGTCATTGAACGCGACCTCCGGCTCCACCATCCAGAACTCCGTGAGGTGGCGGCGCGTCTTGGATTTTTCGGCGCGGAACGTCGGGCCGAAGACGTAGACCTTCCCGAACGCCATGGCTCCTGCTTCGCCGTACAGCTGGCCGGACTGGGTGAGATAGGCGCTGCCGAGATCGAAATACTTCGTTTCGAACAGCGTGGAGGTCCCTTCGCACGCCGCCGGCGTGAAGATGGGCGCGTCCACCAGAGTGAACCCGCGGCCGTCGAAGAATTCACGGATCGATTTGATGACCTGATGGCGCACGCGAAGGATCGCATGCTGCCTGCTGGAACGGAGCCACAGATGACGCCGGTCCATGAGGAAGTCGGTGCCGTGCTCCTTCGGCGTGATCGGATACTCATGCGCGATATGCAGGATCGTCAGATCCGTCACGTCGAGTTCGAACCCGCCCGGCGAGCGCTTCTCCGCCCGCACCGTGCCGGTCATCGTGAACGCGGACTCCTGGGTAAGCTCATCGAAACGGGCAAAGACCTCCTCGGACACCGCGCCCTTGGCGATCACGCCCTGAACGAATCCTGTGCCGTCGCGCATGACCAGGAAGCGGATCTTGCCGCTCGACCGTTTGTTGTACAGCCAGCCATGCAGGGTCACCTGCTGCCCCGCAACTTCGTGCAGTTGTTCGATATAGATGCGACTCATCGGGAGTACCTTTGCGAACACGTTTGGATGGGGAAGAAACCGGGCGCAATATACGAAATCGCCATACCATCGTCAATCCGGATCAACTCATGGCGAGCATCCGCTGGATCGGGAGCAGCGCACGTTCACGCGTGGCCTCGTCCATGCTGATCTCCGGTGTCCGGTTCTTCATGCACAGGTAGAGTTTCTCCAGCGTGTTGAGCTTCATGTACGGGCATTCATTGCAGGAGCAATTCGCCTGCGGTGGCGCCGGGATGTACTCTTTCTGCGGTGCGGCCTTCTTCATCTGATGGATGATACCCGGCTCGGTGGCGACAATGAAGCGCCCCGCCGTGCTTGTCTGAACGTGGGCCAGTAACGCCGAGGTCGACCCGATGAACGACGCCCGGGCGAGCACGGCGGATTCGCATTCCGGATGCGCGATCACCTCCGCGTCAGGGTGTGCGAGCTGAAGCTCGATGATCTTCGCTTCGCTGAAGGTCTCGTGCACGACGCAGGAGCCATCCCACAACACCATGGAGCGACCCGTCTTCGTGCTGAGATAGCGCCCGAGATTCCGGTCCGGAGCGAACAGTATCGTCTGGTCCGCGGGGATCTGGCGAATGATCTTCTCCGCGTTGCTCGACGTGCAGATGATGTCGCTCGCTGCCTTGACCTCCGCGCTGCAATTGATGTATGTGATGGAGACGGCTCCGGGATGCGCCTCGCGCCACGCGCGGAATGCAGGCCCGGGGGCACCTTCCGCGAGTGAGCATCCCGCCGCCAGGTCCGGCAGAAGCACGAGCTTGTCCGGATTGAGTATCTTCGCGGTCTCGGCCATGAAATGAACACCGGCGAACACGATCACATCGGCATCCGTCGAAGCGGCCTTGCGCGACAGCTCCAGGCTGTCACCGATGACATCCGCGAGGTCCTGGATCTCGGACTCCTGGTAGTAGTGCGCCAGGATCACGGCGTTCATTGCTTTCTTCAGCCTGAGGATCTCGGTACGATAGTCGATCCCGGTGCTCTTTCCGATCATCATGATTGCTTCCTCCCTGCCGGTGCTCCCGTGCTCCCGGCCATCTCCTTGATATTCCGCAGGACTTCTTCAGCCGTGATATCCCTGATGTCGCCGAACCCGCCCTTGATATAACGATGACGCGGCCCCACTGGTGCCCATTGCCCAGGATCCGTAGGGCCAAAAAGCGAAAGCACAGGAACGCCGACCGCGGCCCCGACATGCATGATTCCCGTGTCGTTCGAGACCAGCAGATCCACCACTGAAAGACATGAAGCGACTTTTCTAATCGATTCATTTTCAATCAGTTGAACGCCAACAGCTAGTGCTGAGTGTACAGCCAGTACGGGTTCGCCATCCATCGGTCCCGAGACCATGATCACATCGAATCCGAGCTCCCTGACAACGATATTTATAATAGAAGCATACCTCTCGGCCGGCCACCGGTTCGGCACCTTTCCTGCCCCCACATGGAAGGCGATCCGTTTGCGCCCATCGCGCGGCGGCCACGTTTTCAATGCGTGCTCCCTCTCCTCCAATGTGAGCGCCAGGTTCAGGTCCGGACCGGGATCCGGAAGGGAGAGCGACCTCGCGACTTCCATATTCCGGACCGTCTGGTGTACCGCGCTTTGCCCTGCCCAGGACAACCGGACACTCTCCGTGTAGAAGAATGCCGATGGGTTCGCCTTCCCTTCCAGGGAGCCGACGCCGATGCGCCACCGGGCGCCGCTAACGTACGCGAGGATATCGCTGGTGGCGGACATGGAGACGGTGGCAGGGACCAGCGCCAGGTCGAACCGGCGCGTGCGGAGCGAGCGCAGAAAGCGGACAAGCCTCAACGGATGGATCCGGCCGCCCGACAGAAACTCGCGCTTGTCGAACAGGATCGTCTCGTTCAGCGCGGGATGGTGCAGCATCACGGCATGGTTCACCGGACTCGTCATGAGCGCGATGAATGCCTCGGGGTAGCGGGAGCGGAGCGCGCGCAAGAGCGGCGTCGCGCAAAGCATGTCGCCCAGCTGGTTATGCTGACGGATAACGAGGATCCGGCGAACAGCTCCGGGCCGGATCGGATCGGAATGTCGTTGCCGGAACAGAGCACGGGCAAGTGCAAGCGCCATCCCCTTCACGCCCCGTTCCATCCGTCGGAGATGGCCAGGCGCAGGACTCATGCCCGGGGCTTTTCCTGCTTCGCATCACCCGTTGGTGGTGGGGGTGTCAGGTCTTCGAATTCCGCATCCCGGATCGTACGGCGTGCGTTCGAAGATCCCGGCCCCGGGGGGGTATTGATATCGATCCCCGCGTCACTGCCTCGCGAGGATGCTCCCATCCGCATCATGACCCGGATGATGCGCCACAGGATCCAACCGATGATGAAGAACAAGACCAATCGCATGACACCCATACCACCTCCACTTACGGCTGAAGCCGGGGATTATAATACTCGACCGGCGCACGCGTCGGCCGCAGGATCTCGCGCATGAGCTGGTCATAATGATCCTTGTTCCCGACAAAATCGATCTCGGTTGCGTTCACGATCAGCAACGGTGTTGCCTTGTACCGGAAGAAAAAGTAGTTGTACGCTTCGTTCAGCTCTTTGATGTAGGATTCCGACATGTGGTTCTCGAACGACCGGCCGCGCTGCCTGATGTTGGACATCAGCCGCGGCACACTCGACTGGAGATAGACCACAAGGTCGGGTGTCGGGATATTGTGCTCGATGCTGTTCACCAGCGTCTCGTAGAGCTTCAGTTCCTCATCCTGCAGGTTCAGGTATGCGAAGATCTTGTCCTTCTCGAAGATGTAGTCCGTGACAATGAAACTCTGGAAGAGATCGCCCTGGAACAGGTTCCGCTGCTGCTTGTACCGCGTCAACAGGAAGAAGATCTGTGTCTGGAATGCATACCGCTCGGGATCCCGATAGAAATCCTTCAGGAACGGATTCTCCTCGAATTGTTCGAGGACGACCCGGGCACCGAGGGTCTCGCCGACCATGCGGGCAAGCGTTGTCTTTCCTGCTCCGATCACACCTTCGATGGCAATGTACCGGAGGTCGGTCTGTGGTGCGGGGGCGCTATGATCCTGTGGCGACACGCGTTCTTCCTTGATGCATGAGCGAAGGTCACACGGTGATGTGATGATCGGATCTGACCACGCGTCCCTGGTCGGAACAGGCCGAGGCCATCTCCTCGACGGTCAGTCCCGTAACGGGATGGACCAGATCCGGAGCGATATCTCTGAGCGGTACGAGCACGAATCGGCGGTTGGCCAGGTCACGGTGCGGTACACACACCGCGTCGGTATCCACGACCAGGCCATCGTACAGGAGAATATCCAGGTCGATCTCACGGGGTCCCCACCGCTCATGGAGCGTCCGGCCGAGACGGGTCTCGATGTCCTTGAGTGCTGCCAGCAGGGCCGCCGGTTCGAGCTCCGTCGAGACCTCACACGCCGCGTTCAGGAACCGCGCCTGGTCGGTCTTCCCCCAGGCATCCGTCTCGTACACCGGTGAGAACCAGACCACGGAAGTTGCAGGGATCGCACGCAACGCAACAGCGGCGTCCGTCAGGTGATGGAACCGCTCCCCGACATTCGAGCCAAGTCCTATGAACGCCCTGTAGGTGCTCATCGGTGCTCGCTCGTCTCCACCTCCACATGGTCCACCACGCCCCGGACCGGCGGATGGGGTTTCCGTATCCGGACCGTAACGGCAAGAAGCGGGGGAAACTCGGCCAGGAGCCCCTGTGCGATCATCCGTGACAGCGCCTCGAGCAGATAGTATTTTTTCGCGAGCACCGTGGCGCCAATGAATCCATACACCCGCTCGTAGTCGACGGTGTCCTTCAGCGAATCGGTCCTGGCCGCCTCGGCAAAATTCCCATACAGATCCACGTCGATCTCGAATTTGCCGCCCAGATTCTGTTCATCGGCCATGACGCCGTGATAGGCGTAGAAGACCGCATTCCTGATGCGGATCACGTGGCTCGCGGTAGCACTCCCCGGTGGTTCCATGAATGACAATATAGCCATAGGCAGTGGGAGAATCAACCGAGAGCTGCCAGGGCACGCTCGATCCTGCGCACGCAGACATCCCGGCCAAGGAGTTCCATCATCTCAAACAACCCGGGCCCCTTTGAGGTCCCGCTCACCGCCAGGCGCAGGGGGTGGATGAGCTTGCCCGCCCCGACACCGAGACTGCCCGCACGCTCTTTGACCACTGCCTCGAGCGCCGTCGCGGTGAATCCTTCCATCCCCCGGAGAAGCGGGACGAGGTCCTTCAGCCAACCTCCGGTCTCCGGTTTCCAGTTCTTCCTGGCCGCTTCCTCATCATAGCCCGCAGGGTCCGTGAAGAGATACACGCACCCCGTGGCGAATTCCTCCAGTGTGGTCACCCGCTCCTTCATCAGCGCCACGACCCCGGCGAGCTGCTGCTCGGAGGGCACCGGCACCCCGTGTGCCGTCAGCCGTGCGCCGATCTCCTCCACCAGCCGGGGTGTGGGGGCGGTCTTGATGTACTGCCTGTTCACCGAATCCAGCTTCTCGCTGTTGAAGACGGCGCCCGACTTCCCCACACGTTCCAGAGTGAACTCACGGACCAGCTCTTCCAGAGAGAATATCTCCCGCTCGTCGCCGGGGTTCCACCCGAGAAACGCTATGAAATTCAGAAGCGCCTCCGGAAGGTACCCCTTCCGCATATAATCCTCGACGGCGACATCACCCTGCCGCTTGCTCAATTTCGAGCGGTCGGGATTCAGCAGGAGCGGCAGGTGAGCAAAGACCGGCAGATCCCAACCGAACGCCCGGTACAACAGGACGTGCTTCGGCGTGCTCGACAGCCATTCCTCGCCCCGGATGACGTGGGTGATCCCCATCAGGTGATCATCCACCACGTTCGCCAGGTGGTACGTCGGATACCCGTCGGATTTCAATAACACCTGATCGTCGATCATGGCGCTTTCGAATTCCACCCGCCCCCGCACCACGTCCTCGATCACCACTGTGGTCGCGTCCGGAACGAGGAGCCGCACCACGGAGGGCGTACCCGACGCGCGCTTCGCTTCGATCTCGGAAGGCGTGAGCATCAGCGCGCGGCGGTCATACTTCGGGGTGAGCTTCTGCCGTTCCTGCTCCGCCTTCATCGCTTCCAGCTCTTCCGCGGTGTCGAAGGCATAATACGCGTGGCCATCACGGATGAGTTGCTCCGCATACTCGCGATACAACGACAGGCGTTCCGACTGGACGTACGGTCCGCGGTCCCCACCCACGCCGGGGCCTTCGTCGAACTGCAATCCGGCCCACCCGAGGGTCCTGATGAGGTTCTCGACCGCCCCCTCAACATACCGCGTGCGGTCCGTATCCTCGATGCGCAAAAGGAATGCGCCTCCGTGCTTCTTCGCGAAGAGATAGTTGTAGAGAGCCGTACGAAGGCCGCCGACGTGGAGATACCCTGTCGGACTCGGAGCAAAGCGAACGCGAACCGTGGACACAGCTGACCTGCGTTTTTGAGAGAGGACGAGGCGATCCCGCCACGCACTGCGTGGCGGGACGCATCATATAATGTAGAGAAATACCGGAGGAATTGCCACCGCTCATCGTTTGAACGCGAAGACGGCAGGCCCTTTCTGCACGGTCAGGGTCCGCTTCAGCGTCAGGGCCTGCGAATACACCCGCACCTCGCCCTTCCCCGCAAAGTTCTTCGCATCGGCGGCGTACACGTCACCTGATGATGCATCCACGGCCATTCCGTAATACGTTCCCGGGATCGCAGAGGCCGAGAGGGTTTTCGAGGTGATCACATACCGGTAGACGGGGCCACCATAGTAGCTCCCCGGGGTGACCCCGATGAAGAAGATGTCGCCGTTCGTTCCCGCAGACACCGTTCCCCAGAGCGGATCGTTCACGATGATCGAATCCTGGACGGACCGCGAGGCCGCATTGATCCTGTAGACTCCTCCCGGTACGGCGGGCACACTGTAGGGGTTCCCTGTGCATGCAACGAAGATCGAGCCATCGGCGGCTCTCGTGATACCCGTCGGACCTTCCCGCAGTGTGAGGGTCTTTGTCACCGCGAGTGGCGCGACATGCACAACGCTTACTGTCCTGCCCGAGCCATAGCCGGAATTGCAGACGTACAGAACGTCTCCATCGAGAAGCATCTCCTGTGGGTTCGGCCCCACGGCAACCGTATCCACGACATTCAGCGTCGCAAGATCAAGTGCTACCACGGCGTTGCGGTAGAGTTCCGTCACGTACAGCCGGCTCCGGACGGAATCCAGTACCATGCTGTGTGGGACCCGGCCCGGATAGAACATGGATTGAACGATGTGATGATCGGCGGTACTCACGACCACGATGTTCTCCGACCCGCTCATCAGGACATAGAGTTTGTCCCGGAAGAGGATCATGTCATCTCCCGTGTTCCCCAGGTGTTGTCCGGCGTTCGCCCCTTCTACGACATCCACGGAGACCGTATCGCGGCCCAGATCATACAGGGAGAGCCGCGCCCCGGCAGCATCGGCGAAATCGCCCTCATTGAGGACATACACGCCCCGGGCAGCCGGAATGGCCGCCGAAGGAGTCTCGGGCGACGCAGGATCCTTCGAGCACGAAGACAGAAAAGCAAAAAGCGGAAGCGCGATCAGGCAAAGACGTTTCATGGACTTCATCCTTTTTCACGGTGAACAAGGGCCGTTGGCGGCCGAGGGAACTGGTCTTCAATACGACACTTCACACGTCATCCGAAATGACCGGGGCGGCATCGGGTATCCGGCCATCACTTCATAGGAGGCACCGAGCACATTGTCCACATGCAGGTCGAGGTGCACGCGCACGGGATCGACCCCCAGGACGCAGCCGATGCCGGCGGACAGGACATGGTATGCCGGCAGGAATGCCTGAGCGTCTTCGGTGATGAAGCGATGACCCACGTAGGAATAGCTGGCAGAGAACTCCACTTCTCCCAGGACATTCAGCCCGGTCGCGGACGCCCACGATCCCAGCACACCCGCCGTCTCCTCCGGCGCGTAGATCACGGGGACATGCGTGTTGGGATCCCCCGCATAATCTTGCGACATTTTCAAGGACCGTTGCCGCGCATAGTGCGCGTCGAAACAGAAACCACCAGCAGCGAACCCGTACGTCACCTCTACCCCTCTGCTATCGACCCGCCGGAGGTTCCTGGGTGTGACATTCCCTCCCGGGGCCGAGACCCAGACGATCCTGTCCGTCATATCGGTGATGAACCCCGTGAGGTCCATGCGGTGCTCGCCCAGCCACCAGCCACTCCAACCCACGCCAGCCTCATACCCGACGGACCGTTCGGGGCGCAGGTCCGGATTCCCGACCCCGCCGCCTCCCGCGTAGTACAGCTCGTTGAACGTGGGCACCCGGAAATTCCTGCTGGCCATGGCGCGGATCCTGACCGAGGCATCGTGGGCCATGCCGGGCATGGAGACCGGCATGCGCACAAGGAGCCCGAGCTGCGGACTCCATGCTTCGAGTGAGGATGACACATGATCGTAGCGCAGCGCGGGAAAGAGGACGGCGTGGAGGGACCCCATGGATCCGAGCAGGGTATGCTCTGCGGCGACGGCCCCGCCCCATGCGGTTCGCCGGGCATCATTGCGATACGTATTCCCGTCGCCCTGCACGAGTGCAAGATCGCCACCGGCATAGATCTTCGTCCGCTCACCCATACGCACGGCCGCATGCGATTCCACATGGACGTCACGGGTGGTCAGATGATTGTCCACCGGCACGAAGCCGATGATCAGGCCGGGATCGCGATAGCGCTGGTAAGCGTACTGTCCCTGCAACCGGGTCTCCCACGTCACCGATGGCGCAAGCGTCGCTGTCAGCGATGCCTGGACGAGAGCGGTGCGGTCAGCCTGGCGGCCCTGGCCGGCGCTAAAGGGACCGGTGACCACGCCGGGAACGCCACGGTCTGCATCGAGTACGGCTGCCGTTCCGGAGAACTGCAGGTTCGCGTCCACCGGCAGCGTCCATGAAGCAGCCAGGCGGTCCGCATGGATGTCCGCGTTCCGTCGGACCATTGCGTACTGTATGGGGCCGTTCGTCAGTTCGAACGGAAAGTCCTCGTCACTGGTCTCCCGCGATGCGCTGACCCTCCACCGGAATGACGACGCCCCGTCGCCTGCCGCGAGGTGCAGCGCGCGGTACCCGTAGGATCCGACAGTGAGTCCACCCTCCACGGTCTTCCCCTCCTCCATCGTCCGGGTGAGAACATTGACCACGCCGGCAACGGCATGGGCGCCCTGCAATGCCGACTGTCCGCCCTGAACGATCTCGATCGATCCGATATCATACGTGGAAAAGAGCCCGAGATCGAAGCCACCGTTATGCGCGCTATTCGCAGGGAGACCATTTAACAGGAGCAGGGTGTGTTCGGTACCGAGTCCGCGCTGACTCACGGTCTTCAGGCCGGAGACTCCTCCGTAATCCTTGACGAAGAGCCCGCTTGCAGCGGCGAGGATGGTTCCAAGAGAGACGGCCCCGCTGGCCCCAATGGTACGGCGTGAGAGGACCACCGCCTGAGAGGGAGATGTGATCGCAGGCCGCGGGATGCGCTGGCTTGTCACGATCATCTCGTGGAGGAGATACGTCCGAACCGAATCAGCACTGCGGCTCAAGGAAGTGTCCTGTTGGGCGGCAGCAGTATCGGACATCGCCACAAGGCATGCTACGAGGAGGACGGGTAGGCGCGTATGTTCCAGACGGAGGAGCAATGAAAAAGCCTCTCCCTTCGACACGAAGAAAGAGGCCGCACACATGCGGGCACACGTATGCCGCACGCAAACGTCCCTCTCCTTCCCGCGAAGGCTTGTGTGGACCTGGTACCGGCAGGTCTCCTGGCTCGTGACCGGAACACTCGTGATGTCTTCCCGATGCCTGAGCATCGGTGACGTGCACGCCGTTTGTCACATACAGTTGCGGGGCAGCTTCCGCTTACACGGAATTCCCTTCACCGGCACCATTGATGCAAATGAACTTGACCCAATATAGTTCACGTACTACCAAAAGTCAAGCTCGCTTTCTCCGCCATCTGGCGAATATTAGCCGCAGGAAATGGCAAACGGGCTGTGATTTCAGCGTCTGTCGGCTCGGAGACACGTTCCGGTTTCTGGCACGATGAATGCACTTTTCCCTCGTGGATACATGGCTATGACACGACAGAACATACGACTAGCACTTCAGGCGGCGTTCTTGCTGTTCGGCACCTCGATGGCGTGGAGCATTGATCCCCCCGTCCTCGTCAGTCCGACGAACGGCGCAACGAATCAGCCGGTCCTCATCACCCTCAGCTGGAACGCGGTCGCATTCGCCGATTCGTACCTCGTCCAGGTGGCAGATGATTCGCTGTTCGAGACGATCATCATCACACGGTCGGTTCAACACGCAGCGGTGGCCCTGCAATCCACACAGGTCGGGCCGCTCGTTGGCGACTCGACCTACTTCTGGCGCATCAGGACTCGTGAAAGCGGAACCGGAACACTCAGCGGGTGGTCTGCTGCCTGGCGTTTCCGCACCATTGCGGCGAAGCCCGGGACGCCGGTACTCTCGGCGCCGGCGACCAATGCAACAGGGATCGCGCTCACGGACACCCTGCGGTGGAATGCGGATGCGATCGCGGACGCGTATCGTGTCGAGATCTCCACGAGTTCGGGATTCACGGCCGGGACACTGGTCGTCGATACCGTCGTCAGCGTGCAATGGGGATTCAGCATTCAGAAATTCCCCATGCGCAATCTCACCAACAAGGTGAAGTACTACTGGCGCATCCAATCACGGAGGGACGCGGACAGCAGCGCATGGGCGGTGGCGTGGAACTTCACCACGATCGTTGATACACCGGCCGTCCCAACGCCTCTCACTCCTGCTGTGGGCGCCCAGAGCATTCCGATCAATACGACGCCCTTCACCTGGTCGGCGGTGACCGACGCTGCTTCCTACCGTCTGCAGATCGCCACCGATGCGGGTTTCACGTCACTCGTCTATAATGATTCCGCGATCACGACGGCGAGCAAGGCGGTTCCCGGTCTGCTGAACGGCACTGCGTACTACTGGCGCGTGAACGCAAAGAATGTGGCAGCGATCTCGCCGTTCTCGGCTGCACGCTCGTTCTCCACCAAGCTTGCCCCTCCGGGAGCCACCTCGCCAGCGAACAACGCCACCAATATGCCGATCGTTCAGCTCCTCGATTGGGACGCCGTGGCGGGCGCAGCGAGTTACCGGCTCCAGGTCTCGACGGCAACATCGTTCACCTCGCTCCTCTATAATGTGGTGCTCGCCGCGGACACATTCACGGTGAGCGGACTCGCGAACAAGACCAAATACTATTGGCGCGTCTCCGCACGCAACGCCTCCGGCGATACCAGTGCCTATCCCACAACGGCCTGGAACTTCACGACCATCGTGGACACGCCCGCGGTGCCTGTGCTTTCAGGGCCGGTCAATGGCGCCACAAGCCAGCCTGTCCCACCCACCGTGTCGTGGGTCGCCGCGGCGGACGCTGCGAATTACCGGCTTCAGGTGGCGAGCGATTCACTGTTCACGATCATTGCGTTCGATGACAGTGCAGTGACGGGACAGACCAAACAGGTGACCGGACTCTCCTACGGGGCCAGATACTTCTGGCGGGTCCGTTCCAGGAATGCAGCCACGACCTCCGAGTACTCCGCGGTCTGGTCATTCAGCACAAAACCTCTTGCCCCCTCTGCCGTTAGCCCGGTGAGTGGAGCGACCGGCATCTCGACCAGCCCGCTGTTGTCATGGACGCCCGTTGCTGGCGCAACCTCGTACCACGTACAGGTCTCAGCCGCAACAGGATTCTCGCCCCTGTTGCTTGACGCCACGACCCCTCATGATACCATCAGTCTCGGCCCGCTGGCGAACAAGACGAAGTATTACTGGAGGGTGAGTGCGCGGAACGCCAATGGGGACACCAGCGCATATCCGGGCAGCGTATGGAACTTCACGACGATCGTTTCGGGTGCCGGCGAGCCAACGCTCGTGGCCCCGCTGGACGGAACGAAGAGCATCCCGCCAACCGCTGCCGCGTTCTCCTGGATCAAGGTCACCGACGCCGCAAGCTACCGGCTCCAGGTGTCGACCGATATGGCATTCGGCACCACGGTCTATGATGATTCCACGATCACCGCGATTTCCAGGACCGTGGCCACGCTCCAGACGTCCACGCAGTACTTCTGGCGCGTCAATGCAAAGAATGCGGCAAGCACAAGCCCCTGGTCCGAGGTCCGCTCCTTCACCACCAATCTCGTACAGCCGGGCGTTTCAGCGCCCACGATCGGAGCGATCGATCAATTCGTGAATCCAACGCTCAAATGGACCGCCAGCCCGACTGCGGCTTCGTACCTGGTCCAGGTTTCACGCGCATCCGCATTCAAGACCCTGCTTCTGGAGACGACGGTCAACGCAGAATCATTGCAGATCTCTGGACTCGGAAATGATTCCGTGTTCTACTGGCGCGTGAGCGCGAGGAACGCAGCGGGCGATTCGAGTACCTACCCTGCCACGGGGTGGTCGTTCCGGACAAAGATCGCGACACCGTACCTGAATCAGCCCCTTGCCAACGCAGCGGGGCAGGTCCTCAACCCGACACTCACCTGGTTCGCCTCGCCGGGCGCTTCGACATACCGGCTCCAGGTATCGGAAGACCCGGCGTTCCCCGGTGCCGTGGTGTTCGATGATGCCGCGATCACCGGCATCTCGCGCCAGATCGGCCCCCTCGGGAGCTCCCGCACCTACTACTGGCGGGTCAATGCACGCAACACCACCGGTACTTCCACCAGCCTCTGGTCCGAGGTGAGAGCGTTCACGACCCGGATCGACACACCGGCGGTTCCCGTCCTGGCATCTCCTACGAACGGTGCCCTCGATCAGGTGTTCTCTCCGACACTGCAATGGTATTCCGCCACCGGCGCGTCCTTCTACGGCCTGCAGGTGGCACTCGACTCGCTCTTCACCAGGGTGGTCTTCGAACGGTTCCCGCTCGTGGCGACCTCCTTCCAGGTCGGTCCGCTGCAGAGCAACACGACATTCTGGTGGCGCGTCCAGGCAACAAACTCCACCGGCACGGCCAGCAGCGCATATTCCACGCCGCGCTGGTTCCGCACCATGCTGGAAACGCCGGCTGTCCCCATGCTGTTTCTCCCCGCGAGCAGAAGCATGGTCCAGCCGCTCACTCCGGTATTGCGTTGGTCCTCCTTCTCATCATCGGAATGGTACCGGCTACAGCTTTCAACCGATTCGTACTTTCCCACAACCGTGATCGACACGACCGGATTGACCGATACCGTCTTCGCGGTGACCGGTGCGGCGGGGCTCGGACACAACACGGCGTACTACTGGCGGGTGAAGGGCATCAACAGGCTGGACAGCAGTGCGTTCGCCCTGCCGTTCAATTTTACGACGGTGATCGCCACTCCCACGCTCACGACACCACCGAATCAGGCATCGGAATACACCCCCGCCAACGTCGCCTTCCAGTGGCTGCCGGTGTCCGGCGCACGCACGTATGCGTTCCGGCTGAGCATGGATTCGACCATGAGCACGATCGTCCGGAGCGATTCCGGATTGTCCGGCACGTCCGTCATGGTGGACTCGCTTTCGGTGAGCACGCGGTATTACTGGCAGGTCTCCGCGCGAAGCGATAGCAACGGGGTGACGCTCTCCCCCATCTGGTCGTTCACCACATTGATCACCGTCCCCGGGGTCCCACTCCTGACATCGCCGGTCGCGGGGGCAACGAATCAGCCGACGAGCATCACGTTCCAGTGGCGACCCTCGCTGGGCGCGAATTCGTACCGCCTGCAGATCTCGACAGATTCTGTCTTTGGATCGGTGCTGTACGACTTCCCTGCGCTTGCGGCAACAAGCCACCAGGTGACATCGCTCGCATACAACACCACGTACTTCTGGCGGGTGAACGCATCGAACGGCAACGGGCCCAGTGCGTACTCCCCCGTCCGTCGATTCACGGTCACCGTTCCTCCGCCCGCGGTGCCATCCCTGACAGCTCCGACGGACGGACAGAACGATGTGGGTCTTCCCGTTTTGCTCTCGTGGGGCCAGACCTCAGGGGCCGCGCACTTCCGCGTGCGGATATCATCGACACCGGATTTCTCCACCGTCGTGTATGATTCCCTCACCCTCGATAACTGGGTGACCGTCAGCAGCATCGCGTACGGCGCAACATTCTTCTGGCAGGTCACCGCCATCAATGCGGGAGGCTCACAATCGTCGGCGGTCTGGAGCTTCTCCACCCGGATCAGTATCCCTGCGGTTCCCGTGCTCGTGATGCCCACGAACGGAACCATCAACACGCCAACGACACTGACCCTGGAATGGAGTGGTGCGACGGGAGCATCACGGTATCACCTGCAGGTGGCGCGGGATTCCGTCTTCTCGATCCTCATCCTGAGCGATTCGTTGCTGACGGCCCCCCTCTGCACATTGAGTACACTCGACAACTACACACGATTCTTCTGGCGGGTGCGCGCGATCAATGCCGGCGGTTCGAGCACATTCTCGCAGGGGTGGTCCTTCCGCACGGTCATAGGGACACCGGTGCCGGTCTTCCCGGCCGTCGCGGCACTGCATCAACCCCATGCTACGCTCTTCCGCTGGAATCGCCTGGCGACCCCGGCTGGCTACCGGCTGCAACTCTCACGACTGCCGGACTTTTCTGCCCTGGACCTCGATGCAGCGGGGATCTCCGACACCGTGTACCAGGCTCCGCCCATGGTAGGATTCACGCGGTACTACTGGCGCGTGAGCGCCCGATCGATCGATGGCTCGAGCACAAGCGCCTACTCGCTGTCGCGGTACTACACAACGGTGCTGGACACGCCCGCCGTGGTTGCGCCGGCACCCGATGTGATCGAGCAACCCGTGACCATGACCGTCCGCTGGCGCCCCGTGCACTACGCCGAGACATACCGTCTCGAGCTTGCCCGTGATGAGCAATTCACCACGACCGCATTCGTCGACTCTACCGCGCTCGACACCGCCCGCACGGTAGGGCCGCTGGATGGGATGACGTCGTACTGGTGGCGCTTGCGCGCGCAGAACCCGGCGGATGCCAGTGAATATACGGCCACACGGAAATTCATCACCACCATAGCCACGCCGGTCCCACACTTACCGGTGAACGGCGAGCAGTTTGCACCGCTGTCGCCGACCCTGACATGGGCGGATGTTCCTGGAGCGGCGCGGTACCGTGTTCAGGTGGCAACCGACACACTCATGACCCAGATCGTGCTGGATGACTCCCTCCTCGCGACGCCAAGCAGGAGTGTCGGTCCACTCCCACGGCTCATGAAACACTATTGGCGCGTCAGGGCGAAGTCGGCCGACGGTCATTCGATCGGAGCATATTCGCCGGTCTGGTCGTTCCGGACCGTCCCCGCCCCACCCTCGGCAACCACGCTCCTGGCACCGGCAAGCGGACTGCTCGATCAATCCCGCACCGTTCAGTTGCGGTGGCGGAAAGCATCCGGTGCCGACACCTATGGGCTGCTCGTGGCCACGGATTCTTTGTTCACGCAGCTTGTGGTCGATGACACCACCATCACGGACACGGTGTACACGCCGAAGGCGTTGGACGGCCTGATGAGACACTACTGGCGCGTGCGGAGTCTCAATCCGGGCGGCTCGAGCGCACCGACTGCATACTGGCATTTCACGACCATCATCGCGACGCCTCTGGCTGTCGCACCATTGAATGGTGTGCCGGATCAGCCCGTCAATCTGCGGCTGATCTGGTCCAAAGTCCCTCGCGCAACGACATACCGTCTGCAGCTGTCCACGGATTCCTTGTTCAAGACCACGCTCTTCGACGATTCGACTCTCGTGGACACCGCCCGCATGATCAGCAGTCTCGGACGGTCGAGGACGTACTTCTGGCGTGTTCGTGCACGGGCAGCAGGCGGGGCCAGTACGAGCATCTGGAGCCCGGCACAACGGTTCATCACCGTGCCCGATCCGCCCGCAACGCCGGTCCTCATGGCACCGGCCGTCAATGCGAAGAACATCCCGGTCAGTACCATCATGTCGTGGCAATACGCGGCGCGCGCGGCCCGGTATCATGTGCAATTGGCCGCGGATACCGCGTTTGAATTCATCGTGCGTCAGGACTCCACCATCGCCGACACGCTCTGGGCGTTGGATTCGTTGGACTACTATGCCGTGTACTACTGGCGGGTGAAGGCGACGAATGTCGGCGGGACCAGCGCATGGACCACGCGGCGTCAATTCCTGACCACCCTGGCAACACCCGTCGCCATCACGCCCGCTCATGAGGCGGTGAACCAACCGGTCTCCGTGACGCTTTCCTGGACCTCGTCCAAAGGCGCGACACGCTACAGGCTCGTCCTGTCCGGCGATTCCCTCCTCCGTTCCCCTGTGGTCGACGATTCCACCATCACGGGCACGACACGGGTCGTCACCGGTCTGGCGCACACAACGAGCTACTTCTGGCGCGTTATCGGTCGCAGTTCGGACGGGGCATGCATCAGTCTGCCGTCGACAATACGAAAATTCACCACGATCGTCGAAAAGCCCCCGCCACCCCAACCGGTCTCGCCATTGCACCTGGCCGAGGGCATCCCTGCAGGTGAGGGGCTGGTTTGGAGTTGCGCGGAGCGCGCGGACCGGTATCACGTTCAGATCGGCGCAGATTCGGAATTCGTCCAATTGCGACTGAATGATTCCACCTGCACCGACACCGTGAAGGTGCCTCTCAGCCTGTCGCCCCACACCGCGTACTGGTGGCGGGTGCGTGCCGGCAATCTCGCGGGCTTCAGCGCCTTCACGGCCGCCCGGAAGTACACGACCAGCATCGCCACCCCGGAATCGGTTTCCCCTCCGGATTCGGCGACAGGGATCGCATCGCTCGTGACCATGCGCTGGACGGCATCACCAGGAGCAGCCAACTACGTCCTCGAAGTCTCGGAGGATTCCCTGTTCGCGACCTTCTTCTTCCGGGATACCGCTGTCGCCAGCCTCTCGCGCGATGTGTCAGGCCTCGCTGCGTTCACCGTCTACTACTGGCGCGTGAAGGCGGTCGACGCACGCGGTGCGGGGGCCTATTCAAGGATCGCGACATTCGTCACCAAACTCGTCGCACCTCTGGCGCCTCTGCAGGAATCGCCACAGAGCGGAGCGGGCTCACTGCTCACCGGCGTGGCCTTCCGGTGGCACCCGAGCAGACTCGCGGATTCGTATCACCTCCAGATCGCGACCGATTCGCCGTTCGACTCCACCGTGTATGAGCAGACGGGCATCCGGGACACGTTGGTGACCGTTTCGACGCTCGCATACGATACCCGGTATTTCTGGCGCGTGCGCGGGACGAACGCCGAGGGGGATGGAACATTCTCCTCGGTGTGGACCTTCAGCACAGTGGTGGCTCCGCCGGTGACCCCGGCGCTCCTTTCGCCGGGCAGCGCCTCGACGGGACAGCTGCCGAGCGTGAAGTTCCTCTGGCAGGCATCACCATTCGCCACGCGATACCATCTCCAGGTGGCAACGGATGCGCCGTTCACGACGCCCGTCGTCAGCGATTCAACCCTGAGGGATACGGTCACCACGATCGGCCCGCTGCAGTACACGACAACCTACTACTGGCGTGTCCGCGCAGTCAACTCCGACTGGACCACGCCGTGGTCACCCGTCTGGAGTCTGACGATCATGTCGCCGCCGGTGGCCTATGACCTGTACCAGAATTTCCCGAACCCCGGCAATCCATCCACGGTGATCCGTTATGACATCCCGGCTGACGCCGAGGTGGTGATGACGTTGCACAATCTGCTCGGTCAGACCGTGCGCGTTCTTGTGAATGCCGCACAGAAACCCGGACGCTATGACTATACGCTCGATGCAGGGAATCTGCCCAGCGGGGTGTACTTCTACCGGATCACAGCGCGCTCGCTCGGGCTGGAGGCCGGCAACCCGGCACCGCCGGCCGACCCATTCGTGAAAACGTTCAAAATGATGATCCTTAAATAACTCACCATGTACACGGAGGTACACCATGAGCGATCTCGCCCTACAGGCTGCGTCCGGACTCGCCACCATGAAGGTGGCGCAGACCCATCAGGAGTTGGGGATGAAGATGATGAAGATGCAGCTGCAGCAGGATCAGCAGCTTGTTGCCATGTTGATGGAGCAGGCCCAACAGATCAAGGACGGCGGCTATAACGGAGCGGGAGGTGCGGTCGCACCGGCAGGAGGCGGGAGCGTTGATGTGACCATGTAGGCGGAATACGCAGAGCGCCCTGCCGGGATCGGCAGGGCGCTCGAAGATTCTGCACTGTACGCCAGACCCTTACCGCACGTAGACCATGCGCCGGGTCTGGACCTGGTCTCCCGCATTCAAGCGATACAGATACACACCGCTCGCCAGCCGGGATCCATCCCATGACACCTGATGTACGCCCGCGCTCATCTGCCCTTCTGCAAGCGTCGCCACCTCGTGACCCAGCAGGTCATACACGGTGAGCGTCACCATGGATGATGCCGGCACGGTGAACCGGATGACCGTTCCGGCGTTGAACGGGTTCGGATAATTCTGGTCGAGCGTGAACGTGGCCGGCACGGCCTCTGCCACCGCAGTGAGCACGTCCACACTCACTTCAGACGAGTAGTGCTTCGCGCCATTCAGGTCCACCTGCTCCAGCCGGTACCACCAGCGGCCCGTTCCGCGTCCGGCATCCACGAAGGCATAGTCATGCGGTACGATGGCCGTCCCCTGACCTGCGACGAAACCGTTCGCCACGGTCTGGAATGTCATTTCGCCTTCGCGGCGTACCTGGACATAGAACCCGAAATTCTCCGTCTCCGACAGTGTCGACCACTGGACCGTGACGTCATTGCCGTCGGTCCCGGGTGTTGCGCGCAGCGAGGAGATCTGGACCGGCAGCTGGGCATCGTCGAAGCTGACGAGCGCGGTGATCGGCAGGTGATCTGACGCATACTCGAGGGCGTGCGCAAGCGTTGCATCGGCGGCACTGTTCGGCATGGTCCCGATCGCCATATTGAAGTGTGCCCCATCGTTCCCGATAGGCGTCAGGGTTCCGGTCTGATAGGTGATCCCGCCCGTCTCGATCATCGCACGGGAGAACAGCATCAGATCGAATCGGTCATCCAGTCCACCGGTCGATCCGCCGTCGCCGAGGTTGGCGGTCCGCGTCGATTGCGTATGATAGGCCGCATACCCCGCGCTGTTCCACGTCCCGCTCAGCGGTTCCGTGTCCACGAAGTGGCCGTCATTCGTTGGCTGGTCAGCGACGAGTGCCTGATAGGCCGCTTCACTGGAGGAATAGATATTGAAATCCCCGGTCACGAGGAAATTCGATCCCGCCGGCAACCCATTGGTCCAGGTCCGGAGATTCGCGACCTCTGCCGCACGTTTCGCCTCATTGTCGGACCCCTCGCTCGCTTTCAGATGCACGGAGTAGACACGAAGGGTCTCTGCGGACGCCGCATGGTAGAATTTGAATTCATTGATGTCCCGCAGCGCGGTCGGGATGCGCGCGTTCCCGATGAACGTGACCCTGTCTGCCTTGTAGTAGATCGCGTTTTCGGTATCGCCCGTGCCATCGATGTAGGTCCCCATCGCGAACGTACCGATGCCGGCAGCATTCAAAACGTTGCTCAGATAGATCCCCGCTGCGGCCGTGGTGGTCATCTCCTGGACCACGACGACGTCCGGCTGAGTCGCCTGCATGACCGTGATGAAGTACGCATCACGGGATCTGTTCGTTCCGGAAAAGTTCAACGCGTTGTACGACATGATCTTCAGTGTTTCCTGGCTATTGGCAGAGACGACGAGACACAATAGCGCAGCAAGCAACGATCTGCTCTTCATTGCTGGTGCGACTCCGTTGAGTAATGTGTAAAGGTGGGTGTTCTAATATACGACCTGCGCACGAGTCCTGCAACACCGATGCATTGACATCGTCCACACTCTTGCGTATACTTCAGGTCATGGAACTCTTCGACGCGTTACACGGCCGCCGGGCGATCCGGCAATTCATTGCGGGCGAGGTGGACGACGACACCCTGCGGAGGATCCTCGCGGCTGGGATGTCCGCACCGTCGGCCGGGAACGAACAGCCGTGGCACTTCATCGTCATCCACAACCGTGCTACGCTCGCCGCGCTCAGCGCTGCGCATCCGTACGCCGAGATGGTCCAGCATGCCGCATGCGCCATCCTGGTGTGCGTGGACCTGAAATTGGTGAAGCACCTGGATTACTGGCCCGCCGATTGTGCCGCGGCCACACAGAACATCCTGCTCGCGGTCCATGGGCTCGGCCTCGGCAGCGTCTGGGTCGGCATCTACCCGCGCGACACCCGGCTCCAGGAGGTCCGGAAGGTCATGACCCTGCCCGAGCACATCATCCCCTTCTCCCTGCTGCCGATCGGCATCCCGGGCGAGAAGAAACCACCTGAAGACCGCTTCCGGTCAGAACGTGTACATGAGGACCGATGGTAGAGAATCCGACAGGCGAGCATGAACGGTGGATGGCGTATGCGATCCGCGAGGCAGAGCAGGCATTGAAGCGCAAAGAGGTCCCCGTCGGAGCCGTCATTGTTCGGGAGAACCGGATCATCGGACGGGGATACAACCAGATCGAATCGCTCCAGGACCCGACGGCGCACGCCGAGATGATCGCGATCACGGCTGCTGCCACGCATCTCGAAAGCCGTCGCCTCGAAAACAGCGTCCTCTACGTGACCCTCGAGCCGTGCGCGATGTGCGCGGGCGCCATCGTGCAGGCACGCATCCCGACGCTGGTCTTCGGCGCGTACGACCCCAAAGCGGGCGCATGCGGCACCCTGTTCAACATCGTGCAGGACGAGCGGCTGAACCACCGCGTGGCGACATTCGGTGGGATCGAGGAGGCACGGTGCGGTGCCATGCTCAAGGACTTCTTTGCGGGGGTGCGGGGGAACACTGTTGGAAAGCCGGGAACACGGCGCGCCGAAGAGTAAGGCTATCCTTCCGCGTTCTTCAGCCGCTCGGCCCGGTCAGCAACGCGGAGCTGCTCCACCAATTCATCCATCCTGCCGTCGATGATCTCTGCGAGATTGTAGAGCGTCAGACCGATCCGATGGTCGGTCACCCTGTTCTGCGGAAAATTGTATGTCCGGATCTTGTCGCTCCGGTCTCCGCTCTTCACCATCATCTTCCGCTGCGCGGCAACATCCCCTACCTGGGCGGCAAGCGCATTCTCATACAGCTTTGCCCGGAGCATCTTCATGGCACGTTCACGGTTCTGCAACTGTGACCGCTCCTGACGGCAGACCACGATGATCCCCGACGGCTTATGTGTGATCCGAACCGCCGTCTCCACTTTGTTCACGTTCTGGCCGCCCTTCCCTCCCGACCGGAATGTATCCATTTCCAGATCGGCGGGGTTGATCTCCACATCGAACTGTTCGACCTCGGGGAGGATAGCGACCGTGGCCGCGGATGTGTGAACCCGCCCCTGCGCTTCGGTCTCCGGCACACGCTGTACCCGGTGCACCCCGCTCTCGAACTTCATGGTCCCGTAGACCTCATTCCCGCTCAGGGAGAACGAGATCTCCTTCATACCGCCGATCCCCGTGTCGCTGGCATCGAGCACCTCTACCTTCCATCCCCGCTTCTCCGCGAAGCGTGAATACATCCGGAAGAGATCGGCCGCGAAGAGTGCAGCTTCGTCACCACCCGTCCCCGCGCGGATCTCGACGATCACGTTCCGCGTGTCATTCGGGTCCTTGGGCACCAGCAGGACCTTCAATTCTTCTTCCAGCGCGGTCACGGCAGCCCGGGCATCGTCGAACTCAGCATAGGCGAGCTGCTTCATTTCGGGATCGGCGGACGACTCCGTCAACTCCTTCAGCCCCTCCAGGTCCTTCCTTGCCTTGACGTACCGGTCATACGTCTTCATTAGCGGAGTCAGGTCGCTGTGCTCCTTGCTTACCTCCCGGAGCCGGTCCTGGCTTCCCAGGACGGACGGATCGCCGAGGAGCATCGTCAGCTCTTCATACCGGGCGCGGACATGTTCAAGCCGGTCAAGCATTGCAGGCGACTCCCGCGGTGGATCCAACCACCGTTTCGGTCACACCCTCTTCCCCGGGCTCGAGGGCTGCCTGCAACGCCGCGATCGCCACTTCGAGCTGTGAGGCATCCGGCTCGGCTGTCGTGACCCTCTGCAACAGAAGTCCGGGAGCCACCACCCACCGCCCGGCGCCATCTGTCGCCAGCTTTGCCGACAACCGGATGAACTCATAGGACAAGCCGCCGACAAGCGGGATCAAGGGGATGTGCGTGATCAGTCGCACCGGCAACGTGATCGTCCCCAGTTGCAGGATGAGCAGGCCATCAACGATCGCGAAGAGCACGATCGATGACAGCATCACCACGAGCAGGAAACTCGTTCCGCACCGGGGATGAAACCGGCTCTGACAGGCCGCCGTCTCCACTGAGAGTGGAGCGCCGGACTCGTACGCAAAGACGGTCTTATGCTCTGCACCGTGGTACGCGAACAGCCGTTGGACGTCCTTCATCCGTGAGATCCCCAGGAGGTACCCCAGGAAGAGCAGCAGCCGGATCGCCCCGGCGAGCGCATTGAACAACAACGGATCCTGATCCACGGAGAACGCGAGGGAGGTGAGGATCAGTGGGGTCACGAAGAATAGCGCGACGCCGAGGAGGAGTGCCACGGCAACCGTGATGCCGAGCATGACCTTCGACTGCTTCTGCCCGGGAGTGTCCGTCCCCTCCGTTATCGCCTGATCGGCAACAGCGATCTCCGCCGAGAAATTCAGGGTCCTGATCCCGATCATCAGCATCTCGATGATACCTACAGCACCGCGAAGTACCGGGGCAGCCAGGGCGGGGTAGCGCTTCCCGATGGGGGTGAACTTCTCCCGGCGGACAATGATGGCTCCATCGGCGCGCCGGACCGCGGTGGCAATGCGCCCCTGGGCCCGCATCATCACGCCTTCGATCACTGCCTGTCCGCCCACCATTGCGAGGGCATGCGGATCACCACTATTCAGATCTTTGCTCATAGTATTGTATGATACGGATTTTGAGGGAGAGATTCTATGAAGAGGACGGCACATCGTCCGCCGCCGGCTTCACGGAGCGCGCGCCCGGCATGGCGCGGACCAGACGCATGGCTGCGCTCCATTCGTGGGGTTCGAAGAAGCGGAGCAGATACAGCAGCACCACGAAGCCGGGTAGCAGTATCACCTTCACCAGGAGTGCCGTGGTCCCCCCTCCGGCCAGGATCGCCACGCAGGACACCGCACCCGCGGCGAGCGCGATCTTGCCCAGCCGCCCGAGTTCATACTGCACGGGATAGATCCGCTGGACGATGACGTACATCATCGCCGCCATCACGATGTAACTGACGAGCGTAGCGATCGCGGCACCCATCAGCCCAAACGGCGGGATCAGGACATAGTTGGCAACGACGTGCAATGCCGCCGCGGTGAAGGTCACGAGCGGGAGCTTCCCGGTCTTCTTTTCGATGTAGATCCCGGCGATCAGATTGTTATAGATGCCGAGGAACACATATGCCAGAAGGATCACAGGGATGATATCCATCCCCTCCCAGAATCGTGGATCGATGATCGAGTGCCCGCCGAACACGGGCCACCGGACCATATCCGCAAGGAAGAAGCTCAGCAGGAGGAAGACGCAGGTCGCCACCAGCACGAAATAGGTCATCACCCGCGCAAAGAGCGGCCGGGCGTCCTCATCGCGGGCATGTTGCAGGAGGAAGGGGCGCCACGCAAAATCGAACATCGACACCATGAGCATCATGAAGATCCCCAGGCGGTAGTTCGCCTGGAAGATCCCGACATCCGCATCCCCGCGCAGGGAGGCAAGGATCGGGCGGTTGATCACCTGCAGCATCATGCCGGCGATGCCGGCCGGGACGGACGGGAGCCCGAACCGGAGAAGCGCAGGAAGGATCGTCCCGGGCCAGGACGGTACGAGATTCTGGATGATCGTCGGCAGGAGCAGCACCACGGTCAGACCCGACGAGACAAGCCCGCTGATGAAGATGCCTTCCACACCCGTGTGCCAGTGGAACAGGAGCACGATGTTCGTGACGACATTCACGAGGATGCCAGCGATCTTCACGCCCGCGAACATCCTGGCCCTCGAGGCCATACGCAACGCGGCGAAGGGGACGATGGACAGCGTGTCGAGGAGGAGGATACCCGCCCCCATCATGACGAGGGACTCGAAACGGAGGGGTATCCCGGAGATCGCCGCAACGGGAGCATGGAAGATCGCGAGGAGTCCGGAGAAGAGGAGGCCACTGAGCGCGACGGCGATGAATGGCACGGTGAAGACCTGTTTCCGGTCCCCGAGCTCGAGGGTGGACACATACTTCATATATGCCCCCTCCATGCCATAGCCGTACACCACATTCAGGAATGCGATATAGGCGTACACCGTGGCCACGACACCCAGGTCGGCCGGGTTCAGGGCGTGCGTGTAGATGGGCGTGAGGACGAATGTCAGGAACCGGCCGAGGATCGTACTGATGCCGTACACCGCGGTGTCCGATCCGAGCCGTTTGATCCTGTCAAACCTGGGAGACGAAGTCAAGGGAGATGTCCAGCGCCCGTACGGAGTGAGTGAGTGCACCGACCGAGATGAGATCGACGCCGGTCTCGGCGACCGGCCTGATCGTGTCCAGCGTGATGCCGCCGGAGGCTTCCACCTCGACGCGGTGGTCAATGACGAGTACTGCATCGCGCATGGCGGGGAGTGAGAAATTGTCCAGCATGATGCGGGAGATACCGGTGCAGGCGAGTGCTTCGCGGACCTGTTCCAGCGACGTTGTCTCGACCTCGACCGGGATCCGGAGCGCATGGGCAGTGAGGTAGGCATTGCAGCGGCGCACCGCTTCCGTGATCCCACCCGCCGATGCGATATGATTGTCCTTGATGAGCACCATATCATCGAGCCCGAATCGATGATTCACGCCACCGCCTGCGCGTACCGCGGCCTTATCCAACACGCGGAGGCCGGGCACGGTCTTGCGTGTGTCCGTGATGCGCGCGTGTGTGCCACGGACGGCCTCCACATACCGACGGGTCATCGTCGCGATCCCGCTCATCCGTTGCAGGAGATTCAGTGCCGTACGCTCCGCGGTGAGAAGAGCGCGGGCGGAACCCCGGACGACCGCGATGACCTCGCCTGCCCGTACCCCCGCACCATCCTCGTAGCGAGGTCCGAAGACCGCGGATGGATCACAGTACTGAAAGACCAGTGCCGCGACATCGAGCCCGGCGATCGTCCCCGGCTCTTTGCACAGCAATTCTGCTACCCCGTGGGCATCCCCGGCGATCGTGGCATCGCCGGTGATGTCGCCCATGCCCGCATCTTCCCGGAGTGCATCTTCGATGATCCGGTGTACCCGGCCGTGCTCTTGCGTGTTCATGGATTCTTGCGTGTGTGCTTGGACGAACGGTCAGCGATCGCGGCGTCCAGGGTTTCGAGGAAGACAGCGGGGGCACGCGTCGGACGGCCTGTCTGAGCATTCAGGAAGCTATGAATGGTATACCCTGTGGCGATCAACTCGTTCCGGTCCGCATTGTAGACCTCGTAGTCCAACCGTACGCGGGCCACGGGACGGGCCGGCAGGATCGTGACGACATGCAGCAGGTCATCATAATGCGCGGACCGTTTGTATTCGGCATGCGCTTCGATCACCGGCAGCAGGAATCCCATGCTTTCCAGTGTCGCGTACGGAAGGCCGACACTTCGCAGCAGATCCGAGCGGCCCTGTTCGAAATACTCGAAGTAGACCCCGTAGTAAGCGAACTTCATCTGATCCGTGTCGGCGTACCGGACACGCAGATCCGTTTCATACCGCAGCATAGGCTATTCCCTATCCTACCGTCACGCCCATCCGGGAAAATTTGTCGATGCGCCGTTCGACGAGCTTCTCCGGTTTCAATTTCTTCAGCGCCTTGAGCTCCTGCAGCAGCGTTTCTTTGAGGATCGCGGCCATCTGCTGATGGTCGCGATGGGCCCCGCCGAGCGGTTCCGGAACGATCGCATCGATGATCCCCTGCTTCTTCAGATCGGGAGCCGTCAGTTGCAGCGCTTCCGCGGCCTGTTCCTTGTATTCCCAGCTCCGCCACAGGATGCTCGAACACGACTCCGGCGAGATCACGGAGTACCATGCATACTCGAGCATCAGGATCCTGTCGCCGATGCCGAGACCCAGCGCACCACCCGAAGCACCTTCGCCGATGATCACGACGATGATGGGAACCCTGAGCCGTGCCATTTCAAACAGGTTGCGCGCGATCGCTTCCGCCTGTCCCCGCTCTTCCGCTTCGAGACCCGGAAATGCCCCGGGGGTATCCAGCAGGGTGATCACCGGACGGCCGAACTTCTCCGCCAGCTTCATCAGGCGCATTGCCTTGCGGTATCCTTCCGGGTTCGGCATACCGAAGTTACGGTACACATTGGATTTCGTGTCGCGTCCCTTCTGTTGCCCCATGATCATGACGGAGGTGTCGCCGATCCGGGCAAGGCCGCCGACGATCGCCTTATCGTCTTTGAAGGCACGGTCGCCATGCAACTCCACGAAATCCGTGGTCATCAATTGGATGTAGTCCAGGGTGTACGGACGATCCGCATGCCGTGCCATCTGCACCTTTTGCCACCGCGTCAGGCCAGAGTAGACGCTCTGCTGGAGTTGCCGGACGCGCTTTTCGATGCGCGCGATCTCCTGGGCGATGTCCGGATTGTCCGCATACCGGCGCATCTCTTCCACTTTCTTCTCGAGTTCAAGGATCGGTTTCTCGAAGTCGAGTATCATTTTTGCCATGGGTGGTCTCCCTCTCGTCTGAGCAACTGCAACACTGCCTTGAGCATGATCTCCACATCCAGCACGAATGACTGATTCTTCGCGTAGTACAGTTCATAGCGCTCGCGCTCGTCCGCGGGCAGGTCTGCGCGAAGATTGACCTGCACGAGTCCGGTCAGACCCCGGAGACCGAGATACGGTCCCCCTCTCTGCCCGCGGCCCACCGCATCGGTCTCCACGCCCACGAAGCTCCGCGCACCTGCGGCGATCTCGCCGAGTGCCGCAATGAACACGTCGAGTGAGCCTCCACGGCGGACGATCCCGACCGCCCGCAACAGTGTGTGCGCCGGAACCAGCACGACAAGCAGGAGGACCGAGAGGACGAAGTCGAACAGACGCTTGACCGCCCTGTTGGCCGGACGATGGATATTGTACTCGATCTCCACCAGCGGCAACGGGTCAAGGTCATCGATGCGGGTCTTCCCGATGATCGCTTCCAGACTCGTCGGGACCAGCCGGAAGTTCACGTCTCGCCGTGTGCTGCGGCCGATCACTCCGAGGATGCCCGCGTACGACAGCTCGTCGGTAGAGAAGATCACATCGGTGATCCGGCGCTCATCGATCACCTTTCCCACATTTTCCACACTCCCGACGATCTCCACGCCGGCAACACTCTCCCCGATCCGGGCGCTCGTCGTATCGATGAACCCGATCACATCATAGCCGTCGTCGACCCTGGCCCGCAGCTTCCGGAGCACCTCCTGACCGCTCGCGCCACATCCCACGATCAGGGTCCGGCTGCCGAAGAGGGTCTTGTCGCTACTCCCCTCCGAACCGCGCTTCCCCCATGCACGCACGACGAGACGCCACCCGGGGAGGAGGACCAGCGACAGCATGCCGGAGATCAGGACGACCGCCCTGCTGAATGCGAACGTCTTCGCAAAGAACACCATGGCTGAGATCACGAAGTATCCCAGCACGACGGTGACGGCAGCCCGGAACGCAGCAAGCCGGTGCGTCGAATACAAGCGCGACGCAGCACCGATGAGCACGACCATCAGACCCGGAACCGTCCAGACGATCGGGTATGCATATGCAGGATAGGAAAAAATATGTCCGAAGTACAGCCACTCTGCCGCGATCATGGCCAGCGCAACGAGGACGAGATCGAGGACCCCCGAGAGGAGCGGTTGAAGGGCCCGGCTCACCCACGCCGCAGCTGCCCGGAGAAAGATGCCCAGACGCAAGAACAGCACGCCGGTCCGGGACCGGCTGAAGTGCTTCTGAACGAACAGGACCATCGCCCCGTAGAACACGCGCACTTCATCGAGGTTGCTGCGCCGCGTGCTCTCCCCTTTGAAATGGATGATGCGTGTCGCGTGCACATAGGAGACACGCCATCCGGCCTGCTTCACGCGGTAACACCAATCGAGGTCTTCACCGTACATGAAGAACGCCTCGTCCAGTCCGCCGATCTTCTCATAGACCTCGCGGCGCAGCATCATGAATGAACCGCTCACCGCATCCACTTCGTACGATGCATCAGGGTCGAGATACGTGAGATTGTACCGGCCGAACCACTGCGAGCGGGGGAAGAGCGCGCTCAGTCCGATGGTCTTCGTGAATGCCACCCAGGGCGTCGGGAAGCTCCGGCGGCAGGGCAACTGGAAGGAGCCATCCGGGTTCAGGATCTTGCACCCGGCCAAACCGACGGCGGGATGTGTCTCCAGGAATTCCATCATCACGCGGAAGGTATCTTCCTGGACGATCGTGTCCGGATTGATCAGCAACAGATAGCGTCCGCGTGCTTCACGCAACGCGAGATTGTTCGCCCGGGCGAACCCGAGGTTCTCGGCGCTCTCAATCAGCCGAACGCCAGGGAACTTTGCACGGACCATCTCTGCCGAACCATCGTCCGATGCGTTATCCACCACAATGATCTCGCCCTTCATCCCCTCCAGCGCACGTCCGATCGACGTCAGCGCATTCTCCAGGAACTGGCGGACATTGTAGTTGACGATGATGACGGAGAGGTCCATGGAACGATCAGAGCCTGCCGATCAGACTGCGCAACCGCAATTTCCACAACATGAACAGGGCCTCATAGACGATCGAGCGCGACATCTTGGAGAACCCCGAGCGCCGATCGTGGAAGACGATCGGGATCTCGACCAGGTGGAATCCTTTCTTCCACGCCTTGTAGCTCATCTCGATCTGAAAGGCATAGCCGTTCGAGCGGATCCGGTCGAGGTTGATGGCCTCCAACACCCGACGGTGGTAGCACTTGAACCCGCCGGTTGCATCATGCAGGGGGAGACCGATCATGAAGCGGGTATAGACATTGGCAAAATAACTGAGAAGGAGTCGCTTGATCGGCCAGTTCAGTACCCGCACGCCATTCGTGTACCGGGAACCTATCACGAGGTCCGCTGTTTCCGAGGTCTTCAGGAAGTTCGTGATCTCGGCCGGATCATGCGAAAAATCCGCATCCATCTCGAAGATCAGGTCGTAGCGGTTCTTGATCGCGAACTTGAACCCTTCCACATAGGCGGTCCCAAGGCCCATCTTCCCCGGACGTTCCAGCAGATGGACCCGCTGCGAATCCTTCTGCATCTCCTTCACAAGGGCTGCCGTGCCATCGGGAGACCCGTCGTCCACGATGAGCACATCGATGAAGGGCGCCTGGGCAAGGATGGTCGGGATCAGACGGGGCACATTGTCGGCCTCGTCATACGTCGGAACGACGACCAGTGCCCGGATGCCGTGTGACTCAGCGGCCTGCATAGAACTCCCTGATGGTGGTGCACACAAATTGCTGTTGTTCTTCGGTCAGCTCGGTATGCATCGGCAGCGAGAGCACCTCGCGGGTTGCCTGCTCGGTGACCGGGAAATCCCCTTCCCGATACCCGGACATGGCGAAGGCCTTCTGCAGGTGCAGCGGCACCGGATAGTAGATGGCGTGCGGAATGCCCTTCTCCTTCAAACGCTGATCCAGACCATCCCGTTCCGGAACGCGGATCGTATACTGATGGAAGATGTGTTCCCCTTCCGGAGCGATGAACGGTGTCACCACCGGGGTCCCGGCCAGGAGTGCTGTGTAGCGTGCGGCAGCGCGACGCCGCTCGGCATTCCAGGCATCCAGGTGCTTCGCTTTCACACGAAGGATCGCGGCCTGGATCGTATCCAACCGGCTGTTCACGCCGAGGACCTCGTGGTAATAGCGGACGCGCGATCCGTGCGCGGCGATCATGCGCAACCGGTCGGCAAGCGCCGGGTCACTCGTCACGATCATGCCGCCGTCCCCGAACGCTCCCAGGTTCTTGCTGGGGAAGAAGCTGATGCAGCCGCAATCACCGATCGCACAGACCTTTGTGCCGCGGTACGATGCGCCCAGACCCTGTGCGGCATCCTCGATCACCTTGAGTCCGCGCGCTCGGGCGATGGCCATGATCGCGTCCATTTCTGCCGGCTGGCCGTACAGGTGCACCGGGATGATCGCCTTCGTCTTCGGGGTGATCGCAGCCTCGATCTTCGCAGGATCGATGTTGTACGTCCGGGGATCGATATCCACGTACACCGGTCGTGCCCCGAGGATCCCGATCGTCTCTGCCGTCGCCACGAACGTGAACGGCGAGGTGATGACCTCGTCGCCGGGCCCGATGTTCATCGCCATCATCGCGATCTGCAGAGCATCGGTACCCGATGCACACGCCACCGCATGCTTCACGCCGAGGTAGGCAGCGATCTCCTGTTCGAGGTCGGCAACATCCTTACCCATGATGAACTGGCCCGACGCCAGGACGCGGTGGATCGCCTCATCGACCTCGGTCTTGATCTTCGCATATTGTCCGACGACATCCACCATTTGCATGTTCATGGTCCACTCCAGTCTGGTCTCAGCTTCGTTCACACGGTACTATCTTGAATCAGGCATCTCAGAACTCCATCCGGACACCCGCCCGCAGACCCACCGTCGACATCCCCGCGGGAATGGATGGTGCGACGCGGTGCAGCCATTCGACGCTCCCGCTGAGGAACATCTCGCGGATAGGTTCATACTCCGCCGCAACGGTCAGCCGGGTGATCGTCTCCTTCACGCCGTCCAGAAAGAGTGCCTCCTCCGGATCGATCGCCCGATGGCCCTGCAGGACGGAACCGCCGACATTTCGGAGGAGCGAATCGCCCGCCATCTCATTCATCCCATGCCTGCGGTACGCAGCCTGCGCACGCAGGCGGAGCCAGGGCGACGTGGTCCAGCGCACCTCGGCCATCAGCTCATCCGCATTGGGCGGCACGCCTGTGCCCAGGCCGATGGTGTTGTGCGAAAAATCGTTTCCCGCGACGCGGTTGCTGTACACATAGGGCTCGACCCTCTGGTACTCCAGGATCATGTCCACGTCGTTCCACCCCAGCAGGTTGGTTGCGCTGACCCCTGCCTGCCAGGCGAACTCATTCCCCCACCACCCCGTGCCCATACGCGAGATCATGATGTCATCGATGACCCACATGCCGTAGCACTTCCATCCCGCGGTCGGGAAGACCTCCACGTCAAAGGCCAGCAACGCGTTATCCCGGTCACGCAACTGATGTTCCGCGGACTTGAAGAAGTTCACGGGGATCAGGTATGCATATTCCGGCGTGAGGCGCTGATACACGACCATCTCATTCACCCCCACGTTCATCAAATCGAAGAGGGAGAACTGAAAACGATGGAGTGCGAGATATTTCGACGCGTCCGCGGGTGCCCCCACGATGAGCCCGCTTCCCTCGCGGTCCGCGGCGAGGATCGCACCGTGGAGGAAGAAGAACCGGAACGTCTTGTAGCGGGCATCGACGCTGACGAAGTCCATTGCCGGAGCATTGCCGGACAACAGCAGCCGGTCTCCATACCCCGTGCCCACGGACGTGAACTCCCGTCCGAACTGTATGCCTGCCCAACCGAACGAGTACCGGAGGTATGCCTCCGTCATATCGAAGTTCGCACTCTCGAGGTCGTTGAACTTCACATTCGCCGCCAGGTGCGGATCGGCCAGTGCCAATGCGCGGTTCCCGAGCATGACGCCATTGGTCGCCTGCAACATGTAACCCAGACGGCCGGCAAGTGTCCCGCGGAATCTCCCCCCGATGGTCCCGAGTGTGGCATCCGTGGCTCTGGATGCACTGTGGATCGAGCGATACTCGACCGACGCAAGCAGATCCACCACAAGTGACGCCGCGCTGTCCATGACGGCGAACAGATGCTTCTCCCTGTCCGACACCAGTCCCTCTGCCAGCGCAGTCAGTGAGGTCTGCTCTCCGAGGATCACCACATCGCGGTCCAGTCGTTCCCCGAGATCTGCTGCGAATTCGGTCCTGAATTTCTCGACCGTTGCACGCTCAACGCGTGTGAGCGAGCCGCGGTGCGCCCACGCCGAATCCAGAAGTCGCGCGGCTTCTCTCCGTTCGATGGGACGGACCACAACACTTTCCAGGGGTAGCACGCCGCGAACGCCGAGCCGGTCGATGAAGTCGTGGACCGGGTGGGCGAACGGCACGTGCTCGACGTGCTGGGCCGACGCCAGCGATCCGGCCAGGACGAGCAACGACAGGATCCGCCGGATCACGAATGCCCCCGGCCCAGGAGCACGTGATAGACGGTGCTCAACATGATCTTGAAATCCATCCGGAGTGACATGTTCTCGATGTAGAACAGGTCGTACTGGACCTTCTTCTTCACGTCATCGATCGATTCATCGTACTTGTGCTTCACCTGCGCCCAGCCGGTGATACCGGGACGCACCTTCAGCCGCCGCTTGTAGAGCGGGATCTGCTTCGCGAGTTGCTCGACGAACACCGGGCGTTCCGGCCGGGGCCCGACGAGGCTCATGTGGCCGCGGAGCACATTCCAGAGCTGCGGGAATTCATCCAGGTGCAGGCGACGCAGCCAGTACCCAACCCGTGTCACACGCGGATCGCGTTTCTGCGCCCACTGGGCGCCGAGCTTTTCGGCGTCCACACGCATCGAGCGGAACTTGATGATATTGAACGGCACGCCATCCCGGCCTGTTCGTTCCTGCTTGTACAGCACGGGGCCGCGCGACTCCAGTTTGATCACGACAGCGATGATGAACCAGAGGGGTGCGCCGAGGACGAGCGCAAGGGCCGACACGGAGACGTCGATGATACGTTTCATCACCTCTTCCCAGGGCGGCATGAGCTGGGGTGAGATCGCGATGAGGGGGAATCCGTAGATCTGGTTCGTGCGTGCCTGCCCGCTGATGATATCGTACAGGTCCGGAACGATCTTCAGGCCCACAGGGAACCCGGAGCACTTTGTGACGATATCCAGGAGACGGCTGTGGTCCTTCGAATCCAGGGCGATCAGGACCTCGCGGATATGCTCCTGTTCGATCAGTGCAGGGAGATCATCGATCCCGCCGCGGACCTTCACGCCGTGATCCCACCGCGAGCGTGCGGTGCGCGCGGGGCGCTCCAGGCGGACGAAACCCACGACCTTGTATCCGAGCGCAGGATAGAGCTGAACCTGCTCGTAGAGTTCCCGGGACCGTGCCGTACTGCCGACGATGAGCGTCGGATGCGCACCGAAACCAGCGATCAGCAGCCGTCGCTGCACACTGCGCAGCATCATACGCCCCCCGCCCACGAACAACACCATGATGCTGAGATACAACAGCATCAACGTGCGCGCGCTCGGACCGACCGTCGTGCCTTCATCGTCGACGAAGATGACGAAGAAGAGCGCCACGCAGCCGAGCAGTGTTGTCTTGAACACCAGCGAGAGCTCATCCACACGGGAGGCAGCATACCAGGGGCGGTAGAGGCCGACCAGGAAGAACAGCGTGATCCACAGAAACGTGATGACCGCCATGGGAAGCCAGAAGTCCGGCTCCGGGCTGACCAGCACGATGCCGCTGTGCACGCGCACTTCATAGTAGACCCACCAGGCGAGCCCGACAGTGAGGATGTCGGACACGAGGAGGATGAAGAGTTCGTATGTATGGGACCACTTCATGTTCGGTGCACCTCAGAGACATCGGCGCGGTCCCCGGCAGGCGGGGCGGCCAATCGTGAACCCGCAGCATCCATGACCGACTTCAGGACGTCATCCACAGAGACCTGAAGGATACAGTGTGCCGTCGTAGCGCAGCAGCTCTCCACGCAGCCACCGGTCCCCCGCTCTGGTTGGAGCACCCGCGCCGTCGGGCTCCATGGACCGAAACGGCGCGGCGACTGCACGTCCATTGCGGCACCGTCACGGGGGTGACACGAAATCACCACCAGAGGGATCCCTGCCGCCGCGGCCATGTGCGCCGGTCCGGAATCATTCCCGATGAACAGCGCAGAGCGCTTGAAGAGCGCCCCCGTCTGACGTAACGTGGTCCGTCCCGCCACGGAACGTGCCCGCGGCCCGATGGCGTCGGCGACTTCCTGTGCGACCCGTTCATCGTGGGGGCCACCCACCACGATCACGAACGTATCCGGCGATGACTCGACGACCCGGCGACCAATTTCAGCGAATGAGGCCGCGGGCCATTCCCTGCGGGGCCGCCCGGCGCCCGGCGCGATCGCCACCACTCGTGCACGCGATGGGACCCCCACAGACGCAAGGATCGAGGCCACAGCGGCTTCATCTTCGCGCGTGACCCAAAGGCCCGGCGGCTCCTGGATCCCCTCTCCTCCCATCTGGCGCAGGAGTACCGTGCCGCGCTCCACCTCATGCCGAGGGGCATCATCATACACCGTGTGGGTGAAGAAGCGATCGAACCCGGCGTTCAGCACAGTCTTGCGTGGATGCACGTGTTCGGCGAATCCGATCCGCACGGGAATGCCCGCATGATATGCCAGCACGCCCGCATAATGGGCATCCACATCCCATCGGGGCAGGATGGCCATATCAAACGCCCTCTGTTGCAGGTGCGTCCGTGCATACGCCCGCATTTCCCAGGGCAGAATGAACCAGCGTTTGAGTTTGCCGCAGGTGTTCCTGAGAGAGAGTATCTCGTCGGTGTGCGGGCAATACAGAACAAGGTCCTTCACTTCCTCTTTGACCAGCAGCGTGATGCGCGCATCCGGGAAGAGCCGGCGCACCCCCCCAAGGAACGCCGAGGTCAGGGTCACGTCGCCGATCTCATCGACGCGGATGACAATGATCGACCGGTGCCGCGTCGTACGCAGGCTCTCCGGCGTAAGCGCCACCGGCAGCGCATGCACCAGTGTGCCGCGGGAGGCCCGGAGGACATATCCCTGCATGCGCATGACGATGCGCAGGAGTAGCGCCTTCGCACGCGACAGGAGGTCTCCGGCGGCGGATTCATTCCCGCGGATCATGACCATGACCGGAGTCTCCATTGAGCGCACGGAAGAGGTGACGATATCGGTCACCGGGCGCGTATTTCATCTCCGCCACGCGTCTGGCGCGCACGGCGATCTCCGCGAGCATCCCGGGAGATCCCATTGCATTGCGGATAGCATCGGCGAGGGCCTGCGGTGAGCCGGGCGCGACGACCCAACCCACGTTCTCTTCGTGCACGACCCGGGCCACTTCGGAGCGTTCGTCGGCCCCGACGATGAGCGGCTTGCCTGCAGCGAGGATATTGTAGAGCCGGCTGGGCACGGAGACGCCGAGCATCCCCTGCACGAGCGTGATGAGGGCCAGGTCCGCCGCATTCAGCGATGTACAGAGTCTGCCGCGAGGTAGCGGGGGCAGGATCGTCACATTCGCCAGACCGCGCGATGCACAGGAATCGCGGAGCCACCGCTCCTTGCCCCCCCAACCGATCAACAGGAAGTGGATCCTGGGGTCACCGCGGAGCAGTTCCGCCGCCCCGACAATACTCTCCATGTCGTGTGTACGCCCCATGTTGCCGGAGTATTGCACCACGAAGCGGTCCTGCAGGCCGAGTTCCGCAAGCAGCCCATTCTCCCCCCGCGCCATGGGAACGATGTCGCCGTTGTCAGCCCAGTGTGGGATGTACACAAGCTTGTGTGCGACCTCCGGATACCGGGCCCCGAGGATCTCCGCGGTATCGCGGCCCAGGACCACGATGCTGCTGGCAAAGCGGCATAGATGTCGCTGGGCGCGGTCGAAGATGCGGGTCATGAGCGACCCTTCAGCAACGACGCCCGCGGCGGTGAGCGCATCCGGATACAGGTCCTCGATCTTCAGCACAAGACGGGCGCCACGGAGCCAGCATGCGAGCGCAGCGACGAACGGCATCGTGGGCGGGTTCGTGACGGCGAGGACACAGTCACGCCGCTCGATCAGGAAGATCGAAGAGAAGAGAACGGACACGCTGATGGTGACAAGGTTCACGAACCGGAATACGAGGTTGTTCTTGTTTAGCGTGGTTGCGGCACATCGGCGTATCTTGACGCCGTTGTGGACCTCGCGCCTGGGTGCGCGCGTACCGCGCGCGAGATACGTGGGCTGGGCAGAGATCACACGGACATCGAACTCCGCCGCAAGACCTTCAGCGATCCGCGTGAGATAGTATCCTGTCGCCGATTCCTCGGGATAGTACAGCTCCGAGAGGATCCAGATGCGTTTCACCGTGCCCATACTCCCACCGCGACGGATGGCCGTCCGGTCTGACGATGTCCCGGGGTGATGCTGTGTACGTCCATGGATCATTCCAATGAATGGCGGCGGGTGATCCGCCGCAGCAATGTGATGTCGTCCTGGCGGATCGCCCGGAGGCCGAACGCCACGCCGCAATAAGCCAGGATGCCGACGATCAGGGTCTCTACGATCCCGAAGGACGGCAGGACCATCGGCATCGTAACGCCGGGCAGGATCGCGATCGTGATTCGGATCAGCTGCCGCACCATCGTCCCTGCCCGATCGCTGTCGCCTGACGTCAGCAGGAACACGAGGAAGATCAGTTCAGCCACCGTCGCCGCCCAGCCGGCACCGATGATCCCCCATGCCATCACGGCCAAAGGTGTTGCCACGGTATACACCACGGAGAGGAGCAACAATCCCCGCAGGTACTTCATCTGGCGATCTTCGGCCAGCAGACCCACCTCGAAGATCGACCGAACGATCGCGATCACGAGCGCGAACACAAGGACCCGGAAGACCCCCACGGACCCGGCATAGTCGGGACCGAACACGAATGGCAGCATCCACGGCGCAACCGCATAGCCGATGAACCCGAGCGGGACCACAGCGACGAGGATGATCCGAAACACCCGTTCGACAAACGCACGGTACTCGTCCTGCGACGCATGGACGAGGCGGCTCAGGGCCGGGAGAAGCACCCGGTGCGAACTCACGACGACATACGCCCAGACGAAGATGATGGGCCGATGTCCCGCGGTATACCATCCCAGATCATCCCGCGTGCACAGATACCCCGCCACCATGGTTCCCAGGAACCAGCAGTATTGCGTGAGCATGGACACCACGCCGACGGGCCATGACAGGGTGAGGAGTCCGCGCGCGCGCTGCAGCGCCACACGGACACTCCCCCAGCCAAATCGCCGGATCGCGATCGGTGTCAGGATCAGCACGGGGACCGTAACGCTCACCACGAAACTGATCGTTGCCGCCATTGCCGGTGGGCCAAGGGTCGTAAGCACCGGCGTCAACCCCAGGAACAACACTCCCTTCAGTATCCTCGCCAGGCTCACCCAATGCACCTCCTGGTGTGCCTCATACACCCATTCCAATGTCGCTCCGGTAGGAACCAGGATAATGGCGAACAGCAACGTCAACGGAACGACATCGCTGGGCATCAACCCGACCCACCCTGCAAGGGCCGTACCGGCAAACAGGATGAGCGCGAGGACGGTCCGGATGACGATGACCGTCGTCAGCTGCTGCCGGGTCGTCTCCGGTTCCCTCGCGACCGCACGGATCGATGTCACCTCCAGCCCGACGTCGCCGACGCGCAGGAGGTACAGCACGAACACCTGGGCGAAGTTCCAGATCCCGAATGTTGCGGGACCCAGCGCCCGCGCAACGTACACCAGCCCGCCGAAATACGCGAGTTGGCCAACGACGTTGCCACCGAACAGCACGACAAAATTCCTGACCAGCCGGGGGCCTTTGCGTGTGTCCACGCTATGCACCTCCACGGGCACCTTCCACCGGAGCAATGACCACCCAGCGGAGGATCAACAGGAGCGCAAGGACATTGAACTCGTACCACAGGTAGACCAGCGGAAAATTGAAGAACGAGATGACCATGGAGAAGACCATGATCCCGTATGCGGTCACCCGCGTGAGGGTGGGATCGCTGCGCA
>JAUQWO010000002.1 GCA_030835135.1 Bacteroidota bacterium
AGTCGGTACAAGATAGTACATTCGAGTGACACACTGTGAAAGCTGAGACTCCCGACACTCTGCTCGGGAAATCGAGAGAATGAATACTGTGGAAGCAAAAACACCGCTATGTGATCTGACGCCGCGTAACTCACACCTCCGCCGACTAGGATTGACCAGATGAAACCCGATGCTGACTCAACATGCTCGGAGGGACCGGTGACAGTGGGTTCCAAGAGTGCCTTGCGTCTGAACAATACTCCAAAGTCGATTCCGCCAAAAGCAAGCAGGTCAATATCTTCGCCCCTGAGAACCCGATAGTTGACCGAGATGGGAATTGACAAGGATTCGAATACCTCGAGAGCTTCACCGTACACAATTCGTGAAGGATCGATCCGGCCGGTGAAGGGATCGATCGCATTTCGTGTGTCCGGAATTCCTTTGGCGGCGAGTACTTCTCTCCTCAGGTATTGAACATCAGCCTTCATGAATACGTCGGAGTTCACTTCATATGCTGTCACTATGCCTATGGAATACCCGAAACGCTGCCGAGGAGATGGCAGGTCTGGTTCGGTGATAGGGGTGCTGATTCCCGGCCTACCACTCAACCCAAGTGACCAAGAGCCTGAGAAAGCTTCTTCCAGGCACAAGACGAATAGGAACGCGAAGATTAATGCGCTTTTCATCGACGCCAGTTCGCTCTGCTTGTTCAACCACCTAACGGATCGCGGCTCACCTGCGCCGCGAAACGACTGCTGATTTTGAAAACCTCAACCAACCCTTTAAATGACTAAGGCCAATACCCCGATGCCCGTGGCGCGGCGTCAGGTGCAGCCGCTGGTTAGGGCGCATCTCATTTTAACAAGAGCATACGTCGTATTAGGCAATTGTCGCCCGCTTGGAGTCGACAGACGTACAGCCCGCTTGGCAACTGGGCCGCATCCCACCTGACCGTATGCATCCCTGGCCGAAGCGTGGATTCAACCAACGCAGCAACCCTATTTCCGAGAGTATTGAAGATCTCCAATCGGACCGCGGATTCAGTCGACAATACGAAGCGAATTGTGGTCACAGGATTGAACGGATTAGGGAAATTCTGAAATAGCATCGGCTGCCTCAGGACAGTGGCGAGATATCCGCCACTTACCGCCGTAAGAGTGCCTAACACCTGCCCGTTTATCCTCGCACCTGAAAGGTTCCAACCGACTCCTGGCTCCATTGTCACGCCGATGACACCGATGCTATCCTGGATTGTCCAACCATACAAGCCGTAGCCACCGGGAGACAGTCCAGCAGTTTCGATAAATGATAGAGATGTGATGTTATGAATCGTATCGGTGTATGCGTGCGTCATGATTATCGTGCGGTTTCCAACCCCACGCTTACTTAAGGTGTCTCCCGGATGTGCCGCAAAGTCAAATAGAACATACTCTGCACTGTCGATAAGGTCGTACGCGAAGACTTTGGAGAGCTCCTGCCGCATGAAGTGCGAGTCGAACACATATCCTGTTACGACAGAATATCGCCTTCCATTTCCAAGCACGGTGTCTCCCACCACTTTCACCTCAAGTGATGGAAGAGGGTTGATGACATCAGTAGATTTGTATTGCCAGAGATTCCCAGACTGCAATGGGAAAAAGCCTTGGCAATATGCCATAGTGCACACAAGTACGAGACCTGCAACGCTGATTATCCTCATTGCAACGCCCCCGGATGTCGCCCGTGAGATGCGCCCTAACGGATCGCGGCTCACCTGCGCCGCGAAACGACTGCTGAATTTGAAAACCTCAACCAACATTATAAATGACGAAGGTCGATACCCCGGACCCGTGGCGCGGCGTCAGGTGCAGCCGCTTGTTAGCCGGCCTCCGCAAGATCGATCGCAGTCAGGCGACGTTCGCTCTCAGTGCAGGGGGTCTGCACACATCTTACAATTGCCCCAGGCGGGAATTCCCATCTCTCGTCACTGACGTTGGCTTCCACGCCAATGATCCTGTACAGGTCGCCCCCAAGCAGACGGGCTTGAACCGGACGAAAGGCAGCAGAGCCCTTATCAGGAAGAGCCACGAAGACTGTCACCGGGTCGCGGAGATCCTTCCAGCCCCGCTCATACCACGACAGAACACGCCTTGCCGTAGCAAGAGCGTTATCACGGTCTACCCCTACACCGAAATGATGATCAAGTTCGGCCTCGAGATACGTCGCAATCTCGTCTTGTTGTGCCCCACGTTGCAGCATTGTCAATAAGGGGCCTGTCATGCACTCGTATTCGTCCTGCACCCAATCGGGCGATACACGCATCGGATCCCAGCGTGACAACAGCGCCAGAATCTGAGTTGAACGTTCTCGTATTTCACGTCTGCTTAGAGGCATGCTCCACCGGAGGTCCGGCTAACGGCTCGCGGCTCACCCGCGCCGCGAAACGACTGCTTGTTTTGAAAACCTCAGCCAACACTATGAATGATGTAGGTCAATACCCCGGCCCCCTGACGCGGCGCCGGGTGCAGCCGCTTGTTAGGGGGCAGCATTCGGTAAGCATCTCGCTACTTGATACCACCACCATTGATCCTCAAGGATCGGACAATCAGGTCCGGCGTAGTTCTGCCTCCCATGTATTGTACCTGCACAAATAGTTGGTTCGTGCCATTTCCCACTCTCGGCACAAAGACTATTAGACCGGCGGGAAAATCACGAGAGTTCAGAGGCTTTACCGTGTAACTCAGAAGGTCGCCGGGCCACCCTCCCACATCGATTTTTGTCACGGTGGCATCAGTGTAGTACGATCTACTTTGGGCGTATATGGAATCTTGACCTGGGCTATAGAACATCGACACCCAGATCGAATCTCCCACCAACCAAAGCCTTGCTGATGCCGGAAGCCCAGGATCAAGCCATGGAACTATGGCACCAGGCGGGAGCGAAATCGATACACCGAATTCAATATAGGTGTCCCATCCCTCCCATGGGTTCGTCCCGAGATCTTCGCACGAGACGAGGAAGAACATCAGCGCGAGGATTGGGAGACTGGAAAGTCTAGTTGTGCTCATGCTGCCCCCTAACGGATCGCGGCTCACCTGCGCCGCGAAACGACTGCTGATTTTGAAAACCTCAACCAACACTATTAATGATGAAGGTCGATACCCCGGGCCCGTGGCGCGGCGTCAGGTGCAGCCGCTGGTTAGGGCGCACTGATCGTGTGTGCGGAGCCTTGCCGAATCTCCCCAATTAGGATCCTGCAACGGCGTGGGGGCGTTGTCAATGAAACTGACCTCGGGCATTGCCATGTCCGCTCACGTGCGATGATACGCCGCGCCGCCTACACGCTAATATTCGGATTGCCCCTATCCCGTATGATTTCTTCATGCAGGTAATTCCAGGTCGGGTCGTTGAATGCATCAAGCTCTATCGGATATGCTTCCGACTCCTGCGGCATGCTGTTGAGCCGCTCAACACACGCCTGAACGTCTGAAGTGTAGAATACCCACTGCCTAGCCCCATCGAACGTAAGGACTGCCGTGAGTACCGCGAGGGCGTCGTGCTCCCAGGCGGCACAGAGACGGTTTTCGAAGACCTCCATATGCTCATTGCATCGCCCGTCCGGTAATGTGCCTGAGCCCTCGTCGTCGTACCCCCATACGACCCGGAGACAGTTGGGAAAGACCGCGATTTCAGGGGGCAGCTCTGGCTCACGGAAGCGAAGGAGAAGGGGACCCGTCTCAGTGTTTCCCTTGACAAGATTCCAGCCAGAGCAGTCTATCCAATTCCGTAATGCGTCAGACACGATCGTGCTCCTGTTCATTGTGCGCCCTAACGGATCGCGGCTCACCTGCGCCGCGAAACGACTGCTGATTTTGAAAACCTCAACCAACACTATGAATGACTAAGGTCAATACCCCGAGCCCGTGGCGCGGCGTCAGGTGCAGCCGCTGGTTAGGGTGCGTGCCGCT
>JAUQWO010000034.1 GCA_030835135.1 Bacteroidota bacterium
ACTGGCGATCACTGCCTGTCCGCCGGCCGTCAGGCCGGCGGGCGTGGGCATGTACTCCAGCGCCAGAAAGACCGCCAGCCCGACGGGAACGCCGAGATACTTCATCCAGCGTTCCGTCGGTGTGGCTTTCCGCTTGTGGACGACCGAGAGCTTGTGCTTCTCCAGGTCGAGCAGATCGTCGAGTGCGCGTTCTGTCATGGCTCGCTGCCGTCAGGCTCCGAACCGGTCGACCAGGAGACCATGACGCAGGCCGCGGTCGCTCACGGTGAAGATGTCCTTGTGGAGTTTCTCCATGATGGTCTGCACGATGCATAACCCGGCGAGGATCACGTCAGCACGTTTGGGCTGGAGCCCGATGACGTGGCGCCGATCTTCCACCGTGCGCGATCGGTAGAGCTCGATCTGCCGGTCGATCTCCCATGTGTCGATCGTCGAACCCTGGACGATGTCCGGATCGTACCTGGCGAGCCGGTGACGCACGCCCGCGATGTTGGTGACGGTCCCGCCCATGCCTACAAGGGCATCCGGTGACGCCGCTGCATCAAGACGCTGAAGGTCCTTGCCGATCGCGTCCACAGCCTCCTTCACCCTCTCCGGCGTGACCACATCGCCGAGCCCGTACGATTCCGTGAACCGGAGGGCGCCGACATTCAGGCTGAAACGATCCAGGACCGCCGTGCCCTTGCCGAAGACGAACTCCGTGCTGCCGCCGCCGGTATCGAAGATCACCATCGATCCTTCGGACAGTCCGATGCCGGACTTGACCGCGAGGTACGACAGGCGGCTTTCTTCCTCTCCGGGGATGACTTCGATGGTCAGGCCACACCGCTCCCGGACCCGGTCGATGAACTGCTTGCTGTTCCTGGCCGTGCGCAGGGCCATCGTGCCGACGGCCGCGACGGCCCCGGCACCTTCTTTGGCTGCTTCCGCGACCATGGCCGCAATGGCGGTGACATTGCGTTCCATCGCCTCCGGCCCGATCTCGCCGGTCGCCTGCAGCGTTTCGCCGAGCCGCGTGAGGTCCGCCCGGTCGACCACAACCCCCCAGGTCCCGTCGTCCGCGCGCTCACCGATGTGGAACTTGATCGAGTTGGTGCCGATATCAATGACGGCAAACCGTGCCATTGCCCGCTCCTTATGCTGTCATGTTCACGAGTGACTTCAGACCGCGGAGATAGTTGATGTTCGGGTAACGGTCGAGGCCAAGCTCCCGCACCGTCGCGATGACCCTGGCCGCGTCCTCGGACTCGATGGCCACGGTGCGCGTCTTGCGTCCGTCAGCGGTCACGTCCGCCATTTCGGCGATGCACCCGTTGATCGTGTATCCGGTGCGCACCTTCTTCACGTCCACCGCGCGCAGATGCTTGCTCGGTTTGATGAGCTCGTCGATGAACTGCTGGAACGTATACTCCGTGCGGGCGAAGGCCGGCGGCTGGACTCGAAATGCGGCGAATACATTCACGATCTCCGCTACGGGAAGAGGGAAGGCCCCCTTCATGATCGGCTTCCACTGCTCGAGGCTGTCATCATTGACCTGCTGCAACGTCTTGATGTCCATGAGCATGTCGCGGACCTTGGTGTTGTCATTGCTCACCGCGGAGAGGATGTAGACCTCAGCGCTCTCCCTGACCTTCTCCGGCGTGAATGCGGCGACACGCTTCTCAGCCTCGCCGAAACCTTCGCCAAATGTTCTCCATTCCCAGCGGGGGATGATCTTCTCCATGAGAGACTCCGTGATGTAGTGTGACTGAGGGTATGTGTTGTTTTGGAATGGCGATACTATTCCATTTTCTATGCCACAGACAAAAGTGACGAATTCTGCCAATTTTCAATGAACCCTTGCCTTTCTGCAGGGGTCTCGGGCGAAATATCGCCTTTTGACTGTCGGGTTTTCGCCTTTTTCATTGCTTTTGGGGGCTCGGGCTGGTATCTTCACCTATCATCTATTAAAGAGTAGCCATGCAGCATCGCCTCCGCGCGGCATCCCTCCTTTTTGTGATCGTGCTCTTCCTGGCTCTTGCGAGCGCTGCCCTGTACACATGGACAACCGACATCGGACAGGGTTTTCCGCCTGCCCGGGCCGGCGCGCAACCACCCACTGCCGCGACCAAGCCGGTCCTCAAGATCGGCGTCGTCTCCCGATATCCTCCGCCGGTGATCTACCACGGGTATCAGCCGATCATGGACTACCTCACGGACCGCACGCCATACGCGTGGGAACTGCGGCCTGCCGGCTCCTATCAGGAGGCCGTGGATCGGCTCGTGCGGGGTGAGACCGCCGCCGCCTTCCTGGGTACCTACATCTATGTCCGGGCGCATGCACAGTACGGCGTGCGCGCCATCCTCAAACCTCTGAACGAGAACGGAGAGCCCTTCGCACGCTCCGTGCTGATCACCCGCTCCGGGAGCGCGATCCGGACCGTTCGCGACCTGGCCGGAAAGCGCATCGCACTGCCATCACAGGATTCGTTCTCAGGGAACTGGCTGTCGCTCGCGGCGTTCGGTCCTGAGGCAGCCCCCATCGTCCGCCATTTCTCGCACCACCATTCGGTCGTGTACCAGGTGCTGCGCGGCGCATTCGACGCCGGTGTGGTGAAGGAACGGGTGGCACGGGAATTCGTGAACCGGGATATCCGGATCGTGCTCTCTTCCACGCCTATCCCGGGATCGCCTCTCGTCGTCGGGAAGTACTGCGACACCGCCGTCGTCCGTGCGATACGTACCGCCTTGCTTGCGATCGACGTGCGTGAGGCGTTCGACCGGGAACTCGTGCAGCAGTGGGATCAGGAATTCCGGTACGGCTTTGCCACGGCGACCGATGAGGACTTCGACGGGATCCGGGACCTGCTCAGGACCCGTGGAGGGAAGCAACCATGACCCCGTCCGTCGGCCTGAGCCTGAAGGCACGCCTGATGCTCATCATCGGCGGCATCACCGCACTCCTGATGACCGTCATCTCCATGAGCATCCTGTATCAGTGGCGTGTCATGATCGTGGAGAACCAGCGGCACAATGCCGAAGGCGTCACGCGGGCCATCGCCATCACGCTGACCGATGCGTTCCTGTACGGCGAATCCGAGGACCCGCCGTTGGAGGACCTGCTCGAGCGCAACGTGCGGAGCTTTGGCCTGACGATCCCCGGTCTCCGCTGGATCGCGGTGATCGACAACGACGGGACGATCCTTGCGCATACGGACGATGTCATGGCCGGGCACGCGATCGGTGACACGCTCAGAGAGCGGATCCTGGGCGCGCGCGCGCTGATCAGCGCGATCACGCGCACTGACCGCTACGGGTGGGTGCTCGAGACGGTCCAGCCGCTCGGTGTGGGTGGGAAGCGATGGGGCGTGGTGCATGTTGCCTTCGACGCGGAAACCACCCACCGGGAGATCCGCTCCCTCTTCTTCCTCCTGATGGCGTTGACCTGGGGGACGACCGCGATGACCCTGCTCATCCTGTATCTCCTGATCGGCCGGCTGACGGATTCGCTGCATCAGTTCGTCGTGCTCATGGACAGGACCGGTCTGGAGTCTGATGAGATGGTTGCGGCAGCGCAGCGGTCGGATGAGATCGGATTTCTCCTCCACCACTTCGGCCTCCTGCGTCAGCGGCTCACGCAATCGCGCCGGGAACTCCTTGCGGTGCAGGAACAGATCGCGCGCGCTGAAAAACTCGCGTCGATCGGGCGGCTTGCATCCGGCGTGGCCCATGAGATCAACAATCCGCTCGCGGGGCTGAAGAACTGTCTCTACGCGATCGAACGCGAACCGGACAACTATTCCCAGACGCGGCTCTACCTGCAGTTGATGAAGGAGGGGATGGAGTACATCGAGACGGTCGTCCAGAAACTCCTGGGCTTTGCGCGCCAGCAGCCGGCAAGCATGCAGCAGGTGGACGTCAATGCCGTGGTCATGAAGGTCGTCCGGCTGGTCGACTACAATATCAACAGGCGGAAGATCGGCCTGCGGACGGAACTTGCCGGAGACCTGCCGGTCGTCACCGGCGATCCCCAGCTGCTCGCGGAGGTGTTCATGAACATCCTGCTGAACGCGATCGATGCCGTGGAGGAGCGCGGACAGATCACGATCACCTCATCGTGCGCCGAAGGGGCCGTTGCCGTGCGGATCACGGACAACGGGATGGGGATCGATCCGGAACATCTGGCGCACATCTACGATCCGTTCTTCACCACGAAAGGGCCCAAAGAGGGGACCGGGTTGGGGCTGTCCGTCAGCCTCGGCATCGTCGAGACCCATGGCGGCCGCATCCGCGTCAGAAGTGAGCAGGGCACGGGCGCCGAGTTCACTGTCGAGTTACCCGTGGAGGGAAAGAACCGATGAAGATCCTGATCGTTGAGGATGAGAAGATCCACCGCATCACGCTCACGGACCTTCTGACCAAGGAGGGGCATGTGGTCACCGCCTGTGCCGACGGCGATGCGGCGCTCGCCCAGGTAGCGGCGGAGCCGTTCGATCTCGTGCTGTCCGACCTGCGTCTGCCCGGCGCCGGCGGGATCGATGTCCTCCGGGCGGTCCGGACCCGCGCTCCCGAAACCATCGTCATCATGATGACGGCCTACGGAACGGTGGACACGGCGGTGGAGGCGCTCAAGCTCGGCGCGTACGATTATCTCATCAAGCCCTTCGCACCGGACAAGCTCCTGAGCACCCTCCGGCACCTGCATGAATTCCGGCGGGTGATGGATGAGAACCAGCAACTGCGCCAGCAGATCCAGCAGATCGAGAAGCGCCCCATGATCGGCGATGCCCCTGCCATGCGGAAACTTTCGGAGACGATCCGTGCCGTTGCCGTGCGCGAGTACACCGTGCTGATCCGCGGCGAGAGCGGCACAGGAAAGGAGCTGGTGGCGCGGGCGTTGCACGATCTCAGCCCGAGGAGGGACCGGCCGTTCGTGACCCTCAACTGTGCGGCGCTTCCGGCATCGCTCCTGGAAAGTGAATTGTTCGGTCATGAGAAAGGCGCGTTCACCGGCGCGATCCGGCGGCACGATGGGTATGTGGAGCGCGCGGCCGGTGGAACGCTCTTCATCGATGAGATCGATGACCTGCCCATGGACCTGCAGCCCCGGCTGCTCCGCGTGCTGCAGGAGAAGGAGATCGTCCGGGTGGGGGGGTCCAGCATCATCCCCGTGGATGTGCGCATCCTTGCGGCCAGCAAAGTGGAGTTGCAGGATGAAGTGAAAGCGGGACGGTTCCGCGCCGATCTCTTCTACCGGCTGAACATCATCCCGCTGACGATCCCGCCGCTCCGCGACCGTCCGGAGGATATCGTCCCGCTCGTGGCGCACTTCTTCGAGAAGCACGGCGCGAGGGACAAATGCCGGCTCCTGTCGCCGCAGAGCTTCGATGACCTGCGCCGCTATCCGTGGCCCGGGAACGTCCGCGAACTCGAGAACCTCGTGGAACGGATCATTGCGCTCTCCGATGCGCTCGCGGTGCAGGAGATCCTTCGTGAGACGCTGGGTGATGCGCCCGCGGCGTCCGGTGGGACGGCGGATGGTGCCGCCCTCCCGTCGTCCTACACCGCACTCATGGAAGAACGGGAACGGGAGATCATCATGAAGGCGATGGAACAGTCGGGCGAGAACGTGACCGCGGCCGCGCGCCTGCTCGATCTCCCCCGCAGCACACTCCGGAGCAAGCTGGAGAAATGGCAGCAGTGAACAAACCGGTTTGATTCCACGGGGGCATTTTGTACATTGACGCGATGGACCGTACCACTCGTTCCGGGAATGCATGACCACCACCTCTGACACCGCTGCCGCTCCCTCCGGAGCGCTGCCCATGCCGCCACGCTGGTACCGCTGGACCGTCCTGGTCCTGATCAGTCTCGCGATGTTCGGCAACTACTACATCTACGACAGCATCAGCCCCCTGGCCGATGTGTTGAAGGAACAACTCCACTTCTCCGACGGCGATATCGGCCTGCTCAACGCGATCTACAGCATCCCGAACATCTTCATGGTGCTGATCGGCGGGATGATCATCGACCGGATCGGCGTGAAGATCTCCACACTGCTCTTCGCCCTCCTCTGCCTGATCGGCGCCGCCGTCACCGTGTCGGCCCCGGTCCTGGAGGTGATGGCGGCAGGACGCCTCATCTTCGGGCTCGGTGCCGAATCTCTGATCGTCGCCGTGACCACTGCCATCGCCCGATGGTTCCGGGGGAAAGAACTGAGTTTTGCCTTCGGCATGAACCTGACGATCGCCCGCATCGGCTCCTTCGCTGCCTTGAACTCCCCCGGATGGGGATCGGCAATGTACTCGGACTGGCGGCTGCCGCTCCTCGTGTCGGTGGGTGCCGGTGTGGTGTGCGTGGCAGGAGCCATCCTCTACTGGGGCCTGGAAGCCTCGGCTGCGAAACGCTACAACCTCGGGGCCGGCGGGGAACAGGACAAGGTGGTCCTTGCGGAACTCCTCCGCTTCGGCACGTCGTACTGGGCCATCGTCGCCCTCTGTGTCGTGTTCTATTCCGCGGTGTTCCCGTTCCAGACTTTTGCGGTGAAGTTCTTCATGGAAGCGCACGGCACGACCCGTGAACAGGGCGGATTCCTGTCCAGCATCCTGACCCTCTTTGCGATGATCGCAACACCCCTGTTCGGCCTTGCGGCGGACCGTTTCGGACGCCGGGCGACACTGATGGTCTGGGGCTCGTTCCTCATGATCCCCGCCTACCTGCTCATGGCCTATACCTCCGTCTCGCTGTATGTCCCGATGGCGCTCATGGGCACGGCGTTCTCTCTGATCCCCGCGGTGATGTGGCCGTCGGTCGCGTACATCGTGGGACAGGAGCGGCTTGGCACCGCGTACGGATTGATGACCATGGTGCAGAACATCGGACTCGCCGGGTTCAATCTTGCGATCGGCTGGGCGAACGATGCATGGGGCGCGAGCGCTGCCAATCCGGGCGGGTACGTGCCCGGCCTGTGGATATTCACCGGTCTCGGCATCACGGGTGTCCTGATGTCCTTGTTCCTTCTCCGTCACGAACGCGGTCCGGGAGCTCACGGACTCGAATCCATCACGACCCATAGCCGGTAGGCGCTGCCCCCGGCAACCAAGGAGCCGTCAGTGTCACGCGAAACACGCATCCTTCTTCTTATGCACGATCCCACCGACGCGGAGGTGATCGAGATGCAACTGCGGAAGGCGCACATCCGGTGCACCACGCAGCGGGTCGGCGCGAAGGACCAGTTCCTGAGCGCCGTGCGGTCGGTGACGCCCGATTGCATCATCGCCGATGCCTCGATCCCGCGGCTGGATGTGACCGGCCTGATCGCGACGGTCCGCAATGAGCACCCCGAGGTCGTCTGGGTATTGCTCACGCCGTCGGGCTCGGAGGAATCGCTGGTCGGCTGGATGAAAGCGGGAGCCAGTGATGTGATCACCCGCAAGAACATTCAGCGTATCGGCGCAGCGGTCGCCGATGTGCTCGCGCGTGCTGCAACGCGCGTCGTTCCCGAACCGCCGCCCGCACCTCCTCCTCCGCCTCCTGTCCATGCACCGGTCACGCCGCCGCCGCCGTCACCGGTGACCGTTGGGCCGCACCAGGGAGACGTGCAGGTGATGCGGGATGTCCTGGATCATGCCGGGGATCTCATCGCCATGCTCGATGCCCGGGGGACACGGCTCTACAGTAATGCCGCCCACCGTGAGATCCTCGATGCACCGGAACACCTGCGGGGCACGGTGATGTTCGTCGACGTGCATCCGGAAGACCGTCCGCGCGTCACCGCCGCGTTCCTGGCCGGACTCCGGGAGGGGAAGGATGTGCATTGCTCCTATCGCCTCATGGACAACCGGGGGGATGTCCGCATGCTGGAATCGTTCGGGACACCCGTCCGCTCCGGCCCGCTGGACGGTCCCCGTGCAGTGGTCGTCTCGCGCGACATCACGGACCGCTTCCACCGAGAACAGGACCGTGATGCCCTCTTCCAGGCAGTGGGGGCTCTCACGGGAGAGGCATACTTCGTCGGACTTGTGACCGCGCTGGCGCAGATCCTTCAGGTGCGGTATGTGCTGGTCGCGGAGGCCGTGTATCAGCCCGCCGAACGGGTGCGGTCGCTCGCGTACATCGCCAACGGTTCGCTCCTGCCGCAATTCGAGTATGACATCGCCGATACCACCTGCGAGGCCGTGTACGAGAACCGGGAGCCGGTGCACTATCCGGACCGTCTGGCCGAATTGTTCCCGCGCATGGAAGCACTCGTGACGATGGGCGCGCGCAGCTATCTGGGCGTGCCGCTCCTTTCGTCCACCGGCGTGCCGGTAGGACATGTCTTCCTCATGGATGACAAGCGGCTTGCGGATGCGGCGCGGGCGACCTGGTTGCTCACCGGGATCGCTCCCCGCACGGCGATGGAGGTCGAACGCTACCGCCAGGATGTCCTGGTGCGGGCCTCGGAATCCCGTCTGCGCACCATTCTCGAAAGCCTTGCCGCCGGCGTGATCGCGGTCGATCAGCTGAGCATCATCACCTATCTGAACGGCCCGGCCGCCGACATGGCTGAACGTGACGGCATGGACGTGATCGGGAAGAACCTTGACGATCTCGTGGAGATTGGCAGTGCATCCGCCGCGAAGGTCATGTCGGGTGACGACGTTCCCGGCAAACTGGTCACCCGGAACGGGAGCAGGAAGGATGTTGCGGTCCGGGGGCGACAGCTCAAGGACGCTGCAGGCCGGGTCCACGGGACGATCTATGTCGTACGCCCGGCCGTACGCAATCACAATTGACACCAACGAGGGGAGGACCTGCGGGCGATGGGATATCGATTGCATGCGGAGTACCAGCCGTCGGGCGACCAGCCCGAGGCGATCCGTGAACTGACGGCAGGCGTGGTGCGGGGCGACCGCTACCAGACGCTGCTGGGTGTGACGGGCAGCGGGAAGACGTTCACGATCTCCAATGTGATCGCGCAGACGAACAAGCCCGTCCTCGTGATGTCGCACAACAAGACCCTCGCGGCCCAACTCTACAGCGAGTTCAAATCCTTCTTCCCGAAGGACCGGGTGGAGTTCTTCATCAGCTATTACGATTACTACCAGCCCGAAGCGTACGTTCCCACCACCGATACCTACATCGCGAAGGATGCGTCCACGAATGATGAGATCGACCGTCTCCGTCTGCGGGCGACGAGTGCCCTGCTGAGCGGGGACACGAACGTGATCGTGGTGGCGTCGGTGAGCTGCATCTATGGCATCGGCGCACCCGAGGAGTGGGCGAGTCAGATCGTGATCGTACGGAAGGGGGAGAAGCTGGACAGGAACACCCTCCTCCGCAAGTTGCTGAATATCTTCTATACACGCAATGACTTCGAGTTCGTGCGCGGCACGATGCGTGTGCGGGGCGATGTTGTGGAGGTGATCCCCGCATCCGAGAACGAAGAAGCCATCCGCATCGCCTTCTTCGGTGATGAGATCGAGAAGATCTCCTATATCAACAGGGTCGATGGTGCGGTGCTCGGGGAGGCCGAATATGAGGTGATCTATCCGGCGAAGCAATTCGTCACCTCGCGCGAGACGTTGAACCGTGCCATCAAGGGGATCGAGGTGGAGCTGGAGGAACGGCTCGCGGAATTACGACAGCTGGGGAAGCTGCTCGAGGCCCAGCGGCTCGAACAGCGCACACGGTTCGACCTGGAGATGATGCGGGAGGTGGGCTACTGCTCCGGGATCGAAAACTACTCACGCCACATCGCAGGCCGCCCGCCGGGGTCACGTCCGGCGTGCCTCATTGATTACTTCCCGAAGGACTATCTCGTGGTGATCGATGAATCCCACGTGACAGTTCCGCAGATCGGCGCGATGTACTACGGCGACCGGTCGCGAAAGGCCACGCTGGTCGAGCACGGGTTCCGCCTGCCGTCGGCACTGGACAACCGGCCGCTGACCTTCGATGAGTGGGAAGGGATGGTCCCCCAGGTGATCTTTGTGAGCGCGACGCCGGCGGACTACGAACTGCAGAAGTCGGCCGGCGTGATCGTGGAACAGGTCATCCGGCCTACCGGGCTGGTGGATCCTGAGGTCGAGATCCGTCCGGTGAAGAACCAGATCGACGATCTGATCGCCGAGGTCCGCGCACGCGCGGTCCTGAAAGAACGCACGCTGGTCACGACCCTGACCAAACGGATGGCGGAGGACCTGACCGAATACATGGTGGATATCGGCGTGAAGGTCCGTTACATCCACTCCGAAGTGGATGCGCTGGCACGGGTGGAGATCCTGCGCGATCTCCGGCTCGGCGATTTCGACGTGCTCGTCGGGGTGAACCTGCTCCGGGAGGGGCTGGACCTGCCCGAGGTTTCGCTGGTCGCGATCCTGGACGCGGACAAGGAGGGCTTTCTGCGCTCGGAGCGTTCGCTGATCCAGACCGCCGGGAGGACCGCCCGCAACGTCCGTGGCAGGGTGATCATGTATGCCGATACGGTCACCGGCTCCATGCAACGGATGCTGGATGAAACGAGGCGGCGCCGCGAAAAGCAACTCGCGTACAACGTCGAGCACAACATTTCACCCACCACGGTGTACAAGAGCATCAATGAGGTCCTGGCGGCGACGGCCGTGGCTGATGTGAAGGCGCAGCGCGACGCGCGGCGGGAGCGGGCGAAGATGCCGAAGGTCGCAGAGCAGGTCATCCGGTACCTGACCACCGAGCAGCGGTCCGATCTCCTCGAGGAATTGAAGGCGGAGATGGAGAAGGCGGCGAAGGACCTCGAATTCGAGCGGGCGGCCGACCTGCGCGACGAGATCGAGAAGCTCGAAGCGATGGACGGTCCCGCAAAAAAATAGCCGGACGGACGATTCGGAAAGTCCGCCCCGTGTGTGTAGCTGTGGTGTTCACGCAAAGAGGTGTCCACCATGGCTCCCGGGTTTCCGTGGTCCGCTGCATTCCGGAATTTCATCTTCCCTCCGTCCTGTTTCGCGTGCGGGACCCTTCTCGACCATCATCGTGATCTGCTGTGTGCCGGTTGCCAGGCGAGGGTCCGCCCGGTGACCCCCTCCGATCCGCTGTATATTCTTGCGCATGCCCGGCTCTGTCAGGATGGTCTGTGTGCGGGACTCCTGGCGCTGTATCATTTTGCGTCCGGCGGTCCGGTGCAGGATCTGGTGCATGCATTGAAATATGGGGGGCTGACGGGCGTCGGGAGAGAGCTCGGTTCCCGGCTTGGGACACAGGCATACAGGATGCCGTGGATGACCGATGTGGATCTCATCGTTCCGCTCCCCTTGTACCGTTCCAAGCAGAGAGAGCGGGGGTATAATCAGGCCGAGAGCATCGCCCGGGGGATCGGGGGAGTGGTGGGTCGGCCGGTGTCGGTTCGGGTTGCGTGCCGGACCCGCTGGACCGATTCACAGACGACCCTGGGATACACAGCCAGGCAGCTGAATGTGCAGGGCGCTTTCGAGGTACCACCCTCGAAAACTGCCCGATTGAAAGGCAAAACGGTGTTGCTGGTCGATGACGTCGTTACGACCGGGGCGACGACCCGTGCGTGTGCGGCAGCCCTGCGCGCGGGAGGAGCCGGGGCGGTCATTGTTGTCGCCGTGGCCCTCGCGGAGCAGTTACCTTGACAATGGTCCCGAACGTTGCTAAATTAATTAGAATTTGACTGTTTTCAGTACCCCCAAAGCAAGCTCACACACTTCATTTCTGGACTCAGGAGGTTACACATGGCAATTAACATTGGCATCAATGGATTCGGTCGCATCGGCCGCTTGGTTTTCCGGCGCATGCTGAAGCTGGGTGGCTTCAACGTCGTGGCGATCAACGACCTCACCGATGCAAAGACCCTGGCCTATCTGCTGAAGTATGACTCGGTGCACGGCAAGTATGATGGCACCGTGACCGCCGATGCGGATGGCATCGTGGTGGATGGCAAGAAGTACAAGGTGCTTGCCGAGAAGGATCCTGCCAAGCTGCCGTGGAAAGAGCTCGGTGCCGACATCATCGTGGAAGGTACCGGCGTATTCACGAGCCGCGAGAAGCTGCAGATGCACATCACGGCCGGCGCGAAGAAGGTTCTCCTGACCGCCCCCGCGAAGGATGAGATCGACGCCACGTGCGTGATGGGCGTGAACGAGCATGTCCTCACCGGCAAGGAAGTGTTCGTGTCCAACGCCTCCTGCACCACGAACTGCCTCGCCCCGATGGTGAGCGTGCTGCACAAAACCTTCGGCGTGGACCATGGCTACATGACCACGATCCACTCGTACACGAACGACCAGCGCCTGCTCGACCTTCCGCACAAGGATCTCCGCCGTGCGCGCGCGGCAGCCCTGTCGATCATCCCGACCACGACCGGTGCCGCCCGCACCGTGGGCAAGGTCATCCCCGAGCTGAAAGGCAAGCTGGACGGCTTCTCGCTCCGCGTCCCGACTCCGGATGCCTCGATCACCGATTTCGTCGCGGTGCTGAAGAAGCCCGCCACGAAGGAAGAGGTCAATGCGGCCATCAAGGCTGCCGCCGAGACGTCGTTGAAGGGCATCCTCGAGTACACGGAGGATGAGCTGGTGTCGACGGATATCATCGGCAATACGCACTCCTGCATCTTCGACTCGAAGCTGACCATGGCCCAGGGCTCGACGGTGAAGGTGTTCGGGTGGTACGACAACGAGTGGGGTTTCTCGTGCCGCGTGATCGATCTGCTCAAGAAGATCGCTTGATCCATCCATGACGATGCTGCGGCTGCCGGGCCCTTCGCGGGGCGCGGTAGCCGCACTTTTTTTTGAACCCAAGGAACCACTGACCATGACAACGAAGACGATCGATGATATCGCCCTTGCGGGCAAGAAAGTACTCGTCCGCGTGGACTTCAACGTGCCGATGACGCCAGACCTCAAGGTGTCCGACGACAAACGCATCGTTGAATCGCTGCCCACGATCACAAAGCTCCTCTCCTCGGGCGCCGCCGTGATCCTCATGAGCCATCTCGGCCGCCCGAAAGGGAAGCCGACCCCGGAATTCTCGCTGAAGCCGGTCGCGCAGCATCTCGGATCGCTCCTGAAGACCGATGTGAAGTTCGCCGACGATTGCGTCGGCCGGCCCGCCCGTGCGGCGGTCGATGCGCTCCAGCCCGGACAGGTGCTCCTGCTGGAGAACCTCCGCTTCCATGCCGAGGAAGAGAAGAACGTCGAGGAGTTCGCGAAGGAACTCGCCTCGCTCGGCGATGTGTATGTGAACGATGCGTTCGGTACCGCCCATCGTGCCCACGCGTCGACCGAAGGCGTGACGCGGTTCGTGAAGCCGTCCGTCGCCGGCTATCTGATGCGGAAAGAGATCGACTATCTCGGCCGAGCGGTCGCGAACCCCGCCCGCCCGTACATGGCGATCCTCGGCGGCGCGAAGATCTCCGGCAAGATCGACGTGATCCAGAACCTCATGCCGAAGGTCGATGCCCTCGTGATCGGCGGCGGCATGGCGTTCACGTTCTTCGCCGCACAGGGCATGGAAGTTGGCGACTCTCTCGTTGAACAGGAGAAGCTCGGGCTGGCCCGGGAGATCCTGGAAGCGGCGAAGAGCAAGAACAAGCGGCTGATCCTGCCGGTGGACTGCGTGATCGCCGACAAGTTCGACAATGAAGCCAAGCGGCGCATGGTGCCGGTGAATCAGATCCCCGCCGGGTGGCGCGGTCTGGACATCGGTCCTGAGACCGTGAAGATCATCAGCATGGAACTCCGTCGCGCGAAGACCATCGTGTGGAACGGCCCGATGGGCGTGTTCGAGATGCCGAACTTCGCGAACGGCACGCTGGAGATCGCAAAGCTCCTCGCCGAAGTGACGAAGAGCGGTGCGGTGACGATCGTGGGTGGCGGCGATTCCGCCGCGGCGATCGCCCAGGCGGGCTTCGAGACGGCTGTCTCCCATGTGTCCACCGGCGGCGGTGCCTCCCTCGAGTTCCTCGAAGGGAAGATGCTCCCCGGCCTGGCCGCACTCGACACGAAGTGAACCATTCACGCCGCGGTGGTGTTGTCACCGTAGCCAAGGAGGAGCAGAACGATGTCGTCGTACGGATCCATGCGGTCCGGTTCCTATTACCGCCCCGCGTTCTTCGGGGGATTCAGTATGTTCCCGCCGGTGATCAAGGCTCTGATCATCAGCAACGCCGTCATTCTGCTCCTCCTGAAGTATGTTCTCGCCCCCCTGACGATCGGGGGGCACTATGTCTTCCAGGACCTGACCAACATCCTTGCCCTGCATGGTCTTGGTTCGCCCTCCTTCTGGCCGTGGCAGTTCGCCACATACATGTTCCTTCACGCGGACTTCCTCCACCTGCTGTTCAACATGCTGGCGTTGTGGATGTTCGGCATGGAGATGGAGAATGCCTGGGGGTCGAAGAAGTTCCTGATCTTCTACATGGTGTGCGGCATCGGCGCCGGGGTCGTGGATTTCCTCATGGCCCCGCTGATCGGACATATGGGCGGGACCGTCGGCGCCTCGGGTGCGGTGTTCGGCGTGATGATCGCGTTCGCGATGCTCTTCCCCGACCGGCCCATCTATGTCTATTTCCTCTTCCCCGTCCGCGCGAAATATCTCGTGGCATTCTGGATCGGCGCGGAAGTGCTGAATGGAGTCCTCGGCACGGAGAATGGCGTTGCCCATTTCGCCCATCTCGGTGGGGCATTCGTGGGCTTCCTGTACATGGCCGTCGATCTTGGCATGATCCCGCTCCGCGAATGGACGATCGGCTTCCGGGGCGAAGAATCGTTGCCGTTCTCCGGCAGCGGGCGTGCGCGGAAGACCACCGGTGACGAAGTGCGTGACGCGAAGTTCTACGATATCTCAACAGGGAAACCCGTGGGACCGAAGGACAAAGGCCAGGTCGATCAGGAAGTGATCGATGCCATCCTGGACAAGATCAGCACCGGCGGCTACCAGAGCCTGTCCGAAGAGGAAAAACGGATCCTGAACGAAGCAAGCAGACGGATGCACTGAGCGGAATGGAGCATATGGAGATCCCAGTGACGAACCTGGCGGCGGTCACGCCCGGAACCGAAGAGACGAAATTCAGCGCACTGCGGCGTGCGACCCGCCGCGTGCTCGTGGGCGGCATCGCGATCGGCGGCGGCGCGCCGCTGTCCGTGCAGACGATGACCAAGACCAAGACCGCTGATGTGGCGGGGACCGTCGCACAGATCGTGGGTGCGGCCGAGGCCGGGTGCGATATCGTGCGCGTGACGGTGAACGAGAAGGAAGCCGCCGAAGCCATGGCGGCGATCGTGAAGCAGTCGCCCATCCCGGTGGTGGCCGACATCCACTTCAATCACATCTTCGCCCTGAAGGCGATCGAAGCCGGCGTCGCCAAGGTGCGCATCAACCCCGGTAATATCGGGAGCAAGGAGCGCATCCGTGAGGTGCTCACGGCGGCGAAGGACCGCGGGATCCCGATCCGCATCGGCGTCAATTCCGGTTCGCTCGAAGAAGACATCCTCGAGAAGCATGGATATCCGACCGCCGAAGCGCTGTTCGAGAGCGCGATGCGCCATGTCGGGATCTGCGATGAGTTCGGGTTCCGCGATGTCGTGATCTCGGTGAAGTCCACCGACGTCCGACTCATGATCGAGGCCTACCGCCTCGTGGCCCGGCGCACCGATATCCCGCTGCACCTGGGCGTCACCGAGGCGGGCACCACGAAGATCGGCACGATCAAGTCGGCAGTGGGCATCGGCACACTCCTCGCAGAAGGCATCGGCGATACCATCCGGGTGTCCCTGACCGATGACCCCGTGAAGGAAGTGGAGGTCGGTAAGGAGATCCTGCGCACGCTGGGCCTCGCCACACGCAACGTGGAACTCATCGCGTGCCCGACCTGCGGGCGGCTGGAAGTGGATCTGTTCGGCATCATGGCAGAACTGGAGAAGCGTCTGGAGGGAGTGAAGAAACCGGTGAAGATCGCCGTGCTGGGATGCGTGGTCAACGGCCCCGGCGAGGCGAGCGAGGCCGATATCGGCATCGCGGCAGGGAAAGGCGTCGGCATCCTGTACCGGAAGGGCGAGGTCGTCCGCAAGGTGAAGGAGTCCGAGATCGTTGATGTGATCGTGGAAGAGGTCGCCAGGTTCACGCCTGCTACGTAGTGCCACTCCAACTGATGTTGCCAAACGAAGTGCAGGCAACATCACCGTTGGAGTGAGCATCCCGCCACGATCTTCGTGGCGGGATCAGGCAATCATATGCAGGGACGCATCATTCTTCACCTCCGGACAACATGAACATACTTTTCATCGGTGATATCGTCGGGACCCCCGGCCTCGAGATCGCGGAGACGCTCGTCCCGGGACTCATCAAGAAACATGATGTCGATCTGCTGATCGTCAACGGCGAGAACGTCACCGAAGGCAAGGGCATCGCCGAGGAACATGCGAAACGCATCTTCGCACTCGGCGCGCACGTCATCACCACGGGCAACCATGTGTGGGACCGGTGGGACAGCCGCAAGGTGCTCGGCTCGGACCGCCGCATCCTTCGCCCCCTGAATTACCCCCGGGACAATGGCGGGAACGGGTTCATCGTCGTGGATCTCGGCGAGAAGGGGAAGGCCGGCGTCCTGAACATCCAGGGCCGGGTGTACATGCAGGCCATCGACGATCCGTTCCGGTCCGCCGAATGGGCGGTCGGGAAGATCCAGGAAGAGACCAGGATCGTGTTCGTCGATTTCCACGCCGATGCAACGGCGGAGAAGATGGCGATGGGGTGGTTCCTGGACGGGAGGGTCACGGCGGTGGCCGGGACACATACACACACCCCCACCGGCGACAAGCGCATCCTTCCGCGGGGCACAGCGTTCATCACGGACGTCGGCATGACCGGTCCGTACGACTCGGTGCTGGGGATGAAGAAGGAAGCGGCGTTGAAACGCCTTGTCCTGGGGACCCCGCACAAGTACGAGGTGGCCAGCAACGACGTCCGGCTCTGTGGCCTGCTGGTGAAGGCGGATCCCGCCACCGGCAAGGCCCTTGCCGCGGAACATATCATCTTCCCAGCCTTCTGAGGACCCATGGCAGCGCAACGCATCGAGGGGAAACCCGTCGCCGAGCAGATCAAAAGCGAAGTGCGTGAAGGCGTTGCGCAGCTCATCAGGGACAAGGGCGTTCGTCCCGGTCTCGGTGTGATCCTGGTCGGCGATGACCCCGCGTCACAGACGTACGTGAACTCCAAGGGGAAGGCATGTGCGGACCTCGGGATGCATTCCGAGACGATCCGGATGTCTGCCGACAGCAGCGAGGCCGTCGTCCTCGCGCAGGTTGCGGCGTGGAACGCCGATCCGCGCATCCATGGCATCCTGGTCCAGATGCCGTTGCCGAAGCATATCAACGAACAGCGCGTCATCGAAGCCATCGATCCGCGCAAGGATGTGGATGGGTTCCACCCCGTGAACGTCGGCAGGCTCGTCATCGGCATGGAGTGTCTCCGTCCCTGCACGCCTGCCGGTATCCAGGAACTCCTCGTCCGGAGCGGCAATGATCCGGCCGGCAAGCACGTCGTCGTGATCGGCCGCAGTAATATCGTGGGCAAGCCCATCGCCAATATTCTGCTCCAGAAGGCCAAAGGGGCGAATGCGGTGGTCACCATCGCCCACACCGGCATGAAGGACATCTCACACCTCATCAGACAGGCGGACATTCTCATTGCGGCCGTGGGCAGGCCGGAGAGCATCACCGGCGCCATGCTGAAGCCCGGCTGCGTCGTGATCGACGTCGGCATCAACCGCATCACCGACCCATCCTCTCCCAGGGGGTACCGCAATGTCGGGGATGTGCATTTCGCCTCGGCCGCGGAGGTCGCCTCAGCCATCACGCCGGTTCCCGGGGGTGTCGGACTGATGACCATTGCCATGCTCATGCAGAACACCCTTCAAGCCGCCCGCCGGCTTTCTTGCTAATCCTGCTCATTTTCCGTACCTTAGAGCACTTTGAGCATTATCTCCCGCTCGGGACCTGCGACCTGGCGTACCACCCAATTGTGTGAGGAACGTATGGCGATTCCCAAGTTTTCCAACGAACCCGTCCTGGATTTCACCACACCGGCCAACAAGAAGAAGCAGCTCGATGCCCTGAAGAAGATCAAGGCCGGGCTGGGTCAGGAATTTCCCATTCTGATCGGTAGTGAACACATCCGTCTGGACGAAAAATTCTCATCCTTCAACCCTTCGCGTCCCACCGAGGTGATCGGGGTCTTTCAGAAGGGAAGCACGGCACTCGCCAACAAGGCGATGGATGTTGCGCTGGCTGCGTTCGAACAGTGGAAGACCGTTGCACCGGCAAAGCGTGCCGCCGTGCTGTTCAAGGCTGCGGCGATCATGAAGAAGAAACGGTTCGAACTGAACGCCATCATGATCCTGGAGGTCGGGAAGACCTGGCCCGAGGCCGATGCGGATACGGCAGAAGCCATCGACTTCCTGGAGTTCTACGGCCGCGAGATGCTGCGGTACGGTGAGGAGCATCCGGTCGTGAAGAACCCCGGCGAGAAGGGCAAGCTTGTGTATGTGCCGCTCGGCGTTGGCGTCGTCATTCCGCCGTGGAATTTCCCCCTCGCGATCCTCGCCGGCATGTCGTCCGCCGCGATCGTCGCGGGCAATGCGGTGGTCCTCAAGCCGTCGAGCGACTCCCCGCGCATCGGGTGGGCATTCGTCGAGATCATGCAGGAGGCAGGCCTTCCTCCGGGCGTCCTGAACTTCGTTTCGGGTCCCGGCGGCGCAGTGGGCGACACGCTGGTGATGCACCCGAAGACCCGCTTCATCTCGTTCACCGGCTCGAAAGAGGTCGGCATTCACATCAACGAAGTCGCCGCGAAAGTGCAGCCCGGACAGATCTGGCTGAAGCGCGTCGTGGCGGAAATGGGCGGCAAGGACAGCATCGTGGTCGATGAGACGGCGGATCTCGATGCCGCGGTCACCGGCACGGTGGCATCGGCATTTGGATTCCAGGGTCAGAAGTGCTCCGCCTGCTCGCGCGCGATCGTGGTCGAGAAACTGTATGACCGCTTCGTGGAGGCGGTGGCGAAGAAGACCGAGACCCTGTCCGTCGGCGACGCCGAGGACCCGCGCAACTATATGGGTCCGGTGGTGAATGAACGGTCGCAGGAGAGCATGCTCACCTATGTCCGGAAGGCCCTCGCCGAAGGAGGCCGTCTCGTCGCCGGCGGCATGAAGGTCGGCGACAGCGGGTTCTTCATCCGTCCGACGGTCATCGCGGATGTCGATCCCATGGGAACGATCTCCCAGGAGGAGATCTTCGGACCCGTGCTGGCGATCATCAAGGCACGCGACTTCGATCATGCGATGCAGATCGCGAACAACACCGAGTTCGGTCTGACCGGCGCGCTGTACTCGAAGAATGCCAAACGCCTGAAGCGGGCCGAGGCCGAGTTCTTCGTCGGCAATCTGTACTTCAACCGCAAGTGCACCGGCGCCCTCGTCGGCGTGCATCCGTTCGGCGGCTTCAATATGAGCGGCACGGATTCGAAGGCGGGCGGGCGTGACTATCTCCTGCTGTTCCTGCAGGCAAAATCGATCGCAGCAAAGAACATTCACTAAGCGGACAGGGTTGATGCCATGAAGGTCCACGAGTACCAGGCAAAGGACATCCTCAGGAAGTTCGGCGTTGCGCTCCCCGAAGGTCAGATGGCATTCTCGGTGGACGATGCGGTCCGGGCTGCACAGAACCTCGGCGGGTCGGTGTGGGTGGTGAAGGCCCAGATCCACGCCGGCGGTCGCGGCAAAGGCGGTGGCGTGAAGGTCGCCCGCTCCCTCGATGAGGTGAGGACGTATGCATCCCAGATCCTCGGGATGCGCCTGGTGACGCATCAGACCGGACCGGAAGGACGCATCGTGAAGCGCCTGCTCATCGAGCAGGGGATCTCGATCGCGCGCGAGCTGTACATCGGCATCACCCTGGACCGCGCATCATCGCGCAACACCGTCATGGCCTCCACGGAAGGCGGCATGGAGATCGAGAAGGTCGCCGCCGAGACCCCGGAGAAGATCCTGAAGGAATTCGTGGACCGTGGCGCCGGGTTCCGTCCGTACCAGGCACGCGCGCTGGCGTTCGGGCTCGGCCTGACCGGCGATGCGTTCAAGAACGGCGTGAAGTTCCTCCAGTCGCTGTACAAGGCATACGAAGCGATGGATTGCTCCCTGGCCGAGATCAACCCCCTGGTCGTCACCACCGACGGAAGCGTGCTGGCGCTCGATGCCAAGATGAACTTCGACGACAACGCACTCGACCGGCACCCGGAGCTGGCCCCGCTGCGCGATCTCGATGAGGAAGACCCGCTCGAGGTCGAGGCGTCGAAGGCCAACCTGAACTACATCAAGCTGGATGGCAACGTCGGGTGTATGGTGAACGGCGCAGGCCTGGCGATGGGGACCATGGATATCATCAAGCTTGCCGGCGGCGAACCGGCGAACTTCCTGGATGTCGGCGGCGGCGCGAATGCACAGACCGTCGAGGCGGGGTTCAAGATCATCCTGGCCGACAAGAACGTGCGCGCGGTACTGATCAACATCTTCGGCGGCATCGTGCGCTGCGATCGCGTCGCGACGGGCGTCGTGGAGGCCGCGCGCAAGGTGAAGGTGGAGATCCCCGTGGTGGTGCGGCTCGCCGGGACGAACGCCGAACTGGCGGGTGAGATCCTCGCGGCTTCCGGGATGAATTTTCTCGTCGCCCGGAGCCTGAAAGATGCAGCGGACAAAGTGACGGAAGCGATCGCCTGAGCACCCCATCGCCATACGAAGCGGTCATCGGGCTCGAGGTCCATGCCCAATTGCTGACCGCGACCAAAGCCTTCTGCGGGTGTCCGAACCGGTTCGGCGATGCCCCGAACTCGAACGTCTGCCCGGTCTGCCTTGGACTGCCCGGCACGCTGCCGGTCCTCAACCGGAACCTGGTCGAGTATATCATGCGGATGGGACTCGCCACCGGGTGCCGCATCACGCCCCGGTCGATCCTCGCGCGGAAGAACTATTTCTACCCGGACCTCCCGAAGGGCTACCAGATCTCGCAGTATGAGGAACCGATCTGTGTCGATGGGAATCTGGAGATCGAGCTCGAAGGCGGCGCGAAGACCACGGTGCGGATCAAGCGCATACACATGGAAGAGGATGCCGGCAAGCTCATCCATGACCAGGGACCGCAGACGCTCGTGGACCTGAACCGGTGCGGCACGCCGCTCATCGAGATCGTGACCGAGCCGGACCTCCGGTCGCCACGCGAGGCGTATCACGCCCTCATTCTCATCCGTCAAATGGTGACCTACCTGGGCATCTGCGACGGGAACATGGAGGAGGGGAGCCTGCGGTGCGATGCGAACGTCTCGATCCGTCTGCGTGGAGAAACGGCGCTCGGCACGAAGACGGAAGTGAAGAACATGAACTCCTTCCGCAATGTGGAGCGGGCGCTGGAGTTCGAGATCCAACGGCAGACCGACCTCGTGAGCTCGGGCGGACGGGTGGTGCAGGAGACCTTGCTCTGGGACGCGGACGCAGGCTGTGCCTACCCGATGCGGAGCAAGGAAGAGGCGCACGATTACCGGTATTTCCCCGATCCCGACCTCGTGCCGGTGCTCGTCGATCAGGCGTGGGAGCGGTCGGTCCGGGACGCGCTGCCGGAATTGCCGGTGCCGCGTCGCGACCGGTATGAGCGCGCCTTCGGTCTTCCGCGGTACGATGCTGATGTGCTCACGGCGGAGCGGCCCGTTGCGGACTACTTCGAGCAGACCCTGACGGCACTGCAGACGCTCCGGCCGGGTGACGGCGCGGCGCTCGCGAAGCCGGTGAGCAACTGGGTGATGACGGATGTCCTGCGCGTCGTGGCGGAGGAGAAGGTGGATGTCGCGTCGTTCCCGATCGCACCGGTGCGGCTCGCGGCGATGATCGGACTGATCCTGGACGGGACGATCAGCGGGAAGATCGCGAAGGACGTGTTCGAAGCGATGCTGACCTCGCCCGCGGAGCCGAAGGCGATCGTGCAGGAGCGTGGGCTCGTGCAGGTCTCGGACGGTGGTGCGATCGCTGCCATCGTGGAGGAGGTGCTCACCGCCCATGCGGCGCAGGTGCAACAGTATCTCGGGGGGAACGAGCGGGTGTTCGGGTTCTTTGTCGGCGAGACCATGAAGCGGATGCAGGGGAAGGGGAACCCGACAATGGTGAATGCTGTCCTGAAAGTCCGGCTCGCAGCGCGAAAGGGTTGAGCGATGTATGAACTGCGACGCATCCTGGTGCCCACGGACTTCTCCCGGCACGCGGATGAGGCTCTGGAGTATGCCCTGTATCTCGGGGGGCGGTTCCACCCGGAGATCGTTCTGCTCCATGTGGACGAGTTTCCGGTATCGCCGCTCGGGGCCGCTGACGTGCACGATGAGAGCGTCCAGCAGTACCAACAGCGCAAAGTGGCGTACCTGAACGAACAGTTCAGCCGGATCGCGCGCGGACTCGAAGGGAAGCCGGTGCGGCTGGTCCCCCAGATCCTTGCCGGCCGCTCGTACAAGGTCATCATCGAAGAGAGCGAGGCGAAGGAGTACGATCTGATCGTGATGGCGACGCGGGGTCTGACGCATCTGTCGTCGCACCTGATCGGGAGTACCGCGGAGCGCGTGGTGCGGTTGTCGCGGCAGCCGGTCCTGACGATCCAACAGGGACTGGAGGTCGGCGCCCGGGTCGAATCGGTGCTCTGTCCGACCGACCTCTCGCCTGCCGGGAATGCCGCTCTGTCCTATGCCCTCTCGATGGCGCGGCAGTTCAAGGCAGTGCTCTATATCCAGTACATCTCGGAGCTGGAGAAACCCGAGGGCCGGGAGCAGGTACTGGCACGGATGCCGGACCTGAAGGAGTACCATCCGCAGGCGGACGAGGTGCAGGTTGAGATCATCGTGGACCGCGATGTGGAGCCGAGCAATTCCATCGTGCGGTTCGCGGACGATCGGGAGGTCAGCGTCATCGTGATGTCGACGCACGGACGCAAGGGGCTCCGCCGTGTGTATATCGGAAACAACACAGCAGAGGTCGTGCGCAAGGCCCGCCAGCCGGTGCTGACCATCAGCCATCCATTTCACAAACGGGTCTTCGCACATCCGCTGACGGAAAAGCGGATGCCCCCCAGGGACGTCACCGGTTGATGCCGGCGGCGACGCGCAGGGGAGTGCGGGGAACCATTCACCCATACAGAAGGCAACGACAATGCGTACGATGATCATTGCAGGTAACTGGAAGATGTACAAGGACGTGGCGGAGACGCGCGACCTCATCACTGCCCTCAAGGCGGCTGTGCCCTCCGTGCCGGCGGGTGTGGAGTCTATCATCTGTCCTCCGTTCACCTCACTGGCACTTGCAGGCGAACTCCTCAAAGGATCGGCCTTTCAGCTGGGCGGACAGAACATGTCGCAGCACGATGAAGGCGCCTACACCGGCGAGGTGTCCGGCAAGATGCTGAAGGCGGTGGGGTGCGACGCGGTGATCCTCGGCCATTCGGAGCGCCGCCAGTACTACGGCGAGACCAACGAACTGGTCAATCTGAAGGCCAGGAAGGCCCTGGCCCTCGGGCTTCGCCCGATCATCTGCGTCGGCGAGACACTGGAAGAGCGGGAGAAGGATATCACGGCACAGGTCATCACCACGCAGGTCAAGGGCGTGTTGTCGGGGCTGACCCCGCAGGATATGGCGAAGGTGGTCATCGCGTATGAGCCGGTGTGGGCGATCGGCACGGGCAAGGTTGCCAGCCCTGCACAGGCGCAAGAGGTCCACCAACTCATCCGGAAACAGGTCGCCGGTCAGTACGACTGGGCTCTGGCGGAGAAGCTCACTATCCAGTATGGCGGCAGTGTGAAGCCTGACAATGCGGCAGAAATCCTGGCGCAAAATGACGTAGACGGCGCCCTGGTTGGTGGTGCCTGCCTCAAGGCAGACTCGTTTGCAGCGATCATCAAGGCCGCTCGCCCGTAAGGGTGGGCGGTTTTTCTTGCATTCAGGACGTTTTGATTGTATATTATTGCGAAGGACTCCAAAACCTACCGAAAAAACACACTGTGGGCTTGATCCCGGTTCGCAAATCGGCGTTCATATTGAGCTGCGTCACCCTTCTCGGGCTCCTGACCATCCCGGTTTGCTTCGCTGGATTCCCTGAATTCCTGGAGAACGGTACACCAGGCTCTCCGGAACTGAGGGCGACGCAATACTCCGCCTCCTCCACCCGCAAACTCATTTCGCTCAATGGTCTCTGGACCTACGCGCAAGAGAACGGTTCAACGGGCAACGTCAACTTGCCCGTTGCTTTTGATGGGAGGGGTGCGGTGGATTTCCAGCGTGGGTTCGAGATGCCCGCGTTCGATCTTGATCGGTACCAGTGGCATCTCGTCGTCCTCGGCGCGAACTACGGCACCGACGTCTCCGTGAACAGCGAATTCCTCGGCCACCATGCCGGGGGCTACACCAGCTTCACCCTCCCCATACCGCGTATCGACCTCCAGCCCGGCAGGGACAACATCCTGCGTCTGGTGGTCGACAATGATCTCGACGGACGCACGACGATCCCTCCCCAGCAGATGGTGTGGGGGTGGCGCAACTACGGTGGTGTTCATCGTGATGTGGCGCTCCTCGGGACCCCGCTCCTGTATCTTCGTGAAGCGACCATGACGTCGGCGGCCCTCGGCGCTGGCGAGTCATTCCGTCTGTCGGTCGTTCCCGAGATCGAGGGAGCTCTGGACAGCGTGGTGCGATCGGTGACCGTCGAAAAGAAGGCGGTGCTCGGCGTGCAGGTCGAGGTCGTGGAATCGCTCTCTGGCGCCGTCGCGGCGCAGAGCAGCGTCACCCCGTTGACGTATGCGGATGGCCGCTGGTCCGGCCCGAAGACGGACCTCGTCGTAGAGAACCCCCGTCTCTGGTCTCCCGATGCACCCGATCTGTATTCCGTGAAGTGCCGGCTTGTCATGGTGAGCGGCAAGTCTCTCTCCGTCATCGATGAGCTGATCCGGCCCTTTGGTTTTCGCTCGCTCGTGGTGGACAAGGGCGACCTGCTCCTGAACGGACGGCGTCTGGTGATCCGCGGCGTGGCATGGTATGAAGACCACCCGGCATGGGGCAACGCGCTCCCCTACGAAGAACGCGAGCGCGACATCATCGGGATCAAGATGATGGGCGCGAACGTCGTCCGGTTCATCGGGCATCCGCCGCATCCGGTGATGCTGGACCTCTGCGACCGCTACGGACTGTTCGCGATGGTGGAGGCGCCGGTGATCGGCGTCCCGGTGGCCCTGCTGACGCAGGAACAGTATCAGGAGACCGCGGTGGGCATGGTGCGTGAGATGGTCATGCGCGACCGCCATCACCCGTCGGTGCTCGCCTGGGGCCTGGGCGATGAGATCGAATCCAACCGCACCGCGGCGCGCCCCTTTGTGAGCGCGATCGTGTCCGCGGCGCGGTCGCTCGACGGCCGGCCGCTCTATCTGCCGGTGCGTGAGGGTGTCACGGATTCCATCAGCGACCTGATGGACATCGCGGCCCTCAACCTCTACGACACCGATGCGAAGACCCTGAAAGTGGTGCTCGATGAGTGGCGCAAGGGTCATCCCGGCATGCCCGTGTTCGTGACCCGCCTCGGCATGGAAGTGGACCACGAGAACAAACGCGGGTACAATGATCCGCTGTCCCAGCAGGCGCAGGCCCGGTTCTTCATCCAGCGGCTCGACCTTCTGCGGACGTTCGATCCCGACGGCACGATCGTTCTGTCCTTCAACGACTGGCGGGGGGACCGGCCGGCGCTGACCGTGCATACCGGCGATCCGTGGATGCACCGCATGGGACTGGTGAGCGACCGGCGTGAGAAGCGTCTGGCCTACGACGCGGTGCGTGCGATCTTCCGGGGCGAAAAGCCGGCGGCGTTGCCCGCGGGCACGTATACCTCCCGCACACCGATCATCTACGTCCTTGCGGGGTTCGTCGTCCTGATCGCCGTGGCGTATCTCTATAACGCGAACCGGCGGTTCCGTGAGAGTGTCAACCGCTCCCTGATGAATTCGTTCAATTTCTTCGCGGATGTCCGCGACCAGCATGGGGTGTCCGTGATCCATACGACATTCCTTGCGGTCATCGTCTCTGTCTCGCTTGCCATCGTCCTGTCGAGCGTCCTGCACCGCTTCCGTGACAGTCTCTTCCTGGATGATCTTCTGACCTATCTGCTGGTCGCCGACAGTCTCAAGGCGTTCCTGATCCACCTCATCTGGGATCCGCTCCGGTTCATCCTTGTCGCTTCCGGCTTCCTTGTGCTCGCGCTGGTCCTGCTGAGCGGCGCCGTGCACATGTTCAAGCTCGTCGTCCGGTCGCGGGTGTTCGCCTATCAGGCCTACACGGTGACCGTCTGGTCCATGACGCCGTTGCTTGCGTTCATCCCGGTCGGGATGATCCTGTTCCGGGTCATGGAGGGGTCGGTGTATGTCCTCCCGTCGCTGATCTTCATCACGGCGTTCATCGTCTGGGTCGTTGCCCGACTCTTCAAGGGCATCTCCATCATCTACGATATCTATCCCCCGAAGATGTACGCTGCGGGCATCCTCGCCCTGGTGGCGGTCTTCGGCATGCTCTATCTGTACTATGACCTGGTGCAGTCGGCGCCGATGCACCTCTCATTCCTCTACTCCATGGTGGGTAGCGGCAGGTAATGTATCTCTCAAAACTCGAAATCCAGGGCTTCAAGTCCTTCGCGCAGCGCGTCGCGCTGAACTTCGACAGCGGCATCTCCGCCATCGTCGGGCCGAACGGCTGCGGGAAGACCAATATCGTCGATGCCATCCGCTGGGTGCTCGGCGAGCAGCGGTACAGCGCCCTGCGCAGCGAGAAGATGGAGGATGTCATCTTCAACGGCACGAAGGCGCGCAAGCCGCTGGGCATGGCCGAAGCATCGCTGGTGATCGAGAACACCAAGGGCATCCTCCCCTCCGAGTACACCCAGGTCACCATCGGTCGCCGCGTCTACCGCTCGGGCGACAGCGAGTATCTGCTCAACAAGGTCCCCTGCCGCCTGAAGGATATCCTCGATCTCTTCATGGACACCGGTATGGGCGCGGATGCCTATTCCGTGATCGAGCTGAAGATGATCGAGATCATCCTGAGCGACCGCACGGAGGAACGCCGGCGCCTGTTCGAAGAAGCGGCGGGCGTGACCAAATACAAGCACCGCCGCAAGGCCGCCTTCCGCAAACTGGAATCGGTGCAGGCCGATCTGCTGCGCGTCCAGGACCTCATCGCCGAGGTGCAGAAGGCCGTGAATACCCTCGAACGCCAGGCGCGCCGTGCCGAGCAGTTCAATGAGGTGAAGACGCGCCTCCGGACGCTGGAAGTGGACCTGATCGAGCGGGAGTATGCGCAGATCATCGGGCGCCTCGAACCATTGCAGGAGAAGCAGGCGTCGCTGCGCGCCGAACGGAACATCACCGATGTGGACCTCGAGAACGTGGAGTCGACGCTCGAGGACCTCCGTTCGTCCCTGTTGACCTCCGAAAAGGAACTCGCCGAAGCACAGCGCGACGTGAGTCAGCACCGGGAAAAGGTCCACCGCGTCGAAGAGAAGAACCTCGTCGCCGATGAGCGGATCAAGGCGCTCCGCGGCCTTCTCACGCGGCTCGAGCGTGAGGACGTGGACCTGCAGGCCGAGCAGGCGCGGCAGGAAACGCTCCGGGCCGAACTGAAACAGAAGCTGGACGAGCTTGCCCTGCAGGAACAACAGCTCCTGGGCGATCAGGATGCGCGCAAGCAGGAGTTCGAAGAGACCGATCAACGGCTGAATGCACGCAAAGCGGAAGCGAAGGCGCTCGGTGAATCCATGCTCGCGCTCGTCCGTCGCATCGCGGAACGCCAGTCGGAGCAGGACCGCCGGCTGGGTCGCGTCGAGACCATCACGGCGAGCATCGCGGAGGTCGAGGAAGAGGACCGCGAGTATGCCGCCGAACTCGAACGGCTCGCGGCGGAGATCGCGACGATGACCGAGGACGACCGTCAACGCCGCCGCCGGTTCGCGGAAGCGGAAGTGAAGATGTACGAAGCCGAGAAGCGGAAACAGGAACTGCGCGAGCGGATGGAATCGCTGCAGGAGTCCGGTCTTGCGCTCCGCGCCGATCTCGAGCGCACCTCGGCCCGCATCGAGTTCCTCCGGGGGTTGATGGACAGCCGCGAAGGCTCCGCCGAAGGCGTGCGGTTCCTGGCCGGATCCGACCGCTGGTCGCCCGCGCGCAAGCTGACCGTTGCCGATGCGCTCCATGCGGATGAACGGTTCCGCGTGGCGATCGAGGCCGCGCTCGGTGAGGCCGCCAGTCTGCTGGTGGTGGACCGGGCAGCCGATGCCGATCAGGGCGTGGTCCTGCTCCGTGAAGAGCAGAAGGGGAAAGCGACGTTCATCTGTCTGGACCGCCTCCCGCGCATCACGCGCTCCTACCGTCTGCCCGCCATCCCCGGCGTGCATGGCTGGGCGCTGGACCTTGCGCAGTATGATGAGGAGTATGCGCCCCTCTTCGCGTTCCTGCTGGACCGCGTGCTGGTGGTGGAGGATGGCGAAGCCGCCCGGCGTGTTGCCGAGATCTCCAGCGGTGTCCGCTGTGTGACGCTGCATGGCGAGATCGGGACCTCGGTGGGGATCCTCCGCGGCGGCAGCATGCGCCAGGACGAAGGCGGGAGCATCGGCAAGCAACACCAGATCGCCGATCTCCGGGCCGTCAAGGACGGCCTGCAGGGACAGGTCGATGCGATCGAGAAGGAACGCGCGGCCGTGCTCGCCGAGCACGATGGCATCGACATCAAATCCATGGCCGATGAGGTGAAGGCCATCGAGAAGGAAATGCACACGGTCGAGATGCGCATCGCGCAGCTCGCGTTCGAGAGGAAGCGGGCCGAGGATTCGATCGCGGCGAACCAGGAACAGCGCACCCGGCTTGCCGCCGAGATCGAGACCCTCCAGGCGGACATTGCTGCCGCGCTCCCCGAGCTCGATGCCGTCCGTGCCGAGCGGGCAGGGATCGAGACGAACACCGAAACGACGACGAACGACCTCGTCCTCCTCGAGGAAGAATGGGGCCGGCGGACGCGCGCCGTGCAGGATGCCGGACTGGAGATCGTTCAGGTCCGCAATACCATCCAGCAGACCGATGCCGCGCTGCAGCGTGCGGGCATGACCATCGCCAGCATCACCGAATCGCTCGAGAAGCACGCCCGGGATGCCGAAGGTGCCCGCCTCTCGATCCAGGAGGTGGAGACCGGCGTGGCCGACAACCGGCGTGACCTGGAGCGCCTGCAGGGCGACCTGATGGTCCTGGAGACCCGGCGTACGGATGCGGAAGAACAGACCGCACGGCAGCGCAACGAGATCCATGCCGCCGAATTGCGGATCCGCGACCAGCGGCGGCAGCACGATGACGCACTGCGCGTGCTGCACGACCTCGACCTGAAGGTGGCCGATCTGCAGGCCCGGGTACAGCATCTGAAGGACCGGGCCTTCAACGAGTTCGAACTGGTCCTCGACCTGAAGACCTACCCCGAGGACGAGTTCGTTGATTTCGCCGCACTGCGCGACGAGATCCAGGGGCTCAAGGACAAACTGCGGACGCTCGGCAATATCAACTTCGCGGCCTTTGAAGAATACCAGGCCGAGAAACAGCGTCTGGAGTTCATGACCGGCCAGCGGCAGGACCTGCTCGAAGCCGAAAAGACACTCCTCGCGACGATCGAAGAGATCAATGCCACCGCGCAACGGACGTTCACCGAGACCTTCACGAAGATCCGGGAGAACTTCATCGAGACGTTCAAGAGTCTCTTCGATCCCGGCGACGAATGCGACCTGAAACTGGAAGAGGATGTCGATCCGCTCGAAGCGCGCATCGAGATCGTGGCCAAGCCGCGCGGCAAGCGCCCGACCTCCATCGATCTGCTCTCCGGTGGTGAGAAGACCCTGACCGCGATCGCGCTGCTCTTCGCCATCTATCTCGTGAAACCGAGCCCGTTCTGTATCCTGGACGAAGTGGACGCGCCGCTCGACGACGCGAACGTGGACCGGTTCACGCGCATCCTGCGCAAGTTCTCCGTGAACACACAGTTCATCGTGGTCACGCACAACAAGCGCACGATGGAGGCGGCGAACGCGATGTACGGCGTCACGATGGAAGAAGAGGGCGTGTCGAAGCTGGTGACCGTCCGGTTCAACGAGAACTCGCAGGTCCAGTCGGCATCGGTGGCGTCGGCATGAGCCGGACGCTGCGATTGTTCCTCGATTTCGACGGTACGATCACGACGGCCGATGTCGGCAATCAGTTCTTTCTCAGGTTCGGCGGCGATGCATGCGCCGCACTCAACCGGCAGTACCTCGATGGTGAACTTTCCGCACGGGGCTACTACGAACGCGCGCTGGCTGTGGTCGGGTCCTGTGATGCGTCCGCTTTCGCCCGGTTCCTTGACGACCAGCGTTGTGACCCGGGGTTGCATGGGATCATCGACCTCTGCGCGGCGCAGGGCATCGCCCTGACCGTGCTGAGCGATGGCCTCGATGCGTACATCCGTCCCCTGCTCGGGCGCGAAGGCGTGAAGGACGTGCAGCTCTTCAGCAACGGCCTGCACTGGACCCCGGACCCGGCGGGGGAGCGGTTGTCGGGGACCCTGGCATTCCCCCATGGCAATGCGGAGTGCGACCGGTGTGCATGCTGCAAGCGGAACCTGATGCTCGGGAGCGCCGCGGACGGTGACGTCCTGATCTACGTGGGCGATGGATATTCCGACCGGTGCCCCGTGGAGTACGCCGATCTGGTGTTCGCGAAAAGTTCGTTACAGACGTGGTGTCAGCAGAACAATATCAGCTACCTTCCGTACCGGACGCTCGAGGATGTGCGGGTCCGGCTGGCGGCGGAGCTGAACAACCGAACGCTCCGTCCGCGGCCGCGGGCCGAGCGGAAACGACGTGAAGCCTATATGATGGAAGCATGAGCGACGGATTCGACATACGCGCGTGGATGTTCAAGAACCGGAGCTATACTCCGCTCCCGTTCCTGCTCGTCATGATCCTCTTTGCGGACCCGACGGTGATCAGCCTGGTGACCGGCTTCGCCATCGTGCTCCTCGGGGAGTCCATCCGGTTCTGGGGTGTCTCGATCGCCGGTGCGGAAACACGGACCACGGGGTCGGTCGGCGGGACGTATCTCATCACGACCGGTCCGTTCGCCCATGTGCGCAATCCGCTCTACGTCGGGAATATGCTCATGTATGCCGGTGTCGGTGTGATGTCCATGGCGCTCTTCCCGTGGCTTCTGATCATCGCCTGCATCTGGTTCTTCGTCCAGTATTCGCTCATCATCTCTCGCGAGGAAGAATATCTGCGCGGCCACTTCGGCGCGCCGTACGAGGAGTATACGAAGAATGTGCCGCGCCTGATGCCGCGGCCGACGCCGTACAAAAGTGCCGCGCCTCCGCCGAAGCACCTGAACCTCGCGGAAGGATTCGCCTCGGAGCGGCGCACGTTGCAGGCGATGTCGCTGGTGACGCTGATCATCGTCGCACGGTTCGTGTACAACATCCTGGTCCGTTGAGCCGTGACCAGACGGATCATGATCCTGGCAGGCGAAGCCTCCGGTGATCTCCATGGCGCAGGGGTCGTCCGTGCCCTGCGCGAGCTGTCGCCCGGCATCGAGGTGTTCGGGATGGGCGGCGACCAGATGCGTGCCGAGGGAATGGATGTCCTGGTGGATATCCGGAAAATGGCATTCATGGGATTCGTCGAGGTCGTGCGTAATCTCAGAACGGTCTTCGCGGCGGAACGCGTGCTCGGCGCCGCGATGGAAGAGCGCCGGCCCGAGGCCGTGCTGCTGATCGATTATCCGGGCTTCAATCTCCGGTTCGCGCGCCGTGCGCGCAAGGCCGGCGTGGCAGTGTTCTATTACATCAGTCCGCAGGTCTGGGCCTGGCACAAGAGCCGGATCCACACCATCCGGGAGCTCGTCGACAGGATGCACGTGATCTTTCCGTTCGAAGAGACGCTCTACCGGGAAGCCGGCGTGCCGGTCACGTTCGTGGGTCATCCGCTGGTCGAACGGCTTGAGCCGCTTGCGGACCGTGCTGCCTGGCTGCGGGAGCAGGGATTCGACCCGGCGCGGCCGCTGCTCGGGCTCTTTCCCGGGAGCAGAACGCAGGAGATCGAGCGGATCCTCCCGGCGATGGTGCAGGCGGCCCGTACCCTGGCCACAGGCGGTGCGTGTCAGGTGGCGATCGGACGCGCAGCGATCCTGGCGCCCGGTGTGATCGAACGGCATGTGCCCGCGGATGCCGGGATACGGATCGTGGACCGGGGCACGCATGAGCTGATGCAGTGCTCGACCGCTGCGCTCGTGACGTCGGGTACGGCGACGCTCGAGGTCGGCTGGTACGGCACTCCGTTCGTTGTCGTGTACCGCACATCGCCGGTGACCTTCGCGATCGGGCGCCGGCTGGTGCAGGTGAAGCATATTGGACTGGTGAACATCGTGGCGGAGCGGACGCTGGTGCCGGAGTTGGTGCAGGGCGACTGCACCCCGGAACGCATGGTGCAGGAGGTGGGTCCGATGGTGTTCGACACCGCCGTCCATGCGCGGGTCCACGCGTCGCTCGGCGTGATCCGGCAACGGCTTGGTGGGCCGGGTGCATCGCGGCGCGTCGCCGCATCGATCCTGTCTGGAAGAGGAGTGGCATGAAGTATCAAGGGACATATGCGGTCGCGGTCATCATGCTCCTGATCATGGCGGGCTGCGGGCCATCCACGGAGACTGCGCGGGTGGAACCGGTACCGGTGGTCCCGACCACCCGGGAAGGTCTGTATGTACGCGGCCAGCAGTTCTGGATCGACAGGAAAGCGGACAGCGCGATGGTGTATTTTCTCCGCTCGGCGGCGATGGATTCATCCTACAATCTGCCGTTGCGCGACCTCGCGCAGATGCAGTATGAGCGTGCGATGCTCGAACCGGAGAAGAGCAGAAAGCGGACGGAATTGCTCCGTTCCTCCCGCGCCCAGTACGTCCGCCTCGAGGCGCGCGGCGATGCCGACGCCGATATCTATGAACGGCTGTGTGAGATGTCCTCGACCCTCGGCGATGACCGCACCTTCCTGGTGTACGCGAAGAAGAACGCCGAGCGATTTCCGTACGACCGTCAGGTGTTCAACCTGACGCGCGCCTACTATGACGTCGAAGACTATCAGGGCGTGATCCGGACCGCGAAGGACGCGATCGAGAAGTTCAAGGAGTCGCAGTATCTCGGCAGCTTCTACCGCATTCTCGGGAAGGCGTACACAAAGATCGACCGCGACCAGACCGCCGAGCGCATCCTGGTGACAGGACTGAAGGCCACCGACGCACGGATCGCCGCCGTGAAAGGTGGTGGAGGCGAGTATCGTGCGACGGATGCCTACCGCCGGCTCCATGAAGACAAGGTGCAGATGCTCCTGATCCTGAAGCAGCTCCATACGACCTACAAGGCGCAGGAGAAGCTGGAGCAGGTGGAGCGTCAGTTGAAGGAAGAAGGGTACGGCCGTTAACGCTCTCGCGCCGCTGGCCTGCCTGTACGGGGCAGGGGTGGGGATGCGGAACGCGGCATACGAACACCGCGTGTTCACGGTGTACAGGCCGCCGGTGCCGGTGATCGCCGTCGGCAATCTGACGGTCGGCGGGACAGGCAAGACGCCGATCGTGGCATGGATCGCGACGTATCTCCGCTCGCAGCATCGGCGGACCGCGATCCTCAGCAGAGGGTACGGACGACGATCGAAGGGTGTCCGGGTCGTGTCCGATGGGCAACGGCTCCTGGCCGATGCGCGGGAGGGTGGCGATGAGCCTGTGCAGCTCGCGCGTTCCTTCCCCGAGATACCGGTCGTGGTGGGCGAGAGCAGGAGCGAAGCGGCGCGGGAAGCCCTGACGCGGTTCGCGCCTGAGGTGCTGGTGCTGGATGATGCGTATCAGCATCGCGCGATCGCACGTGATCTGAATGTGCTCGTTGTCGACGGCAGCCACGACCTTGCATCGGACCGGTTGCTGCCGGCCGGCAGGAGACGGGAACCGCTGTCGGCGATCCAACGGGCGTCCGTGGTGGTGTTCACGCATCCGGATCCCGCAACCGGCGCCGTCGCTGGCGAAGGCACGGTGCGTCTCTGGTTCGACGGCCCCGTGGTGGTCTGCACGAGAACGATCGGTTCGTTCGCGGATGCCGCGGGACAGGTGGTCGAAGGTGACCGGGTGAAGCACGGTCGCAGTGTGCTGGTCAGCGGGATCGGTCAGCCGGAACGGTTCGAGCGCGACCTCCGGGCGCTGGGCATCGATGTTGCCGGTCACCTCCGGTACCGCGATCACTACCGGTTCACGCGGGAGGATGTCCGTGCGATGATCGCGGCGGTCGAACACGCGGGTGCGCAGCGGATCGTGACAACGGAAAAGGATATGGTGCGTCTGATGTCGGTACCGGGTGCCATGGACATGCTTGCAGCGGCGGGCGCGGTGACTGCTGCCCGGCTTGCCGTGACGGTGCACCCGCCGGACACGCTGGCTTCGTTGATCGATGCCGTGATGCGGAGGTCCGCTTGAATCCCGTCGTGGTCCTGACCGATCCGATGACGTCGGCGTACAAGTTCGGGAAATACACGTCCTGGATCACGGAAGGTATCCCGGGCGTCGATCTCCGGGTCGTGTCCTCGAAGACGACGAACGGCGACCCGCTCGCGGGATGTCAGGGTGTGATCCTGTCCGGTGGCGTGGATGTGAGTCCGGACCTGTACGGGTTCACGGACACGGACGGTATCGTTGAGGAGACCGACCGCGACCGTGACGAGTTCGAGGTCGGGGTCATCCGGGCGGCCATCGCGCGGAACCTGCCGATCCTCGGGATCTGCCGCGGGACGCAGCTGACGAATGTCGTACTGGGGGGAACGCTGGTGCCCGATCTGCAACGTGCCGGGCATCAGGACCATCGTTCAACGCCGGAGGGGGACCGCGTGCATCCGGTGGCCGTTGAACAGGGGAGTCTGCTCGCCGGGATCGCCGGCGTGGCACAGGGCACGGTGAGTTCAGCCCATCACCAGGCGGTCGGGCGCGTCGGTGAGGGGTTACGTGTGACAGCCCGTTCCGCCGACGGCGTGATCGAAGCGCTGGAATGGGCGGTGCCTGCCGGGCGTGCGTTTCTTCAGCTCGTCCAGTGGCATCCGGAGAGGATGACGGAGAGGGACAACCCTCTGCAGCGTCATCTGATCCAGCAGTTTGCTGACACAGTCAATCGACACAACACATAGAGGACCCTACATGAAAAAATATGTCTATTTCTTCGGCAAAGGAAAGGCCGAAGGGCGCGCCGAAATGAAGGCGCTGCTCGGAGGCAAAGGCGCGAACCTGGCCGAGATGATCAATATCGGTCTGCCGGTGCCGGCGGGCTTCACGATCTCGACCGAGGTCTGCACGTACTACTATGCCAACAAGCTGAAGTACCCCACGTCGCTCCAGGGCGAAGTGAAGAAGGCCCTCAAGCGGGTCGAATCCGCCATGGGCGCGAAGTTCGGCGATCCGAAGAACCCGCTGCTCGTGTCCGTGCGCTCCGGCGCCCGCGCATCGATGCCCGGCATGATGGACACGATCCTGAACCTCGGCCTCAACGATACGGTGGCCGAAGGGCTCGTCGCGAAAACGAAGAACCCGCGGTTCGTGTACGACTCGTACCGCCGTTTCGTGCAGATGTACGGCGACGTGGTGCTCGGCCTGAAGCCGCAGCACAAGGATGAGATCGATCCGTTCGAAGTGATCATCGAGGCGAAGAAGAAGGCAAAGGGTGTGCATCTGGACACCGACCTGAGCGCCGATGACATGAAGGAGCTCGTCGGGCTGTTCAAGGCGGCGATCAAGGAGAAGACCGGTCACGATTTCCCGCAGGACCCGCTGAAGCAGATGTGGGGCGCGGTCGGTGCCGTGTTCGGGTCGTGGAACAACGAACGCGCCATCGCCTATCGCAAGATGTACGACATCCCCGAGTCGTGGGGGACGGCCGTCAACGTGCAGTCGATGGTCTTCGGCAACATGGGCGAGGATTCCGGTACGGGCGTGGCGTTCACGCGCGACGCGGCGACCGGCGAGAACATCTTCTATGGCGAGTATCTGATGAATGCGCAGGGTGAGGACGTGGTGGCCGGTACGCGCACGCCGCTCCCGATCTCCAAGCTCGCCGAGGCGAACCCGAAGATCTACAAGCAGCTCGATGCCATCCGGAAGAAGCTCGAGAAGCACTACCGCGACATGATGGACGTCGAGTTCACGATCCAGCAGGGCACGCTGTACATGCTGCAGTGCCGCGTCGGCAAGCGCACCGCGTTCGCCGCGATCCGCACCGCGGTGGAGATGGTCGGCGAGAAGCTGATCACGGACAAGGAAGCGCTGGACCGCATCGAGCCCGATCAGCTGAACCAGCTGCTCCGGCCGATCTTCGACCTGAAGGAGAAGGACGCCGCCGTGAAGGGTGGCCGTCTGCTCGCGAAGGGTCTGAACGCCGGACCGGGCGCTGCCACGGGCCGCATCGTGTTCAACGCGCCGGATGCCGAAGAGTGGAAGTCGCGCGGCGAACTGGTCATCCTGACCCGCATCGAGACCTCCCCCGAGGATATCAAGGGCATGAACGCCGCCGAAGGTATCCTCACGGCGCGCGGCGGCATGACCTCGCACGCGGCCCTCGTTGCCCGTCAGATGGGCAAGGTCTGCGTCGCCGGTTGCTCCACGCTGGAGATCGATTACGCCACGCATACGATGGTGGTGAAGGGCAGGACGCTGAAGGAAGGCGACTGGATCTCGATCGACGGCAGCACCGGTGAAGTGATCGAAGGCAAGGTCCCGACCAGGCCGTCGGAAGTGCTCCAGGTCCTCATCGACAAGACGCTGGATCCGAAGGATGCGCCGGTGTTCCAGATGTACGACAAGGTGATGCAGTGGGCGGACAAGTACCGCCGTCTGAAGATCCGCACGAACGCCGATCAACCCGATCAGGCGGGCAATGCCATCGCTTTTGGCGCCGAAGGTATCGGCCTCTGCCGCACCGAGCATATGTTCTTCGGTGAGGGCAAGATCGGTCCGATGCGCGAAATGATCCTGGCCGACACGCTCGAGGCCCGCAAGGCCGCACTGGCGAAGCTGTTGCCGCTGCAGCGTGAGGATTTCGAAGGGATCTTCGTGGCGATGAACGGCCGTCCGGTGACCATCCGCACGATCGATCCGCCGCTGCACGAGTTCGTGCCGCACGATGAGAAGGCACAGCGTGAACTCGCGGCGCAGATGGGCATCAGCTACGAGAAGGTGCACGCACGGGTGGAAGGCCTGCATGAGTTCAACCCCATGCTCGGTTTCCGCGGCTGCCGTCTGGGCATCATCTTCCCCGAGATCACCGAGATGCAGTCGCGCGCCATCTTCGAGGCGGCGGCGAACGTGCAGCAGCGCGGCATCAAGGTGGAACCGGAGGTCATGATCCCGCTCGTGGGCAACGTGAAGGAGCTCGCGCATCAGGAGAAGATCGTCCGCAAGGCGGCGACCGATGTGATGAAGGAGAAGGGCGTGAAGTTCCCGTACCTGGTCGGCACGATGATCGAGATCCCGCGCGGTGCGTTGACGGCCGACGAGATCGCGACGGTCGCCGAATTCTTCAGCTTCGGCACGAACGACCTGACCCAGACGACCCTCGGTGTGAGCCGTGATGATGCGGCCCGCTTCCTGGTCCCGTATGTGGAGCAGGAAGTATTCCCGAAGGATCCGTTCGAGGTGCTGGACCGCGTCGGCGTCGGTTCGCTGATGAAGATCGCCATCGAGAAGGGCCGCGGCGTGAAGCCGGGTCTGAAGGTGGGTATCTGCGGCGAACACGGCGGCGAACCCTCGAGCGTCGAGTTCTGCCACCAGGTCGGCCTGAACTACGTCAGCTGCTCGCCGTTCCGCGTGCCGATCGCACGTCTGGCGGCGGCCCGCGCTGCCCTGGCCGATGCACCGGCCAAGGGGAAGGCGAAGACGAAGAAGGCTGCACCTGCAAAATCCAAACGGAAGAAGTAATCGTCCGTGACCCTGCCCGTCCGTCCCGTACCCCGGGGCGGACGGGTGCTGTGTATCATTGTGAGGAGTGTACGTCGTATGAAACTCTCCGACTTTCGGTATCCTCTCCCCAGGAATCTGATCGCACGGTATCCCACGAATCCCCGCGATGCGTCGCGGCTGATGGTCGTCAACAGGTCGGAGGAGACGATCACCGGGATGAAGTTCTCCGAGATCTCCCAGTTCTTCAAGAAGGGCGATTGCCTCGTCGTCAATGAGACCAAAGTGTTCCCGGCGCGGCTGTTCGGCCGCAAGGAGAAGACCAACGCGAAGATCGAGGTGTTCCTGCTCCGTGAACTGAACAAGGAGGAGAACATCTGGGATGTGATCGTGGACCCGGCCCGCAAGGTGCGGATCGGGAACAAGATCTTCTTTGATGAGGGGAAGCTGTGGTGCGAGGTGATCGATAACACGACATCCCGCGGCCGCACGGTGCGGTTCAACGCGACCGGTGATTTCTTCAAGACCATCGACCGTATCGGGAAGATGCCGCTGCCGTACTACATCAAGCGCGACCCGACCGAGAAGGACAAGGATACGTACCAGACCGTGTACGCACGGGTGGTGGGCGCCGTCGCCGCACCCACGGCCGGGTTGCACTTCACGAAGCGTCTGATGACCACGCTGAAGCGCAAAGGGGTCAAGATCGTCCCCGTCGTGCTTCACGTCGGCCTCGGGACCTTTCGGCCCGTCGAGGTCGAGGACCTGACCAAGCACAAGATGGATTCGGAGTACTACGAGATCCCGGAATCCACGGTGCAGGTCGTGAACAAGACCATCGACAGCAAGTGCAACGTCTTCGTCGTCGGCACCAGCACGTGCCGGGCCCTCGAATCGAGCGTCACGACCGATGGTCACCTGAAATCGACCCGCGGGTGGACGGACAAGTTCATCTTCCCGCCCTACGATTTCAAGATCACCGATAAACTGATCACGAACTTCCATATGCCGGAATCCACGCTGCTGATGCTGACCGCGGCATTCGGGGACCGTGATCTCATCATGAAGTCCTACAAGAAAGCGATCAAGGAGGGCTACCGGTTCTACAGTTACGGCGATGCCATGCTCTTGTTGTGAGCTGGCAGCCTGACCGGGCCGTATGAAACTTCTCATTCTCGGGCTTGTCGCCTCTGTGGTGGTGGGGGTCTTTGTCTGGTTGTTCCGGAAGAAAGACCTCCTCTCCTATTTCGGTTCCGGACGCTGGTGGCTGACGTGGCTGTCCATTGCGGTGATCACCCTCATGGACGAGCTCACGTCCATCTTTTACGCACCCAGTGAGGCGTTCCGGTTCATCGGGCTCTATGCGATCCCGTTCATCGTCATCACGTCCCTCCTCATGCGGTTCCTTTCGACCCGCATGGTGGAGATCGCGGAGATCCTGGAACACCACAACATCCGCGGTGGCGGGGTCTATTCCTTCTCGTACCTGACCCTCGGTCCGACCTTCTCCTTCATCGCCGTCGCCTCCATCATGGTGGACTATGTCCTGACCGCCTGTATCTCGACGGTCAGTGCGGTGGAGAACGGTCTGACCTTCGTCAGCATGAGCCCCCTCATGAAGTTCATCATCGAGTTCGGCGTGGTATGGGGGATCGCCGGACTGAACATCCTCGGGATCAAGGAGAATGCCCGCTTCACCTTCGGCATCTTCTTCGTCGTGGCCCTGGTCCTGCTCCTCCTCCTCGCCTCCGCACTGATCGAAGCGCCCGCCAGCGCCTGGTCACTCATGGGGACGAGCTTCCGGGGCATGGCGTCAGACATGTCGGCCCGCGGGATCTTCGGAGGGTATGGCTTCTTCATCATCGGCCTCTCCAGTACCATCCTGGCGTATTCCGGGATCGAGTCGGTGGTGCAAACCGCCGGACTCACCAAGAGCTGGCGCGATACGGGGCGGGCGTATATCTTCCTCGCGCTCACCACCGGTATCTTCACGCCGCTCATCGCCGCACTGGTCCTGAGCTCCGGACTCGATCCTGCCGTGCACGAGACCGATCTGATCACCCAGTTCGCGGCCTCGCTGAACGGCGTACCGTTCGGCATGGTCGTCGGCGGCATCGCCAGCGTGGCGCTGATCATGGCGGTGAATACCGCGTTCGTGGCCTCCAGCGAACTCATCGAACGCGTCGCCCACCGGTACAATTTCAGCTGGATCATCAAGCCGAATGCCCGGCAATCGCTCTACCGCGTCCATATCCTGAACGCGATCTTCTACACGATCATCATCGTGTTGACCGAAGGCAGCCAGAAGATCCTGGCCGAGATGTATGCCCTCGGCCTGGTGGCATCCTTCACGATCAACATGGGAAGCCTGCTCTATTACCGGTACTTCACCGGGACAAAGGAGATCCGCGACTACAACACCTCCCGGTTCGGTACGCTGGTCCTCTTTGTGATCCTGCTCAGTTCCTTCATCTACCTGGGCATGAGCAAGCCGTACGGTATCGCGCTCTGGTCTCTTGCTGCCGTCTTCTTCCTTGTCGTCGGCTTCCGCGTGGCAAAGAAGCGCGCTCCGGAGATCGTGCATGTGGCACAGACCGACAGTCCCATGCAGATGGTCTTCGCCCTTGCCGAGGTGTCCGACGATCACATCGATATCTTCTTCAAGCGCCCGTTGGAAGGGGTGGATACCCCCGATCCGCATGTGGCGTTCGTGACCTTCTATTCGCCGCGCCAGGGGATCCCGCACCGGGTGGCGACGAACCATTACCGGTTCGCACAGTCCGGCCAGTCGCTGTTCGACAGTATCACGGAGCTTCTCTACGTGCTGAAGTACGAGTTGCCGCACAAACAGATCACGGTGCACATCGGGTGGCCCCGCTCATCCTGGCTCGACCGGTTGGCGATCGGGGTGATGGTGTTCAGCATGATGAAGTTGCCCGACATGTTCCCCGAATTCCACTTTCTGATCGAATATGTCCCGCGCCGGTTCACGTCCTGAGGTCGCGGTCGTCATCCCCGCCGGCGGTGCGGGCCGGCGGATGGGCGGCAGCACCCCCAAGCAATTCCTCACGGTGGGCGGCGAACCGATCATCGCGCTCACCGTCCGCGCCTTTGAGCGCGTCCGTGCGGTGACGCAGATCATCGTCGTCGTCCCTCCCGGGTACGCGACGTCCACCCACCGCCTCCTGCGCCGGGCCGGCTGCACGAAGGTCACCGCGGTGGTGGAGGGCGGCAAGGAGCGGCAGGATTCCGTCAGGACCGGCCTTGCCATGATCACCGGCGATCCGGCCGTGGTCCTGATCCATGATGCCGTCCGTCCATTCATCAAACGGCGGATCATTGAAGATGTCATCACCGGGTCGTTCGCCCACGGCGCTGCCGTGGTCGGCGTGCGCGTCAAGGATACGATCAAGCGCGAAGGCGCGAAGGGCTTCTACAAGGATACTCTGCCCCGGCATCTCCTCTGGGCAGTGCAGACCCCCCAGGGGTTCACGCGGCATCTCATTGAGAAGGCGCACGCCCGGGCCCTGAAGGATGGCTTCGTCGGTACGGATGACGCCATGCTCGTCGAACGCCTGCGCATCCCCGTCCGCATCGTGGAAGGAGACTATGGAAATGCCAAAATTACCACGCGGGAGGACCTTTTGGCAGCCCGACTGAGGGTCGGCGCGCGGTAACCCACAGGTCTTGATTCTGGCAGTCCGGTTTCCTATATTTCAACCCTGATTTCCGTACAACCTCGGCGGGAATATCATGATCCCCATCAGTATCATTGCCATCATAAGCTATCTTCTCGGCTCGATCCCGACCAGTATCATCGTGGCCCGCAAGGCACGGGGGATCGATATCCGTCAATTCGGTAGCGGCAATGCCGGGGGGACCAACGTGATCCGCGTGCTCGGCTGGAAGGCCGGCGTGTTCGTGATCCTGCTCGATATGGCGAAGGGCATGGTGGCGACCATGCTTGTTGCCCGGCTGATGCAGGGGCCGATCCCGTTCACCAATGCAACACCCTTCGACGATTTCACGGTCGTACAGATCATCGCCGGCTGCTCCGCCATCCTGGGTCACGTCTGGACCGTCTTTGCCGGTTTCAAGGGTGGCAAGGGTATCGCCACGGCAGGTGGCATGCTCATCGGCATCGCCCCGGTCGAAGTGGCCGTCTCTTTCGGCGTCTTTGCCGTCGTGTTCCTGCTGACACACTATGTCTCCCTCGGTTCGCTGAGTGCCGCGGTTGCCTTCCCGTTGACGATGTTCTTCCGCGAGAACGTCTTCATGGTGGATGTGAGCGGCTACGGCACCCTCATTTTCTTCGCCATCGGTATTGCGTTGCTGATCATCTTCACCCATCGATCCAACATTACCCGGCTGTTGCAGGGTACCGAGAACCGGATAAGCTCGGACAAGCTCTTCAAGAAGAAGAGCGAGCAGCCCTCGCGCGCCGTCTGATCCACTGACCACTATGCAGATCGCAGTCCTGGGTGCCGGGAGCTGGGGAACCACTCTCGCCGTCCTCCTTGCCGAAAAGGGGCACAGCGTCACGCTCTGGTCCTTCCTCGAGAAGGACGCTGGTGCCATGCGCACCACGCGGGAGAACCATGATTTCCTCCCGGGGATCCCCATACCGCCTTCCGTGGTCATCACGCACGACATCCCCGAAGCTGTGACAGGTGCCTCGCTCATCGTTGCCGCGGTTCCATCGCAATATCTCCGCAGCGTCATCCGTCAGATCGACGGCGTTGCCCGTCCGGATGCGATCCTGGTGAACGTCGCCAAAGGGGTCGAGAACGGAACACTCATGACGATGTCCGAGGTGTTCCATGATGCCCTGCCCGCCCTCGATCCCGTCAGGTTCGCAACGCTCTCCGGACCCAGCCATGCAGAAGAGGTGAGCCGGAAGATCCCCACCACGGTCGTCGCAGCGTCCACCAGTATGGGCACCGCGAAGGTCGTGCAGGATGCGTTCATGGTCCCGTACTTCCGGGTCTATGCGAGCACGGACGTCCGGGGCGTGGAGATCGGAGGCGCGCTCAAGAATGTGATCGCCATCGCGGCCGGTATCATCGATGGAGCCGCTCTCGGCGACAACACCAAGGCGGCCGTCATGACCCGCGGCATCGCGGAGATCGCGCGGATCGGCGTGCGGCTCGGGGGGCGGATCCAGACGTTTGGCGGACTCTCAGGGATCGGCGACCTGATGGTGACGTGCATGAGCCGCCACAGCCGCAACCGGCATGTCGGCGTGGAGATCGGAAAGGGGCGCAAGCTCCAGGAGATCCTCGGCGAGATGTCCATGGTGGCGGAAGGCGTCGCCACGACACAGTCCGCCTATGATCTTGCACGGAAGGTCGGTGTGGAAGTGCCGATCATCGAACAGGTGCATCGCATCCTGTTCGAAGACAAGGACCCGTTGAAGGCGTGCATGGATCTGATGACGCGCGACCCGAAGGGGGAGCACTGGTAGACACAGGAATTCTGAGGTCAAATATCTGACATCGGATATCTGAAGAGAACGGCAAGAGGAAGATGCACCGGAAGGGCAGGACAGCAACATGATCTGCCCTTCGTCGTTTTACTCCTGGAGTCCGCCCACGGGGCCAAGCGTGAAATAGACCGTGGCTCCTTTTTCCACTTCCCCTTCCGCCCAGACCCTGCCGCCATGCCGGCGGATGATCCGCTGTACAGTCGCCAATCCGATACCGGTCCCGGGGAATTCCGCGGGTGAGTGCAGCCGCTGGAAGGGGCCGAAGAGGGAGTGCGCATACCGCATGTCGAACCCGGCCCCGTCATCGCGGACGAAATAGACCGGTACCCCATCCTGTGTCTGCCGGCCGAACTCGATGCGTGCCGACGGATGATGCGATGTATACTTCCATGCATTGCCGAGGAGGTTCTCGATCACGATCCGGAGGAGCCGTTCATCACATGATGCCTCGGTCCCTTCGGCAATGATGACTTCGACCGATCGCCCGGGCTGTGCTTCGGTGAGTTCGCCGGCGACCGCCCGTGCCAGGCGGCCCAGATCGACCGTGTGGAAGCGCATCTTCTCCCGGCTGACACGGGAGAGATTCAGCAGATCGTCAATGAGCTGCGCCATCCGTTGTGCACCCGCACGGACGCGCCGGAGGTAGTCTTTCCCCGTGGCATCGAGATGCTCGCCGTGCTGGTCCAGGAGAAGCTGACTGAATCCGTCGATCGCGCGGAGCGGTGAACGCAGGTCATGCGACACGGAGTACGAGAAGGACTCGAGTTCCTTGTTCGCCGCTTCAAGTTCTGCGGTGCGGCGCGCGACGCGCCGTTCAAGCTCCTGGTTCAGCTGAAGGATCTCTTGTTCGGCGGCTTTGCGCTGGGTGATGTCGATGAGGGAAACGAGGACTTTGGACAGGGTGTGTTCGTACCCGGGGCACACGGAGAAATAGACGGACACATTGCGGCGTTCTCCCTGGAGCGTCCTGACGATCGCCTCTTCGGCGATCTCCGTGCCGCCGTTCCACAGGCACACCAGTTCCCGGCGGAATGTGGCGAATGACTCTGGTGTGAATGTGGTGATCAATCCCGAGAGCAGCGCTTCTTTGTCGCTGGCCCTGTGCAGGACGAGCGCAGCTTCATTCACGTCGGTGACCTTCACCAGCCGGGCGCATCGCTCGAGAGTTGCCGGATGCTGTTCGAAGTGGGCCTCGATGTCGGTGACCCCCTCCTGGCGAAGGCTGTCAAACAGCGCATGCACTCCGGAGAAGTCCTCTTCCCAGATGGAAACCGGTGAATTCTCAAAGACGAGGCGGTAGCGCCGTTCGCTTTCCACCAGATCGCGATGGACCAGCATGGTACTGAGGCCATCTCCCAGCCGGTGACCGATCTCCCGGAACAGCCGTTCCTCTTCCGGCGTCCAGTATCGCACATGCGAGCATTGATGAAGGCCGAATTGCCAGGGGCTGCCGGTCTTGGGACGCAGGGCCATGGACATGAGACTTCTGAAGCCGAACCGTTCTGACGCATCTGCAGGCAACGGGTGGTGTGTGCCCGGGCCGAACCGGACGGGGCCTTCCGTTTCCAGCAGCAAGGCGAACGTCCGTGCGACATCAGTGCTCATTGGCACATCGATGCCAAGGGCCAGGACGCCCGGGTATGCCGGTTTACACTGTTCGACCGGACAGGTCCAGGAACTCGCCACTGGATCGCAAGGATACAGCAGGAATGCCCGGTCACAATCGAAGATAGCCAGGACGACATCGAGGGCTTCGCTCAACATCCCTTCCAGATCCCGTGATCCCTGGATGGCCCGGTTGACCCTGTCCATCTGCTCGAAGAAACGAAGATTGCCCTGGCGTTCATCCTCCGCCCGCCTCCGCTCCGTGATGTCGCGACCGATGGAGAGTACTCCTGTCACCTCGCCTTTCTCGTTGCGCTCGGCGATGGTGCGTATTTGATGGACCCTCGGGTCCATGCCAGGAACCGGGACGGTGAACTCGAGCTCCGTGTTCTCACCTCTGTCAAGGGCGGCCTGCACGGCCTGTGCACCGGGATCGTAGCTCCCATCGGGAAACATGTCGCGGATGCCCCTTCCCAGCATGCGAGCAGCATCAGCGCCAAGGGTCCGTTCGAGGGCCGGATTGACATACACGACCCTTCCTTCCCGATCGTGACGCACGATGTTGTCCGGCAGATTCTCCGCCAGCGTACGGAATTCATGTTCCCGCGCCCGGAGCAAGCGGTTGCTTTGCTCGCGCTCCAGTTCCGCGGCAGCGCGTGTGGCCACCAGTTGCAGCAGATGCGTGACCGAGGCAGTGTCGGGAAGCCGCGTGCTGTCCATCAGGGCGATCAGGCCTATCGCCCGACCCGTGGAATCCCAGAGGGGGATGCCCGCATAGCATTCCACACCCATTTCTGCGAGCAGGGTATCCGTGGGGAACAGCTGCTGGACGTGGTGCGGATAGACACAGAGTCGGCGTCCCATGACGGTTTCGCACGGCGTGCCCTTGAGGGAGTAGTGCATATTCGGCGTGATCGCGCCTTTGGCGTACAATGCCACTGTCTCCGCCATATCCGGATCGTCGGTCAACCGGTCGATGAGGACGTACTCGATGCCCAGTTCTTCGCCGAGAAACTGCGCCAGCGCGTCAAAGAAATTCTCCCCGCTGGCCTGCCAGCCGCGTTGGGCGACAAAGAGCAACGCGCGCTCCAAACGCCTGCGCTCGGTGAGATCGTAGATCAGAGCGACAAAGCCCGTGATGAGGCCGTCCTCATCCCGCAGTGCAGCCACGGAGAGCGTGACGGGAATGCGTACGCCGTCCTTGCGTACGAACGTCCATTCGTGTTCCTCGGGGAGCCCGCGCCGGGGACGGGCTGTGAATACGTCGAAGCCCGGCGCGATGGTCTCGCCCAATTCCTCTGAGAGATGTCTGGCGCGGCGCGCGACCTCCTCCGGTTCGTGCCAGAGTGCAGGGGTCTGCTTGCCGACGATGTCGTCGGCGGCATAGCCGAGCAGGCGCTCGGCGGCAGGATTGAAGCTGGTGACGGTTCCGTCGCAATTCGTGGAAACAATGCCGTAGGACGCATTTTCCAGGATCGCGCGCTGCAGATGCTGGAGTTGATCAGTGTCATTCATCGGGCGTGCCTCCAACTCCATGGTACTCCAAGGGTTCAACTTTGTCAATACCCCCCAGGCACCGTGCGTGCCGCCCCATCGGGGGGCACGGCAAAAAAAGGAAGGAAGCCGGCGGACCGGCTTCCTTCGGGGTGTGGATGGCTTCGTGAGGCTAAATGAACAGGGGGGCCAGCACCAGCGTGATCGTACTCAGGAGTTTCACCAACACGTGCAGTGACGGTCCCGCGGTATCCTTGAACGGATCACCCACCGTGTCGCCGACCACCGCGGCCTTATGGGGCTCCGACCGTTTCCCGCCGAAGGCTCCCGTCTCGATGTACTTCTTTGCGTTATCCCAGGCGCCGCCCGCATTGTTCAGGAACAGGGCCATCAGGATGCCGGTGATCGTGCCGACCATCAGGAGTCCGCCAACGACCTCCGCACCCGTCGCGCCGACCGGCGGCATACCGGGGGTATTGTGCATCCAGAAGAACCAGCGGAATGCCAGGCCCACTGCGACCGGCAGGAGCACCACGAGCAGTCCGGGCGCGACCATCTCCCGGAGCGCCGATTTCGTTGCGATGTCCACGCAGGATCCATAGTCAGGCTTGGAGGTCCCGAGCATGATCCCCGGGTTGTTCGCGAACTGCTCACGCACGTTGGTGATGATCGCCTGCGCCGCCTTCCCGACCGCCTTGATCGCCAGCGACGAGAAGAGGAAGACCAACACGGCACCGAGCAGAGCGCCCACGAACACCTCGGGCTTGTTCAGATCGATGACACCCTCGAACGACGGGTTGTAGGACTTGACTTCATCGATGTATGCGCTGAACAGCAGGAAGGCGGCGAGGGCTGCGGACCCGACGGCGTATCCCTTGGTGAGTGCCTTGGTCGTGTTGCCGACCGAATCCAGCCGATCCGTGCGTTCACGGATCTCCTGCTTCTGCTGGCTCATCTCCACGATCCCACCGGCGTTGTCCGTGATCGGGCCGAAGGTATCCATGGCAAGGATGTAGGCCGCGGTGGAGAGCATGCCCATGGTGGCAACGGCCGTGCCGAAGAGCCCTGCTTCTTTGAGACCGGAGCTCTCACCGAGGAAATACGATCCCACGATGGCCGCGGCGATGACGAACACCGGGGCTGCGGTGGATTCCATGCCGACCGCGATGCCGCTGATGATGTTGGTGGCGGGGCCGGTGTTCGATGCCTCGGCGATCGCGATGACCGGACGGTACTTGTAATCCGTATAGTAGATGGTCATCAGGACGAAGGCCAGGGCAGTGAGGACCCCGATGAGGCCGCACAGGAAGAAGTTGAAGTAATACGCTTCGCCCAGGAGCCAGCGGGATGCAACGAAGAATCCGATCATGGCGAGCACCGTGGTCACGTAATAGCCACGGTTGAGGGCCTTCATCGGGTCTTCGGCATCGGTGGTCCGGACGATGAGAATGCCGATCATGGAGGCGATGATCCCGAAGGCGCGCGCGACGAGAGGGAAGAGGAGCACGCCGGTGAGCAGCACGCCGTTGTCGAGGAATGTCGTCTCATTGGCCCGGAACAGTGCCGCCGCGAGGATCATGGCGCCGATGTTTTCGGCTGCCGTGGACTCGAACAGGTCGGCGCCACGTCCCGCGCAGTCGCCGACGTTGTCGCCCACGAGGTCCGCGATCACCGCGGGGTTGCGGGGATCGTCCTCGGGGATGCCGGCCTCCACCTTGCCAACGAGGTCGGCACCGACGTCGGCCGCCTTGGTGTAGATCCCGCCGCCCAGCTGGGCGAAAAGTGCCACGAAGCTGGCGCCGAACCCGTAGCCCACGATGAGAAGGGGGATCTTGCGGATATCCTCGGTGACGCCCGATGCCTGAACGATGGCAAAGAGTCCGGCCACGCCGAGAAGACTGAGCGCCACCACGAAGAAGCCCGACACGGCGCCGCCGCGCAACGAGGCCTGGAGGGCACTGTTCATGTCCTTCATGGCCCCCGCCGCGGTCCGGATGTTGGACCGGATCGCGACCCACATGCCCATGTAGCCGGACGCGACGGAGCACGCTGCGCCGAAGACGAAGGAGATCGTCGTCCACATTGCCAGCTGCATCGCGTCCGCGGGGTCGTTCGGGCTCTGGGCGCGGACGAACGCGTAGAGGATGAAAATGAGACAGGCCAGGGCAAAGGAGAGATAGATGATGGTGCGGTATTGCCGCGCCAGGAATGCCTCAGCGCCCGCTTTGATGGCGTCTGAGATCTCCCGCATCTTGTCCGTGCCCGTATCGCGGGCGAGGACATTCCTGATCAGGTACAGAGCGAAGAACAGACCGAGAATGCTGATGCCGAGGATCAGGGTGAGTTCCATTGTGGAGGGTCACTCCTTTCGCTGCTGGTATGTATGGGTAATGTCGGACACGAGCGAAGGCACCACTGCCCGCTCCCGACAGAGACAGGGGCAGGGCGCCATGGACCGATGCGGATGCTCCCCCCGACGGAGGGAGTACTGCCGCTGCCGGAACAGGCAGCACCTTTGAATCACAACGGGTTCACAACGATGCAGGGACTATGAAGCCGGGTCGGGGTCGCGGGTCACCGACGTCTGACCGGCCTTCCGGCTTTCGCGGCGGTGCTGCAGGTACTTGATCCCGACCGGGAGCACCGACACGAAGATAATGGCTGCGATGACGTACTCCAGGTAGTCCCGGATCCCCGGCACCAGGGTCCCCAGGAAATACCCGAGCAGGGTCATGCTGTTCACCCAGAGGATCGCGCCAAGGACATTGAACGTGATGAACCGGCGGTACTGCATCTCACCGATGCCGGCGACCACGGGCGCGAAGGTCCGTGCAAAGGGCATGAACTGGGCCATCACGATCGTGAAAGCCCCGTACTTCTCATAGAACTCTTTTGTCTTCAGGAGATGATCGCGGCGGAAGAATCGCGATTGTGGGCGGTTGTAGAGGGCCTGACCAGCCTTCCGGCCGATGAGATAGCCGGTGGAGTTCCCAAGGATCGCGGCCGTCAGGAGCAACGCGATCAGGACCACGATGTCCAACTGTCCCCGCGCGGCGAACAACCCCGCCGTGAACAAGAGAGAATCGCCGGGAAGAAAGAATCCGACGAACAATCCCGTTTCGGAAAAGATGATCACGAAGAGGCCGATGTAGCCGCCCCAGGCGACGATCTCTTCCAGCGTTGGCACATGTTCGAGCACAGTTCCTCGTGTGGTGGTCTGGTCGTTCAAGATACGACCTTTGGCGAAAAGACACAACGGCAAACTGCCATTGCTTGCGCATGGGCACGCCCGGTTGTATCTTGGCTATCACCGCTCCGTGATCCGACCATCGTCCATATCGCTCCTGCACCAGCCCGTCCAGTTCCTGAAAGGGGTCGGGCCGAAGAAGGCCGAGGCGCTCGCCGCCGAAGGCATCGCCACCGTCCGCGACCTGCTCTTCACGGTCCCGCGACGCTACATCGACCGCACGACCGTCTCCACGATCCAGCAGGCCCGTGGCATCGCCCAGTCGGGCCAGGATGATACCGCCGATATCCGGCGCGAGGCGACGGTCGTGGGGGAGGTCCGCTCCTTCCGTGTGATCGGCGTGGGCCGCAAGGCACGCTTCATCCTCATCCTCGCTGACCCCACCGGGTCGCTCCAGTGCGTCTGGTTCGGCGGTGTCGGGTACTGGAAGTCACGCTTTGTTGTCGGCGAACGCATCGCGGTGTCCGGACAGCCATCGCTCTTCGGCGCCGTGCTCCAGTTCGTGCACCCCGACGTGGACCGGCTCGCGCCCGCGGCGGAAGGCGAGAGTGCCGCGGAGGACTGGGGCCGCACGCTTGGTGCCGGCGGGCTGGTCCCGTTGTACGCCAGTACGCAGGAGCTTGCGCGCGTCGGGTTGGACAGCAGCGGGTTCCGGCGAATGATCGGGGCCGTCCTGCGCGAATACGGCAGTGCAATGCCCGATCCGCTGCCCGCGGAGCTGCGGACGCGGCACCGCCTCGTCGGACTCGGTCCTGCGCTGCAGGCCGTGCATTTCCCGAAGACCGGGACGGATATCACGACCGCTCTGCGCCGCTTGAAGTACGAGGAGCTGTTCGACTTCCAGATCAAACTCGCCCTGCAGCGCTCTCTCGCACGCAAGGAGACCGGCGGCACGGCATTCAATGTGCAAAGCACGCGCGCACGCACGTTCGTGGACGCCCTGCCGTTCGCCCTGACCCCGTCGCAGATCAAAGTGGTCAAGGAGATCCTGGAGGACATGCAGTCGCCGCGCGCGATGCACCGTCTCCTCCAGGGCGATGTGGGCAGCGGGAAGACCGTTGTGGCGCTCATCGCCATGCTCGTCGCGGTCGACAATGGGTATCAGGCGGTGTTCGTTGCACCCACCGAGATCCTTGCCGATCAGCACTTCCGCACCATGCGGACGCTCCTTGGCGCGCTCCCGGTGACGTACCGCCTGCTGGTCGGCGCGCAACGATCGCGTCTCCGGCGGGACGTCCTCGAAGATATCCGCGAAGGACGTGCGGACATCATCATCGCCACCCACGCGGTATTCGAAGAGGAGGTCACGTTCGCCAAACTGGGATTCGTGGTGATCGATGAGCAGCACCGCTTCGGCGTCCTCCAGCGTGCACGCATCCGCGCCAAGGGCGTGAACCCGGATGTGCTCATCATGACCGCCACGCCGATCCCGCGCACCCTGTCGCTCACGTTGTACGGCGACCTCGATGTCTCGGTGATCGATGCCCTGCCGTCGGGACGCAAACCGATCCGCACCGTGGTGAAATATGAGAACGAGAAGGAGGGCATGTACGCGTTCGTCCGCGAGCAGGTGGCCGCGGGACGCCAGGCGTATTTCGTGTATCCGCTGATCGAGGAATCCGCGAAACTCGAACTGAAGGCCGCCACCGTGCATCTCGAGCACCTGCAGACGGATGTCTTTCCGGACCTGCGGCTCGGTCTGCTCCACGGACGCATGGCCACGGAGGAGAAGGACGCGGTGATGCGGCGCTTTAAGGATCGGGCGATCGATATCCTGGTGGCGACGACGGTGATCGAGGTGGGGATCGACGTGCCGAACGCATCGGTGATGGTGATCGAGAACGCGGAACGCTTCGGCCTGTCGCAGCTGCACCAGCTGCGCGGACGCGTGGGACGGGGCAGCGATCAATCGTACTGCATCCTGATGACCGAGCGGTGGATCGCACAGCGTGCGCAGCGGCTCCGGCGCGGCGCCGACGAGGAGGGAGCGAAGGAACAGTATCGGGCGGCGGAGCGACGACTCGCAGCGATGGTCCAGACAACGGATGGCTTCGCGATCGCCGAGGCGGATCTTCAGTTGCGGGGGCCCGGCGACTTCTTCGGCACGCGGCAGAGTGGCTTGCCGGCGTTCCGCGTCGCCGACCCCGTCGCCGACAACGCGATCCTCATCGAAGCGCGGAAGGATGCGTTCGCGCTCATCGACACCGATCCGCACCTCCGCGATGATGATCATCGTCACCTCGCCGAGCATCTCCGCGCCCGCTTCCGGGAGGAGCTCGCACTCATGCAGACGGGATGAAAATTGCACTTTTTTCTTGACACCCACGCGGAATTGCTTATATTTACCAACAAGCAATGACGTTGAACATCCCGGAAAGTTTCTGGTACCATCTCCTCCACAGCTTCCGTCACACTCAAGAACGATCGCACTCGTCTACAACGTCAAGACGGAAGCAGCTTCCTCCCCATCGACCACTCCCGATCAGGCATCAGAGTCTCTTTCAGGTGATCGCACCGCTGTCTCCCTTGCTCACGAAGCACGCACGCAGGACATGTACGCCGAGTGGGACACGATGGACACGATCCTGGCGGTTCGCGATGCCATCGCAACGAAGTATCCGGTCGAACTGGTCGAAGCCAACGAGGACGCGTACGGGAAGCTCCGCACCCTCCGTCCCGCGTTCGTGTTCAACATCGCGGAAGGACTCCACGGCGTGTCGCGCGAAGCGCAGGTGCCCGCGATGCTGGAGTTCCTCCAGATCCCGTACCTCGGCTCCGACCCGCTGACCCTCGCGCTGTGCCTGGACAAGGCCCGGGCGAAGGAGGTGCTGTCGTACCACGGCGTCCGGACGGCATCGTTCGTCCTGATCCGAAGCATGGCAGACCTCGAGGACGCGCGCGTCCGCTTCCCGTTGATGGTGAAGCCGCTCCATGAAGGGTCGAGCAAGGGCATCTACAACTCCTGTGTCGTGCGGAACCCCGAAGAACTCGAGAAAGAGGTCGGCCATATCCTGTCGATGTACCACGAGCCGGTCCTGGTAGAGGAGTTCCTGCCCGGCCGCGAGTTCACGGTGGCCATGCTGGGGAACGGGGACGACCTCCGGGTACTCCCGATCGTGGAGATCTCCTTCGATGCGCTCCCCGCGGGGATGAACCCCATCTACTCCTATGAAGCGAAGTGGATCTGGGACCGGTCCGATAAGCCGCTGGAGATCTTCTCGTGTCCGGCGAAGCTGACCGAAGCACATGCGGAAGAGATCCGTGACCTGTGCAAGCGTGCGTATCGTGTGCTCGGGTGCCGCGACTGGTCACGGCTGGACGTGCGGCTGGATGCAGCAGGCAAGCCCCACATCCTTGAGATCAATCCGTTGCCGGGCATTCTGCCCCGGCCCGAAGACAATTCATGCTTTCCGAAGGCGGCACGAGCGGCGGGGATGTCGTATGCGCAGTTGATCACGGCCGTCCTGGAGATCGCCATGGCGCGCTGCGGCGTGCCGGCTTCGGCCGTGGTTCCCCGGACAATAACGGAACCCGTATGAGTAAAAAGTTACGAATTTCAATACTTTTTAACGAACCAGTCGTCAGCGATGTGGACATCAAAAACCTCATTGCTGAGGACGGGCAGCTCCGCCGCGATCCCGACGCTCTATTAAAGAAGGCCGCTGCCGAGAAGCACCGGAAATCCTCGAAATCCGCCCCCGCCCTCGATCTCTCCGAAGTCGGCGTTCTCGACGAAATGGATGACATCAAGAAGGCGCTCGATTCGCTCGGCTACCGGACCACCATCGTCAACGTCAACAGCGAGATCTTCCGGCTCATCGATTACCTCCGCGCCGACCGTCCCGATGTGATCTTCAATCTGGTGGAGTGCGTCGAGAACGAATCGCTGATGGAAATGAACGTCGCGGCACTGTACGAATTGCTCAAGATCCCCTATACAGGTGCGGGCCCGCTCGCACTCGGCACCGCGCTCAACAAACCGCGCGTGAAGGAGATCCTGACCTACCACGGCATCCGCACACCGGAGTATCAGGTCTTCCGGCCCGAGGACCGTATCGTGCTGAAAGAGGGGATGACCTTCCCGCTCATTGTGAAGCCGTCGCACGAAGATGGCAGTGTCGGGATCTCCGACCGCTCGATCGTCTCGAGTGCCGCGGAACTCCGCAGGCAGGTGCGTGCGGTCCATGCCGAGTTCCAGCAGCCCGCTCTGGTCGAACAGTACATCGAAGGGCGCGAACTGAACGTTGCGATCCTGGGCGCAGTGCATCCGCGTGTGCTGCCGGTCTCGGAGATCGATTTCTCCGGTCTGCCGTCCGACATGCACAAGATCGTGAGCTACGAGGCCAAGTGGATGCATGGCACCGCTGCGTATGTCGGTACGCGAGGCGTCTGCCCGGCCAAACTCACGGCCCGTCAGGAAGCGGAGATCAGGAAATCGGCCCTCGCGGCGTACCACCTGATCGGCTGCCGCGACTATGCGCGCGTCGATTTCCGCCTCACCACGGACGGTGTACCCTATGTGCTGGAAGTGAATCCCAACCCCGATATCTCCGCGACGGCGGGCTTCGCCCGTTCGGCCAGGACCTCGGGGCTGTCGTACCCCGAGACCGTCGGGGCGATCGTGGACTCTGCGCTCGAGCGATGGAACCAGCAGTGATCACCGGCACGATCCGTCCGCTCCGGCGGGCGGACAGGGAACCGATCCTCGGGCTCATCCGGGCCACGCAGGTGTTCTCCGATGACGAGGTCGCGATCGCTGCCGAACTGATCGATATCGTCCTCGACCGTCCGGACCAGAAGGACTACGAGATCGCGGTGTACGATGACGGGGACGGACCGCTCGGGTACACGTGCATCGGTCCGACGCCCGGCACCGACGGGACCTACGATCTGTACTGGATCGCCGTCGACCCGGCAGTGCACGGCCGCGGCATCGGACGGGAACTCGATCTTCATGTGGAACGTTCCGTCAGAGAGCGGCATGGACGTCTCATCGTTGCCGAGACGTCATCGACACCACGCTATGATGCAACACGATTGTTTTACCAACGCCGGGGCTATGCAGAGCTCTCTCGTATCACGGACTACTACCGTCCGGGCGATGACCTCGTGGTCTACGGCAAATATCTTGTCTCACAACAGGGAGTGTGACAGGCACGCATGGAACACTGGCAGGAAATGTTGCGGCAGAGTGTGGACAGCTCCAGGGACCTCGTCGAGAGGTTCGGTTTCAATACGGAACTTGCCAACAGCCTGAATCGTCTTTTTCATATCCGTATCAATCCGTACTACCTCAGTCTCATCCGGTATCCCGGCGATCCGATCTGGCTCCAGTGCATTCCGGACGCCAAGGAGCTCGAAGAGGACGGATTGCCGGAAGACCCGTTGGCAGAGGATTCGCACAGCCCGGTGCCCAGCATCGTCCACCGGTACCCGGATCGGGTGCTGTTCCTGACCACGAGCCAGTGCTCGATGTACTGCCGCTTCTGCACGCGGAAGCGCAAGGTCGGCGACTCCAGCAAGATCAATATGAAGTACATCCAGGGGGGCATCGATTATATCGCCGCCCACCCGGAGATCCGGGACGTCATCATGTCGGGCGGTGATCCGCTGATGCTCACCGACTTCATGCTCGAGCGCATCATCTCCGGCCTGCGGGCGATCCCGCATGTCGAGATCATCCGTCTGGGCACCAAGATGCCGTGCGTGCTTCCGCAGCGCGTCACACCGAAGCTGGTGAAGATGCTCCGGAAGTACCATCCGATCTACATCAATACGCATTTCAACCACCCGTGGGAATGCACGCTGGAGGCCAAACGCGCCTGCGAAATGATCGCGGACGCCGGCATCCCGCTGGGCAACCAGTCGGTCCTGATGAAGGGCGTGAACGACGACCCGGACGTGATGCTCGAACTCATGCGCAAGCTGCTGGCGATGCGGGTCCGCCCGTACTATCTGTACCAGGCCGACATCACCAAGGGTGCGAACCATTTCCGCACGCCGGTCAGCGTGGGGCTCAATATCATGGACAAACTGCGTGGCCATACCTCCGGTCTGGCGATCCCGCAGTTCGTCATCGATGCCCCGGGCGGCGGTGGCAAGATCCCGCTCCTGCCGCAGTATGTGCTCGGACGGAACGGCAATCAGATCATCCTCCGCAACTACAAGTACGACATCTATACCTATCCCGACGTGGAAGAGGATCCGAAGATCCCGACCCCCACGGTGGAGCGCCGGTTCACGCGGAAGAAGAAACGTACCGCGCCGGCCTATGCACCGGACGAGATGAAGGTGTAGGATCCGGGAAAAGTCGGAGGAAGCGCCCACGAACGCCATCCCTCTCCGCGGGATGGCGTTCGTGCGTTTCGTGGCAGGCCCCTCTCCGCGCTCTTCTCTGTGTGCGGCCTTTCCTCTCCGATCCTCCCTATCCCGTCATCATGCTCAATCCCCGTGTTGCCTCCCCCCGTGGGAATGCGTACATTAATGAATGCGCATTCCTGATTCCATCATCGACGACGTCCGCACCGCCTCCGATATCGTGGATGTCATCGGCGCGGTCGTTCGCCTGAAGAAACGCGGGAAGAATTTCCTCGGCCTCTGCCCCTTCCATCAGGAAAAGACCCCGTCGTTCACCGTCAGTGCCGAAAAGCAGATGTTCCATTGCTTCGGCTGCGGTGTGGGCGGGAACGTATTTACCTTCGTGATGGAACACGAAAAGCTCACGTTCGTCGAGGCTGTGCGCGCTCTGGCCGAAAAGGCGGGGATCAGGATCCCGGAGCAGGGCGGGGATGACCGCGGGGAGAATACAGAACAGGAGCGCGTCCTGGCGATCCTGCGGCTGGCCGGACTCCGGTACCACGATCACCTCATGACCGGGACCGAGGGGAAACTTGCGCTCGAGTATTTCCGTCACCGCGGACTGACCGACGCCACGATCGGCGCGTTCGGGCTGGGCTATGCCCTGAACTCCTGGGATGACCTGCTCTCGTTCGCCCGCCGCGAGGGGTTCGATCCGCCGATCCTCGAAAAGGCCGGACTGGTCGTCCGCCGCGAGGATGGCTCCGGGCACTACGACCGCTTCCGGGGCCGTGCAATGTTCCCGATCTTCTCGCCCGCCGGACGGGTGATCGCGTTCGGCGCGCGCAAGGTGCGCGAGGACGACCCTCTCGCCAAGTACATCAACTCTCCCGAGACCCCGGTCTATAACAAGAGCCGCGTGCTGTACGGACTCTCGCAGGCAAAGGACGCCATCCGCGACAAGGAGATGGGCCTGTTGGTGGAAGGGTACATGGACCTCATCACGCTCCACCAGGCGGGTTTCCAGAACGTGGTCGCGTCCAGCGGGACAGCACTCACCGTGGAACAGATCCAGCTCCTCGGCCGGTATACCAAGAGCGTCACGCTGGTCTATGATGCCGACTCTGCCGGTTCCAAGGCCACGTTGCGTGGCGGCGACCTCGTCCTGGAACAGGATATCGATGTGCGCGTGACGGAACTCCCTGCCGGCGAAGACCCGGATTCCTTCATCAGAAAGAACGGGGGCACAGCGTTCCAGACGCTCTTGGACGGTGCGGTGTCCTTTCTTGATTTCCGCGCACGCCAGATGAAGGCGGAGGGGCTCTTCACCACGCCCGAAGGAAAGGCGAGGGCCATGCGCGCGCTCGTGGAAACCGTGGCGCGGATGCGGGACGAACTCAAGCGTACGTTCTTCATCAAGCGGCTCGCGCAGGAGTACGACATCTACGAGAGCGTCCTGTTCCGGGAACTGGACAACGTTCTCGGGAAGCGGCAACCGGGCAGTGCGCGGCCCGAACGTCCTGCGGTACCAGCGGGCCATGCGGGCGTCTCCCCGTCAGCCCCCGCGGTCCGCCCGCCGGCGACCGGGGGAGGCATCCCCCCGATCGAACGGGACCTCCTCAAACTCATGCTCGAACACGGCAGCGTGATGGTCCGGCATGTGTTCGAACACATGGACATGGCGATGATCACCTCCCCGACCGCGCGGGCGGTGATCGATGTGATCGTCCAGCACGAAGAAGGCGGGGCGTTCTGGGATGCGGGAACGATCGTGGACCATCTGCAGGATCCGGTCCTCAAGCGCATCGTCACCGAACTCACCATCGCCCGGCACGAGATCAGTCCGGGGTGGCAGGCGATGGGTTCCGATCCGCCGGCGCCCGATCCCCGTGCGATGGCCGATGATTGCATCCTGCGGCTGCACGTGCAGGCGATCGACGAGCGCATTGCCGAGACCTACCGGCTCATGAAGGATGCCCAGCTCCGGGGGGAGGATAGCACCGCCTTCCAGCAGGGGATCATGGATCTCCAGCGCCAGAAGAAGGAACTCCAGCGGCGCTAGGTCGCCCCGGGCCCTCCTCCTTCATTGAAATTGAGCCCCGGCAAGGGTATATTGTAGCATGACGCACGCCGGAGCCCGTTCCTGTTGAGTGAACCCCGCAGAATCCTCGTGGTCCGCACCGACCGCCTCGGCGACGTCATTCTCACGCTTCCGATGCTCGCCGTGCTGCGCGCCCGCTATCCCGATGCCTGGCTGGGGATGCTTCTGAGCAGATACACGGGCGAGATCGTCCGGAACCACCCCCATGTGAATGCGTTCATATGGCATGACGATGCCGGGGAACCACGGGCATCGTCCACCCTGATCGCTGAGGTCCGCGCGCAACGGTTCGATACTGTGTTCCTGGTCCACCCGACCCCACGGCTGGCATGGATCATGGCGCGCGCGGGTATCCCGCAACGGATCGGGACGGGGTACCGGTATTATTCGGTGCTGATGACGCACCGGGTGTTCGAACACCGGAAAGACGCGAAGTATCACGAACTCGAGTACAACCTGCGGCTGCTCGGGGCACTCGATGCCGCGATCCAGACCGCGGGGGTGAAACCCGACTTCGGTCTGCGCCTGCAACCGGACGCCGTGGCCCGGATCGCCTCGGTCCTCCGCGAGAACACGATCGGAGAGCGCGAGCCCTTCGTCGTGATCCATCCGGGAAGCGGTGGCTCGGCGCGCGATTGGCCCCTGCCCAGGTTCGGAGCACTGGGTGCGCGACTTGCGCGGGATCCGGGCATTCGCATCGTCGTGACCGGTGGACAGAGAGAATCGGATGCGGTTCATGCCGTCGTGAAGGATACCGGACCGCGGGCCATCCCGCTCGCCGGGGTGCTCTCGCTTCCCGAACTGGCGGCACTGTACGCGCGGGCGACGGTGGTCGTCGCGAATTCCACCGGTCCGCTGCATCTCGCCGCGGCCCTCGGTACGCCGGTCGTCGGGATCTACCCCCAGCTCACGCCGATGAGTCCGGCGCGCTGGGGCCCATACACGGAGAGGAAACGCGTGCTCGTGCCGGATGCACCGGTGGACTGCCGGATGTGCCGGAAGGGCGAACGGTGCGTCTGCATTGAATCCATTACGGTCGATCAGGTCCATGACGCAACGCGGTCATTCATTTCACACACCAGCCAGGATGGCACCCGGGAGGGGATGCATGCACAACAGGGGTAGGATGGCGGAGCTCCGCCTGTGGATCTCGCGGTTCGGGCTTGCGGCTCTTCTGATCATGCTCGCCGTGTTCGTTCTGGACGCGCAGACACAGAAGAAGGCGCCGCCGAAGAAAAAGCCGACCGCCGCGCAGCGTGCAGCACTGGCGAAGGCCGACAGTCTCCGCAAAGTGCGGCAGGCCGATTCGCTCCGTGCCGTGGCCCGCGCATGGGCCATCGCCGATTCCACGCGCCGGGCCGATTCCCTTGCGCGGCGGGCGGCGGAACTTGCGCGTATACCGCGGTACCGGACCATCAAACAGAATGCCTTCGGGGTCGGCGAACGACTGGTGTTCGATGTGAACTACGGCATGGTGACCGCTGGCGAGGCGTTCATGACCGTCGCACGCACCGATTCGATGTTCGGAAGGAAAGTGTACCGCATCGAGTTCGGCGTGAATTCGCTGCCGAGCTTCTCGTGGATCTACAAGGTCGAGGACCGGTATCTGACGTTCATCGATGTCGAAGCCATCGCGCCGCTCCGTTTCGAACAGCATATCCGGGAAGGGGGTTACAGCCGCGATTTCACGGCCGACTTCGATCAGATGCGGCACGTGGCACGGACGTCCGAAGGGGAGCACCCGATACCCCCGTATGTCCACGACATCCTTTCCGCATTCTATTTCGCGCGGATCGTGGACTACTCCAAATTCGCTGTCGGCGATACCATCGGGTTGCACAATTTCTACAAGGACAAGAGCCATGAGCTCATCGTCCGATTCCTTGGCCGCCAGGAACTGGAGATCGAGGCGGGGACGTTCCGGACCATCGTGGTGGAGCCCCTCGTGAAGGAGGGCGGACTGTTCAAGAGCGAAGGACGCATCGTCATCTGGCTCACGGACGACGAACGCAAGGTGCCGGTCCGGGTGAACACGAAGGTGGTGATCGGCTCCATCGACGTGGAGCTGCGCGAATACTACGGGATCAACGGCCCGTTGCCTTCCCGGATCAAGTAGTCCATTTTCAGGAGGCGGTATGCCCAGACATCCACGTGCGGACCTGTCGAAGGTCACCACGATCTCCATCCGCTCGCGGGAGAGCAAGGTCTCCCCGCGGCTGTTCGCCGTCCCGTTCGACGGCACCCAGGATTCGTTCAGTCTGTTCATGAAAGGGCTGCCGGATATCCTTGTCGCAAAGGACCTCCGGGGGCTTGTCCGCGATATCGCGCAGGCGCGCAAGAAGGGCAAGCCGGTGGTGCTGATGATGGGTGCCCATGTGATCAAAGTGGGGCTTGCGCCGGTCATCATCGATCTCATGGAGAAGAACGTCATCACCGCTCTGGCGATGAACAGTGCCGCTGCCATCCACGACGTGGAGACCGCGCTTTTCGGGCAGACCTCGGAGGATGTGGCGGCGAACATGATGGACGGCCGGTTCGGCATGGCACGCGAAACGGGCGACTTCATCAACGGCACGCTCTCGAGTTCGGTGCTCACGGGCGATGAGGGGTATGGCGAGGCACTCGGCCAGCAGTTGCTGAAGGTCAAGGCGAGAAATGCCCGGGTGAGCATCCTGGCGTCCGCGGCGCGTCTGGGGATTCCCGCGACCGTGCACGCGGCGATCGGCACCGACATCATTCACCAGCAGCCGACGATGAACGGCGCGGCCACCGGCGAGATGTCGATGCGCGACTTCACCACCCTGGCCGCCGTCTGTGGCAAACTCACCGGCGGAGGCGTGGTCCTGAACGTCGGCAGTGCCGTGATCATGCCCGAGGTGTTCCTCAAAGCCCTCACGGTGGCACGGAACCTCGGCGCGAAGGCGCGTGGGTTCACGACCGCGGTGTTCGATATGAATTCCCACTACCGTCCGACGATGAACGTGCAACGGCGTCCGACCCAGGACGGGGGCAAGGGACTCTATATCACCGGACACCACGAGATCATGATCCCGTTGCTGGCGGCGATGGTGATCACGGAGCTTGGCAATGACTGATCCCGCGCAGGCACCTGCTCCGTCCCCGGAGGCATCCCCGGCACCCGTGATGGCCCCCGCTCCCCGTGCACCGTTCTTCCGGCGGCTGAGTCCGGTGGCATTCGTCATCCTGACCCTGATCGGTGTGTTCATCCTGTACCAGATCGTCGCGGGCGGCATCCTGCTCGTGCTCGTCGGCGGCGATATTACCACCGATACCGTCGGTGTCGTCCGGTGGTCCACCGTGATCGGTCAGCTCCTCTTCCTGCTGGTGCCCACGCTCCTCCTGACGCATCTCCGGTATGGCAAGATCCTGGAGCCGCTCCGGTTCCGGCGGATCGACCCGCTGCAGTTGCTCGTGGTGCTCGTCGGCATCCTCGCGCTGCAGCAGGTGTTGCAGGGTTATATGATGCTGCAGGAGTCGATCCCGGTGCCGGCGGCGCTCGAACGGATCCTCATCCCGATCAGGCAGATGATGGAATCGATGCTGCGGATCCTCCTCACCGTCCACTCGACCGGTGAGTTCTTTCTGGTGCTGGTGATGGTTGCCGTCGTCCCCGCGGTTGCGGAAGAGATCCTGTTCCGTGGCCTGGTGCAGGGCGACCTGGAACGGTCGATCGGCGGATGGAAGAGCGCGCTGGTGGCGGGCGTCGTGTTCGGCGTGTACCATCTGAACCCGTTCAACCTGGTGCCCATCGTGGTGATCGGCATCGTGTTCGGACTCATCGTGTTTCGATCCGGCAACATCCTGTTGGCGATGGCCGCGCACTTCCTGAACAACGCGATCGCCGTGCTCGCGGTGTGGATCGGCGTGGCGGACGATTTCCTGTTCCTTGCGCCGCAGGGGGCGCCTCCGGCCTCGCTGGCCGCGATGAACACGCTCGTCTGCGCCGTGGTATTTCTGGCGCTAATGTGGTACTTTATTCGCATCACACGAAGACCCGTACAAGCCTGACCGGAACATCATGTCCATGAGCAATCTCACGACGCGCGTGCTCGTCGCACTCGTCGGTATCCCCCTCGTCGTTGGTGCGATCGTTGCCGGCGGCTATTTCTTTTTTGCGTTCGTCCTGGCCGTCTCGGTCCTGGCGTTGCGCGAATTCTACACGTTCGCCCGGGCCAAGGGCGTCTTCCCGCAGCATGCCGTGGGGTACATCGTGGGTGTGCTCATGGTGCCCGTGTTCCTCTATGACCGGCTGCATACCGTGATCGTGGGCGCCTTCGTGAAGGCCGGGGTGGAGGTCCCGTTTCCCGTGATGGCGCAGGAGTTCCTCATACTCCTCCTCGCCGCCGTTCCCGTGATGCTGATCGTGGAACTCTTCCGCGGCAAACCCAATGCGCTTATGAATGTCGCCGTGACCCTCATGGGGGCGATGTATGTGTCTGCGTTCTTCGGCAGTCTGGTCGGGATCCGCGAACTGTTCGTCCCGGCGGATTTCCCGGTGTATGCGCATTTCCCGGATGCCGGTCCGTTCGTCCCGGAGGACATCGCCGCAACGATCTATCGCTGGGGGGCATGGACCGTTCTGACGATCTTCGTCTCCATCTGGATCTGCGACTCGGCCGCGTACTTCGCCGGCAGGGCCTTCGGGAAGCACAAGCTGTTCGAACGCGTCAGCCCCAAGAAGACCTGGGAAGGCGCCATTGCCGGATTCCTCGGGGCCATCGCCGCATTCCTGGTCATGCAGTCCCTCGTGCTGCCATACCTCACCGTGGTGCAGGCGCTGATCTGCGGCGTGATCGTCGGGATCTTCGGACAGCTTGGCGACCTCGTGGAATCCCTCCTGAAACGGGATGCCGGCGTGAAGGACTCTTCGTCGCTCATTCCCGGGCATGGTGGCGTGCTGGACCGCTTTGACAGCATACTGTTCGTTTCTCCTCTGCTTTTTTTGTATCTCGACTTCATTGTTTTCTGACAGGACCGTGAGTGATGGTGCAACGTGCGGGTGAACGGAAGAGCGGCAAGCCCAGGGTCCATGTGATCACCATGGGGTGTGCGAAGAACACGGTCGATTCCGAGAAGCTGCTGGCCCAGCTCCGCATCAACCGTATCCCCATCGCATCCACGATCGACGAAGCCGACGTGGCGGTGATCAATACGTGCGGCTTCATCGATGCCGCAAAGGAAGAATCGATCGACATGATCATCGCGGGGGTGAAGCGGAAGGGCCAGGGACGCCTCCGGAAGGTGATCGCGATGGGATGCCTCACCGAACGCTACCGGGTGGACCTCGAGAAGGAGATCCCGGAGGTGGACCGGTTCTTCGGGACGCATCAGCTCGGCGATGTGCTGGAGGAACTGGGCGGACATCTCCGCAGCGAACTCCTCGGCGAACGGTACCTCACGACGCCATCGCATACCGCGTACCTGAAGATCTCCGAGGGGTGCGACCACCCCTGTTCGTTCTGTGCGATCCCGCTCATGCGCGGAACGCATGTCAGCCGTCAACCGGAAGACATCCTGGAGGAAGCCCGGACGCTCGCGCGCGGCGGGGTGAAGGAGCTGATCGTCATCGGACAGGATACCACCTTCTACGGCATGGACCTCTGGGGGGAGCGGCGTCTGGCATCGCTGCTGGAGAGCCTGGCGGGTATTGCGGGGATCGAATGGATCAGGCTGATGTACGCCTATCCGGCCCACTTCCCGCTGGACGTCCTCGACGTCATGGTGCGGCATCCGAACATCTGCCGCTATCTCGATATCCCGGTCCAGCATGCATCGGACACCGTGTTGAAGTCGATGCGCCGTGGCATGACCACCCGCGCATTGCGCGAACTCGTGGCAACGATCCGCGCGAAGGTCCCCGGGATCGCGCTCCGGACCACCCTTATCGTGGGATATCCGGATGAAGGGGAGAAGGAATTTGCGGAATTGCTGGAGTTTGTCCGCGAATCGCGTTTCGAACGGCTCGGGGTTTTCACCTATTCTCTGGAAGAGGGGACAACGGCCCACCCCCTCGGAGATCCGGTGAGCCGGGAAGAAAAGGAGCGCCGCCGCGCCGCCGTGATGGAAGTACAGCGGGAGATCGCGGAAGACTTGAACGATGCACTTGTCGGGGCGCGGGTCCGCGTCCTGATCGACCGGTTGGAGGGCGATTCCTGGTACGGCCGGACGGCCGCTGATGCTCCGGAGATCGACAATGAAGTGATCATCCCCGCTGAAGGGGCGGAGCTCGCCCCGGGGACCTTTTCGGACATCGGAATCGTTGATGCGTATGAGTATGACCTATTAGGAAGGGTGTCCGTATGACGAGATCCGCTCGATTCCGGTCCCGCATGCTCTCCGTCGTGTGCATCGCGATGGTGGGCGTGCTGGCAGTTCCCGCCATTGCCCAGGTGGAGGTCGATGGGACGCGGCGTGAGCGGGAGGCGAATGATCAGTCGCTGTTCGTCGACGCGATCAGCTTTGCGGGCCGCACCGGCGGCGGGCCGCGGCTGGACGTGTTCGTGCAGGTGGGGTTCGATATCCTGTCGTTCCTGAAGAATGGTGATCTCTACGATGCTTCCTACGAGATGACGATCTCCGTGCTCGATTCCACGGGCAGCCTGGTGAGCGAGAAACTGTGGACGGAAGATGTGAAGGGTGTCCCGTTCGATCGCTCCGTGTCGCCGTCGGCGGTGAGCATCACCCAGCGGTCGTTCAATGTCAACCCGGGACACTATCTTGTCCGCGTGGTCATGTACGACAGGGAAAGCAAAGTGAACCGCCAGATCGCCCGCGAGGTGCAGGTACCGGATTTCGGAGGCCAGAACCTGTCGCTCAGCGATATCATGATCCTGAACCGGGTGGTGATGCAGGGCGACCGCCGGTCCATCACGCCCAGCGTTTCATCCAATATCGGGGCCATCCCGGACTCGTTCTTCGTGTACGTCGAATCGTACAACCCGAAGAACATCGACACCGCGGACATCTTTCTGGTCGTCCTGAACGCCAAGGGCGATGCGGTTCTCGCAAGCGACACCCTGATCGTTCTCAAACCCGGCAGGGGTGACCTGATCCTCACCTTCCATCACGCGCTGCTGGCCCTCGGTGATTATCGCCTGGTCGTCAGTGCCCGTTCGCCGAGGGCGAACGAGGATGACCCGATGCTCGCGAGCACGGTGAAGAACGTGACGGTCCGGTGGCAGGGTGTGCCGCACTCGGTGAAGGACCTCGACCTTGCGATCGAGCAGCTGCGGTACATCGCGAAGGACGAAGAGTTCACCACACTGCGCGGCGCGAAGACTCCGGAGGAAAAGCAGACGCTGTTCAACGAGTTCTGGAAGAAGCGCGATCCGAATCCCAATACCCCGCGGAACGAGCGGATGGAGGAGTTCTACGCGCGCGTGGAGTATGCCAACAAACATTTCAGCCACTACATGGACGGCTGGCGCACGGACATGGGGATGGTTTTCATCATCTTCGGAGCGCCGAGCAACGTGGAACGTCATCCGTTCGAGACCGACTCCAAGCCGTATGAGGTCTGGTCGTATTACGACCTGAACTACAGCATCCTCTTCGTGGATGAGACCGGGTTCGGAGACTACCGGCTGCAGACCCCGATCTGGGAACTGTGGCAAAGGATCCGGAACTAGGCGGCCGGCGCCCCGATGCGCATCGCAGGGCTATGAATACTGCACGACTCATCCTGCTGTTCCTCTGTTTTCTTCCTGGCATCCGGGGGGTGGCGGCGCCTCCCGTTATCACAGCCATCGATGTCACGGGCTGCCGTCGGTTTTCCTCGTCCGACGTCGCATCCTGGACCGCCCCGCACCTCCGCCAGCCGTTCACCCCGGAACGGCTCGATGCGATCTCCACGCTCTTCCGCGAACGCTACCGTGCCGAAGGATTTTATGCCGCGGCCATCGCACTGACCGGGTCGGTCTACAATGACGACAGCACCACGGTGTCGCTCACGGTCGGCATCGACGAAGGCACCCAGGCGGTGATCGCCGTCATCGAACTCCGCGGGGTGCATGCGTTCGATCCCGTTCTGCTCCTGTCGACGATGGACAGCCGTCCCGGAACGGTCCTCTCGTCGGGTGCGCTGGAGGGCGACATCGTGTCGGTGTTGGACCGCTACGAGCGCATGGGATACGCACTTGCGGCATGCACGGTCGGTGACGTATCCCTGGCGCCCGGCGGCGATGTCGATTCCGCGTCGGTCGTGCTGGAGATCGACGAAGGGCCACGCGTCGTCATCGACGAAGTACGGGTGGAAGGGAACAAGGAGACGCGGACCAACGTGATCCTGCGCGAGACGCGCATCGGTCCGGGCGAGGTCTATCAGCCGGAACGCATCGCAGCCATCCGCTCCCGTCTCAATCGTCTTGCGATCTTCTCCCGGGTCGATGAACCCGAACTGTACATGGCCGGGACGCGCGGAGGGCTACTCCTTCGCGTCGAAGAGGGGAAGACCAATACCTTCGATGGCATCGTGGGGTATGCGCCCGGCATCAACCCGGGCGATCCCGGATATCTGACCGGCATGGTCACCATCGGCATGAGGAACCTGTTCGGCACCGGGCGCAAGATGAATCTGCGCTGGCAGAAGGAGGACCGGTTCTCACAGGACCTTGCGGTCGGGTACATCGAACCCTGGGTGTTCTCCCTGCCGGTCAATGCCGGCGCGGATTTCCAGCAGCGGCGGCAGGACAGCACGTACGTCCGCCAGACGGGCACGATCACGCTCGAGCTCATGGCCTCCGAGGAACTCTCCCTCAGCCTGTTCGGCACGACCGAGAGCGTCATCCCGTCATCGGACACCGTGACGGCCCGGGTGCCCCGGAGTTCGTCTCTCGGCGGTGGTGCGGTGGTCCTGTACGATACGCGGGATGATATCTACAGTCCCGAGGGCGGCGCGCGGTACCGTGCCGATTATCATTTTGCCAGGAAGCGCATCGCCGCCACGCTCGTTGCTCCGGCGGTCGATGCCAACGTGCAGCGGTTCGGCCTGGACCTGGAGGTGTATGTCTCGCCGTTCAACCGTCAGGTGATCGCCGTTGGTGTGCACGGGCGGCAGGCGCAGGGGGGTGGCGTGGATGAGAGTCAGATGTACCGGTTCGGCGGGGCACAGACACTTCGCGGGTACCGGGAGAACCAGTTCCTCGGTTCGCGCGTGGCGTGGACGAATACGGAGTACCGTTTCGTGCTTGGCCGGAGGTCGTTCGTGTACGGGTTCATCGATACCGGATACTACTTCCGCCCCGGCGACGCCCGCACCGGGTTGCTGTCCACGGAGGCCTTTCACTATGGGTACGGACTCGGTCTGCGGTTCGACACCCCGCTCGGGAATATGGGCGTGAGTTTCGCCCTCGGCAAAGGGGATTCGTTCGCGCAGGGGAAGATCCACGTGGGGGTGATCGGTGACTTCTGAGATGAAAGGACACGGGGGTCCGACGCTGCAGTATGAGCACGCGCTGCACATGCGCGGCATCCGGTTCATCGCGGGCGTTGATGAGGCCGGCCGGGGGCCGCTCGCGGGTCCGGTCGTTGCTGCCGCGGTCATTCTGCCTGAGGGTGTGTGCATTCCCGGCGTGGACGATTCAAAGAAACTCACAGCCGCGAAGCGCGATGCGCTGTACGAGGTGATCCTTGCTTGCGCGCTGGCCACCGGCACCGGCATCGTCGGGCATGAGGAGATCGACCGCATCAACATCCTGCAGGCGACCTACCGCGCGATGCATCTGGCGCTGGCGGCATTGAGCATCACGCCGGAGCACGTGCTGGTGGATGGGAACAGGTTCGCGGGGACGGGTATCCCGTTCACCACGATCGTGGATGGCGATGCGTTGTCGCATTCCATCGCCGCTGCCTCCATCATCGCGAAGGTGACACGCGACCGGATCCTGTGTGACTACGATCGTGCGTATCCGGGCTACGGGTTCGCCCGGCACAAGGGATACGGCACGGCGCAACACCGCGCGGCGATCATAGCCCTTGGCCCATGTCCGATCCACCGGATCACATTTCTGTCCGGGATTCTGGCCGGCGTCCGGGCACAGGAAGAGGTCACGATCACGGAGGGGGAAGGCACGGCGTGAATGGTCCGGGGGGGTACGGAGAGCAACTCGCCCGCGCATTCCTGATCCGAGAGGGGTTCCGGATCGTGGAGATGAACTACCGGTTCCATCATGGCGAGATCGACATCATCGCGGAGGAGGGTGAGGTCCTGGTGTTCTGCGAGGTGAAGACCCGCACCAATGACCGGTATGGCGCGCCCGAACTGGCGGTCACGCTCCAGAAGCAGCGTCAGATCAGGAAGATCGCGCTCGGCTATATCACGGTGCGGGGTCTGCACGACCGGGTGTGCCGCTTCGATGTCGTCGCCGTACGGATGGGCTCGGGGACGCCGCAGATCACCCTGATCCGTGATGCCTTCAGGTAGTGCTTGCCTTTTCGCCGCCTTTGTCCAATATTAGCATAAGAAACGCTGTTCCGCTGGTGAGATGACGATCCCCCGAATCTTTCCGGAAAGACATTCCTGATGCATGCACTTCCCTTGATCCTGATCGCCCTCTGCGTGATGGCGATCGCGTACCGCTACTACAGCGCCTTCATTGCCGCGAAGGTCCTGGTCCTCGATGACACACGCGTGACGCCGGCGCATACATTCAATGACGGGCAGAACTACCAGCCCACGAACAAGTGGGTGCTCTTCGGGCACCATTTCGCCGCCATCTCCGGTGCCGGACCGCTTATCGGTCCGGTCCTCGCCGCGCAGTTCGGTTTCCTGCCGGGCTTCCTCTGGCTCATCGTCGGCGTCGTTGTAGCCGGCGCCGTACACGACTTCACCGTGCTGGTCGCATCGGTGCGGCAGGACGGCAAGTCGCTGGCCGCGATCGCCCGGAAAGAGATCAGTCCGCTGGCCGGGCTCATCAGCTCGATCGCCATCCTGATCATTCTCGTCATCGCGCTCGCCGGACTCGGCATCGCGGTCGTGAACGCCCTGAGCGAGAGTTCCTGGGGGACCTTCACGATCGCCATGACGATCCCCATTGCACTCATTGTCGGGCTCTGGATGTACCGGATCCGTCCGGGCAAGATCACCGAGGCCAGCATCATGGGCGTCGTCATGGTGGTCGCTGCGGTCGTGGGTGGGAGCTACGTCCCGGGCAGCTCGATCGCGCCGTGGTTCACATTGTCGCGCGATGGGATCGTGCTCTCCCTGATCATCTACGGGTTCATCGCTTCCGTACTCCCCATCTGGCTGCTGCTCATTCCGAGGGACTATCTCAGCTCGTACATGAAGATCGGGACCATCGGGGCGCTTGTCCTGGGCGTCATCATCGTCAACCCCGAACTCAGGATGCCTGCCGTCACCCAGTTCGCCGGAGGCGGAGGCCCGATCATCCCCGGCAAGCTGTTCCCGTTCCTGTTTGTGACCATCGCCTGCGGTGCGATCTCCGGGTTCCATTCGCTGATCTCTTCCGGGACCACGCCGAAGCTGATCAGCAGGGAGAGTGATACGCGCTTCATCGGCTATGGGGCGATGCTCATGGAGGGGCTGGTCGGCATCGTGGCGCTCATCGCGGCGAGTTCGCTCGAACCGGGCGACTACTTCGCCATCAACCTGTCGGCCGAGAAGTTCGCAGCGCTCGGCATGTCGCCGGTGCATCTGGACACGCTGTCGCGGGAGGTTGGGGAGGTCGTTGCCGGCCGGCCGGGAGGCGCGGTGTCGCTGGCGGTCGGGTTCGCGTACATCTTCACCGGACTTCCCGGACTGGAAAAGCTGATGGGGTTCTGGTATCACTTCGCCATCATGTTTGAAGCGTTGTTCATCCTGACCACGATCGATGCCGGCACACGTGTCATGCGGTTCATGGTGCAGGAATTCGGCGGACGGATCTGGAAGCCGATGGAACGAACGGACTGGCTCCCGGCCAACATCCTTGCCACCACGATCGTGGTCGCGTCCTGGGGATATTTCCTGTGGACGGGGAACATCAGCACGCTCTGGCCGATGTTCGGGACCGCGAACCAGTTGCTGGCCGCTGTGGCGCTCTCCGTGGCCACGAGTGTAATCATCAACCGGAAGAAGGAGCGGTATGCGTGGATCACCATCGTGCCGATGGTCTTCGTTGCCGCCACGACGCTCACGGCCGGGGTGCTGAACATCACCGATAATTTCTGGCCGCTCACCGCGAACCCGGCCACGCGCACGCAGGGGATCGTGAACAGCGTGATGACGCTGGTGATGATCTACTGCGCGATCATGGTTCTTGTGGAAGCGCTCAAGCGCTGGAACCGTGCCGTGCGGCATGGCGAGTACGAGCCGAAGCACAAGGATCACGATCACGACCACAAAGAGCCGACGTTCGTGGCGTGCTGCTAGTGCCCCGCTCACCCGTGGTGCCAAACGCAGAGCAGGCAACAGTGCTGTTGGCGTGAGCCTCCCGCCACGTTGTCCGTAGCGGGATGCAAGGGCACACGGGGTGTCGGTGTGGGCCCACCAACGGACCTTCCACCGGGCTCAGCCCGTCACGACGTTGCGGGGAGTGCCGGCGATGAAGTCGCGGACGTTCTCCGTGACCTCATGCATGAGGCGCCTGCGCGCCGCGGTGCTGGCCCAGGCGAAGTGCGGGGTGATGTGACAGTTGCGCGCCGTGAGCAGCGGGTTGTCGGCGGGCGGTGGCTCCACCGAGAGCACATCCAGGCCGGCGCCGGCGATCCGGCCGGCATGCAGGGCATCGGCGAGTGCATGCTCATCGATGAGCGGCCCGCGGCTGGTGTTGATGATGTATGCCGTTGGCTTCATCAGTGCCAGCCGCGCTGCATTGGCGATGTGCTTCGTGTCCGGAGTAAGCGGGCAGTGGAAGCTGAGCACGTCGCTCTGTGTGAAGGCTTCATCCAGTGAGACCGGCGTGATCCCGGGCATCGGCGTCCGGCCCGACCGGCTGTACGCGATCACGTTCATCCCGAACGCCAGCCCCATCCGTGCAACCGCCGTCCCGATCCTTCCCGGGCCGATGATCCCCAGCGTTGTCCCCGCAAGTTCGATCAGCGGAGCATCCGCGAAGCTGAAGTCCGCGCAGGATGACCACGCCCCCTCACGCACTGTGCGCGTATGATGCCCCATGGCATGTGCAAGGTTCAGGATGTGTGCGAAGGTCACCTGCGCAACGGACATCGTGCTGTAGGCCGGAACATTGGTGACAACGATCCCGGCCTCCTCCGCCGCGATATGGTCCACGACATTGTAGCCGGTGGCAAGAACACCGATATAGCGGAGCGAGGGGAGCGCCTTGATCGTCGGACAGGTCAGGAGCGTCTTGTTGGTGAGGAGGATCTCCGCGCCTGCCGCGCGCGCCAGGACCTGGTCGGCCGGAGTGCGGTCGTGGATCGAGACGTCCCCGAGTTGCTGCAAAGGCTCCCAGCTCAGGTCGCCGGGATTGAGTGTATGTCCGTCAAGTACCACGATCTTCATGATCGATTTCCCGATTGGTGGGGGAAAAAGTACGTGGTTTCTCTGCGAGACGCAAGAGCGGAAACCCGGGCGTCGCATTGCAGAAAACCCTGCATTGTCGTATATTGGAAAAACCATCCAGGACCACCCTTCATTGCCAAAACGGACTGACCTTCACTCCATCCTTCTGGTAGGATCCGGCCCTATCGTCATCGGGCAGGCCTGCGAATTCGATTATTCCGGTACCCAGGCGTGCAAAGTGTTGCGAGACGAGGGGTACCGCGTCATCCTCATCAATAGTAACCCCGCAACGATCATGACGGACCCGGATCTGGCTGATCGGACGTATATCGAGCCGATCACCCCGGAATTCGTCGAGAAGATCATCGAACGGGAACGTCCCGACGCGCTGCTGCCGACCATGGGCGGGCAGACCGCACTGAATACCGCCGTGGCGCTCGCCGAGAGCGGCGTGCTGGCGAAGTACAATGTCGAGCTCATCGGTGCAAAGCTCGACGCCATCAAGAAGGCAGAGGGACGGGAGCTCTTCAAGGAAGTGATGGACAAGGCCGGGCTCGAAACGCCCCGCGGCGGGTTCGTCCATTCGCTCGATGAGGCGGAAGAGCTCATCAAGAAGATCGGCTACCCTTTCATCATCCGCCCGTCGTTCACGCTCGGCGGCACCGGCGGCGGCACCGCCATGGGTCCCGAGGAATTCGAAGAGAAGGTGACCCACGGCCTCGAGGCCAGCCCGACCCATGAGGTCCTCCTCGAGGAGTCGGTGATCGGATGGAAAGAGTTTGAACTCGAGGTCATGCGCGACCTCAAGGACAATGTGGTGATCGTCTGTTCGATCGAGAACCTCGATCCCATGGGCGTGCACACCGGCGACTCGATCACGGTGGCACCGCAGCAGACGCTGACCGACAAAGAGTATCAGGCGATGCGCGACGATGCCCTGAAGATCATCCGGGCCATCGGCGTAGAGACCGGCGGATCCAACATCCAGTTCGCGGTCAACCCGAAGACCGGCCGACGGCTGGTGATCGAGATGAACCCGCGCGTGTCGCGCTCCTCCGCACTCGCCTCCAAAGCCACCGGCTTCGCGATCGCCAAGATCGCCACCAAGCTCGCCATCGGGTATACACTGGACGAGATCGCCAACGACATCACGAAGCTCACGCCCGCCTCGTTCGAACCCACCATCGACTACACCGTGGTGAAGATCCCCCGCTGGGACTTCGTGAAGTTCAAGGGCGTGGATGAAGTGCTGGGCGTGCAGATGAAGTCCGTGGGCGAAGCCATGGCGTTTGGCCGGACGTTCAAAGAGGCATTGCAGAAGGCCCTCCGCTCGCTCGAACAGGGGCGTTACGGTCTCGGGAGTGATGGCAAGGACCTCTGCGTTCCGTCGAAGCTCTCGCCGGCGGAACAGGACGAGTGGCGTACGAAGGTGCGCGACTTCATCCGTCTTCCGCGCCCGGACCGGCTGTTCTATCTCCGCTACGGCATGCTCCTCGGCATCGAGGATGCGGAACTGTACGCACTGACCGGCATCGACCCCTGGTTCCTGGCGCAGATCCGTCAGATCGTAGTGATGGAGCAGAAGATCAAGGCCGCAAAGACGCTCGATGCGGCCCTGCTACGGAAGGCCAAAGAATACGGCTTCTCGGACAAGCAACTCGGTTTCCTCCGCGGCACGGATGAGGCCTCGATGCGCACGCAGCGTGTCGCGGCCGGTGTCATTCCCGTGTTCAAGACCGTGGACACATGCGGTGCGGAATTCCATGCCGAGACGCCGTATCATTACTCGACCTACGAGCAGGAGAATGAGTCGGTCCGTTCCGACCGCAAGAAGGTCATGATCCTCGGCGGCGGCCCGAACCGAATCGGTCAGGGCATCGAATTCGACTATTGCTGCGTCCATGGCGTGATGGGTCTGGCCGAAGAGGGCTACGAGACCATCATGGTCAACTGCAACCCCGAGACCGTGTCCACCGATTACGACACCACGGACAAATTGTACTTCGAGCCGCTCACGCTCGAAGATGTTCTCAATATCTGCGACCTCGAGAAGCCGGAAGGCCTGATCGTCAGCTTCGGCGGACAGACGCCGTTGAAGCTGGCAAAGGCGCTCGAGGCGAATGGGTACAAGATCCTCGGAACGACCACCGAAGGCATCGACCTTGCCGAGGACCGGAAGCGGTTCGGCGCGTTGCTGGACGAACTCAAGATCGCCTGTCCCCCCTACGGCACGGCATTCGATCTGGACGGTGCGCTGGCGATCGCCAAGCGCATCGGCTACCCGGTGCTGGTTCGTCCATCGTATGTTCTGGGCGGCCGTGCGATGGAGATCTGCTATTCGGATGATGGTATCCGGGAGTACATGGGCAAGGCGGTGAACGTTTCCCCCGAGCATCCGGTGCTGGTGGACCGGTTCCTCGAGGATGCGTTCGAATTCGATGTGGATGCGCTCTGTGACGGCACCGATGTGTACATCGGGGGCATCATGCAGCACATCGAGGAGGCCGGCGTGCATTCGGGCGACAGCGCCTGCGTGCTGCCGCCATATGCGGTCACGGCCTCACAGCTGCACGAGCTCGTCACGCACACGCGCCGTCTTGCGCTTGCGCTGCACGTGGTGGGTGTCGTGAACATCCAGTATGCGATGCAGAACGGCGTGGTGAGCGTGCTGGAGGTGAATCCACGCGCCTCACGGACCACCCCGTTCGTCAGCAAGTCCACCGGTGTGCCGCTCGCGAAGATCGCGGCGAAACTCAAGGTCGGCAGGACCCTCAAGGGTCTCGGCATCCAGGGATACTCCTGGGCGAAGCACGTGTCGATCAAGGAATCCGTCTTCCCGTTCAGCAAGTTTCCGCAGGCCCGGCATTTCCTCGGGCCGGAGATGCGGTCGACGGGTGAAGTGATGGGGATCTCCGACAACTTCGGCGCATCGTTCGCCAAGGCCGAACTGGCCGCGGGCACGACGCTGCCGACGAGCGGAACGGTCTTCGTCAGTCTGAACGACAATGACAAGCAGGCGCGGGCGGTGAATATCGTCCGGTCGTACGTGCGCCTGGGTTTCAAGGTCATCGCTACGGAGGGGACCTCGGCATTCCTCACGGCGCAGGGGATCCGGAACCGTCCGGTGCTCAAGGCCAGCGAAGGAACCCTCAACATCATCGACGTGATCCGGAATGGCTGGGTGCAGCTGATCATCAATACACCGCTCGGTCAGGTGTCGCGCCAGGACGAGCATGCGATCGGCCGGACGGCGTACGAGTACCGGGTACCGTTCCTCACGACGCTCTCGGCTGCGGCCTCCGCGGCGAAGAGCATCGAGCAGATGAAGCACCAGACATTCTCGGTGATGAGCGTGCAGGAGTATCACGAGCTCGCACGGCAGGGTGGCGGGTCGCGCACGCTGGAGACGCTCGAAGACTGCACCCGTCTCGTCGAGTTCATTCGCTCATTCCAGGTTTGACAGGTCCGCGGGATGCCCACAGGAACAACGTACATCCTCGGCATCTCGTGCTATTACCATGACTCTGCCGCCGCGCTGATCCGGGACGGCGAGATCATCGCTGCAGCCCAGGAAGAGCGCTTCACGCGCGTGAAGCATGACGCCGGTTTTCCCACCCACGCGGTGCGCTATTGCCTGCGGGAAGCCCGCATCACCGCCGCGGACCTTGCCGCGGTGGTGTTCTACGACAAGCCGCTGTTGAAGTTCGAACGCATCCTGGAGACCACCCTGGGGTATGCCCCGCGCGGTCTCCGTTCATTTCTCACCGCCATGCCGGTGTGGCTGAAGGAGAAGCTCTGGATCCCATCGCGGATCCGGTCGGAGCTTGACTTCGACGGCGAGCTCCTCTTCGCCGATCACCATGAATCCCACGCCGCGTCCGCGTTCTATCCGTCGCCCTTCGAGCGTGCCGCGATCCTGACGATGGATGGGGTCGGGGAATGGACCACGACGAGCTATGGCCGCGGAGAAAAGAACACGATCACGCTTCTGGGTGATCTGCGGTTCCCGCATTCGCTCGGACTGCTGTATTCGGCATTCACGTACTACACCGGGTTCAAGGTCAACTCGGCGGAATACAAGGTGATGGGGCTCGCGCCGTACGGCGAACCGGCGTACGTGCAGGCGATCTACGATCATCTCATCGACCTGAAACCCGATGGCTCGTTCCGGATGAACATGGCGTACTTCGACTACGGTCATGGCCTCCGGATGACGGGCGGAAAGTTCGACGCTCTGTTCGGCGGTCCGCCGCGTGCGCCGGAATCACCGCTCACGCAGCGGGAGATGGACCTGGCGCGCAGCGTGCAGGAGGTGACCGAAGAGATCATGCTCCGCATGGCGCGGCATGTGCACATGGAAACCGGCGAAGATTCGCTCGTGCTCGCCGGGGGTGTGGCGCTCAACTGCGTGGGCAACGGCCGGCTGCTGCGTGAAGGACCGTTCAAGAATCTGTGGATCCAGCCTGCCGCCGGTGATGCGGGCGGTGCGCTGGGCGCTGCCCTTGCGGTATGGCATTCCTGGTTCGATGGCGCACGTACGGTGACGCCGGGCAGGGATGCGCAGAAGGGGTCCTATCTCGGTCCCGCCTTTTCGGACGACGAGATCCGGGCAACGCTGGAGAAGTACGGTGCCGTGGCGACGCAGACCACCACCGATGATATGCTCGCCCGCGTTGCAGGATGCATGGCGGATGGCGCGGTGATCGGCTGGTTCCAGGGACGGATGGAATTCGGGCCGCGGGCACTGGGCGCACGCAGCATCATCGGCGACGCCCGGTCGAAGACCATGCAATCCACCATGAACCTGAAGATCAAATTCAGGGAATCGTTCCGCCCCTTTGCCCCGTCGGTGCTCCGGGAGCGATTGCCGGACTATTTCGCGATGGACGTGGACAGTCCCTACATGCTGCTCGTGGCACCCGTGGCGGAGTCGCTGCGCATCCCGATGACCGCGGAACAGGAGAAACTCTTCGGCATCGAGAAGCTCAACATTCCGCGGTCGTCCATTCCAGGCGTCACGCATATCGACCACTCCGCACGCATCCAGACGGTGGCCGAACAGGATCACCCGGTGTATTACCGGTTGATCAAAGAGTTCGAGAAGCTGACGGGATGCGGGGTGATCATCAATACGTCATTCAACGTGCGTGGCGAACCCATCGTGTGCACGCCGGAGGATGCCTACCGGTGTTTCATGCGCACGGAGATGGACTACCTCGTGCTCGGGAACTTCATCCTGGCCAAGAAGGACCAGAAGCCGTTGACGAACGACACCGACTGGCGGAAGGAGTTCGCCCTTGATTGACGCGATCCCGACCGGTCCGCGCATATGGCGGAAATTCGGACTGCTGTTCCTGGGCATCTTCGCCCTCGTTGCCGCGTACCTGTTCTGGAAAGGCTCGCCGTGGTGGTGGGTGTGTGGTGCGCTGGCCGTCGTGTCCGGTGGGACGGGGATCGCGGCACCGTCGCTGCTCCGGGTGCCGCATCTCTGGTGGATGAAATTCGCCGGGGTGCTCGGATGGGTGAACACGAGAATCCTGCTCACGCTCTTCTTCGTGATCGTGCTGACGCCGGTCGGGCTGGTGATGCGCTTGTTCGGACGCGACCCGCTGTCGCGGCGGTTCGAAAAGGGGAGTGCGAGCTACTGGGAACGGAGAGAAGGTCCGGCGCCGGACCGCTCGCGGTTCGAGAATGAGTTTTGAGGAGCATTGAAGAGAGAAGAGCGAAGGCGGCGAACGCCGTCCGTTTGAAATGTGTAGGATAAGGACCACCCGCAATGGCACGCAAATCCCACAGCCGTGTTTCGATCCTTGCCGAGCTCTGGGCCTTCATGAAGGTCCGGAAGAAGTGGTGGCTCGGTCCCATCATCCTGATCCTGCTGCTGCTCGGTCTGCTCGTGGTATTGACGAGCGGGTCCGCGCTCGCGCCGTTCATCTACACCTTGTTCTGAGGAACGGAGGGCTGTCGGTATGCCCCCAGCGGAAACCCGGATCCCGGGGAAACCGCAGTGCCATCCGCAAGCGGCACGGAATGTTCACAGCGAGTCTCCGCTGGGGGGGAATACCGGCGGCCTGTACGACGGACTACTGTACCTTCCTGAGGAACGCGAGCATCACTCGGTTCACCTCTTCAGCGTTCTCCAGCGGGCTCATGTGTGCGGCCTCCGGAATGATGTGGAGCTCGGAGCCGGGGATCTTCGCATGCATGGCGCGTGAGGCATCGGGTGGCGTTGTGACGTCGTGTTCTCCCACGATGATGCACGTCGGCACCGGGATCTTTTCGAGAGCGGCTGTGGTATCGGTCCGGGCCGCCAGCGCGAGCAACGTACCGGCGATCGCCAGAGGCGGCGTGCGGGCGATGGTCACGCGGATCGCCTCCACCGCTCCGGGGACGCGGGTGAAGGACGAGGTTGCGAACACTTTCCTGATGAAATCGTCGGCGAACCAGCTCGACCCCCGTGACTTCACCGCCGCAACGGTCCGCGCGCGCAAGATCTTCGCGTCATTGCCATCCGCCTCGCTCCGTGTGTTGCACAGGATCGCTGCGTGGAACCGCTCCGGGTTTCGCTCGAGCGCCCGGAGCGTGATGTAGCCGCCCATGGACAATCCGGCGATCACCGCTTTCCCGATCCCGAAATGGTCCATCACGGCCAGCAGGTCATCCACATGGCCCTCGATGGTGTACTGGCCGTCCCCCATGCTGCTCTCTCCCAAACCACGCACATCATAGGCGATCGTGCGGTAGTGCGGACTCAGCGCCGCCACCTGGGCGTCCCACATCCGGTGGCTGAACGGGAATCCGTGGATGAAGATGACGGGAAGTGCGGAAGGATCGCCCGTTTCGACCACATGCAACAGCGCTGTCTGGACCTGGATGTGCATCGTGTTCTCTCCCGTTGTGACTGTCCAAATCTACGTAAATCGGGGGGTATTGTCACGTGAAGCTCGTGTCACGTGACGCTCTCCCGGGTCTTCTTGACCCTGCCGGAATCTTATGGTATATTCATTAAATTTATGTCATTCTACAGGTCACATGAGGCTCCCATGAAGGATGTCCTGGGTTACATCGAGAATAACAGCGAACGCTACCTCAAGGAACTCACGGAGTTCCTGGCGATCCCCAGCGTCAGCAACAACCCCGAGAATGCCGGCGATATCCGCCGGTGCGCGGAATGGGTCGCGGAGCATCTGCGCTCCATCGGCATCCCCGATGTGCGCATCATGGCAACGCCGGGTCATCCGGTCGTGTACGGGGCATGGCTGGATGCGCCTGGAAAGCCGACAGTGTTGATCTACGGACACTACGATGTTCAGCCGCCCGAGCCGCTCGAACTCTGGACATCACCGCCGTTCGAGGCGACGGTACGCGGTGAGGACCTGTTTGCCCGTGGTGCATCGGACGACAAGGGGCAGGTCTTCATCCATCTGAAGGCCATCGAAGCCATGTTGCGGACCACCGGGACCTTGCCGGTGAACGTGAAGTTCATCATCGAAGGCGAAGAGGAGATCGGCAGCGAGCACCTGGATGAGTTCGTCAAGGCGCAGGCGGAGCTGCTCAAGGCCGATCTCGTGCTGGTCTCGGACACCTCCATGTTCGCCCGTGATGTGCCCTCGATCTGTTACGGTCTGCGCGGACTTGCGTACATGCAGATCGACCTTGTTGGTCCGAAGAGCGACCTGCATTCGGGGTCGTATGGCGGATCGATCCTCAATCCGATCCAGGCGCTTGCGGAGATCATCGCGAAGCTGCACGACGGCAAGGGGCGCATCACCATCCCCGGCTTCTACGACGACGTGCGGGCATTGACGAAGAAAGAGCGCGACGCCTACAAGAAGCTGCCGTGGAACGACAGGCGGTATGCGAAGGATCTGGGCGTGAAGCAGTTGTATGGTGAGACGGGATTCACCACGCTGGAGCGGCTCTGGGCGCGTCCGACCCTCGAGTGCAACGGCATCTGGGGGGGGTACACGGGCGAAGGCGCCAAGACCGTGCTCCCGAGCAAGGCCTCGGCTAAGATCTCGATGCGCCTTGTGCCCGATCAGTCTTCGAAGAAGGTCAGTGCCCTCTTCACGAAATTCATCAGGAAGATCGCGCCTCCCGGCGTGACGGTCACGGTGCAGTCGTTGCACGGTGGCGAGCCGGCGATCACTCCCATCGACAGTCCGGGCGTGCGCGCTGCCTATGCTGCTCTGGAGAAGGGTTTCGGCAAGAAGCCGCTCTATCAGCGTGAGGGTGGATCTATTCCGATCGTCGTTCAGTTCAAGAAACTGTTGAAGATCGATACCGTGCTGCTGGGGTTCGGATTGCCGGATGAGAACGCACACGCGCCGGACGAGTTCCTGCACCTGCCGAACTTCTTTGGTGGTATCCGTACGGCGGCGCACTTCCTGAACGAACTTCCTGCATATATGAAGAAGGGGGGCTGAGCCACCAGGCTCTCATGATACGGGTCAATCTTCTAATCCATGTTCATACGGTAGGATTGCGTCGCGATCTCAGAGTGTTCAGAGAGGTGTTGCGGGGGAGAAAGGTCGAGTTGAGCGTCACTGCCTTCGACCCGGCGCTGGCGCCGCGGTTCCGCCGTGGTGTGCGGCGTGCGCTCTACACGGTCCTCCCGCGGAAGCGGTATGATATCAATGTCTTCGTCGAGGAGATCAGCGAGCAGTGGTTACCGTATGCGCGCGTCAATTGTCTGATGCCACACCAGGAGTGGTTGACGGAGGGGAGTCGCGCACTGCTGCCGCGGCTGGACGTGGTGCTGAGCAAGACGCGGTTCGCGGACACACTGTTCACGGACCTCGGCATGCGGTCGATCTATACCGGCTTCACAACGCTTGACAGGTACAATCCCACCGTCCGCAAGGACTATGGTGCATGCATCCACATTGGCGGGAGCAGTCTGCAGAAGGGGAGCATGGCCGTGAACCGGGCATGGATCGCCAACCCTTCATTACCGCCGTTGGACATGTACTGGTATGAACCCACCGCCAGGCCCATCCCTGCCCCGAACATCCGCATCCACCGGAAGTTCCTGCCGGAGCGTGTGATCAACGAGGATCAGAACCGATGCGGGATCCATCTGTGTCCATCGGAGGCCGAAGGATACGGGCACTATCTTTCTGAGGCAATGAGTTGCGGTGCCCTGGTCGTGACGACGGATGCGCCGCCCATGAACGAGCTTGTCACGAAGGAGCGCGGTGTGCTGGTCGGCTATGCGCGTCAGGCGCCGCAGGCCGTGGGGACGAACTTCTATGTGGATGAGCAGAAGCTCGCTATGGCGATGCAGGAGATCTTCGCCATGCCGATGGAAGAGCGGAAGCGCATGGGCGAAGCTGCGCGGACATGGTTCGTGGAGAATGACAGGGCGTTCCGGAACAGGTTCTGGGAGGTATTGCAGGGCCTCGCTTGACCGGTCAGGGAGACGGTGTCAGCTTCCGGGAGTAAGAGGGAACCTCACGTCGAATCGTGTGCCACCGTTGTTCGTGATCTCGAGGTGACCCTCGATCTGTTCCACGAGGATATGCACGAGCTGGAGGCCGAGCGTCGATTCGCCGGCGTCATCGGGTGGCGGGGGCAACCCCTGCCCGTTGTCGGCCACGGTCAGTACGCATTCACGTTCGTGAATGGATCGCGCGATGACCTGGACGGTTCCCTCCGTGTCCCCGGGGAACGCATGTTTGAATGCGTTGGTCACCAGTTCGCTCACGATCAATCCCAGCGGGATCGCGGCATCGATGTTGACGGACACCGGGTCGCTCGAGACATCGATGCGCACCCGGCGGCTCCCGTGCGAGGCCTGGAGATGATTCATCAGGTCCGCAAGGTAGTCAGCGAGCTCGATCCCCATGAACGTTCCCGACCGGTACAGTCTCTCATGAACGAGCGCCATGGCTCTGATCCTGTCCTGGCTATCGAGCAGGAGGGCGCGTGAGGTGTCGTCGGTGAGTCCGTCCGATTGGAGACTGAGAAGGCTGGAGACGACCTGGAGGTTGTTCTTGACCCGGTGATGGATCTCCTTGAGGAGAACCTCTTTCTCCTGCAGTGAATCGCGCAGGTGGCTCTCCGATGACTGTAATTGTTCGTTGCGCGCCATCAGTGCAGCGTTCAGATGTTCGAGTTCCTTCTGGCGCGCTGCGAGCTCTCTCGCCGCGCTGCTCTTTTCCCTGTAGAGGAAGTACAGAACAATGCCGAGGAGGAGGCTCAGGGCGACGAATGCTATGAGAAAATTCCTCACGGACCTGGCCTGTTCGAGGGCCAGCTGCTGGATGATCTGCTCCTTCCGGTCGGATTCGAAGCGGACCTGGAGTTCGGCAAGGTGGCGCTCGTTCCTCTCGTTGTCCAGGGAGTCTCTGAGGCGAATGAACGCGACGAGGCTGTCGTAGGCGAGGTGGAAGTTCCCCTGGGCGGCCAGGTTGGGCGGGATCTCCTGAGCGCTGAGTATCGCGATGCGCGAGAGTCCGATAGAGAGGCTGATCGCTTCGGCCTTGCGCGCATAGTCGAGGGCCCGGGCATGGTCTCCCTGGTCCCGTGCGAGGATGGCCATGTTCTTGTACGTTGTCGCGATGAGGTTCCGGCTGCCCGTGCGCATGGAGATGGCATGCGACTTCCTGTAGCTCTCTTCTGCCTCGCGATACCGCCGCTGGCTCCGGTAGACGTTGCCGATATTATTGTCCAGGACGGCGACGCTGTTGGACCCGGGTGCGGTCCTCATGCGATATGCCAGGGATGCTCCGTAGTGGATGAGGGCGGAGTCGAGAGACCCGCGAGTGGCCAACCAGCTTCCGAGATGATTCCGGGTGATCGCGATCCCTTCCGAGTCGCCGAGGGCAATGGCTTCGGCGAGAGCCCGGCGGAAGAACCCGATATCGCTTACCGACGCACCGAAGTCCCTCGCCGCAAGTCCCAGGTGATTGTCGATCCGTACGGTGAGAATGCGGTTCCCGGAGCGTTGTGCGATGCTCAGGGCTTCGAAGCCCAGCTGCAGCGCGACGGTGGGGTCACCCCGCATGTACGCCATCAATCCGCCACTGTTCAATGCCGCGGCTGTGAGGGAATCGTCGACTGCTGCCCGTGCAAGATCCAGTGCGCGGAGATGGTACGCTTCGGAGGAATCATTCTCGCCGCGCTGGAAGTATGCCTCGCCCGTAAGCTGGCATCCCAGCGCCTGGAGCCGGAGATCGCCGCCGGACCGGGAGATCGCAAGTCCGCGGAGTGCACAGTGGAGGGAGGCCGTGGGGTCGGTTTCCGCAACGGCGCGCGCGGAGTCGTAGAGCGCGCTCGCGGCAGTCCGGGCTGCGCCGGCCGTGGGGGTGTGTAGGCTGTCGGTTCCGGCGCTGCATAGTGAGGCCGGGCAGAGCAGGATCGATCCGACAAACAGCGCACCGATCTCGATGAGGTCGTCGAATTGAGCTCGCATAACCTTCTCTTGTGCTGCGAAAGTACGAGGACTGAGCTTCAAATGCAACTGGGTGGGGAGGGGGGCCTCATCGGGGCCTGATCGGATCGCACAGGAAATGCGACGAAGCCGGAACACACGATGGTGATACAGATTCGCGCTTTGGAGCCCGGGGACGCCGGTTTGCTGTGGGACTTCACATACCTTGCCGTCCATGTCCCTCCCGGCAAGCCGCCGTACCCCCGCGACATCCTTGAGATCCCTGCCCTCCGGCAGTATGCGGAAGCATGGGGTAGGGATGGCGACCTTGGTGTGGTGGCATGTGACGGGGAGCGGGTGATCGGTGCTGCGTGGCTCCGGCTGCTTGTTGGTGAGCCGAAGGGGTTCGGGTACGTGGATGATGAGACGCCGGAGCTGGCCATGTCCTTGGTGAAGGAGTACCGCGGGCAGGGGATCGGGAGCGCATTGATGGCGCGCGTGCTCGATCTGGCCGCCGGACGGTTTCCGGGCGTAAGTTTGAGCGTGGATGACGACAACCCGGCAAAACGTCTCTATATGCGGGCGGGTTTTGTTCCGGTGGGGCTTGTCGGTCGCTCGGTGACGATGGTAAAGAGATTCGGGGTTGCGCACGAGCACCAGTGAAATGAGACCGGCGAAATGGGGTTTTCGTGCAGTTGAAAATCTCAAGTGGATTGCGTATATTATCTGTCCCCTCACGGGGATGATGCTGGCGTAGCTCAGTTGGTTAGAGCACCAGATTGTGGATCTGGGGGTCACTGGTTCAAATCCAGTCGCCAGTACCAAGTTTTCATGGTGCTATGTGGTAGAGAACTTCACTGAACGATAGAACCCGGCCTCGAGCCGGGTTCAGTCGTTTGTACACCACGCGTCCGATCGACCCCGACCTGGGGCCAGGGTCAGATCAGGTCTTCGCCCTTACAACCACGTGATGGCGATGGTGGTGTTGGTGTCGTATTTGGTCCTTGCCGTGCCGAACCCCGTTCCTGTCAGCGCCCCCTCGAGCGTCCGCGTGATGCTCAGCGTGCCCGGACCCGGAACGAACCCGCTGACGTCGAGTCCGTCGTGCGTGCCGTCGTCAGGCTGCGAGTTGTTCGCGGCGTTCGTCGCGTCGTTGGCCCCACCCCGTACCGATGTCCCGATGCCCGCGACATAGTGGATGGTGAAATTGTTCGACCGCGGCAGGAACGCGCCCGCGATCGTCGGGGCCAGGAATACCGGCCGCGGCGGCACCACGACATTGGCTGTCGTGGTCACGCCACCGCGCGTGAACGTGCATGCATAGGTCCCCCCGACGGGCTGGATGGGGATGCGCTCGGCATGCCCGAACATCAGGCCATTCCACGGCAACACGACCCCATTGCACCGGAGCGTGATGTTCGACGCCATCTCTACCGTCGAACTTCCCTGAAAGAACTGCATGACGACGATGACCTTGCCATCAGAGGGGACCTCGGCGATATCCAGCACCGAGATCTTCACGTCCAATGCCGACGCCGGTGCATCAACGACGGAGGGCTGCTGACATCCGCTGCATCCCGCCAGACTCAGCCCCAGTACCACCGCCATCACTGCCATCATGAACGACCGCATCGTGTCTTTTGTCGCTCGCATCGTTGTATCCTCCTGGTGTATGGAACATTGACAACCCCCACTCGTCAATCCTGAATTCCCACATCTCTTGTCCGATCCTTTCCTGCATTGTCCTGGCTCTTCTTGTCTCTTCCCGTCGCCCCCGACAGAAAGACCTTACCCAGCAATTCACTCACCGACAGCCCCAGCGACGACGGCACCCGCCCCGGTGTCCCGATCAAAGAGATCGGGATGATGATGAGATGCCCTCCGGATTGCGGCCAGACATCGCCACCTTTCATGGTGAAATGCCACGCTCCTCCTGGATCACACGCAACGTAGTTGCTGTCTCCCTGATACCACCCGCGGTCCCCAGGCGACGGCACCGCCCAGAGACGGTTCGGGTCCACGACCCAGATCTTCGAGTGTCCTGACCCATCAGTGGTCACGCCGTACGCAATGAGCGAGTGTCCGCCACCGCTGACCGGGTTCGTGGTCTTTGTGATCGAGATGATGCACGGCCCTTCTTTCCCGATGGCCTGACGCGCAAGCGTCAGGCCAAAGTTCGCGTTCTGTGAATGACCGAACTGCGCCTGGTCGAGATACGTCTCGATCGAGGCCAGCGACAACTGACGGCCATGCATGATGTTGATGAGCCGGCGCAAGCCGGGGTCATCCGGACCCTTCGCCTTCGACGAGGCCGTGTCGCCCCTGTAGCCGATGGTCGGCGCACAATACCCATAATACCCGCCGAACCGGTTGACCATCAGACTCAGAAGCGAGATGCCGTAACAATTCCCGATCCCGCCATCGTTGTCCGGATCAGGAAGTGTTTTCCGGAACGCCTGTTCATAGAACAGCTTGTCGAACGTCGCCGACCACCACGTGCCGTCAGGATCGACGGGGACACCGAAGAACGTATGGGAATAAATGTCCCAGGTGAACAGCGTGTCCGCGAAGTTGCGGAACCCCCATCCATACTTCCGCGCCGCGCTGGTGTCGGGATTCTGTGCCTGCGCGATGACCCCGGCCACCATCAGCACGCCCCCGAGCATCAGCAGGCGCCTCACTCCCTGCACTGTCTTCATCACGCCTCCTATGGATGATTGCCGGGTTTCGGGTCGGATAGCCCCGTCAACATCCCGTCACGCCGTAGCGCCACGACCCGGTAGAAATAGCTGGTGTTCCGCGCCACGGACACGTCCGTGAACGTGCTCGCCTGCTGCAGCCCTTCGATCTGATAATAGTGTCCGTTCAGCGCGGTGCTCCGGAAGATGAAGAAGCCCCGGACCTTCGAGGTGTCGTACCCGGGGCTCCAGACGAGGGTGAGTCCGCACGGATCGTTCACAGGCATCACGCCGAGGATCTGCGGCGGCGCGTCACGGTTCGATGCGAACGTGAATGTGCCGATGGCCAGCGCACTGTCCGGCGGACTCTGATTCCCGGCCCGGTCGACACCCAGCACCTTGTACCAGTAGATCCGTTTCCGGTCCGCCGTGCTGTCCGTCCACGAGCCGATGCTCATATACGGATTGCTCACGAGCGGAATGCTGTCACACCCCACCGCGGGTGGCGCGGCATATGGGGCCTGTAACCTGGTACCGGTGCCCGGAGGCAGCACGACGGTCATGCCGCCCACCCATGCAAACGGACCTGCCTGGGTTTCCGACCGGTACACATGATACGCGGCGATATCCTGGACCGGTGGACCGATGTAGTCCACCTGGATCGCGCTGTCACGCGCCATCAGGCCGGCAACGATCGCCGGTTCCGGCGGCGTCCTATCGCGCAGATGTTCACACACGATGATCTCTGAGGACAACGGAAGGGGGAGCCTGCCGCTGACGTTCTGGGCATGATCCTGCGCTTTGACGAGGTACGCATAGCAGAGTGGCGATCCCGCAGGGACCGAACGATCGTCGAAGTAGGCGGGATCGCCGAGTGCCTGTGCATCCGATGCGGTGATGGTGCCGACCAGGGCGAACGGCCCGCCACAATCCCTCTTGCCGTTCGTCGATATGTCGTGGACGATGCCGCCTGCAGAGGTCACAGATCGGCATGGATACCATCCGCCCCGGTCGCACAGCGAGCGGAAGATGAGGTAGTTTTCGACCCCGCAATCCTTGTTGAGGTTCCACTTCACCCTGATGAAATCGTCGAACCCCACGGCCGTGGTGCCGGTCACGATCTCCGGCGCCGTGATGTCCTTGAGCGCTGCGCCGACGGCGATCGATCGGCGCGACACGTTGCCCGCGGCATCGCGTGCTTCCACACGGAAGAAGAGGGTGCTGTCCAGGCATGCGCTCCGCAGTCCCGCCGTGCTGTCGAACGCGGTGAAGATGAGTGAGTCGTTCGGCAGGGGAGCGGTGACGGCCGGCGCCACGAACACCGCCCCGCCATCGGGCTGGTGACCCTGCGTGTACCGGTAGACCCTGTACGCGGTGACGGTTTCGCGATGGCCGTCGACGTCGAGACGCACCTTCGACCAGCGGATCCTGAACGCGTTGTTGGCTTCGATCGCATCCACCATGATGTCCCCCGGCACGGCGGGTGGCGTCCTGTCCACCGGCATTCCCGCGACCGCGTTCGAAGGCGGACCGGTGTTACCGAGCATATCCCTGAGCTGCACACGGTACCAGTATTTCGTGCCGTTCGCCGGACCGGTGAACGGCAGCGGGTTCCCCGGAACGGTGCGCGGTTCCGGGTCGCCAAGGGGACTCCAGTGCTCATAGTCGGTGAACCCGTGCGCGACCGGCGCAACCGCCGTGCTGTCGAGGTCCAGCGTGATCTCGGCACTGACGTCGGCGTCATTGACCTTCCGGTACGGGCCGAAGAGACTTGTTGCCCGAACCACGACGAACGAGGAGAATGGTGCCGGTGGCTTGTTCCACAGGATCTGGACCTTCGCATCCCCGATGACGAGCCGGACGTTCGCGGGCACGGGGATCGGGGGCGGGAGACCCGCGGTGATCACGGCCTCGTTCGCACCGGAGGGCGGAAGTTCCGTGCCTCCGGCGCCCACGCGGACGATCCGGTAGGCGTACGGGGTGCCGTTCACAACAGTACCGTCGTTGAACGACTGCCCCAGCACCTGTGCGATCGCGGGGCGTGCGGACGCGAGGATCTGCACCCGGCGCCACTGCGGCGAACCGGGAGGGAAGTGCACGATCGAAAATACGTTCGCCAGCGGTTCGATCGCCCCACCCGGGCCGGTGCTGTCCGCAAGCGCGAAGGCGATCGTGTTCCAGTCGTCGGAATCGCGCGGGATGATGGCCTTGAACGCGGTCGTGTCGATGACCGGTGCCAACACGGACGCATTCAGCGGCGCGGGCGGGTACGACGCTGCGCCACCCAGCTTGCGGTACAGGTTGTAGCCCCGGATGGGAATGCCGGATGTATCAGCGCTCCAGATGAGCAGTACCCGCTTCCCCGGCGCGGGCTGTGTGGCTGCGCTCAGGTCCTGCGTACGGGCGCCGGACGGCATGGCAACGGACAGGAGGGCAACAGCCAGGAGTGTTCTGGCGCAGACCATCGTGTTCCAGCAGTTGGCCGGAGCATCGTGACCCATGTGCAATGATCGAGTGTTCATGATGTCTCCGTCAGTAGATGTAGAATCCCTGGCTGGCGTTGAAGCCGCAATGCAGCGTCGTCCCCCCGCAGAAGACAAGGAAGACGCAGGCATCCATGCCGACCTCCCCGGCGAATGCGGACGGATACCCGGCGATGAGCTGCAGGTTCCCCCATGCGTCAGCGCTCACGATCCCGCCCAGGATCTTTCCCCACAGATAGAGCCCGACATTCCCGATGACGCCGAATCCGCCGCCGATGTCGCCGCCAAAACCAACGAAGGCCCCGAGCGCGGCGAATGCCTGATACCCGCCGGAGAACACATAACCGAAGTTCTTCGAGTCACCCCAGCTCACGTACGCGTACACGCCGGTGAGCCGTTGAGGCAGGGCGGCCTTGTTGAGCCCGAACCGCCCGCTGATACCGTCCATCACCCAGACATTGTCCTTGTTCGAGTTGATCCCGAACCAGAGTCCGGCCTCCTTACCGCTGGCGGACGATCCCGATGCCCCTCCGCCCATGGAGTACATCGAGACCGCCACGCGTCCCTGGATCGTCTCGTGATCCGACCCGATGTGCCACTGCAATTCCCCTGCACCGGATGTGCCCGCAAGAAGACTGTTCATGTCGACGATACCCTTCAGGTACCCCTCGGCATAGTCGGCGTCGCGGTCGATCGACAGGGTGATATACCCGATCACTTCGATGTTGCGCGTCAGGAGCACGGCATACGCATCCCCCGCAAAGAGCATGTCCGTCCGCGATGGCGAGTACCCGATCGCAACACTCACCGCCCCGGCGGTCCGGCCCACGATGCTGAACCCGGCACCGGCATTTGCGGAGAGTTCGCCACCCACGGCCACCCGCTCCAGCTTGTCGCCAACGATGCACCCGCAGCCCCAGATGTTCTTCATCGCGCTCATCGTGAGCAGCGGTCCGAGATTCACGCCGCCTTCGTTCTCCCGGCTCAGGGAGAAGCACGACCGCTCCGCCTTCACATCGATGCGGCCGGGGAGCGGACTGTCGAACAGCACGTAACGGTTGACCGTTGCGTTCCCCGGTCCGGTGAAGCCGTCTTGCTGGAGACTGTCATAGTCGACCTGGAAGTCCAGATCGGCGACGCCATCCCCCCAATCCCGTGTCAGATGGAGGTCCGAGGTTCCGACGCCATACGGCGAACTCAACGGCGTGCGCACCGTGCGTCCTCCGTACACCCCGCCCTGACGCTTCGGCGACCGCCAGTCGTATACCCAGAGCGTTTTCGCGCCGAAGAAGCTGAACGCGAGATCGCCATACGTGACGAGATAGCCGGAATCACCCGGTGCCGCGGGGTTGTAATCAGAGAGCCGGACGAAGGAAGGTGCATACGGGATCCTGTCGAAGCACTGGCTCCGTCCGTTGTAGTCGAAGGAGAGACGGCCCAGGTTGCCCGAGGCAAGGATCTCACCCCACGTCAGCCAGAACGGGCGTGCGAAATGGCGCGGCTCGGCGATCCCCGCAGCCGTGGTATAGATCACGCCGAGTTTGACGCAGACCACCCCCGCGGGTTGGGTGGAGTCCGCCGGCACGAGCGATACCCCCCAGTAGTTCATGCTCAACGTGTGCGTGAGGTCGAGCTGCGCGCCTCCCGCCTCGGCGGTGGAAGTGAAAACGAGATTCGAGAAGCGCGTGGTATCGTTCACCGGGGTGTTGAGGAAGATCCTGCCGTCGAAGTTGCTGTCCCATGTTGCGCTTTCCACGAAACGCATGCGCATCAGCCGCTGTTTGGACCGCGGTTCGGACTTGAACGAGACCCGCAGTGGCGTGCCGCCGAGATAGCGCGGGTTGGTGGACCAGGTCGGTCCGAGGTTCACGACGTCCTTCTGCGCGATGAACTTGGCGATGATCACCTCCGTGTGGATGCCCGTCCCGATCACGTTCATCCAGTCCACGATCACGCTGGAGTCCGCGAATTCGAGTTTGCGCGGCTGGAGGATGGTGCCGTTGGGCACATCCTGCGTCCAGATGGTGAACTTTCTGCCCCGGAGGTTCGTGAGCGTCACACCCTGCAGCCCCTGCGCTTCGAGCGCGATGTCGGCGCTGTCGGTGAGTGGACGCTGGAAAGTTCCGCCTGCCGTCGGGTAATAGGGCGCACGTTGCCGTGCCGCGAGGTAGAAAAATCCCCGCGCCATCTGTCCGGTGATGAGGTCCTGGCCGAGCTGATAGTAGCGTGGCGCGCCGGAGGTCTTGAAGAACTCTCCCCACGTGAATCCGCCCTTCACCGCAACCGCGCCGAAGAGGTCCATGTCGCTCTGGACGCGCAATGTATCGTACCCGGCGGTCACGCGTTGACCTGTCTCATCACGGATCGCGGCCGGCGGCAGCAGTATCTCACCGGCGAAGAATTCGCCGCTCTGAATACCGCACGAGCCGAGCCGGATCGAGCCGTTGGGCGGTTGGATGGACACCCGGTAGCCGAGCGGCTCGATCGTATCGAACGTGAACGGCGCGGCAAGGTTGAGTCGCGCCGAGAGGCCGGCACCCGTGATCAATCCGTGATCGAAGGTGTAGCGCGCTTTCACATAGCCGCGGTTGGAGATGACAGGAGCAGATGGTGGTGCGGGCGTTTCGCCTTCATGCAGGACAACGCCTTTCCACCCGGCCGCGAGCGGTGGCGTGACCGATGCATCGGAGCGCGTCGCCGAAAGGTCAATGGTGTAGCCGCGCCCCTGGATCTGGATCCCCGTTTCCCCGACGAAGAGGGGGCCGAAGGAGGAATCGGGGACCTCACGATACAGATCGCACATCACGGTGACCGGCGTCCACGGCAGTGGCAACTCCGAACGCGTGCAGCGCGATGCGCTCACCAGACAGACCGGAAGCCGGATGCTTCCCTTCACGCTTGCGCGGGCCGGGGTGATGATCAACGAATCGATGGCGAGACCGAACCCGGGTGCGGCCAATACGTGGGCTGGTGGCGGGGGGATCGCGGGTGATGTCGGGTAGACCGCCTCACCGGCGGTGAGGACCACCGTTGCTGATGCGGGTCCGGACCATTGGGCGCCGGTGAACCGGACGCGGATCCCCTGCGGTCCATTCAGGTCATGCAGGATGTCGAGGAGATGGTTTTTGTCCTTGAGGAGTTGTGCCTTCGAAGGACGTTGTGGGAGATCCAGTTGGATCTTCTCGCCGACGCGGGCATCCGGTGAGATGAGGAGCGCATCGTCGAGGTGGATCTGAACGGTGGAATCCTCGATGGACTCGACGACGCTGAAGGTCCGTGGAGAGCGGGGGAGATCTCCCCAGGGGAACGGCGGGAAGATCGGGAGACAGTTGAACCGAACGCGTCCGATCCCGCTCCGGGGTCCGGCGATGACGTTGATGTCGTACCGTTCGACCTCGATCCGGAATGTCCCTGCGATCAGTGTCCGGGGGAACGGCTTCTCAGGTGCCGGCAGGTGGGCAACGGGTTGCGCGTGCGTGATGAAGGGGATAAGCAGGGCGAACAGGATGGCTGCGGCCGGGAGATACATCATGGCTCCTCCGTTGCGGTGAACGGTAGTGCCGGATCAGGAGGGAGGGGGATTCCGGAGTGACAGGGTGTGTTGAGATCGAAGGGAACGGCGCACGTATGCGCGGGCCCGGGGGAAATGCCGTGGCAGGGAGTTGCATGTGCAGCATGAGTCGTGCGGCCAAGGGACACTCGTGGAGAGAGTGGATGACGGTGCCGGTAGTGCGACCCACATCAAAGAACGGGACAACGAGAGCAAACGACTGCGAGAATATGAGAAAATCGGCGGTCCATGTCAAGCGTGCGCTCCCTGCCCCGCTTGTTTGCCACATGCGTTTCCGCTATATTACAAAAATTCGTGTATTTTCGCCCCTCCATGGACGCTGCACATCCAGTCGCCACTGTCCGATGTCCATGGACCGGGGATCAATGAAGCACCACTGAGCACCTCTTCTTTATGCCCGACGAACGTATCGTAGAACCACGGGTCCTGCGCGGATTCCGTGACTATCTCCCCGCGCAGATGAACGCGCGTCTCAAGCTCATCGCGACCATCCGGCAGGTGTATGAACGGTATGGGTTCCTCCCCCTGGAGACCCCCGCACAGGAATACCGTGTGACCCTCATGGGGTACGGCGATGAGAACACCAAACAGATCTTCGGCTTCACGAACCCCGAGGAAGAGGAGGTCGCCCTGCGTTTCGACCTCACCGTGCCGCTCGCGCGTGTGGTTGCGCAGTACCCGGACCTCCCCCTGCCGTTCCGGCGCTACCAGGTTGCGCCGGTGTGGCGGGCGGACAAACCCGATCCCGGACGCTTCCGCGAGTTCATTCAATTCGATCTCGATTCCGTCGGGTCGTCGTCCCTCGCGGCCGATGCGGAGATCATCTGCGGCATCTACGACACGCTGACCGCGCTGGTAGACGACCGGTTCATCCTCCGCTTCAGCAGCCGCAAGGTGCTGAACAGTCTGCTCGACTTCGCCGGCATCCCGCGGGAAATGGCGCATGGCGTGTTCCGCATCCTCGACAAGCTCGAGAAGATCGGGATCGAGAACGTCGCGAAAGAACTGATGACCGGACGTATCGACGTGTCGGGCGACAAGATCCCCGGCCTCGGACTCGATGCGACGGCCGTCACGCGCATCCGGGAATTCCTTGCGATCCCGCGCGGGACCCGGAGCGCAACACTCCAGGCCCTTGCCACCCTCTTCGCGGGCGTGCCGTCGGCCGAAGAGGCGGTCAACGACCTGAGCTTCATCTGCACGTCGCTCGATACACTCGCGATCCCGGAAGCGACGGTCGTTCTCGACCTGAGCATCGCGCGCGGACTCGATTACTACACCGGCCCCGTGTTCGAGGCACAGCTCCTGGATGCGCCGGAGATCGGGTCGGTGGTGGGCGGCGGACGCTATGATGGCCTGGTGGAGCGGTTCCTCGGACGGAAGATCCCCGCCGTGGGTGCATCGATCGGGGTGGACCGGCTGTTCGCGGCACTTCAGAAACTCGGCCGGTTGCCCGTGCAAAGCGCGACCGCCCACGTGCTGGTCACCATCATGGAACCATCGCGCCTCGCCGACTATCAGCGCCTGACGCGACAGCTCCGGCAGACAGGGATCAACGCCGAAATGTATCTCGGCGAAGAGAAGAGTCCCGGGAAGCAGCTTCAATATGCCAACCGTCTCGGTATCCCGGCCGCCATCCTGATGGGCAGCAATGAGTTCGAGAAGGGGGAGGTCACCGTGAAGGACCTGATCCTTGGCGGACAACTCCAGGAGAAGAAGAAAGCGGTGGCAGGGAAGGACCGCGAGGCCTACCTCGCGGAGACCCGTACGGTGCAGGTGACCGTCCCCATCGATGCATGCGCGCAGACGGTGCTGGACGTGCTCGCACGTCATTCCATCCATCCCGGACGCTGAACGGAGAGATCCCATGCCCAGATCGATACAGGTTGATGGCGCCACGTTGACGATCGATCGGGTGGTGGCCGTTGCCCGCCGAGGCGCCTCTGCACGTCTGGCCCCATCGACACGCGCAGCCATGCGGCGGTCGCGCCAGTGGGTGGAAGATGCAGTGCGCGACCATGCGGTGGTCTATGGCGTGACCACCGGCTTCGGTGCCTTCCAGAATGTCTCCATCCGTCCTGAACGTCTCCGTGAACTCCAACGGAATCTGATCCTCAGTCACTGTGCGGGCATCGGCGCTCCCTTCGATGAAGAGATCGTCCGGGCGATGTTGCTGCTGCGTGCCAACGCTCTGGCGCGCGGCCACTCCGGCATCCGCATCGCCACCGTCGAACGTCTGCTTGAGATGCTGAACCGCGGTGTTCATCCCGTCGTCCCCGAGCAGGGCTCCGTCGGATCGAGCGGCGATCTTGCCCCGCTGTCGCATGCCGCCGCGGTGCTCATTGGCGAGGGGGAAGCCTTCTACCGCGGGAAGCGGATGTCCGGCAAAGACGCGCTTCGCGCGGCGGGTATCGAGCCCGTGGTGCTGGAAGCGAAGGAGGGCCTCGCCCTGAATAACGGCACGCAGGCCATGACCGCCGTGGGCGCGCTGGCGGTGTATGATGCACGCCGGCTCGCCGATATCGCGGACATCGCCATGGCACTCACCCTCGAAGCCGTGAAAGGGAAGAGCACGCCGTTCGCGGAGAAGGTCCTGGCGACGCGTCCGCATGCCGGACAGGCGCGTGCCGCGCGGAACATCCGCGCCATGATCCGCAACAGCCGCCTGGTGGACCGCGTGGACCACGACACGCGCTCGAAGGTGCAGGATTCCTATTCCATCCGGTGTGCGCCGCAGGTGCACGGCGCATCGCGTGATGCGATCGAGTACGTCGCCGGTGTCGTCGAGACCGAAGTGAACTCCACCACGGACAATCCGCTGATCTTTCCCGATACGAATGAGGTGTTCAGCGTCGGCAACTTCCACGGCCAGCCGGTGGCGCTCGCGATGGATTTTCTGGCGCTCGCCGTGGCGGAGATCGGGAATATCTCCGAGCGGCGCACGGCGAAGCTCATGGACCGGCAGCACAGTTGCGGACTCCCCGCGTTCCTTGCGGTGAACGGCGGACTCGAGTCGGGGCTCATGATCGAACAGTATGCGGCGGCAGCGCTCGTGTCCGAGAACAAGGTCCTGATCCATCCGGCGAGCGGCGATTCGATCCCGACCTCCGCGAACCAGGAGGACCATGTGAGTATGGGCACCATTGCCGCGCGCCAGGCACGCCAGGTGATCCGGAATGTGGAACATGTGCTCGCCATCGAGCTGCACGGGGCGATCGAGGCGCTGGGCTACCGCACCGAACGCCCGGGCGACGGAACACGCAAAGCGTACAAACTCCTGCGGGAGGTCGTCCCGCCCCTGCGCGGCGACCGTCCGCTGAGTGCCGACATCGAAGCGATCGTCGCCTTCATGCGTGGCACAGAGCTGACCGACATCCTGAACTGAGCGGATCTCCATCCGCTTCCATACCCTGAGAATTCCCGGAGGTGATCATGAGTGTCTGGACCGCCAACGCTGACCGCTACGCCAGCTTGCCCTACCGCCGGTGTGGCAGGAGCGGGCTTCGCCTTCCGCCGATCTCGCTCGGGCTCTGGCATAACTTCGGCGGGGTGGACACACGTGAAACCGCGCGGGCCATCATTCGCCGCTCCTTCGATCTCGGCATCACCCACTTCGATCTGGCGAATAACTACGGTCCGCCCCCCGGCTCCGCGGAAGAGACCTTCGGTCTGCTGATGAAACACGATCTGCGCCCGTACCGGGACGAGCTCATCATTTCCACCAAGGCCGGCTACTGGATGTGGCCGGGGCCCTACGGCGAATGGGGGTCGCGGAAGTATCTGCTCGCAAGTCTTGATCAGAGTTTGAAGAGGATGGGACTCGACTACGTGGACATCTTCTATTCGCACCGCTTCGATCCCGAGACCCCGCTGGAAGAGACCATGGCCGCACTGGACCAGGCGGTGCGGTCGGGGCGTGCGCTGTACGCCGGGATCTCAAACTACAGCGCCGAGCACACACGCAAGGCAGCATCGCTGCTCCGTGCGATGGGCACCCCGTGCGTCATCCATCAGCCCGTGTACAACATGTTCAACCGGTGGATCGAACCGGATTTGCTCGGCGTGCTGAACGAGGAGGGGATGGGTTGCATCGTGTTCTCGCCGCTGGCCCAGGGGATGCTCACGACGAAGTATCTCGGTGGCATCCCATCGGATTCGCGGGCCGGGAAGCCGCACGGTTTCCTCCGCCCCGAACACGTGACCGACGAACGGCTTGCGAAGGTGCGCGCCCTCGACGCCGTCGCCCGCGGCAGGGGACAGTCCATCGCCCAACTTGCGCTCAGCTGGGTCCTGCGCCATCCGGGCGTGACTTCCGCCCTTGTGGGCGCGAGTTCTGTGGCCCAGATGGAGGAGAACGTCGCCGTCGCCTATGCGCCACCGCTGTCCGCCGATGAGCTGGCGGCGATCGAGAAGGCGCTGGCATGACACAGCGTCCGGCGGCGGAACCCCGCGGCCTCACGGCATGTTAGGGAGAGAAAGGGAGGGATGCGCATGCATACAGTCGTGTCGTTCGTTTGTGTTCTGGCACTCGTCGCCGGTACCCCGGCTCCCGCCCAGAAGATCCGCGTCTTTGACCTTGCATCGAAAGGATACGTGAGCGTGGAAAAGGTAACCAGGACGGATGAAGAATGGCGGAAGATCCTCACCCCCGAGCAGTTCGAGGTCACGCGTCACCGCGGCACCGAGCGGGCATGCTCCGGGGCCTACTGGTCGCATCATGATGCCGGAACATATTCCTGCGTGTGTTGTGGACTGGACCTCTTCGCGTCGAATGCAAAATTCGATTCCGGCACGGGCTGGCCGAGTTTCTTCCAGCCGGTAGCAAAGGAGAATGTGATCGAGGAGGAGGACCGGAGTTTCGGGATGGTCCGGACCGAGATCCTGTGCGCGAAATGTGATGCTCACCTCGGGCATGTGTTCGAAGACGGCCCCCGGCCTACGGGGCTGCGCTACTGCCTCAATTCTCTGGCCCTGAAGTTCATCCCGGCCTCCGGAACAGCGAAATAGCCGGCAACCCCCGCATGCAACCGTCCCGCCGGGGCGGGGCGGTTGCAACTGTGCATGCTGAACGGTATCTTTTCGCAGTATCCTCACATACCAGCATCCCCGGACAGACGATTGCCACGCAGGAAGATACTTTTCACATCCAGCTTCACTTCCTCGTTCATCCTTGAAGACGTTGAGCTCCTGCGGGGGCTCGGCGAGGTCACCCATCTTCTCACCCGTTCCCTTGCTGATCTGAGCCGCCTTCCCCGTGCGGTATCCCGGGCAGATCTGACCTTCACCTGGTTCGCGTCAACGTATGCAAGTGCCGTGGTCACTCTTGCGCGACGGTCGCATCTCCCGAGTATCGTCGTCCTCGGCGGTGCGGATGTGATCACGCGGCCCGCCATAGGCTATGGCCTGGCAAACACCCGCTGGAAGCGATCGCTCCTCATCCGTACGCTGCGCAACGCCACGCGTTTGCTCCCGGTGGATGCCTCGCTGCGTGATGCCGCGCTTGCGCTGGCTCCCATCCGGCCCGGCGCCATCACCGTCATGCCCACCGGCTACGATGAATCGTTCTGGCTCCCCGGGCAGAAGGAGTCCGACCTGGTCCTGACCGTTGCAGGATGCGAGACGGAAGAGCGCATGAGAGTGAAGGGGATCGACCGGCTGCTTGCCATCGCGCTGGGGATGCCTGAGGTCCGTTTCGTTGTGATCGGCATCGACCCCCGGATCGCGCAGCTCCTCGAGCCGTTGCGCCCATCGAATGTGCAGTTGCTCGGACCGGTCGCCCGCGGGGCACTGCTCCCCTGGTACCAGCGTGCATCGGTGTATTGCCAGCCCTCGCTCAGCGAAGGGTTGCCCAATGCGGTGTGCGAGGCGATGCTCTGCGGCTGCATCCCGGTGGGCACGGATGCCGGCGGTACGCCGACCGCGATCGGCGATGCGGGCATCATCGTGCGTGCCGGGAACGACGAAGAACTTGTCGCTGCCATACGTGTCGGGTTGCTGTCGGGCACCGACCGGCGGGCACGCGCACGGGCGCGCATCGCGCGCGAGTTCCCGCTCGCCAGGCGTCGCGACGCACTTGCGGCCCTCCTCGGGGAGTTGTGCCCGTGAAGCGGCCCCTCCGTAACCTGCTGTCGCTCGCCTGGTCCGACCTCGGCAGCCGTGCGATCGGTTTCTTCATCACGGTGTACCTGGCCCGGGTGCTCGGTCCGGCGGCGTACGGACTCGTGGGTGTCGGATTCGCCGTACTCGGACATGCCCAGTTGCTTTCGAGTCCGGGCATGCAGGTGGTGGAAGCGCGCAATGCCGCCCGTCCGGGCGTGATGGACGCGGCCCGTTTCGGTGGCGTGGTGAGTCTTCGCTTCATCCTCGCCGTGTGCGTGCTGCTGTCCGGCGCGGGAGCGACGCTGCTCCTGCCGCTGGATGCGCAGACCACGGCGGTGATCCTGTGGAGTCTGATGGTGCTCCTGCCCCTCGCCCTTGCACCCGACTGGTTTCTCCAGGGGCGCGAGCGGATGGGGATGATGGGGCTCGCACGGGTGCTCGGATATGCGGTCTATGGTGCAGCGGTCTGGCTCCTGGTCCGCTCGCCGGAAGATGCACCGATGGCGCAGGCAGCGTATGGTGCGGGAACCCTGGCAACCGCACTGGCGCTCTGGATCGTGGTTCGCAAGGACTTCGGCCTCCCGCGGTTCACGGTTGACACCGCGCTCTGGCGATCCATCCTGCGCGAAAACCTGCCGGTGGGGATCGCGATGTTCGTGGGCCAGCAGGTGATGAACCTTCCCCCGATCCTGCTCGCGGCGGCGCACACGACCACGGAGGCGGGAGTGTATACCGCCGCTCTGAAACTCGTCTTTCTCCTGCTCGCGCTCGACCGGGTGCTCAACGCATTGCTGCTGCCGGCGCTGACGCGCGTGCGTGCGACCCGTCCCGCGGACCTTCCGCACGTCGCGGAGCTTGTCGCGCGCACCGTGGCGGCTCTTGCCGCACTGATCGTGGTCCCGGGGATGTTCATCGCTCCCCTGATGATGCAGATGGTCTTCGGCAGTGCGTATGCCGGGGCCGGCACCATCGCGCGCATCCTCCTCATCTACGTCGGACTCACGCTGGTGAACTCCGTGGCAGTGTGCCTCCTGCTTGCCGCAGGGAAGGAACGTGTGTACAGCCGGGCGATGATCGCTGGTTCGGCCGCTCTCGCTGGCGCCATGCTGGTCTTCACGCCGTGGTGGGGTCCGGTAGGGACGGCTCTGGGCGCGGTCCTGGGTGAACTGGTGACGGTGATCCTGATGATCCGGCATGCCTCGCAGGAGGCGCCGGCGTTCACGCGGGCGACGGTTCTCCGGCCGCTCATCGCCGCGGGTGGTGCGGCACTGCCCGCCTGCGCCATCGTAGGCTGGTCCGCCCCCGCGGCCGCTGCCGCGGCGATCGTTGTATTCGTGCTGCTCGCCGCGGCATTGAAGGTATTCGACGGCGCCGATCGTGCGTATCTCATGGAGCGATTCCTGTGAACCTGCGCGCAGGCATAGCCGGTCGTTCCGCACTCTGGGAGCATCTGCTCCAGCGGGAAGGATTCCCGTGGACACATGTGGACCTGGCGACGGGCGATGGCGTTGCAGGATGCAGTGTCATCATCGTGACCGGTCCCGCGGACCGCGCCGCGCTGGATACCCTCGCGCAGGTGCTGCGCAGTGGCGGGGCTGTGCTTGCACCGGCGGCCTTCGTCGCCGGGCTGGACGGTACGACGGTTCGCACGGAGGATCTCGCCTATCTCGTGTCTGATGGAAGTCCGGTCTTCCGATCGGTCCGGCTGGTCGATCTCGGTGTGCAAGGTCAGGTCCCACGCGAAGCACTGCACCTCCGAACCCCGGGAGGGATGCACGCGGTCGCTGCCGGTCCGCTCGGCGGCGGCGTTGCCGTGTTGCTGCCGTTCGATCCTGCCCTTGTGCTGACCGATACGCGCACGACCGACAGAGCGTTTCCCGCTCAGCATGACAGACTGCCAACTGAACGGGTCTCGCGGGTCTCCCGTGGCGGTGTCTCTTCGTTGGTCCATGATGCGCTGGTGTACCTGCACCATGCGCGATCGATGCCGTATGCGCACCTCTGGCACTATCCGGGGACACGACGCAATGTGCTGAGCTTCCGGATCGACACTGACGGAGCGGTACAGAGCGACATCGACGCACTGTACGCCATGCTGCGTGCGGCATCCGTGCCGGCCACATGGTTCCTCGATGTGGCAGCACACGAACCGTGGCTTGCGCACTTTGCCCGGTGTGAGGAGCATGAGATCGGACTCCATTGTTATCGCCACCGGATCAACGATGACCTCCTGGAGCAGGAGGCCGATTGGCAACGGGGGTTGGCGCTCATCAGAGCGGCGGGGTTCACACCCCGGGGGATGGCTGCGCCGTTCGGTACATGGACCCCTGAACTCGGACAGGTGATCGACCGGCTGGACCTGGTGTATTCGTCTGAGTTCTCCTATGCCTATGATACGCACCCGTTGCTTCCTGTGCTGCCGGGAGTCCGCGTGCGGACGCTCCAGATCCCGGTGCATCCCGTCAGTACTGGGAGCCTGCGCCGCGCGGGGTTCAGCGTACCGCACATGAAAGCATATTTTCTCGCCGTCGCCGATACGCTGCGCGCGCGGGATCTTCCGCTGGCCTTCTATCATCACCCGACGCAGCACGCACCGGGCGTGTTCGAATTGCTGTTCGATCATTGCCTCGGCCAGGGGATCATGCCCATGCGGATGGATGCCATGGCTGCGTGGTGGACGGACCGGATGGGATTGATGCCATCATTCAGGATCGGCGACGGGTGGCTGGAAAGCGGATCGGTCGAGGCGATGCACCGGGCCGATGTCGCGATCCATGTCGTCTTTCCTTCGTCCGAGGATGCGCTGGTGCCGGCCGGGCCGCGCATCGATCTTCACACCGTGGTTCGGACCCCCCTGCAGCAGGACATCATCGCCGCCGATGTCCGCGCAACCAGGGAATTCGACCCGCGCCGTGCGTTCGGCGATCTGTTCACATCGTTGCTCAGGAGGTTGGCGTGACCGTTCACATGATCACCTATCATGCCGTCTCGATCCTGCACGGCGGTCCGCGGACGCAGATCACTGAAACGGCACGGCATCTCGAAGCCCGCGGCACGCAGGTCCGGTTCTTCGATCCCTGGACCCCATTCCATCCCGCGCCGGGGGATATCGCGCACATCTTCGCAGCGAACATCGGAACGTATCACATCGCGCGCGAGATCAGGGTCCTCGGCATCCCGATGGTGGTGTCCCCCATAACCTACTCCACCCACGGGTCCGGTTTCATCCGGCGAGCGCTTGCCGCATCACGCCTCATGCAGAAGGCCGGGCCGGGGATCTGGAGCGATTACGCATTGTGCGCGGACATCTGCTCGTGGGCGGCGCGGGTTCTTCCGAACACGGAGGCGGAAGGGGAACTGATCAGGAACGGTTATGGTATCCCGGCAGAACGGGTGCGGGTCGTGCCCAACGGTGTGGATGAGCGGTTCGGATCCGGCGATCCGGATCTCTTTGTGAAAGAATACGGCGTGAAGGGCTTCATCCTGAACGTCGGCCACATCGGACACCGGCGCAAGAACGTGCTGCAACTCATCCGCGCCCTGGGGGCCATCGACCATCCCGCGGTGATCATCGGCCGGGTCATTCCGGGGCCGTATGGCGATGCATGTGTGCGGGAGGCCGCGAAGTACAAGCACATCCGGATCATCCCGGGACTGGGGAACGACTCGGCGATGCTTGCTTCGGCGTACGCCGCATGCGATGTCTTCGCATTGCCCTCCTTGTTCGAGACCCCGGGTATCGCCGCGCTGGAAGCCGGACTCGCAGGCGCGAAGATCGTCATCACGCCCCATGGTGGAACGAAAGACTACTTCGGTGCCCTCGCCAGGTATGTTGAGCCGGAGAATGTGGGGTCCATACGGCGCGGGATCGAGGGTGCGCTCACGTCGGCGAAGGACACGAAGCTGAAGGAGCATATCGCCGGCAGGTTCCTCTGGAAGCACGTCGCAGCGCGCACCTCGGAGATATATAATGAGGTGGAACAACGCTAAACTGTTGATTGTTCAATGATTGGCTGATACTGTGCAGGCCGGGGGATCCCCGGCCTTTTTTTTGGCGTTTTCCGTGGCGTTTTAGCGGGAACGGGTGGCGTAGTTGTTGCAGGAATGTCAGTTGCAGCCTCTGCGCGGATGGATCCGCCACCGTGTTGAGACGGCCCGAAGGATGACCTTTCGGGAGAATGCTATCCGGTGCGAGACGCCGAGGGAGTGCATGCGTATGCTATCGGTTACCGCCATCCTGACGTTGTTCCTCCTTGCCCTTACGGGCACCCGTTCAGGTTCTGCCCAGGATCACCCGGTGGAGGAAGAGTTGCAGTCGCTCGACCGGCTCCTCTCCGTCCGTGTCAGCACTGCATCACTGTATTCCCAGCTTGCCAGTGAAGCGCCGGCTTCCGTTTCGATCATCGGAGCGGACGACATCGCCCGCTTCCAGATACGGACTCTTGCCGAGCTCCTCTCTCACGTGCGGAGCTTCTATCTCTCCGACGACAGGAACTACGAGTATGTCGGCGTGCGCGGGTTCGGCCGCCCCACGGACTACAACAACCGGATCCTCCTGTTGTGGAACGGCCACGTGTTGAACGACAACCTGTATTCTTCCTCCGCCCTCGGTTTCGATTTTTCTCCCGACCTGAACAGCGTAGAACGTGTGGAGATCGTGCGCGGACCCGGTTCGCCGCTCTATGGGGCGAACGCCATGCTCGCGGTTATCAACATCATCGGGAAGACAGGCGCCGAAGTGAATGGCCTCGAAGCTTCCGGGGAGTATGGCTCGGGCGCGTATGCCCGGGGTTCGGTCATGTACGGAACGCAAACCGCCGGCGGCGTGGATGCCGTCGTCTCCGGATCGTGGATGGACCGGCGTGGATTCGATCTGTACTTTCCGGCATACGATGACCCGGCAACGAACAATGGCATCGTCCGCGATGCGGAGCGGGAACAGGCGGTCGGTGCCACGGCGCGTGTCGCGTACGGTGATCTCACATTCATGAGTGTGTTCTCGAGCCGCTCGAAGAGGATCCCGACGGCGTCGTACGGGACGGTCTTCGGGGACAACCGCGCGCGGACGGAAGACCGCCGGTGGGCCCTGCAGCTCGAGTACGCGGGTGCACTTTCCCCGTCGTTGCGTCTCTCCGGACGGATCTCGTTCGATGCGTATGATTACAGCGGCGTGTATCCCTACGAGTACCTCCAGTTCGATGGTTCGTGGGGGCGGTGGTGGACAGGGCGCGTGCATGCCCAGTGGGACACCCATGAATCCAACCGGTTCGATGCCGGCGTGGAATTCAGGACCAATCCCCGTGCGGACTATCGGGTGTGGGCGCTCGAGACGTACGACTACGCCCGCAATGCTCCGTTCGATGTTGCCTCCCTGTTCGTGCAGGATACCTACCAGATCCTGCCGGAGATGTCGGTCTCGCTGGCCTTGCGCGCTGATCACCACAGTGTGACCGGATGGCTGCTGTCACCCCGACTCGCGGTGGTGGCGAACCCCGGTGCACGCACTACCCTGAAGGCGCTCTACGGTGAGGCGTTCCGCGCACCCAGCATGTATGAACTGTATTACGAAGAAGGGGAAGGACTGGTCAGCAACCCGTCGTTGCGCCCGGAGAGGGTACGCACGCTGGAACTGACGGGAGAGCAGCGCATCAGCAACGTGACCTATGCCCAGGTGTCGGTATATCAGTTCAGCATGTGGGACCTGATCGAGCAGACGACGCTGCAGGGCGAGGCGATCGGTCAGCACAAGAATATCGGGTCCACGCACGCACGCGGCATCGAGGCCGAACTGATCACGCGGACCCCGGCGGGTCATACCGCATCCCTGAGCGTTGGCACGCAATCCGGTGAAGGCATCGGGCTCCGGCCTGAACTGGTGAACTCGCCGCGCACGATCATCGGGTTCAGCGCCAGCGTCAGGTTCCTCGAACGGTGTGAGGCCGCGGTCCGGGCCCGGTACGAAACGGGCCGGTGGACCATTGGCGGGATGAAGACGGATCCCTCATTCATCGTCAATGCATTCCTCACCGTAGCGCGGATTGCCGGGCATGTGGACCTGTGTTGCGCGGCGCGCAATATCTTCGATGTGCAGTATGCATTTCCCGGCGGGCTGGAACATCTCCAGGACCAGCTGGTGCAGGATGGCAGGACCGTGGCTCTCAAGGCGATCGTGCGATGGTAGCGAGCGGGATCGGACATATGATCAGGCCGGTGCGATGGCTGTGTCGCAGGGGGGTGGGAACGCTGCTCACCGTTGCTCTTGCGGCAGCGCTCACGGTGGCCGCACAGGAAATGAACGTGCCACTCGAGGTCCAGGTGGAGTTGATGGTGCGGGTGTTCTCGTTCGACCGTGCCATGGACCAGAGGGCCACGGCCGGTCTGACCGTTGGCATCCTCTATCAGGAACGGTACCGGACCTCGGCGAATACGGCGGATGAGGTTGAAGAACTCCTGTCGCGCGCCGAGTGGGCCTCCAGCGGTCCGGTCCAGATCGTGCGGATCCCATGGGAGAGCCGTACCGCGGCGGAACAGATGTTGCGTGACAAGCGGGTGCGCATCCTGTATATCGCACCGTTGCGGTCGGTGGACATGCAGTCGGTCTCCGATATGTGTGTGGCCCTGCAGGTCCCCGCGTTCACGGGTGTGCCGGAGTATGTCAACGAGGGTATCCCCCTCGGTGTCGCCCGCAGGGGGGGCAAGGCCGCCATCCTCGTGAACCTTCCCGCGGCACGGCGCACCGGGGTCGATCTCAGTTCCCGCGTCCTCCATATCGCGGAGGTCATCGGCGAATGATCCGGACCCCGTCCCTGCTGCGGCGCCTCCCGCTCCGGTGGCAATTCGTGATCCCGACGTCACTGGTCTTCCTGGTGATCTCGGTCTTCTTCCTCGTGTTCATCCCGGCGAACATTGAACAACAGGGTAACCGGGCGTTGCTGACGAAGGCACGCGTCGTGACGACCATGACCGCTGCAAACGTGCTGCCTGCGATCGTCTTTTCCGATTCCCAACAGGTCGCCACGGAACTCCAGACGGCCCTCCTGAGCCCCGACCTCGTGTATGCCGTCGTCACCGATCAGCACGGGGTGGTCCGGGGGGTGGTGGGGAAAGCGGAGGCCGAACGCTATGACTACCGGCATACGCCGCTCGATGGACGGCAAGTGGATAAGGGGCGCATCTGGCAGACGCAGACCGCGATCGTCCATCGGGACGAAGTGATCGGGACGCTCCATATGGGATTCTCACGGGAAGCGATCCGGCAGGAGGGTGACCGTGTCCGGAACGAGACCGCAATGGTGACCATCGGTGTCCTGCTCGTGGAACTCATGCTGGTGATCGGCGTCAGCGGCATCGTGACCTCGCATCTCGAGAAGATGGCGGGGACCGCGCACGCGGTCCGTGAAGGAAACCTGACCGTGCGCGCACCGCTGGGCGCGGGTGGGGAGGTGCGGGAGCTCGCGGAGGCCTTCAACGCCATGCTGGATCAGCTAACGGCTGCTCAGCATGAACTCGGTGAGGTGAATCGTGATCTGGAAGACCGGGTGGCAGCGCGCACGGGTGAGCTGGAGGCGGAGGTGATCGAGCACCGCCGCACGGAAGAATCCCTGCGCATCAGCGAGGAGCGACAGCGGCAGATCATCGACCTCGTGCCGAACCTCATCTTTGTGAAGGATGCGAACGGGCGGTTCCTGATGGTGAATGCCGCGTTCGCGGAATTCTACGGGAAGACCGTCGACGAGATCCAGGGCGCGAGCGAGGCCGATCTCGGCCTTCCGGATGCGGAAGTGGCGCGGTATCGGGCTGAAGACCAGGCGGTCCTGCGGTCCGGCGTGGCCCGGTTCGGCCCCGAAACCAGCGCCGTTGCGGCGGATGGTTCGGTCCGTATGCTGCATTCGATCAAGATCCCGTTCACGTTCTCCAGGACAACCTCGGCCTGCGTCCTGTGCGTCACGACCGACGTGACGGCGGTCAAGAAAGCAGAGATGGGTCTCAAGCAATCACTCCGCGAGAAGGACGTCCTGTTGAAAGAGGTCCATCATCGCGTGAAGAACAACCTCCAGGTCATCAACAGTCTGCTCTCGCTCCAGTCTCAGGAGTTCTCGGACCCCGTCCTCCGCGAGGCGCTGGTCGAAAGCCAGAACCGCATCCGTTCCATGGCGATGGTGCACGAGCAGTTATACAGCGCGGGCGATCTGGCGGGGATCGATTTCGGCGAGTACATCTCCCGGCTGGCGGGACAGCTGATGCGGCTGGTGACCCGGCCGGGGATCTCGTATGTGGTGGAGAGCGACCATGTATCGATCGGGATCGACGTGGCCGTGCCGTGCGGACTCATCGTGAATGAGCTGATCTCGAACGCCCTGAAGCACGCGTTCCATGGGAGAGAGAAGGGTACGATCAGCATCTCTCTCCGCGCCGCCGGCGATGCGCATGCGGAGCTGATGGTGCGCGATGACGGCGTGGGGCTTCCGGCGGCGTTGGACCCGGAAGCGGTGGCATCGATGGGGCTGACGCTCGTGACGAGTCTGACGAAACAGATCCATGGTACCCTGGCCCTCGACCGGACCGCGGGGACGGCCTTCACGATCCGGTTCCGGTTGCACTGACGGGTGCAGGGTGCGCTTCTTCCGCCATGGCCGCAGCGAGCGTGTGGCCGAGGTAGCGGTCGACACCCGCGTGCACAAGGTAGAGCAGCGGCGTGATGGCGACGGCGATCGCAAACTTATACACATAATTGGTGAGGCCGATACCGAAGATCTGACCCGCGGACAGGGGGCCATAGAACGCGATGAACAGGACCACGAACGAGTCGATGAGCTGGGAGACGACCGTCGAGCCCGTGGCCCGCAACCAGAGCATCGAGCCCTTCGTGCGCTTCCTGATCGCATGGAAGACACTGATGTCGACGAACTGTCCGATGAGATATGCGGTCAGCGAACCGACGATGATACGGGTCGAGACACCGAAGACGGTATTGAAGGCGACATCCGGGACGGGCGAGATGGCCGCCGCAGGGATCGCCATCTCGATCTGGAGGAGCAGGAGCGCGAACAGGACCATCACCATGCCGAGCACGGTGATGAACCGGATGCCCTTGCGGCCGTAGTACTCGTTGATGATGTCCGTGACGATGAACGTGATCGGAAAGGGGATGACCCCCATCGTCAGGGTGAACACGATGCCGCCGCCGAAGGCCATCTGGATCAGTTTGCCGCCGGTGGTCTCGGCGAGGAGGAGCGCGGTCAGGAAAATGGCGCTGAGAACGGTGAAAAGGATGACGCGTTTGTCCATACGGTATCGACCCTAGAGTGAATGCTGTAAGATACTAATTCCGGGACTAAACTGAAGTTAGGTCGGCCGATTCATTGATTTTCTCACTGCAATTGGATTGATTGAATCGTCATCGAGCACATAAAGGTACCCGGTGAAAGCCCACATTCTGTTCATTGTCGTTCTCATTGCCGTCGCCCTGCTGGTCCCGCTTGCGATCGGTTTGCGGGGGTGTGATTATTACACAACCCCGGAGGCCGAGCGTCCGTTCCACCCCCGCTACGAAGTGATGAAGCCTTCGGGCGTGGAAAGCCACGGATACGGGATCGTTGGCTCCCTGATGATCATTGGCGGGGTGGCGATGTACGCCTCCCGCAAGCGTCTGCCGTTCTTCAGGAATGCCGGCCCGATCCGGACATACCTGTCCGTTCACATCTTCCTGTGTCTTCTCGGTCCTTCCCTGATCGTCTATCATACGACCTTTAAGTTCGGTGGCCTTGTCGCCGTGAGCCTCTGGAGCATGCTCGCGGTGGTTGCCAGCGGCGTGATCGGGCGATATCTGTACGTCCAGATCCCGAAAACGATCCAGGGACAGGAAATGACCGAAGGCGAGATGACGAAGGAGAGCGACGTGCTCCGGCAGACCCTGTTGGCAACGAGCGGCCTGGCCCCGGCGGACCTGGAACAGATGGAAGCCCTGGTGCATTCCCGCGATGGCAAACGCCACGCCGGGATCCTGGGGGTCTTGCTGGATGGCCTGACCTTTGACCTCCATCGTCGCCGCCAGCTCCGTCTCTTCCGTCAGGAGTTCGAGCGGTCGCGCATCTCCGGCCAGCTCCTTGCCCGGCTGTCCCATCTGGCCCTGCGCCGGTCGGTCCTCCGGCGCCGGATGGAGATGCTCGAGCAATCGCGCAAGTTGTTCCATCTCTGGCATGTGATCCATCTCCCGTTCACGATCGTGATGTTCGTGATCCTTTTCATTCACGTTGGGGTGGCAGTGGCGTTCGGGTATTGGTGGATATGGTGATATGAAAACTGTCTCTGGGGGCTTCCTGTGCGCTCTGCTTGTGCTGGGTTCCGCGTCGGTCCGTGCCCAGATCTCCCCGGGAGAACTCTCGGCGGCGCACGCATCACTCGAAGGTGTGGACAAGTGCACCACATGCCACAGCTTCGGCAAGAACATCGACAATGAGAAGTGTCTCGGCTGTCACACGGAGATCGCGGAACGGATCGCCCGCCGGGCCGGTGTGCACGGCGGCCTGCGATCCCATAAATGTGTTGAATGCCACAAGGAGCATCATGGCCGGGGGTTCAGTATTGTCCGGTTCGATACGACGCACTTCGATCACGAGCGGGCGGGGTTCACGCTTACGGGACAGCATGCACGCAATGCCTGCGTTGCCTGTCACCGCCCGGCAAATGTCCGGGAAGAGCGCATTCGCACCAATGCCGCCCGCATGAAAGCGGGCACGTTCCTCGGCCTCGGCAGGGAATGTTTGAGTTGCCACAAGGACCATCATGGGGGACAGTTCACGAAGTCCTGTACCACCTGTCACGGCCAGGACCGCTGGAAACCCGCGGTGGGATTCTCGCATGAGCGCACACGGTTCGCGCTCACGGGCAAGCATGAGAAGGTGGAGTGCAACAAGTGCCATCGCGCACCCTCGCCCGGCGGCGTGATCGCGTATACCGGCCTGAAGTTTGCGTCCTGCTCCGCGTGCCACAAGGACCCCCATGCCGGGAAGTTCAAGAAGTCGTGTGAAAGCTGTCACACGACCGCGGGATGGAGCTCAGGTGTGGCTGCGCATTTTGACCACAGCACGACCCGTTTCCCCTTGCGCGGGAAGCATGCAACGACGCCCTGCGAACGCTGTCACCGCGGCCGGGAGACCGGAAGTGCGCGGTTCGTTATCAAGGAGTTCGGCAAGTGCGTGGATTGCCACACCGACCCTCACCGCGGGAAGTTCGTGCCGGCGGGAGCAACGAAGCGGTGTGAAGAGTGCCATGTGGAGAGTGGATGGAAGGATGGGAAGGCAGTGACATTCGATCACGGTGAGACACGGTTCGCGTTGCGGGATGCCCACAAGGCCGCCACGTGCGTGAAGTGCCATGGCACTGCCGCGCAGGAGTCGATGAAGAACTCGCTGGCGCAGCGCCGATCGCGATACGAATGTGACGATTGCCATCTGGATATGCACGCGGGGCAATTCACGACTGCGGCGGGCCGGACGGCCTGTGAGCGTTGCCACACGGAACGGGCGTTCATTCCGCCGGGGTACACCGTTGCCGACCACCGCGCTACGGGATTCCCGCTCATCGGATCTCATGAGGCCGTCGCCTGCGCGGAGTGCCACATGCGCGCGACGATCAGCGGGAAGTACCTGCGGCGCTTCCATTGGGATCAGATGCCGGCATGCAAGGACTGCCACAAGGATGTGCACCGCGGTCAGTTCGACAAGTTCGTCCAGAAGGGGTGCATTGAGTGCCATTCTCCCCGCGCGTGGAACGAGGTTCGGTTCGGCCATGAGCGGACAGCCTTTCCCCTGACCGGAAAACACGTGGGCGTCCCCTGCTACCTGTGCCATGGTCCCGGAGGCAAGGGTGCGCCGATCGCGCAATGGCGTTTTGCGGGGACTGCAAAACAGTGTGTGGATTGTCACGGCAAGAATGTGGGACCCTTATGAGGGTGAAGGCTGCGGGTGATATTCATGCGGAGGGAATCATGAGATCGGTCATTGTGAAGCTCATCCTTGCTCTGACGGGGATCTGTCTTACGGCCATTGCCGTTCACGCACAGGACTCGCCACACGGGAAGCTCTCCGTTGCATGCGACCAGTGCCATGACACCGATTCCTGGAAGGTCCTGACATCGGGAGTGAAGTTCAACCATGCGCAGACCCGGTTCCCGCTCGAAGGGCGGCACGGCCAGGTGGCATGCAGGCAATGCCACGGGACGCTGAAGTTCTCGGAAGCGAAGGAGCAGTGCGCATCCTGTCATACGGATGTGCACCGCAATGAACTCGGCGCAACGTGCGATCGTTGCCATTCGCCGGAATCCTGGCTGGTACCGGATATGCCCCAGCGGCACGTTGCGACCCGTTTCGCCTTGCTCGGCGCGCACCGCCGCGCGCAATGCCAGGCGTGCCATCTGAACGAACAGAAGCACACGTATGCCGGCGCCCCGATCGACTGCTACAGCTGCCACCGCAACGATTACGATGCCACCACCGCGCCGGCACACCGGGCATCCGGCATCAGCACCAATTGCGAATCGTGTCACCAGGTATCGGCGGCGACCTGGAGCCGGGGGTTCGATCATGCGGCATCCGGGTTCCCGCTGAATGGCGCGCACGCATCGGTCGCCTGTGCGCAGTGTCATCAGAACAACACGTATAAGGGTCTGACGCACGACTGTTACGGCTGCCATGCCGCGAAGTATACCGCAACGACCACGCCACCGCACCCGACGTCGGGTTTCGGCACCGATTGCGTCCAGTGCCATTCGTCGACGGCCGCCTCCTGGGGCGGGAAGTTCGATCACGCCGCCACCGGGTTCCCGCTGGTGGGCTCCCACGCCGCGGTCGCGTGCGCGCAGTGCCACACCAATAATGTGTTCAAGGGACTTCCGTCGAATTGCTACTCGTGCCATAGCGCTGACTATACGAGCACCACCAAGCCGCCCCATCAGTCGGCCGGGTTCAGCACGGATTGCGCCCAGTGCCATACGGCATCGACCACCACCTGGACGGCCAGGTTCGACCATGCGACCACCGCGTTCCCGCTGGTCGGTTCCCATGCGGCAGTGCCATGTGCAGATTGCCACAAGAACAACGTGTACAAAGGGCTGCCGTCGACCTGTTATTCGTGTCATGCGAACGATTACACCGCCACAAAGAACCCGCCCCACCAGGCATCGGGGCTGGGGACCGATTGCATTCAGTGCCACACGGCGTCATCGTCGGTCTGGGGCGGGAAGTTCGATCATGCGGCCACCGCGTTTCCGCTGACCGGGTTGCATACAACGGTGCAATGCATGGCATGCCACAAGAACAATGTGTTCAAGGGGCTTGCCACAAACTGCAACGCATGTCACGCTGCCAACTACACGGCGACCAGGAATCCGCCACACCAGGCGGCGGGCTTCGGGACGGATTGCGCGCAGTGCCACACGACGACCTCATCGACCTGGGCAGCGAGGTTCGATCATGCGACGACCGGCTTCCAGCTTGTGGGTTCACACGCGGCGGTGCCGTGCATCGACTGCCACAAGAACAATGTGTACAAGGGGCTGCCGGCGGACTGCTACTCATGCCATAGCGCCAACTACACGGCGACGACCAATCCTCCACACCAGACCTCGGGATTGAGCACGGACTGCAACCTCTGCCATTCTGCCTCGTCGACCGCGTGGGGCGGGAAGTTCGATCATTCCGCGACCCTCTTCCCCCTGACCGGTACGCATGCCACGGTGCAGTGCATGACCTGCCACAAGAACAATGTCTTCAAGGGGCTCCCGATCGGGTGCTATTCATGCCATGCTGCCGATTACAACGCGACGTCGACACCGCCGCATCAGGCGTCCGGGCTGGGAACGGATTGCATCCAGTGTCACTCGGCATCTGCAACGACATGGGGTGGGAAGTTCGACCACGCCAGTACCGGGTTCCCGCTGAACGGTTCGCATGCCGCGGTGCCCTGCCTCCAGTGCCACAAGAACAACGTGTTCAAGGGGCTGCCGGCCGACTGCAATGCGTGTCACGCATCGGATTTCACGGCAACGAAGAACCCGCCGCATCAGGCATCCGGTTTCGGGACCGACTGCGTCACGTGCCACGGTACGGGAGCGGCGAACTGGGCGGGGAGCTTCAATCACTCACAGACCGGCTTTGCGCTGAACGGACGGCATGTGGGTGTCGCCTGTGCCCAATGCCATGTCAACAATGTGTATAAGGGCCTGCCATCGACCTGCGTGTCGTGTCACCAGCAGGACTACAACGCGTCGACGAATCCGAACCACACGACATCCGGCTTCCCGACGACGTGCGAGACGTGCCATTCGTCGTCGGGATGGACCCCATCGACGTTCGATCACGAGCCGTCATTCCCGATCTCCTCCACGGCGGTGCACCGTCCGGGACGGTGGACGTCCTGTGCGGATTGCCACACATCGGCGTCGGACTTCCGGGTCTTCTCGTGTCTCGGTTGCCATGAGCACGCCCAGGCATCGATGGATTCCAAACACAGGGGAAATACGAAGTACAGCTACACCAGCGCTGCGTGCTACAACTGTCATCCGCGGGGGCGCGAGTGACGGGGGGCCGGCGATCCATACTGGTCTGGTGCATGGTGTGTGTGCTGGGCGGACAGATGCATGCACAACGTCAGGCGACGGTCGTGCATGTGCGGGCCGCGGTAACGTACATCTCCGGTTCTTCCGCCTACATCGGGGCGGGCAGGGAGCAACGACTCGCGGTGGGTGACACCATCACGTTCGAGAAGTCGGGCAGACCGATCGGGCGGGGCGTGGTCGCCGCGGTCTCCGCGCGTTCTTCGATGGTGCCGCTGGAGGGTGGCGCGCGGGCTGCCGCGGTGGGCGACTCCGTCACGGCGCGGCTCTGGCGTGCCCCCGAACCTGTTGTCACTCCGGGTGCCAAACAGCGGGGCGGATCCGCCACATCACTGACGCCCCCGATCGTCACCGGGCGCATCGCGCTGCAGTACTTCGGCATGCGGCAGACGGATGGGTTCACGACGTCCATGCCGACGGTCATGGCGAACCTGACGATGCCGGCATTGTTCGGATCCAGGATCTCCTTCTCCCTGCACGGGCGGGTGTCGCGTGAACTTGCGGAAGCCTCGCAGCTGAACTTCTCACGCTCGCGCACCAATGTCCGCATCTATGACGCCGCCTTCCGGCTCGAACCGGCAGGGAATGGCGCCGGGTTCGGCCTCGGTCGCGTGACGCCCAGGTATGCAGCGGGCCTCGGGCCGCTCGACGGGGTAGAGGCCTTCGTCCGTGCCGGACGGTTCACCACCGGTATCCTGGGCGGATTCCAGCCGGACTATACGAACTCGGGCATCGACACCTACCGTCAGAAGGCCGCCCTCTTCGTGAACTATGGCTGGCCAAGCGGACAGACCGGGGGCGGCGACGTGACGCTGGCCTATGGCCGGCTGATGTACAAAGGGAAGCTCGACCGCGATTTCATGTATCTGCAGAGCAGCATGCGTCTGGGTTCCGCGTTCTTTCTGTACCAGTCGACGGAGATCGACATCGTCGGGCTCGATGGTGTCGCCCGGATCAGCAAGCCCCGCTTGACCAACACATTCGTCAACCTCTCCGTCTCGCCGACCAATTGGCTGTCGCTCGATGGCGGATACGATGCGACACGCATGGTGTATTATCTTGAATCCATGAATGTGCGCTCGGACACCATCATGGACAACACAGTGCGACAGGGGATCCGGGGCGGCGTGATGCTTCGCCTGCCGGCTCGCATTCAGCTCGGCGGACGCATCAACGTGCGTCCGCGCATCGCCGACCTGCGGACATCCCGGACGATCATCGGCACATTCCGGATGGGGAATATCCTCCAGTCGGGTGCAAGCCTCGGGCTGATGGGGGCGACGATCAAGGGGACGTATGCCGACGGGACGAACCTCTCGGGGAGCATCGACTATTCCTTCCCTTCGGGCTCTTCACTGACCGTGAGTGCGGAACGGTATGCGTACGCGCTGTTCCGTACGAAAGAGGACCAGACGACCACGACGGCCAGCGTCATGGTGCAGATGATCCTCGGTTCACGGTGGTATGTGTTCGGCGGGTTCGATCAGGTCTGGGAGAACGGCCGGCCCCTCCAGAGGATCATCGCGGAGTTGGGCTTCCGGTTCTAAGGACGACCGTGGAATCACTGCTTACCATAGCGCTTGCAGCTTTGATCATCGCCATTTCCGTGATCCCGTATTACCGGCGCCAGCGCCGGAAGGAATCGGCGGCGAAAGAGAAGATGCGCGAGATGAAGATGACCGGCCTCGACGTTGCGGGCGGGATGCATCCGCGGATCGATGCGCTGCAATGCATCGGGTGCGGGAATTGCATCATGGCCTGCCCCGAGGAGAACGTCCTCGGCATCGTGGAGGGCACGGCCGTGCTCCTGCATGGAGCAAAATGCGTCGGCCATGGCCGGTGCGCGGACGCCTGTCCGGTGGCAGGGATCGCCCTTGTCTTCGCCCCTCCGGGACGCAACGCGGAACTTCCCGTGTTGAACGAGAGGATGGAGACCACGCGGCCCGGGATCTTCGTCGCCGGCGAGCTCGGCGGCATCGGCCTCATCCGCAATGCGGTGACCCAGGGAACGAAGGTCATCCGGGAGATCCTGGCCGATCCGGCGCGGGCGAGCGGCGACATGTACGACGTCGTCGTCGTCGGGGCGGGTCCGGCGGGACTGACCGCTTCGCTGGCAGCGCAGGAAGCCGGGCTCCGGTATATCACCCTCGAACAGGAATCGATCGGCGGGACGATCCTGCACTATCCGCGCAAGAAGATCGTCCTCACGTCGCCATTCGAATTGCCGCTGTGGGGAAAGGTGAAGTTCAGTGAAGTGTCCAAGGAAGAACTGCTCGCGCTCTGGGAACGGATCCTGGAGAAGACCAAACTGAACGTTCATACCAGTGAGAAGGTGCTCGGGGTGGTCGGCGATCCGGAAGGCTATGAGGTGCGGACACCGGCGGGAGCGTACCGCACCCGGCACGTCGTCCTTGCGCTCGGGCGCCGCGGGACGCCGCGGAAACTTGGCGTGCAGGGCGAAGAACAGGGGAAGGTGATGTACCGTCTGTTGGATGCCAGCTCCTACGAGGGAAGCGACATCCTTGTGGTGGGGGGTGGCGACAGCGCCGTGGAGGCCGCGGTGGGGCTGTCACTCCGTGGTCGCAATCGCGTCACGCTCTCGTACCGTCGTGATGCCTTCTCCCGCATCAAGGACCGGAACAAGAAGGCGATCGATGAAGCTGTCGGCAAAGGCCTGGTCCGCCTCGTGTGGAACTCCGGCGTGCGCGAGATCCTGCCCGAACAGGTCCGCCTCGAGGTCCAGGGCGCGGAGGAGACGCTCCGCAACGACTACGTGTTCATCTTCGCCGGCGGTGAACTGCCGTTCGCATTCCTCAAAGAGATTGGCGTCGGATTCCAGGTCCAGCCGGCGTAAGAAATTCAGGTAGCTGAATGCAGATGTCGGATATCTGAATTCCGAACGACACAGCAGTTCACCTCACCAGCACCATCGTCCTGACTGCCACCGACGGGCCCGCGGTCAATCGATAGACGTAGACGCCGCTTGCCAGCCCCGAGCCATCGAAGCGTACCGTATACGTGCCCGGCTCCTTCCGCTCGTTCACAAGTATTGCCACCGCGCGGCCCAGGAGGTCGTACACGGCGAGCCGCACAATGCTGGGTTCGGATATCTGATAGCGGATATCTGAACCGGGGTTGAATGGGTTCGGGGTATTCTGCTCGAGATGGAACTCCAGAGGAGCCGACTGCACGTCTTCCACCGCCGTGCCCTTCAGGATGAACTCCAGCCGGTTCAGGTTCACGTTCGCTGTAAGGAAGTGGACCTTCAGGTCATGTGTGCCGGCGGTCAGGGAGAAGTCCGGGGTGATCCGGGTCTGCCATGCCTGCCAGCCACCGGTGCCGGGGACGCTGACCGCGGGCGTGACGTCCGTGCCATCGATGCTGATCTTCACCGACCCGCCCGAAGCACCCGAGGCGACGCGGAGTGTGGCATTGTAGACGCCGGTCGTGGCAACGTTCACGGTGTACGCGAGGAACTCGCCGGGATTCGTCCAGCCGACGTCGAACCCGTTCCCTCCGGCATCCGTGCATGCTTCGATGTCCACGCCGTCATTCCTGTACGTCCACCCGGAGTTGTACGCAGACCCGCCCGAGCCGCCGGTGTTCTCGAAATCCGCATCGAGATAGGCCTGGCCGGCATGCCCCATGTCATAATCCGATGCAAAGATCGTCCCCGGGATCGCGTTCGTCCTCCAGGGGGTTCGCGCAACGGTCTTTGTCTGCACGAACATCGCGTGCAGCATGTCCGGATGCAACACACAGAGTCCGGCATCGAAGAGCTGCGCCTGTGCAAGGAGCGAATTCAGTGCCGTTGCCTCGGTCGGCTTCGGGCCCGTCCCGCTCCAGAACTTGATGAGCGCATCGAATCCCGCGTGCTTCTTCACCGACAGCGGGGCTGAGATGGTCTCGATCTTCTTGAGAGTCCACCACGACCAGCCGATCTGGTATCCTTCCATCAGCTGAATGGCATTGGTGAACCACTGGTTGGAGTTCTCACCGGATTCGCCCATCCAGAGGGGGGTATTCGTGGTCGCCCGCAGGGTAAGGTAGCCCTGGAACGCGGCGTAATCGTTCGGATTCCAGTACTTGTGAAAGCTCCACGCCATGTTCGTATCCCATGCCGGCGCGAGTCCGCTGAAATCCGTGGCGTACCAGTTTCCCTCGGCAAAGATCATGTGGTTGCGATCGACCGTGCGGATGCTGTCGGTGATGCGCACCAGAAGGTCGCGCAGTGGCGTGTTTCCCCCGCTGAAGCTCCACGCGGTTTCATTCAACAGGTCGTAGCCGCCGATCCACGTGCGTGTTGCATAGCGGGCCGCGATCTCCTTCCATAATTCCGCGGTCCATTGCTGCAGATCGGCACTCTCCCAGAGCGATGGGAACCCCTGATAGTCGCTGATGTTCCCGGAGTTCTGTCCCCCCGGAGCACAGTGCAGGTCCAGGATCAGATAGAGGCGGTTCGCTTCGCACCAGGCAAGGAGGCTGTCGATGATGGCGAAGCCCGGCGTGAGATAGACCCCGGGGGTGGACGTGAGCAGATTGTAGTGCATCGGGAGACGGACAGAATTGAATCCCCACCGGGCCAGGCTGTCGATATCCTTCCGCTGTACGAATGTGGAGCGGTACTGGGCAAAGAACGTATCCGCATTCGCGGCTCCCACAAGGTTCACCACCGCATTGCGGAATTCGGTCGGTGAATTGGCGAACGCCGATGTCTGCAGCATGTAGCCTTCGGGGACGAGCCACCCCCCGAGTCCCATGCCGCGCAGCTGGATCTTCGTACCGTTGCCCTCGACAATGTAGATGCCGGAAGCATGGAGATAGCCGTCGGCACGGCTCCGGCAGTGGGTGCACAGGGCGATCGGGAGAAGAAAGAACAGTATGAAGAAGCGGCGGCGGGATGTCATGTCGGTCCTGAGAATGGAGGTCAATGACCCAATGTAGCAAATTGTCGCGAGAAGAGGAAGACATGGGGAAGGTTCCCGTGCGTTGAATGTCTGCGGCATTCTCAATACATTGCATGGTCCGTCCCACGAACCGGCCCCTGCATGCGTACACACATCGTCTCCATTTCGGTAGCTCTTGCGCTTGTCCTGGCGATCGTCGCGCTCGTCGTCTTCAACCGCGTGAGCGTTGGCGGTGACGAGCGGGACGGCATCGTCCGCGTGTACTATGCCGACAATATCTCCCCCGCGCACCAGAGCGTGATCGACCGGTTCAATGCGCTGCACGAGGGACGCGTCGAGGTGGTCCCGGTCAATCTTCCGTTCGAGAAATTCAGCACGAATGAACGGAAGGAGCTTCTGGCCCGCTCGCTGAGGAACAAGAGCGATCGTCTCGACATCTTCACCGTGGACCATATCTGGGTGGCGCGGTTCTCGCGATGGTGCGAGCCCCTGGACAGTCTCCTCTCCGCCGACGACCGCTCGCGGGTCCTTCCCCAGGCAGAGGAGTCGTGCTTCTACGACGGGCGCCTGATGGCGATACCGATGTACATCGACGTCGGGCTGCTGTATTACCGGACGGACCTCATGAAGCGTCTTCGTGCGGACCCTGCCTTTGATGCGCGGCTGCGGTCCTCGCTGACGTGGGACGAATTCCGCGCCGTGGGGCGCGATGCCCGGGCGCAGGGCATGCCGTTCTATTTCTTCCAGGCGAATGATTACGAGGGTCTGACCTGCAATTTCTTCGAACTCATCGCGGGGCAGGATGAACGCTTCTTCACCCGCCGCCCCATCGATTTCGAGCGGCCGGAGCCCCGCCGCGCGTTGGAGGTCCTCGTGGACTTCGCGGCGAAGGATGGCATCAGTCCGCGCGAGGTCTGCGAATTCGATGAGATCAGGAGCTACACGCAGATGCTCGATCGGAACGGAGTTGCGGTGCGTGGATGGCCGAACTTCCTGGAGAGTTACCGCCTGTGGTATGCCGATACGGCGAAGCTGGGCCTGGTGGAGCGCGCTCCGCTCCCGCATTTTGCCGGACACAAGCCGGTCAGTGTGTTCGGCGGCTGGAACTTCATGGTCTCGCGCTTCAGCGCACGCAAGAAAGAGGCGGTCGAACTCGCCCGGTTCTTCCAGCGGGTGGACATGCAGAAGATCCTGTTCGAGGTGGGCGGGTACATCCCGACGAACATGGAAGTGTATGCGGACACCGCGTACGTGCAGCGCCATCCCGTTCTCCGGTACTACGCGGGATTGATCCGGAACGGGTTCCACCGGCCGGCTCTGGTGGAATACACGAAGATGTCGGATATCGTCTCGCGCGCGGCCAACCGTGCGGTGAAGGGGGAGATCGGTATCGACAGTGCACTGCACGACATGAACGCACAGATCCGCGCCGCGGGCGCGATGGAATGAGGAGCGTCCGGGCATGAGCAGCGAAGCGACACCGACAGGCATGGGCGGTCAGCTGCGACCCTACCAGTTCGATCTGAAGCACGTGACGGTCCTGTTCATCGTGCTGCTGATCTTCCAGCTGGTCGTGTCCATCCTGCACAAAACCTCCGTGGCGAAGTTCCTCGGCCACACGCAGGAGTGGTACCAGCAGGATTCCGCGGAGCGCCTTGCCAACCTGACCGCCACGTCGCTGGAACTGCAGCTGGAGGGGTACCGCGGCGAAGCGGACCCGGCATCGCGGGAGGGCCGGCGGATCATCCAGGGGCTGAACATCATCCTGAGTCAGCAGCTCCTCAATCAGAACGTCCGCGAGGTGTGCGTCATCGTTCCGGTGAACGATGGCCTGGCCGCGATCGATGATGGGAATACCCTGTACGAATATATGTTCCTCGGGCGGCGGGACCTCCCCTCGACGGCGATCGACCACAGCGCCGCCGTCGCGCTCTACCGCGAGCATGAGAAGGAATTCCGCAGCAGCGAACAGATCCGCGCGATCGTCGAGGGGGGAGAGACCTTCCATGTGTACGTCCCGTTCGTGCTGCGCGGCGAGTTCACGGGGGCCGTGTACATGAAGAACACGCCGGATTTCGGGTTCCTCTCCCGCGAGATCATCACGAACTACGACGAGATCGCCCTCACATTCTCCGCCCTGATCCTCTTCGGCCTCCTGGCCATGTTCTACGTCTCGTCATATACGCTCCGGCAACGGAACGAGGCGCAGGCCCAGCTCTTTCAGAAGGAGAAGGAACACCTCGCCGAACAGATCCACCACGAGAAGGAAGTGCTCTTCACCAAGCGGATCTACCACACGCATCACAAGGCGGAAAAGATCATGGGGTTCATCAAGGAGGACCTCCGGAACCTGACCGCCGGAACGATGGAGGAGGTGAAGTACCGGGTGACGCGGTATTCGAACTTCGTGGCGCGCGTGATCTATGACATGAAGTGGTTCGATCCGCCGCTTCAGACCATCCGGAACCCGATCTTCCATACCGATGTGAATGAGGTCATCCGCTTCCTGGTGCAGAACGTGTTCCAGCGGATCGCGCACAGCCGGGACCGCGTGAAGTTCCGGTTCGACATGGATCCCGCGGTGCCACCCGTCCATATCAATGAGTACGTGGTATGGGAGGTGATCGAACCGATCATTCAGAACTCCGTGGAACATGCCGGCGCCGCATCGGTCCTGGTCACCATCACCACCACGTATGATGCGGCCAGCCGGACGGGCGCGATCCGGATCGCCGACGATGGAAAGGGGATCGAAGCATGGCTGCTGGAGCGCGACGAGCAGGGGGTGCCCAAGATCTTCCGGGAGCAGAGCAGCACCAAGGGACGCGGAGAATCGGAGCATGCGGGGTACGGCTGCTATCTTGCCTATGAGATCGCCCGCCAGCGGTGCGGATGGACACTCGATGCCGCAAACCTGCCCGGTGCCGGGTGCGCCTTCACTTTCACATTCACCGCGTGACATCAGAGCGGGAGACCACACGTGAATACCACACCACGCATCCGCACACTCCTCATCGAGGACGAGGACTATGACGTCCGGCGGGTGCACAATACACTCCGTCCGTACGCCCACCTGATCCAGTGTGACGATCTGGTATCCGACGGGTATACCGCGCTGGAGTTGCTCCGTGCGCATCCGGACACCTTCGACGTCGTGATCATGGATTTTCAGATCGCCGGCGGGCTGATGGGCGAACGGCTCATCACCGAGATCAAGCAGATCGACCCGTCGGTGCAGGTCATCGTGGTCACCAAGATGACCGTGAACGTCGCGGATGTGGAATTCGCGAACAGGCTCATGACCGCCGGGGCCTTCTGGTACTGCACGAAGTATCCGGGCGACATCGAAGCCCACATTTATCAGCCCACCGATTTCGTCCTGAGTATCCTGAATGCGGCCAACAAACGTCGCCTCGAACGCCAGCAGCAGGTAAGCAACCGCAAGTTGATGCGCAATATCGAGTCCATCCTCGTGCAGAAGACGATGATCGGCACGTCCGCGGCGCTGCGGAACCTCATCGAAGAGGTCGACCGGTGCGCACGCAGCGATGCAAGCGTCCTGATCACGGGTCCGTCCGGCACCGGGAAGGAGCTGGTGGCCACGAACGTCCATTACCGGAGCCGGCGCAAGCTGGAGAACTTTGTGGCGGTGAACTGCGGCAGCATCCCGCACGATCTTGTGGAGAGCGAGCTGTTCGGGTATGTGAAGGGTGCATTCACGGGAGCCAATGCCACGAAGGCCGGACTCTTCGAGGCCGCAAATGGTGGGACCTTGTTCCTCGATGAGGTGAGCGAACTCCCGCTGGCGGCGCAGGTCAAACTTCTGCGCGTCCTGCAGGAAGGGGAGATCGAGAAGATCGGACGCACCGGCCGCATTGCGGTGGACGTGCGCATCATCGCCGCATCCAACAGGGACCTGCGTGCCGAGGTGGAGGAGAGACGGTTCCGGGAGGACCTGTTCTTCCGGCTGAATGTCCTGCCGGTGTATGTCCCGTCGTTGCGTGAACGACCGGAGGATACCGTCGCCCTGCTTCATCACTATCTTCAATCGTATGCGGTGGACATGGGGAGGCAGGTGCCCCGGTTGAGTGCGGAAGGGCTCCGGCTGCTTCAGTCATATACATGGCCCGGCAATGTGCGTGAATTGAAGAACGTGATCCAGCGGCTCCTGCTCCGCGTGGAGGAAGAGATCTCGGAATACGACGTGCGTGAAGCCCTGGGTCCGCACGGGCATGTATCGCATACCAGCGACGGGTTGCTCATCGATTTCGGCAGCACGGGTGACCTGCCGTCGCTCCGTGACATGGAGCGCGTGTTCCGCGAACGGTACCTGCTTTTCGTCCGCCAGCAGTCGCAGTCGGATGCCGAAGCGGCAAAGCGCCTCGGCCTCGCGCCGCCGAACTACCACCGCATGTGCAAGGAACTGGGCATCAAATGACCCCCCGCAACCGGCAGATCCTTTTCCGGATCATCCTGGTCCTTGCCCCGTTCCTGCTGATCGGTCTCGCGGAACTCGTGTTCCGGATCGCGGGATTCTGGACGCCGCAACCGATCGTCGTCCCGGTGCCGGGGACGTCAGGACGGATGCTCGGGTTCAACGTCCATGCCGGGCGGCGGTATTTTTCCGAACGGCAGACGGCGGTGCCGATGCTCACCCCCGAGGTGTTCCCGACCGTCAAGGCGCCCGGCACGTTCCGCGTCCTCTGTCTCGGCGAGTCATCAACGGCCGGGTTCCCGTTCGATTGCCAGGTCCCCTTCCCGTGGCAATTGAGCCGCATCCTGAGGGAAGCGTATCCCGACAGAACGATCGAGGTCCTGAATGCCGGCATGTCGGCGATCAGCAGTTATGTGATCGTGGACATGCTTCCCGATCTGCTGGACGTGGAGCCGGACCTGGTGCTCGTGTATGCCGGCCACAATGAATTCTATGGCGTGTATGGGAGCGCCTCAGCGATCTCCACGGGGAGCAGCGATCTCCTGATCAGAGCATCTCTTGCGGCGCAGAAGACCCACGTCGGACAAATGGTGCGCCGTGTCACCGACATGCTCCGGCCTGCACCGCCCGATACCGTTCGTGCCCATGCCCTGATGCAGCGGGTCGTCGGGGATCAGGATATTGCCCTCGGATCCCCGCAGTACCTCCATGCTATGGACGGACTGCGAAAGAACCTGACCAGGATCGTCGAGGCATGCGCCGCGCGCAGGATCCCTGTCCTGTTTTCCACACTGGTCAGCAATGACCGGGACCTGGCGCCCTTTGCAGGTTCCGCGGCCGATGCGCCTGCTGCCATCACCGCGTTGGTCCGGGCCGGCGACGGGGCGCTGAGGAGTGGTGACACGGGGAAGGCCGCGCTCGCGTTCGCGGATCTGATGGAACGGGACTCCACCAACGCCGATGCCTTGTACGGCTCGGCCCGCCTCCTCCTCGCGGCAGGGGACAGCATCGGGGCACGACAGCGGTTCAGCGAAGCCCGCGATCGCGACCGGATGCGGTTCCGCGCGTCGAGCGATGCGCATCGGATCATCGCCGCGGTGGCGAGGGAACACGGGGCATGGCTGGTCGATTTCGCGGACATCCTATCTGCCCGCTCGCCGGCGCATACGATCGGCCATGAGTGGATCTGCGATCATCTCCATCCGGACGCCCGCGGGTATTACATGCTCGCGGCGGCATTCTATGTGGGCATCCAGCAGATGCGGTTGCTGCCGCCACCGGCCCCGGGCTTCCGCTTGCGGCAGGAGCCGTACGGGGTGACGCCGCTGGATCGTGCGATCGGTCTCACCAAGGTCAGTGCGGTCATGCGCCGGTGGCCGTTCAAGCCCGGAACGATCACGCCCGATACCGCGCTCGCCCGTGAAGACACAGCATGTATGCGCATCGCCCGCGACTTTCTGCGCGGCGATGGCGTCTGGTCACGCGCCCACGCGGCCATGGCTACATCGTGGATACAGCGAGGGGAGTGGGATGCTGCCCGCCGCGAGTGTGAGGCGATCGCGCTGTTCGTGCCTGACGATCCCTGGCCGTACCGGATGATCGCGGAGACCTATCGCCAGCAGATGCGCTGGGACCTGTGTGCGATCGCTCTGGAACAGGCGGCACACCGTTCGCGCGAACAGGGGATGGTGATGTATGAACTCGGGCTTGCCCGGATGCATGGCGGCGATCCGCGGGGAGCCATCGAGGCCATGACCGCGGCGGCCACGGCCCCGGAGTTCTCCGTTGAGGAACGTGCGAACGCGCGGTTCCATCTCGCCGGCATGCTCAGCGACGGGGGACAGGGGGACGAAGCCGCGGCGGTGTTGCGCGTTCTTCTTGCGGACCTTCCGACATTTCAGCCGGCACGGATCCTTCTTGCACGAATGGAAAGGCAACAGCGATGAAAACCATGCTCTTCGGGTACATACTCCTCGTCATGACGATCCTGGCCGGAAACGACTCCGCCGCCCAGAAGCCGTACCGTGGCGCTGAATATCGCACCATCGGAACCATGACGTATGGCCGGTTCGAGGTGCGCATGCGCTCTGCCGGTGTCTCCGGGATGCTGTCGTCGTTCTTCACGTACTACGACCCTGCGTCGCCGTGGAACGAGATCGACATCGAGAATATGGGACGCTACACCAACGAGGTGCAGTACAATACGATCGTCCCCACGCAGGCGGACAATCACGTGCAGCGGCAGCCCGTGCTGTTCGATCCGCATGCGGGGTTCCACACCTATGCGATCGAATGGACCCCCGCGTACGTGGCCTGGCATATCGATGGCGATGAGGTCTACCGGCAAACGGGCGCCCATATCGGTCTGCTCACCAAAGCACAGAAGTTGATGATGAACATCTGGCAGCCAAGCTCCGTGGACTGGGCGGGATCATTTTCCGCAGCGCAGTTGCCTGCCTACGCGTACTACGATTGGGTGAAATACTACCGGTATACCCCGGGGTCGAATGACGACTTCACGCTGGAGTGGTCCGATGACTTCTCCACCTTCGATACCGGACGGTGGCAGAAAGCGACGCATACCTGGGACGGGAACAATGCCCAATTCGTGACCGAGAATGCCGTCGTGAAGGATGGGTATCTGATCCTCTGCCTCACCAGCAATACCACCAGCGGCTTCACCGGCACCGTGCCGACCGGCGACATGCAGGCCCCATTCCCGGTCGGTGCGTGGGGATACGATTCCACGATCGTTGTGCGCTTCTCCGAGCCTGTGGATCCGATGACCGCGCAGACCGCCTCCAACTATTTCGGCGGAACGGGCATCACGTACAAGAGCGCGTCGCTTCGCGCCGACGGCCGGACGGTGGATGTGGCAGTCTCTGGCATGGACCTCTCGAGCCCGTTCATCCTGTTCACGCAGAACGTCAAAGACCTGGCCACCCCCGCCAATGCCATGGGTCTCAAGTTCTTTCGCGTGGTCATGCCCCTCACATTCCCCGTTCGGATCGATGTGGGGGGAGCGGGTGTGGGTGGTTTTCTTCCCGATTCCTCCTGGACCGTAACGAAGCAGTACGGGGCGGTCGGCGGATCGGCCGTGACCATACCGGCCGGCACGGCGATAGGGAATGCGACTGAACCGGCCATGACACGGTCCACACTCCGGGGGATCTCGGGATACAAAGTGCGCGTGCCGAATGGGCGCTATAAGGTGACCATGTTCTTCGTGGAGGACCGGTACACCGCGGTGGACAAGCGAGTGTTCCGTGGGTACATCGAAGGGCAGCAGGCCTTTCCGGATCTGGATCTCTTCAAGAGCGCCGGTGTGTTGAATCAGCAGGTGACCGTCGAGGCTGCCGGTATCGTTGTTTCGGACAATATGCTCGATGTGACGTTCACGGCATCGGTGGATTCCACGACGTTATCGGGGTTGCTGATCGAGCGCGAGGGCGGGGCAGTGGGCGTGAACGAAGAACCGCAGGTGCACGATGAGTTGTCGTTCTCGATCTATCCCAATCCCACGAATGCATCTGCCGTGTTCACTGTCACCCAGAGCGTGTCAGGCCCGGCATCGTTGGCCGTGTACGATCAGCTTGGCCGGACCGTCTCATCCATCGATCTCGGGAATCTGGAGCCGGGCCATCATGAATTCGTTTGGGCTGCTCAGAGTCTTGCAAGCGGGGTGTACTATTGCAGATTCTCCGGGCCTGCCGGTGCACTTGTACGGCGGGCCCTCATCATGAAATAGTATCTTCACTGATAACCCCGTGTTATCAGATTGATAATGCAGTGTATCTGGTTCCATTGAAAGCCGTCTTTAGCGTCGGAATTCTGTAGTTTCAAATGTGGCACAATCCGTGCAATGCTGTTAGAGCACGGTGCAGGCACGCCCCTCTCTCCGGAAGCCTCTCCGTCCACCCGATCCACTCATCCGATCATCGGCTCAAGGTCCTTCTGCATGACGCATTGTCACCGTCTGCTGTGTGCCGCACTGCTTCTTGCTTCGTACACGATCTCCGCGGATGCCCAGATCGCGTCCCTGCCGGGAACTCTGTCGCTGACGACCGTCGATGGTGCCACCGTTCCGTTCCAGGGCGGGCAGCCACTCCCTGGCATCGAGAAGCAGCGCTGGCCTATCGTCGATCTCCAGGGTCCGTGGGTCAGGCAACGGTTCAACGCCGACCACATCCTGACGATGGGCAAGAGGGATTCCGCCTCGTATGCGCTCCTGCTCGCTGAAGCTGCCAGTCGCCATCTCCCCTCGTATGACGATGCCGCATGGACCGCAAAGAATCTCCCCGCAGTCGAGAATACCCTGAACGGTGTCGACCACCGTCCGGAGGATTACGAGAATGGTGTCTGGTGCCGCCGGCGTTTCACTCTTCCCGAGAGTCTCAGCACCCGCCGGGCCGTCCTTCATTTCCTCGCCGTGAACTACGTTGCCGATGTGTGGCTGAACGGACACTACCTTGGCTACCATGAGGGTGGCTACACGCCCTTCTCGTTCGACGTGACCGGTGTCGTCAGAACGGACACGGTGAACGTTCTCGCCGTGCGTGTGGATAATCCGCCGTGGGGTTCACGGAACGATATCGTGCCCTACGGAACGCTCGGGCACAAGCCGGATTGGTTCAACTTCACAGGTATCATCCACGACGTCTATCTGGACTTCCCGGCGCGCTTCAGTGTAGTGCGGGCTGAAGCGATCCCGAAAAGCACCGACGGCACGGTCGATGTCACGGTCAGTGTGTGGAACCGGTCTGGCGTTGCCCGGAATGCCCGGATCGTCGTGGAGGCCTGTGAAGCCATCGTTACGGAAGGGAACATTCAGACCGAATTCGCCGCCGATCTGCTTGGCCCGCGTGTGGCAGGAGAAGCCGGGGCGGTGATGTCGTTTCCGGCGGACTCCGCCCGCGTGTGGAAGGCGACCGTGAGCATCCCGTCACCGCGCCTCTGGTCACCGAAGCATCCGCACCTCTACGTCCTCCGTGTGTGTCTCGTGGAAGGGAGCGATACGGTGGCGGAGTATTGCACGCAGTTCGGGATCCGGACGATCGCGACGGCCGGGAATACGTTCCTGTTGAATGGCAAGCCCATGTACTTCCCGGGCGTGGCCCGGCATGAGGACCACTATCTGTATGGCCGCAGCGTGCCGCGCGCCACGATCTACTCCGATCTTGTGAAGGTGGTGCAGACCAATGCCACCTTCCTGCGCACCGCGCACTATCCGAACCATCCCTACACCTACATGATCGCGGACCGCATCGGACTTGCCATCATGGAGGAGATCCCCGTCTGGTGGTTCGATGAAGCCGATGCGTGGCTGAAGCAGGATGTGTTCCGGCACATGCACGAGCAGGTATGGCGCGAGATGGTGTGGCGCGACAGGAACCGCCCGAGCATCCTGTTCTGGAGCACGAGCAACGAATGTCTCGATGTCACCAACCGTGGGAACTTCATCAACCGCCTGAATGCCGAACTGGATTCACAGTATCCGGACGGCCGGTTCGTCACGGAGTCGGCAGCCGCCGACCGCCCCGGTCCGACCGATCCGACGCAGGCCTACTGTGACGTGGCGGGGTGGACGATGTACTTCGGCATCTTCCACGGGAACAGATATTATGCGGGGACGAAGGACTTCCTCCAGAAGGCCCTGGTGAAGTACCCCTCGAAACCGATCGTGGATACCGAGTTCGGCTACTGGTCCACCGAGGACCTCGGCACGGCACGGGTGCAGGTGACGGTGTTCGATTCGACGTTCCTGGCGTTCAATGAATTCCTGACGGTGGACAGCATGGGTGTCTATCACCCGGGCCGCCCGGTGTGCGCCACGACCTGGTGGTGCATCTTCGACTGGTATTCGATCCAGACCGGGAATCAGACGATGGGGCTGTACAAGATGGACCATGAGACCGAGAAGCCGGTCCTTGCGCGTCTCCGGGAGGTGTACCGTCCGTTCCGTGCGTCCAGCGAAAATGCCGTCCTTTCCGTTGACGGGGAACCGGGTGTGCTTCCGGTGACCACGAAGCTCGAACAGAACTATCCGAACCCTTTCAACCCGACGACCAGTATCAGCTTCTCCATCGCACGCGGGGCCGGCCAACACGTGCGATTGGCGGTCTACGATGTCCTCGGTCGCGAGGTCGCGGTGCTCGTCGATGAGCACCGCCAGTCCGGTCAGTATAGTGTGCCCTTCGGGATCCCCGGCGGTGCCAGCGGCGTGTATCTCTGCCGGTTGACCGTCGGGGGTGCAGGGAACGGAACAGTGCAGTCGAAGAAAATGGTCCTGGTGAAGTGATGACGTCAGCCGCCATACTGCCGTATGGAGTGATCATCGTGCTCGCCGCGCTCGCGGGGACCGGCGTAGCCGGCATCCGTGCGTTGCGGACGAACCGTGTGAACGGGACGATCGACTACTTCCTTGGCGGCCGGACCATCGGTTGGTGGGCCTTGTCGGGATCATTCTTTGCGACGGCATTCTGGGCGGTGTGGTGCACGGGGATCGAACTCGGGTTCCGGAGCGGTGTCTGGTTGTGGACCGGCCTCGGGTTGGCGATGGGGGTGGGGTTCATGGTGTCGGGTCTGGTCCTGGCGCCTGTGTACCGGCAGGCAGGTGCGTTCACCCTTCCTGCGTTCATCGGAGAACGTGCACACTCGCGCACGCTGGGCACGACCGTGTCCATCGCCTCGGTGCTGCTCACGTCCCTGGTGCGGATCCCGCTGACCATCCTGCTTGGCGGGAAAATGATGCAGGTGATCTTCGGATGGGACCCGGTGACCGCGGGATTGCTGATCATCGTTGTCCCCGGGGTGTTTGCGGTGGCCGGCGGGTATGCCGCGGTCTTTGCGGTGCAGAGCAGTGCCGCCGTCGCTGCCGTCGCAGGTCTCGCGTTCTTCGGATCCACCGGCTCCCTGGATATGACACTGCCGGCCTCGGCACTCCCCGGCGCCGCTGCCGCCGATCCACTCGTGGTGGGCGCCGCCTTCGTGCTGCTCAGCATCTGGTGCGCGGGCGTGGAACAGTCGGGGTTCCAGCGCATGAATGCCTCGCTGTCGACCGGCGCGACACGCCGTGCCCTGGCTTCGGTCGCGGGTGCGATCACGGTCGCCGGACTTGCCGTCGGTGTCGGCGCCGCTTCGCGTGCGACCGGATCGATCGGTCAGGATGCATGGACCGGCGTCGCGACCACATTCGTGGGTACGGCCCTGTTGATGGCAGCCATGGCATCCCTTGCCAGTCAGTTCCTGTCCGTGTCCACGATGATGACGATGGATGTGTTCACCCGCATCCGCCAGGCCGCGAATGAATCCGCGATCGTGCTTGTGGGCAGGCTCATGAGCACCGTGATCGTGGTGGCTTCCATCCTGATGTCCTCCCTGCTCGCCTTCGTCGGCGATGCTGCCGTGATCTGGCTTGTCGGTGCATTCGCGGTGGTCGGACCTCCGTTGATCGTCGTGACGCTCGTGAGCACGCTCCGGGCAGGGCCCTATGCCCCGGCGTTGTTCTGGGGCCTGGGAGCAGGCTGGATGGCCGGGGTGGGCGCGGTGCTCATCGATCCGGCGCCGATGGCAGGTCTCTCCGCGCTCCTCACCGCGGGAGTGAGCAGTGGCGGGGCGGCGTTGGTGGTGAGTGGCGTGATCATCCTGCTGATCGCGCCCGGTACGGTGATCTCCCTGACGGGGTCCGCAAAGAATGCAGAAGCATCAAAGATGTCGTGATACGAGGTCCGAGGTCGCTGCGGGCGCACCGTTCGTGCGTCGTGCAGCCTGAATTGCAGTCTCACAATCCACAGTCTCACTTTTCCAACCACAAAGAGGAACGACCTATGAGGACGTACCTGCGACACTCTGCAGTACTCGTGGCCCTCGTGGTGATCGCTGTGCTCGCCGCTGCCCCCGCACCGGCCCAGTACAAGATCAACACGTTCGACACGGTGGTGGCGGATTCGCTGTTCAACGTGACGTTCAACGCCACCGCGAACGCCACCGAGCCTAACGCGATCCACACGATCACCAACGATGCGGGCGTCAAGGTGGAAGGCGCCGCCTCGCTGAAGAACGTCTGGCGTGTGCATACCACCGAATCATGGGGTGGGCTGAACATGCTCAGCTACACACTCCCGACGAAAGGGAACACCGGGTTCCATGCGACGAAGTATCGCGCGTTGTATGGCGACAGCACCTACATCGATTGGGGTGCCGGCACGCACCTGAGCCTGTGGTACAATAATACGAGCCCCTCCACCGCGGCCGGCAATGGCGTGCAGATGCGTTTCCATATCTACGAAGCCGGCGAAGGGTCCGCGTACTATACGGGCGACTCCACCGACTACGAGGACTGGTACTACCAGAGCCCGAAGCCGTTGAATGACACGGTCCCGGGATGGCATCAGCTCATCATCCCGCTCGCGGACCTTGGCAAGACCAACAGCCCGAACGATGCGGGGTTCAGTCTCACCGATTGGAGCGGGAAGAACAAGAATAATGTGCTCGATTGGGACAGGATCATCGGCTACACGATCGAGTGGACGGCGGGGAAGGTCCCCGGTGATACGGCCAACGGCATCGTGTTCTATGATGACCTCCGTCTCGAGGGACTCGGCGCCAAGCCCGGGTATGAGGCGCTGTACCGCTTCAACAATTTCGCGCAGGACACCACGAACTTCAGCTCCGGTTGGAACAACGGCGGCCTGAGCAAGTGGGTGTGGATGAATGAGACCGCCGACACCCTGATGGGGCCGACGAACTCGGTCATCGACTGGGCGATCAATGTGAAAGAGGATTGGGGTGGGGGCACGAACCGGGAGTACAACCTTCCGGCCGGGACCTTCTGGCCTGACCTCGCGAGCAAGAGCGAACTTCAGTTCTTCGTCAAGATCGTGAAGCCCCTCACGAGCTCGAGCGGTACGGTGGGCAACAAGATCTCTCTCCGGTTCGTCCTGTTCGACTACAGCGATGGCACGAAGGAAGAGTGGTATACGGTCGCCAATGTTGCGCTGGATTCCATCGGTCTTGCCCGTGGCTGGCAGATGGTGCGCATCCCCCTGGATGCGATCCAGAGCGGGGCGTGGGGTGATCTGAAGCCCGGCCGGTTCAACACGCCGAACGGCACCAAGGATGGCATCCTGTCGTGGAGCAAGATCGGTGGCTTCAAGCTGGAATTCTCCGCCAGCCGTGATGCGGGCGAGCCGTTCGCCGCAGACCTCGTGATCAGCGGCAAGATGATCCTGAGCAGTCTCGTCCCGGCCGGATTCCGCGAGACGGACCATACGCCCCCCGCCGCAGTGGCGGGCGTACAGGCGACCAACACCGCGTTCGCGAACATCCTGACGTGGTCGGACGTGCCCGGCGAGACCGGTGCAACGTATACGACGTATGTCAGCGACAAAGCGTTCACGGCGGTCGATGAGCCCGGTGTGGAGAATATCCCGCCGTTCGGGCTCCCGACCGGTACCCAGCTGCAGACACACGTTCTCCGCGCTCCGAATACGGACCGCGTGTTGAATCTCTATTATGGTGTGACGGCGCAGGACAAGGCCGGGAACGTCAATCAGCCGACGGTGATCGGTCCGATCGCCAATACGGCCAAGGGCGTGCCGACGATCTCCTTGACCGGCCCGACCACGTTCGTGGCTGATGGCGATCTCTCCGAGTGGGCCGGCATCACGCCGTTCCTCCTCTCGGTGAACCCGTCCACCCCGACCTGCCATCCGGCGACCAACACCACGATCGGTGGCGACGCCGATCTCCTTGCGCGGGCATATCTTGCCGCGACGCCGGAAGCGTTGTATATTGCCTACGATGTGGATGACGATGTCGTGAGCATCGACACGGCGGCCGCCGCTTCCGACTGGCTGCAGGATTCGCCGGATCTGTATATCGGGTTGTATGACTGGCGTGGTCCGTGGCACGCGTCCTATCGCCGCGGCGGAGCTCCGGACTATCATTTCCGGTTCTCACAGCATCAGATCAAGATCGACAACGCCGGTAAAGCGCTCATGAAGCCGGGTGCCGACTATGCATTCGTCGTGAAGCAGATCACGTCTGGCTACACGGTGGAAGCCCGCATCACGTGGGCGGCCCTGCGTGCCGCGATGGCCGATGACAGCCTGTTCGCACCGATCGAAGGTATGCGCATACCGATCGACTTCTCGCTCAACGACAACGACACGCCGGGCAACAACTCCGCCCGTGAAGGCATCATGTGCTACGCGCCGCTGAACAATGACAATTCGTACTCGGATGTCTGGCGGTGGACGTACACGTGGATCGGCAACAAGATGACCACGACGGGTGTCGAGGACCAGGTGAATGAACCCCTCGTGTATCAGTTGATGCAGAACTACCCGAACCCGTTCAACCCCAGCACGGTCATCCGCTATTCGCTGGCCCAGGCCGGCCCGGTGACGGTGAAGGTGTTCGATGTGCTCGGACGCGAGGTTGCGGTGCTGGTGAACGGCGACGTGCAGACCGCCGGCAGCCATGTCGTGAACTTCGGGACCTCCAATGTGGCGCGTGGCCTCTCGAGCGGCACGTACTTCTACGAGATCCGCAGCGGCGCATTCCGCGATATCAAGAAGATGATGTTGATCAAGTAACAGTCATGTCCGGGTCCGCCTTCCGCCAGGGAGGCGGACCCGTGTGTGTGTGATGAATAGTTGCTCAATAGAAAGGATGACCACCGTGAAGCCCTTGTCCGACGTAGCGCGCCTCCTGGTCATCATCATGACGGTGCTGCTCTGCGGCGCCAGCGTGGTGATGGGAGGGCAGACGGGGAAAATTGCCGGCCACGTCTACGATGCTCAAACACGAGAACCCTTGCCCGGCGCGAGCATCGTGATCGAGGGCACCCGCCAGGGTGCTGCGGCGAACGTCGATGGATACTATTTCATCAATAACGTCGCCCCGGGAACCTACTCCCTCTCCGTCAGCCTCGTCGGGTACCAACGGGCCGTCGTCCGGAACGTGATGGTGAAGATCGACCTCACTACCACGCAGGATGTTGCCATCAGTCCGACCAGCGTGAGTGTCTCCGAGGTCGTGATCACCGCCGACCGTCCGCTGGTGCAGAAGGACCTGACCTCCACCTCCGTGACCGTCTCGTCCGAAGACATCCGTCTGATGCCGGTGGAGAATGTCGATCAGGTGATCAACCTGCAGGCTGGCGTTGTCGGCGGACATTTCCGCGGCGGCCGGTCGGATGAGGTGCTCTACCTCGTCGATGGCGTTTCGGTGACCGACCCCTTCAACAACAGCAGGGGCATCACCGTCGAGAATTCCTCCATCCGTCAGATGGAGGTCATCAGCGGTGCGTTCAACGCTGAGTACGGCCAGGCAATGTCCGGGGTCGTGAATATCGTGACGCAGGAAGGCTCCCAGTCCTATCACGGCTCCGTGAGCGGCTACGTCGGCGACTTCTTCACCTCGCATAACGACGTGTTCGAGGGGCTGGATCGTTACGCGATGCCGCGGACCCGCAATCTCGAGGCGACCCTGAGCGGCCCGCTTCCGATCGACGGGCTCACGCTGTTTGCCGCCGGCCGCTTTCTGGAGCAGGAAGGGTATCTCTACGGCAGGCGCGTCTACAACACCACCGACAATATCGCGTTCTTCCCGACCGGTGACGGCGCGTACGTGTCGATGAACCCCAGCCGCCGCTATTCCGCGAGCGGGAAACTCGCGTACGGGTTCAGCGACGTGAAAATGACGTTCACGTCCAACTTCGAACACGGGTGGAACAAGTACTACGACCACGGGTACAAGTGGACGCCCGACGGGCCGATGAACCACTATCATACCAGCCAGATGCACGGGTTCCAGTTCACGCATGCCCCGTCGCCCAGCACGTTCTGGTCCTTGAAGTACTCGTACAACTATTTCGACTATCGCGGCTATCTGTACGAGGACCTCTTCGATCGGCGGTACGTGGATCCGGACCGCGGCACGCCGCAGTCGAACTATACGTTCCGTTCCGGTGGCAACTATACCGGTCGCTACGAACGCAACACCCGCACCCACCTTGTCCAGCTCTCCGTCTCGTCACAGCTGTCCAAGGAACACAAACTCGGCGCTGGCGTCGAGATGCAGCTCCACCGTCTGTACAACCATGGCTACGACATGGTGAATCTCACCCCCGGGGTCTATGATTCCCTGACCTTTGAGCCGGTGTTCACCATCGGGTACCGGAACCTCGGGGCGATCGGGAACCAGGCGTACCTGAAGAACCCCATCCAGCTTTCCGCGTACGTGCAGGACAAGATCGAATACGATATCATGATCATCAACGCCGGCGTGCGGTTCGATTATTTCGACGCCTCGGCGCAGTATCCGGCAGACCTGAAGAATCCGACGATGAACCCGCTGTACAATGGGTATGGACAGTACAAGAAGGCAAGCCGGAAGTATCAGATCAGCCCGCGTCTCGGTGTGTCGTTCCCGATCACGGACCAGGGCATCATCCACTTCTCCTACGGGCACTTCTTCCAGATCCCGGGTTTCGACAACCTGTACACGAATTCCGATTATCTCGTCTCCTCAGCCGGTTCGCTCTCCACGACCACGGGCAATCCGGACCTTGAAGCCCAACGGACCGTCAGCTATGAATTGGGTCTCCAGCAGGTGCTGTTCGAGGTGTTCTCGTTTGATGTGACGGCCTATTACCGCGACGTCCGCAATTACCTCGGCATGGAGATCGTGGAAACGTACGATGGCAAGTCGTACGGCCGGTACATCAACCGCGACTATGCCAACGTCCGCGGCGTGGTTGCCTCGATCGAGAAACGTCTCACCGATTTCTTCAGTGTGAAAGCGGATTATACGTTCCAGATCGCGGAAGGGAATTCCTCCGACCCACGCACGGTGTTTTATAACAACCAGTCCAGCCCGCCCGTCGAGACCCCGAAGTCCGTCGTACCGCTGAACTGGGACCAGCGCAACACGCTGAACCTCACCCTGACGGTCGGCGAACCGGGCAACTGGACCGCGAGTGCGTTGTTCCAGTATGGCTCGGGCTATCCGTACACGGAGGATGTCCGTACCTCGAAAGGGCTGCGCTTCGAGAACGGCGGCACGAAGCCCGCGACGATCAATCTCGACATGCGCGCCGAGAAATCATTCAACCTTGCGGGTCTGAATGTCAACGCATTCCTTCTCGTGTACAACGTGCTGGACATCAAGAACGAATACAACGTCAACGCAGGTACCGGCCGCGCCAACCTGGACATCTTTACGTCCCTCGGCGGGCGCATCATCGGCCTCAATACGCTGGAACAGTACCTGAACGATCCGTCATCATTCTCAGCTCCGAGGGAAGTCCGGCTCGGCGCATCTGTGGAGTTCTAACCCATGACGACCAACCGAATCCATCGTGCGATCACTGTCCTGTGCACCGGGTTGCTTGCTGTAGCGGTGAGCGCATCCGCACAGGTCGATCCCAAGACCGCGCTGTACCGCGCTGAACCCAAGGGCGACTATCAGTACCAGCGCAAAGGGGTCATGGACGGGAACCGCGTCCGTACCATCTTCTTCAACACCACCGAGGTTGCGCACTGGCCCGATGGCATGGGCGGCGAGTGGCCGAAAGGGACGGGACACAACTATATCGACGGTCTGACCGTGCTGGTGGGGTCGAAATTCGTGACCCCGACAGGCCGGACCATCACCCCGATCGCGGCCCACTACCGTGAGGAGTTCGATTTCGATCCGGTGCTGGGTGCGCAGTTCCCGTGGGATCTCGAGCCAGTGCCGGGGTACGTCAATCCATTGCCCCCGCCCCCTCCCAGACTACCGGGCCCGGCAGTGAACGTGGACCCGACATCCTGGCCGGCTCACTGGCCCGTGGCGCTGCGTGCCGACGGCAGGACGACGGCCGACTGGGACGGATTCTGGTACGGGTATTTCGGCCGCGGCGTGCAGAATGCTGACTACGAGACGTTCTTCGTCGTGGACGATTCCAAGGATGCCGAATACACGCGTCCGCCGTACAGTTACTATCCGATCCAGGCGGATTCCAGCCGCGGCGGCATGGGGCTGCGCATCGAAGTGCGCGGATTCCAATGGTCGCACGTGCTCGCCGAGGACGTGATCTTCTGGCACTATGACATCGTGAATATCTCGGACAAGAACTACGACTCCTGCGCGTTCGGCTTCTACACCGATCCGGGCGTCGGGAGCTTCCAGAATTCTTCCCCCGCGAACAGTGCCTACTACAGCACGCCGCTCGATCTGTGCTATTCCTGGGCTGAGGGCGGCGTCGGGTACCCGGAAAACTGGAAGACCGGCTACTACGGCTACGCGTACCTGGAGAGCCCGGGTAACCCCTGGGACGCCAGGGACAATGACCAGGACGGTATCGTCGACGAGCGACGTGACAATAGTATCGACGATGATCACGACTGGCTCGGGTTCACCGACATGAACGGCAATGGATCGTGGGACGTTGGCGAGCCGCTCAACGATGACCTCGGCGCCGACGGCGTCGGGCCGTTCGATCTCCAGTACACCGGGCCGGACGCGGGGGAAGGGGATGCCCAGCCGACGCATGGCGAACCGAACTTCGACGAGACGGACAAGGACGAATCGGACCAGATCGGTCTGACGTCGGTGGCATTGAACGTCCTCGGCGACAAGGGACCGTCCGGCGTGTGGCCGAAGAACGATGATGTGATGTGGCGCCGGATGATGAGCGGGTTCGTGGATACCATCGTGCAGAACACGAACATCGGTATCGTGTTCGCGTCGGGAACGTTCCCGCTGCAGCGCGACCGCCGCGAGCGGTTTTCGATGGCCCTGGTGTATGGCGTGGACCTCGATGCGCTCGTGTTCAACAAGGTCACGGTACAGAACATCTACAATGCGAATTACAACTTTTCGAAGCCCCCGTACACGCCGCGTGTGACCGCGGTCGCGGGCGACAAGAAGGTGTTCCTGTACTGGGACGACCGGGCGGAGCGGTCGCGGGACGCGTTCCTCGGGAACAAACTCGATTTCGAGGGGTACCTCGTGTATCGCAGCACGGACGCGGAATTCAACGACATCAAGACGATCACCGATTCGCGTGGCATCGCGCGCTTCTGGAAGCCGATCGCGCAGTTCGATCTCCGCGATACGATCGCGGGTCCCGACCCGATCGGGGTGAACGGCGCCCGCTTCTGGCGGGGGAGTGAGACCGGACTGCAGCATTCCTACGTCGACACGCTCGTCACGAACGGGCAGCGGTACTACTACGCGGTGGTATCCTACGACCAGGGCGATCCGAACAAGGGTGGTGTCGGGCTGCAGCCGACCGAATGCCCGAAGATCGTCACCGAGGATGCCGTCGGCAAGCTGATGTTCATCGACATCAACTGTGCGATCGTGACACCGAACGCCGCGGCGGCGGGGTATGTGCCTCCGCAGATCCAGGGCAACCTGAACAGCGTGACGGCCGGGATGGGGACGGGAAAGGTGACGATGCAGGTCCTCAACCCGGGCACGATCACGGACGGCACGAAGTACCGCATCCTCTTTGATGCGACGGGAGCGGTGCCGAAGTACACGACGACGGCCTACAGCGTGCTGCGCTACAATGCCGGCGGCACGGTGGACACGGTGTTAAGTCAGGTGAAGGCAACGGACTTTGGCCCCTCGGTCTTCAGTACGCCATTCGACGGCTTAACATTCTCCTTCCGGAACGACACCTCGGTTGCGGTGATCGATACCGCGTGCCGGTGGACCGTGGGTACCCCCGGTGTGGTCGTCCGGGTCCAGCGCGACAATCTGAATGCTGCCCGCAATGTGGCATGGCCGGCGGATTACGAACTCCGGTGGTTCACGAATCCCGCGGACACGGCGGCCTTCAGTCTGCCGCCGCGGTTCCCGAAGATGCCGGTCAACTTCCAGATCGTGAATCTGACCTCGGGCACGCGCTCCAAATTCCTGGTGGATGATGCCGACCGGAACGGGTCGCTGAGCTTCGGTGACACTATCCGCATCATCGATGGCTATGTCAGTCCGACCGTGTACAGCCTCTCGTGGAAACTGAACTGGGACCGCGGTCCGGGCCTCAATCCCGCATTGCCCGTCGAGGGTGACAAGTTCGTCATCAGGACCTCGCGGCCGTTCGCTCAAGGCGACTATTTCGAATTCACGACGAAGCAGGCCGGTGCGGATGCCGGTCTGGCCAAGGAAGCCCTCGGACAGATTTCTGTCGTGCCGAATCCGTACATTGCATCGACGTCGTGGGAACGACGGACGCTGTTCACTACGGGACGTGGCGACCGACGTATCCAGTTCACGCATCTTCCCGCGCAATGTTCGGTGCGCATCTTCACGGTCTCCGGATATCTGGTGAAGACACTCACCAAGGATTCCGGTCCGGCCGACGGGTCCCTGACCTGGGACCTGGTGACGGATGATGGCATGGATCTGGCATACGGACTGTATGTCTACCACGTTGATGCTCCCGGCATCGGCGAGCACATCGGTAAGTTCGCGGTGATCAAATAACCGAATGGTGACAGCGATCATGAAAACTCTGAGTTGTGGTATCCTTGTCCTCTCGATCCTTTTCGGGAGCGTCACCTCGGCACAACAGTTCAAGTCCGATGTGTCGAAAAAGGGAACGACCGCCGCGTCGTTCCTGTCCATCAGTCAGGGCGCGCGGGCCGCGGCCATGGGGAGCGCGTTCGTCGCCGTGGCGGACGACTGGTCGGCCATGTACTGGAACCCGGCCGGCATCGCCACCACGCCCAACGGCGTGACGTTCGACCACACCCAGTGGTTCGCCGACATCGGCTACAATTTCGTGGCAGGCTCCGTGAACCTCGGCAGCATCGGCGCGATCGGGATGAGCCTCACGTCGTCCACCATCGGCGACATGAAGGTGACCACCGTCGATGCGCCGGACGGAACGGGCGAGGTGTTCAATATGTCGCAGGTGGCATTCAGCCTGGCGTACGCCATCCAGCTCACGGACAATTTTGCGATCGGATTCAACCCGAAGTTCGTCTATGAGCGTATCTGGAAGATGAGCGCCAATGCAATGGCGATCGATATGGGCGTGAAATACCGGACCCCGTTCGACGGCATCGTACTGGGCATGTCCATCTCGAACTTCGGCCAGAAGATGCGCATGACCGGACAGAACGCGGTGGTGCTGTACGATGCGGATCCGGTGAACAGCGCGAACAATGGCCGCGTTCCCGCGGAGATGAGCACGGGCGATTGGGCGCTCCCGCTGAATTTCCGCGTGGGTCTTGCCTATCAGCCCTCGCTGGGTGAGATGCACCGCCTCCTCCTCGCGGTGGATGCGATGCATCCGAGCGATGACTACGAGAGCGTGAACGTGGGCGGTGAGTACACGTTCGATGGGTTCCTCTCGTTCCGTGGCGGGTACAAGGCGCTATTCCTGAAAGAGTCCGAGGAATCATTCTCTCTCGGTATCGGCATTCGCCAGCAGATCATGGGACATCTGTCCCTGTCCGCCGACTACTGTTACGTGAATTTCGGACGCTTGAACAATATCCAGAAGATCTCCGTCAGCATGGGGTTCTGAGTCCATCTTCCGTCGTCCTGCCATCACAT